>JADLFM010000037.1 GCA_020845495.1 Chloroflexota bacterium
ACTCCCCGTAACTCAGCCCGTCAAGCTTCCGCACTCCTCGACTCTACAGAAGCCCCCACGCCGCCGCCCCTCGCTCAGAGCACAAATCCGTCACGACCCCGAATCCCCACGAGTCTGAACTCTTACGTCGCGCGCCGTGGCGTCAGGAAAGGCATCGTCCATCCCGCCGCGAGCCCCTGGTCACCTCGCTCCTAACCGAGGCTACGACAGCGCCCGCACCGCATTCCTACGAGCGTGGCGCCCCGCCGGACGAGCGAGGGCGGGCAGACCTGTGGTCAGCAGGGCTGTCCTGTGCCACTCGTCAGTGGCGGCGATCGAGAACGGCAGCACACTCCTCAGCCAGGACGCCGCACCTGACTTCCGGGGGTGGACCGAACCGGTCGAGCCCGTTCTGGCGCAGGATCGGAAAGGCCGAAGAGTAGCCGCCGGTCTGTCCGCGCGACATCGCCCCGATAACGACCCGCGCAATTCGGGTGACTCGGATCGCCGTCGAGCACATCCAGCAAGGCTCGCCGCTCGCATACATGGTAAGTCCGGACAGATCGTCCGTCCGGAGCGCTTTACAGGCTTCGCGAATCGCCTCGATCTCGGCGTGCGCGGTCGGATCGAACTTGGTATTGACCCGGTTCGAACCCTCCGCAAAGACCGCCCCATCACGCACGAGCACCGAACCGTATGGCTGGTCCCCTCGCTCGACCGCCTCTTCGGCCAGCGCGAGACACGCCCGCATCGCCCCGACGTCGTCCATGCCCAGCCTCCCTTGCCGCTCGTCTGCGTTCTGGCCTCGGATCGCGCGCTGCTGATCAGCAGGTAGGGCTGCCCCCGGCCGCCTTACCTGTGCGCTGCCCCGACAGTACCGACCTTACCGGTCGAAGCCAAAAACTCGCGCTGCCACGCCGCCGAAGATCGCCGCCCGCTCCCCCTCCGGCCGGTCCGTGAGATAGTCCATCGGCAGCCGCAAGGCGTTCCTGTAACCCTCACGGCCGCTCACCGGGGGGTAGTCGCTTCCCCACATCATGCGATCAGGCCCGAATGCCTGGTAGGCCAGATCGAGCAGCGGTGGGATCGGCTCGACGAACGGGAACGGCTCCCGCACCGGCATGGCACGCGTCGCGAACTCTCCGAGGCCATGGATCTTTATGTGAGCGTTCGGGAAGCGGGCCAGGTCGAAGACCTTCTGTCGCAGTGGGTATGGGCCGCGCTCGCCGTCCGGCTGATTCACCGAGCCGAGGTGCTCGATCACGATCGGCAGTGACGGTACTTCCTCGAAGATGCGGGCAAAGTCGTCCGATGCGAACGCCTCCAGGCTTCCGCCGCAACTGACCGGCAGGCCAAGCTCGGCTGCCGAACGCCAGATCGCGAGCGGGTCGTCGCCCGGCGAGCGGGCGTCGGCCGACAGCCGAACGCCCGCCGCGCCGGCCGCCGCTTCGCGTTCGAGCGCCCGTGCGGCATCGGGTGCAGCCGTGTCGACGACCACGACCGATCGGAGGCGGTCTGGATATCGGCGGGCGCACTCGTTCTGATAGCTGTTGTCAGCCTGCCCACGAATCTGGATCAAGGCGGCGCGCTCGACGCCGTTACGATCCATTTGTGTCAGCAGCACCTCGACCGGCTCGTACCAGCCCCGGGCGACGTGGCAATGGCTGTCCACGATCTGCACGTCACTCTCCCTGGCGCGCAGCGTCGCCAGCCCTTCAACATGCTGGTGAGACCGCGCACCTTGACCCGCCTGATTCTAGCCGGCCGCGACGTCGTCGTTGCTTACGAGACGGACGTCTCGATGAGGATGCGGTCGAGCTCACATCGGCCTACCTCGTCGAGCGCGGCCCCAGGCGCGCGGAGGTGTGCCAATCGGATCAGACCACGCCGTCGGAGCACCTCCTTCATGAATGCCAACCCCACGCCCGGCTGAGCACCCAGTACCAGCAGCGGCAGCCAGCGGCGGTAGAGCGCTTCAGCGCGGTCCTCGTCACCGTCACGCATCGCCCCCACGATCTCGAGGAGCGCCTGGGGGTACGGGAAGCCGGTCATCGCGCCGTCCGCGCCGTGCCGTAGCTCGCCGAGCAGGAACATCGCGCCCATCCCGCCAACTAGCCCGGCCTCCGGTCCGAGCAAGGCTCGTAATCGAGCGATCTTGGTTGGCGTGGGCGGATCTTCCACTTTCACTCCGCTCCGCGAGCCGCAGGCGGTCACGATCTCGGCAACCATCTCCGGTGTCAGCATGACACCGGTCTCAGGCGGGTAGTCTTGCACGACCACGGGTAGCCCTTCAGCGGCGATGGCTCGATAGTGCTCGATCAGCCCGCGGCCAGGCCGCACGAAGGGAGGCGGCGCGACCATCACCCCCCAGGCACCGGCTCTGGCTCCAGCCTGGGCACGCTCGGCGGCGACCCGCGTGCCCGGGTGACTCGCCGTCACGATAAACGGGCGCCCCTCGGCGCGGCAGACATCGGCGACGGTGCTCATCACCAGGGTACGTTCGGCATCCGAGAGTTTGGCGGCCTCGGCATTGACGCCCAGCGTGACGACGCCGTCGACGCCACTGGCGAGCGTGCCGCGCACCAGCCTCTGCAAACTCTCGACGTCGACCGCGCCGTCTTCGTCGAATGGCGTCACGAGGATCGGCCAGACGCCGCCCAATCGTGCGGGCGCATCCATATATCATCCCTCCCGGCCCGTCCGGCGGGCCAGCCGGTCAGAGGGTAGCGCGCCGGGCACACCCCGGCCAGGATGTTGCCGCCGAGCCTGGCCTTGACTATGTTCTCGAGGGCGGTGCCCGCGATGGGGAAGGCATGAAACCTGACGGTCCGGTCGTGACAGGGGGCAGACCGCACGCGTCACACTACGGGGGTCAGGACACCGCCAACATTGAGCCACGACACCGTGCAACCAGAACCCAGAACCCTGAGCTGGCAGGCGCGCTTCATGCAGACCGTGGTTGACAGTCGAACGTCAGGCTTGCAGGGATGGTTCTGGTACCAGGCGGGTGCAGCGCCGAGCTCGCTCAGTGGACGAGGACATGGGAGAATCGATCGATCCGGGCCGCGCTGACGTGTCACCGAACGTCGACAACGCGCAACCTGTGGACCTGGCGCCTGTGCTAGACAGGCAGGCCCTCGCGATGCTGCGTGACCCGGACTTCGGCGGCGATCCTGAGTTCCTCGCGGACCTCATCGACGTCTTCTTCGCGGATACGCCGCCCCGTCTCGAAGCTCTCAGCGCTGCCGTCGCCACCGCCAGCCCAACCGAGCTTGCCAGGGCCGCTCATGCGCTGAAGGGTAGCACCGGCAACCTTGGCATCCGCCGCATGCAAGAGCTCTGTGCGGAGATCGAGAGACTTGGCCGTCACGGATCGACGGATGGCGCCGCATCGAAGGTCGCCCGTCTCCGTCGCGAGTACGAGACAGCAAGCGCAGCTCTCATCTCGTTCCTGTCACCCGATGTGCCGCCAACCGTCTGACCGCCCAGATCCGGCCAGGAGTCAGGGAGCGGGAGCGGCGCCGCTCGGCCCCATCGACGATCGCCGCGAGCGCGAGAGCAGCAGCGCCGCCCGGCCAGGTACCGCCACACGTTCCAGATCGACCGGCGCAGCGCCGCTGCTTGACGCCCCGTTTGGCGTCGTCCAGGTGACCCGCCAGCCAACCGCGTCGTCGATGCCGAGCTTGGCCAGATCTGGTCCGCGCACCCGCATCGTCTGGTCGGCAAAGTTGGCCAGAAGGAGCCGCTCGTCGGCTCCCTGCCAGCGCCGGATGGCGAGGAGACCGCGTCCGAGCGCTCGGGCACGGGTCATGGCTCGGTCCTGCACCTGCAAGACAGGATCGTCGCGGCGAAGAGCCAGCAGCGTCCGGTAGAGCGCGTAGACGTCGGCGTTCCGAACGCGTTCGTGCGGGTCGGGGCGCGAGCGCTCAAATGTGGCGGGTGCCTGGGGATCCGGGATGCGCGCCCGGCGGGCCGGGTCTGCGAACGCCGCGAAGTCCTTGAACTCGTTGCGCCGCCCATCGGTGACGAGCCGTCCAAGCTCCGCGTTGTGCTGGGTGAAGTACTGGAAAGGCGCTGAGGCAGCGTACTCCTGACCCTGGAAGAGCAGGACCGTCTCCGGCGCCATCAGCAGCACGGCCGAGGCAACGAGGTAGCGGTCGCGGTCGATTGAGTGGCTGAGCCGCTCGCCGAGCGCACGGTTACCGACCTGGTCGTGATTCTCGAGGCAAAAGACGAACGCACGAGCCGGCTCGTCGGTGACGCGCGTTCCGCGTGGCTTACCCGAGCGCCGGTCCAACTGCCCCTGGTACAGAAAGCCTTGCTCGATCGTGGTGGCCACATCGGCCAGCCGGCCGCTGTAGCTGGCGTAGTAGCCTTCATACTCGCCCGTCAGATACGTCCGGATAGCATGGTGGAAGTCGTCTGCCCAGACACAGTCGAGCCCAAGCCCACCCCGACTAGCCGGGCGGATCTGCTCGACGAGGTTGCGGTGATCCTCTGCGATCACCACCGCCCGCCGGTCAGGCAGGCTATGGACGGTCTCGGCGATCTCGGCCAGCAGGTGACGGCGCGAGGTATCGACGATGGCATGGGTGGCATCTAGCCGGAGCCCGTCCAGGTGATACTCCTCCAACCAGTAGCGCGCGTTCTGAAGCACGAAGTGTCGGACGTGCTGGCTGTTCGAGCCGTCGTAGTTGATCGCGTCGCCCCAGGGCGTGGTGTGGCGGTCGGTGAAGTAGTCGGCGCTGTAGACCCGCAGGTAGTTCCCGTCCGGCCCGAAGTGGTTGTAGACGACGTCGAGCAGCACGCCAAGCCCCACCTGATGAGCGGCATCGACGAGCCTGCGCAGCCCTTCCGGGCCGCCGTACGCTGACTCCGGCGCGTACAGGTCGACACCGTCGTAACCCCAGTTGCGCCGACCGGGGAACTCCGCCACCGGCATCACTTCGAGCGCCGTCACGCCGAGCGCCTTCAACTCGGACAGACTCGGGATGAGCGCCTCGAAGGTGCCCTCAGGCGTCGAGGTGCCAACGTGAAGCTCGTAGATGACCAGCCCGTCCGGGCCGACACCTGGCCAGCCCTGGTCCTGCCAGCGGTATGCGCTCGGGTCCACGACCTGGGACGGTCCGTGCGGCCCCGCCGGCTGACAGCGTGAGGCAGGGTCCGGGAAGCCCTGCCCGCCGTCCAGATGGTAGCGATAGCGGTCGCCGGCGCGGGCGCTAGCGACCGTCGCGGCGAAGTAACCATCCCGCTCGGACCCGAGTGCGACACGAAGCGGCGTGCCATCCCGCGCGATCTCGACCTCGACGCGCCGCGCGTTTGGCGCCCATACTCGGAAGCGGGCTCCGCCCTCGACGACGGTGGCTCCCAGGTCCAGGCGCCACGGATTGGCGCGGCGCGCCCGCTCCAGCCGAGCGGCAACATCCGCCGCGCCTGGAGTGGATGGACTACTTCGCGGGGTGCTCGAGGGCGTGTTGCCGGCCGGCGAGGGCGTGTCGAGGGAGTCGGTCATACTGTCGTACTCTCTGGCAGTTCGTCCTCAGCGCTCGGCTGCCATCGCCCATAGGTGGCCGTCAGATCGGCGAGCCAGTCAGATTGATCGGGCTGGAGGGCGTGCTCGGGGTAGCGCCAGGTCCAGTTGTGCTCGGGCAGGCCAGGCACGTTCATGCGCGCCTCGGAGCCAAGACCGAGCACGTCCTGAAGCGGCACGATCGCCCAGCGCGCGACGGATCGATACGCCATCCGCACCAGTTCACGGGTGACGTGGTGGACAGGCGCGCCCGGTCCCCAGCCCAGGTAGCGCAAGACGGCCGATCGGGTGGCGTCGTCGAGGCTGGCGTACCAGCCGGCCGTGGTGTCGTTGTCGTGGGTACCGGTGTAGGTCACGCAGTTCGGCTCGTAATTGTGGGGCAGGTACGGGTTCTTGCCCTGCGGTATCGTCACCTGCGCGTCGTCGCCGAACGCGAACTGGAGCACCTTCAGACCCGGGAATCCCAGTCGTTCGCGTAGCGCGATAACGTCCGGCGTGATCTCGCCCAGGTCTTCTACGATCATCGGAATCCGGCCGAGTTCGGCCTCCAACGCGTCGAAGAGGGCCGCGCCCGGGCCGGGCACCCAGCGCCCATGGATGGCGGTTTCCTCTTCGGCCGGGACCTCCCAATACGCCTGAAAACCTCGGAAATGGTCGAGCCGGACGGTGTCGACAAGTTCCAGGGTCGCGCGGAAGCGGTCGAGCCACCAGCGGTAGCCGTTGCGAGCGAGGCGGCCCCAGTCGTAGAGAGGATTGCCCCAGCGTTGGCCGGTCTCGCTAAAGGCATCGGGCGGCACGCCGGCCACGGCTGTCGGGCGGCCCTGGGCGTCCATCAGGAAGAGGTCGCGGTGGACCCAGACGTCCGAGCTATCCAGTGCGACGAAGATCGGAATGTCGCCGACGATCAGGATGCCGCGCTCGTTCGCGTAGCGCCGCAACTGGCCCCATTGCTCGAAGAAGATCCACTGGACGAACTGATGAAATCGCACGTCGTCGGCGAGGGCGCCACGGGCGTCGTCGACAGCGTCCGGATCCCGCAGTGCGAGGCCGCGCTCCCAGTCCATCCAGCCCCGGCCGCCGTTCGCCTCCTTGATGGACATGAACAGCGCGAAGTCGTCGAGCCACGCGCGGTGGCGCCCGCAGAACGTCTCCAGTTTCGCGCGGTCCTTCGCGGGCGCCCGTCGCTCGAATCGTCTGAACGCCATCCGCAGCCGACGCTCCTTGAACGCGGCGGCCTCCTCGAACTGGACCTGATCGGGTGGGAAGTCCGGACCGCGCAGGTCGCCCTCGTCGAGCCAGCCACGGCCCCACAGTTGATCGAGCGCGATCAACAGCGGGTTGCCCGCGAAGGCCGAGCGCGCGGCGTACGGCGAGTTCCCAAGCCCGACCGGTCCGAGCGGCATCACCTGCCAGAGCGTCTGCCGGCCGGCTTCGAGGTACTCGACGAAGCGGTAAGCCGCTGCGCCGAGATCCCCCACGCCGTGCGCGCCGGGCAGCGAAGTCGGATGCAGGAGGATGCCGGCCCGGCGCGGCACCTCGGGTAGGTCGTCAGGTGTGGTGTCAGGCGCGGTGTCGGGCTGAACGTGAGGCGTGGCCTGCCCAGAGGTGTCGGGCTGGGACGTCATGGCGTCTCCCGGTGCAACAGAGTGACGGGGAAGCTGGCGAAGAGGCGTGCGAGCGGCAGGGCCGAGCGGACTCCGTCCGGCGCTCGATCGGGGGGGGCTGCCGTCTCGACGAGGGCGCCCGTGAACAGGTCACGGTAGCGGATGCCCGGCTTATCGGGGAGCAGCAGATCAGTACCCTCCCAGACGCCGGTTCGGAAGGCGAGCGGGCCGAGCGGTGGTATCCCAACGTCCTCGTCGTTCGACGCTGCCACGTCTGCGAGCAAGCGCCCGGTGAGGCGCGGGACCGCGACGAGGATCCGCTCGCCACCGGCCGCCCGTGCAAGCTCGCGGGCAAAGGCACAGACATGATCGGCCAACCGCCCCGTGGCGCCGATCGGGTGATAGGCCCCACGCTTGAACAGGTCTGCGTGCTCGCGCCTGAAACGGAGGGTTCTCCAGGTCAGGTACAGCTTGATCCGTCCATCCTGCCACTCCTCGACGAGGCTCGTGACGAGTTTTCCGAGGGGTCGAGAGACTGCACTGTCCGGCGGGCGGTCGCTCGCCGCCTGACCAGGCTCCGCGCCGTCGTCCGGGCCGCTGTGCTCCACAGAGTTTCTGTCCTGTGGTTGCCCGTCCCCATCGGCGACGCCGGCCCGCTCGACTGCCCGCATCAGCGAGCGGAGCATCCGACCACGTATGCCGTAGTCGACCGGCCGGCGGTTGTCTGGGTCCACGAGGCTGAAGTCCCAGATCTCGTTCCCCTGATACGTGTCCGGGACGCCGGGCACGGTGAGCTTGAGCAGGGTCTGCGACAGGCTGTTCACCGCCCCGGCTCGCACCACCAGGGGTCGGAAGCGTGCGAAGTCTTCGAGAAAGACAACGCTCTGCTTCGGGTCGAGGATCGCGCCCACGAACTCACGGACCGCCTCGTCGTACGCCTCATTGGGGTTGATCCAGCTCGTGTGAACCTTGGCCTCCTTCGTCGCCTTCGCCATGTACTCCTGAATTCGCTCCACGAAGACACTGCGGCTCTCGCCGCCAAGCGGCCCGAGCGGCCAGGCGCCCAGCAAGATCTGGTAGAGCAAGTATTCATCGTTGCGGGATGGCGACGGCGTACCGTTGGCCGGGCGCTTCTTGCCTCGGTTGGAGCGCGCCCAGCGGGCGATAGCCTGACTCCACTCGCGGGGAAACTCAGACAGGACGGAGATGCGGGCACGGACGTCCTCGCTGCGCTTGGTGTCGTGCGTCGAGGTAGCAACGAGGGTGTGCGGCCAGTTTTGGAGGCGCTCGGCGTTCAGACGGTGGAACGCGGTGACGGCCACCCCGAACGCATCCGGCTCGCCGCCGACTTCGTTCAGCGAGACGAGGCGGTTATAGATGTAGAACGCGGTGTCCTCGACCGCCTTGGCCGTCACTGGGCCGGTCGTCTGCTGAAACTTCATCACGAACTGAAGCAGTCGTTCGCGCCCCTCGACGTCGTCCTCATCGGCCGCCTGGAGCAGAAGGGTATCGTGCAGGAACTGGAAGATCGTCGGCTCGACGGCTGGATTGCGCCGGCGCGCCCAGGCAATGGCGACCTCGATGTGCGCGCGATCCCGCTCGGCGATCGGCTGGCCCGTAATGTAGGTCCGGTAGACCGGAAAGCAGGCGATGACTTCGCGGACGGCCCGGCGGAGCGCGTGCAGGGTGAAGTCGCGCGAGCGCCGATTCCGTTCCGAGATCTGGTTCAAGTACGAGGTGAGCACGTTCACCTCGCTCGCCAGGCTGAGCGTCATGACGTTTCGCTTCGACTCATAGGCGAGCATCTGAAAGTCGATACGCTGGTTGATGAAGCGCTCGTACAGCTCGTCGAAGCGGCGGCGGCTCGCCCCATCGACGAACAGGCTGCCCACTACGTTCATGAACTCGTAGCCAGTCGTACCGTGAACCGGCCAGTCGTCCGGCAACGTCTCGTCGCTGGCGAGAATCTTCTCGACGACGACATAGAGCGGTTCGGGCGGCAGCGGCATACCATCAACGGGCATCCCATCAACCACAGCGTCCAGAATGGCCTGGTCTTCCTCACGGCGCTCAGCCTCGACGACGGCCCGCCAGCGCCGGAGCCGGTGGAAATACTGGGCCGGATCCCAGAGCCCATCCGGATGGTCCACCCGTAGTCCGGCTGCCTTCTTCTGGCGCAACAGCCGAAAGATGAGCCGGTGGGTGTCGCGGAAGACACGCGGGTTCTCGATCCGGATCGCCGCCAACTCGTTGACGTCAAAGAAGCGACGGTAGTTGATCTCCTCGGCTGCCACGCGCCAGAAGCTCAGGCGATAGACCTGCTCCTGAAGCAGCGCGTCGAGCGCATCGAAGCTATGCGGATCGCCTGGCTGGCCGTTGAGCGCCGCAACCTCGGTCTCGATTTCGACGCCAACTTCTGGCGCGACCATGACGAGCGACGACAGACGGCGCTTGATCACTTCCTTCTCGCGGTTGCGCTGGGCTACGAGCCGTGGATCGGTCGCGTCCCGGTCTGGCAGATAGCTAATGGCCGTGAGAATGCTCTGAAGCTCGAGCAGGTTGTCGTCGTCGGACGGGAGGCGCGCGGCCAGGCGCCGGCACGGGCCGTCCAGAATCAGCGCATACGTGCGCGGCGCAATCGGTAAGATACGCTCCCAATATTGAAGGAAGAAGAAGCCTTCATCGGGGACGAAGTGGAGCTTCAGTTCGCCATGCTCGAGGACGCGCCCGTACTGGTCCCCGAGGATCGGGAGTTGGACCTTGTTGTGCAGTTCGGCCTTGAGCGGGCGCCAGTCGATGTCAAAGTATGGCGCGTACACTGAAGCCGGCCCGTTCTCCAGGACGTCGTTCCACCAGGTGTTCGCGCTGTTCCCGACACCCATGTGATTCGGAACGATATCGAGCAGCATCGTCATCTGCTGCTCACGTAACTCGCTGGCGAGGGCGGTCAGGCTGTCCTCTGTCCCGATGGCCGGATTCAGGGCATTGTGGTCGGTGACGTCGTAGCCGTGCGTGCTCTCCGGCGCGGCCCGCAGGAACGGTGAGGTGTACAGGTCGGTGATGCCAAGGTCCGCCAGATACGGGACGATCCGCCTGGCGTCGCGGAAGGTGAAGCCTCGGTTCAACTGGACCCGGTAGGTGGCGCCCGGGACATGCGCGGCCTCGATCACGCCCACTCCTTCTCGCCCGCCTCGATCACGCCCACTCCTTCTCGCCCGCCTCGCTCGTCGCCCGCCTCGCTCGTCGCCCGCCTCGCTCACGCACGGCCCACCCGGCTGCCCCGTCCTGCCCGGTCGTCGCACCGCTCAGGTAGGTGCCTCGTCCGCCACGCGCCAGGCAACGGTAGCGCTCTCGCCCACGGCGCTCGACCGGCTCGGCCCGAACTGTGCGCCTGCAATTCTCACACGTTCGGCTCGACCAGCCGCAACAGCGCCAGCGACCGAGCCCCCAGGTGATACCGCTCCCCAGCAGCCGAAACGACCGATCCCTCCCCTGCTTCGGGGTGCGCCGTATCGACGAGCAGTTCCCACCGAACGTCGTCGCGCAGCTTTGGGATCGTGAACCCGACCGGCCTGGCGTTGGCGTTGAGCAGCATCAGCAGGCTGTCGCCGACGACACGCTCACCATGCTCGTCGAGTTCATTGATGAGGTCGCCGGCCATCCGCAGCCCAAAGGCGCGGGTCGACGGGCTCTCCCAACGTTCGTCGCTCATTTCCTCACCGCTCGGCTCGAGCCAGATCAGGTCTTTGACGTCGCTGCCGCGCAGAGGCCGGCCCTGGAAGAATTTGCGTCGTTGCAGGACCGGCTGAGAGTTGCGGATCGCGATGACACGGCACGCGAACTCGAGGAACGCCTGCTGCTGCTCCCCCAGGTTCCAGTCGTACCAGGAGGTGGCATTGTCCTGGCAGTAGGCATTGTTGTTCCCGCCCTGAGTCCGCTCGATCTCGTCGCCGCCACAGAGCATCGGGACGCCCTGCGAGAAGAACAGTGTCGCCAGGAAGTTGCGCCGCTGGCGGGCACGAAGGGCGAGGACGTCGGCGTCGTCGGTCGGTCCCTCGACGCCGCAGTTCCACGACAGGTTGTGGCTCTCACCGTCGCGGTTGCCCTCACCGTTGGCCGCGTTGTGCTTGTGGTTGTAGGACACTAGATCGTTGAGCGTGAAGCCGTCGTGCGCGACAACGAAGTTGATGCTGGCGTAGGGGTGGCGGCCATCCTCCTGGTACAGATCCGACGATCCGGTCAAGCGCGAGGCCATCTCGCCGGCGCGATACTCGTCGCCCTTCCAGAAAGAGCGGAGAGTATCGCGGTACTTGCCGTTCCACTCGGTCCAGAGAATCGGAAAGTTGCCGACTTGATACCCGCCCTCGCCAACGTCCCACGGTTCGGCGATGAGTTTGACTCTCGAGAGCACCGGATCCTGATGGATGATGTCGAAGAAGGCCGACAGCCGGTCGACAGCGTGCAATTCACGCGCCAGCGCCGAAGCCAGGTCAAAGCGGAAGCCGTCGACGTGCATCTCCAGCACCCAGTACCGCAGGCTGTCCATGATCAGCTTGAGCACCTGCGGATGGCGCACGTTGAGGCTGTTACCGGTGCCAGTGTAGTCGAGGTAGTAGCGGGGCTGGTCGCCGACGAGCCGGTAGTACGTGCTGTTGTCGATGCCCTTGAAGGAGAGCGTCGGCCCGAGATGGTTGCCCTCGGCGGTATGGTTGTAGACCACGTCCAGGATCACCTCGATGCCGTGAGCATGGAGGGTCTTTACCATCGCCTTGAACTCACGGACCACGCTCCCCGGCTCCTTCGTCGAACTGTACCGGGCCTCCGGGGCGAAGTAGCCGATGGTGTTGTAGCCCCAGTAGTTGGAGAGCCCCTGGTCGACCAGGATCTTGTCCTGAAGGAAGGCGTGGACCGGGAGGAGCTCGACAGCGCTGATACCCAGGCGCTTCAGGTGTGCGATGGCCGGTTCGGACGCAAGGCCAGCATAGGTGCCCCGAAGCGGCTCGGGAACGTCCGGATGGCGAATGGTGAAGCCGCGCGTGTGGACTTCATAGATGATCGAACGGTGCCAGGGAACGTTCGGCGGGGCATCGTCGCCCCAGTCAAACGAGTGGTTCACCACAACCGAGAGCGGCATCCCCCAGGCATCGTCACGGTCGTCACACTCGAGGTCCGGGTCCGGTCCCGCCCGAAGTGGATACCCGAAGACGGGCGCTTCCCAGTCCACGTCGCCGGCCAGAGCATAGGCGTAGGGATCGATCAGGAGCTTGGACGGGTTGAAGCGGAGGCCAGCCTGTGGGTTGTAAGGGCCCTGGACTCGATACCCGTAGAGACAGCCAGGTCGAACGTCCGGCAGGTAGCCATGCCAGACGTAGGCGGTGACCTCAGGCAAGTGGATCCGCGTCACCTCGGTCTCGGGACTGCGCAGATCGAACAGACACAGTTCGACGCTCGTCGCGTGCTCCGAGAAGAGAGCGAAGTTCACCCCGCGGCCATCCCAGGTTGCACCGAGTGGATAGGGGCGGCCCGGCCAGATCTTCACGAACACCCCGCGGCAGGCAGGCAACGCGAACCGGCAGCACCAACTGGCAGCGTTGGCAGGACGCGTTGAGGGGAACCAGCAGTGATACCCAGGCAAGGGACGTGCCAGGACGGGGACGAGAGGCCGAGCGGTGCGGGTGCGGTGAGGGCGCGCCCGTTGCTTCGAGTGTGATGGCCGCTCTAAAATAGGCCGGTCCCTGTGCAGCGGTGCAGCGACTCCGGGCAGCCTGGGTGCGCCCCCTGCCACGGGCGCAGCGCCCTCGCTGGTTGGGGTCCGTCGGCGGCGACTCGCCACGGCACGAACTCGATCCGTTCTCTGGGAGCGGCGTGCCCAGCCCCGTTTCCACGCGCGTGACGTCCATCGCTCGGCGCTTCTTCCCGTGGGTGGTCGTCGACCTCCCGCTGGTGTGGGCGTGCTACGCGCTTGCCCTGCTCGTGCGCGGTGCGACGACTGACCTCGAGTACGAGCCGGCACTGCTGTTCGGCTTCGTGGCCAGCGTCATCGTCGTCGCCTGGAACGAGGCGTTTGGGATCTACCGCCGCTGGTGGCGCTTCGCCACGTCGCAAGACATGGTGCCGCTCACCGTCGCGGTTGGCTGTTCGACCGTGACCACGGTCGGGCTGAGTCTGGCCTGGCCGGGTGTCCGCCCAATGCCACTCTCGGTCGTGTTCCTCGGAGGCTTCTTCGCCCTCTGTGGGATGACGGCGGCCCGCTATCGTGCGAAGCCGCTGGCCGCGATTCGACGGTTCTGGCGCAGGCTGATGGACCCCCCCAATCAGGCCGTCACGCGCGTCCTGATCGTCGGAGCCGGTGACGCCGGCCAGCAACTGGGGTGGCAGTTGCAGAATGGCACGCTCGCCGAACGGCACCACGTCGTCGGGTACGTCGACGACGATCGGCGCAAGCACGGCATGCTGATTCACTCCCGCAAGGTGCTGGGCGGTCGGGCGGCGATCCCGGACCTCATCGAACGCCATCAGATCGACCTGATCGTCCTGGCGATCCATCGGATCGCCGGCCGCGATTTCCGCGACATCGTGGCGCTCTGCCAGGAGACGAGCGCTCAGATCAAGGTCGTCCCAGACCCACTCGACACGATTCGGGGCGAGGTGCCGCGCGTCCCTAGCGGCGCGGCCACGCTTTTCGGCGACGTCACCCTGGAAGACCTGCTTGGGCGACGCAGCGTCACGATCGACCGCGAGCAGTGCCGCGACCTCGTCCGCGGGAAAGTCGTTCTCGTCACCGGCGCGGCCGGCTCGATCGGCTCCGAACTGTGCAGGCAACTCGCCGACCTGCGTCCGGCCCGGCTGCTGATGCTCGACGTGAACGAGAGCGGCGTCCACGATCTCGCCGTCGAGCTTCAGGGCTATCGTTCCGACGACACCGCGATCGTGCCGGTCGTCGGCGATGTGACCCACGAGGCCCGTCTGCGGGCCATGTTCGCTCGCGAGCGGCCCCGCCTCGTCTTCCACGCCGCCGCCTACAAGCATGTCCCGCTCATGGAGGAGTACCCGGAGGAGGCGGTCCGGGTGAACGTCGGCGGAACGCGTCTGATGCTGGAGCTTGCCGCCGCGTACCCTGCCGAACGATTCGTGCTGGTCTCCAGCGACAAGGCTGTCGAGCCGAGCAGCGTGATGGGGGCCACCAAACGAGTGTGCGAACTGCTCGGCGGCGCCATGCCCCCGAGCCGAACGCGCTATACGGCCGTCCGCTTCGGGAACGTGCTGGCGAGTCGGGGGAGCGTGGTTCCGACCTTCCGCAAGCAGATCGACATGGGCGGGCCAGTCACCATCACCGACCCGAACATGTCGCGCTACTTCATGAGCATCGGCGAGGCATCCAGCCTGATCATCCAGGCCGCGAGCTTCACCAGCGGGAACGACGTCTTCCTGCTCGACATGGGCGAAGAGCTCAACGTGGCGGAACTGGCGCGCCGCATGATCCGGCTGCGCGGCCTTCGCCCCGACGTCGACATCCCCATTGTGGTCACCGGACCGCGGCCTGGCGAGAAGCTGCGTGAGGTGCTCCACAGTGTGGAGGAGTACACCGAGCCGACCCCCCATCGACAGGTGCTACGGGTGCTCGGGCAGGCGCCGATGACGACAGCCGCGCTCGGTCGCGCCGTCGACGACCTGATGGCAGCCGCCCTCGACGGCGATCGTGCCCAGGTTCGACGGCTCCTCTGGGCGGTTGCTCGGGACGGCGTCCCGCCGACGCCGATCTCGGTGCCGGCAGTGGCGGGTGCACGCCCGTCCGTCGCCACCGCTCCCATCGAGCCAGTTCCGAACCTCTGGCCGACCACGGGCGGTGCCCCACGCCTGCTGCCAGCCGGCACTGGCGCGGGCAGGCATGCTGCTGCTTCGCTTGCCCTGCCCGAGCCACGTGCGCCGCTCTACGTCTTCGGGTCGCGCCTTGCCGAGGCCGGCCGCGCCGCTGTCGAGCGTCTGATCGCGCTCGAGCCGTGGTACGTTCCGCTTGCCGCCGCTGCGCTCCTGGCCCATCCGACGCCGCTTACCTGGCCGGCGCTGGTGCTCGCCATGCTGCCCTGGCTGCTCCGACTCGTCCGGACTGGACGGCTTGCTGTGGCGACGCCCTTCGACATCTCCCTGCTCCTGTTCGTTGCGGGCGCGGGGCTTGGGCTGCTCGTCTCGTCCGACGTCCTCTGGGCCGGCGTCCGCCTGACCGGTATCGTGGCGGGCGTGGCACTCTACTCGTCGATCGTCCACCACGCGACCGACATCCCGCGCCTCAAGCGGGCGTTCGCCGTCATCGTGGGCGTGGCGCTCGTCGGCAGCGTCCTGCTGCTCCTGATCGCCGCGCCGTTCCTGCCCTGGATGCCTGGCACCAACCGGCTCGACGGGCTAGTTGGCGCGACCGATGGGCTGCGCCAACTCGTGCTTGGCCCGAGTGAGGCACTGGAGCGCTATCGCTTCCGAGCTTCGGGCGTCGGCGCGCTGGCGACGTTCGGGCTGGCACTCTCGATCGGACCGGCGCTGGCTGCCGCGCGCCCTTCGAGCCGACTCGCCGGTCTCGGGCTGGCCGGCTTCTTCGGGCTGATCGTGCTCGCCAGTGGCAATCGCGGCTCGCTGGTGAGTGTCGTTGCGCTGGGTATCGTCATCCTGGGGCTGCGCTACGGCTGGCTCTTCCTGACCGCCGTGCCGGTCGTACTGGTGGGGCTCTGGGCAGTCCTCGAACGGGATCTGTTCGGGATGGCCGCGCCGGACGCCGTGCCGCTCTCCGTCAAGGTCCAGTTTTGGAAGAACGCCGGCGCGATGCTCCACGACTTTGCGTTCACCGGGGCCGGGCTCGGGCTGCGGCCGGCTCGTGATGTGTACGAGGCGTACTTCCTGGCCATCGGTCCGAGCTTTAGCCACGCCCACAACGCCTACATCCAGGCATACCTGGAACAAGGCGTGCTCGGCTGCGTCGGGCTGGTGAGCCTGACGCTGATCCTCTTCTTCTACGCCCGCCGGACGGTTGCGAGCGCGCGGCTGCCGCTGGCCTGGGGCATCGCCCTCTCCGGTGGCGGCGCGGCGATCGTGCTGCTCTTCGAGGGATTGACCGAGGTCGTGCTGCTGACGAGCGTCGGCACGGTGATGCTGCTGCTGGCGCTCGGGCTGCTCGTCGCGGCGGCGCGGCTTCGCTGGCCGCCCGACGATGAGACACCAGCCGTCCGACGCGGCACGTTCGCGAGCCAGCGAACCCTCGCGGTCGCCACGCCGGTCGTGGGGCTGATGGTGGGAGCGGCCGTGCTCGCCTTCACCGTCACCCCGCTCTCGAGCTCGCTGTTTCTGAACCTTGGCGCCGCCGAACGGACGCGAGCCGTCCTTTCGGACGACCTTGACCCCAACGAGCGGCGGCTCTCGCTCGAGCGCGCGGCATCGCTGTTACGCCGGGGGCTCGCCGCCGACGACAGCGACCCGGCCCTGTGGCGCAACCTGGCCGAGGTTGCGTCGGCGCAGGGCGAGCCCGGTGAGGTTCGCACGCTCCTGCGCGCTGCGCGTGACCGCACGGACGTGGACGACGGGTACGGGCTGTATCAACTCGGGCGAATCGCTCGTGACGCCGGTTTCTGGCAGGAGGCGGTGCGAGCGTGGCGACAGGCCGGCGCCGTCGAAGCGCTCCTCTCCTGGAATTCCGAGGCACGTGACCGCGAGCAGTGGGACCGCTCCCGCACGATCCTGCTGGCCATCGCCGAGCTTCGCCCCCGCGACCGCGACGTCTTCCGCCAGTTCGTCGACGCTGGGAGGCACACCCGCGGTGGGATCGAGCCGCTCGTCCGCGACCTGGAGTACCTGAGCGAGACGCTGCCGGCTTCGCCCTGGCCATCGGCCGAAGCGGCCCGCCTGTACGACGAGCTTGGGCGCTCCGCCGACGCGGAGGCCGCTCGCCAGGAAGCGCTCCGGCGCGGCGCCCCAGCCGGCAGCCTGTAAGCACGCCCAGCCGCCGCCCGCTCAGCGGCGGCGCGGCACCTGGAGCAGCGAGGTTGGGATCAGCATGACCAGCGCCACCCCCGCCAGCACCATCATGCCGGCTGAGAACGACCCGGTCAGATCCTTGAGCAATCCCATGACTGACGGCCCGGTGAAGCCGCCCACCTCGCCGACCGAGAAGTAGATACCGGCCGCCGCACCCATTGCCTCGGCGCCAACCTCGCGCAAGTCCATCAGGATCGAGAGCAGCAGTGGCAGCAGCGCGCCAGCGCAGAACCCCTCCAGCACGAGCACCCCGACGAGCGTCGGTCCGGTGAGGCGGTCGATTGCCAGCAGCGCGGTCGCATCGGCCGCCAGACAGCCCATCACGGCCGGTTTTCGCCCCGTCCTGGTGGCGACGCGAGTCACCACGATACTACCGATGACGCTGCCCACCCCCGGCAGTGCCGCGAAGAAACCGGCCTCGGCCGGCGTGAAGCCCTTGAATTCCAGAATCTGCGGGAGCCAGGACCGGAAGCCGTGGCCAAGCATGAATCCCGTGAAGCCGACCGCGACCACCAGCCAGACCATCCTCGTCGTCAACACCCGCCGACAGGCCGCGCCGAAGCTCAGCGTCGGCGCGCTTCCGTGTCGGGCGAGGGGCAGGGGGTCGCGCGCCAGCAGCCACCACGACGCTCCGATGCCCCCAGCGAACAGTCCGTACAGTCCGCACGTCATCTGCCACGAGCCGGCCAGCGGCAGCACCAGGCTGTTCGTCAGGGCGAGCGACGCGATGTTCCCACTCGTCGACCCGGTCGTATAGATGCCCGAGGCCAGGGCGCGGGGCCGGCCCGTGAACCAGGACGCGATGACCTTTGGCAGGCCAATCGAAACGATCGGGCCGCCGACTCCGAAAATCGCAACCGCCAGGAAGAGCGTGACGAAACTCGTCGCCACCGACCGCCCGAGCGCCGATAGCGCCACGAGCGCCACGCCCAGCGCGACGGCGCGGCGCGTCCCAAGCGTGTCGACGAACAGCCCGGCCGGATACGCCACCACAATGTAGACGAGTTGCCAGGCGCCGAGAATGACGCCGACCTCAGAGTACGAGAGGCCGAGGTCACGGCGGATCGGGGTGATCAGCGCGGCCAGCGACGTCGAGACGAGGCCGAACCCGAAGTAGACCGACCAGGAGAGGGCAAGCATGCGCCAGTTGGCGCGTTCTGTCGGCTCGACATCTGACGAAGGGGAAACCCAGTGTGCCGCGCGTTGGGCGGCTCCGGGGGGCAGTGCAGGCTGACCAGCGAGTGCGTCCGCCTCGTTCAGAAGGCGGCTGCTCCAATTGGCAACGCCGCTTCCACCCCGGCGCTCAGCGCGGCTGCCACCACGTCGGTCGGCATCTCGTACCGCTCGATCGCCTCAGCCACCAGTTCGTGGCCGAGATCCTCGTCGCCGCGAGCGAACGCCTGGGTGATCCGCTCGAGCAAGTCTAGAAGCTCTTCGCGCATGCTCACGTCCACCTGACTCAGGTCGTCGAACGCTTCATACAGTACGCAACGACGAAAGATTGTGCAAGGTGACGGGTCAGAGCGTATGTTACGGAAACGTCACGGACTTATGACGACGCGGCGATCCCTTCCTGACAGTGTCGTCAGGAGCACTCATGCAGGTGACCGAGCTCATCGGCTGTCCCGGCCCGCCCACCGGCACAGGCCAGCCGTCCGCCGGTGGGCGCGCGGCCAGACCTGCCGCGACGAGCTATCTCCAGGTCAGACACTTGCGAGTCCGAACCTTCGCCGAGACGGCCAGGCACCACAGCCAGCGTAGGACCAGCGTGCTCCGTAACTCCCGCATCTGTCCGGGTAGCGGGACGTGGACGCCACGGGCTAGAGCACCGCTCACGCACGCCTGGGATCGAGGCCCCAGAATCCTCGGGCGCCCCAGCTTCAGCGGGTCCGGACGAGTATCAGCTTATCCTGGCCGGACGCCGCGCCCCAGATCTCGCCTGGGCGGCCGAGGATCTGGCGCACGTTCGCGCCCGGCGCCGAGAAGGGGAGCGACGTGAACGTCTCGGTGGTGGGGTCGAAGCGCACCAGCGCGTTCGCCGCGAAGTCGCTCAGCCAGACGACGTCCTCCTCATCCACGTAGACGGCGTAGGCTAGCGGCTGACTGCCCGGCAAGCGCCATTCCTGCCACGAGCCACCAGTCGGGTCGTAGATCCCGACCTGCCCGGCGTTCCACTCGCTCACCCAGATCCGGCCCTGCGAGTCGGACCAGACGCGACGGGCGCCCTGGCGCAGGGTCGGCGGGTCGATTGGGGTAGCGGCGCCGGTCTCCAGGTCAATCTGGGCGATATGATGGCCGGCCAGTGAAGCGTAATAGACGTCGCCGCGCGGGGTGGTGGTGATGCCGTACGGCCCGTTACCACGCGGCGACCGCCACGCCTCGACCTGACCGGTCTCGGGATCGAGCCGGCCGTAGACGCCGTTCTGGCCGGTGAACCAGAGGCTGCCGTGTCGGTCGAAGGTCGCCGTGTTCAGGTTGGCGCGCTCGAAACCCGTCGGCAACGGAAATACCTGGACAGCGCTGGTGTACGGGTCGACACGGACGATGGCATTCAGGCCCCCGTCCGTGACCCAGGGCGCCCCATCCGGCCCGACGATCACGCCGTGGGGCGCCGAGCCGCCGCCCAGACTGACCTGACGTGTCTCGCCAGACAACGGGTCGAGCCAGCCGAGCGCACCGGCGCGTTGCGCCGTGTACCAGACACCGCCATCCGCCGCGGGCGCGACGTCGTGCGGCCCCGATCCGCGCGGGACGGGAAACTCGACGATCTCGAGATCCGCTGCACGCGCAGCGCTCGACGCGCGAGCGACCATACTGCCAAGGATCGTGCCGGCCAGGACGAGCACTGAAGCGGACAGCACCAACAGCCAGCGCCATGCTCTCAGTGACCGAGCCGATGGAGCCTGCTGAGTCGACACAGCGTGGTGGGACCGTGCGGGCACACCGAACATGGACGCCTCCTCGACGAGACGGAGCCTCGCTGACGCTTCTGGCCGAGCTATCCATGAGGGTACCATCGTATCGTGTGGTATCGCCGAGCGGACGCTGTCCGACTGGCCGTTCCTACACGAGTCTCACCTCGCGAACGCCGGTGGGCCAGGGCAACTCTGGTGCGCGCACGATTATCCGGAGGCAGACGGATACAGGTACCGGCGGGCACATGTTCTGCCGACCATCACCACCGAGCGGCTTCGTCCGTTTGGAGTCGTAGAAGGCTCATTGGCGTCGAGAACTCTTTGTCGCAGCAGGTTCGTGATGTACCGTCGTCTCGGTCCGATGCTCCTCTTGCTCGCGCTTGCCGCATTCGCTGCCACTGTGGCCACCGCCGTCGCCGCCGAGCAGCACGATGCGACGGGTAATGATGCCTCGCCCGGTGAGGTCGTCATACCTGTCGAGGCCACGTCTGAGGGTGCACTATCTGCTGAGACGCCAGCGTCGGAGGCACCGGCTTCGGGGTCGCCGAGCCAGGCGGCGAGCGAGTCTCCCGCGACCGACCCAACCGCTGCCAGCCTGCCAACGGGCGAGGCTAGCCCGGCACCATCCCCAGCCGCCTGCCCGAGCGCACAACTCCTCGTGAAGCCGCGCCCCGGCGCCGACCCGAACGCCATCGCGGCACGGCATGGCGGTACGGTCGTGCAGGTGATCCCAGGAATTCAGGTGGCCGTGGTCGAGGTGCCGGCCACCAGCGCCGACGCGACGCTCGCCGCTCTACAGTCCGACCCGGATGTTGTGTATGCCGAGCCGAACGGCGTCGTCAGGATCCCTGAGTTGCCGCCTGGTCCATCTCCCTGTCCGTGAGCCTGGGTCGTTCCCTCGCGCTCCGGCCCCCTCGCGCATGTGCGGAAGAAGGGCCGGAGCGCCGCCTCCGGGCGCGACATCGTTGGACGAGGGGGTATCGAGGGATGTAGCCCCCCCCCTCGCCACGTAGTCGCGGCCGTTTAGTAGCGGGCGGGACGCAGCTCCAGGGGCACCTCGATGAGCGTCGAGCGGTCCTGGGCCAGGGCCTCGCGCAAGGTTCCGCCAACCTCCTCGGGCGCACCGCAGCGGACCGTGCGCATCCCGAACGCATCGCCGAACTTGACGAAATCCGGGTTCACCAGTTCGTGCCCGATTGGCGCACCGTACCCCTCGTTCAGGTTGTCACGGACAGCCCCAAAGCAGTTGTCGTTGCAGACGATCAACGTCACTTTCAGCCCGTATAGGAGCATGGTGGCAAGCTCTTGCGGGTTGTAGAGCGCTGCGCCGTCGCCGGCAATCGTCACGACCTCGCGGCTCGGCGCAGCCATCTTTGCGCCAAGTGCCCCCGGTAGGCCGTAGCCCAACGTCCCCGAACCGTTGCCCCAGCCAAAGCGGAACGAGCGGCCCGAGTACGCCTTCAACAGCCGGAAGATCCAGAGCCCGACCATACTGTCGTTGAAGAACAGCACGTCGCGCGGGAGCGCAGCTTCGAGTTCGCGGAAGAACCCGACTGCCCACGGCACCCGCTTCTCGGCATAGCGCCACGGCCCCTGACGGATCGCGTCGAGCCGCTCAGATGGGCACCAGCCCCGCTCGCGGCCCTTGACCCGGCATGCCAGGGCGACCAGAGCATCGCCAACGTGGCCGGCCAGTTTCAAACGCGCCGGTTCGCCGTGAGCTTGCTCGGCTTCATCCCAGTCGAGGTGGATCACCTGTTGAGCGAGTTGCTCCGGTGAGCGTGTGCCAGTCGCGGCGTTCTCGCGCGGACCGATCGCCAGGACCACGTCCGCCTCGGTCAACAGTGCCTCGCCGTCCGTAGTCGGGCTCCAGGTGTAACCGAGCGCGAGGGAATGATCCTCGTGCAGCACGCCCTTGGCGTTACGGTCCGCAAAGACGGGCGCCTGAAGGCGCATCGCCAGCGTACGCAGGGCGGCCTCGGCATCCGCTGCAACGATCGCTCGCCCGGCTACGATGACCGGCCGCTCGGCCTTCGAAAGCAGGTCGGCCGCCTCGTCCAGCAGACGCTCGTCCGGCATCTGATGGGCCAGTCGCACAGGGCGCTCGCCCGCGCGCTCGGCCGGCCCGGTCAACACCGCACGCGGTATCTCGAGCGCGGCCCCGCCCGGACGGCCGGTCTCGAGGAGATCCATCAGCCGATGGAAGGCCGGGCGGATCTCCTCGGCACTCCCTGCACGCGCGTAGTGAATCGCCACCGAGCGCAGGACGTCGCGATGCAGCGAATCTTCCTCCAGGAGGAAAAGCAGCCGCTCACCGTCCTGGGTCGCCTGGAGCAGCCCGGTCGATGAGTTCGTCAGGCCGCACTGAGGCACGCTCGTCGCGACGGCGACCTCGTTCGTCACCCATGACCAGGCGTCGGCGATAAACGATGCACCCTGCTCGTTCCGCCCGATGACGGGCCGTACCGACGATCCCCGCGCAAGCGCGCCGTAGACTGGATAGGCACCATGTCCGGGAACCCCGAACAACTGCTGCACTCCGCGCTCTTCGAGCACGTCGACCAGCGCCCGTGCGCCGTTCTTGGTCGCGACCGTCACAATGCTCTCCTCCTCGAGGCGTGGCTCCCATGATGCCCCACTCGCGCACCGCGCGCAACGCGCCACCCCCTACGCCGGTCTGCCGTCCGGCGACGGTCTCTCACCGAGTGGCCTGAGCCTGCCGCTGGTATCCTTCTGCCACCGTGAAGCGACGTCATCGCACGACCGGGAGCACGCTCGGCCTGGGCGTACACCGTTCGAGACCAGACATCCAGCGGCCCGCATCACCGCACTGCCGATCTGTGACCCAGACCTGCTCCGCCGCGCTGATTCTGGCGCTCGCGCTTCTCGGCTTAGCAGTCGTCGCCTGTCGTCCGTTCGAGACGGCGGCAGCCGCCTCGCCGACGGCCAGCGCCGCGCTGCCAACCGGTGGTGCGAGTGCACCCTCGGCGGCGACTCGTGCGACGGACGCGCATCCTCCAGCCACACGGTCGACGACCGACGCCGCCCGTTCGTCGACGATGGCCCCGCGGTCCAGCCCGGTCGCCGCCACGGGAGCGGTCGTCAGAGCGCCCGACTCGGTCACGGTCGATCGTGAACTGATCGCCGCGTCAGCCCGTTGGGCGCCGGGCCAGTTGGACGCCCATTTCGACAAACACGGCCGCGCAGGCCCGTATCCTACCGTTCAGGCCTACGACGCGGCAGCGCGCGAGACGATCCGCGTCGGCACAGCCTTCACCTACATCGACCGCGAGTCGAACGCCGAGCGCCTGGGATTCTACGATCGCGAGGGCAATCGGTTCACCGCCGTCACACGTGACGGCACCCGAATCACCACCTTCTTCCGGCCGGACCGTGGCGTTCGTTACGTGCGCGGCCTGGACCACTCGACGTACCGGTGACCGAGGGGCGACGGCAATGAGCGACACCACCGGGCGCGACAGCCGCGATGACGATACCGATCGCCGCTGCGGGCAGGACACGGCTCAGGACAAGGACACGCGCATCGGCAGCGCCGCCGGCAATCATGCCGCTGACGATGGCGGCGGCCGTCGCGCCGATAGCGCTCGGCGCAGCACGAAGCAGGCGCGGCGAACCTCAGACGCGCCATCCAGGCCCATACGACGGGGTGCGACCCGCGAGCAGGCGGCGATGGCACGCCTGCTCGACGCACGCGGCATCGGTCGCCACGCCTTCTTCCTGACCGCCCGTGAAGGCGTGATCCTGCCGGATGGCCTCGAAGCGCTCTCCGGATTCGTGCTCGACGAGGACGGGCGTGTCTTTGGATTCTGGCTCACCTGGGACGAGCAGCGGCAGTCGCTCACGCTCGCGCCATTCTACGAAGTGCCCGAGCCCGGTGAGGCGTTCGCCGATGACGCCGAGTATCACGAGGCCCGTCGACGGCTCGGCCAGACCCGCTAGGGCAAGTTGCTTCAGCATACGCTGATGCGCACCCACTACGACGAACGGTGAGGTATTCTCCGGCACACTATAGGTACGGCCAGTGCTGAGCCCGCTCATGGGCACGGTGCCAGGCCGGATACGGGTATCGACATACCCCCTGGTTGCGCGGGAGCGCGCGACTGGAGGCAGGTGGCTCGATGGCGGACGACCCAGGTCCACAGCAACTCTTCATCGACTTGATCGAGGCGTGGCCAGACCCGGTCATGGTCCTCGATTCCGAATGCGAGCGGTACGTCTTCGCGAACGACGCGGCCGCCCGTCTGCTTGGCTACGACCGCTCCGAACTGCTCGAGCGCTCACCCTCCGATCTGTCAGGGCCGGGGCTGGAGCGTACCGGGGCACTCGCCTCGGCCAGCCTGGAGCGATGCGGTGGATGGCAAGGGTGCTGGCGGCTCCGCCACAAGGATGGGTCCCTGGTCGAGGTAGACGTCACACTTGCGCGCCAGATTGTTGGCGGGCAGGTCGTCCACCAGGGCATCTTCCGAGAGCGCGCGGCACGCGACTCCAGCGATCTCGGCGCAGGCCCGGGAGTGCACCTGTTCGAGGCGAGTAGTCAGGCGATCGTGGCGTTCGACATGCAGGGCGTCGTCACGTTCTGGAATCGCGCCGCCGAGCGGATGTATGGTCGCTCGGCGCATCAGGCGGTCGGGCACGCGCTGGCCGAGCTGATCCCACCGGGTCCGGCCCGAGCCGACGCCGATGCCGTGGTCGGCCGGCTCCTCCAGGGTCAGATCTACGCCGGCCAGATCACGGTCGCTCACTTCGATGGCCGCACCTTCACGGCACACTTGAGCGGTTCTCCAATTCGCGACGACAGCGGCAAGCAGATCGGCGTCCTCGGCGTGGCCGTCAAAGCTGAGGCCGTCGACGCGGGCATCGCCAGGTCGGGTGGAGCCGAGCACGAGGCGCCTGAGACTGAGGCGGTGGGCGGTCGCACACGTGCGACACGGATGCGGCGTGCCGTGATCGAGTGTGCCTCATGCGGCCAGAAGGTCGCCGGCACGACCCGCCGGCGCTACTGCTCCGAGAAGTGCCGACAGTGGGCCTACTACCACCGGCATCTGGAGGAGCAGCGAGCGCGCAGCCGCCAGCGGCACGCCCGATTGAGCGGTATCCAGGACGTACCCGGGGACGTATCTGTCGCCGAGGCTTCGCCATCGCTCGACGGATTGGCGGCTCAAGACGTCTCATCGCCAGACGCGACGGCCAGCGCTGACGCCGAGGCGCGCTGACGCCGAAGCGCGCCAACCGGCTATCCTCACCGTACTGAGCCGGGGCACCCAGCGCGGCCCCGAGCGGGAGGCGCTCCGTGTCCAACGCGGCGATGTTTCGCGGCCTGTCGTTCCACACTGGCTCGCTCGACGCTACCCCACTTCCTGACGTGCTCCGCGCCGCTCGCGAGACCGGCTGGGATGCTGTCGAGCTCCGCCACGTCGACTTCATGCGAGCCCGCGAGGCCGGTCAGACCGATGCGGATGTGCTGGCGCTGGTGCGTGCGCAGGGACTGCCGGTCTCGGCAGTTGGCGTCGAGCGGGGCTGGATGTTCGCGACGGGCGACGAGCGCCGGCGGTTGCTCAACTCGTTCGCCCGCGTCTGCGAATGGGCTGCCGCGCTGGACTGCCCGCTCATCATGAGCGCCGTTGACGCCGAGCCCGGCGACATGGGTCTCGCGATCGACAACATGCGTGCGGCCGGTGGCCTGGCGTCCGAGCACGGCCGCCAGATCGTCCTGGAGTTGAACGTCACGACCGAGCAGTTTCCGACACTCCAGCGTGTGCGCGACCTGCTCGCACGCGCCGCCAACCCATGCTTCGGACTCCTCGTGGACACCTACCACATCCAGCGGAGTGATGGCGGTCTCGGCGCCTACGAGCGCCTTGCACCGGGTGAGATCGCCTATTTCCAGTACAGCGATGTTCCGGCCGGCCCGCTCACGCCTGGCCAAACCTTCGACCGGCTCCCACCCGGTCAGGGGATCGTGCCGTTTTCCGCCATCTTCCAGATCGTCGCGGAGAAGGGCTACCGGGGCTATCTCAGCTACGAGGCGCTCAATCCGGCGGCCTGGGCGCGGGATCCTCACGATGTCGCACGCGAGGCGTTGGCAGCCACCCGCCGCTTCCTGTAGGCGCGTGGTCCGGCACCTCCCGGTGGCCCGGCATCCCCCGCTGCCCCGTCATATTGCCCCGTACGCATCCGAGAGGGGCGGGTGGCCGCCCCCATCGGTGCTGGCCTCAATCGCAGCGGCGGTCCATTCGGCGAGTGATGGGACCTCAATAGGCGCGTCGGCGAGTGCGTGGGCCGTGCCCGCTCCGACCAGTACGCGCACGGCGCCGGGCACAACCTCGATCCGGACGGGCGTCGTGCCATGAGGCTCGCCGTCCACCTGGAGCGGCAACGGCGGGCGCGCCGCGATGGACAGCGTGCGTACCCGGAGATAGGTGATGTCCGGGTCGCGGTCGTGCTGCCTGATCAGGACCAGCCCAAGGTGCCGCAGCTTCGCCAGGAGCGTCTGACCGGGAAAGACATACACGTCGAGGGCACCATCCGCCGCCGTCGCGCGGAAGGTGATGGCGACTGCGCCCGCCCACAGGCGCGTGTTCCCGACCGTGATGAGCGCCGCGTGGTGCTCGAGGTAGCGGCCATCGGCCCGCATCTTGACCCACGCCCCACGGGTCCGGAGCGCAGCGACCACGCCAGCCGCGAGCACTGCGAACGGCCCAAAGCGGCGCTTCGGCGCGCCCTTGACCGCCTCCATGGCCTGAGCGTCGAATCCGAGGCCGGCCATCAGGATGAAGTACCGCCCGTTCGCCTTGCCGAGGTCGATACGCCTGATCTGTCCGGCGAGCAACTGTCGCACCGCCTCGATCGGATCGTGCGACAGCCCGAGCTCTCTGGCCCAGACGTTGACGGTGCCCAGTGGGAGCGGCCCGACCGCCGTGGCCGTGCCTGCCAACCCCTGGACCACCTCGTTCAGGGTGCCGTCACCGCCGGCGACGAGCACGACCGAGATGCCCATGAGCGCCGCCTCGGCGGCAATCCTGGTGGCATGGCCAGGGGCCTCGGTCTCCCGCACGTCGACACGCCAGCCGAGCGCATTCGCGGCATCGGCGATCCGCTCGACGACGCTGGAACGGGCACCCGGGCCGGCGACCGGATTGACGACGAGCCAGGCCGTCGGAGCATGCGGCGCCGTGGACACAGAAAAGCCCGGGCGCTCCGACGTACGCAGCAGATGAACCTCTCGACCCATCTGCGACGAACTCACCGCGGCGACTCCGCGCCCCACGCCCTTGCGGTCGTGGGCGAGACTGCTGGTACTTCCTTGCGGGGTTTCGGGGTCGCCCCTGCCAGCCGTCTCGTTCGTGTCGGCTCACCCGAGCCACTATCAGTATACACCCTTCTGGTCAGCCTGCAAGCAAGTTGTCGTTCCCGTTCCATGCTCGCACGAGCGGACTTCGAGGGCATCGCCGCTGAGTGGCGCCGTCCGCTCACCGGCTGACCCGCACCGCAACGGCAATGAGACGCTCGCTTCCCACCGTGAAGGGCGCCAGGTCGTACGAGCCGTAGAGCGCTTCGACGAGGAATCCGGCCCGTTCCAGGAGCAGCTCGAACTCGAAGCGTCCGAAGTAGCGCAGCGCCAGTTCCGTCGTCGTGCGCCGGACGACACCGTCGTCGTCCACCTCGTCGTAGAAGTACGTGTAGCGATCAAGCTGCTCGGCGACATCGGTGCTGCGAGCGGTCCACTTGCTCAAGAGGTGGCCGGTCACGGGGTCTGGGCCGGCATGCTGAAGCACGATCTCGTCCGGCGACTCGACACCTCGTCCGTTCCCATTCGAGACGTCCACGATGAGCACCCCATCCGGCTCGAGGTGTTCGCGAATCCGCCCCAGCGCGGCCAGTTGATCCCGGACGTCGAGCAGCAGCCCGAACGAGTCGAGCGCGAAGATGGCGAGTCGGAACCGCTCGTCGAGGCGAAAGGTCCGGACGTCGGCCTGATGAAGCACCACGCCGCCGCGCCGCCCCTCACGCCCAAGCGTGCGCCGTGCGACGGCTAGCATCTGGGCCGAACTGTCGATTCCGACGATCCGCTCACCCGTCTCAAGGAGCGGTCCGATCAGGCGGCCGGTGCCACAGGCGACTTCGAGGATTGGCCCGCCGGTGCGCCGTGCAAAGTCCTGGTAGAGCGCGATATCGGCGTCGTAGCTCGCATGCTCCCAGTCGTAGTAGCGAGCCAGTCGGTCGAAGGGGTTCGTGTCGGGCATGCCAGGATTGTGGCACATGCCGAGGCTGCGCCGTGGTTCGGCAGACGCGCTGCCCGTGGCGGCGACCTCTGCGCGCCCCCGGACGATCAAGAAGCCTGCGCTGGTCCGCCCGACGGCGGCGCGATCGGCAGTTCCTTCCCGACGATCCGCTCGTACCCCTTCACGACCGCTACATCATCGTCGTCGCCCAGCCCCATCGCCTGAGCCATCTCGAAGACCTGGGCGGCCGCCGACGTGGCGAACATCGGCATCCCGGCTGCCTGGGCCGCGTCCAGGATGAGGCGGGCATCCTTCACCAGAAGCTTGAGCGCGCCCCCCGAGACGAAGCTCCGGTCCAGCACCGCCGGCGCGCGGCCCTCGAAGATGAAGCTGTTGCCGGCGCTCGCAGTGATGATGTTGTACACCTGGCGCAGATCGAGGCCCGAGCGGTCCGCGAGCGTCAGCGCTTCGACCATCGCGACGTGGTGGACGAGCACGAGCAGATTGTTCACCAGTTTGGCAGACTGGCCGGCGCCTGGCTCAGCACCCACGTGGGCGATCAGACGCCCGAACGCCTCGAGCACCGGCCGACAGCGCTCGACGTCAGGCTCAGGCGCGCCGACCATCAGCGTCAGGGTTCCGGCCACCGATCCCGAGTGCCCGCCGCTCACCGGAGCGTCGACGAGGCGATGGCCGAGCGCTGCGAGGCGGCGCGCGAGCACCTTGACGTCGCTCGGGCCGATCGTGCTCATGACGATGAGCAGACCGCTCCTGTCGGCCCAGCCGTCAACGAGCCCATCAACGCCGAACGTCGCGTCCTCGACCTGGGCGAAGTTGTAGGGGATAGCCAGGACCGCATCGGTGCGCCGAGCAACCTCGGCCGGGCTGGCAGCACTCGCTACTCCCTGCTCGGCAACCTCTGCGAGGGCAGCGGGCCGTGGGTCGTAGGCGACCACCTCGAAACCGGCCCGCGCGACGTTGGCCGCGATCGGCCCGCCCATCGAGCCAACACCCAGCATGCCGACCCGCCGGATTGGGGCCGCGCTCTCCGTCGTCATCCTGGCCTCCCCCCGCGACTCGCGCGCGAGTCCCGACACGCTACTCGCCGCTCGCTACTCGCCGCTCGCTACTCGCCGCTCGCTACTCGCCGCTCGCTACTCGCTGTTCGCTACTCGCTGTTCGCTACTCGCTGTTCGCTACTCGCTGTTCGCTACTCGTCCAGCGCGACCACCGCGACGATCCAGTCCGTGTTGCCGATGACACGCGTCTCGTGCCCCTGCCCCTCGAGATCCATCCCGACAAAGTACTGACCGGGCCGGAAGCGGCGGCCTTGGCCCGCTCCGACCGTGATCTCGACCTCGCCGGCCAGGGTGATGGCCAGATGGGGGCGCGGGGACACATGCCACGGTTGGAAGGTGCCGGGTGGCATCCGTTGAATCACCATCCCGCACGTCCCAAGCTCGATCATCTCGACGGGATGACCCGGCACGTACTCACGCGTGACCGTCTCGCGAGCGTACTCCTCGAAGGATGCCCGTCCATCGGGGCCGGCGACGATGCGTGGGTATTGCACGCTGCCCTCCCTGGCGTGAGGCTGGCGGTCCGCATCGGCCGCCGGGTCTCGTCCGCTGAGTGTAGCAGCCCGCCCCGGTGAATCCCCGTCCCAGGATCGACGCGGTCCGCACGGCGTTCACGACTCGGACCGGGCTAGCATGAGGGTGAACGCGGTCCTGCGCGCAGTCCTCCGGTCCCCGTCGCACGTGTGGCCTGAGCGCGCACGTTCGACCACGACTGTCCCCGAGGAGACGACCCATGACGACGTCCGGCCACCCGCTCCTGTCGCTGACCTCCGACCAGTTGCTGACGACCACACGCGCAGTCCGCAAGCGCCTCGACTTCACGCGGCCGGTGCCGCGCTCCGCGATCGATGAGTGCCTGGAAATCGCGGTACAGGCGCCAAGCGCGTCGAACCGTCAGCAGTGGCAGTTCGTGGTTGTCACCGATTCGGCGAAACGCAAGGCGGTCGCGGATCTCTACCGCCAGAGCGTCGAAGCGTACCGAGCGCGCCGGCCAACCTGGACCGACCCTGCTCGACGGGTCGTCCAGGAGCGCGTCAGTTCCTCGGCCGACTACCTGGCCGAGCACATGCACGAGGCGCCGGTCCACGTCTTCCCGTGCATCTACGGCCGGACCGAAAACCAACCGGTGATGGCCCAGGCCAGCCAGTTCGGCACGATTGCGCCAGCCACTTGGAGTTTCATGCTGGCCGCTCGCGCCCGTGGCCTGGGGACGGTCTGGACCACTCTCCACCTCGCCTACGAGCGTGAGACGGCCGATATCCTGGGTATTCCCTACGACGAGGTCATGCAGACAGCGCTGATCCCAGTCGCCTACACCATCGGCACAGACTTCAAGCCCGGCCCCCGCCTGCCGCTCGAGACCGTCGCCCATTGGGACGGCTGGTGAGTCGCGACGGTACGGCCACTGAGTCGCGACGGTACGGCCGCTGAGCCGTTCACCTCGTAGGGCCGGCCGAGCAAGCAGTCAGCGCGCCTCAGCCAGGATCTGATTCAGCAGACAGACGACAGGCGCCCCCTCGTCCGTACGTGGGAGAGGGGGCGCGCTGTCGAGCTCATGCTCCGAGTTCGCCGGACGAGAGGCTAGTCCCCTATGCCTCCACTGGCAGCGCCGACTCGTACTCCTCCAGGCCCAAGGCCCGGAGCGTCTCTGGCGTCGGCACCCCGGACTCGTCCCAGCCACTACGGTGGTAGTACCACAGCCGTGCCCGTTGGAGTTCCTCCGGATCGAGCGGCTTCCCGGTTGCCGAGGCATCGTTGCGGAACGGCCCGAACATCCGCTTTGGCAGCACGTCAGTGCTCGAATCGAGGCCCTCGCGCAGGTTGAAGATCCGCGCAAGCGTCGCTGCCCGCTGTCCGATGGTCAGCAACTCCTGGATGTCGGTGTCCCAGCCGGTCATGCCGTTCACGACGCTCATCATCTGCGAGGGCGAGTACGGCAGGAAATGGCACAGACCCACCGAGTCGCAGAAGTGCCGCCAGGTCGTGAAGGTCCAGTGCAACTCGCTCTTGTTCTCGTCGAAGCCGTGCTGATGGATCGTCTTGAAGTCGGGGTTGTACTCCCGCATCCGATCCATGAACGGTCCTTCGGCAGTGGCCGCCGTATCGTGCATGTTGTGCATGTGGTCAGCGCCGGTCGGCGATACCGAGTACCCGACGCCGAGCGCGTGCTTGATGCGCGGCTCATGCAGGGGGAACTCCTGACCCTTGACGTGCATGACGAACTCTTGGGTGCCGCGCCCGATCTTGTCAGCCGCCCGCTTCGAGCCCTCGGCCAGCAGGTCGCCAAGTGGGCCCTCGCGACTGGCAATGATGTCGACGGCTCGCATCAGGGCTTCCGCGTCACCAAACTTCAACTCGACGCCGCCGGTGTCGTCGGCGGTCAGGAGGCCCTTCTCAAACGCCTCCATCGCCCAGGCAATCACCATACCGGTCGAGATGCTGTCCAACCCGAGCGCAGCGGTGCGCTCATTGGCCTTCGCCAGCGCGATCAGGTCGTCGACGCCACAGTTGTTCCCCAGAGACGACAGGCTCTCGTACTCCGGCCCGCCATACATGGGGTTGACCTTGATGTTCCGTTCAGTATCCTCGACCTCGACGACGCGCTTGCAGCGGACGGCACAGGCGTAGCACGTATCCCGCTTGATCAGGATCGTGTCGCGCATCGTGGTGCCAGTGATCTTTTCGTTCCCGGCGAACTCGCCTTCCTGGAAGTTGAACGTCGGCAGGCCGCCGGCCAGGTGCAGCGCTCGTAGGCCGCCGGCCGTCCCGACGTCGTGGAAGTGCCAGGTCAGATCGAGGTTTTGGGTCATCCACTTGCTGAGATCGAGGCTGGGCTTCTTGTCCGCGACCGGCAGCGCGCCCTTGGCCTTGATGGCGAACCCCTTGAGGTTCTTCGAGCCCATCACCGCGCCCAGACCAGTCCGGCCGGCAAAATGGGCCAGGTCGTTGACGATGCAGGAGAAGCGGACCAGGTTCTCGCCAGCCGGGCCGATCAGCGAGGTTCGGGCGCCCTTGTCGCCGATCTCCTCGCGGATTTTGTCCTGAGCCGGCCCGATCTCCAGCCCCCAGACCGCCGAGCCGTCGCGAATCTCGACCTCGCCGTCCTTGATCCAGAGATAGACTGGCGAACTGGCCTTCCCGTGCACGATGACTGCGTCGAAGCCGGCGCGCTTCAACTCGGAGCCGGCGTATCCGCCAGCCTCGGCGCTCCCGATCCCACCCGTCAGCGGGCTCTTGGCCCCGAAGCCATTCCGGCCCTGTCCGGAGAATGTCGACCCGGTGACGATACCGGGCGCCATAATCAGGACATTCTCCGGTCCGAGTGGATCGGCTCCGCGAGGTACGAGTTTGAGGAGGTAGTGCGCGACCAGCGCCCGCCCACCCATCATCTTCCGATAAAACGCCTCGTCGGGCTCCTCGATCCAGGTCCGCCGTTCGGTCAGGTCGACGTGCAGGATCTTGCCAGTGAATCCTTGCGCCATTGCTGGTCGCCTCCTCCTATCCAGGCTCAGAGAACGCGGACGGATGATAGCATCCCACCTCATCCGTTCGAAATCGGGCCGATTTCGAACGGATCGAACGTATCGCAGGGGCCGAAAGCGGCGATCCGGAGGGGCATTCGGACCCCCTCACCTGCGCGCCGCTCTCGGTAGGCGCAGGGCCGGAGCACGTGGTATAGTTTGCCGCAGCCGACAGAATGGAACGGAACGAGGCAAGTCCGGCCAGCCCAGCAGGCGCCGGCGGGAAACGAAGGAGGAACAGCGCGTGCCCCTGACCACGGAGGCAAGAGGCGACATCATTAAGGACTACCAGACCCACGATGGCGACACTGGATCGCCAGAAGTGCAGGTCGCTATCCTGACGCGCCGGATCAAGGATCTCGCCGACCATCTGGCCACCCACAAGCAGGACAACCACTCGCGCCGTGGCCTTCTCAAGATGGTGGGCCGCCGCCGCCGCCTCCTGAGCTACCTGAGCCGCACCAACAACCCTCGCTATCAGCAGTTGATCGCGTCTCTCGGGCTGCGCCGCTAGCCCACGACGCCGCGCCGCCCCACACCCTGTGAGAGCCGGTGTGCTGGTCGCGCGGCGCTCGGTCGCGGCCGGTCCCATGTCCGTGTGGCGCAGGCCATCCTCGCCGTCCCCGGCCACCCGCCTCGTCGTCGCGGAGGTTGGGTGCTCGGACGTTGATGGCCCGACGCCCCGGTCCATTGTACGTGTGGCGACACGCTCTCCCGGTACATCCGCGCGTGGCGGCCCTTCGTCGTCGGCGACGAGCACCGCCGCTGCTGCGCATCGACGTAGGTGGGTCCAGGACAGAGGCCCACGGTGAGGCGGGCAGTTGCCGGGAGCGACCGGCCCCCGCCCTGGAATTGAGGAGAACCATGGCAGTTTCCCGCTACTCATTGGAGATCGGCGGCCGCCAGATGCAGTTCGAGAGCGGCCGCCTCGCGGGACTGGCCGGGGGTGCGGTGCTCGTCACCTATGGCGAGACGGTCATCCTGGCAGCGGCGACCAGCTCTGAGGAGCCACGCGAGGGGATCGACTTCTTTCCCCTCCAGGTCGAGTACGAAGAGAAGATGTACGCCGCCGGCAAGATCCCGGGCGGCTTCATCAAGCGGGAGGGGCGCCCCACCGAGCAGGCCATCCTGACTGCCCGCCTCACCGACCGCCCGCTCAGGCCGCTCTTCCCCAAGGACTACCGCAACGACGTCCAGGTCATCGTGACCGTCCTTGCGGCCGACCAGATCAACGACCCGGCCATCTGCGCGATCGTCGGCGCGTCCGCCGCGCTGATGATCTCCGATATCCCCTTCTACGGCCCAGTCGGCGCCGTTCGCGTCGGCCTCATCAACGACGAGATCGTCATCAACCCGACGATGTCCGAGATGGCTTACTCCGATCTTGACCTCGTGGTCGCCGGCACTGCCGACGCGATCCTGATGGTCGAGGCCGGCGCCAAGGAAGTGCCCGAGGAAACGATCCTTGACGCGCTCGACGCCGCGCACGACGAGATCAAGCGCGTCTGCGAACTGCAACAGCAGATGCAGCAAGAGATCGGGAAGAAGAAGCGCGAGTTCGTGGCGCCCCAGGTTCCCGAGGACGCCTCCCAGGCGATTCGCGACTTCGTCGGCAGCCGCCTCGAAGAGACGATCTACGATCCGGACAAGGCGACCCGCGAGGACAGTACCCGGGGACTGCGTCGTGAGGCGATCGCTCACTTCGCCGACACCTATGACGCCAAGACCGTCGTGAAGGTATTCAGCGCGCTCGAGAAGGACACTGTCCGCCGGAACATCCTCGAGCAGCAGCGTCGGCCTGACGGCCGCGGCCTGGCCCAGATCCGCCCAGTCTCCTGCGAAGTTGGGGTACTCCCGCGCGTCCACGGCTCGGCCCTCTTCACGCGCGGCCAGACCCAGGTGCTCTCGATCGCCACCCTCGGCACTGACGCGGACGAGCAGCGCATCGACAGCATCGGCCTCGATCTGCCGAAGCGCTACATGCACCACTACAACTTCCCGCCGTTTTCGGTTGGCGAGACCCGCCCGATGCGCGGTCCCGGTCGTCGGGACATCGGCCACGGCGCCCTGGCCGAGCGCGCGCTGGTACCGGTCCTGCCGGACCAGAGCGACTTCCCGTACACCGTCCGAGTGGTCTCCGAAGTGCTCTCCTCGAACGGCTCGACGTCGATGGGAAGCACCTGCGGCAGCACCCTGGCCCTGATGGACGCGGGTGTCCCGATCTCGGCGCCCGTCGCTGGCGTCGCGATGGGGCTCATCACCTCGGCAGACGGCAAGTATGCCGTGCTCTCGGACATCCAGGGCGTCGAGGATGCCCTCGGCGACATGGACTTCAAGGTCGCCGGGACCGAGAAGGGCATCACCGCGCTCCAGATGGACATCAAGGTGCGCGGCATCACCACCGAGATCATGGAGAACGCCCTGGCCCAGGCCCGCGAGGGACGGATGTGGATCATGGGCAAAATGCTGGAGGCGATCCAGCGGCCCCGCACCGAGTTGTCCGCGAATGCCCCTCGGATCACCAAGATCTCGATCAACCCAGATCGCATCCGTGACGTCATCGGCCCCGGTGGCAAGATGATCCGCAAGATCGTCGACGAGACAAAGTGCACCATCGACGTCTCGGACGACGGCACCGTGCTGATCGGCTCCACGAACGGCGACAACGCCAAGAAGGCGATCGACTGGATCGAGCGGCTCACCCGTGACGTCGAGATCGGCAGTGTCTACACCGGCAAGGTGACCCGGCTGATGGCGTTCGGCGCCTTCGTCGAGATCCTGCCCGGCAAGGAAGGGCTGGTCCACATCTCGGAACTAGCGGATTACCGGGTCGCTCGCGTCGAGGACGTCGTCAACGTCGGCGACGAGGTCACGGTCCTCGTGACGGAGATCGATCGCCAGGGCCGCATCAACCTGTCTCGCCGTGCCCTGCTCGAGCCGGCTGAGCCGGCTGCGACCGAGGGCGGCGGGAGCGCTGGCAGCAACGAGGACGACGAGGGCGGCGCGGTCCGGCGTAGCCGGCGCACCCCTGGCGGCCCCGGTGGCGACGGCGGCTACGGTGACCGTGGACCGCGCGGCGGTGGCGCTCGCGGCCCACGTCGCGAAGGCGGCTTCGGGGGCGGCCCGCGCGAGGGCGGTCGTGACGGTGGCCGTGAGGGAGGATACGGCGACCGTGGGCCGCGCCGCGAGGGTGGTTTCGGCGGTGAGCGCGGCCCACGTCGCGAAGGCGGCTTCGGCGGCGGTTCCCGCGACGGCGGCCGGGATGGTGGACGCGACGGCGGTCGCGACAGTGGCCGCGGCCCGCGCGAGGGTGGCCGTGGCGGCCGCGACGGCGATCGTGGGCCACGCCGCGAGGGTGGCTTTGGCGGCGGCCCCCGTGACGGCGGCCCCCGTGACGGCGGTCCGCGTGAGAACGGCCCTCACGAGGGTGGGCAGCGCGGCGGTGGCGACCGCCCACGCGACCCGTTCGGCCCCCGCTGGTAAGCGCCAGGCAGGCACGATCGGAGAGTGGGCGCCCCTGGAGGTATCTCCAGGGCGCCCTTCATGTGCCCGAGCCGCACTCGTATCAGGCTGGCCGCATCCACATCTCTCGCTTCGGCGGCAGGACAGCCGAAGCAACCTACCGCCGTCTGAAAGCTATCCTCGCACGGGCCGTCTGCCCGATAATGCGACACCGTGAACCGTCGCGACTTTCTCCGGAGCACGCTGCTCGGCGGACTGGCTCTCGCCGGCGGCACGCTAGCCGCCTGTGAGGGAGCCGCGCCGCCTCCCACGCCGCGCCCAATCCCAACCCCCCCGCCGCGCCAGCCGCGGCCCACCCCTCAGCCGGCCGTCGTCACCGAGGCCGGCTCCGGGCCGGTCCGTTTCCTCCTCGAAGCCGAGGACTTCGTGCCAGAGCCGGCCCCGGCCGGGCACGGTTGGCAGCCGATCCGCGTGGGCCAGGGCAACTACATGGTGGACAGCATCGGCGCGAGCCACGTCTCTGGCGAGATGCTGTTGCACGCTCCGCCCGGCGCGTTCGGCGCCCGCGCCATGCTCGACCGTGAGATCCCGCAGGCCGGGCGTTATCGCGTCTGGGCGCGCTACGAATATCCCTACCCTGGCTACGGTGCCCGCGTCGCTCTGCACGTCGACCAGCCTGGACGCTCAACCGCCCGTCTCGATCTCGGCGGGCCGGAGGCGATGCGGCTCTGGTTCTTCAACCTGCACGATGCTCCCTGGCACGATCTCCCGAATGGCGTCGAAGGGCTGGTGGCCGAACCTGGCACGCTCGACCTCACCGCCGGGCCGGCCCGATTCACCCTCGAAGTCGTCGACGGCCCCGAGCCACCGGCTGCGCGCAACCTCGACGTCTTGCTGTTCAGTTCCGATCTGGACGACGACTTCCGGGACCACGGCACTCGCGCCTACCCTATCCTCGACGAGTTAGGCGCTGCCGCGGCCAGCCGGGCCTTCATCCGGATCACCAACCCGGCCGACAGCGGCGAGAGCTTCAGTGTCGAGGCGCGCTACGCCCTCAACCGCGTCCCCTGGACCCTCCCGGCTATCACCATCGACAGGAATGGCGCCAGTCGGTCGAGCAGCAAAGCGCAGCGGTTGGAGCCTGGCGACCGCACTCCCTGGCTCGATCTGTCGTGCCGCGACACCACCCACCCCGGCCACCTTCAACTGACCCAGCAGAATAACAGCCAGAATCGACGCGCCAGCTTGATCGTCGAGGTAGCCAGCGCTCCAGACGAGGCCGCCGTGCTCCGCACGCTGGAATACCGCGAGGAGCACTCGAGCCGCCTGCTCCTCAACCTGCCGCCCTACCTCGCGAAGGCGCCCCAGGACATCCGGACCGGCGAGGAGACCCTTCAGCGGATCGTCGAGGCGCTCGAGGCGGCTCCGGCCCCAGTGGGTAAGCCACCCGTCCGCACCCTCATCTACGCTGGGCTCGGTGACGATGCCGAGCGCAATCTCACGAGTGAGGCGCAGATCTACCGACTCTACCGACGACTCTTCTTCCTGCTTGGCGCAAACGCCTTCAACCGCCTCGGCATCGGAGCCCTGGCGGCTGAGCTTCAGGCGATGCGCGACGAGGGACGACAGCCGAGCCGCTACCTGATGGCCGGCGACTTCCGCTGGTTCCCGAGCGGCGAGAACATCCAGAAGCTCAAGCGGGACGTCGACGCGGCACAGGCGCGCCCATACTTGCGTGGCGTGACCTACGGCGATGAGGTCAGCCTGCGCACCTGGGCGCCGAAAGAGCACCGCGACGAGGGGCTGCGCGCCTTCCTGCACGCGCGGGGCCTTCAGCCCGACGACGTCCTGCCGGATGGCCAGACCGTCACGCCCCAGCCTGACGACGGCTCCCTTGATGCGGGGTCGGAGGATGGTACGTCGAACGGACACGCCGCAAATCAGGACGTCGGCAACGACAACAGTCAGCCGGACTCTGACCAGAACGATAATACCCCGAACGCCGCCGAGTCGGCGGCCGACGCGCTGGTTACCCCCACGTCCGATCCTGCCTGGGGGCGGGTTCGCTACGTCGATGGGCCGGCCGACGCGCGCCGGACTCCCCGCCTGTACGTGGAGAGCCATCGCTACCTCGTCCAGGCCAGCCTCGATCGCCTGGCGGCCGCATCGGCGAAGCTGCGCGCCGAGTTTGGCGACGATATCCTCTACGGCCCGAACTATTCGCCGCATCCGTTCTTCTGGCCCGAGCAGGCGCTCTTCGTCGATGCCTTTCGGCGCGGCGCTATCAACCGCGCCTCGCACAGCGATTACTGGTGGCAGGTGAGCGAACTCGGCCCCCAGATGACCGGTTTCCTCCTCGACGTCCTCCGCTGCGGCCTTCGCGACGGCCCCGGCCAGTTACAGGCCTATGTCATGCCCCACAGCCCCGGTAACACCGACGCCGACGTACGGCGGGGCGCGTACGTGGCGCTGGCTCACGGCGCGCGTGTCCTTGACTTCTTCCAGGTCAGTCCCGAGCAGGCGAACACCGAAAACTACATCCGCGCTGATGACGTCTCACGCTACCGTACGGTCCGCGACCTGATCTACGAGATCGGCGCAGTCGACGATCTCCTGGCCGATGGCAAGCCGCGTCCAGCTCCGGTCGCCATCGTGCTCTGCGAGAGTACCGATCTCTGGGACCGGGTCACGCCGGGACAGGCCGATGGGCTCCAACCCGCGCAACCCGGCGAGTTCCCGAGCATCGCCTACAACCTGGAACGCAAGTGCCTCTGGACGGCGCTTCGCCACGCTCAGGTGCCCGTCGACTTCGTTACCGAGGACGATCTCGCCAATGGCTCGGCCGCGCGGTATCGGGTCCTCTATCTCGCTGGCGACCACCTCTCGACGGCGGCGGCGCAGGGGCTGGCCGCCTGGGTGCAGGCAGGCGGCACCCTCATCTCGACAGCCGGCGGCGGGCTCATGAACGACTACGGCGAGCCGCTCCCCACGCTGCTACCTGTTTTCGGGGTGCGCGAGCAGACGCTCGAGAAGCGGACCACCTTTATACGCCCGCGCATCGAGCTCCCGCGCCTCCGGCCGCTCGACACGCTCACCGTCCGTCCCAGTTTCGAGACTGGCGGTCCCCTGTCCGTGCCTGTCCTGGCCTTCCGGCAGCGGATGGCGCCAGCGAGTGGCGCGGAGGTGATCGCCACGTTTAGCGACGGCGCGCCAGCGGCGGTCCGCAACCGCTCTGGGAAGGGCACAGCGATCCTCTGGGGTGCCCTGCTCGGGTTAGCTTACGTGCAGAGCGGCTTCACGATGCCGTTGCCGCCGCCCGACCGTGGCCCCGGCATACACACGCCGCTCACCGGCTTTGACGCTGCCCGTCGTCAACTCGTCGTCGGCCCGGCCGGTGCGGCCGCACAGACTGCCGCGGCCGCTTCCGATCCTCTCGTCGAGACGGGCCTGCTCGAAACTGAACGTGCCGTGCTCGTACCGCTCGCGAGCCTCCGGGATGGTCCGCACACGGTCGACGTCGTGGTCCACGGGGCCGCTCAGGCCACCGGAGTCAGGAGCGTGCGGCGCGGTCCACTCGCCTTCCAGCACGAGGGCGACACCGTCCGCACCAGCCTGAGCCTCGATCCGACCGACTTCCTGATCGTGGAGCGCTGAGGGCAGGGAGCGCACCCGAAGCCCAGAGGCTACGTGCACCCCCCCTCCCAGCCTCGGAGAGGCCCCTCACCGTCAGCCCCTTTCTTCCCACGCGAGTGCGGGGATCGGAAGGACGAGGCGACGCACTACGTCCGCCACACCCTTTGCCCCCACACCGGGGGAGGGATCGGGGATGAGGGGTAGCTCGGCCGGGTTGGGACGCCGGTTACGTCCGCCGCCTGAATCGCCAGCGTGTCACCGTACCCGGAAAGGCATCCCAGCCGAAGGCCACGCTCGGGTGCAGTACCCACAATCCACCCTCGTCCCATTGGTCTGGACTTGGGTGGTAGTTGTGGCTCTGTCCATACTTCGTGACGAACGCCGCCACCAGCCGTTCGGCAAGCGCCCGATCAGGACGGCCGGCCTCCTGCACGTCGCCCTCCAGAACAACCACCTCGTCGCCGCTCTCCAGGTGCACGACAATGGCCGGGTTGGCTGCCAGATTGCGCCCCCGCCGGGTCTCCGGGCTGCCGTCGAAGTACAGCGCGTCGTCGACCCAGACCGCCCAGGCCGGCATCGCATGCGGACGACCGTCCGGACGGGTGGTGCAAAACCAGTAGTTGCGTTCCCGCTCTAGCCGCTCGACGGCCCAACTCCAGGGCATCAGCGTGTCATCGTTCTCCGGAACGCCGTACCCGTCTGGCATGAGCGGGCGACTCGGCACCGGCTCGGCCGCGGCGCTCCCTGCCTTCAACGTGTTCGCTTCACTCGACTCAGTCATCGACCACCTTCCCTCTCCGATGAGATCGCGTCAATCGACCCCACTCCATCACCATACGTCGCCATATATGACACCTCATGTCATACTTGCCGGCGACATCGAGGGTCGTGACGACCTGTGGCGTGGCTCCGGATTGCGTACCGGGGCACCTGACGGCGCAGGTCTGGACGGTCGACTGATCTCGGGTGGCGCGGGCGACGCACGCCGTTGAGCGACGAGGACGAACCGATGCGAGCTGACCGACTGCTCTCGATTCTGCTCCAGCTACAGGTGCATCGGCGCCTGACCGCGCGCGCCCTGGCGAGGAGGCTGGAAGTCTCGGAGCGAACGATTCACCGCGACATGGAGGCGCTGAGCGCCGCCGGTATCCCTGTTTACGCCGAGCGTGGTGCGGGTGGCGGCTGGGTGCTGCCGGACTCGTTCCGCACCGACGTCACCGGTCTGACCGACGCCGAGATCCGAGCGCTTGTCGTCGCCACGCCGGCACGGCCGCTCGCCGATCTGGGGCTCGACAAGGCATCGGACGCCGCGCTCGTCAAGTTGCTGGCCGCCCTCCCCACGCTGGCCCGGCGCGACGCCGAATATGCGCGCCAGCGCCTCTACGTCGATCCGACCGGTTGGCGGCGTGCCGACGAGGCCGTCCCCTTCCTCACGATTCTGCAAGAGGCTATCTGGCAGGAGCGCAGAGTGCGCCTCACCTACCAGCGCGCTGATGGCCAGGCCGTCGAGCGGACCGTCGACCCCTTCGGGCTGGTCGCGAAGGGGAGCCGCTGGTATCTGGTGGCAGGCGTCGACGGGACACCTCGGACCTACCGGGTCTCCCGCGTGCACGCCGTCGCTCTCCTGGACGAGGCGTGTATCCGGCCGCCCGACTTCGATCTCGCGGCGTTCTGGGCAGCCTCAACAGTCGACTTCGTCGCCGCGCTCCCTCGCTATCCGATCGCCGTTCGGGTGGCGCCCGATGTCGTGCGTCGCTTATGGATCCCCGGTGCGTATGCGCAGATACAGGGGCTCGGCGACCCAGAGCCAGACGGGTGGCAGACCGCTCGGCTGGTGCTCCAGACGCTCGAAGAAGCGTGCGCCTACGTGCTGGGCTTCGGCACAGGCATGGCCGTCGTCGAACCGGTCGAACTCCGCGAGCGAGTCGTTCGGACCGCCCGAGAGATCGCTACCTTCTACGACCGCGCGCCCTGCCGTCAGCCTGACCGTTCCGAGATGCCTGGCCTGGCTTGCGCCGCATCGAACGATCCTCCATCCTCTCCCACGCACCGCCCCTGCTGCGCCGCCAACCCATGCGCCGCCGATCCATGCGCCGCCGATCCGTGCGCCGTCGATCCAGAGGAGGACACGCATGTCACCGTCTGCCCGCGCCCTGGCTCACACGCTTCGCGGCGGCCTGATCCCGGCTGTGCCGGTCCCCTTTGACGCAGATGCGCGTATCCATCGGCGCGCCCAGGAACGGTATGTCGAGCGCCTCGCCAGCGAGCCGATTGCTGGCGTGGCGGTCTGGGCACACACCGGGCGTGGCCTGCTCCTCGACGACACCCAGCGGCGGGAGGTGCTCCAGACCTGGCGGACCGGCTTCCCGCGCGCCATCGTCGCCGGCGTCGGCTCCCGGGAGACGGGCTCGGCTGAGGCTTCATTCGCGGTCTTCCGGTCCGACACACTTCGACTCGCCGAGGCCGCTCTCCGCGACGGCGCGGATGCACTGATGGCCTATGCTCCAACGATCTACCGTACACTCCCGCCGGCTGAGCGCGACCGCCGCATCGTCGAGCATCACCGCGCTCTCGCCAACCTTGGCGCGCCGCTGATCTTGTTCTTCCTGTACGAAGCGGCCGGCGGCATTACCTACACGCTCGACGTCCTGGCCGAGCTGTTCGCGCTTCCGAACGTGGTCGGCATCAAGATGGCGACCCTCGACAGTGTGATGACGTTTCAGGACGTCGCGGCCCTCATCCGTACCCGCTTCCCCGGGACACTCCTGATCACCGGCGAAGACCGCTTCCTGGGCTACTCGCTCCAGTGCGGCGCTCAGGCAGCCCTGATCGGGATGGGCGCGGCCTGCATTCCTCCTCAGGTTGCCCTGCTCGAAGCCCACCGCGACGGCGACGCCGCCCGTTTCCTCGACCTATCAGCCCGCATCGACGCACTCGCGCAGGCGACGTTCGTCGCACCGATGGAAGGCTACATTCGGCGGATGCTGTGGGCTGCCGCGGCCGAGGGCAGCATCCCTGACGAGGCCGCCTACGACCCCTGGGGTCCGCCGCTCCAGGCTGGCGAGCGCGAGCGGGTCGTCGCCGCCGTTCAAGCGTGTCTGACCGAAGCGCAGCCGAGCGTTGCTTCTGCTTCAGGGCAACCGCTGCTACGGTCGGTGTAGCCAGGCTCCCAGATTCACGTGCGACCATCCTGCCTCAGTCGGGTCCGGGGGTGGCCGCCCCTGGGCGCCGGATGTGTAGCGGCCCGAGTAGCCTGTCCCGCGGGCGTCCGCGACGCCTGGGCAACGCACCTCGTCCGGCAGGGGGTAGGCCAGCCGTTCGTGGGCGTTACGAGGGTCGACGAAGGGCCGTGTGGGGGTCGGTTACTCGGGCCACCAGGAGCCTACCACTGCACATCGCCCGGCGCGCGCCGGCATGCGTCTCGATGCTGTCACGGAGCACCATCGCGCCTTGCTGACGAGTGGAGAGGCGAGCGGACAGGTGATACGTCGGCCACACGGCCGTGGGAAACGACTACTCGCCACTCCCAAGTCCGCGCGCCCACTCGCTACTCACCACGTGCCACGGGCCACTTGCCACGGGCCACCGGCCACTCACCGCTGGCCACTCGCCACTCGGCCCCGGCGGGCGATCAGCCGGGCGAGGCGATGCTCGAGGGCCGCCCGCTCGGCTGCTGCATCGAGGCGCAGTCGCATCCCTCGAAGCTCGACGACGACCAGCGCTTCCTCCACCACCGCGATGGCCGCATCGAAGTCACGAGCGCGGTGCTCGTAGTGCTTGGCAAGCTCGACGAGCGGCGTACAATCGTCCAACCCGAGCAGCGCGAGGCGGCGCCACAACTGGACGGCACGGTCGTGGCGAGCGGTCCGCTTGCAGAGTGCCGCCAGCCGCGCCGCGGCCTTCGCCCGTAGATCTGCGCTCCGGCTCGTGTCGAGCGTTCGTTCGTAGCAGGCGCAGGCGTCGTCGGTAAGCCCGAGCGCCTCGTAGATGCGGCCAACCGCGAAGACGTCTTCCGGGGCAGCGTCCGCGGGCGCACCAAGCAGCCGCCCAAGACGGCAGGTTAGCGACACCAGGCTCAGAATGTCGTGGAGATTGTGCTCGAAGACGCGCACCATCGGGCCGGCCGACTCGCCACGAACGTAGCGGAAGTACAGGTCGGGGATCATCCAGGACGGGACGTCGCGCTCGCGCTGGTGTCCGAGAACGGCTCGTTCCAACGCGCCAAGCGTGCAGGACTCCAGCCGATCCCGCCAGATGCGCCGCGAAGGGTGGAGCAGGTCCAGGTGGACGCCGAGTCGGAGAGCGGAGCGCTGGCGGTTTGCCGTGAAGCGCGTCACGATCAACGGCACGTCGAACGCCTTGCCATTGAAACTGACGATCGCCTCAAAGCGCGCAACGGCGGCGTTCAGGAGCGCCAGCATCGCCGGCTCCTCGGCATGGTGGCGCATGAAGAACTGGCGGACCACGAACCGCTCGGCCTCGAACCAGCCTAGCCCGATCAGGAAGGCATACGTGCCGGTGCCGCCCGCCAATCCCGTCGTCTCGGTGTCGAGGAAGAGGACCGCTTCGCGGTCGAGTGGGGGCAGCGTTGCGCTGCGCGCCAGGCAACCAAGCGCCCGGTCGTCGAGGGCGTAGAAGCCGCCGAGCCGCTCGGCGCCGTGGCGATAGTCGAGCGGGAACGAGCGCTCGGCAACAAAGCACGCCCCGAGCGGCCCGTCGTGAATGGCACCCGCGACGAGCCGATCGACGTCGCGGCGGCGGGACGGTGGGGCGGCGCCGGGTCGCGGTGATTCGCCCGGCCTTGACGTGACGTCCGGAGGCGGGCGATCGGCGCCCATATCCAGATCCGCTGGTGGCGACCGGCTCGGCCCGAGGACGCGACGGAGACGCTCGCGAATATCGCTGCTCATCTCGCGGTCGGCTCCGTATCACGTTCTCCCGGACGTCGGGGTGACCCCCGTCGGGGGGTTGGCGGCGCCTGTCGTACCCACTGCTCCGCGTCAACCTCACGCGCGCCGGCGCCGAGCGAGGCACCCACATTCGTTAGCAGCTAGGGGCTGACCACGACCCCCTGGTTATGCCGCTCGGCGTCTGTGCGAGCCAATCGCTTCTCGATCGCCCGCCCGAGTCGCGCGATGCCTTCCTCGATCCTGTCAGGCGGGACGTTCGAGAAGTTGAGCCGCATCGTGTTGTGACCGCTGCGGTCGGCGTGGAACGATTGGCCCGGCACGAAGGCGACGTTCTCCGCGAGCGCGTCGGCCAGCAGTTCGCGCGTGTCGATCGACGGCGGCAGTTCGGCCCAGACAAACAGTCCGCCCTCCGCCCGCGTCCAGCGGCACCCTTCGGGGAAGTACCGCTCGAGCGCGCGAAGCATGACGTCGCGACGCTCCCGGTAGACGTCGCGAATCTTCTCAATATGGGCGTCGAGGAAGCCTTCCTTGTGGCAGACCTCATAGGTCGCCATCTGGGATGCGGAGGACGTATGCAGGTCGGCGGGCTGCTTCCCGAACACGAGCATGTCGTACAGGTCGCGCGGCGCCACGATCCAGCCAAGACGGAAGCCGGGTGCCAGAATCTTTGAGAACGTCCCAAGGTAGATGATGCCTTCTGGCCAGAGCGAGCGCAGGCTCGGGGGCGAAGCGCCTTCGAAGCGCAGTTCACCGTATGGGTCGTCCTCGACGATCGGCACGCCGTGGTGCCTGGCCGTTTCGACCAGGATCTCACGTCGACGAGCGCTCATGGTCCGGCCGCTTGGGTTCTGGAAGTTCGGAAGCGCGTAGATAAACTTGACTGGGTGCCGGCGTAGGATACTGTCGAGCTCCTCGCTGCGCATGCCCTCGTCGTCCATCGGGACGATCACATACTCAGCCTGATAGGAGTCGAACGCCTGGATCGCCCCCATGTAGCTTGGATTCTCCAGGCAGACCGCGTCGCCAGGGTTCAGAAAGACCTTGCCGACTAGATCCAGCCCCTGCTGCGAGCCATTGGTGATCAGGATGTCTCCTGCCTGGGCCGGGATGCCGAGCCGAGTCATTCGCTGGGCAAGCACCTCGCGCAGCGGTGCGTACCCCTCAGTCGGACCGTACTGGAGCGCCGCGCTGCCGTTCGTCTCCAACACCCACTCGAACGCCCTGCGGTACTCGTCGACCGGGAACAGCTCCGGCGCCGGCAGGCCGCCGGCCAGCGAGATAACCTCCGGCCGAGCGGTGAGCTTGAGCAACTCGCGGATGTCGGATGCCTGCATCCGACTGGTGCGGTCGGCGAACTTTGTGTTCCAGGAGACGGACATTGAGGACTCCGCGTACCATCTACCGTGGCGGCCTGGGATCAGGCCAGATACCTCCGCCTCGTGAGGAGTCCGGAGGGCTGCTCTGGCCACTCGCGCGGGTACGGGCACGCGCAAACCGCACCGTCGAGAGGCGCCACCTGCTGTTGGCTGAAGGATAGCAGAGGGCGCACCACAGTCTTGACGTCGGCAGGCCAGCACTTCGGCACGCCCTTGCTCCCCGACGCCCTCGCATCCCGTACCCGCCCGCTCCTCATCCCATGCCCTCGGTCGCGCGCGTGCCACAGGTGTGGCGGTCGTAGGTGTCAACCCTCGCCGAGTGCTACGGGGGTAGGCGGCAGCACCTGGCCCGTGATCGCGCCCGCGCCGAGTGAGACGCGCGCGTCGGCCCCGCCATCCAACCTCGGAACGACCTCCAGCGTGCTCACCGACACGGTCTGCACGCCGAAGGAAGCGTGGGCGAACAGGAGCACCAAACTGGCGACAAGCTCCACGGCTGCGTCAAGCTGCCGCTCGACGGCCTCCTGAATCAGCCGATCGAGCACTGCTGCATAGGGCCGGACATACTGACCACGTATCGTCGCCGCCCCAAACGGTTCGGCCAGGACGGGCAGCTTCGGGCGACCGGGATCCAGGTTGCCCGCCAGATGCCACGCCCGCCGATAGGTGAACGGAAGGTTGAAACGCAGCCAGGGCCAGCCGAACTGCACCCGGCCGCGTAGCGTGACCACGTAGTTCCCGGCTCGATTGCCCGTCAGATTGACGCCGACGAACTGGAGCGGCGCGGGCAGGCTCCGGAGGTGCTCCACCAGAACCTCAGACGCCCCCTCAGAGCCGGGCGACGTAAGGTCGAAGGTGCCCCCGCCGACCACCAGCGAGATCGCCGCGGTCAACGCCAGCGGCGAGGGCGGCCCAGGCAGCTTGCGCAGCGGTCCGGATCGGAAGACCGAGCCGGGCGCGCCCACCTGACGGATCCTTATTGCAAAGAACTGGCCGGCCGGGGGCGTGGGGCCGGTGTACACGGCAACCCCGTCCTGCACTGGAACCTGCTGCAACTCCCGCACGACCTGCCCCACGGCTGTTACTGCGAAGACCTCAGCGGTCAACTCGCCGACCGGGTGCGCCGGATCTCCGCTCGCAGCGAAGACCGGGATGGCATGGCCGCTGGTCAGGGATGCAGTCAAGGTCGGTCTCCTTGCTCAATCACGCATGACAGCGCACAGCGGCCTGACCGCACTCCGCTCCTGTGCGTGGGCCGAGCCTGTAACTCCTGGCCGCGCTCGCGTGTTGAATGCGCGGATAGGTGGCGCCTACTTGTGGGTCATGACGAACACGCCGTCCCAGTCAGCCGGGGGTGGATCCGCCAGGAGCTCCTCACAGCGGCGGAGGTAGACCGCGCTCGGGCCATCGGCGGGGGAGAGCCGAAGCGCCTCCTGGAAGCGTGCCGCGGCGCCGAGCCAGTCACGCCGCCGGTACGCGGCGATACCCTCCTCATAGGCTTGAAGGGCCGGGCCGCCGTGGATGCTGGCTATCGTAGCGGCGTCCACGATCTCGAAGATCTCGACGGGCGCCTGCTTCCCCTTGACCGCGACGAGGTCGAGGAACCGCACGTGTAGCTGGCCGCTCGTTTCGTCGAGCGTGGCTTTGCTGACGATCAGGGTTGTCCCGTACTCCTTGTTGAGGCCTTCGAGCCGGGATCCAAGGTTCACGGCGTCGCCCATGACGGTGTAATCGAAGCGGCTGTTCGAGCCCATGTTGCCGACCTTCATGGTGCCGGTATTCACACCGATCCCCATCCGCAACGGCGGTTGGCCCTGACTGGCCCACGCTTCGTTCAACTGCTCGAGCGCCGACACCATCTCGAGCGCCGCCCGGCAGGCCAACTCGGCGTGGTCTGGCTGACGTTGTGGAGCGCCCCAAAACGCCATGATCGCGTCGCCCATGTACTTGTCGATGGTGCCCTCATGCCTGAAGATCACGTCTGACATCGCCGTCAGGTACTGGTTCAGCAGGTGGACGAGCGATTCCGGGTCGAGTCGCTCGGACACGGTCGTGAAGCCACGGATGTCGGAGAAGAGCACCGTCATCTCGCGCTGATCGCCGCCGAGCTTGAGGCGCTCCGGATCGCGCGTGACTTCGGCCACGACCGATGGCGAGAGGTACTGCCCGAGCACCCCGCGCAGCGCCCGCGACTGTGCCTGCTCGAAAATCACTCGGTAGACGACGACGACCGCGAAGGTGAGGCCCAGCGCGAGCGGCGGGTAGACGAGGTTCAGGATGAGCCCGCCGTTGTCGAAGGAGGTCGATGCGGCAACCGCGTAGCCGCCGAGGACGAGCAGGCAGACCAGCGCCGCGACGAGCGTCGGCAGGACGCTGAGGGTCGTTGCCGCGACGATCGCGAACCCGACCATCAGGGCGATCGTCACCCACGCTGGCGCGTCGTGCAAGAACTCAGTGCGCAGGATGGTGTCGACGACATTGGCATGGATCTCGACGCCGTCCATCTTCCCAAGCACGGATGGCGGGGTCCAGAAATCATCGGCAAAGCCGGTCGCCGTGACGCCGACGAGGACAAGTTTGCCCCGTATCGCCTCGGGATCGAAGTTCCCGTTCGCTACGTCGACGAACGACAGGACTGGGAAGGCCGGTGGCGATGACTTGTAGGGGCCGCCGGCGTAATTGACGATGAGCGTACCCTGAGTGTCGATTGGGATCTCCCGGCCGGCCAGCGGGATGGCGTTGTCGGCGATCGGACCGTCCCAGGCGTCGGGCCGGCGCAGGAACCGTGACACAGCCACCAGCGGCAGCGACGGGTACGGCGCGCCGTCGACGTCGAAGACGAGCGGCACCCGGCGGATGGTGCCATCCGGGTCCGGAAGTTGATTGGCCATGCCGACGCCCCGCGCCACCTCTGCGAACACCTCGCGTGGCTCGAAGACGTCGCTGTAGCGCTCCCAGTGGCCCCGACCGGCCTCACGATGACTCAGGTAGTCGCCCGCCGAGGCCAGCACGACCCAGGTCGCGCGCTCGCCGGCCGCGCGCATCGCTTCGACGAACTCGGGATCGCCCTCGCCTGGCGCGTCGAACAACATGTCGAATGCGATGGTACGGGCGCGGGCGTCGGCCAGGTGTCGGACGACATCGGCGTAGAGCCAGCGCGGCCAGACGAACACACGGCCGAACCGCCGCAGCGCGACGACGCTCTTGTCGTCGATGGCGACGATGACCACGTTCTTGGACGTCGCCGGTCGGCTCTGCTGGTTCTCGAAGAACACGTCCGTGAGGCGCTGAGACGTGACCGCGAACTGGCCATTGGAAAAGAGCGCCGACAGCAACACTGACACGGCCAGTACGAAGGTCGCCGTGAGGACGATTCGCCGTCGTTGACGCCGCGTCATCCAGTCTCCCCACCGCGGCTTCCAGGCGGCCGCGCGGCCCGAGGACCGCGCGACTCATTCATCCCGAGCCGCTGCGCCGCGGACTGGCAGCCAGGACGACCCCAGGAGCCCGCGCAACACCCCGGAACTCGTCCGCATTGTAGGCCCGCGGCGGGTGACGGGCAAGAATCCGCACCGCCGCTCCGACGAGGCGTCGCGATGAGGCATGGGAGCGTATGGGTTGCGTTCGCGTTTCCGTGTCCGAACGGACACGCACACTGTCCGTTCTCCCACTTCACGAATGCGTCGTCCTGAAGCATACTCGTGGCGATATCCCATGATGGCTACCCAGATTGGGGTACTTCGTGCGGCGACTACGCGCGGCCGGCTGGCCGGGGCCATGCGTATGCGCGAATTCTGATGTGCGTTTTCGCGTTACCGTAATACTGTCTGGCCGAGCATCGGAGGGGACTCGTGCACTTGCGTTCCGCATCGTGTCATCAGAGATTCCGCGCCTTGCGCCGTCTCGCCCGGCCGGCGATGGTCGCGGCACTGGCGGGTGCTCTTTTAGCTGCTCCGACCTTACCGGCCCTGGCCGATCAGGCAACGATCACGTTTGAATCGGGATACTCCGCGGGGAACATCAACGGACAACAGGGCTGGACGAAGACCGGCGCGTATGATGCCGCGGTCGCCAGCACGTCGGTGTCTGGCTTCGGCAGCCAGGCGTTGCGGATCTCCAACGCGGTCACCAGCGGCTCGTTCGGCGATCAGACGTTCACACCTGCCCTCGCCAACGAGGCGGGCGAGACGGCGGCTGTGGGTGACGGCACGTCCGGTCCCCGCCAGCGCTTCTTCCAGGCTGAGTTCCAGTTCGCCTCAACCGTGCCGAACGCCGAGCAGCCGGGCCTGCGCATCACGGTCAGCCCGGATCGCGGCGATGGCGCGCGCATGGCCTTCGCGGCAATCCGCGACGCGGCCAACGGCCTGGCCGTTGACGTCAGCGATTACAACCCCGCCTCGCCTGACCCAGATCCATGCAATCGCTTCACAGACTTGACCGAGATCGCGTCCGGCCTCGACCGCGGCGCCTCCCACACCTTGAAGTTCGAGATCGAGTTCTACGACGGCCGCACCAACGACGTGGTGCGGACCTACGTCGACGGGCAACTGAAGCACACGGCGGGAACCTGGGAGAACTACTACCAGGACTGCATCGCCGAGAACCCGCCGAGCGGCCGGCCGCCGATGGCCATCGACCAGTTATTGTTCCGCGTCAGCGGCACGGCTGCGCCAGCCACCAGCGGACAGGGCTTCTTCATCGACAACCTGGCGCTGTTCTCGGGTCCGCTGCCGGCCATCCCGACGGCATACGTCCGCACGGACGGCGACGACCTGGCCTGCAACGGCACGGCGGATGCGGCGGCCTCAGCCAGCCCGAACTGCGCGTTCAAGACCGTCCAACACGGCGTGGATAGCGTTACGTCGGGCGGCACCGTGCACGTCGGCCCTGGCACATTCGCCGGCGCGGATGGCAAGGTCGACAGCAACAAGTCGGTGACGCTCCAGGGCGCGGGCCGCGCCGCGACCATCATCGACGGCCAGGGCACCACGGCTGGCTGGGGCATCCATTTCGCAGCCGGCACCAGCGGCCTGACGATCAAAGACTTGAAGGTCACCGGGTTCAAGGACCACGGCATCTACGCCGATGGGCCGCTCACCAACCTGACCATCGACAACGTCGAGTCTTCGAACAACACCGATCCGGGGACGAGCGCACGCGGCATCGTCGTCTGGAACGGCCTGAAGAACGGCGTCACCATCACCAACAGCATCGTGAACGCCAACAAGCTGGTCGGCATCGGCCTCCAGGACGGATCAGCCACGGGCGTGACCATCACCGGCAACACCGTCACGGGCAACGGCGATGCTGGCATCTATGCCCTTGGCCTGACCGGGCCGGGCGCGAACCGTATCGCCAACAACACCGTGACCGATAACGGCCGCTACGGTATCGACACGCCGCTCCCGAACGGCAGCGGCGCCGACAGCGGCCCCGGCAGCATCGTGGTCGAGAATAACGTCGTCTCGCGCACGGTCGCCGCGACCGATCCGCGCGACTACGCGGGCATCATCGCCCAGCGCCGCGCCGTCAGCCCGATCGCCGGCAATGAGGACCATTACACCGGCGTCGTCATCCAGAACAACGAGGTCAGTGGATTCCGCCGAAAGGTGGGCGCACCGACCGGCAGCGACGGCTTCGGCATCGTGGTTGCCGGCACCAACATGACGGTGCGCAACAACACGCTCACCAACAACGACGTCGGCATCCAGGCCCAGATGGGCAACACGCCGGCCGTCGGCGACGCCGATCAGGCCGCGCAGACGAGCTACTTCAACCGGGATAATGCCCCGCAGTTCACCGGCACCATCAACCTCAACAGCGTCGTCACCAACGACATCGGGATCCGTGGCGTCGGGCTAGACGCCGCCGTCGACGTGACGAAGAACTGGTACGGCTCCGCGACCGGGCCGACCAACGCCGCTAATCCGTCCGGTACCGGCGCGTCGGTGGTCGGAGCGAACCTGACGTTCGAGCAGTGGCTGTGCAGCGGCACGGACACCTCCGTGAACACCGGCTTCCAGCCGAACGCCGGCCTGCTCTGCCCGGTCACGCAGACCCCATCCGCGACGGTCTACGTCCGCACGGATGGCGACAACCTGGCCTGCAACGGCACCGTCGACGCGGCCTTCTCACCGGCGGCCAGCCCTAACTGTTCGCTCAAGACCATCACCGCAGGCGTGAGTCTGGTGACGTCGGGCGGCACGGTCTACGTTGGGCCAGGCACCTATGCCGAAAATGTCTCGATCGGGAAGGCGCTCACGCTCCACGGCGCCAACGCCGGCAATGATGCGCGCAGTGGCAAGTCCACACGTGGCCCCGAGTCGATCGTCGACGGCGGCGGCACCAGCGCAACCATCGCGATCAATGCCAACGGTGCCGTGGTCGACGGCTTCACCATCAAGGGGGGCGCAGGCAGCCTCAACGCTGGCGTGCACATCCCCGGCGGGAACGCCGGCTGGCAGCTTCTCAACAACATCATCACCGACAACGTGATCGGCGTCTACGCCAACAGCAACGGCCCGAGCACGATCGCCAAGAACCTGTTCGACGCGAACAACCGTCCAGGGCCGGCGGGTGGGTCCGGTATCTACTCTGAGTCCACGAACGGGCTGACCGTCGACCAGAACGAATTCCGGAACCACAGCAACAACACTCCGGCCATTTTCGCGAGCGTTGCGCCGCCGAGTCACCTGAGTCTGAACTTCACCAACAATCAGATTCACGACAATATCTCGGGCGTCTACGCTCTCGCGATCGACGGCGGTGTCTTCTCCGGCAACACCATCAGCACGACGGCGACGGCGCTCGCGCTCGCCAGCGGCAACAACAACGTGACGGTCCAGAACAACGACTTCACGGGCAGCACCCGCGGCCTGCGCATCGAGGACGACGGCTACGGCTTCCCCGCGAACTCGAACGTGACGGTTGTGGGCAACACCTTCGTCAACAACTCGGAGTACGGTCTCGCGCTCAAGGGCGGCTACACTGGGACGCTGAACGCCGAGAAGAACTGGTGGGGCACCCAGCGGGGACCGTCGGTGACGGCGAACCCGGGCGGCAACGGCACCATCATCACTGGCGCGCTCGCTGCCAGCGTTGACTTCAGCCCCTGGTGCTCGAACCAGGCCTGCACCGCCCCCTTCTACGCTGTCCCGACACGGCTTGCCTTCGCGACCCAGCCCGCCAATGGCACGGAGGGCAGCCCGCTGTCGACCCAACCCATCGTCCGTGCTGAGGACGCTGACAGCAACCTCGGCATCAACTTCAGCGGCTCGGTGGCGCTCGCCATCAGCGGCACCAACACCGAAAACGCCGCGCTGCTGGGCACGACCAGCACCACGGCCGCCGACGGGGTCGCGACCTACACGAACGTCGGTTTCAACGACAACGGGACCGGACTGACCTTGACTGCGTCGACGTCCGTGCCCGGCATCGCAGCCGGCACCAGCAACCCGTTCACAGTGGCAAACGCCAATCCGACCGTGACGATCACCGCGCCGGCGAACAACTCGGAGTTTATCCCTGGCCAGCCGGTGGCAGTCTCGGCGACGCTCGCGGACGCAGGCGCCAACGACACCCTCACCTGCTCGATCGACTTCGGAGACGGCACCGGCCCGGTGGCAGGGACCGTCAACGGCACCACCTGCACGGCGACCCACACCTACGGGCAATCTCAATCCGGTACAGTGACGATCGCGGTCACAGCCAGCGACGACGACTCAGGCACTGGCTCCGGGTCGGTCACGCTGACCGCCCGTGCGTCGATCCCCGTCGCCTCGGTCGCTGACGTCAGCGTGACCGAGGGCAACGGCGGCGCATCGAACGGCGTCAACGCGACCTTCACGGTCACGCTGGATCGGCCGGCGCCGCAGGCGGCCTCGGTCCAGTATGCGACCGTCGACGGTACCGCTCGCGCGCCCGAGGATTACGTCGGTCAGTCCGGCACGATCACCTTCGCGGCAGGCGAGACGTCGCGCGCCGTCTCGGTTCTCATCATCGGGGACACCTTGCCCGAACCGGACGAGACGTTCACTCTCCAGTTGTCCAACCCGGCCGGCCTCGCCCTTGGGCGCGACCGGGCCACCGGGACGATCAAGAACGATGACCTGGTCCAGCAGGCCACGGCCTGCTCGCCGCGCCCGCAGATTACGGTCGCGACCCAGGCCATCGGCGGCGGACGGCTTCAGGTGACGGTCTCAGCCACGTCCGACACCGCGAACCCAGGCAACGTCTTGAAGACCATCCAGTTCTCGCGGCCGGCCCAGAACGCGACGGTCGAGATCCCCGGCCAGGCGTCGGTCGGAACCTCGCCCATCACGTTCCCGGCGGGTACACGTCAGATGGTCTTCGTCATCAAGCAGACGACGCCGAACCAGCCGGCGACGGTGCCCTTCACCGTCACCGACAACTGTGGTACCTGGGACTCGTTCGCTGGTGCTGGAGCGAGCGGCTTCGGCCAGTAATCCGCACACGACCGATCGGCCGCATAGCGCGAAGGGGGGAGGCCCACGCCTCCCCCCTTCGCGCTGTGCGAGGTAGCCTTGCAGGTCAGCGACGTTGCGACGCACACGCGAAGCAGGCCACAATAGGCCCGCAATGACCCCTCGCGGCTCAACCACGACATTGACGCGAGGCGACGAGGCGAAGCGCGTGGAACGGCCCCGCATAGCAGGCTCGCAGTCGCGGGCCGTTCGATCTAGCCTGGACGTGACCAGTCAGACGAGCCGCAAGGCGACGGCCGCGTATCCGGCCCGCGTCGTCATCATCGACAGTCAAGAACTGGCTCGGTACGGGTTGCGCGGGATGCTGGCCGGACAGCCTGAATTCGAGGTGGTTACCGAAGCCGAGGACGGGCGGCAAGGCGTGGCGCTGTGCCGACACGTTCGGCCGGACCTCGTGCTGACCGACGTCCGGCTCGTCGGCCTGGATGGGATCGCGGTCATCAGCCAGATCAAGGCAGACTCGTCACGAACGTCCATCATCGTCGTCACGGCGGAGGACGCACCGACCTACCTCCGCGCAGCTCTGTCAGCCGGTGCGTCGGCATTCCTCCTCAAGTCGACGACTCGCGCCGACCTGCTCGCCGCCATGCGACGGACACTCGACGGCGAGACGGTCATCGATCAGGGCATCGCGACGCGACTCCTGCGCACGATGGTCGCTGCACCGGCCGCTCACGGGATCACGGCATCGCCGCGCGAACTGGAGGTGCTCCGGCTGCTCACGCTCGGGCAGACCAATCAGCAGATTGGCCTGGAGCTCGGCGTCAGCCAGCGCACCGCCAAAGCGTACGTCGAGCGGATCATCGAGCGGCTTGGCGTGGCGAATCGGACGGAGGCGGTGGCGCGAGCGATTGCCGCTGGCCTGATCGAGCCGCCTGCTGCCAACCATCGGTAGGCGCACCGGTCACGCGGGCGCTCAGCCTTCGACCCTGATCACGCTGCCAATTCGCTCGACCACGTCGAGGGTCCGGATCTCTGCCATCGCCTGTTGAACGGCCGCTTCACGCGCCTCATGCGTCATGAAGACGATCTCGGCGTAGCGGTTGCCGCCGACGTCCTGAACGTCTTCTTTCTGGATCACTGATGACAGGCTGATCTCGCGCTGCCCCAAGATGCCCGAGATCCGAGCGATGACCCCCGGACGGTCGGCGGCGACGACCCGAAGGTAGTAGCGGCTTCGAGTCTCGGCCATCGGGCGCGCCGCGATCGACGGATCGTAGATGGCCAGGGTGGGGCGGACCTGGCCGCTCACGAGCCGCTGGGCCAGGTCGATCAAGTCGGCGACGACGGCGCTCGCGGTCGGGCCAGCCCCAGCCCCTCGTCCATAGAAGAGGATCCGTCCGACGAGGTCACCCTCGACCTGGACGGCGTTGAACACATCGTCGACGCTCGCCAGCATGCTACCGGCCGGTATGAGGGTCGGGTGGACCCGGACCTCGAGATCGCCATCCACCAGTTTGCCGATCGCCAGGAGTTTGATGGCGTAGCCAAGCTCCTGTGCGTACCGGAAATCCGATGGCTCCAAACCGGTGATGCCCTCCCGGTAGACCTGATCGGGATGCACCTGGGCGTGAAACGCGAGCGTCGAAAGGATCGCCAACTTGTAAGCCGCGTCGATGCCCTCGACGTCGTTGCGCGGGTCCGCCTCTGCGTAGCCAGCGGCCTGCGCCTCGCGGAGCGCGGTTGCGAAATCCAGGCCCGCGGTGCTCATACGGGTGATGATGTAGTTGGTAGTACCGTTGATGATCGCGGTGATGCCCGTGATGTCGTTCGCGAGCAAGTCGAGCTTGAACGGCCCGATGACCGGTATACCACCGCCGACGCTCGCCTCGTAGGCAACGTCGAGACCGCGGCTCGCCGCCTCGGCCACGATAGACGGGCCGTGCTTCGCCATTACCTCCTTGTTGGCCGTCACGACGTGCTTGCCGTTGGCGATGGCTCGGCGGATGTAGCCATGAGCGGGCTCCTCGCCGCCGATCACCTCGACCACGATCTGAATCGACGGATCGTCGAGGATCACCGATGGATCGGCCGTGATGCGAAGGTCGCCGGCGTCTGAGTGACGGGCGGGCTCACGCACCACAGCGCCCGCCAGTTCAACCGGGCGGCCCACCCGCCGCGCAATCGTCTCGGCCTTGTCCCGCAACGTGCGCGCCACTCCGCCGCCAACAACCCCGAGACCAAGCAGCCCCACACGAATGGGCGCGGCCCCGCCAGCGCCTTCCGACATAGCTCACTCCTCCATATCGGGCCGAAGTCTACGAGACGCCCGAACCGCTCGCAAGCATCACGCTCGTCCCCGGCTAAGGCTAACGCTCGCAGCCGCGCCAGGGGTATGGCCCGGCGTCACGTTACATCTGGCCCGTGCGATGTCCACCGCCATACGACGAACTCGCCGCCCGTCCGGTGCGGACGGGCGGCGAGACGCTGGTAGCTACCGCGTCAGGTCAGGCTCGCTCGGCGACGCCTGCCGACGCCTGCTGGCCGGCGCCAGCTTGCTCGGCCGCCGGCGCCACCACCTCGGGCGGCAGCGGCGTGACCTTCCAGAACTGGGTGCGATAGTAGTCCCAGGCATCCATGATCTCCTGGGCGCGCGGGCTGCCGGTCTTCTCGAAGTGCTCCCGCACAAGTGCGTACAACTCCTCGAGGTCGTCCAGGCCCATCACCCGTTCGAGTTTGACCATCTCCGGGTTGTACCGCGCAGGCAGACGTTCCTCCAGGTCGAGCACGTAGGCCACGCCATTCGACATGCCAGCGGCGAAGTTCCGTCCGACCTCGCCGAGGACGACGACCGTCCCACCGGTCATGTACTCGCAGCCGTGGTCGCCCAGGCCCTCGACCACCGCGACGGCGCCGCTGTTGCGGACGGCAAACCGCTCGCCGGCCCGGCCGCTGGCGAACAGCCGTCCGCCAGTCGCACCGTAGAGGATGGTGTTGCCGAGGATGACGTTGTCCTGGGGCGCGAACGCGGCCTCGGACGGCGGCATGATGACGATCTCACCGCCGCAGAGGCCCTTGCCCACGTAGTCGTTCGCCTCGCCCTCCAGAATCAGGCGCATCCCGGTGGTGGCCCAGGCCCCGAAGCTCTGGCCGGCGCTGCCCTTGAAGCGCAGCTCGATCGTATCGGGCGGCAACCCGACGCTACCGTGCCGCCGCGCGATCTCGCCGGCGAGCCGTGAGCCGACCGAGCGGTGCGCATTCTGGATCGTGTAGCTCAGCGTCATCCGCTTGCCGGCGTCGAGCGCCTCCTGCGCGTCGCGCACGATCTCCGGATCGAGCGCCGTATCGGTGGGGCGGGTGTTGCGATTCATCACGTGGATGCGCGGACGGGTGCCGCTCGGATCGGCCGGCGTGATGATCGCCTTCAGGTCCAGCAATTCGGCCCGCTCGCCGGCCGGGATGGCGCGGGTGTGGAGCAGGTCCGGCCGCCCGACGACCTCGTCCAGTTTGCGGAATCCGAGTGAGGCCAGAACTTCGCGGACCTCCATCGCCAGGTGGGTAAAGAAGTGAACCGCCATCTCAGCGGTACCGGTGAACTTCGCTCGGTACTTCGGATCCTGGGTGGCGACACCAGTCGGACAGGTGTTGAGGTGGCAGGCGCGGGCCATGTCGCAGCCGATCGAGACGACCGCCGCCGTCCCGAAACCGAACTCCTCGGCTCCGAGCATCGCCGCCATCACCACGTCACGTCCGGTCTTCAGGCCGCCGTCCGTCCGAACGGTGATCCGCCCCCGCAGATCGTTCATCACCAGCACCTGCTGCGTCTCGGCGAGGCCGATCTCCCAGGGCGAACCAGTGTTCTTGATCGACGAGAGCGGCGATGCGCCGGTGCCGCCGTCGTGGCCGCTGATCAGGACGTAGTCCGCGTACGCCTTCGCGACGCCCGCCGCAATCGTCCCGACGCCGGCCTCGGCCACCAGTTTGACGCCGACCCGCGCGCGTGGATTCGTCATCTTCAGGTCGTAGATCAACTGAGCCAGATCTTCGATGCTGTAGATGTCGTGGTGCGGGGGCGGCGAGATCAGGGTAATACCAGGGATGGCGAAGCGCAGCCGGGCGATGAGCTCGTTGACCTTGATGCCGGGCAACTGGCCGCCCTCGCCTGGCTTGGCACCCTGAGCCATCTTGATCTCGAGCTCGTCCGCCATCGCGATGTACTCGGCGGTCACACCGAAGCGGGCCGAGGCCACCTGCTTGATCTTGTTGTGCCCGAGGTCGCCGTTCTCGTCGGGCAGGTAGTTTTGGGGATCCTCACCGCCTTCGCCGGAGTTCGAGCGCGCGCCGATCCGATTCATCGCCACGGCTAGCGTGCGGTGTGCCTCCGGGGAGAGCGCGCCGAGCGACATCGCGGTGCTGATGAAACGGCGGCGAATCGTCTCGACCGCCTCGACTTCATGAAGCGGGACCGGGGTACCGGGCTTGAAGTCGAGAAGGTCGCGAATCGCCATCGGGGCGCGGCTGTGAACCAGCGAGCTGTAGTGCTTGAAGGCATCGTATTCGCCGGTCTGGGCCGCGGTGTGGAGCGCTCGCACCACCAGTGGGCTGAAAGCGTGGTACTCGCCCTCGCGCCGGTAGCGGATGAAGCCATAGTCCGGCAGCTTGCCGGCCTTGCCGCCCGCCTTCTCGACGGGCGCCGGCGGGAAGGCAGCCTGATGCCGCGCCAGGATGTCCGTGCCAAGCTCCTGAAAGCCCAGGCCGCCGATGCGCGACGGCGTGCCGACGAAGCAGCGGTCCACGACCTCGGCCGACAGGCCGAGCGCCTCGAAGATCTGGGCGCCACGGTAGCTCGAGACCGTGGTGATGCCCATCTTCGACATGATCTTGAGGAGGCCCTTCTCGGCGGCGTGAATCAGCTTTTCCTGCTGGCGGCGAATCGTGGCCGCGCCGTTCGCACGCCACGCCTCTTCGAGCGCAACGGGATCCTCGCGACGCTTGCTCGCCAGCGCGATCTTCGAGCGCTGCTCCTCGGTGAGCTCCGCCTCGATCGTCTCCAGCGCGAGCCAGGGGTACACCGCCGCCGCGCCGTAGCCGATCAGGCTGGCGAAGTGGTGGACGTCCCAGGCATCGCCGCTCTCGACGACGAGATCCACCCGCATCCGAATGCCGCTGGCGATCAAGTGATGGTGCACGGCACCAACCGCCATGAGCGACGGAATCGATGCCCGTGCTGCGCTCATCGCCCGATCCGAGAGGATCAGGATCGTCGTGCCCGCTCGCACGGCCTCTTCTGCCGACGCGCAGAGCGCATCCACCGCTGCACGAAGCCCGCTCGGGCCAGCGTTCACGGCGAAGGTTGTGTCAAGCGTACGAGCCATGAACGGCGCCGTGTTCAGCGACCGGAACGTCGCCATCTGAGCCGGCGTGAGGATCGGGCTCTGTAGCTCGAGCAGGCGAGCGTGCTCCGGAGTCTCCTCCAACATGCTCCGGCGCGGCCCGACCAGCGTCCGCAGCGACATCACCAACTCCTCGCGGAGCGGATCGATCGGCGGATTCGTGACCTGCGCGAAGCGCTGCTTGAAGAAGCCGAACAGCAAGCGGGGTACGCGCGAGAGCGCCGCCATCGGGGTGTCGTCACCCATCGAGAAGATGGGATCCTTTCCGTCGGCGCCCATAGGACGGACGATGAACTTGACTTCCTCAGCGGTGTAGCCGAATGCCTGCTGAATCGCCGTCAGGCTGGAAGGCGCGACGACCTCGGCGCCGTTTGCCGGAGCCGCCGGCTCGGGCGTGTGGGTGCCGTTGAGGCGGGCGTGTCCGTTCGTCAGTGTGGCCTGACCGTTTGCATGGCCGTTACTCGCCGGCGTGGCTGCCACGGTCGCCAGCGTCACCATGCCACGGGCGAGCCACTCACCGTAGGGGCGGCGCTCGGCAACCTCGCGTTTGAGGTCGTCGTTCTTCAGGATCGCGCCGCGAACCGTGTCGACGGCCAGCATCTGGCCGGGGCCAAGCCGCCCCTTCTCGACGATCCGAGCGTCGTCCATGTCGAACACGCCGACCTCAGAGGCCGCGACGACCAACCCATCTTCGTCGATCTTGTAGCGCGAGGGGCGCAGGCCGTTGCGGTCGAGCACTGCGCCGACGATCCGTCCGTCCGTGAACGAGAGCGCGGCCGGCCCGTCCCACGGCTCGACCAGCGTATCATGGTAACGGTGGAAGTCGCGCAGGCGGGGCTCCAGATCCGTCAGGTTCTCCCAGGCAGACGGAACCAGCATCATCATCGAGTGGAGCACGTCACGGCCGCTCAAATCGAGCAGCTCGAGGACGTTGTCCAGGCTCGCGGAGTCCGAGCCGGCCTCCCAGACGATCGGGCGCAGGCTGTCGATCGCCTCGCCCCAGACCGGGGAGACAAGCTCCGGCTCGCGCGCCCGCATCCAGTTGCGGTTACCCTGAACGGTATTGATCTCGCCATTGTGGGCCAGGAAGCGGAACGGCTGGGCCAGGAACCAGTTGGGCAGGGTGTTCGTCGAGTAACGCTGGTGGAAGAGGGCCAGCGCCGTCTCGTACTCCGGATCGCGCAGGTCGTTGTAGAAGGTCGGAAGCTGGGGCGCGAGCATCAGCCCCTTGTAGACGACGACCCGGCTCGACAGCGACGGGATGTAGAACCCCTCGACGCCCTGCTCGGCGATGCGGCGCTCGGCATCCTTGCGGGCCCGGTAGAGGGCACGCTCGAAGGCGACGTCGTCAACCAGCCCATTCGGGCGCGCAACGATGACCTGGCGAATCGCGGGGCGCGTGTCGAGCGCCTTCTCACCGAGCGCGCCAAGGTCGATCGGTACCTCGCGCCAGCCGACGATGGTCAGCCCCTCGCCACGTAGCGCATGGTCGACGAGGGCGGTGCACAGATCCCGGGCAACCAGATCGTGCAGAGGCAGAAAGACCATCCCGAGCGCCAGGTCGGAGGCGCGCTCGACGCGAAATCCGCGTCGCTCCGCTTCACGCTTCAGCAGCTTTCCTGGTAACTGGGTCAACAGGCCGCTACCGTCGCCGGTCTTCGCGTCCGCATCTACGGCGCCACGGTGGGTGACGTTCGCGACAGCCTGAAGCGCCTTCACCAGGACATCATGGCCTTGTTGACCGGATGCCTTCGCGACGAAACCGACTCCGCAGGCGTCGTGCTCGAACGCCGGATCGTACAGTGGCGGTCTACAAGCCCCAGTTTGCCAAGTGCTCATGCACGTACCTCACGCCACACAACTCGGATCACGACAGGGAGCAACGATGCGACGTGGTAGGCGTTGGGGGAAACAGAATAGGCCAGCCTCAACAAGCTGGCCCCCTCGCGTACCCCGCGCGCTGCACCGTATCTACACCCACCAACAGTGTGGGGCAGCCGCGCATGCTTCATAGTCAACGTCGACTACGATTTTGCGGAGTTTACCGTACCAGGGCAAAATGCACAACCCCCTGTCCGAATGTGTCATCTACGGGAAGGCGAAGGTTATGGGCTCGAAGGGTGACGCCGAGCGCGTCGATCCACCGCCGGTCGATTCGGCACCGCGCACTTCGGCACCGGGCGGTCCAGGTGCTGATCCGCTCGATGGGCTCGTAGTCGAGTTCGTGCGGAGCGCTCGACGCCGGCGGACCGTCAGCGCCCGCATCGTGGACGGTCGCCTGATCGTCCAGGTGCCGGCTGGCCTGCCGCCCGAGCAGGAGCGGCAGTACGCTGAGAAGCTCGGGGCGCGGATTCTGGCTGGCCGCCGTCGACAGGCGCTCAACAGTGAGAACGATCTGGCGGTACGTGCCCAGGAGCTCAACGCCCGCTACTTCGGTGGCCGGCTACGGTTCAGGGACGTGCGCTACGTCACGAATCAGAACGGGCGCTGGGGCTCCTGCTCGGCAAGCCAGGGCACTATTCGTATCGCCGATCGGGTGGCAAAGCTACCGATCTGGGTGCGTGACGCCGTGCTCGTCCACGAACTGAGCCACCTGATCGAGCCGAACCATTCGGAGCGCTTCTGGAAGCTCGCCAACACCTACCCGTTGATGGAGCGCGCGCGTGGCTACCTGATGGCGCTCGGCATCGAAGAGATCGACGAGGTGTAGCCGCAAACACTCGTCGGGGGCGGGCCGGGCATGCTGCACCGCTCCCAGGAGCCAGCCTGTGACTCCAACGGGTCTGGGATCACGTGCCGCTCCCCGCGGGACGTGGTCGCACGGAGCGCGGGTGAGGGTCTCACAGGTCGCGTCTCGTCACCTCACCAGAGAGCCCCCACCCCAACCCACGTCCCGGCAGGAGAGCGAATGAACGGCGTCGGCCGGGTAGGGCTAAAACTCGACCTGAGCCGGGAACGCCTTGACCTCGATGGCCGGGTAGGCGATCAGCAGCACCGCCTGGCCGTCGCCGATGTTGCGGGCGCCATGCACCGTATTCCCGGGCGCAAGCCAGGACGTACCAGCGTCGACCTCGGTCGTCTCGGTGCCAACGAGGATCTTGAGGCGGCCTTCGATGAGCGTCATTGCCTCCTCGACGAGGTGCGTGTGGGGCATGATCGTGCCGCCCGGTTCGAGGAACACCATGCCGGTGGTGATAGCGCCCGCACCATTCTGCGCGCCGAGCGTGAGCTTGCGGGTGACACCGGGGCCGCGCTGCTCCCCCAGGATATCGTCGTGCCGCGAGACGTAGACCACGGACTTCCTCCATACGTTGAGTGAACTGGGTACGTTGAGTGAACTGGGTTGAGCCAGCCAGGTGGACCAAGACTGGGGCGCCGGCATCCGTGCCGAACGGCGAAGCCGGCTGACTTCAGGTGGCATGATACGCGGCGCGACTCTCCGTCAGATATACGAACTCCGCGGGTGCGCCCGCATCTGGCAAGCGGTGTGTTCCATATGGAGCCTGCCATCTGGGTGACGCCATGTCCACACGGACGGCCTGCGGCAGTCTGTCCCACGCACCCAAACCGGTGAGAGCCGCTGGTGGACAGCGTATACTCGATTGGAAGGCGCGCCGCAACGCCACGCAATCGCGCGCCCGGATCAGGATGAGCGCGTGGGAACCGTCGCACGATGCGCGGCGAAGGTGCCACGAGTGAGGCGGAGCGGGGGCGTGCCGACAACCCTGTCGGCATGAGCGCCCAGGAGTCGGATCGGGTGCTCAGGGGGTCGGATCGGGTGAACGAGCGTGCGCACGAGCCAGCGGACCAGCAGCGGCTGAAGCGGCCCTTCGTCACGGTCAAGATCGCCCAGACGCTCGACGGCCGGATCGCCACCCGGACCGGTCAGTCCCAATGGATCACGTGCGAGGCGTCGCGCGCGCTCGCACACGAGTTGCGTGCAACTCATGACGCCGTCCTGGTCGGCGTCGGCACGGTCGTCGCCGACAACCCACGCCTGACCGTTCGGCTCGTGCAGGGGCCGAATCCGCTTCGAGTTGTGGTTGACACCCGCCTACGCATTCCGTCTGCCTGCACCCTCTTGACCGACGGCGCTGAAACGACCGTCTGCGTTGCCTCGGAAACGGCGTCGGCGGAGCGTATCGCGGCAGTGCGAGCCAGGGGTGCGCGAGTCCTCCTTGCGGCCGACGATCCAAAGGGCGGTCTCGATCTGGCGGACGTGCTCAGCCGGCTAGCGAGCGGGGGCGTCCGCTCGGTGATGGTCGAAGGCGGCGCCGGGATTATCACGTCGCTGCTGCGCGGTCGGTTGGTCGACCGCCTCGTCATCTGCATCGCACCCAAGATCCTCGGAGCCGGGCTCGATGCCGTCGGCGATCTGGGTATCACGTCGCTGACCGATGCTCTGACCTTCTCCGAGACGGCGATCCGCCAGCTTGGTGCGGACATCGTCTTTGATGGGCGCGTCGTCCGCCCCGCGTCCCACCCAGACGTACAGGCGTCCCAACTGGCCCCGTGTGAGTGACGTGGTGGAGGTCGAGCAGTCAGGAGCGCCGGCCCGCGCGGTCTGGTTCGAAGGCCCGGGCGCGGTCGTCCTGCGCGACGAGCGGGTGCCGGCTCCTGCCGTCGGTGAGGTCACCGTCGAGGCGCGTCTGTCGGCCATCAGCCACGGCACCGAGATGCTGGTCTACCGGGGGCAGGTGCCCGCCGGCACGACGCTCGATCTCCCGACCCTGGCCGGCAGCTTCGCCTACCCTATCAAATACGGCTACGCCAGCGTCGGCCGAGTCTCGGGCGTAGGTGACGGAGTGCAAGGCCGCTCTGTCGGCGATCTGGTGTTCGCGCTCCATCCCCATCAATCGACCTATACCCTACCGGCCGCGCTTACCTGGCGGCTGCCACCGAGCCTCCGGCCAGAGCGTGGCATCTTCGCGGCGAACGTCGAAACGGCCTTGAACGTGCTGCTCGACGCGCCGATCCGTCTCGGCGAGCGGACGGTCGTCTTCGGGCAAGGAGCGGTCGGATTGCTCGTCGGGCTGCTGGGGCGACGGAATGGCGCCGGGCGGGTTGTCGTGGTCGACGCCATCGAACGACGTCGCCGGCTGGCGCTGGACCTGGGTGCGGACGTCGCGCTCTCTCCGGCCGCGGCAACCCCCAGAATGCTTGTCGACGTCTGCGGCGGACGGCCCGACATCGTGTACGAGGCGAGCGGCAGTCCGCTGGCGCTCCAGGCCGCTATCGACAGCGTGGCGGACGAGGGCACGGTGGTCGTCAGCTCGTGGTATGGGACCAAAGAGGCGACCTTGCGGCTCGGGGAGCGCTTCCACCGAGGGCGTATCAAGATCCATTCGACCCAGGTCGGGCAAATCGCACCGAGCCTGTCGCCGCGCTGGGACTGGCAGCGGCGGCGCGACGTCGTCATCTCCCTGCTTGGCTGCCTGCCCCTCGAGCGGCTGATCTCCCAGACGTTCCCGCTTGAGCGAGCCGCCGACGCCTACCGCACGATCGACGAGCATCCAGAGGAGACGATACAGGTTGCACTCGGCTATGGCATGGCCTGACCGCGCCTGGGGCAGGTGGTACTGACGGGCATGGGTATCGGCAACGCGATCCAACGGCTGATCGACCCGGTCGATCCTCGAGTCACAACCTGGCTTGGCCGCGAGCTACCTCGTCTCGTTGGCGATGGCGTCATCACGCCCGAGCAAGCCACCGTCATCGCACGGCGCTACGGCCTGCCTGATGGGTCGTCCCAGCCATCGCAGCAGATGCCAGATGCCGAGACTGGTGGAGCCAGCAGCGGGCAGCCGGTCGAGGTACCCGAGACGGCCGTGGACGGAGCGCCGTCCACGGCAGCGCCAGGTGTCGCCCAGGCCCGGCCGGCCGGCGCGCCCTTCCTCGCCGAGCACGCCATCACGATCGTCCTCTACCTCGGGGCGTTTCTGGTCGTTTCGGCGGTTGCGACGTTTCTGGCGCTCAGTTGGGGCGACCTCGGCGGCGTTACCAAACTGGCGTCGCTACTACTCGTGGACGCCGGATTCCTCATTGTCGCGCGTCTCTGCCTGCCCCGCGCGACGGTCAGGCCGGCCGGGCGCACCTTCCTCGCCATCGGCGCACTGCTGGTGCCGGCCGATGTTGCTGCCGCATACGCCTTTCTCTTCGCGGACGGTCCGCTACCATCGGCGGCGTTCTGGCTGATTGGCGCGGTCCTGGCCGGCGGCTTCTACGGTCTGCTGTCGGTACGGTTGGCCTCACGGGCATATGGCGCGCTCGCAACGCTGGCGCTGCCGGTCGCGGGGGGATCGCTCGCGTCACTCGCTCGCCTCGATGACTCCGCGGTGCCGTTGCTGGCCGCCCTCAGTACCGGGGCGGCGGTGATCGCAGCGCGTCACCGGCCGGAACTGGCGCTCGCCGTCGCCACTCGGGCCACCGGGTGCATGCTGCTCGCCACGGTCTCGCTTGCCGCGCTGATCGCGACCTTTGACGCGACGAAGAGTGACGTCGCTGGCCCGCTGGCGCTCGTCGTCGCGTTCGCAGCGCTGGCTCTCGAGGCGACGCGCAGTGAACGCTCGCTCAGGCTCACCGGAGTGCTGGCGCTCGTGCTCGGCCCGTGCATCGCCCTGGCTGTCGGCTTCGGCGCGAACCGCTACCCGCTCGTTGGTGCGGCCGTGGCGTGCATGTCGATCGCAGCCGCGATTGGCATCCAACCGCTGCGCCCCGGCCTCCCCGGCCGTCCCGGTCGCCTCGTCTGGGACTCCGCCGCGCTCGTGCTCGCCCTGCTCCTTCCGTTCGCTGCCTGGGACCGTGATGGCGTCAGCCTGGCGCTGGCGTTCTTCGCGACACTCGTGGCCGCGTTCGTTGCCTGGAGCCGCCGCTCCAACCTCCCACTGTACGCCGCGACGTTGCTCGCGACGCTTGCTTACGTCAAACTGCTGGCTCTGGCGGGGTCACCTGACAACTCGGTCTGGCGGCTCGGCGCAGCGCTCTGGCCGCTCGGGCTCATTTGGGTGGCGTTGGGCACAGCCCGGCCGAGACAATGTGGCGGACCGTCCTGGCTCGCGGCGCTGGTGACGCTCGTAGCTGCCACTGCGCTCACCGAGAGTCAGCCAGGCTGGCAGGTCGCCATCGGCGTGAGTGCCGCGCTCGCGAGTCTGGTCGTTGCCTGGCGGTCAGCAGTCACACCGATCGTTCTCTTGAGCGTCCCCTGGCTGCTCCTCGTCGACGATCGTCTCGCCGGGTTAGCAGGCTTACCGTCACCCTATCGTCTGATGGCGCTCGGCATCGGGGCATGGCTGCTGGTCGCCGTGTCGTGTGTGGCGCGGCGCCCGTCCATCAACAATGACGAGCCGGCCGGGGCGGATAGGCCGGACCTGAAACGCCTTCCCGGCTGGACCTGGGCAACGGCAGCACGCATAGGGGCGGTCACCGTCGCCGCTATCGGGCCGCTCTTGCTCGTGGAGCGAGCGGGCGAGCGAGATCGCTGGCTCGAAGCCGCTGCGCTCGCCTGGCTCAACCTCGCGGCGATGCTGGCCGTTGTCGCGGCCCTCACACGCTCGCGCGATACCGGGCTGGCAGCCGCGCTCACGTTCGTACCAGCCCTGCTTGCCGGCATCGGCCGCCTCCACCCTGGCGACGCTCAGGCGTACGCGCTCCCAGCCGGGTCGTACCTGCTCCTCGTCGGCTGGCTGGCGCGCCGGGATCGCCGTCCACCCCGGGCGTTGGTGGCCTTGGTGATTGCTGGCCTGGGAGCGCTCACTCCGATCGGTACGAGCCTGTTCCAGTCGTTCGACGACGCTCAGACACGGTACGCGATCCTGGCGTTGGTCGAAAGCCTCGCACTCACCGCTGGCGGGTTCGCCCTCCGTTGGCGAGTGCTCGTCGTCGTCGGGGTAGCAGGCACGGTCGGCGTGGTGCTGCGGCAGCTCGTCGACATCGTGTTGCTGTTGCCAGGTTGGGCGATCCTCGGCGGGGCCGGTCTGTTGCTGCTGGCGTTCGCGTTTGGCCTGCTGCTGGCACGGGCACGCCTGACAGCAGCAGGCCGTGCTGCCGCGGACCGCTGGTCCGGCTGGGACTGACGTACAGACGCCCCCTGTCTGGCAACTCAGAGCCAGACAGAGGGCAGCGGGGCGGACGACGAGGACGGGCTAGGAGACGGAGGCCGGCTCCGGACGACGGAACTGCCCGCCGACCCTCCACTCATCGGCGTCGATTGGCTCGACGCCCAGAACCTCGCGCATCGCCTTGCCGTTACTCTTGAACCAGTCGTACAGGATGCGAACGTCCCAGCCGATGCAGAAGTCCCGGACGCCCATATCGACGTAGGGCTTCGCTTGCTCAGGGGAGCCGATCTCAGCGCGCGGCCGAATCCCCATCTTGAGCGCCGTCTCGATGGTGAATTTCTCGGCCTCGACGACGGCCGGGTGGCGGCCACCCTGGTAGGTGCCGGGGTGGCCGATGCTCATCGCGTAGTCGGACGGACCGAACTGGACCATATCGATGCCAGGGACTGACAGGATCGCCTCGAGGTTCTCGACGCACTCCTTCTTCTCGATCATCAGGTTGATGACCGCCTCGTCGAGCGCCTTGACGAACGCCTGAGAGCCGCCCTCGAGGATGTAGCCGACGTCGCGGCGCATCCCGACGCCGTGCAGTCCGTTCGAGCCGGGGCACTCTGCCCGGACGGATTGGACACACTGGCGCGCCTGCTCGACGGTGCGTACGTCCGCGAAGAGGATGTTTTGAATGCCGGAGCCGATGGCACGCACGGTGATGTGCATGCGCGGCTCCTGTTCGACCTTGATCATCCCAGAGAAGTTCGGGAAGAGGTCGATGGCGCGGCCGATGTTGTCGAGGGCATACAGGTCGTACGCGCCATACTCGGCCACGAACTCGAAGTAGTCGAACATACCCGTGTGCCCGATCAGTTCGACGATGGTGGGATCGGACATGTTCATGTGGGTTCCGAGAGTCGGCTTGTCCTCGCGAAGTCGCTCACGGAGACTGTTTCGACGCATGTGAGTCTGACCTCCTTCTTCGGCCGTCGCAGGCGACGCACTCGACGCACCGGCGCCGGGGTCCGTCCTGGCCGGTCATGCGATGGGACCAGGGCCAGGTACCTGGGCGGCTATGAGGCATGGTAGCCGGTTCTCCCTGGTGCGCGCCGGCCGGCGGCCGTTCGATCCGCGGCGGTACGTCAGGGCGCGACGGCTACGCCTTGCTTGAGACCGCTCCCGCCCAGGATCACGACCGTGGTCACGTCTGAGCGCACTTGTCCGGCAGCCAGGAGCGAGCGTGCCGCCGCGAGTGCGAGCGCCGCCGTCGGCTCGACGTACAGTCCCTCGGCCGCAAGATCGCGCCCGGCAGCCAGGATCTCGTCGTCGCTAGCAACAGCGGTACCGCCTTCGCTTTCGCGCAGCGCCTGGAGGATCTCGCGCCGCCGAATCGGGCGGCTGGTGGCAACACCCTCGGCAACCGACCGGCCGCACTCGACGGCCGGAATGTCGTCGAGGCCGGCCTGGTACGCCGCGTGGATCGGCGCACAGACGGCCGCCTGCGCGCCGAAGAGACGGGGCATCCGCTGGATCTCGCCGATGCGGGCAAGATCGCGAAACGCGTAGAACGTCCCCAGCAGCGCGCTCCCCAGCCCGACCGACATCACGAGCGCTTCCGGCGCCCGAAATCCAAGCTGTTCCCAGATCTCCCAGGCAAGCGTCTTCTGTCCCTCGACGAACAGGGGCTGCCAGTTGTGGCTGGCGTAGAAGCGCCGCTCAGCGGCCTCCTGCACCGCTCGGGCCGTGTCGTCGCGCGAGCCAGGCACCCGCACCAGCCGGGCACCGTGAGCGCTGATCTGCGCGAGTTTGCCGGGGGAGGTCGAAGCCGGCGTGAACACCTCGCAGTCGAGGCCAGCACGGGCGGCGTAGCAGGCCAGCGAGGCGCCGGCGTTGCCAGATGAATCCTCGCAGACCTCACGGACCCCCTGTCGCGCGAGCGCGTTGACCAGCACTGCCGAGCCACGATCCTTGAACGACCCACTGGGCAGGAGCGCCTCGTACTTGAAGACGAACGGCGCAGCGCTACGAAGGCCGGGCAGGAGCGGCGTCAGCCCCTCGCCGAAGTAGGCGGCCGCATCGCGCTGCCGGATGGGCAGGCCAGCGTCATAACGCCAGAACGAAGCCTCGTCGGTACGGATGTCTGAGCGGTGCAGCGCCGGCGCGTCAGCGTAGTTCAGGTAGCTGCCACAGGTGCAGCGCCAGACGAGCGCATCATCCGGCTCGCGTCGTCCACAGGCTGGGCATAGATACGTCATTGAGCCCCACTCGGCCGCTACGTGCGCGCGGCAGTTCGATGGTCGACGGTAGCGGTGGACGACGCCCGAGCCACCTTCCGGTGCCCGCCGCTCGCCCGGCAAGATGCTACCACTGGCAGTCGAACAGCTTCAGCTTCCCTGGGCACCGCATTCGACGCTGAGCGTCGCAGACACACGGGCTACGGCGCTGATGTGTCGAAGATTTGCCGAGCCGCCTCGACGTACTGTGGGTACCCCTGGGCCTTCATCCAATACCACCATTCGGTGCCCCATAGCAGGATTTCGGGGAAGTCCGTTCGACGCGCGAAGTCGACGTGGTCGGACAGGGTCTGCTCCGGGAACTGCTCGTGCTGATAGGCCGGATCGATGGCCGTGATCGACAGCCCACCCATGAACCAGGCTTCAGCCTGAACCTCCGCGACAATCGTCGTGCCTTCTTTGTGGAAGATTGAGCGAACGACTCGGTCCTTGATGGTGTAGTACTCTGGGGCCAACGGGTAGGTGAGCACGCCGAAGTCGGGATACCAGATGTCGCGGTAAAGCGTCGTGCCGAAGACATCTGATAACTGGATCGAATCGACCCAGAGCCCCCATTCACCGGCGTCCGTGATGAGGATCGGCCGGCTGTCCAGGTGCTTGACCAGGTCGACCTCTTGCTGAACGAAGGCGTAGTTCAGGACCGCTTCTCGGCCGCACTTCCCAAAGTTGACAAACGGCTCATTTTCGACCTGCCACATGTCAATGGCTGTCGTCGATTCGAGGGTCGTCACTTCGACCCGCAGCAGGTCAAGGATTCGCGTCCGCTTGTCCGCCGCGCTCATCGGCAGCACAAACGACGGCTCATAACACTCCGGCCAACGCGGCTGTTTGTAGCCGAGTGAGGGAATCAGGTGAACCCCGGCGGCTGCGGCTGTGTTGACGTACCACAGGACGTCCGAGAGGTTGTACTGGCCCGGCGCGGTCTCGATCTCATCCCAGTAGAGCGGCAGGCGGATCGTATGCGGATGAAGCTCCTTGATCATCTCGGCGTAGCTGGCACGGGGATCGAGACCAAGCTCTCGCGCGTACTTCGGCGAAAACGTCAGCCCCAGGATCACGTCATGGCGAGGCGCCGGATAGAGCGCTCGGGTATATGAACAGCCGACGATCAGGGCGAAGCCGACGAACAGGACGAGCACGAGCGCGAGCAGCCGCCTGATCCACCCCACAATGAAGGTCAGCATGGGCGGGTGCGTTGGCAGCAGCCGTGCCATGCCGCCGAGCCGCTCGCCCGAGCGCTAGCCTGAACGCGCTCGCCGCCCGGTATCCCGCGGATCGGTAGATCGTTCCGTGACGATGGCTCGGCTGCATCGAGCAGCCGAGCCATCGAGCAAGATGCCCACGGTCGCGGCAGGACAGCGCCTGCCGCCCCTACACACGCGCTCTACTGGGCGTTCATGGCTGCCCGCACCTGAGCCTCGCCGTCCGTACACGGGGGTCCATCCACGTCCACGACCACCCGCTTGAGGGTGCCGGTGAATCGGAAGGGCGCGCGGTAGTCGGCAGTCACCGGCAGACCGCTATCGTAGCCGCAGCACAGCCCCTCGCCGGACGTCTCGATGACGGCCGGTACCGTCCGAGGGATCTCGCCCTCACCAATCTTCCGGTCGCCCACAAAGAGCGTCCCCACGCCCTGATGCTCGCCGGTCCGCCGGAACTCGAAGCGCAGCGTCTGGGCACCGCTCGGCACCGGCTCGGACGAACTGATCCGGTACTCTTGAAGCCCCAGGTAGTTGTGAACGTAGTGGAGCCGGCCATCTTTGAGGTACAGCGCGTATCCGGCGAACCAACTTCCGTGCGCGAGCAAGACACCCTCCGCGCCACCGGCCGGGATCTCAACCTCGGCGGTAATGGTGTGCGAGCGGTTCTTGACGTTGACCGCGGTGTACTCGAATTGCGGCGCACCGCCGGGGAGGTAGACGTAGCGGTTCGTTTCGCGAGCCGCCAGCGGCTTTGGCTCGGCCATGCGGGCCTGCATTCGCGCGTCGAGCGGCAACACATTGTACCTGCGGGCCTCTGCCCACCAGAGGTCAATCAGTTCGCGTAGCTTCTCGGGATGGCGGTCGGCCAGATCCGTACACTCCGAGAAGTCCTCGGCCACGTGGTACAGCTCCCAGCGCTGGTTCTCTAGTCCCTCCGGGGTCAGGATGACGCCCTGCTCCTGCTCGGTGACCGCTTTCCAGCCGTCTTTCCAGATCGCCCGCGACCCGATCATCTCGTAGTATTGGGACGCCTTCTGAGTCGGCACGGCGGAGTCAGTCAGGCTCCTGGCGAAGCTCACCCCTTCGATCGGCTTCTGCGGAACCCCGGCGATGGCGTCCGGCGGCTGGATCCCGAGCACGTCGAGGACAGTCGGCATGACGTCGACGACGTGGGTGTACTGTGTGCGCACCGCCCCCTTCGCCGCGATGCCCTTCGGCCAGTGCACGATGAGCGGATCGCTCATGCCGCCCTGGTGGAGGTAGCGCTTCCAGCGACGCAGGGGAGTGTTGCCGGCCCAGGCCCAGCCCCAGGAGTAGTTGGGGTAGGAGGTGACGCTGCCCCATTCGTCGAGGTGCTTCAGGTTCTCCTCGACGCTCGGCTGCACCCGGTTCGGAAACTGGAGCTCGTTGAACGAACCGTATGGGCCACCCTCGGCGCTGGCGCCGTTGTCCGACGTGGCGAAAATCAGCGTGTTGTCCAGTTCGCCCTGCTCGGCGAGGAAGTCGATCACCCGGCCGATGTGATGGTCGGTCTGCTCGAGGAAGGCGGCGTACACCTCCATCTGACGGGCGTACAACCGCTGCTCGTCGTCGGACAGGGAGTCCCAGGCGGGAATCCACTCAGGGCGCGGCGGCAGCGCGGTGCCCGGCGGAACGATGCCCGCGTCGAGTTGGCGGGCGAAGATCTCGTCGCGCCAACGATCCCAGCCTCGGTCGAAGCGGCCCCGATACTTGTCGATCCACTCCTGCTCAACGTGATGGGGGGCATGGCCGGCGCCGAGGCAGTAGTAGAGGAAGAACGGCTTGTCCGGGCTGACCGCCCGCAAGTCGGTCACGAACTCGATGGCCTTGTCCGCAAGGTCGGCGTTGAGGTGGTAGCCCTCGTCGTAGGAGCGCGGCGGACTGATGTAGTGATTGTCCGCAACGAGGGTCGGGGACCACTGGCTCGTCTTGCCGCCGATGAAGCCATAGTAGCGCTCGAAGCCGCGCGCCAGCGGCCAGCGGGCCTTGGACGCCCCCGAGGCGTACTCACTGGCGAGGGTCAGGTGCCACTTCCCGACCGCGAACGTGGCGTACCCCTCACGTACCAGGATCTCAGACAGGAAGCCGTTCTCGCGCGGGACGCTCCCGTTGTAGCCAGGGAAACCGGTCGCCATCTCCTGAATGATGCCGACGCCGTTCGAGTGGTGATTCCGGCCGGTCAGCAGGCACGACCGTGTCGGCGAACAGATGGCGGTGGTGTGGAAATCGCGGTAGCGGACGCCGTTGGCAGCCAGCCGGTCGAAGGTCGGCGTGTGGATATCGGAGCCGAAGCACCCGAGTTGGGCGAACCCGACGTCGTCGAGCAGGATGAACAGGACGTTCGGCGCGCCGGACCGGGCGCGCGGCGGCACCGGCCAGGCTGGCGTCGACTCGCCAATCGTGTTGCCGATGACGCCTTGAAACGGCGTACCCTCCAGGTACTCGCGTAACTCCGCCACGTGCTTCCTCCTGAGTGGTTGATGGTGTTGGCCGATCGTGCTCGACCGAGTTGTGCCGCGCCACGGCTCGGTTTCCGGATGCCGCCATAGCGCCAGGCACAGCCGCTGCTCCCACGTCGCCCGTCGAGCGGCCTCAACCTTTGACGCGCCGCAGCGCCCGCTCGGCAGCCGCGAGCGTTCTGTCGACATCCGATTCGTCGTGCGCGGTCGAGACGTACATCTTGCCGCCCACGGAGAGCAGGATGCCCTCGCGGATCATCTCCACCCCGAAGCGGTACGTCGCCGCCGCGTCCTGACGCGCCAGCGCCCGGGCATCGGTCGTCTCGTGCTCGGTGATGAGCGGCTGGAAGACCGGTGCCTCGCCTGGTGCTGTGAGCGGCAGCCCCACCCGGCGGCCGACCTCGATGAGGCCATCGCGGAGGATTGTGCCGACGCGATGGAGCCGTTGGTAGGTACCCGGCTGCGCCAACAGATCGAGCGTCGCGAGCCCGGCCGTGGCGGCAATCGGGTTGCCGGAGAGGGTGCCGCTGATCTGGACGTAGCCTGGCTCTTTGGAGCGTCGCGGGTCGCAGAGCGCCATGATCTCGCGGCGCCCGGCCACGGCGGCCAGCGGGTAGCCGCCGCTGACCGCCTTTCCGTACGACGCGAGATCGCACTCCACGTCGTAGTAGTCCTGAGCGCCGCCCCAGGCCAGTCGGAAGCCGGTCACGACCTCGTCGAATATGAGGGGAATACCGTGGTCGCGCGTGATCTGACGAACGCCCTGAAGGAAGCCCGGCCTGGGAACGATGCTCCGCTGGAGCGGCTCGACGATGACGGCGGCAAGCTCGCCGGCGTGCTCGGCGATGATGCGCCCGGTGGTCTCCAGGTCGTTGAATGGCGCAACCAGCACCGTCTCATCCAGCACCTTCGGGACGCCGGCCGACTCGGCGTGCGCGCGGGGGTAGTCCGGCTCGCCATGCGGAGACACCGAGTACTGGGCGTAGTCGCCCAACCCATGGAAGCCGCCCTCGAACTTGAGGATCTTGTCGCGGCCGGTGTAGGCGCGAGCGAGGCGCAGGCCGTAGGAGACAGCCTCATTGCCGGTGCTGACGAAGCGGACGAGCTCGGCGCACGGTGCACCCTGGCAGATCCGCTCGGCAAGCTCGATGGTCGGCTCGGTGAGCAGATAGAACGTCGAGCCGCGCGCCACCTGGCGGGTGACCGCCTCGACGACGACCGGGTGCGCGTGTCCGACGACCATTGGCCCGGACCCGAGGATATAGTCGACGTACTCGCGCCCGTCGACATCGTAGACCTTGCTTCCACGCCCCTCGCGTACGACGACCTGGACGTCGTCGGGCAGGCGAAAATAGCCGAGGCAGCCGCCCGGCATCGCCTCGGTAGCGCGAGCGAGCAAGCGATCGTGCTCGGCCGAACGTGCATTCACCTCGACTGCCATCAGTCTGACCTCCGTAGCCTGGCCACGCGTGGGCCAGTCGTGCCGATCCGCTCGTTGCTGGCGGCGCGCCTTCAGGGTAGCAGACGGCTGCACCGCGATCTGGCGGCGCGGCGAGGGCCGGCAACCCTCGTCCTCCCGTGTAGCGCGCCTGCTGCTCCTCCGTTGATGGGGTGATCTTTCGATATGGGCCGGGCGAGAGCGGGGCCGGCCCGAAGCACACGTGGCTATCGCTGCCGTACAATCCGCCCCTCGCTCACCCGATCTCGAGCCGCGCCCGGATCAGTCGGGCCGGCCAGGTGCACAGCGTGGATATCTCCCTCTTCGAAGCCTTCGTGCTGGGCGTGGTCCAGGCGCTGGCCGAGTTCCTTCCCATCTCGAGCTCCGGCCACCTGATTCTGGTGCCCTGGCTGCTGGGCTGGCCGGAGCACGGCCTGACCTTCGATCTGGCGCTCCACCTCGGAACCTCAGCGGCGCTCCTCGGCTACTTCTGGCGCGAGTGGGTGGCGCTCGTAGGTACGGTGCTGGCGGGGCTGACCAGCGTGAAAGCCCGTCAGACCCAGGAGTGGCGACTCGCCTGGTATATCGTCATCGGCTGCATTCCGGCCGGCATCATCGGCGTACTGTTCGAGGACGTGGTGGAGGCGATGTTCCGGCAGGCGTGGCTCATCGCCGTGTTCCTGATCCTCTTCGGACTGCTGCTCTTCATCGCCGATCGCCTGGGGCGGCGCGAGCGGATGATGGGCTCGCTCACTCTCACTGACGCCATCGTCATCGGCGTCGCTCAGGCGCTGGCCTTGATGCCGGGCGTCTCTCGCTCCGGCATCACCCTCACTGCGGGGCTGTTCCGAGGCCTCGACCGGGAGGCAGCGGCCCGCTTCTCATTCCTGCTATCGGCGCCGATCACGATTGCGGCGGCGCTGTTCAAGCTCGGTGGGCTCCTGACTACGCCGCCCACCGGCTCGGAGATTCTGCTGTTCGTCGTCGGGGGCGTGACGGCCGCAGTTGTGGGCGCGCTCGCGATCAGCTTCCTGCTGCGGTACCTTCAGTACCGCTCGGTGACGGTGTTCGTGGTGTACCGGGTCGTCGTCGGCACGCTCGTCCTCGGCTTCGCACTCGCCGGCCGCTAATCACCCGGCGATCGCTTCCAGCGACTGCTTCGCCCCTGGCATTCCCGCATCACGACCGCCTGGATCGTCGCTGGCGCCCCTTGCCCGGCGCGGGCGGCGACCCCGCGTATGCGACGCGGTTCTGTTCTGGCGTGCCGGCCTGCGACATCACGACCGGTCGGAGGGCGTTGAAGCCTGTCCTGGGTAGCAAGAAGAGCCAGGTCGCCAGAACGAAGGGCGCGGTCAGGGCCGGCATCCCGTACGGCGACAGGACTACCGTCAAGAACGCCGTTACCACCGCGGTGACGACGGCGCCAAACAGCGCGTAGAGCGCTGACTTCCAGGTGATCACGAGGAACACGCCACCCAGTGCGATTGCCGTCAGGACGGAGTTGTAGCCATAGAGTCCGTGATAGGCCGCGAAGCCGTCCGCACCGAACGCAAGCGCGGTAAGTAGCCCGAGCGCCGATCCAAGCGCGGCGAACAGCGCGCCGATGCGCGAGTTGACCAGAATCGCCACCAGGAAGATCACCCCTGTGATGGCGTTGTCCTGGAACATGACCTGACCCGGCCCACGGAAGACGGCCTGCGCGACGTTCGGCAGTGTCAGGCCAGCGGCGCCGTCAAGCACCTGCTGTACGCGGAGTTGGGACTGAATCGTCACTGCCCGATCCGGCAATGTAGGATCGATCAGGTCGCCGAGCCGCACCGAACCGAGTCCGTAGCCGGCGAACAGCAAGATCCAGGTCGTCAGGACGAAGGGCGCGGTGAGGGGCGAAACGTCCCATGCGGCGCCAAAAGAGGCCAACGCCATCATCACGACCGTAGAGGTAGCGGCCCCGATGATGATGTAGGCCACGAGCGCCGGGTCGAATTGCAGGAAGGCCGCCAGCCCGATGCCCGTCAAGACGCCGTTGAAACCGAACAGTCCGTTGCGGATCAGATCACGGTGCGCGCCGAGCAGCCGCGCCGCGGCGGTGCTGCTCACCAGGCCCAGCAGGCCGGCGGCGCCCAGTGGCGCCGAGTTGTAGAAGATCCCGACCAGGAAGAGCAGCCCGGTGAGCGGGTTGTTCTGGAACATCACCTGGCCGGTGCCACGCAGGAGCGCATCGACGAAGCTCGCCCCCGGATTGGAGGCAGCGAGCGCGCTCCAAATGTGTCCCCCACGAGCCAGTGTCTCGTTCACCGCCGCAGCTTACCTGACTTTGGGCTGATCTGGGGCCTGTCCGAGTCCCCTGCCTGACCAGGGAGAGACCGCATGCCAATCTGCCACGGCACATGAGATGATTCTTTCGGCAGGACGATGTGGGAGTTGGACACACTCGAGCAACGACGCGGTCGGAGCACGGCTGATGAGCGTCGCGGTGGTCGACGAAATGGAACCGGCCGGCAGCCACTCCGTTTTAGCTATGTGACCCGAACTTCACGATCTGGGGGACCGCTTCTGGTGCATAGATTGGCAAAGCTCTTCAGCGTGTTCGCGTGTGCCGTCCTGTTGACCGGTCTGGCGTCGACTCCGTCCGCGGCGCAGGTGGCGTCGAGTCCGGAGGAGGCCGCGGAACCGGCCGGCGTCGGTGTGGCGACTGTCGCCGCGGCACAGGCGGCGGCGAGTCCTGACTACGGCGCGAGCGTCTTCCTGCTCGGCCACCCGGAGACCACCGAGCGCGACCTACAACTGCTGAAGGCCGCTGGCATGAACTGGGCAAAGCTCACTGTGCCGTGGCGCAGCATCGAGGCGAGCTGCAAGAACTGCATCGACTGGTCCGATCTCGACCGGGTGGTCGCAGCCGCGACCACTGCCGGAGTCAAGTTGCTGGTCCGTGTCGACCACCAGCCTGACTGGTCACGGGCGGTACCGGTCGAGAACGGCCCGCCCGACAGCATGTACGACTATGCCGACTTCGTGTCGGTGCTGGCGAACCGCTACCGGACCGGGTCTCCGAAGGGTTCGATCAGCGCGATCCAGGTTTGGAACGAGCCGAACCTGTCTCGCGAGTGGGGCGGGGCCGTCATCAGCCGCGACCAGGCCGCACAGTACATGTACATGCTCAAGGAAACGTACCAGATGGTCAAGGCGGTCGATCCGTCGATGATCGTCGTGAGCGCCGGCCTCTCGCCGACGGGCACGAACGACGGGACCGCCCAGCCTGACGACGTCTACCTGGGCTGGCTGTACGAGTTCGGACTGGCCGAGTTCTCGGATGCGATCGGTATGCACGCGCCGGGCTATGGCAACGCGCCTGAGGTCGAGTTGAACTCCGATCCGCGCTTCCCAGACCCGTCGTTCTACTTCCGCCGCGTCGAGCAGCTTCGTGACGTGATGGCGCTGAATGGCGACGGTGCGAAGCAGTTCTGGATCCTCGAGTTCGGCTGGACGACCGATCAGGTGAACCCGCAATACTCCTGGTACGCCGTCACGCCAGAACAACAGGCCGACTACTTCGTGCGGGCCTTCCAATACGCGCAGGCGCATTGGGCGCCGCAGGTTGGCCCGATGTTCGTCTGGAACATCGCCGATCCGAACTGGACGCCAGAATTCGAGCAGTACTGGTGGAGCATCACCAACCCGGACGGCACCACCCGCCCGGCCTACGATGCGCTGGCCGCTGCGCGGACCAACGGCACACTGCCGTAATCCTCAACGGCTACCCTGCACAGCCGTGGCTGCGAAGGCCCGCATCCTGACGGATGCGGGCCTTCGCGCTATGCGCCCGAGCGGGAGTGCGGCTATGGCAGGTGGACGCCCGTCCGGACCGCCCCATTCGCGAGGCCGGCCTCGATCTGTTCGATCCGCTTCGCGGCCTGGTCCGGCACCCGAAATCCAGCGTCGTGGAACGGCGCCAGCCCGACCTCGCCCTGAACGTTTCCGCCGACGAACGTACCGTCCACGGCACGGCCGATGAGCGCAAAGACTCCCGGCCCGACCTGCCGGAGTGCGCTCGACACGAGCACTGGGCGCGCATCCGGTACCGTCTCCCATTGGTCCGCATCAGCGCCGATGGCGAGGACGTTGGCGTCGAATGCGCCCATCAGCGCCCCGACACCGGTCGTCCCACCGGCTCCAAAGATGACGTCAGCGCCCTGCTGCATCTGCTGGATAGCTGTGGCTTTGCCCCAGCGTGGATCGACGAAGCCACGAACAAGGCCACCCGGATGGTAGGCGGTGAGGACGCGCGCATCCGGGTTGACGGCTTTCGCGCCGGCCTCGAACCCCTTACCGAGTTTCACGACGGGCGGGAGGAGATCCGTACTCAGCACCGCGCCGATGACGTTCGTTCGGGTCAGCAAGCCGGCCAGGGCGCCGGCGAGATAGCCGGCCTTATCGTCCTCGAAGATGAGCCCGGCGAGGTTGTGGGCGATCTTGCCCTGAGGCTGATCGACGCCGATAAAGCGTACCTGCGGATAGCGGGTTGACGCTTCGCGGGTGGCCTCACCGAGTGCGAAGCCGACCGTCACGACGACGCTGGAGCCGCCTCGCACCAGTTGGTCGATGTGCCTGGCGTAGTCCTTGGGGTCGGTCGTCTCGATAGCCGTCACCTGCGCTCCCAGTTGCCGCTGAGCGCGCAAGACGCCTTCCCACGCGGACTGATGGAAGCCGTTGTCGTCGACGGAGCCGACGTCGGTGACGAGCCCGATGCGCAGCGCCGACGGGCTGCCGTTGGTGCGCTCGGGGGCCGGGCTGGCGCCGGCGCGCGGAGTCTCCGGGCCGGCGGCTGCCTCCGGCGGCGCGGGCACGCCCGCTTCACGCGCACCGCCATTCGTATCAGCCGGAGCGGGCGTGCCCGCCACGGGGGGCGGTGCGTTCGCCGGCTCGGAGCCAGCGGCTGCCCGGCTGACCGAGCCGCGCTCGGCTACTCCTGCCGCTCCGCCCGGGCGTACGCTCGGCGTCGACGCGCACGCCACGCACAGGACGACGAGCAGGGTGAGCGCTGCGCTGAGCAGACGTCGGGGCATGTGTGGACCGGCAGATCTGGAACGGACGGTGCAACTCGGCGATATGCCTGCGGCAGGATAGCATGAGAAGCGATGGACATCCGCAGACGTGACGCCAGGACGTCAGGTGTGCTCTCTACCGCCGAGGACGTCACACCTGGGCGTCGCCCAGTTCACGCCATCAGGCCACGAATCCACCACCGCGTCCATCCCTGAGGGAGAGGGCGTGGCGGGAGGCACCGGGGCCGGCCAATCCAGGCATCCGAGCGGGACCTCGACGAGCTAGCGGCCCGACGCCTACCAGCAGAGTCTGGTCTCGATCATTGCGCGACGGAGGATTCATGTCGTATCTGCCGATCGAAGACTACGGGGTCATCGGCGACCTTCACACCGCGGCGCTCGTCGGTCGAAACGGCTCGATCGACTGGCTCTGCCTGCCACGCTTCGATGCGCCTTCGATCTTCGCGGCGATCCTCGACGATGCACGCGGCGGGCGCTTCAAGATCTGCGTCCCGACCGCGACGCGCACGCGGCAGTTGTACGTCCCCGGCACCAACGTCCTGATCACGCGCTTTCTCAGTGCCGACGGGGTCGGCGAGGTGTACGACTGCATGCCCATCGAGGCTGACGAAGCCGGACAGGTCGCCGCCGTCCACGACCTGATTCGGACGGTCCACGCCGTCCGGGGCACCGTCGAGTTCGAGATGACCTGTCAACCGGCCTTCGACTACGCGCGGGCTGAGCACCAGGTGACGGCGGTCGAAGATGGTTGCATCTTTACGTCGACTGGCGGAGACGCAACTCGCATCAGTCTGCTCGGCACGCGCCCCATTGAGCTTCACGATGGCGCCGCCCACGCCCGCTTTACGCTCGGCGAGAACGAGTGGGCCGCCTTCGTCCTCGAGTACATGACGGACGACCGGCCGCGCACCCAGCTTGCCCCGCTCCCGCAGATCCGGGCCACCGTCCAGCGGACCGTCGACTACTGGCAGCGCTGGCTGAATGGCTGCACCTACCGAGGCCGCTGGCGTGAAGTGGTCCATCGGTCGGCGCTGACACTCAAGCTCCTGACCTACTCTCCGACCGGCGCAATCGTGGCCGCACCGACGACGAGCCTGCCCGAAGTACTCGGCGGCGAGCGCAACTGGGACTACCGGTATGTCTGGATTCGTGACGCGAGCTTCATCGTCTACGCTCTGATGCGGGTCGGGTTCGTCGAGGAGACGGCGCGGTTCATCGACTTCTTGACCACCTACTGCCTGGACGTGACGGGCGAAAAGTCGCTTCAGGTGATCTATCGTATCGATGGCGGCACCGACCTGACTGAGTCGGTCCTCACGAACCTGGAAGGCTATCGTGGATCGGGGCCGGTGCGGCTTGGCAATGCAGCCGCCAGCCAGCTTCAACTCGACATCTTCGGCGAATTGATGGACTCGATCTATCTCTACGACAAGTACGGGCAGCCCATCTCCTACGACCTCTGGCGGCACCTGGTCTACCTGCTCGACTGGCTCGCGCACAACTGGCAGCAGCCGGATGACGGCATCTGGGAGGTTCGGGCTGGCCCACAGCGGTTCGTCTTCTCGCGGGTGATGTGCTGGGTCGCCTTCGACCGAGCGCTACGGATGGCCAACAAGCGCGGCCTTCCGGCCCCCCGGCCGCTCTGGGAAGACACCCGGACTCGCATCTACGAGGACGTCATGCGGCGCGGCTGGAATTCCCGCCTGAACAGCTTCGTCCAGTATTACGGCTCTGAGTACACCGACGCCGCCAACCTGGTCCTGCCGCTCGTCAGATTCGTCGGCCCGACCGACCCTCGCATGCTCAGTACGATCGATCTGACCCGAAAGACGCTGGTCTGCGACAGCCTGGTCTACCGGTACCTGCCGGGCGCGTCAGCCTGGGACGGCCTGCGTGGCTCCGAGGGCGCGTTCTCGACCTGTAGCTTCTGGTGGGTCGAGGCGCTGACCCGAGCCGGCTTCGTGCGCGAGGCTAGGTTGACGTTCGACAAGATGCTCACCTTCGCCAACCACCTCGGGCTGTACGCCGAAGAGATCGGGGTGTCGACGGAGGCGCTCGGTAACTTTCCACAGGGGCTCACGCACCTCTCGCTCATCAGTGCTGCCTTCAACCTCGACCGCGCGCTCGACGATCCGCGGCTCGCGAGCACCGACATGGCATCACCACTGCTCGGACCGGAGTGAGCGAAGGGCGCGTGGCGGGGCGTGGGTGATAAAGGGGGTGGTGGGTAGCGGGTGATGGGTGCGGGTGATGGGCGGCGCGTGGTGCACGGCCCGGCCCGTCACCTCGGGCCTGCCGCCGGCGTTCTGCGGTAGGGGAGCGCCCGTGTTCAGTCGACGGATCTCACCGCCTCAGATCGCTTTGAGCCTCGCCTTGCTTGCGCTCACCGCCTGCACACCGGCGCGCAGCGGCGTGAGCGCGGTCAGCGAGACGGGGCGGCCGGCCGCCAACACCCCCAGAGTCGTGGCCAGCACGCCTAGGCCAGCCACATCCCCCATCGTAGTATCGGGTTCAAGCCCCGCCTCGATCGAGAAGCGCGCCGGCACCACGGTGGGTTTGACGACTGAGCACGCGATCGGTGCACCGGGCGCCGGGCAAGCGGCTGCCCTTCAGACACCTCCCGATCACCTCGAGATCGTCACCGTGCACGATACCAACGGCTACGGCGTCTGGATGCGCACCGAGCCGGCGGGCGCGTCGGTCAAAGTCTGGCCAGAAGGCGCACCGATGCTCGTGACCGGCCCGGACCGTACAGTCAATGGTCGAATCTGGCGCAACGTTCGGTCAGTCGACGGCGAACGCGGCTGGGTCGCGGCCGACTACCTGTTGCCGGCCGACGTTCAGACGTACGTCCAGGCGGCCTCGCTGCTGCTGGACGCGTCAACTCACCCACTCCCACCGAGCGCATCGCCGGCCCCGGCGGCATCGGCACGGGGCGTAGCGTCGCCGACCCCACGGACGGCGGCGCGGCGGAGTGGCTCGCCGCCCGGCAGAGCACCAGCGCCGAGCCCAGCCGACGCTCACCTGCCCGCGTCGGCCGCCGTCAGTGCGACACCCACGTCACCCGGCGCGAGCGCGGCCGTTGCCAGCACTGCGGGCAACGCGGCGTCGGCATCGGCCTCAGCCCCAGCCGGCCCGGCACCGAAGCCCTCGGCGACGCCGATCAAAGGCCCACCAGGCTCACGCTCGATAGGAGTAGGAGACCTCCGGTTGACGGCAGGCATCAGCGAGACACTTCCAGACCTTCAGATCGGCAACCGTCCTCGGCCCGGTATGAAACTGCTGGCGATGGAGGTGACGCTGGAGAACATCGGGGCCGAACCGACGCCGGTCTACCGTGGAGGCTTCCGGCTGGCCCTCGGCGACGGCACACGTCTCGAGCCGCTCGCCGGCCGCGAGCCGTCAGTCCCGTACTCGGCGGCACTCGCGCCGGGCGACACCTTGCATGGCTGGTTGACGTTCGAGGCGCCAGCCGACGCCCGTCCGACCTCGGTGCTGTGGTCGCCGGAGCGTGAGTCCACGTTCGCCATCGACCTCTAGGCACCGCCTGCATCGGCCGATCTCGGGTGAGAGCGGTCGGCAAATTGCTCGGTCCAGAACGCGATGGTAGTATTCCAGGGGCGCGTCCCGAATCTGGGACGACCGTGCCTGCCCTGAGCGCGGAACCAGCCGCCTGTCATCAGTGCAAGGGCAGGTAGACACGGAGCTATGAGCTTCGGGGAGTTGGGATGCTGCGCGTCGCCGTCTTGAGCGTTCATACCTGTCCGCTCGCGCCGCTGGGCGGCTGGGAAACGGGCGGGATGAACGTCTACGTTCGGGAGTTGTCCCGAGGTCTTGGACGGCTTGGCGTCGCCACCGACGTGTTCACTCGGCGACAGGATCCGGACGTGCCGACGGTGGTCGAGTTCGGGGATGGCGCACGCGTGATCCATGTCGACGCAGGCCCCCCTCGCCACGTCGACAAATACACGGTCGTCGACGACCTCTCCGAGCTTGCCTGCAACGTCCAGCGGTACCGAAACTTCGAGGGCATCCGCTACGACTTGATCCACTCTCACTACTGGCTGTCGGGCCGGCTCGCCTCGCTATTCAAAGAGCACTGGCGCGTACCGGTGGTGGCGATGTTCCATACCCTCGGCGCCATGAAGAACAAGGTGGCGCAGGAGGCCGCGGACCTCGAGCAGCAAATCCGGGTCGACATCGAGCGGCGTACGATGCTTACGGCCGACCGCATCATCGCCGCCACCGAGGTCGACCGCTCCCATATGGTCGATGCCTATGGGGCGAGCCCGCGCAAGATCGACATCGTACCAGGCGGGGTGAACCTGGATCTGTTCCGGCCTGATGCGCGTACTGCCGCTCGCCAGACGCTGGGGCTCGGAGATGGGCCGGTGCTGTTACTCGTCGGGAGGATTCAGCGCCTCAAGGGCATAGACGTGCTCATCCGCGCGGCCAGCGAACTCCGTGGCGCCTACAGTCGGCTGCGAGTGCTGGTCGTTGGAGGCTCGTCGCCTGCCGATGAGCGGGGTCAGCCGGGCGAGGAAGCGCGCGAGCAGGAACGGTTGCGCCACCTCGTCGACGAGTTGCGGCTGCGCCACGTCGTCCAGTTCGTCGGAGCCGTGGAGCAGTCGCGTCTGCCCCTCTATTACCGAGCGGCCGATGTAACGGTGATGCCCTCGACCTACGAATCGTTCGGGCTGGTGGCGGTCGAATCGCTCGCGTGTGGGACGCCGGTCGTCGCATCGAGGGTCGGGGGACTGGCGACGATCGTGCGCGATGGTGAGAATGGCGCGCTCGTTCCCTGGCGCGACCCCCACCTCTTTGCCGACCGGATCGGCTCGATTCTGTCGAATCCCGCGCTGACCGGCCGCCTACGGCGTGGCGCTGTTGCTACGGCACGCCAGTACGGCTGGGCCAGTGCCGCCGAGCGAACGCTAAACGTCTATGAACGCGTTCTGGGACAGCCAGCCAGCCGGGTGCTCCAGGCGGAGTGATCGCAGCGTGAATCCGACGCTCGACGCGCTCCGATCCCTCCAGGCAGTGGAAAGCCGCATCGACAGCGACCGCGAGCGGTTGGCCCAGATCGCCACGGCCCTCGCTGATCGCGCGGAGTACGAGACGGCACGCGCCAAGCATGTCCGGCAACTGAGCGGCCTGAAGCGGCTCGAAGCCGAGCAGCGGGACGTCGAGCTAACGGCAGCCTCGATCCGCCAGCAGCGCGCGGAGGTGGAGCACAGACTGTACGGCGGCCGGGTCAGTAATGCCCGCGAACTCTCGGACTTGAGCCAACGGGTCGACGACCTGAAGCGTCAGATCGAGCGTCACGAAGAGCGCCTGCTCGGCTTGATGGAGCAGTTGGACCAGGCTCGCATGGCCGCGCACGCGTCTGAAGCGTTGCTCCGCGACATCGTAACGGCCCGCCGGGCGCTGGAAGCTAAACTTCTCGGCGAGCGCAAGGAGCTTCAGGCCGAGATCGGGCGCGATGAGACGGAGCGCGACCGCTTGCGGACAGTCGTCGACGAACGCGCGCTGCGGACCTACGACACGCTCCGCAAGACCCGCGACGGGCTGGCCGTCGTTGCGGTCCGGCAGCGAACCTGTCAGGGTTGCCGCATTGCCCTGACGAACGCCACGGATCAGCAGGTACGGCACGGCGAGGCGCTGGTCACCTGCCAGAACTGCGGGCGGCTGCTGTACGCCGAGCACTGAGCCCGCCCCAACCCCCGGTGACGGCGCGCCCCCGGTGATGGCGCGCCCCTGGTGATGGCGCGCCCCCGGTGATGGCGCGCCCCCGGTGATGGTGCGTGCCCGGGTGGGACAGATGGCCTGGAGACCGCCTCACGCATCGCCGGCCCTGGTCGGGTGGCCCTGGTCGGGTGGCCCTGGTCGGGTGCCTCCGGAGATGAGCGGACCGTTCGACCACGGACGGGGTGTGGCGCGCTATCGGCCAGTCTGACGATCCGGGCGGCCCCCGCGGCGAGAACCGCCCACTTTGGGTGCCGCGCGCAACGGACTGCCGTTGCCCGGAACGCGCTCCGGCCATACAATGGCGGTGCGGGTGGGGCGTTGTGGAAAAAGGTGGGGACAAGTGGCACCCACTGTGGATAACTCAGCCGACCGAGGGGGTGCATGAGGCGTGTTTCTCGGCGAATACGTCCATTCGATCGACGAGAAGAACCGTCTCGCCATCCCGGCCCGCTTCCGCCAAGACCTCGCCGAAGGGGTGTACCTCACGAAGGGCGTCGACCGCTGCCTGTACTTGCTCGCGCCCGATGGTTGGGCCCGCCTGGCCGATCGGATCGCCGCGCTTCCGTCGATGCAGGCCGACGTTCGCAAGCTTCAGCGCCACTTCTTCGCTGGCGCCGTCCATCTGGCGCCCGACAAGCTCGGCCGGATCGTCATTCCCCCCAACTTGCGGGAGTACGCGCAACTCGACGGCGAAGTTGTCGTGGCTGGCGTGCACAGCCGCATCGAGCTCTGGCCGAAGTCCGCCTGGGACGCCGAGCAAGCCCGCGTGGACGACCAGACCGCGACCATCGCCGAGCAAATGGCGAGCCTGGGGATCTAGACGATTGACCTCTGACCTGATGCGAACGATGCGGAACCCGGAAGCGAGCGGATGTGGCCAGCGATCCGGAGGCTGACCACGATGCGCCGTCGTCCCACGGACTGCCGCCCGGCGAGCACGCCTCGGTGCTCCGCGACGAGGTACTGGCGTGGCTCCGACCCCGGCCCACGGGCCGCTACGTCGACGCCACGCTTGGCAACGCCGGGCACGCCATCGCACTGCTCGAAGCCGCGCCCGATACGACCGTCCTCGGCCTGGACGCCGACCCGGCCGCGCTCGACGTCGCGCGGGCTCGTCTTGGACGTCTGGCCGAACGGGCCACGCTGGTCCATGCCAACTTCCGTGACCTGGCCAGCGTCGCACGAGCGAGCGGCTTCGCCGATGTGGATGGCATCGTGATGGATCTTGGCCTGTCCTCCCGTCAACTCGACGTCGCTGGCCGCGGCTTTTCGTTCCGCCGCGACGAGCCTCTGGACATGCGGCTCGACCCGACTCATGGCGAGTCAGCCGCCGAACTGCTGCGTCACGCAGACGAGGCCGACATCGCCGACATCCTCTACCAGTACGGCGAAGAGCACCGTTCGCGGCGTGTCGCCCGGGCGATCGTGCAGCGCCGCGAACGCTCCCCCATCGAGACCACCCAGGATCTCGTGCAGGCCGTCGAGGCGGCGCTCGGCCCGAAACGTGGGCGTATCCATCCGGCGACCAGGACGTTTCAGGCGCTCCGGATCGCCGTGAACGGAGAGTTGGCTGCGCTCGACGCCGTACTGCCCCAGGCTGCCGCCTTGCTCGGCGCACGCGGACGGCTGGCCGTGATCTCCTTCCACTCACTCGAAGATCGCCGCGTCAAGTGGTTCTTCCGCAACGGCGGACCCGAGCAGGCGCCGCTCTCCGAGCTCACGCGTAAGCCCGTGGTGCCATCCGAGGCCGAGCTCCAGGCAAACCCACGCGCCCGTAGCGCTAAGCTGCGGATCGCTGAGCGGATCGATCCTGCCGTCGAGCGGCCGGAGAGCCACCCAGACTGGTGGGCGCGCCGTCGACGCGACCGAGGACCATCATGAGCACGGCTGCACGGAGCCACCCGGGAAGCCCGCTAATCCGAATGTTGACCAGACTCAATCTCGGCCGACCACGCGGCGCGGTCACGATCGCGGTGCTCCTGGTCCTCATCGCCCCGCCGCTGTATTTGCTTCAGACCGGTGGTGCGCTCACCACCGGCTACACGATTCAGAAGCTCCAGAATGACCGGACCACCTGGCTCCAGCGGAACCAACAGTTGCACGTCGAGATCGCGCGGGCGCGCTCGCTCGCGTACGTCGAACACGAAGCGGTCGAGCGGCTCGGGATGCAGCATCCTGGGCAACAGACGATCGTACGCATGGACATCACACCGCCGTCCGTGACCGTTCGACCGACCCCGCGACCGGCGTCGACACCGCGCCGTCAGCCGTCGCCGGCTGCCCCGCCCTCGCGCTCGCCGCTCGATGCACTCGGATCGCTGCTGTTCACGCTCGTCATGGGGCAGTAGCCGCTCATGCCTGCCGCCACTGGCCACTGGCGCGCCCGGATGTACCTCCTGGGCGCCCTCTTTCTCGGCTGCGCATGCGTCCTGGTGTACCGGCTCTACAGCTTCCAGTATCTCCAGCATGACTACTACCGACAGGTAGCCACCGCCGAGCACCGCGAGACGCTCAAGGTTGTCCCACGCCGGGGGGCGATCCTCGACACCAACGGCAACCCGCTCGCCATAACCGTGATGTTCGACGCGGTTGAGGTCGTCGGCAAACAGGTGCAGGATCCGGAGAAGACGGCCCTGGCCCTCGCGCCGATCCTCGAGATGCGCCCGGCCGACATCCTGGTGAAGATCGACCGCGAGAGCAATCGCGCCGTGACTCTCAAGGACCAGCTACCCGCCGCCGTCGCGGATCAGATCGACACGCTCGGCCTGCCGGGTGTGTCGCTGACACAGGAGCCGTTCCGGGAGTATCCCGAAGGTCCGATCGCCTCACAGATCCTCGGGTTCCTGGGCACGGACCGTGATGGATTGGCTGGCCTGGAGTACCGCTTCGAACAGGATCTGGCCGGCGAGCCAGGTGAGATCGACACCGAGTTAGATATCACCCGCCAGGAGCTCATCCTGGCACGGCGCGTGGTGAAGCCGCCGCGCGAGGGCACCGATATCATCTTGACGCTCGACCGTTACGTCCAGCGCACCCTCGAGCGCGAGCTTGCCGAAGCGGTCCGCCAGAACAAAGCGTCGGGCGGCATGATCATCGCCATGGAGCCGGCGACCGGCGCGGTGCTCGGGATGGCCGCCTGGCCGACCTTCACCGTCGACGATCCGATGGTGTTCCGCGCCGACGAGGCCCAGTACCAAAAGCCCATCGCCGTCACGAACCAGTACGAGCCTGGCTCGGTTATGAAGCTCGTGACCATGGCCGGCGCACTCGATCAGCACGTGGTGACGCCGAACACGACCGTTAACGACACCGGCATCGTCACGTTCCCCGGCACTCCGCCGGTCACGATCCGGAACTGGGACCTCCGCGCCAACGGCGTCATCACCACCACCGAGATCCTCGTGCGCTCGGCGAACGTCGGCACCCATTACGTCGCTCAGATGCTGGGGAAGGACTTGCTCTACCGCTACTTTGCGGACTTCGGCTTCGGGCAGAAGACGGGCATCGAACTGCCGGGCGAGGTGCCGGGCACGGTCCGCACGCCCGACATGCCGGGTTGGACGATCGTCGACCAGACGACCAACGCCTTCGGGCAGGGAATCGCTGTCACCCCGATTCAGATGCTCTCAGCGGTCGCGGCCATCGGCAACAACGGCGTGCTGATGCAGCCGACGCTGATCAAAGGGTACGACCGGAGCGGCGAGGTTGAGTGGCGGGAGCCGCGGCAGGTCCGGCGCGTCATCTCGGTCGACGCGGCACGCACGCTCCGCGACATGATGGTCACCGTCGACGAGCAGCCGGGCTTGCAACCGTATCGCATTCCAGGGATTCGCGTCGCCGCCAAGACTGGGACCGCCGATTATCCCACCGACCTTGGCTACACCTCGGGCAAGACGTTCGCCTCAATGGTGGCGCTGATGCCAGCCGAGCAACCGCGCCTCGCGATCCTGGTTCGACTGGATGCGCCCGAGGCGATCTACGGCGGCGTGGTTGCGGCGCCAGTGCTCCAACGGGTCGGCAGTGAACTGCTGACGTACTATAGAATCCCGACGCAGCCCGTAGGGCGCTGAAGATCTCGCGGACTCTCCTTGCATTTCTTCATCCCGCCATCGCCCGCGCGGCCCTCGCGGCCGGTCCCGAACGTGCAACACCCCTGCCCGACAACCGGCCGGGCGCGCTCAGGGCCGCTGACGCGATCGCCGGCCGGCGGGAGATCGGACCGATGGTGACTGTCCAGCCCACACCCCGGCTTCGCACGATCGAGCAGACGGCCACGGTCGGCACGACCGGGAGCCAGCCCGGCTCGCTGCTGCCGTGGACGGCCTTCCTGATCACGTTCATCCTGCTGCTGCTGGCCGCCAACTTCCTGGCCCGGCTCCAGCCGATGGCCCTGTCACTCTCCTTCGGGATCTTCTCGTGCCTGCTGGCGCTCTTCGCGGGCTTCCCGTTCGTGCGGCTGCTCCGGCGGCGCGGGCTGGGTAAGAAGGTTCGCGTCGAAGGGCCAAGCAGCCACATCGAAACCAAGACCGGCACTCCGACGATGGGCGGGCTCCTGATCTGCGGGATCGTGCTGCTCGTGACTGCCATCCTGACGCTCACCGCCTATCGCAGCGTGGGCCGCTCGATTCTGCTACCGCTCTTCGTCCTCGTGGGCTGCGCCGTCCTGGGCGCAGTCGACGACCGGATGACGATCCAGGGTGTCGGCAGCACCGGGTTGTCGGCACGCTTCAAGCTCGTCTGGCAGGTCACCATCGCGGTGATCGCGGCGCTCATCCTCTGGCATCCCCAGGCGCTTGGCGTGGACTACATCTACATCCCCACGATCAAGGAGCAGTTCCGGCTGCCAGCCTGGATCTACCTGCCCCTCGCGGTGGTCGCCATCGTCGGATCGGCGAACGCGGTCAACTTGACCGACGGCCTGGACAGTCTGGCCGGCTGGACCGCGTTCGTGGCGTTCTGCGCGGTTGGCGTGATCGCGTACCTGTACGAACAGTACTACCTCGTCACCTTCTGTCTCACCGTGGCCGGAGCCGTGATGGCGTTCCTCTGGTTCAACGCCCACCCGGCCCAGGTCTTCATGGGCGACACCGGCTCGCTCGCGCTCGGAGCAACGTTGGCGGTCGTCAGCCTGATGGTGGGCCAGGTGCTCCTGCTACCGATCATTGGTGTGGTGTTCGTGGCCGAAGCAACCTCGGTCCTGCTCCAGACCAGCTACTTCAAGTACACCCGTCAGAAGTTTGGCGAAGGCCGACGGTTGTTCCGGATGTCGCCACTCCATCACCACTTCGAGCTCGGCGGCTGGTCGGAGACGCACGTCACGCAGCGGTTTTGGATCGTAAGCGTGATCTTCGCGATGGTCGGTGTAGCCCTGGCGCTCATTTAGACTGACGTTAGCGGCATCATGGGTCGTAACGCATCGGGCACTTGGGGGAGGCGCACGTAGCGTGGAGTTTGGGGGACAACGAGTCACTGTCGTCGGATTGGCGCGCGAGGGCACCGATCTCACGCGCTTCCTCGTCGGCCAGGGTGCAGACGTGCTCGTCAACGATGCCCGGCCGCGTGAGGAGCTTGGCGCATGGATCGAGGCGCTGGGCGACCTGCCGGTCAGGTACGCGCTCGGCGGTCACCCGCTCTCCCCCACCCTCGACGCCGACGTGCTCGTCGTGAGTCCGGGCGTACCGCCGACGATCTCCCTGCTCGTCGAGGCTCGCCGACGCGGCCTCCCGGTCACCAGCGCGACGCGCCTCTTCTTCGAGCGTTGCCGTGCGCCCATCGTCGGCATCACTGGCTCGAGCGGCAAGACGACGACGACGACACTCACCGGACGGATCTTCGAGGCGGCCGGGCGACGGACGTTCGTCGGCGGCAACATCGGCGTGCCACTGCTCGGGCAGGTCGACGAAATCGGCCCGGACGACTGGGTCGTGCTGGAACTGAGCAGCTTTCAACTCGAGACGATGGACGTCAGCCCGCACGTGGCGGCGGTCACCAACATCACGCCGAACCACCTGGACCGACACGAGTCGATGGCCGCGTACACAGCGGCCAAGGCCACCATTCTGAACTTCCAGGTTCCGTCAGATTGGGCGGTGCTCAATGCCGACGATGGCGGCTCGTCAGGTCTGACAACCGCTGCGCGGGTGCTCCGCTTCAGTCTGGAAGGCGCTGTCGAGGGGGCTTACCTGGAAGGCGACAGCCTGGTGCTGGCGCGAGACGGGCGACGAGAGGTCATCTGCCGCACCGGCGAGCTACGACTGCTTGGGCGGCACAACGTCGCCAACGTCCTGACCGCCTGCGCGATCGCCAGCGCCGCCGGCATCGATGTGACAGCGATGCGGGCGGCTGTGCTGCCCTTCACCGGCGTGCGCCATCGCTTGGAGAGCGTCGGCGAAGTCGCGGGCGTCCGCTACCTGAACGACTCGATTGCCACCTCGCCCGAGCGGAGCATGGCTGCGCTCGCGGCGTTCGGCGGCAGGCCGCTCGTCCTCCTGGCCGGCGGGCGTGATAAGCATCTGCCGATGGAAGAGTGGGGTCAACGGATCGCTGCCACCGTGCACGACCTGATCGTGTTTGGCGAAATGGCGCGGCTCGTCGAGCGGTCCGCACGAGAGGCCGGCATGCCTGCCGAGCGCATCCATGCGGCTGGGACGGTCCAGCGGGCAGTGAAGATCGCTCACGACGTGGCCCGCCCGGGTGACGTCGTGCTGCTCTCGCCTGGCGGCACCAGTTACGACCAGTACCATGACTTCGAGGAGCGTGGGGCGGACTTCGCGGCCGCCGTCGACGCCGTGCGAGAGGGGGAGGAAGCGTGAGTGCACGCAGTCACGTCGACTTCGTGCTCCTCGGAGCGGTCGTCCTGCTGCTGATCCTCGGGGCGCAGATGGTGTACAGCGCCAGCGTCGTCATCGCGCACAACGAGTTTGGCGACGAAACGTACTTCTTCACTCGTCAGTTGATCTGGATTGGCGTCGGGCTGGTTGGCATGACGATCGCCGCCAGCATCGACTATCACCGCTGGCAGCGACTCTCGATCATCCTGCTCATCCTGACCGTCGTTGCGCTCATACTGGTGCTGATGCCGGGGCTGGGGCTCAAGCAGTACGGCTCGGCGCGCTGGCTGAAGCTCGGGCCGCTCCCCTCATTCCAACCGAGCGAATTCGCCAAGATCGCGGTCTGCATCTACATGGCCGACTGGCTGGCACGGAAGGGGCGAAACGTCAGCAAGTTGACCACCGGCTCGATCCCGTTCCTGGTCATCCTCAGCTTCGTGGCGGGCCTGGTGATCGTCGAGCCAGACATGGGTACGGCGATCATCGTATCGGCCATCGCGTTTTCGGTCTTCTTCGTGGCCGGCGCAAACATGCTGCATCTGGTCCTCGGCTTCCTTCCCGGCGGCCTCGCGCTCGCCTGGGTCGCAACGCACGCCGTGGCGTATCGATCGGAACGGTTCCAGGGGTTCCTCAATCCAGAAGCAGACCCCCTCGGTAAAGGCTGGCAGGCGATCCAGACGTTCATCGCACTGGGCTCCGGCGGGCTGACCGGTGTGGGGTTGGGAATGAGCCGCCAGAAGGCGTATTACCTGCCGAACGCTCACACCGACTCGATCCTGGCGATCATCGGCGAGGAACTTGGGCTGGTTGGCACGATGACGGTCGTGGTGCTGCTGATGGTCATCGGCTGGCGCGGCCTCCGCATCGCCATGCGGGCACCGGATCCGTTTGGGCGGCTGCTGGCGGTCGGGCTGACCGGCAAGATCCTCTGGCAGGCGATCGTCAACATCGGCGCGATCACCAACTCGCTGCCCTACACTGGCGTAACCCTGCCCTTCGTCAGTTTCGGGGGCAACTCCCTCACCATGTCGCTGGTAGGCGTCGGCCTGTTGCTGAGCGTCTCCCGCTTCGCCAGGACCGTGCCGACGCGGAGCCGCGCACCGCGGCCACCCGGCGAACCGCCGCGCACGATGCAGAAACGGCCGCGTACCGTGTCGACCGCACCCTCGCTCGCAAGTAGTCGACTGCATGCCTGACGCCGAGTTGGTGGTACGGACGGCGCGGCGTCCGCATCTCGTGGGCATCGGCGGAGCGGGCATGAGCAGCCTCGCGACGCTGCTGCACGACCTTGGCAAGACCGTGAGCGGCTCGGACACCACGATCGGGCCGGTCGTCCGACGCCTCCGCGAGCGCGGCATCACGGTCGCCGAAGGACACGATGCAGCCAACGTCGGAAGCGCCGATCTCGTGGTCACGTCGGCGGCCGTCGCGGGCGACAATCCCGAAATCCGGGCCGCTCGCGAGCGCGCCATCCCGCTGCTGACTCATGCTGAGGCATTGGGTAGTCTGATGGCGGCGCGGCGCGGGATGGCGGTGGCCGGAACGCACGGCAAATCGACGACAACGGCCCTGATCGCTCACCTGCTCATGGCTGCCGGGCGCGACCCGACGCTCGTGGGCGGTGCGGACGTTCTCGACTCGGGCGCCAGCGCACGGCTCGGGCACGGTCCAGAACTGGTGGCCGAGGCCGACGAGTACGCACGGCGCTTCCACAGTCTGCACCCGAACGTCGCCGTCATCACCGGCATTGAAGCCGACCATCTTGACTACTTCAGCAGCCTGGCGGAGATCGTCGAGGCGTTCCGAGTCTTCGTCGATGGCATGGCCGTCGACGGCGCGGTCATCACCTGTGAGGACGAACCTCACCTCGCAGATCTGGCGCTGCCACGCCGTCGACTCCGCTACGGCTGGGCCGGGCACGCCGACTGGCGGTTGGAGCGCTATCATCCCTGCGCGGGCGGCGGGTTCAATGCCAGCATCCGGCGTCCGGATGGCCGTCGTGAGGAATTCCGCTGTAGTCTGACCGGCCGCCACAACGCCCTCAACGCCGTAGCGGCCCTTGCTGCCGCTTCACAGGTCATCGGAGACTCAGGCACGCGCCTGGATGTCGCCCGCGAAGCACTGGCGACCTTCCCCGGGACGCGCCGGCGCTTCGAGACGCGAGCACGGGCGCACGGCGTCTGGATCGTCGACGACTACGCCCATCACCCCACGGCCATAGCCGCGACCCTGGCCGCCGCCCGAGAGGCGCACGACGGGCGAGTCGTGGCCGTCTTCCAGCCGCACACCACCAATCGCACGGCGGCGCTGTTGGATGACTTCGCGCGGGCGTTCGGCGCGTCGGATCGGGTGCTCGTGACGCCGATCTACGAGCCGGTCGGCCGCGAGACCGCGCCCGCGCCAGTCACCTCCCACGATCTCATCCGCCGACTGACCGGAGCACCGGCTGAGGAAGCCCCCTCTCTGGATGCTGCCTTCGAGCAGCTATACGAGGAGCTACGGCCCGGTACGCTCGTGATTACCCTCGGCGCCGGCGACATCACCCGCCTGGCTGAACGGCTGGCCGAGCAGCTCACACGCGGACGGTGTGATGAGGCCGGACAGGCATCCGTGCCCGCCGCCTCCGCGCGTCAGATGAGGATCACGTGACCGGCACGACCAGCATTGAGCTCGATCCACGTGTGAAGCGGGGCGAATCGCTGGCGCGCCACACGTCTTTGCGCGTCGGCGGGCCGGCCCGCCTGTACTTCGAAGGAGACGCCGCCGCCGCCTGTGCAGAGGTACTTCGTTCCGCCGTCCGCGACGACATCCCGGTCCTCACCATCGGCGGCGGCTCGAACCTCCTGATCGCGGACGAGGGCTTCGATGGACTGGTCGTAAAATACACAGCCAGTGGCTACGAGATGGTCAACGGCGATGACGGCGCGGTCGTCGTGACGGTGGCCAGCGGCGTGCCGCTTGGCAGTCTGGCGCGGCGGCTCGCACGGACCGGTGTCGGCGGTCTGGAGTGGGCGGCGACGGTCCCGGGAACGGTGGGCGGCGGCGCGGTAAACAACGCCGGCGCATTCGGCGGCTGCCTGGCCGACCACATCCTCGACCTGGAACTGATCGACTGCAACGGTGCGCTTCAGACCCTGAGCGCTGCCGACCTCGACTACGCTTACCGGACGAGCGTGCTCAAGCGCGGTGAGCGCGGAGCCGTGCTGGTCACCCGGATTCGGCTGGCGCTCCAGCGCACCGATGCGGCAGCCGCTACAGCGCGCATCGTCACGCATCAGACCCATCGCTCGGCCACTCAGCCGCGTCAATTGAGTGCCGGCAGCATCTTTGCAAACCCGCCGGGCGACTACTCCGGCCGGCTCATCGAGGCGGCTGGCCTCAAGGGCGCGCGAATTGGCGGGGCGGAGATTTCTGGCCAGCACGCCAACTTCATCGTTAATACCGGCGGCGCGACGGCGGCCGACGTGTACGGGCTGATCCAGGCGGCGCAGGCGGCCGTGTGGGAGCGCTTCGACATCTGGCTCCGGCCTGAGGTGCAATTAGTCGGCGCATGGGCACCTGAAGCCGTGGCCGCCCTGGCAAGGCCGGCGTCGTGAGCGTGGGCGGTTCCCGCGCCATGGCGGCAGCCGCCGACCGACGCGCCAACGCAGCGCCACCGCGCGATTCCACGACGTCACTGCGGGCCTGGGTGGTTACCAAACTACTGGCGCTTCTCCTGTTGTTCGGTGCTTCCGGGCTGCTGTATCATGTGGCGGCCTCGGACGACTACCGGATCGCTCTGGTGAGCGTGACCGGCGCGGCATTGTTGCCGACCGCCGAGATTGAGTCTACCGCCGGTGTGACTGGCATCAACATCTTCTGGGTGAGACAAGAGGAGGTCGGGCGCCGCTTGCAGACCATCGCCGCGGTCCAGTCAGCCCGCGTCCGGACGGTGCTACCGAACCGGCTCGAGGTGCGGATCGCCGAGCGCGTGCCTGTGGCCGTGTGGCAGAGCGGAGGAGCGTCCTTCTATGTCGACGATGCGGGGCGCGTCCTTCGGGCAGCCGATGGATCGGTCTCGCTGCCGATCATGAACGACGTGGGCTCAGCCACTCTGCAACCCGGCGACGTCGTCGACGTTGACGCAGTCAAGACGATGTTTCAACTTCAGCAAATTCTGCCTGGGAACGCAGGGCTATCGCCGCAAAACTTCGAGTATAGTGCCGATTCCGGCGTCACGGTGGTTGGCGAGAACGGCGTCCGCCTGCGCTTCGGGCGAAGCGACGATCTCGAGTGGAAGGTACGTGCGCTGGTGGCAATTCGACAACAACTCGAGCGAGAGGGCCAGCGTGTGGAGCTCATCGATCTACGGTTCAAGGACCGGCCGTATGCGCGGTAGTCAGCGGCACGGTTGGGCGGTGGCCGTGCCCGAACGTCTGCGCGTCTGGCTCGCGTGACGAAGGACAGGTCAAGGCGCGTCGATGGCACGTGAACGAATCGTCGTCGGGATCGACGTCGGCACGACAAAGGTGTGCACGTTGATCGCCGCTGTGTCCGCCGAGGACCAGTTGGAGATCATCGGCGCCGGCATCACGCCCTCGCGCGGGATGCGGCGTGGCGTGGTCGTCGATGTCGACGATGCGGTTCAGGCGATCGGCGCATCGGTGCAGAAGGCCGAGCAGCAGTCCGGCTTCAAGATCATGAGCGCCTACGTCGGGATCTCCGGCGCACACGTGAGCTCGACGAACAGCCACGGCGTGGTGGCCGTGCGACGCGCCGACAACGTCATAACCGCCGACGACATCGACCGTGCGCTCGAAGCGGCCAAGGTGGTGAACCTGCCGCAGGACCGCGAGGTCATCCACGTCGTCCCGCGGCACTTCGTCATCGACGGCCAGGAGGGGATCAACAACCCGGCCGGCATGCTCGGGCGGCGGCTCGAGGTCGAGACCACCGTCGTCACTGGCGCGCAGACCGCGATCCACAACCTGACCCGTTGCATCGAGCAGGTCAACGTTGGGATCGACGAACTGGTCGTCCAGCCCATCGCCGCTGGCGAAGCGGTACTGACGACGGCCGAGAAGGACATGGGCGTCGCCCTGATCGACCTGGGCGGCGGCACCACCGACGCCGGTGTGTTCATCGATGGATCGGTCGCCTACGTCAGTTCGATCCCGGTTGGCGGCAATCACATCTCGAACGACATCGCGGTGGGTCTGCGGACCCCGTTCCTGGCAGCCGACGAGCTCAAGATCCGCCACGGGTACGCCATCTCCGAGGCGATCGAAGAGGACCGCACGATCGACATCGCGTCCTACGACGCGGGTGATGGCGGTCCGGTCTCACGGCGCGCCTTAGCCGAGATCATCGAGGCTCGTCTGGACGAGACGTTCGAACTGGTGCGCGACAGTCTCGAGCGCGGCGGCTTCGAGATCGGACGCTCGGGGCGCGAGGGCGGCCTCTCCGCCGGGGTCGTGCTGGTGGGCGGAACCGCGCAGCTTCAGGGCATTCGCCGGCTGGCCTCAGAGGTCTTCAGCACGCCGGTCCGCATCGGTACGCCGACGGGGATGTTCGGGCTCGTCGAGTCGATCAGTAATCCGGCCTTCGCGACGAGTGTCGGACTACTCAAGTGGGGGCTCACACAGGCTGATGAGTTCGGCGGCGTCCACGGTGACGGCGTCGTCGGCCGGCTGCGGGAGTGGCTGCGGAGCTTTTTCCCGTAGTGGTACGCTATTCGGTGAGGCGTCCCTGGGCGAGGAGGCGGCGGTGAACGGTGAAGACGAGGGGACAGCGAGAATTGTCGTAGTCGGCGTGGGCGGCGGCGGCTCGAACGCGGTCAACCGAATGATTCAGGCCGGCGTGCACGGTGTGGACTTCGTGGCGGTCAACACGGATGCACAGGCGCTGGCTCGCTCGGACGCCCGTCACCGTATCCGAATCGGCGAAAAGCTCACCCGGGGCCTCGGTGCAGGTGGGAACCCACAGATGGGCCAGCGTGCCGCCGAGGAAAGCCAGGAACTGATCTACGATGCCCTGCGCGGCGCGGATATGGTCTTCATCGCCGCCGGTATGGGTGGCGGCACCGGAACCGGCGCCTCGCCAATCGTGGCCGGGATCGCCCGCGAACTGGGCGCGCTCACCGTGGCGGTGGTGACGAAGCCCTTCACGTTCGAGGGCCGGCGTCGGATGCAGGCGGCCGAGGAAGGAATCACCAACCTCCGCCAGCGGGCCAACACCCTGATCACCATCCCTAACGACAAGATGCTCTCGGTGAGCGACAAGCGGACGCCGCTGGAGCAGGCGTTCGCCGTCGTCGACGACGTGCTGCGCCAGGGCATCCAGGGTATCTCGGAGTTGATTACCGAGCCGGGCCTGATCAACGTCGACTTCGCGGACGTCAAGACGATCATGTCCGAGCCAGGCAATGCGCTGATGGCGATCGGGCTTGGCAGTGGTGACCAGCGTGCCGCCGAAGCAGCGCAGGCCGCGGTGGCCAGCCCGCTGCTCGACGTGTCGATGCAGGGCGCGCGCGGCGTCCTCTTCAACATTACGGGTGGTCCGGACCTGACCCTCGCCGAGATCAACGAGGCAGCCGACATCATCACGCAGGCAGCCGACCAGGATGCGAACATCATCTTCGGCACGGTGACTGACGCGGCAATGGGCAATGAGGTCAAGATCACACTGATCGCGACCGGCTTTGACGCGGCCGACAGCGGCCGGGGCTATGGGCGCGGCGTCCGGCCTCCGCGCCATCCATCGGATGAGGACGGGCCGCGCTCCATGCGGCCGGAACAGCCAGCCCGAACGGGCGGACGCTTCGGCGAACCGTCGCCGTTCGACGACGACGAGACGGAGATCGACATCCCGCCCTTCCTCCGCCGTCAGCGCCGCCAGCGCTAACGGATCGTGCCGATGGAGCCGACGCCGGTCCAGCCGACGCCTGACTCGCCAGCGCCCGCCCACCCTGGGTATGTCCCGCTGACGGCGTTTACATCGTTCGACCGTCCATGGCTGGCCCACGGTGTCTCGACCCGAGCGGGAGGCGTGAGCACCGGGCCGTACGCGAGCCTGAACCTCGGGGCGTCGGTGGGCGACGACGAGCAGGCCGTGATGGAGAATCGAGCACGTCTCGCTCGGACGGCCGGCTTCGCGCCAGAACGGATGGTGACGACGCCCCAGGTCCACGGCTGCGACGTGCTGGTGGTGGACGAGGAGACTGCGCCCGTGGCGTTATCGGTGCGCGCCGACATCCTGGTAACCCGCGAGCGAGGATTCTTGCTGATGCAGCGGTTCGCTGACTGCGTGCCCATCTTGCTGGCAGACACGCACGGACGAGCCGTCTCGGTGGCGCATGCCGGCTGGCGCGGCACGGCCCTGGACGTGGCGGCTCGGGCCGTAGAGGCCATCACGGAACTGGGAGCCGAGCCAGCCGACCTTCACGCGGGAATCGGGCCGTCGATCGGGCCGTGCTGCTTCGAGGTTGGTGAGGAGGTCGTGGCGGCGTTTCCGGATGCCGACGGGGCACGCTCGACGGGGCCGAATGGCCGGCCGCACCTCGATCTCTGGGAAATCAACCGCCGTCAACTGGTGAGGGCCGGTGTCCCGCCCGACCAGATCGAGGTACTGGGCATCTGTACGCGCTGCACTCCGGACACCTACTTCTCGCACCGTGCCCTTGGCTATCCGGCCGGGCGGTTTGGCGCCGTCATCGGATTGCACGCTGATGGCTGAGCTCGCGTCATCCCGCCTGCGCGCGAATGTCGAACGGGTCCGCGAGCGCATCGCCGACGCGGCGGTCCGTGCTGGCCGCTCACCCGACGAGGTGACGCTGGTCGCCGTAAGCAAGACACGTCCAGCCGAGGACGTGGCTGAGGTGGCGGCATGCGGGATCGAACAGTTCGGAGAAAACCGGGTGCAGGAGGCGGCCGACAAGATCCCGCGCGTGCACGCGCTGCTCGGACGCGACCTCACCTGGCACTTGATCGGCACGCTCCAACGCAACAAAGTACGGCCGGCGCTCGATCTATTTGCTACGATTCAATCAGTTGATAGCGTCCGTCTGGCCCAGGCGCTCGCAGAGCGAACCGGTGAACGGCAGGCGTCGATACTGCTCGAAGTCTACCTCGGCGACGATCCGGAACGGCCGGGCTTCCGGCCGAGCGATCTGCCCGGCGCTCTGGAGGCGATCCTGTCCCTGCCATCGCTCGAGGTTCGTGGATTGATGACCGTGGCGCCGCTTGGGTACGACGAGCAGGGTACGCGCTCCGCGTTTCGCCGGCTCCGCGAGCTCCGGAATGTGCTCGCATCGGCGTACCCTGGCGCGCCGTTGCGCGAGTTGTCGATGGGTATGACGAACGATTTCCCGCTAGCTATTGCAGAGGGCGCTACAATCGTCCGAGTCGGACGCGCGATCTTCGGGGAGCGAACCTAAATGAGCTTGGGTTCTGGCGCAAGCTTTCTCGTCAATTTTGTGGGCACGCTGTTCTTTATCTTGCAGTTCGCGATCATCATTCGCGCCCTGATGTCCTGGTTCAACCCGAGCCCGGATAATCCGGTCGTGCGGATCGTCTACGAGCTGACCGAGCCGATCCTGGCGCCGTTACGTCGAATCGTGCCCCGCATCGGCATGATCGACATCACGCCCATCGTCGCCTTGCTACTGTTGCAGGTGATCGAGTCGGTGTTACGCCAGGCGCTCTAACAGAGGTGCCCGATGGGCCGAACGCCAGCAGCGTTCGGCCACCGTCAGTCGACGGGCGCGCGGAGTGATGGTTCCTCGGCCGGACACCGGCATTTTCTCGAGCGGGGTCCGGCCCTACTCATCAGGCCAGTACTGCTCGTCGGAGAGCGTCAGGTACCGCGCGATCGCATCCGGGGTGTCGGTATCCAGGTGGCCGTGCTCGTCAGCGTAGACGCTGCGAAGGTAGCCGCGCGCCTCTGCGCCGACCCAGGCCGCCAGCGCCTCCACGAGCGGGCGCGGCAAGCGGTACGCCCGCGTTCCAACGACCTCGACGAGTGAGAGCAGTGCGGTATCGATGACGCCATCCAGGTCCTCGTCGTCTGTGGCATCCTCGACCATCACCGTGAGTAGCTCCTCCAGCAGGTTCTGGAGATGCGTCGCGCGGTGCTCTTCGGGCGTTTCCTCGTCGCCGGTCTGGTGTCCGTTCTGGGAGCCGTCGTCCACGGGCGAAACCTCCACCGGCCCGCAAGGATAGCAGATGCGCCGTCCCACGCAGGTAGCACGACGGCGGACGATTCGGACGGCGCTGACCGCGCTGTCACGAGCCTGCACCGCGACGAGATGGTGTGGCGGTCGAGCGCATCGCCTTGTGGCGGTCCGAGCGTACTGCCACCCGCCAATCGGGCCAAGATGGGGCGATGGCGTGTGCCCTAATCGGACACGCTCCTCGTTAATCCGAGTGTGGAAGCTGTATCGCGGAAGCGACGCGCGATGCTCGTTCACGTTCTCGACGGGTCGTTTGCGCGCTGTCGAGCCAGGAGAGGGGAGGGATCGCAGTGAAAGTGCTGGTCGTCGACGACGACCCTGATCTGCTCGATCTGACGTCCTACGCGCTGCGCCGCGAGGGCTATACCGTGGTGCCCGCGTCGGACGGGCAGCAGGCGCTCAAGCGCTGGGAGGCTGAGAGCCCCGACCTCGTGCTGCTCGACGCGAATATGCCGAGGCTGGACGGCTTCGAGGTCTGCCGCCGCATCCGTCAGCAGGCGTCAACGCCGGTCATCATGCTGACGGCACGCGATGACGAGGAAGACATCCTTCAGGGCTTGCAGCTTGGGGCTGACGACTATGTGACCAAGCCGTACAGCGCGAAGCAACTCGTGGCGCGCATGAAGGCGGTCTTGCGGCGCTGTCAGGCCGACCCGTACCGTCAGCCGGTGACGGAGCTTCGGGCCGGCGACCTCGTCCTCGATTTGCAATCGCATGAAGCGCGCAAGGCGGGCATCCTCGTCCAACTGACACCGCTCGAATTCCGGATCGTCTACATGCTGGCGATGAACGAGGGGAAAGTCGTCCCGTACGTACGCCTGGTAGAGTACGCCTGGGGCTACGACGGCGGCGATTCAAGCTTGCTGAAGACCCACATCTCGCACGTCCGCTCGAAACTCGGCATGAGCGGAGATCAACCGGGCACCATCAAGTCGATCCCGGGCGTCGGGTACACGCTGACTCGCTCGACCGCCTGAGGTGGCCGCCGACCAGGGCTTCAACGACAGCACGCGGCGGGAGCACGGGCAGCCATCTGGACGAGGGGTGTCCCACAGGATATTGCGTCAAGTACCCTGAGGCGTGGGAGGGCGCCGATGGGTCGGACGGATTGGGACGCCGAAGAGGCACGGTGGGCGGAGCAGATCGAGGCCGTGGTGGGCGGGATGC
>JADLFM010000038.1 GCA_020845495.1 Chloroflexota bacterium
CTGGGCGGCCTCATAGGTGACGCTGTCCCAGTCGACGTGCTCGACGAGCGGGTGCGGCGCGACGGCGCCGGCGCGGTCGTTCATGGTCCCTCCAGCTTCGGTGCCTCGGGAGGGATGATAGCCCGGCCGCGCGGATATGCCCCTGGAGTAAGAGGCGGCCTCACCAGGTCCTTGGTAGTCCACGATCTGGTGTATGATCTGGGGCAATCATGAACGCCCGGGCGCGCCAGACTGGTGGCACCGCTCGAGGCCAACGGCCATCGAACGGTGACGTTGCAGGCGGCGAAAGAGCCGACCTCGCCCTGCTGCACGCCGCCGATCTCCTGACCTGCACCGAAGACTGCGCGTTCGCCCTTCAGGCCGACGGCCGCTTTGTTGGCTGGAACGCGGCGGCCGAGAAGCTCTTCGGCTACCGCTGGGCTGAGATCGCCGGACGGTCGTGCCACGACGTCCTGGCCTGCCGTGACCTGCTCGATCAGCATGCACGTGCGTCCGATTGCCCGCTCCTCCGCGCCGTCCGAGCGACCGGCCCGGGGCCGGCCGTCGATCTGCTCGCCCGCCATCGTAGCGGTCACGCCGTAGAAGTCAGCGGCAGCATCGTTCAGCTCCCGCCGGCCTATGATGCACGAGTGCTGGTCCTGGTGCGACCGGCAGCGTTTGACATCGACCGCCTGCTCCCGAGCGATCCGCTCGACCAGATCGATCTGGCCGGCTGCCTCGACCGGTTACTGATCGCGACCGGTGCTGACGCTGCCGAGTTGTTCCTGGTGGCACCCGGCGGGCGGCAACTCCTGCTAGCAGCGCACAGCGGCCGATCTCCGCGTGCCTTCCGCGAGATCCTCCGCTTCGAACGCGGCGAGGGGTTCCCCGGTCTAGTGGCCGCGACTGGAGAGTCGCTCGTCAGCGCTGATATCGGCCACGATGACCGCTACCTCCGAACAGGTGTCAAGCGGCGGGGCTTTCACACCTGCGTGTGCGTTCCTCTGCGGGACCACGGCCAGGTACTTGGCAGCCTGGACGTCACCTTTCGGCATCGGACCCACGCGACCGGGTCGGTGCTGGTGCTCCTGGCGCGCGTCGCTACCCAGCTAGCGGCAGCGCTCGAGCTCGACCGACTGCGGATCGCAGAGGCGATGATGCGCCAGGCCCGCGTGCGCGGGCCGGATGCTGCCGAGAGTCTGCGTCAGGTCGTCGACCAGGCCCTTCGGACCCTGATGGAGACGACCGGCGTCGAGCGCGGAGCGCTGTTGCTTGCCGACGATTCGGCGACCCGGCTCCAGGTCGCCTCCGAGCAGGCCGTCCCGCCGGCCCTGCAACACCTGCTCGCCCGCGGTCAGCGAGCGGACACCTGCCCGGCGCTCGCCCGGCAGTCCAATATGCTGCCATCCGACCGAGTATCTGGCGAGTCACCCTGCTGCAAGATGGTTCGGCGGCACCTGCCGGCCGCGCTGTGCCTGCCGCTTCGGAGCGAAGAACGGCCGCTCGGGGTCGCGCTGCTCGGCTGCCCGGGCTCGGAGCCGCTGCCCACCAGCCGCCTGGCGTTCCTCCATGTTGCGCTCGATCGAGCAGCCCAGTTGATTGGCGACGCCCGAGTTGCACTCCGCGAGGAGCGTGCGGCTCAGGTCCGAACGGCGGACGATCCCCACCCAGCCACGCCTCCGCTGACCCCCGTCGACGATGACGGCCGTGCGCCAGGTATGCCATTCCTGGACCTGCGGATCCTCGGTCCCCTCACCATCCGGCGCGATGGACTGCCGGTGCCGCCGGAGCAGTTCGCGCGGCGGCGCGCGCTCACACTGCTGAAGATCCTGCTGATCCGCTACGGCAAGCCGGTCCACCGCGAAGAGTTGATGGAGCTCCTGTGGCCCGACGGCGACCCCCGCTCGAGCAACGACCTGCTGCACGTGGCGGTGCATTACCTGCGGCGAGGACTGGAGCCGACCCCACCCGCTGGGCGGCCCTCGACGTTCGTCCTCAACAACGGCGACTACTATACGTTCGACACCGCCTCACCGCACCGTCTGGACAGCCACGAGTTCCTGACGGCATTGCGTCTGAGCGAGCACCACGAACGACAGGGCCATGCCGCGGAAGCGCTCGAGGCGTGCCGGCGCGCGATCCAAACCTACACTGGCGACGTGCTCGAAGACGAGCCGTACAGCGACTGGTGTGCGCTGGAACGGGAGTACCTGCGTGAGAGCCTGCTGGGCCTGCTGCGGCGGGTCGCGCGCCTGGAAGGCGCGCGCGGCGACTTCGAGGCCGCCGCGGCTGCCTATCGCCGCGCCCTGCACGTGGACCCTACCCTTGAAGAGATCCATCGCGAACTGATGGAGATCCTTCGGCGGGCTGGACGGCACGGAGAAGCCCTGCGCCAGTACCAGGAGTGCCGGGCCGCCCTGCGTCGCGAGCTTGGCGTCGCTCCGATGCCTGCCACCGAGGCGCTCCGTCAGCAGATCGTCGGCGAACAGCGCGTAGGGCTCAGATCGGACACCCCAGTCGAGCCTGCCTGAGCCGCCACCCGGCAATAGCCCCCGAATTCCGCGGAAGCCGGCCGGAAGCGTGAGGTGCGAAGGTACTCGCGCATTCTGTGTGGCGTGAGTTTGGGGATTGGCAGGTCTGCCATGGCGCGCCCGAACGACGGTCCATCCGGCGTCTCCTTCGTCATTCGCCTCTGGCTAGAGGGGCGAGACGACCGACCGGAATGGCGCCTTCAGGTGCGCCACGTGCAGAGTGGCGCCGAGGTTCACGGGCGTTGTCTGGCGGATCTCCTGGCGTTCGTCGAGCGCCGAGCCGGAGTCGCTGGGCCGGGCCTTCTCGCCTCCCCAGAACACGCGGAGGAGGATCCGACATGATGCGACGAGCCGGGGAGCGGCGCGGCAGAGTACGCACGCTGGTCGTATCCGTCGCCGCCCTGCTGGTGCTTGCTGGCCTGTCGGCCGGCGCGGCGTTGGCCATGCCAGCCCTACAAAACGCTCAAGCCGGCGCGGCGGTGTTCACCTCGAAGTGCGCGGCCTGCCACACCATCGGCGGCGGGTCGCTGATTGGGCCGGACCTGAAGGGGATCACGAGTCAGCGCAGCCACGAGTGGCTGACGGCCTGGATCTCCGCGCCGGACCGACTCATCGCCCAGGGCGATCCGACGGCGCTGGAGATCGTCAAGCAGTACCCGATTCCGATGCCGAACCTCGGTCTCTCGCCGACTGAGGTCGCCTCGGTACTGGCGTACATCGAAGCGCAGTCGGCAAGCGGGGCCGCGGCCGCGCCCGCGGCACCTCCCCCGCTACCGGCCGGCGATCCGATCCTTGGGAAGGACTACTTCACCGGCAGCCTTCGCTTTCAGAATGGCGGCCCGCCCTGCATGGGCTGCCACAGCGTCGCCGGCATCGGCGCGCTCGGCGGCGGTACGCTCGGCCCGGACCTGACGCCGGCCATCTCAAAGTATGGCGAGGCGGGGCTCGCATCGTTCCTGGCCAACCCGCCCACACCGACCATGAACGCGGTCTGGTCGGGCGAGCCGCTCACTCCGGAGGAGCAGGGCAGCTTGCGGCTCTTCCTCCAGGAGGCCGGGGTCGCGCAACGGTCCACCGAGGCGCTCGGCCAGCTCACGGCGCTGGCGGTCGTGGTGGGGCTGGTGATGCTCGGACTGATGCAGGTCACCTGGCGTCGACGCCTGCCAGGCGTCCGCCGGCCCATGCTACGGCGGACGGTCTGAGCCCGCCCGCGCTGACACGGCACGCAACGTAACGGAGGTCGACACCGTGGGCTGGATTCAGGATCTGACGAACCCCAAGGCGCGGCGGTGGGAGGAGTTCTACCGCAACCGCTGGCAGCACGACACCAGCGTGCGGAGCACGCACGGCGTCAACTGCACCGGCGGATGCTCCTGGATGGTCTACGTCAAAGACGGCATCGTCACCTGGGAGATGCAGGCGACCGACTATCCGATGCTCGAGTCGAACCTGCCGCCCTACGAACCGCGCGGCTGCCAGCGGGGCATCTCCGCCTCGTGGTACGTCTACAGCCCGATTCGCGTCAAGTACCCCTACATCCGAGGCGCGCTGATCGACCTCTGGCGAGAGGTGCGGGCGCAGCACGCCGATCCGGTCCAGGCCTGGGGAGCCTTGATCGAGAACGAGCAGAAGCGGGCTCGCTTCCAGCGCGCCCGCGGCAAGGGCGGCTTCCGGCGTGCCACCTGGGACGAGGCGCTCGAACTGGTCGCGGCCTCCTGTCTGTACACCGCTCGTCGCTGGGGGCCGGACCGGGTGTTCGGCTTCTCGCCGATCCCGGCCATGTCCTTCCTGTCGTACGCCGCCGGCTCGCGCTTCCTCCAGCTCTTCGGCGGCGTCAACATGAGCTTCTACGACTGGTACGCCGACCTGCCGAACGCCTTCCCGGAGATCTGGGGCGATCAGACCGACGTCTGCGAGAGCGCCGATTGGTACAACGCCAAGTACATCGTCTCGATGGGCGCCAACCTCAACATGACGCGCACGCCGGACGTGCACTTCATCTCCGAGGCGCGCCATGAAGGCGCCAAGCTCGTCGTCATCTCGCCGGACTTCAGCCAGGTAGCCAAGTACTCAGACTGGTGGATCCCGGTCCAGGCCGGCCAGGACACCGCGCTCTGGATGGCCGTCAACCACGTCATCCTGCGTGAGTACTACGTCGAGCGGCAGGTGCCCTACTTCGTCGATTACCTGAAGCGCTACACCGATAGCTCCTTCCTGGTCGAGCTCACGCCAGACGGTGACGGCTATCAGAGCGGCCAACTCTTACGCGCTAACCGCCTCGAGCGCTACCAGGGCGTTGAGAATGGCGACTGGAAGACGCTCATCTTCGACGAGTCGAGCGGCCAGCCCCGGATGCCAAAGGGCACGGTCGGTTTCCGCTGGGGCGAAGAGCAAGGCAAGTGGAACCTGAAGCTCGAAGACGGCCTGGACGACCATCCGATTGAGCCAGTCTTGAGCTTCCTGAACGAGCACGATGACGTCGTGGACGTCGCCTTTTACGAGTTCGCACAGGCTAAAGTCGCGCGGCGCGGCGTGCCGGTCCGTCGCGTCGAGACGGTCGACGGACCGAAAACGGTGACGACCGTCTTCGACCTGCTCTGTGCGCAGTTCGGCGTCGGCCGCGGGCTGGCTGGCGAATACCCGACCAGCTATGACGAGGTTGCCCCGTACACCCCAGCCTGGCAAGAGACCTATACCGGCATCGGCCGGGATACCGTCACGCGCCTGGCGCGTGAGTTCGCGAGCAACGCCGAGGCGACGCAAGGGCGCTCGATGATCATCATCGGCGCCAGCATTAACCACTGGTACAACAACAACCTGTCCTATCGCGCCCCGATCACCGCGCTCCTGCTCAGCGGCTGCTGTGGCCGTAACGGCGGCGGCATGAACCATTACGTCGGCCAGGAGAAGCTCACCCCGGTCGCGCCGTGGAACACGCTGGCGTTTGCGCTCGATTGGATCGCTACCCCCCGCCGCCAGCAGTCGCCAACGTGGCATTACGTTCATAGCGATCAGTGGCGCTATGAGGGCGATTTCACTGACTACGCGCCCGTCCCGCCCGATGCCCGCTGGGCCAAAGGCCACGCACTCGATCTCGAGGCCGACGCTGTGCGGCGTGGCTGGATGCCGTTCTATCCGCAGTTCAACCGCAACCCGCTCGACATGGTCCGTGAGGCCGAGGCAGCCGGGGCAGCTTCTGGCGATGAGGTCGTAAACCACGTCGTGCAGGAGATCATCGACCGCCAGACACTGTTCTCGGTCGAGGATCCAGATGCGCCGGAGAACTGGCCGCGCGTCTGGTTCATCTGGCGCGGCAACGCCATCATGTCCAGTGCCAAGGGGCACGAGTTCTTCCTGCGCCACTACCTCGGCACCCACGACAACGCCGTAGCCAAGGAAGCGGCCGAAGGCCACATCCGTTCCGTCGTCTACCGGGAGCCGGCGCCGCGCGGCAAGATGGACCTGGTAGTCGACATCAACTTCCGGATGGACACCTCGGCCCTGTACTCCGACATCGTCCTGCCCACGGCGATGTGGTACGAGAAGAACGACCTCAACACCACCGACCTGCATTCGTTCATCCATCCGCTCGGCGCCGCGGTGCCCCCGGTCTGGGAATCCAAGACGGACTGGGAGATCTTCAAGGCGGTCGCTCGCAAGGTGAGCGAGATGGCTCCAGGTGTGTTCCCGGCGCCGGTTCGCGATCTGGTGTCGTTCCCGCTCATGCACGACACGCCGGACGAGCTTGCCCAAACAGAGGTGCGTGACTGGAGCCGCGGCGAGTGCCCGCCCGTACCCGGCCGGACGATGCCCCATCTGAGAGTCGTCGAGCGAGACTACGCCAACATCTACAACCGCTTCATCTCTTTTGGGCCGCTGGCCCGCCAGAACGGGCTGAACGCTAACGGCGTTCACTTTCCGATCGAGAAATTCTACGACGAACTGATGGAGAAGCCGGACGGCGGCTCACCGGACCCCCGCCATATGCGCACGGTGAGTTGGGATGGCCAGCGGTACCCTAGCACCGAGGACGCCCTCGACGCCGCCAACCTGTTGCTGTACCTAGCGCCAGAGACGAACGGTGAGGTCTCCCATGCCGCCTTCGAGGCCGAAGAGACGCGCACCGGCCTGGCGCTGACCGACCTGGCGGCCGGGGTGCGCGACGTACGGATGACCTTCGGCGACCTGACCCGTCAGCCCCGCCGGACGTTGATCAGTCCGTGTTGGACGGGCATGGTCAACGAGGGCCGCGCGTACGCCGCCTGGTGCATGAACGTCGAACGACTGATCCCCTGGCGCACGCTGACCGGCCGCCAGCATCTGTACGTCGATCATCCCTACTACCTGGACTTTGGCGAACACCTCCCCACGTACAAGCCGAAGCTCGATCCGCACCGGACCGGCGACGTCGTGCTCAGCCCGACCGACGATCGAAGCATGGTGTTGAACTACATCACTCCCCACGGCAAGTGGCATATCCATTCGACCTACTACGACAACCACCGCATGCTGACCCTGTCACGCGGGATCGAGCCCTGCTGGTTGAACGACAAGGACGCCGCCGAGATCGGCATCCAGGACAACGACTGGGTCGAGGTCTACAACGACAACGGAGTCATGGTGACCCGCGCCGCGGTGAGCCGGCGAGTCCAACGCGGAACCTGCATGGTCTACCACGCGCCCGAGCGCACGATTTCGATGCCCAAGTCACAGGTGCGTGGCGGGAAGCGGGGCGGCGCACACAACAGCCTGACTCGCACCCGCATCAACCCGATCCAACTGGCCGGCGGCTACGCTCAGTTCACCTACGGCTTCAACTACTGGGGGCCAATCGGCATCATGACGCGCGACACCTACGTCGTGGTGCGCCGACTGGAGAAGCTGGAATGGTGAGCGCTCGAAGGGCGAACGGCCGCCGACAGAGGAGACACTGAGATGGACGTACGAGCGCAAGTCTCGATGGTGTTCCACCTGGACAAGTGCATCGGTTGCCACACCTGTAGCGTCGCCTGCAAGAACTTGTGGACCGATCGCAAGGGCACCGAGTACATGTGGTGGAACAACGTCGAGACCAAGCCGGGGACCGGCTACCCGACCCTCTGGGAAGACCAGGAGAAGTACAAAGGCGGTTGGAAGAAGACCAGCACTGGCATCCAGTTGCGCCTCCAGGGACGCATGGGCGCCCTCGGCAATATCTTCTATAACCCCTCGCTGCCCACCATCGACGACTACTACGAGCCCTGGACCTATCAGTACGACGAGTTGTTCAACGCGCCCGAAGGCAACGACCAGCCGACCGCCCGTCCCATCTCGATGATCAGTGGCAAGCCGATGGACATCGAGGCCGGCCCCAACTGGGACGATGACCTGGGCGGCTCGCCGATCTACGCCGACAACGATCCGAACCTGGCCAGCCTCACCGATGACGAGCGCGAGCAACTCAACGAAGTCGAGCGGCTGGTGTTCTTCTACCTGCCGCGCATCTGCAACCACTGTCTCAACGCGGGCTGTGTGGCCGCCTGCCCGGCTGGCGCCATCTACAAGCGGGGCGAAGATGGCATCGTACTGGTCAGCCAGGAGAAGTGCCGTGGCTGGCGGATGTGCATCTCCGGCTGCCCCTACAAGAAGGTTTACTACAACTGGGCGACCGGCAAATCCGAGAAGTGCATTCTCTGCTTCCCACGCCTGGAGACCGGCCAGGCACCGGCCTGCTTCCATTCCTGCGTCGGGCGCATCCGCTACCTCGGAGTCCTGCTCTACGACGCCGACCAGATCCCGGCCGCCGCGGCCGTCGACGATGCCGACCTGGTCGAGGCGCAGCGGGCAATTATTCAGGATCCATTCGATCCGTCCGTCGTCGCCAGCGCGAAGGCGAACGGTGTCTCGGATGCCATGATCGACGCGGCCCAGAAGTCCCCGGTCTACAAGTACGTCAAGGTCTGGAAGCTGGCCCTGCCGCTCCATCCTGAGTTCCGCACCCTGCCGATGCTGTTCTACGTCCCGCCGATGCTCCCGATGCAGGCAGCGATGAACGACGGCCGTTATGACGTCGCTGGGGCTGACTCCGCTGCTCCGGCCACGCAGTTGTCCTCGCTCGCCAAGGCCCGTGTACCGTTGCGGTACATGGCCAGACTGTTCGCGGCCGGCAACGAGGAGATGGTCGAGGCGGTCTACAAGAAGCTCATCGCCGTCCGGATCTACAAGCGAGCGCAGCAGGTCCACGACATCCCGGATGGCGACGTTCAACAGGCATTGCTCGATGGGCTGACCAGCCCCGAGGAGGTCGAAGCGATCTTCCGCCTTACCGCGGTGCCGACCTACGAGGAGCGCTTCGTCATCCCGCCACTGGCGCGCGAGGGCGCGATCGAGCAGACCCTGGATCCATTCACTCACAAGCCCGCGGCCGGCTTCGGGTTCCGGGTCGCACCCGAGCGGAGGTGGTGATGATGGCAGGACAGAGCGACCAGCAGCGTCTCTACGCGCTCTTCGCCGATCTCCTCGAGTACCCTGACGAGGGGATAGCCGCCGCCGCTCAGGCCTGCGCCGCGCTCGCAGCCGAGCAGGATGCCGCCGCCGGGCGCCTCCTCGCCCAGTTCCAGGCTCGCATCGCCCGCACTGCGCCGGGACGGCTTCAGGAGATCTACACCGGCACGTTCGACATGGACGCGTTTCGCAGCCCCTACGTTGGCTACCACCTCTTCGGCGAGAGCTACAAGCGGAGCGTGTTCCTGCTGGAGTTGAAAGATCGCTACCAGGCCAGGCACATCGAGGTCGGGTCCGAGATGCCCGATCACCTCGCCCTGTTGGTGCGTTACCTGGCTGCCTGCGACGACCGAGACGAGCGGGACGACCTGATCTGCTGGGCGCTGCTGCCGGTCCTCGACCAGTTGACGCGGCCTCAGCCGGCCGCGCAGGACGAATCGGGCGAGCAGGGCGCGGAGGCAAGCCCGCCGCCCCCGCCGGTCAGCCCGTATCAGAACGTCCTGAAGGCTCTGCGGCGCGTGCTGGAACGGGAGTGCCCGCCGGCTGACCTGCCGGAGGCGGTCTCGCAGGAGGCAGTCACCACCGGCTGAGTTGCGCTCGGCCACGGCCGTCGCGGAGCGGAGGAGGGAATCAAGATGTCGGACCTGGTGCTGTTCGTGGTCTTCCCCTATGTCGCGGTCATCGTGGCAGTCCTTGTCGGAATCTACCGCTATAACAGCGATCGCTTTTCCTATTCGAGTCAGTCGTCGCAGCTTCTGGAAAACCATAGCCTCTTCTGGGGATCGGTGCCCTGGCACTACGGCATCGTCATCATCCTGACCGCGCATCTCCTGGCGTTCATCTTCCCCGCTCAGTGGGCCGTGCTGATCGCGGCCCCAGAGCGTTTGTATGTGCTGGAGGTCATCGGCCTGGCGCTGGCAATCTTGACGATAGTCGGTATCGCGTTGCTCATCGTGCGGCGCCTGGTTATCCCGCGCGTGCGGGCGGTCACGTCCGTCATGGACTGGGTGCTGCTAGTCGCACTCCTGGTGCAGGTGGTGCTCGGCTTCTGGGTGGCGCTGTTCTACCGCTGGGGCTCTGACTGGTACCTGCATACGGCGGTTCCGTGGCTGGTGTCGCTGGTGCTGCTCAACCCGCAGGCTCAGTTTGTCACGGTCTTGCCGCTTTTGGTTCAGCTTCACATGCTCGGCGGCTTCGTGGTTATCCTGCTGTTCCCCTTCACCCGCCTGGTGCACCTGGTGACCGTCCCTGTCACGTACCTCTGGCGGCCGTATCAGGTGGTGGTCTGGAACCGTCGCCTGACGCGCATCCAGAAGGCTTGACCTGCCGATGGCGCCGCGCCGACTTTGGGCGCGGCGCCTCTGTGTCTCAACCAGAGCCACGGTGGGAACTACATGGTCGTAACCTGGGAGCAGGTGGTTTTCACCTTGGTATTGGTTCAGGCTGTTGTGGGCCCCGGCGCGGGCCTCCGCGCCGGGGCCTGCCTGTTGCGCTGATCCGGGCGGCGTGGCGATCCAGCCCACCCCTGGCCGGGCATTTCTGCCGCACGACGTGGCAGATCTCGCGGACAGAGGGGGACATGTGTGAGGGGCCGGGCGAGTCACCTGTCGGCGCGGACGGCAGACACCGCGTGCGCCGACGAGCCCGGCTCGCGTTGGCGATGGCTAACGCGCTTCTCGCTCGATCAGTCCCAGGTGGACGGCGCGAACGGCCGCCTGGGTGCGGTCGGCGACACCGAGCTTCGACAGCAGCCGCCCTACGTAGTTGCGAGCCGTTCCGGGGCTCAGTCCAAGCTCTTCCGCGATCTGGCGGTTTGTCTGCCCCCGCGCGACCAGTCGGAGGATGGTGGTCTCTCGGTCGGTGAGCACACCACCGGGGCTCTGTCGCCGGCTGGCTCGCCGGTCGGGTGGCGGACCGACGCAGGCTTCCCCGAGCACTCGCTCCAACAGTTCGCGTAGACGTCGCTCGCGCGAGCGCCCCTCGCGTTCGAGTGCCGCGCACTGCTCCTCGATCCGCCGCGCGTCAGTCACGTCGTGGAGGATCGCCAGGACGGCCTGGACACCGCCGGTTCCGTCCGGCTCGGGGACGAGGCGGGCTTGATAGTGGCGCATGCCGAGCAGCGTGCTGACCTGGAGATCGATCGTCTGGGTCCGGCCGGTCCGCACGGCCTGCTGAACGCTAAGATCCCAGGCCAGTTCCAGCGGTTCAGGCAGATCGAGATCGCGAATCCGGTGACCATGGAGATCGTCGAGCGAGCGACCGACGACCCGCTCGGCAGCGGGATTCGCGGATAGGAGCCGCCCCTGCGGGTCGACTCTGACGACGGCTTCTGGGGCGTCGTCGAGCAGTGCTCGTAGGGTGCGCTCCAGACTCGCTCGGACTTCGCGCTCAGCGTGCAGGGCTCGTTCGAGGCGCGCCCGCTCGCGCGTACTGACACTATCGCCGCTTCGGCTCGGCGCGCGGGCCACGCCCGAGGTCTCGGCCACGACCTCGAGTGGTCTGGTTGGATCGGGCGTGTCGGTTCGGATTGGTGGCACGTGCGACGATCGCCAGCGGGGCGCTAGTCTGCTGCGCAGTACCCATTGCGGGATACCAGCGCAAGCCCCATTCAGGCAGGATACCCGCCTTCGTGCCGCATCGCAATCGATGGCGAGCGTGTGAAGTGCGAGCGGCCCCGGAGCCATGTGACGTGCGAGAAGCGCACGAGACGCGTGGTACGCGGCCCCGGAGTCCTACCTCCAGGGCCGCGTACCGCGCGACCGGGCCGTACGAGAGCGCCTTCGTCCAACGTTCGGACGAGCGATGGGTCCAGGGCGGCCTAGGGCAGGGCGTCGCCGAGCCGGAAGAGAATCGACGTCACGAGTTTGTCGGCGGTCCGTGTCCGATACTGAAGTGAGAACGTCCCAGGCTTCCCGCCGTCCCAGCTCGAGGGACCGAAACGCCCGATGAGCGACTCACTGGTGTAGGTGTCGATGATGCGGCCGTTGGCGCGCTCGGACGTGCCGACCATCTGGGCGTCGCTTGGGATCAGGGTGCGGCCCTCGCTCCGGGCGACGTCGAGCGGAACAGCTTCCTGAGCAGCCCAGACGCGCTCCATGTGCCAGACGTTGCCGTCTCGGAAGCCGATGACGAAGCGGCCACTCTCGTAATCCTGCAAAATGCTCGAACGCGTCGGGCTGCCGTGGCTCTGCTCCCACGCGGCGCGGGACAGCCCGAGACCGCCGGAGGAGTAGGCAGGCGGTCCCGCCTGAGCCACCGCTGCGTCGCCGGTGGCGACGTACTCTGCTGCAACCCAGCCGACCGTACCCGCCGGCTCGCGTACTCGACGCCAGGTCTTACCGTCGACCTGGGTAGACTCGCCCTGGTCTTCCAGCTTCGTACCCTCGGGCAGGATTCCCAGGCGCTCGCCTGCGCCAGGCGTCTTGCGGAGCGACAGTCCGTTCTGGCCAACGTTCGCCACGACGAGCGGCGCTGGCGTCGGCGGCTTTGCCGCAACTTCGGGCGTTGGCGCGACGGTCGCCACAGGGCCGGGTGCCTGAGTCACGACCGTCGGCGCAGGTGCCCCTCGTCCGACGGTGAGCAGGATCGCCGTCAACAGCGCGACACCGGCCACAATGGGCACGCCAGCCAGGATCCAGAGCGGCGCCCGCCGCCCGGGACGATTGGTGCGCCGATATCTGTCGACGATCTCGCCCGACCGTACCCGCGCGACGATCTCCTGAAGTGCAGTTGCTACAGCCTCGATCGCGATGTGGAACGTCGTGACCAGGTTCGGCGTATCGACGTTGTTCCGCTGCGACTGACCCTCAGCACGCGATGGTCTTGCTCCAGAGCGAGGTGAGCGCGCTTCCCTGCGAGACTCTCGAAACGACGATGCCTGGGAGTAGCCAGGTGACATGGACCGCTCGCCAGATGCGGGCTGCGCAATTGGCACCCGCGCCGCGGTCAGCGCCACCTCACCTGCCACTCCGACGGGAGCGCGTGGGGTCCGGGGCGTCCGTAGGCGACGCACCTGTTCGAGCGTATCGTCCGCGAGGTCGTCGCGATCGAGCTGCCGGTAGACTGATGCGAGGCTGATGTAGGTCTCTTCAGACCGATCGCCGGCCCAGAGGTTGCGCTCGTACAGGTCCGCCGCGTCGGAGAGCCGGCCTCGCCGCTCGTAGAGCGCCGCGAGCGCAGCACGAGCCGACAGTTGCGTGCGCTCGTCGATAGCCGGGTTGTCGATCTGGTCGAGGAAGTGCGTTTCCTCAGCAGCGGCGTTGATGAACTTCGGCCCAGCTACGGACTGTGCATCGGGCGCCGCTGCGCCGGCCGGCAGACGCGCTGTGTCCGGTGAAGTGGGTCGCCGCTCGCCCCGAGCGGTCGGCCGGGTCCGGCTGCGTTCCAGAAGTCCGGCTGTCTCCGCTAATGCGTCCACACCCCTGGCTCGATTGACCGCCACGCCTCACCCCCGCCTGTGTCCTCACCACCGGTCTACCCCCGCCGTTACAGTCCCGATTCCCGGTGGCGGCCTGAGTGTAGTCGGTCTGTTACGTTCTGACTAGCCTACCTGTCACCATGCCGGTAGTGTCAGATGACACCGATTGACGGAAGGCGCACGAAGACACCTTGTGCGGGCAGTCGGAGTACGGCGACCGAAGGATTGACGATGTGTTGGCATGTCCGAGTGGTGCACAGTGTGTCGATCGTGTTTCGGTTGTGTCCACATGCAACCCGCCGGGAGCGGCCAGACCGTCGTCGCCCCGGTCAGCGCGCTCGATCTCAGAAGCGTGCTCGTCGCTTGCCCACGCCAGGAGCGATGGCGGCCACACGGCGACGCCGGGATCCGTTGCCGCTCACTCCTACCGCCGTCCGGTCATCCCGCCCACTCCTGGCCACCTGGCTTGGCACTCCTGGCCACCCGGCCTGCTCGCTACGGCACAACGGCGGACGTCGTGGCTAGAGGCTGGCCGGGCCAGCCCCCACGAAGGAGGGCCAGGAACCGCAGTCGTCGACGAGAGTGAATCGGACGAGCATGTCCGTGCCCGCGACGTCGCGACGAACGCTGAACTGGACGGACCAGACCCCGGGGCCGAGCGGCAGTGGCGCCGAGGCGCGGCCTTCGATGAAGCCATCGGGCAGGTGCACCGCGACGTGTGCATTGCGAAGCTGGTCAAAGGTCAGGCTTCTGAGAGAGTTGTCTGGCAGGAAGTTGGAGCGGGTTGCCGTGGCCGTGACCAGCATGGTTCCTGGCCCGGCCGGAGCGGCCGAGAGCGCGATGCGTGGCCGTGGGGCGCATGCCCCGAGCGCAGGCGTGGCACTGGGCGGAGCTGGGGGTGTTGAAGAGGGCTGTGTGGGCGTGAGCACTGCCGTGCTCAGCGGCACGGGGGTGGCGGTGCGCGTCGGCGTCGACGAGGGCGCGAGAGTTGGAGTTGTCGTCGGGGTGGGCGTGGATGCTGGTGTGCCGGTGGGCGTCGGTGTGTCCAGGGGCGTTGACGTGGGTGTAGGCGTGAGCGTGGCCGTCGAGGTGGTTGTGGGAGTTGTGGTCGGAGTGCTGGTAGGAACGATCTCCTCCGGCAGCCATGCAACGCCACGCGGCTCGATGCCAACCGACGTGAAGTCCGACACCTGCTGCCAGGACTTCAGGTCGAACACCTTGAGGGCATGCTCGCCGGAGGAAGCGGCATAGAGGCGGTCGTTCGACTCGCTCACAGCCATCCCAGCCGTCACCACTCCAACCGCGAACGGCGTCATATAGGTGTGCCCAGCCAGGTCGTAGGCCCGAATCGCGGTGTCCATGGGAACCGCCATGAAGAGGCTCTGCCCGTCCGGGGAGATGGCCAGATCCTGTACGCCGGCACTGCTCCCCAGCGGCAGCAGGATCGTCCCCACCTGCGCCAGATCCTGGGTGTCCAGGATGGCGACTCTGGCCTCGCCAGCGAGTGCAACGTAGATCCGGGCGCCGTCTGGACTGACGACGACGCCGAACGGCGAGGTGCCGACAGTTATGGGAGTCTGGAGCGCCACCCCCGTCACTGCGTCGAAGACGGCGAGGGTACCGTTGTTCCCGAGGGTTACGTACAGGGTCGCACTGTCCGGCGAGAGGGCGATGCCATTCGGACTGCCGCCGACCGGTATCTCGCCTTCGATCGCTCCGCCGAGCCGCGCCCACCTGACGGCAGTATGCGACGAGCCCGTCAGGTACACCCGGCCGGCCGTGCGCGAGACGGCGATGGCGGTATAGGCGGACAGCACGGCCGACGGGCTCTCAACAACGATCCCTGTCTCCGGGTCAACGATGTGATACTGGCTGGTCGACTGATCGGCAACGTACAGGCGCGCAGCAGCGGGACTATCGGCTACCGCGAACTGCATCGGCGGTACGAGGACGAGCAGGAGCACCAGGATCAGCGCCGCCGCCCAGGTGAGTGAGACGGCCCATGATGAGGAGGCGTCGAGCCTGCGGCGCATCAGGCGACCGCGTGTGATTGACGTCCGGTGGCGTGGCCCATGTGCAACGCGTCCTCACTCCGGCGAGATACCGCGCCTAGCGTACCACCACCCGCCTCATATTGCTAATGGCTGCCCCGAAGAGCTGATGGCCGAAGGGCTGATGGCCGAAGGCCTGGCGGGTGGATCTGGGCTGGACTCGGCGGTACCGAGACGATCAGCCTGCCATGCCGTTCTGCTGGTTGGCACCTCGATCCGAGGTGGCGCGATCCAGGCTGTCGTTGCGGGATCGTGCCGTCAGGCGCGAAGTTCGCGGACGTTCTCCCAGAGCACGAAGAGGCCGGCTGCCAGCACGCCCAGGACGACGATCTGCCAGGCAAACTCGTACACCAGAACCCCGACCGCGACGACCGCAAGCGCGATCGATACGGTCGAGACGAGGCCGGCCAGTTGGCGGCGGAAGGCCGCCTCGACGACGACGAGGGTGCCGATCATCGCCACGATACCGGCGACGAGGTGTTGTGGTGCGGCCACGATCAACGCGACGATCCCGACGAGCAATAGCCCGACACTCGTTGCTGCCCAGACCTCCATCACCCGGCGCAGCCGAAGATCGGCCGGACTGGCTGGCCGGGCGAGGCGGCGAATATGCGCTCGCCGCTCGTCCTCAGCGGTCACCGCGCCCGGCGGGCGACGGGCAAGCTGAATCCGGCGCTCAGCGAGAGCCTGGAGCAACATCTCGCCCTGAGCGCGCTCGCGGCGCAGACCGTCTACCTCGGCGCGAAGCGCCCTGATTCGGCCTTGAAGCGTCGCGAGACGTGGCGCGAGATGTGGGCGAGTCTGGAGCGCGGCGAGCTCGGCGCCCAGTTGATTCAACTCGTCGGCATGGGCGGCGATCTGCTCGGCCAGTTCGGCCTGGCGAGCGGCGAGGGTTTCCGTGCGGGCGCGCAGCACGCCCGGTTCGGCGGCCGGCGTCGGCACTTTGTCGAGCCCGGCCCAGCCGACCGGGTCGTACCAGGCGCGTCGGACGGCGCCGTCGCGGCGGTACATCGGACCAGAGGGTGCATTCTCGCCGGCCGCCGGATCGCGGGCGAAGTAGCCCCACAGGCCGCGATACTGGCTGACCCAGCGTGGCACCGGATCGAGCAAGATAGGCGTCCACTCGCGGCGCTGGTCCGGTCCGATGGTAACTCCGTCGCCGCGGGCGTAGTCCACGAAGGGCACCCGGAACATGTCCGGCCGCAACCCAAGCGGCAGGATCGTCTGCCCAAGAGAGCGGCTCCAGAACTGCGCCAGCCGTCCCGACCAGCGCGCCAGCGGGTACAGGTATGGGACATCTACTTCGGCGACGTACTCGCCCGCCTGGAAGTAGGCAGCGTGCGAGCCGGCCGCCGCGTACACGACCGGATGATCGCCCACCCGCTCGACTTCGGCCGTATCGTCCCAGGCTCGCCGGAGATCGTCGCCCGCGAAGTCGTGCGAACCGTAGGCGACCCAGGCCGGCGCCACCTCCCCGTTCGCGCGCTCGTAGAGATACACGACGATCGACTCCCAGTCGGCCTCGTGGTCGTTGGCGCCGTAGAAGCCAGAGCGCCAGTTATTGAACGGATAGAAGAACCAGTACTGAAGCGCGATCCAGCCGTGCTCCCGGACCACTCGGCCGTAGTAGGTGTGGTGCCGGTTGGGGTGCGGGCGGTTCCGGCAGGTCAGCAGCGCCGCTGCGGCTGCGTCGCCGGGCACCCGGCCGCGCAGCAGCAGCGTCACCGAGAACAGCGCGTCGAGCAGGCGCGACGCGTACCCCACCCGCGCCAGCCGAGCGACGTCAGCATGGAAGCCGTGCTGACGATCGCGCAGGCGCCGGACGTTCTCGCGGACGATGAACGCCGACAACTCAGCCAGGTTCAGGGGATCGCTGAACATCATGTACAAGACGTCACCCGGCTGGGCTGGCCGTTGCTGCGCCAGCCGGTCCAGGTCTAGCGAAGCTTCCTCGACGAGTAGCTCACGCCGTCCATCGTCGTGCGAGACCCAGAGGCTGGATTGCCGTACGTACCAGTCGGTATCGGTCGGCAAGAACTCCTCGCCACGCGTGAAGCACACGATTGGCTCAAACCGGCGGAGGAGCTCGAGGTCGCCGGGCACCGTGCGCGCGGCGACGCGTTCAGCGGTCGTCATCGCTCCTCTGGAACGCCTGCCACACTTCGCGTTGATTGAGCGCCAGGACGAGCAGGCTGCTCACCGCCATGCTGACAAAGTGCGGCGTGCCCCTGAAGTACCCGATCAGGGTGGCTGCGAGAATGATGCCCTGGACCATGATCGCCGCGAACCAGGCCCACTCGCGCAGACGCAGCAGCCCATACACCGAGGCCAACAGAACGAGGCTTAGGCCCATGGCGGCAGCGATGACGAGAGCGGCGCTTTGCGAGTCAGCCTGCACGAGCTGATTGTCCAGAATCACGCTCGACCCGGCGAAGAGGACCAGCGCCCCGACGATCAGCGCAAGCAGCGCCTGAGCCGCGAGCAGGATCGCCGCGAGTGAGACGGCGCGCGGGCGCCTGATTCGGGGCCGCCTGGAAGCTCGTCGTGTTTCAATCATCCTGAACCGGTGGCCGTTGGCCCTCTCGTTCGGATGATACCGCCCAGCGTCGATCAGGAGTCCGGCTCGAACGACCCCAGGTACTCCATCAGGAAGGTGAGGTCGTCCTTGTAGCGGTCTCGTAGCTCCGAGAGCAGCGATCGGAAGTCGGCTTGCGCCTTCGCGTCGGCCAGGGTCCGGATCGGCTTGAAGGTCAGCAGCACGACCCGCCCCGAGATCAGGTAGTCGTACGAGCGCTCGCCGTCCTGGATCGTGCGGCGCGGATCGCGAGCGGTCGGGAACGGATCCATGTCGGATGGCTCGCCCGTCCCCCACTTGATCGGGGCGTCGTCGGTCGTGATGAACTGGCTGTACAGGCCGGTCCAGCCCGCGTTGTCGCGATGGGCGTACGGATCGCGCTTGCCGCGCTCGTCGTCCTCGCCGGTCTTGTAGGAGACAGAGACGGTTCCATCCCAGTCGTACTCGATGCGGAAGACCAGGCCGTCGGGGATCTCGTCCAGCGTGGTGCGGGTGCCGACGGCATCGTCGATGGCCGCGAACGGAAAGCCCTGATCCCGGCGGAAGGTCGCCCGAGTCATCTGTGGCAGATCGGGATCGTTCAACGCCTCGGTATGGTCTGCATGCGTCATTGCCTCGCGGATCGGGTCGAGGTAGGACCTGGTCCGGTCGACTCCGAGCGTCAGGCTCTCACCGGGCTTGACGGCTGCGGCGAGTTTGCGCGTGGCAGCGGCCTGGAACATGTCCGGGTCTTGTACTCGGTAAATGAGCCGGGCCAGCGTCAGCGGGTCGAGCTGGCCGGAGCCGAGCAGGTAGGCAAGGTCCGGATGGAGGGTGATAGTGCTGTAGCCGGGCGTCGCCGCTGGCACCTGCTCGCGCAGGATCGGGAAGCGCTCGGTCAGGTAGAGCAACAGCCGATCGCCGGCCTCGCTGACGTACTCGCGCACCCGCGCCGGGCGGCCGAAGTTCTCGTCACGATCTTCCTGCCAGCGCACGATGAACGTGCCCGGTGGCACGGTGAGCGTAAACTCGTCCCCCGGCTGGATCGACGTCGCGGTCCGATCCGGGTGGGCCGCGAAGTAGGCGGCGCTCACGTAGTCGATCGGCCCCTGACCGTCGACCTGGAAGAGCGGCGTCAGCTTGGATACGGCGACGAGATAGGGACTGCCGCCACGCCCGATCTGCACGGTGTATTGCGGCCAGCCGCGCTCGTCAGTTCCGGCAGCCTCGAACGTGAAGCCATCGGTGGGCTGCTCGGGGGGTAGTGGCTGCTGGGGCGCATCGGCCGGGCGGGGCGCCGGCATCGGCAGGCTGACGGCCTGGCCGCCGCCGATCAGGCGTGGCATGACCTCGACGGCATGGTCGGTGGCCTGACAGCCTGCTTGAATGGCCATCAGGCCAGCGACGGCCACGACCAGCACTCGATGACGGAGCGTCCGCGTGCGGTGTGCTTGCATCAGTCCGGCCTCATCCAGTCCATCTGGAGCAGGTAGTGCTCTTCGTGGCCTGGCAGGAACACCTCTTCGTGATCGGTCTGGCCGGGGCGGGAGTTGCCGACATTCGGGACACGCTTGACGATCAGGCCGTCTGGGCGTGGGAACGGGACCGGCTCCCAATGGTTCCGCTCGATCAGCGCGTTCATCATGTCGACCCACATCTTGCCGGCGGTCAGGGAGCTCGACACCTTCGTCATCGGGTCGTTGTTGGTGTTCCCCATCCAGACCCCGACGCAGACCTGAGGTACGCAGCCCATCGTCCAGGTGTCGCGGTAGTCGTCGGTGGTGCCGGTCTTGACCATGTGCGGCCGGCCGAGGTTCAGCGGCGTGTTCGGCCCGAAGGTCAGCAGGCGAGCGCCGGGATCGCCCAGGATATGGAGCACCTGATAGGCGTAGCGCGGGTCGACGACCTGGCGCGCCGAGCCGCCCGGATCGGCGGTGTAGAGGACGTTGCCGCGTGAGTCCTGCACCTTTAGCAGCGCTTCGGGCGGGATGCGGCTGCCGAGCCGCGCGATCGTGGTGTAGGCGCCCGTCAACTCCAGCAGGTGCACCTCGCCGCCGCCGAGTGTGAGGGAGAGCCAGCGCGGATCCCACTTGTCGAGGGTGGTGATGCCGAGCCGCCGTGCCATATCCTGGAAGGACGGAATCCCGACCCACTTCAACACTTTGACCATCGGCACGTTCAAGCTGTTCCCGAGCGCGTCGCGCAGGTCGATCAGCCCGTAGAAGTGACTTTCGTAGTTGTCGGGGTGATAGGGCGGCTGGCCGGGCGGCGCCGAGAAGCTGGTCGGCTCGTCCATCACCTCGATGTACGGGTTGAGGCCCTTCTCGAAGGCGGTCAACATGACCAGCGGCTTGATCGACGAGCCGGGCTGACGGCTCGCCACGGCGACGTTCACCTGACCGTCGATGGAGTCGTCGTTGAAGTCCTTGCTCCCAACCATCGCCAGGATGTCACCGGTGACGGGATCCATGACGACCATCGCCGAGTTGTTCGCGTGGCCAAGCTCCCGAACGGCCTCGCTGTTAGCGACAACTTGCTCGGCCAGTTGCTGCACGTCGAGGTCGACGGTGGTTTGGACGGTCAGGCCGCCGGTGAAGTAGGCGTCTGGGCCAAAGCGGTCGCGAACGAGACTCTTGACGTAGTTGGCGAAGTGCTGCGCCTGGACATCGGGGGCTGGAACCGAGTGCAGATTGAGTGGCGCGTTCGCGGCTTCATCGGCCTGCTGCCAGGTGATCTCCTCGGCCTGGAGCATCCGATCCAACACGTCGCGCTGGCGCTGCTTCGCCTGGTCGAGGTTCTCGTATGGATCGTAGCTGTGCGGGCTCTGGGGCAGACCGGCGATCAGAGCGGCCTCGGCAAGCGTCAGGTCTTCGGCCGACTTTCCGAAGTAGACTCGAGCGGCGGCCTCGGCGCCATACGCCTGGTGCCCGTAGTAGACGACGTTCAGGTACGCCTCGAGCAACTGATCCTTGGTGAAGTGCTTGTCCAATTCGAGGGCTGCAAGTGCTTCCTTCACCTTTCGTGCGAGCGTCTGCTCGTTTCGCTCGTCGGTGAGGTAGAGGTTGCGGACCAACTGCATTTCGATCGTGCTGGCGCCCTGAGCGGCGCCCCCGGTGTCAGCATTCGTGCTGACAGCACGCAAGAGGCCGTGCGCGTCCACGCCAGGGTGCTCGAAGAAGCGCCGGTCCTCGGTGGCCACGGTGGCAGTCGGAAGGTATGGCCCCATCTTCGAGAGGGGTACGTAGGTCCGTCGCCCGTACCGGACGTCGTCGACCTTGGTCAGAACGGTGCCGTCACGGGCCGCGATCGTCAGGGTCTGAGGGAGGCCGGCGTCGAGCGGTTCCTTGACTGGAAGCTGGATCGTGTTTGCCTCCATCCAGTCGCGCGCCTCGAGCGCGGTGAAGGCTGCCACGGCCGGCATGGCGGTGCAACTGGTCAGGAGCAGAAGCCCGATCAAGAGACCGTGCAGCGCCAACGCCATCAGGAACGGACGCGTGCGGGCGCGGCGGCCGATCCGATTGCGCTCGTCTCGGGTGATGTGGGCGGCGCGCCAGCCGCTCACCCCACGGTGAGGGTCTCGGCTGCGAATGACCTGGGCAGCCGTCGCCTGGGTGTTCGATCCCTGCGCACGCGGAGCCCGGGTGCGTGACGCTCTCGCCTGGTGTGCCGGGTGGTACGGATACCCCCGGGCGTCCGGCTCGTGTCTCACTCGCCGTCGTCCCCCCTCGAAGTCCACGGGTTGCCATGGCAACTCACGCGATGCTCGGACCGCTCGCGGCCGGGGACAGCCCGGACGACGGTCGATACGGCCAGGACGCGCCCTCAATGTCCTGGCCCCGCGTGGGGTGGCGCTCAGCCTCTTGCATACCCCGTGCCGGCCGCTCGCCCAGGCCCTTGGCTCGAGGGAATCGAAGTCTGAGCGAGGATTCGGAGCGAGGGCCACGGGGACTAGCGAGGGCCACGGGGACTAGCGAGGGCCACGGAGGCCAGCGAGGGCCGCGGAGACAGGCGAGGGTCCGGAGTGAGGGCTGCGGGAGACGACGGCGGGGAGTCGAACGGAGGAGTTGACCTCCTGGTCAGGCGCCGCCGGTCACCTGACGGAGCAGGTCGAAGAAGCCGCGCTTCGTCTCGGTGTCGATCGACCAACTCACGGGAACCAGTTGGTAGCCGTCGCGGTAGTTGCCATGCGCGCCGGCTCCCCCCGAGCCGGGGCCGGCGTCGAAGTAGCCCCAGGAAGCGTAGTTCCGAACGGCCGCCAGCAGGTTGTTGCTGGGCTTGTCGAAGTCGAAGTGGTCGTCCTCGTTGACGACGATCGGCATCCGCTTGCCGACCACCCCGGACCGGTGACGGGTGCGCTCGACGAGCCAGGTCATCACGGCCGGATCGGTGACGCCGTTGCCGTGAATCAGCGCCAGGTCGGCCGCTTCCAGGACGTTGTCGGGCGGGATCGTGCCACCACGGAAACTGGTGCTCACGAGCAGGCGCCGGTAGTTCGCGGTCATCGACTGGGCGCGGCGGATCAATTCGTGGGCTCGATCCGGCCGCAGGATCGCTTGCTCGATGCGAGGGACGTCGCACTCGTTCGTGATCTCGACGATGACGTTCGTCCAGCCGCCGTCGAGCAGCCAGCCGACGGCGTTCTCGACGGCCCGCGTGACTGCCTTCTCGTCGACGAGCCGCTCGTCCTGACCCTGGTAGAAGCAGCCGACGATGACCACCATTCCAAGCTCGTCGGCGCGCTCGAGCACCCGCGCCATCCGGTCCAGGTACGGCTGGCGCAAACGGCCATCCGGCTCAAACGCCGAATTCTCCCAGGGCTGCTGCCGACTGTACCCCTCGGGTGAGCCGCCCTGAAAGTTCACCGTCACGGCGAGCAGCCCATGTTCGTGCCACGTCGGCAGCGCGGCCAGAAACTCGCGGACGTTGCGGTCCGGATCCCAGACACCGGTCTCGGGGTAGGCCCAGCGGGCGCGCGTCTCGGGGTTCAGGTCGTCGAACGTTGCCTGAACGGCGCGGACGTTCATCAGCAGCCCCTCGATCGACTGACCCTGGAAGCTTCGGCCCTGATACGTAGGCTGGCCGTCGATGAGGAAGCGTTCACCGTCGATGGCGACCGTCGTTCGTCCGGGCATGGATCGATCCTTTCCGCGCGGCGGCGCGTGCCGGCTGGCCCGCGTGGTTACTGTCCTTCTCGCCCCGGATGGTAGCGTGAGTGGGCCGGCCCGGCGAGCAGCGCCCGATCCGCCGTTCTTCGCGTGGTACGGTTCTCCACAAGACTGAGGTCGACGAGGGCTGAGGTAAAGCGGCACCGTGACGGGGCGCCTGAACGATGAAGTGGCGGACGTGCGCGCGCTGCTGCACGAGCAGTGGAGTGACGACGTCGCCGACCTCTGCACGCTTCCGGGCGGCGTGTTCACGCGGACGTTCGGCTTCCGCACCGACGGCAAGGACTACGTAGTTCGACTCAGTACCTACGGACATGCCGCCGAAGCGTTCGCCAAAGATGCCTACGCCGGGCGGCACTTCGGCTCGTCAGCGCTGCCCATTCCGCGTGTCCTCGCCACCGGACGACGGGGCGACGAAACCTTCGCGATCAGTGAGCGGGTCGCCGGGCGCCGGCTGGCGGAGTGGCCAGCCGCCACCCGCCGGGCGCTCCTGCCTACCACCCTCGATACGTTCGACGCCATCGCCCGCGCGGACCTGGACGCCACCCGCGGCTACGGCTCCTGGGGCGCGGACGGCAACGGTCGGGAGGCGCGTTGGCACGATGTCCTTGCTGCCGCCATCGAGAACCACGCCGGGGGCTTCTACCAGGACTGGCACGCACTGTTCGTGACGTCCTTCCTCGAACGCGACGTGTACGAGCGGGTCTATCGCTACATGCTCGGCCTGGCCGCACGCTGCCCTGAAGAGCGCGCCCTGCTCCATTGTGACTACCACTTCGACAACGTCCTCTCGGACGGCGCGCACATCACCGGCGTGATCGACTGGGGCAATGCCTGCTACGGTGACCCGCTCTACGACGTCGCGTGGCTCGGCGGATGGTTCGCCAAAGAGGGCGACCATGCCGCCGTCCAGGCGCTCCACGAGCGCCACCGTGGGGCGCCGCACTTCCGCGAGCGGATCGCCTGCTACACCTGCCACATCGGCCTTGACGACCTTCGCTTCTATGCCCGCACCGGCCAGCTCGGTCAGTACATCCAGACCCGCGACCGGCTCCTCCGCCTCCTTGCCGGCAACCCCGACCCGACCGAATGACCAGATGCAGGCAGGGTGTAGCAGGTGCTGGGCGCGGTGCCGCGGGCAGCAGTCGGGGTGTGCGGCTACGATGCCGTAGCGCGTGGCTACCGCCGCGGTGGTCGGCTGATGAGGCCGGGTGGATATCGGGCCACCGACCTGTTGGGCAGCGGCATCCATCGGACTATCATCATCTCGTGACCGTGCTTACGGGCTGCTGTCAGGGCCGGTGCACGCACCAGACACGTGCAAGCGCAGAACACGGGGGGTGCGAGGCGTGACGGCATACCAGTCCCGAACGCGGCGCTCACCGACACACGACGCACGATGGGGGTGCCTGAACTGTGAAGATCGCGAAGATCGAGACGCTCCAGGCCGATGCCGGCTGGCGAACCTTTGACTTCCTGAAGATCAGCACCGACGAAGGGCTCGTCGGTTGGAGCGAGTACAACGAGTCGTTCGGCGGCGCCGGGCTGCCGGCCGTCATCGACCGCCTGAGCGAGCACCTGATCGGCAAGGATCCTCGGGCCATCGAGGCGCATGTGGCGCTCATGACGGCGCTCCGCCGGACGGCTCTCGGCGGGCTGGTGCAGCAGGCGATTGGCGCCATCGAGAACGCGCTCTACGACCTCAAGGCAAAGGCGCTCGGCATCCCCGTCTATGAATTGTTCGGCGGTCCGGTCCGGGAGCGCATCCGGGTGTACTGGTCGCACTGCGGCACCTACCGCTGCGGACGGGCCATGCAGATGGGCTCGAAGTCGGTGGCGACGCTGGACGACATCGTCGAGTTGGGCCGTGAGGTGAAGGCGAGCGGCTTCACAGGCCTGAAGACGAACGTCCTGCTGCTCGGCGACAACAACCCGCGCGGCTTCACCTCCGGCTTCGCGCGCGGCGAGAGCTTCCCGGAGCTCAACCCCGAGCGCTACGCCGTCGACGCCATCAAGGCGCAACTTGCCGCCTTCCGTGAGGGAGCCGGCCCGGATATCGACATCCTGGTCGACCTGAACTTCAACTACAAGACTGAGGGCTACCTCAAGATGGCGCGGGCGATCGAGCCATTCGACCTGTTCTGGCTCGAGATGGACATTCGCAACGCCGAGGCGCTCCGCTACATCCGCGAGGGCACCACCATCCCAATCGCGACCGGCGAGTGCCTGTTCGGGCGGCGCGAGTACCGGCCGTTCTTCGAACGCGGCTCGGCTGACGTCTACATCATCGACCTGCCCTGGAATGGCATCGGCGAGTCAGTGAAAATCGCGAACATGGCCGACCCGTACGAGGCGAACATCGCGCCGCATAATTTCTACGGTCCGCTTGCGACGATGATGAATGCCCATTTCGCGGCGGTCGTGCCGAACCTCCGGATCATGGAGATCGACAACGACTTCGTGCCCTGGTACGACGAACTTGTGACGGTGCAGCCAAAAGTCGAGAGCGGCTATCTCCAGGTGCCGACGGGACCGGGCTGGGGCACTGAAGTGAACGAAGAGGCCGTGCGCGCACACCCCCCGAAGCGGCGCTGAGCCGGCCGCCCGCTCGCGAAGGTCGGGTGGCGGAAGCGGTCTCATGTCCGCCTCCGCCACCGCTTCTGGTGCCTTGCCAATTGAATAGGGTGCACCGAACGGTCAGACCGCGCGGCCGGCGCCGGTGGCTGCGCGAGCGCGTGTCGAGGAATTCAGAGTGCCCGGTAGCTCAGCCTCCGGGCCTCAGTCCCGGGGCCTCACCCGACGCGCACACGTCGAGCGACGGGTGATCCGTGCGGACGACGGCGTTAGCTACTCGACGATGACTGCGCTGAGCCCGAGCGGCTGGCCGCGCACTCCTCGTGGTCGTGGCCGTTCGACGATGGGGTCACCTCGGCCTGCGCCCGCTGGAGGATCGACCCCCGGGCGCGCGCCGGCGCGGCCGGCGCCGGCAGGCTATGCACGGCGTCGACGGTCGCCTTGAGCGTGCGGTAGACAGCATCACACACCCGGCAGGCCGCCAGATGGCGCTCGACGCGCTGCCGCTCGAGGTCTCCCAACTGTCCATCCAGATAGTCAGAGAGGCTTGCCTGGACGGTCTCGTGGGTCACCACCATCGTGCCCACGCCACTATGTGTTGCCACCTGCTGCCCTGTTTGCCTCGACGGTGCGATACCTTCGTCCGCCGTGGTCACTACGCTCCTCCCGGACGCCTCACCCGTTTCGGGGCCCAGCCCAGTTTGCCCCCGCACGGTCTGATCGCGCCCGGTGGCGTCTGCAGACGTGATGCGGCAATCCATTATAGCCCCACTTCACAGCACCTCGAAGGACTCATACCATGAACGTGTACCAGGAAGCGTGCCAGCCCCCGAAATGGGGCGCCCGACAACCGCCGAACAGCACCGCCTGCTAGCCTCGCGCTGCCTCGGGTCTGGTTGTCTAGCGTCGGGCTGCCTCGCTTCGTTGGGGCTGACCTTGATACGACAGCATCGTCACCTTCCCTTCAACGACCGTCTCCAGGTGCACGGGGCGCCCCCAGAGTTGGTAGATGTAGCGGAGCGTCTTATCGGCGTAGTCGAGATCGAGGTCGTCGCCTTCGTGGCAGTGCCGGAGCAGAAGCTCGCGGCTCCGCCGGAAGTCGCCGTCCTGAACCACGATGTACGGCTGGCCGAAGTTCGTCATGCCGGTCAGGATCGAGTCACGGACTTTCTCCCAATCCTTCTCGACGATGACCCAGCGGTCGCCTTCCAGCCGGTACAGGTACAGGTCGAGCTCGTCGACAAGCGCTTTCGTCAGATAGTTGCGCAGGAACGAAGCGTCGTTGTCCAACTGCCGGACGTCGAAGACCTTGGCGCGGCCCTCGCCGCCCAGTCGGCCCAGTCGGGTGCGCTCGTCGTCGGTCGGCTCGTCCCATCGCCGCTCGATGTCCTCGAAAATCTTCATCCCGACGTAGTACGGATTGACGTTCCGCTTCGAGGGCGACAGCACGCTGCTGTGGAGCCGAGCGAACTCGACGTACTCGTGCTCGTCCAACTCTAGCTCGCGCATGATCCGGGCGTGCCAGAAGCTGGCCCAGCCTTCGTTCATGATCTTGGTCTGCATCTGGGGCAGGAAGTACATCTGCTCCGAGCGTACGATGTGCAGGACGTCACGCTGCCACGGCTCCAGGTCCGGCGCGTTCTCGGCCAGGAACAGCAGCAGATCCTTTTCCGGCTCCGGCGGAAGCTTGCGCTCGGTCGGCGGCGGCTCTCCCGGCGGCGCCTCGCCGACGCGCCAGACGTCGTCATAGGGTGTGGGCGGGCGCTCGTCGCGGTGGTTGCGAGTGCGCTCCTCCGGCGGCTCGTGGCGAAGCCGGGGGTTCGGATCGATGTGCTCTTGAATCGAGAGGACCGCATCCAGGAACCGTTCGACTTCCTGGCGGCCATGCTCGAACTCGTAGCGGCGCAGGCGCTCGGCGTTGATGCTGACCGTCTCCAGCATCGAGCGGTTCGTGCCCGCGAAGTAGGCGTTGTGCTTGAAGAAGTCGACGTGCGCCAGGACGTGCGCGGCGACGAGCTTGTTCTGGAGGACGGTATTGTTGTCCAGCAGGAACGCGTAGGCCGGGTTGGTATTGATGACGAGCTCGTAGATCTTGCTGAGCCCGTAGTCGTACATGGTCTTGATCTGCTGGTACGCCCGGCCGTGCGTCCAGTGGGAGAAGCGCCCGGGCAGACCGTAGGCCCCGAACTCGTACATGATCGTTGCCGGTACCAGTTCGAAATGGACCGGGTACGGATCGAGGCCCATCCGCTCGGCGATTCCCCAGATCGTCTCGATGGCGGACTCGAGCTCGCGGACCTCGTCTGGGGTCATCGTGCCACCGCCCGGGGGGCAGCCTCACCGCGCGTCGAGAAGAATTGCTTGAGGGCCGGGTAGACGTCTTCCTTGCGGGTGATTGTCACGCCGATGAAGTGAGGGTCACGAATTGCGCCGAACGCTGACATCAGCGTCGAGGGCGAGCGGCGTCCGCCCTCCTGGATCTCCCCGTAGCCGAAGGCGTTCGAGCGCCCGAGCAGCGTCTTCACGAGCTCCAGGCAGCGCTGATTGTCGACCTCGCCCCAGTTGTCGCCATCAGAGAAGTGGAACGGGTAAGTGTTCCATTCGGCGACCGGATAGCGCTCCTCGGCGATGTCCAGGGCAAGCTGGTACGCCGACGATACCTTGGTGCCGCCGCTCTCGCCGAGGTTGAAAAACGTGTCTTCGTCGACCTCACGCGCCTCGGTGTGGTGGGTGATGAAGACGATCTGAACCTGGGTGTAGCGGGTCCGGAGGAAGCGGACCATCCAGAAGTAGAAGCTCCGGCTGATGTACTTCTCGAATTCGCCCATCGAGCCAGAGACGTCGCGCATTGCGATGACGACGGCGTTCGACTCCTCCTTGATCTTGCGCTCCCAGGTCTTGAAGCGCAGGTCGTCGTTGGTGAGGTGGCCGAAGCCCTTGCGGCCGACCCGCGCGTTACGGATCAGGTTCTCGCGGATCGTGCGGCGCTTGTCGAGATTGCTCATCGGCCCGGTGCGCCGCACCTCGTCAAAGCGAACGTCTTCCGACTCGACGAGCGCGCGGCCCTTCGGCTCGAGGAACGGCAGTCCGAGGTCCTCAAAAACCAGGGTGGCGAGATCGTCGATGGTGATCTCGGCCTCGTAATAGTCGATGCCTGGCTGATCGCCAGCCTGTCTGCCCTTGCCCGGACCCTGGCCCTGGCCGGTTGCTTCCTGGCCGATGACGTCCCCGACCTTCGACTTGCCCTGGCCCTGGCCGGCGTGATTCTTCCTCCCCCGGTCGAACCGGAAGCGCGGCAAGTCGAGCGAGCGGATCGGAACTTTGACGACTCGTTTGCCGTCCGAGGTGACGATCGACTCCTGGCTGACGATCTCGCCGAGGTTGTGCTTGATCGCCTCTTTGACCCGTTCGTTGTGGCGGCTCTGGTCGATCGGGCCTTTGCGGTGGAGCGACCAGTCGTTCCGTGAGAGCGTGACGAGCGGTGGCATGTGGCCCTCCCGGAGGCTGAGGGCCGGCGGCGAGTTAGGAGCGGGACCGTCGCGCCATCGAGGTGTCCGATGGCGCGGCAGCGGCCTGCTCGCCGCCGACCTGGGTTAGCGTGACAACAGCGCGCCAACGTACTTGACCAGTTCGTTGGCGCAGACCGGGCAGTACCCCTGCTCGGCGATCAGCCGGTCGCAGACCTCGTTGATCCGCCGGAGCTGCTCGGCGTCCGGCGTCTTGGTACTGGTCGTGATCTTGACCACGTCCTTGAGGTCCGCAAAGAGCTTCTTCTCGATCGCCTCGCGCAATCGCTCGTGGGAGCTATACGAGAACGTCTGGCCGCGTCGCGCCAGCGCCGACAGCCGAATCAGGATCTCCTCGCGGAACGCCTTCTTCGCGTTCTCTGAGATGCCGATCTGCTCCTCGACGGAGCGCATCAGCGACTCATCTGGATCGACCTCGTCGTCAGTGATTGGGTCGCGTAGCTTGCTCTTGTTGCAGAACGCTTCGACGTTGTCGAGGTAGTTGTCCAGCAGCGTCTTGGCCGACTGCTCGAAGGAGTAGACGAACGCCTTCTGGACCTCCTTCTTGGAAAGCTCGTCGAACTCGCGGCGGGTCTCGGCGATCAGGTTCAGCAGTTCCTCGCGCCGCTCGCGGTCCAGGCCAGGGTGGTGCTCCAGGCCGTCGCGTAGCGCGCGCAGCGCGTCGATCGGGTTGATACAGGTGGTGTCTTCGCGCACTAATGCCGACGAGAGCGCGTTGATGACGTAGCGCGGCGAAATGCCGCCCATGCCTTCGCGGGCCGCCTCTTCCTGAAGCTCGCGGACGTCCTTCTGGCCGAACTCTTCGACCTCTTCGCCGTCGTACAGCTTCAACTTCTTCATCAGGCTCATGCCGGCCTTCTTGGATGGCTCGAGCCGTGACAGGACCGCGAACATGCTCGCGACGCGCAGGGTGTTGGGCGCAATGTGGACGCCTTGCAGGTTCCCCTGGCCGATCAACTTCTCGTAGATCTTGATCTCTTCGCTGACCCTCAGGTTGTACGGAACCTTGATCAGGATGATCCGGTCGTGCAACGCCTCCGACTTCTTGTTGGCGATGAAGGCGTTGTACTCGTGCTCGTTGGTGTGCGAGACGATGACCTCGTCCGCGTAGATCATCGCGAAGCGGCCAGTCTTGATGCTCTGTTCCTGCGATAGCGTCAGCAGGTTATATAAGAATTTCTCGTCGCAGTTGTGATTGACGATGCCGTTCGCGACGTACGTATTCGAGCCAGGCACGTGGAGATCCCAGCACTCCGCTTCGCCGTCCTCGATCGCGACCACCTGATCGTAGAACTGGGCCGAGTTGAGCAGCGCGGCCAGCCCCGGCGGCGGCTCGACCCGTGAGGACAGCTTGTCGAGGAGTACGGTCGCTCCATCGCGGGTGCATTGCTGAGTGCTGGTTCGGAAGGCGTGCAGCCGCTGATAGTCGCGGCCGAGAATCTGTCGAGCGCCCTCGCGGGCACGGTAGCCTGTGCCGCCGACGGCGCGAGCCTCCGCGATCGTGACACGCTGAAGACGCTCGGAGATGGCCGCCCAGTAGCCGGCCGTATTCGGGATCACGTCGGTTCGCCCAGCACGCGGCTGCGCGGCGGCTCGCTGCTCGTAGACCGCGCGCTTCCTGGCGGGCAGGAGCGGCATCGCCTGGGCGAGCAGATCGGCGTCGCGACCATCGGCCATGACCTGCCAATAGGTGCGGGTGGTGTCGCCGACCTTCCGGACCATCCGGGTGCGCCGGCTGATGACGCCGAGGTTGACCAGCACGATTTGAAGCTGACGGCTGAGCTCCTCGGATGCCGTTGCCCACCAGAGCCGACCGTGCAGCCCGACGCTCCCGTCACCCGCGAAGTAGCCAGCCAGAAACTCCACCTGTGAAGCGCGCGACGAGCGCAGCACGGCCCAGGGGATGACCTTGTCTGCCGCGCCAGTGCGCCATCCCAGGCGGGACATGAAGTCGAGCACCATGACGCTGCCGAACTGGACGCCCGTACGCGTCTCGGCCGGCCGGATGCCGAACAGCTCTTCGGTGAGGCGCACGAAGTCGGCGCGTAGCTCGGGATCGCCATTCGTGAAGCGGATCAGGCCGTTCGCGTGGGTGTCCCCTTCCGCCACGAGGTAGCCGAGCCAGCGCGCGAGCGCCGGCGACATTCGCTCCGGAAGACGGGTGTCACGTGCACGGCCGTCGCGGGTGCGCATGGCCGGGGCCGGCAGGATGACGTTTTCTCCCCAGAGCTCCTGTCCCTTCTGGAGTGCCAGCCAGTCACCTTCTTTCAACTCGTCGTGGCGTCGCCAGATCAGCGTCCCGTCGTCGTCGACGACCTGAACCCGGTGCTCGTGCGCACCCTCTTGCATGAAGCCGCGGCGGGTCGTGATCCGCTTCGTCGCTTTGGGACCCGCCCGGTAGAGATGGGTGCTCGACTCGACCCCGACCGAGGTGGCCAGCCGAACCTCGACGGGGCGCGACTGCCCGACCGGATGATCGGCCGCCGCCAGATCGTCGAGACGGACGATGCCCGCGCCGGTCAGCACGAGCGTGTCGCCGCGCAGGCACTTCAACATCTCTACGAATTCCATGAGACCGCGATTCGCGACGTTCAATTCGCCGTCGAAGCGGTAGGCGCGAGGGTCGCTCTCGACGCCGTAGTCCCCGATCGTCGCCAGGTCGATCGAGCCGGTCAGTTCGCTGATGTCCTGCGACTTCGGATCGGACGGAGAGAAGGTGCCGATGCCGACGCGCTTCTTCTCCGAGAAGGCGACCCGGCAGATCTCGACATCTTCGATCCGGCCGTCGTACTGCTCGTCGACCATCAGGCGGCAGCGCGGGCAGAGATCGCCCTCGACGTACAGGCCGAACTCGTCCAGCACCTCCTTGCGGATGCGATCGGGCAGGAGGTGAAGCGGCTCCTCGTGCATCGGGCAGCCAGCGATAGCGTAGGCCGCGCCTGCGTCGCTGCGCGCGTACTCTTCGAGACCACGCTTGAGCATCGCCACGATCGTCGACTTCCCGCCGCCGACCGGTCCCATCAGCAGGAGGATCCGCTTGCGGACCTCCAGACGCCGTGCCGCCGACGCGAAGTAGTCGACGAGGTGTTGGAGCGGCCGCTCGATGCCGAACAATTCGTCGGCGAAGAACCCGTAGCGCTTCTCACCGTTACTGTTCGACACGGGTTCGGTGCCCCCGGCCATCAGCATGTCGTAGACACGCGCATGCGAGAGGCGGGCAAGTGTCGGGTTGGCAACCACGAGATCGAAGTAGTCCTTGAACGTACCGTGCCAGGCCAACTGGCGCTCTTCCGCTCGATAGGCTTCGAGGCGCTCCAGAAGCTCCATGACCCTCTCCCTCACCGCCGGCGGGCTCGAGCCGCTCGGGTCGCTTTTCCTGTTAGATGCAGCCGGTCGGAAAAGGATTCAGGGTCGGAAAAGGATTCAGGGTCGGATGGGGGGCCGGGTCGGATGGGGGGCCGGGTCCGGGTGGGTCGCGCCGGGGCGCGTCGATGCAGCGGATGGCAACCTGCGTGAGCGGCCGACCTGGTGCCCGTCGTCGCGATCGACCAGTAGGCGACTACTGCTCGGCGAAGTAGCGGGCCAGAGCCTGCCGCAGGGCCAGGCGTGCGCGGTGGAGCCGCGACTTTACGGCCGCTTCGCTGATCTCGAGTGTGGCGGCCGTCTCGGCGGTCGACAGACCCTCGATGTCGCGCAGGACGAGCGTCACCCGCAAGTCCTCGGGCAGCGCCGAGATAGACGCTTCGAGGCGCTCCTGGATCTCGCCGCGCACGACCGCCTGGGCCAGATCGCCGCTCCAATCAGCGGATGGGTCGTACTCTGGCTCGCCCGCTGGCAGCAGCTCGGTGGGACGCCGACCCCGGAGCCGCTGTAAGGCGGCGTTGACCACGATGCGGTACAGCCAGGTGCGGGGCGACGACTCATGACGGAACTCGGCCCAGGCCCGGAACGCTGACAGAAAGGCGTCCTGCATGACGTCTTCGGCCTCGCTGGGCGAGCCGGTCATGCGGAGCGCGATCCCGTAGACGCGATCCCCGTACTCCTCAACCAACTGCTCGAAGGCCACCGGAGGTGGTGTACCCTCGGACGAGAGGCTCATGGCCGTAGTCCTCGGATGCGGGGCGGAGCTCCCCGATTCATTCTGGCAGGCATGCCGTTCATCGAACAACAGTTCCGGGCGGAGGCTCCGTCACAGCGGCATCACGTCACTATGGCGGTCGACGACCTCCGTGTCAGGCCGCTCCTGCTCGATTGCGTCGACGATCCGCGCGATCTGCTGAGCCGCGTGTCCAGCCTCGTTGCTGACGACGGCCAGTCCGAGCACCGCTATGTTCCAGGTGTCCTGGTCCTCGACCTCCGCGATCGCGACGTTGAATCGTCGACGCAGCCGCTCGACGAGCGAGCGAATGACTTGTCGTTTGTCCTTCAGCGAGTGACTTGCCGCGATCTCCAGGGTGACGACACACGCGCCAACGTGCATGGCCCGCCTCGCATCCCCCCGACCAACTTCTTCTTTCAGGGAGACGGCCGAGGACGCCTTCCGGTTCCCCGATCCGCCTGACGCGGGCCGCCTGACTGCTATACTGGTGCCCGATCTCCCGGCCTCCGGGGGCTCTGGGGGGTGGAAGGGTCCCGGTGGGCCTCGCCGTCTTCAAAACGGTTGCGCGGCCGCCCGAGCGGTCGCGGGTGGGTTCGACTCCCATGCACCTCCGCCATGTCGAGCGCCGCTGATTCCCGGGCTCGCGCTGTGCAAGATCCAGGCCGTGAGCACACCGAGCACACCCAGAACGCACCCACAAGGCGCCCGCTGGCAAGGCTCCGGCTGGCGCCGTACTGGTCGCCCGTGCAACGCTGCCGGAGCCTCCAGGTGGTATCGCACCGTCTGCCGTGGCCGCCGGATGCACGACCGATCTCGACGGTTGATCGCGCGCTGCGCACGTCCGGACCGCGACTGTCCGTTGCCGCTCGTCGTTCCAAGGGTCCGAGCGCATCGAGGGTCCGGACTGATCGAGCACGCTCGCTATACTCCGTAACAATGGTAGACCCAGAGCCCTCGGGCATGCTCGAACCTTCTGCGACGTCGACGTCGTTGGCGGGTCGTCGGCGCGTGCGCCTGGCGTGGGAGCCGCGTTGATGAGGCCCCCACGGCGGGCATGGCTGGCGAACGGCGCCGCCGTCGTCACGCGCGAGCGGCCGGCCAGTCAGGTGGTGGCCGTGGATCTGGCGATTCGGGCCGGCTCCCGCTACGAAGGGCCGGCGACCGACAGTGCCGCCCAACTGCTCGAACACGCGCTCCTGCTCGGCACCGCCCACTGGCCAACCCGCGACGAACTGCTGCGGGCGATTGGGGGACGCGGGGGTGAACTCGGTATCTCGGCCGGCCGCGAGTTGCTGGAAGTGACTCTCGCTATCGGGCTGCCGGACCTCGACCTGGGGCTGCGTGTCCTGCGCGACGTGCTCGCTGCCGCCTGCTTCGACGAGGCGGCCATCGGCCGTGAGCGCGAGGTGATCCTCCAACAACTCCAGGAGCGCGAGGACGACCCGGAGACTCACGCCCGCGACCGGCTCTTCGACGTGGTGTTCGCCGGGCACCCGCTCGGCCGCCGGCCAAGCGGTACGCCCGAGGGGGTCAGGTCGCTGTCGGTGGAGCGGCTGCGATCGTTTTGGGCGGAACATCGGGTGGCGCCGCGGATCGTCGCCGGCGTGGTCAGCGGCCTCGGCCATGACGAGGCTGTCGAACGGCTCGATGGCCTGTTGGGCGATTTTCCGGGCGGGGAGACTGCGTCTCCACTGGCGTCATGGCCCGCGGGTGTGCCCGCGAGCCTCGATCTGCCGATCGGCACCGATCAAGCCCATGCCTTTGTGGCTGCCACGGTGCCGGGCGTGCGCGACGAGGATCGTTCGGCGCTGCGGGCGCTGAACGCGATCCTGGGGCGGGTGAGCGGCCGGCTTTTCGTGGAGATTCGCGATCGACGTGGCCTCGCCTACACCGCGTACTCAACTCTCGCGCAATACTCCGATGGCGGCATCTTCCTCACCTACGCCGGAACTGACCCCGAAGACCTCGACGCCGTCGTCGGCCTGCTTCGTACCGAAATACGCCGGCTCGCCGACGATGGGGTGAGTGAGACGGAGTTGCAGCGTGCCGTTCGAGGGGAGATTGGCGCCTGGGTGGTAGGTCTGGAGACCAGCGGCGCGGAGGCCGTGGCAATGACTCGCGACGCGGTTCACGGGCTACCGCCGCGCGACGAGCAAGCGGCCCAACTGCGGATGGTGACGCCCGACGACATTCAGCGCATCGCGCGGACGTACCTCGCCGACGAGCGCCTGAGCGTCGTCGTGACCCGCCCGCCTGCTGACCTGGAGCCCGGGAACGTGGAGACCGGGAACGCAGGGACCGGGAACGTGGAGACCGGGAACGTGGAGCAGGGCGAGTGACGGGCGGGTGCGAGGGCGGCGAACGGATTGATGCGACCGGGCCGGCCCATGCGGTTCCAGACGGGTCAACCCCGTCGATGGCGCCCGCCGACGAACCGCACGTCTATCGAAGCGTCCTGCCGAACGGCCTGCGGCTCGTCGTGCGGGAGCGGCCGGACGGCGACGTGCTGGCGATCAGCGTCGGCATTCGGGGCGGCTCGCGCGACGAGGCCGATGCGACGGTCGGTGCAGCCCACTTTATGGAGCACATGTACTTTCAGGGGACGCCCGCCCGCCCGGACGCCGCCGATATCGACCGCGACATCGAGGCGACGGGCGGCTGGACGAACGCCTGGACTGGCTGGGAGTCAGTGAACTTCCAGGTGGTCGTACCCGGTGAGGCATTCGACCTGGCTTTGGACGTCATCGCCGATCAGATGGTCAACTCGCTGTTTGCCGCCGACAAAATCGACAAGGAGCGCGAAGTCGTCCTCGAAGAGTTGAACGCACGCTTGAACGCTCCGTCGACGCGGGCGTTCGACTCGTTCATGGTCGACGTCTTCGGGACGCACCCGGCCCGCAATCTCCCAATCGGCAATCGCGACACGATTGGCCACTCGACCCGTGAGGTGCTGGTGTCGTTCCGCGACACGTTCTTTGTGGCGCCGAACATGACGGTCGCCGTTGTCGGGAACGTGCAGCACGACGCGGTGTACGAGCAGGCGGCGCGCGCCTTCGCCGGCCTCCGCGTCGCGCCCGTGCCGATGCGGGCTGTTGCGACGCTGCCGCCGCCCGTCATACGCACGCGCCAGGCCACGTCGCCGGCTCAGCAGGCGCGAATCGTCTTGGGCGGGCCGACCAGGGGCCTGGACAGCCCAGATCGCTACGTCATGCACGTGGTCGAGGCGCTGTTGGGTGAGGCCGGACGGCGGCTCGAACGGGAGATCGTGGACCGACGCGCACTCGCCTCGTCGGTCGGTGCGTTCTATCTGGAGTTGACGGATATCGGCATCTGGGGCGTCGCGGCCGGCACCCGGAGCGCCGATGTGGACGCCGTCGTCGATCTGGTCCGTGCCGAGCTACAACGGCTGCGCGACGAACCGATCTCGCAGCCGGACCTGAGCGAGGCGAAGGCGTACATTCAGGGCAACCGGCTACTGCACCGGGAGCGGAGTGTGGATCTCGCGGAGGAATTGTCTGACGGCGACGTGCTGGGCTACTACGAGCCGCTTGCCGCGTTCCTCGCCCACATCCAGGCAGTGACGCCTGCAGACGTGCAGCGGCTGGCGCGGAGCTTCCTGGATCCGGACGCCTTTACCCTGGTGGTGCTTCGGCCGTAGCGCTCCTGTATACTCTGGCCCCGCCGGGTCGGGGCCGCGTCCCCCGCCGCCGCGGAGTGTGCGAGCAAGCATGACTGTGGCGTCGGAGCGACGCCAGATACACTCGCTGATACCACAGCGGCCAGCAGTCTGCTTCCGCACGGTGCTCCAGACAGGATCGACTCGGCGCAGTGCGCCAGGGGTGGCGACTCACGGATTCGCCGCGGCGCGGGAGGCACAAGTAGCGTGTACGTCCTCGGCATCTCCTGCTTCTACCACGACGCCGCGGCCGCCCTGCTCGACGATGGCGTGCTCGTCGCGGCGGCCGAGGAAGAGCGCTTCTCGCGGAAGAAGCACGACTCGGGCTATCCGACTCACGCGGTTCAGTTCTGTCTGGACGAGGCCGGCATCAGCGCCGCCGACCTGGACTACGTCGTCTTCTACGAGAAGCCGCTGCCGAAGTTCGAGCGGCTGCTGACCACCTCGCTCGCGACCTGGCCGCACTCGATGACCGTGTTCCGCGAGGGCATGATCACCTGGCTGAATGAGAAGCTCTGGATCAAAGACCGGATCCGGAAGCAACTCGACGTGCCTCAAGAAAAAGTCCTGTTCGTCGAGCACCATCTCTCCCATGCAGCCAGCGCCTTCTTGTGCTCTCCCTACGAAGAGTCGGCCGTCTTGACCATCGATGGCGTTGGGGAGTGGACCTCGGCGACCCTCGGTGCGGGCAAGGCGACCTGGGACGGCAGCGGCACGAACAGCATCGAACTGTTCCAGGAGGCGCGCTTCCCGCACTCGCTCGGCCTGTTCTACTCGGCGTTCACGGCCTGGCTCGGCTTCGAGGTAAACGACGGCGAGTACAAGGTCATGGGTATGGCGCCGTACGGCAAGCCCGACCATCAGGACAAGATTCGCCGGGTGATCGAGTTCGCCGACGACGGCAGCTTCTGGCTGAATATGGACTACTTCAGCTTCCATCAGTCGATGGAGCACACGTTCAGCCGCAAGTTCGAAGCGCTGTTCGGGGAGCCGCGACGGCGCGAGTCCGAGTTCTTCACCCGCTCGACGGGCCTGCCCCATGGCGCCAACTCCTCCGAGGTGGCGAAGAACGAGTACTACGCCGACGTCGCCGCCAGCGTCCAGGCCACGACTGAGCAGGCCATCATCAATATCGCCAACTACCTCCACAAGCGGACCGGCTCGAAGCGCCTCTGCATGGCCGGCGGCGTGGCGTACAACAGCGTCGCGAACGGCCGCCTGCTGCGCGAGACGCCCTTCGACGAGGTGTACATCCAGCCGGCTGCTGGTGACTCGGGTGGGGCGCTCGGCGCTGCTCTGTATGCCTATCACGTCCTGCTCGGCAAGCCCCGCCGCTTCGTGATGGAGCATGCCTACTGGGGTCAGGCGTACAGCCCCGGGCAGATCAAAACGGCCCTCGACGGACGCGGCGTCAAGTATGAGGTGGTCGAGGACGAAGATCGGCTCGCCGATGTCTGCGCCGGCGAGTTGGCCTCCGGGCGGGTGCTCGGCTGGTATCAAGGCCGCTTCGAATGGGGGCCGCGCGCGCTCGGCAACCGCAGCATCATCGCCGACCCTCGCCGCGCCGAGATGAAGGACGTGGTCAATACCAAGATCAAGTTCCGTGAGCCGTTCCGTCCGTTTGCACCGAGCGTCCTGACCCACGCCGCGCACGACTACTTCGAGCTCGAGGGCGGTCGCACCGTCTGGCCGAAGGAGTTGGCGAAGTTCATGCTTGCGGTCATGCCGGTGCTGGAGAGCCAGCAGGAGCGAATTCCGGCTGTCAGTCACCTGGGCACCGGACGGCTCCAGACCGTCCAGTTGGAGACGAACCCGCGCTACCATAAGCTCATCAATGCGTTTGGCGAGGCGACTGGCGTGCCGGTCATCATGAATACCTCGTTCAATCTGCGCGGCGAGCCGATCGTGACGACACCCGACAACGCTCTCAACACCTTCTTCAACAGCGGGCTTGATACGCTCGTCCTCGGCGACTTTATCGTCCGCAAGGACTGAGGCGAAACGGCGGAGGAGGCGACTGATGCGTCTGACCGACAAGGTCGCGTGCATCACGGGAGCGGGATCGGGGATCGGACGGGCGACGGCCGAGCTATTCGCACAGGAAGGCGCGAAGGTCGCCGTCGTCGATCTGTCCCAGGACACCGGCGAGCAGGTCGTCGAGGCGATCCGTGAGGCTGGCGGCGAGGCGTTCTTCCAGCGCGCCGACGTCAGCGATGCGGCCGACGTGCGGCGCGCGCTCGATGGAACCGTGGAGCGCTTTGGCCGAATCGACGTGCTGTACAACAACGCCGGCATCCCGATGGGCTTCACCCCGATCGAAGAGGTCGACGACGACTTCTTCGACAAGATGATGGCGGTCAACGTCCGCAGCGTGCATCTTGGCTGCAAGTACGTCGTTCCGCACATGAAGCGACAGGGCGGCGGCGTCATCCTGAACACGGCGTCCACAGCCGGCATCCGCCCACGGCCGGGCCTTAGCGCCTACGCTGGCTCGAAGGGCGCCGTCATCGCGATGACGAAGGCGCTCGCCCTGGAGCTTGCGCCGTTCCGGATTCGGGTCGTCTCAATCAACCCGGTCGCGACCGACACTCCAATGCTGCCCGGCTTTTTCGGGCAGATGGACCCCAAAGAAGCGCGCGAGCGATTCATCGCGTCGGTGCCCCTCGGGCGGCTGAACACGCCGGTGGACATCGCGCAGGCCGTCCTCTATCTCGCCTCTGACGAGGCATTCATGGTGACGGGCACGGCCTTCGAGATCGACGGTGGCCGTGATATCTGACCGAGCAGGGCTGACATGACCGATCTGGTGGGCGTGAGATGAGTCCGAACGAACGAGGGGCCGGCGGGGCAGCGCCTCCGCCCATCGACGACGGCGCGGCCGCGCATCTCGTTGGCATGCGCCTGCCGGCGCTCGCGCTCCCCGCGACTCACGGTACGCCCATTGATCTGTCGGCGCTACGAGGCCGGACCGTGGTGTACTGCTACCCTCGCACGAGCCGGCCGGACTGTCCGTCACTGCCAGGCTGGGATTCGATTCCCGGCGCGCGAGGATGCACGCCGCAGTCGGGCGCCTTCCGTGACCACCACGCCGAGATCCTGGAGCTCGGCGCGCAGGTATTCGGGATGAGCACCCAGGACACCGAGTACCAGCGCGAAGCCGTCGAGCGGCTTCATCTGCCGTTCTTGCTGCTCAGCGACGCCGAGCTACGTTTCTCGAACGCGCTGCGCCTGCCGACCTTCAACGTCGAGGGGCATACCCTGCTGAAGCGGCTGACCTTCATCGCCCGCGACGGCACCATCGAGGCGACCTTCTATCCGGTCCACCCGCCGGAGTCGAACGCTGAGGACGTCATCGGCTGGCTCCGCGCGCACGGCGCCTGAGCGGCCGTCATCTCGCCCGCTACAGCAGCGACCGGAGCGCAGCGAGGGTGCTACGGGCGCTGGCGTCCCAGGAGTAGGCCGCCGCACGCCGGCGGCTTCGCTCCTGGAGATTGGCGCGCAGACACTCGTCCTCGTGGAGCCGGGCGATTCCATCTGTCATCGCCTCGACGTCGGTCGGCGAAACGACGAGGGCCGCGTCTGAGGTGATCTCGCGTAGCGGCGGGATGTCAGAGACGAGCAGGGGCAGGCCGTAGGAGAGCGCTTCGAGGGCCGGCATCCCGAAACCCTCGTAGGTCGATGGAAAGAGCATCGCGCGGGCGTGTCGATAGAGGTACCCAAGCTCCTCATCTGTCAGGTAGCCGGTGGCGATGACGCGGCGCTCCAATCCATGCTCCGTGATCGCCTCTTGGAGTGGACGTTCTCGATCGCCGAGCGCGCCGGCGAGTACGAGCGACAGGTCAGGGTCGCCGCCAGCCGCGCGGTACCTGCCAAACGCCGCCAGTACCCGCAGGGCGTTCTTGTTCGGGCGGCCGGGGTTCACCATCAGCAGGTACGCGCCGTCCGGGCAGGTGGCCGGACGGCGAACCTCGGACGGGACGACGGCGGCGGGCGGCGCGACGACGACCCGGCCCTGACATCGTGGAGCACTTGCCTCGATCTCCTGGCGGCTGAACTCCGAGATCGTGACCACGAGGTCGGCCCGCTCGATCGATGTGAGCAGCTTCCTGGCGACGGCAGCCGCATCATGGCCCGGCCAGAGCGCAGGCTGGGTGAGCGGGAGCAGATCGTAAATCGTAACGGCGGTCGGGATGGGAAGCGGAACGTAGAGGAGCCGGCCGCCCATCGCGTAGTGGACCTGATTTCGGCTGAGCAGGATCGAGGCGGGCAGGAGCCCATAGAAGCGCGCCGAGCCGCGCCGAACGTGTACCCGTACGTTCGGTCTCGACGTCAATGTAGCGGTACGAGTGGTGTCGAGAGGTTGATCGGCATGGAGGTCGAGGCGTAGATCCGGTGCGAGGTGGGCGAGGTGCAGCAGAATCTGATAGGTGTACTGTTCCACCCCCGACCAGGAGTGATACGCCAGTTGGCGCGCGTCGACGGAGATCATTGACTCAACCTGCGAGGACGAGCGTCCATTCGGCCGGATGACGTGCCGCGCGCCGCCAGTGTTCAGCCCCTGGGCTAGCATCGGGCGAGGCCCCGCAGCACCGCTGCGACCCTCTCCACCTGTTTCGGCTTCGCGAACGTCGCGGCGCGTTCGCGGCCAGCCTGGCTCATGTGGGCAGCTAACTCGGCGTCACTGAGAATGCGGACGACGGCGCGGGCCACCTGCTCGGGCGCAGTCGGGTCGACCACGAGCCCGCTCACACCGTCTACCACCGCATCAGCGCAGCCGCCATGCGTGCCGGCAACCACCGGCTTCCCGACGGCCCCTGCTTCGAGGTACACCATGCCGAAGCCTTCGACGAGCCCGGACACCTCATCACGGCGGCTGACCATGACGAACACGTCGCATAGCCCGTAGAGCGCCGCGAGATCGTCCTCCGCCATATACTCGACGAAACGGACGCAATCGCCGACGCCGAGCCGCTCGGCCAGTGCTTGAAGGCCGGTCGAGTCACCCTTTCCGACGACGAGGTACAGCGCGTTGGGGATCGCCTGCACGATGGCGGGCAGAGCACGGATCACGACGTCGTGGCCCTTGCGCTCGTCCAGACGCGCCGTCGTCAGCACGACCCGATGGCCGGCGAGGCCGAGCCGCTGGCCAAGCGCCTCGACGCGCTGCCCATCGACCTGCTGGAACGGCGCGAGATCGATCCACGGATGAACGACCTCGACGTGCTCAGATGGCACCCCAATGGCGGCAATTTCACCGGCTGTGAACGAACTATTCGCGAGCACCGCACCGGCAGACCGGAGTGCGCGTCGCAGTGCGGCCGACGTCAGAGCCGAGCCGGCAGCGGCGGCCACGTCCTCGCCATGTGCGTAGACCGCGTATGGTGTGCCGGTACAGCGATGTGCGACGTACCCGATCAGCGCGGTCGGGTAGGCCGCACCGCACAGGAGGACGTCGTAGCGACGTCGGTGGGTCAACTGGAGGGCGCGGGCGAGCATCTCAACTGACGGCAGACCGCGCAGCGAGCGTTCTGGCACACGGCAAACTCGATAACGTTGGTGGCGGTCGAACGCGCGGTACTCGGCCGGCGGCCCGAGACCGAACGTCAGGACGTCCACCCGGTCCCCGACGCCGACGTGGCGCTCGACGATGTCGCGGATCAGACGAGAGCTCCCGCCGACGCCCGGGCTGTAGAAGGGCGAGACCACGAGGAGTCGGAGCGGTCGTGTTCGCATGGCTGGCCCAGGGACCGCTCGCCCATTCGTCATCGACACGGCCTGCCATCGAACGTCATACGCGGACATCCCGGTGTGCGCGTCTCCAGACGGGCGGTGACTGTTTGGCAGGGCCGTGCATCGAGGCCAGGAGCGGCTCACGCGGTGTGATGGTGGCATAGCAGCGCGCCGGGCGTCCACCGTCCCGGACCACACTCGCGCCCGGGCGTCACAGGCGGGGGCGCGCATGGCGCTCGATCGCGTCGACGGCTACGATTCGCCCACAGGCGTCGCACGAGACATGGTGGGGCTGTCGAACCTGGTGGGTACGACACCGAGCGCGGCATCGTGGCGCCGCCGGCACACGCTTCGGGAGTCTGAACGATGACAGCGCAGATCGGCTTCATCGGCGTCGGTACGATGGGTACTTTGATGGCCAGGAACCTCCTCCGTCGTAACTACCGGATTGCCGCGTTCGACCTGAACGCCGCCGCCGTGGAAGACCTGCGCGAGTTCGGAGCCGAGGCGGCGGCCAGTTGCGCTGATGCTGCCTCGAAGGGCGATGTGGTCATTACGATGCTGCCATCTTCGCCACACGTCGAGGCCGCTGTCCTGGGGGCTGAAGGCGTGCTGGCGGGGATGCGGCCGGGTTCGGTGTTGATCGACATGAGCACGATTGACCCGCTGGTTAGCCGTCGGGTGGCCAGCGAGGTCGTGGCGCGAGGCTACCGGATGCTCGACGCGCCGGTCAGCGGTGGATCGGTCGGGGCGCGCGATGCGACGCTGACGATCATGGTGGGCGGCCCGGCCGACCTCGTCGAAGAGTGCCGCCCAATCCTGGAGGCGATGGGCAAGAACGTCATCCACTGCGGCGACAACGGCATGGGTGAGGTCGTCAAGGTGGTGAATAACCTGATTGCCGGGGTCAGTATGGCGGCCGTGGCTGAGGCGTACAACATCGGCGTCAAGGCCGGCGCAGACCCGCGCGTCATGTACGACGTGATCTCCAAATCATCCGGCTCCTGCTGGAGCCACGACAAGGTGCTGCCGTACCCGGGCGTCGTCCCGACTGCGCCCGTGAACGACGACTTCGCGCCCGGTTTCATGGTCGATCTGATGCGCAAGGATCTTGGCCTCGCGATGGCCGCCGCGAAGGGACTGGGCGCACCATCCTTCCTCGCCTCCGTCGCGCATGAACTGTACGGCGGTGCCTCGAACCTGGGCTACGGGAGACGCGACATGTCGGCGGTGTTGAAGGCCGTCGAGGCGCTGACCGCCCACACCGAAGGTGAGTCAGACGCTCGGTCGGCCCGATAGCGCCGGCGCGTCATACGCGCTCCCGGTGACGGGGTCCGCCGCCGTATGGAGCGCCAGCGCAGTCAGGCTAGCGGCCCCGCAGAGGCCGAGAAACGGCACGTCGTAGCGCAGAAACTCGTGGAGGCTCGGCGTCAAGAACAGGCCGTAGACGCCGAGTAGCCCGAGTCCGAGTGCGAGTCTGACCCTGCGTGGGCGCGGCACACTCGCGAGCGATAGTCCAACCGAGACCAACGCTACCGTCAGATACGTCAGGTGGATGTCCTCGGCGAGTGGATTGACGAGCAGCATCCCCGCAAGCGTCAGCCCCCATTCGAGGGCTAACCTCGTTGGCCTCACGCTTCGAGTGGGCGCAACCAGCATCGCGAGCACGCCGAGCACCAGGAGGACGACGACCGTGCGCAGGACCGGGACGAGCATGGGAGCGTCGAGAATGGGAGTTGTGAACGCGGTCGGGGTAAAGGAGCGCAGCAGGACGCCATAGGGTGACTGATTGAGCGGGGACGCCGCGAACGCCGGCCCAGACCAGTAGACGGCCACCGCCCGATAGTCGACGAGTGCCGCGATCCCGAGCGGCGCGAACGAGGCCAGGACAAGCACGCCGCCTACGACGCAGGACAGGAATGCTGCCCGGTAGGCCCGCTTCCAGAGGAGTAGCAGAACGATCGCGCCGAGGAAGGGCTTGATGGCGATGGCGATGCCGATGACGATGGCGGTCACCAGATCTCGACGCACCGCAAAGGCCGCTAACCCGACGACAAGCAGCAGTAGCGCCAGCGTGTCGACCTGACCGAATACCAGAACGCGCCGGCTTGGGTAGGACACGGCGATAAGGACCGCCAGGCCAAGCCCGAGGCCAAACCGCGCCGGTGTCGAGCGGGGTCGTGCGAATCCGGCCAGAACTAGCCCCACCCCTACGATCGAACCGAAGGCGATGGTGAACCAGACCAGCCGCCCGAGGGTATACGGCAGTGCGGCAATCGGCAGCAGCACGAGCGCCAGGAAGGGCGGATAGACGTACGGCGCGACGTCGGTCGGGGTCAGACGGGGGTCGAGGATGGCGTAGCCGGTATCCCGCCAGACGAGCGCCTTGGCGTACAGCCGGCCGCCGGCCAGGACCGTGCGGGCAGCATCGACATACGTAGCGTAGTCGGAGTGGTCCTCGCCGGAGTAGCGCACGAACGTCAGGCAGAGGATCAGGCCAGCCAGGACGGCCACCGCCAGCGATCCTCGACCGGCGACGATCATCAGCAGACTCGCTGCGCCCACCTTGAGTGCGCCCCGCGTGTTACCCAAACCCACGCCCAAATCACTGATTTCGAGACTGGTTGCCGAGTCTACACGGCGCCGACGTCTCGTGCCGACCCTTCGATCGTACCTGGAGTGAAGGAGCCGGTCGTATGAACAGACGGATGTGCGCCTGATCGAGCGCGACAGACCGCCCCGATGTGCGGACCGGATCTTGCCGGCCGTGATTCATCCTGGCTGCCGGTACAATCGATCATCATGCACGTCTTCCGCACCCTGCGTGACCGCCTCTTTGGCGCCCGGACGCCCTCGCCTCAACCACTGACTGAGTCTCCCGCCGAACCGGTCTCGCCACCGCTCGGTGGCGACGAGGGATCGACAACGGTGGCTGGGCCGGACGTGGCCCCCCCAGATATCGCGCCCTCGGACGTCTCTTCCCAGGAGGCCGTCAGGCCAGACGACGCTGCCCGTGAGGACGCCGAGGATGCGCTGACCGCCGAACCGCTGACTGATGAACGACTGACCGAACGGCCGTCGGACGCTAGCGCCGCGGCGAGCCTCGAACCTCCACCGCCGGATGCCGCGCCGGAAGAGCAGGACGGTACTGAGGAGGTAGTTGTTGAGGAGGCTGTTACGGAGGGGGCCACCGACTCGACTGGCGCGCCGGCCGCGTCTGGCGAGACAGCAACTCCGCCGACGCCGCCATCTGTGGAAACAGATGCCGAGGCTCTGCGGGTGGCTACCGATATGTCCCTCATCGATCGGCAGCGATGGGCTGAAGAGCGCCTGCTCGAAGATGAGCGGGTCCGCGGCGACCTCACCGACGATGAATTCCAGCCACTCCTTGACTGGGCACTTGAAGCCGTCGACCGGCTCGTCAGCGTGTCAGGCGACCCCAACGACCGCGCGGTGTCACTCACTGCTGAACTCGGCACGGTGCGCGACGTGCTCCTTGCCGCCGGCGATGCCGTCACGGCACAGAACGAAGGCGATCTGGAGCGTCGGAACGCAGCGCTCAACGACCTCGAGCGGCGCGTGGGCGCACTCGTCGCCGCGGTCGAAGATAGGGTTGGGACACAGGCGGCGCTTCAACGGCTTGGTGCTGAGGTCGGCGATGTCACGAGTGGCGTAACGTTCAGCGAGCAGATCGCCAGTGTGCTGCGAGCGGTGCCGGTCGCCGAGGAGCCATCAGAGGCCGAGGCGTCAGAGGACCGGCCGGCCGAGGTGAGACTGCTGACGTGTCAGACGCCAGCGACAACATCCGAGCCCGACACCGCCGAACTCGAGCCCTCGGCGGGGGTGCTTCCGGAGACTGAGGATGACGAGTCATCGGCCGGCGAGGTGATTGTCGAGAGACTTCCCTCGCCCGAACAGACGGTGAATGAGCCGGTGGCGTCCGAGCCGGTGGCGTCCGAGCCGGTGGCGTCCGAGCCGGTGGCGTCCGAGCCGGTGGCGTCCGAGCCGGTGGCGTCCGAAGAGCCGAGCCGCGAACCCAAGATCGCCGAGCGGGCGGCTCGGCAACCTGCGCCGATCGAGCGGGCCGTGCCGGACGCCTCGCCATCGGCCGTGGGCGAGGCCGTGGAAGAGCCACGATCGGCTCCGCCAGCGCGTTCAGGCCCGGACGCTTCGACGCCGCCCGAGCAGTCTGCACCGGCTCAAGCGACCCGTCCAACGTCCGGGCATCCCGCCGAGGATGCAGCATCGGCGGCTGAGCGCCCGGCCGCTGAAGCAGCGCTCAGGTCTCACGAGCCGCCGTCACGTCAAGAGCACCTGCCCGCCCAGAAGCCTCCCAAACAGCAGCGCACCGAGCCGAAAGGGAAGCGTTCCAGGCGACGACGTCGCCGGTAGCGCAAGAGGTGCGCCCGATGGATGCGCGCGAGGCGCGTGGCCGTATCGTGCCGGGAGTCGTCGCCCGAGATGGCAGAAATCACGGTGCCCAGGGCACACTGGGCTGAGGCGCGGTGACCTGGGCACCGTGATGGGCCGGGGTGCGGCGACCCTGGCCGTCGCGACGTGGGATGTGATGGCACGACGTAGGGGTCCGGAACGGAACGAGGTAGCATGAGGCGCGCAGCGGCGAGGCGTGGCGGCCCTGGACGTCGCTGGCTCTGGACGGCCGCCGCCGTTCTGGTGCTGGCGCTGGTTGTCGTCGGGCTGGCGTTCTTCCTGCTTCAAGGGCAGCCCTCGCAGCCGGTCGCATCCGATCGGCCGGCTGGCCTGTCACCTTCGCCTGCTGCCGAGTTGCCGTATCAGATCTTCTTCACGAGTCCGACGTATCCCGACCGACCCGAGAATCGTCATGGCGGCATCGACGAGCGCCTGGTCGCCTTCATCGACGCCTCGACCAGCGCGCTCGACGTGGCAGACTACGATTTCGACCTGGAAAATGTCGCGCAGGCGATGGCGCGGGCGAAAGGTCGAGGTGTCGTCGTTCGGATGGTGACGGACAGCGACACCCTCGACAACACGCGTGACAAGAACGTCCAGCGGGCGTTCCAGGTACTCCGAAATGCCGACGTCCCGATTGTCCCCGATGAGCGGCAGGCGATCATGCACGACAAGTTCGTGGTGCGAGACAACGAGTACGTCTGGACGGGCTCGTGGAACTTCACGACCGGGGACACCTACCGTCTGAACAACAACGCCGTCTGGTTCCACTCGCCCGACCTCGCGCGGGTCTACACGCGCGAGTTCGACCAGATGTTCGTCGAGAAGAAGTTCGGCGGAGGGCGGGGAAAGGCGCCGCCGGCCGCGCCGGTTCAGATCGGGCCGCTGCGGGTCCAGCCGCTGTTCGCGCCCGAGGATAGCGTCGCGCAACACATCATCGAACGACTCGATGGAGCGACCGACTCGATCCACTTCCTGGCGTTCTCGTTCACCCACGACGGCATCGGTAAGGCGGTGATGGGCCGGGCGCAGGCGGGCGTGAAGGTGGCGGGAGTCTTCGAGCGAACGGGGTCCGAGACGCGCTTCAGCGAGTACGGCGTGATGAAGCGGGCTGGCCTGGAGGTGTATCAGGACGGCAATCCGTACGCGATGCACCACAAGGTCTTCATCATCGACGGCCGGACGACGGTGTTCGGCTCGTTCAATTTCAGCGACAGCGCCGACCGCGACAACGACGAAAACTGCCTGATCGTGGACGATCCGCGCTTTGCGCAGCAATTCGAGGTGGAGTTCCAGCGGATGCTCGCCGCCGCTCAGAGCGCCGTGAAGTCGAGGGATACCCAGGACCGCCAGGAACCTCGCTGACTATCGTGTCCGAGCTGGCTTCTTCGCGCACCACTAGCTGTATACGGGTGACGAGTCCGGCACTCCGACAGCAGCCCGGCTGACATCGTTATCGGAGATGATCCGGCTGAGGACGCTCCTGAGGAGTGTGGGTCAGCCAGAGGCGCTCGTGGCCATGCCAACTCGCCGGGCTGTAGCCGAGGACCGGCGGTGCTCCGCCGATGCGCGTCCCGACCGCCTGTGCCACTGCCTCCGCGAGCGTCGCGTGCAGGCCGGCCGTCCGATCGACGCTCGTCCGTAGCTCGACCGGGCGGCCGTTCGCGCCGGTCACCGTCGCGAAGATGGTCGACGATTCTGGGGAATCCCCGCCGCTTCGGCAGGCGACGTTCAGGTACGGTCCGTCGACTCGCACGGCCACGGTATCCGCCGTGGGGCCGGGTTGTGGTTCGCCGCTCGCTATTGCGACACAGCGCCCACTCGCCAATTGCCATTCGTGGCTCGGCGCGGGCGGCGCCGCCGGCACCGTCCGGCCGTCTTGAAGATCCAGGCTGATCTGGGGCATCAGATGAACGTGCCAGGTCATCGGGCCACGGCTCGGGGGTGGGGAGAGCACCAGCGCGCTCCAGCCGGCCGGCACCCGCTCGGCAACCGCCTGGACGAGCGCAGCCCTGAGCGTGGCTGCCAGATCGCGCTCGTCGGGCGGCGGCGGTGCTGTCAGTGTCGGGCGGGTACGCTTGCCACCCTGCTCGACCGGGCTGGCGGCGACGTCGGGCGGCGGGACCGGGATACCGTCTGGATGGCTCTTCCCCGACGCGTCAGACGAGCCGACGCCGGCGGACTCGTGCGTCCTGCCGCGACCAGCCTGAAGGTGAACCGCGCCGAGCGCCAGCACGAGCCCCAGCAGGAGCCCGCCGACGACCAGCGCGAGACTCGTCAGGTATCCAGACTCCACCGGTGGCGATCCCTCGGCTCGGCGCTGCGCTCGCGGCTGCGGCGGCCTCGCATGGTAGCATAGCGGCGCGTGGGGCCTGCGTCCCGCGCCTCCCGCCTGCATGGTGCCGATGCCCGATCTTCCCACCTGCCTCGACCGCTACGCGTCTCTGGCTGCGCTCGCCCATCGGCGTGCACTGTCGATGCGGACGGCTGGGGGAAGCCCCTCACCCCCGCGCGGGAGAGGGGGCTGGGGGGGTGAGGGCGCGAGCGTTTTGCTATCGCTGCGCACAGAAGCTTCACGGGTAGCCGGTTGTCCAACCAGTCGGGTAGCACACACCGGAATAGGGCGATACCCGCGAACCCCAACCCTGGTCCGTCACACGTGACCCAGGCGCCAACGCTCCCCGAAAAGCGGTCTGCCGCGCGCTCGTCGCGTGTCGGCTGGCGCGGCCGGCTCGGGTTGCTGCTGTTCGGGCTCATCTTGTCGCTCGCCGCCGTCGAGGCTGTGCTGCGCCTGCTCGGACCGCATCTGCCGGTCATCAACAGCCTGACCAGTATCGCTACGTTCCAGACCTATCACCCGATCTACGGCTTCTTCCACCGTCCGGGTGCGAGTGGCTGGATCGAGACACCCGAGTACACCTCGTTCGTCAGTATCAACGCACGCGGCCTGCGAGACCACGACATCGACCCGGCGAAGCCGCCCGGCGGCTTTCGGGTGCTGATGCTCGGCGATTCATTCGTCGAAGGAGCACAGGTACCCCTCGACGCCACGGTCGCGAAGCGCCTCGAAGACAGCCTGCGCGCATCGCTCCCAGGCTCGGTCGACGTCGTGAACGCCGGGAACGCCGGGTTCGGCACCGGTCAGGAGCTACTGTTCCTCCAGCACGAGGGGGTGGGGTACCGCCCAGACGTGGTCGTGCTCGTCTACTTCATCGATAACGATCTGCCCGACAACGGCTACGCGGTCGCTCGCGCCCGCGACCTCGACACCTCGCGTCGGCCTTTCTTCGTCCCGGACGGGCACGGCGGGCTGGAGTTACGGCCCGGCCTTGAGCCACCGCCCGACCGGCTGGCCGGCCTGAAGACGACGCTCCGGCAGTCGTTCACCTACAATCTGTTCGAGAATTTCCTGCTCTGGAACGAGGCTCGCGCCCAGGAGCAGGCTCAGATCGGCAAGAACCGCCCGACCTATCTCGTCGACCCGCCGGACGAGTGGGACGAAGCCTGGTGGGTGACGGAGCGCCTGCTCGTCCAGGCGCGCGACACCTCCCAGGAGGCCGGTGCTGACTTCCTGCTGGTGCTGGCGCCGTCCTACTTCCAGGTCGACGAACGAGCGTGGCGCTGGCTCGTGGAGGCCGATACACGCAATCGCCGCTACGACCAGCAGGCGCCGAATCGCCGGCTCGCGCAGATTGCGGCGCGCGACGGCCTCCGGATACTCGATCTACTCCCAGCGATCCGCGCGGCCACGGCGGCAGGCGCCCATCTCTACTACCCCGCCGACGGCCACTGGACGACCGAGGGCCACGCCCTCGCCGCTCGCGAGATCGAAGGACGGCTAGAAGCAGACAGGCTCACACCGTCGCGCTGACAGGTGGTGACGTCTCCCCCACCGGTGGTGCCTCACCCACGCTCCAAGACGTGCGCGGAGGGAGGAGTAACCGGACGGAATCAGCGCTGCCGTAGCGGGGCCATGACCCACCAGCGCGGAGCGTTCGTCCGCGCGGGACGCCTTCCGGCCGCGCACACCTGGAAACTCTAACGCCAGCATGATCGCCAGCCGCCGTTTCCTAACGCCCGCCTCACGCCCCGGGGGCGAAACTTGGCCCACGTCAGTTAGCTGGCCGGCTCGATCAGAGGACGCGAGGCGCCAGCGGCGAACATCGCGAACGAGGGATCGAGATGGACAACGTGACGGCGCTGGTGGTGCGGGCGCAGGCGGGAGACTCGGCGGCATTCGCGGCGCTCTATGAAGAGTATGCGCCGCTCATCTACCGTTTCCTGCGACGGCGTGTCGACGGCGCGGATGAGGTTGTCGAGGATCTCACCGAGGACGTCTTCGTCAAGGTCTACGAGAAGTTGGACCGCTACGTCGAGCGCGGACTGCCGTTCTCCGCCTGGCTCTACCGTATCGCTCACAACCACCTCGTCGACTATCTCCGTAGCCGCCCGCGCTATGCTGCCTCGTCGCTGGACGACGTCGCCGAGATTGCCGAGCGCCACACGACGAGTGCGTTCGGGCGAGTGCTGGATCGCCAGGCGCTCGCGCCGGCGATGGCGCGCTTGACTGCCGAGCAGCGCCAGGCCGTTCAACTGCGCTTCCTGGAGGGCATGTCGGTGGCCGAGGCTGCCGCTGCGATGAGCCGCTCCGAAGAGGCTGTCAAGAAACTCCAGGCCCGCGCACTGGCGAACCTCCGCCGCTCGCTGGCCCCGGCCACCCCGGCTGCCCTGCCGCGCCGCTCGATGCGGCAGGAGTGCGCCGTCGCCTGATGACGCGGACACCAGGTGCGAGCTCGAGTTCGCCGACACCGAGAACGAGAGCGCCGAGCAGTCTGGTTCACTCGGCAATCGAGGGGCGCCCGACCGATCCCTCACGGTCGGGCGCCCCTTCGTCGTGTGCTGTGGCGGGGCCGGACCTGCTGGCATGCGCCGGGCGCCGCGTCAGGTCAGCGTCCCCAGGTCAGCGTCCCCAGGTCAGCGTCCCCAGGTCAGCGTCCCCAGGTCAGTGCCCCCAGGTGCGATGGAGCGTCGTGACGGAGACCAGACGTTCGGGTACAGCGGCACGCCGTCTCTGCTCGGGGCACCTGCTCGGCCGTGGTAGACTCACGCTCGAGCGTGGCGTCGGAGCCCCCCCCCACCTTTCCCCCGCCCGCTCTCATCTCTCCGACGGTTCCCGGATTCGGGGTGCATTCATTCATGGACGCGCCGCTCGTACTCGTGGTCGACGACGAGCCCCATATCTGCCTGCTCGTCCGAGAGACACTGCGGGGAGCCGGAATGGTCGTTCAGTCGGCCTCTGACGGACGCCAGGCTCTGCGCGCGCTCGAGGATGCCGATCCTGCCCTCATTCTGCTCGACATCGGCCTCCCCGACATCGATGGTTTTAGCCTCTGCTCGCGGATTCGGGAACGCTCGCACGCGCCGATCATCATGCTGACGGCCCGTCACCATGATGAAGACGTCGTCCGGGGCTTCAAATCCGGCGCCGATGACTACGTCACCAAGCCATTCAGCCCGCGCCAACTGGCTGCTCGCGCGGAAGCGTTGTTGCGGCGGAGTCGGGGTGCGCAGACTCCCATCGGCCGCTACCGCGACGAGCGGCTGGATCTGGATGTCGCGGCACGCCGGGCGATGTTGAACGGCGTGTCGAGTCGGCTCACGCCGTCCGAGGCCAAGCTGCTCGATCTGCTGCTGGCCCATCCTCGCCGGGTGTTTTCGCCGCAGGAGTTGTTGCGCCATCTGCGCGGGCCGGGCTATGAGGACGCGCACGGTGCGCTCCGACAGGTGATCCTCGGGCTGCGACGGAAGATCGAGCCGGACCCTTCGGCGCCGAACTACGTTATCACCGCGCCGGGCGGGGGCTACGCCTTCGAGCCGGGCGAGGAACTTTCACCTGTCTAAACCCAGGCCGCGGTGGAATCTCCCTGGTCGTAGCCAGGACGCATGCGGACGTCACCCTGGTACCGGTTGGGTGGGTCCGTCCAACGCCTCGCATCTGGTCGTCAGGCGCGAGCCATTCGCTCTCGATCCCCCGAGGGCACCGCGCCACGCTGCGTCAACGGGTGCAGGCGTTACTCCCCGGTGACGCACTCACCAGCCTTGAACACTCCGACGACGTCCCGCAGGTTGCGGACGTCGTCGAGCGGGTTCGCTTCGACGACCAGGATATCGGCCTCCTTGCCCGGCTCCAAGGTACCCACGGCGTCGAGCACGCCACAGGCTTCGGCGGCCACGCGCGTGGCCGCCTGGAGTGCTTGCATCGTCGTCATCCCGCCCTTCACCCCGACCTCCAGCCCTTGCCAGAGCTTGCCGAACTCGATGTCGAACGGGCCGGCGTCCGAGCTAATCACCAGCCGAGGGAGCATCCCCAACGCGAGGAAGCGTCGAACGTGATCGTAGCGCTCCTCCATCCTGGCCTCACCGCGCTCCAAAGCCGTGCGCTCCATCGGACTGAGTGCGGCGTTGCCCTCCTGCTCCTTGCGATCGCGCAGCGTGCAGTAGGCAACGTACCCGCTGCCTGGCAGGGTCAGGCTGGCGAACGTACCCGAGTCGGCCAGACGCCTGGCCACCTCGGCGTTCCAGGATGGGTGATGGTCCGGTCCGTCGTGGACGTGCTGGATGAGCGCACCCGGCTCGTTGAACTCGGCGTGCTCGATGCAGTCCAAACCCGCCTCGACGGCGTTGGCGACGGCCTGAGTGGCGCGACAGTGGGCCGTGGTGAGCCGCCCGTAGTGGTGGGCGGTGTGGACGGCGCCCCGTAGCTCGTCGGCGGTGTACGAGGGCAGGCCGGGGTTCGTGCCGGCCGTGCCGCCGCCACTCGCCATGATCTTGATATGATCCGCGCCCTCCTGCACTAGCAAACGAATCTGGCGACGGATCTCTTCGACGCCGTCCGCGACGCCATGGCACCAGTGGAAGTGGCCGCCGCTGGTGGTCACCGGCCGGCCGCTGATCAGCATGCGGGGACCGACCAGCAGCCCTCGGTTCATCGCCTCACGAACGGCGAACATGATGCTATCGCGGGCGCCGTTGTCGCGGAGCGTGGTGACGCCCGAGCGCAGCATCACCTGAGCGTTGTAGACGGCGGTGACAGCCATGAACTCGTTCGAGTTGGGAATCTCCTCCTCGTAATGGAGGCCCGCACCGAGTAGCGACAGGTGGCAGTGGGCGTCGATGAGGCCGGGCAGGACGGTCTCGACGGGGAACTCGTAGACGGTCGCGCCCTGGCGCAGTTCCTCACGCCACGGCTCGACGCTGTGAATCTTTGTGCCCTCGACGACGAGCGCCATGTTCATTCGCGGCGCTGCGCCCGTCCCATCGATCAGGCGTCCCGCCCGAATGACCGTGCGCCCCGTCCCGTTCGTCATGACCGTCCTCCGTACCGTCCTCGCCGTTGCTCCCTCGTTCCCGTCGGTGGCTAATGGTTCCCGCGCTGAGGCTCGTGACGTCGCTAGACCGCTGCGCTCCGGGCCAACGTCGCCGACGATACCGCTCCATCGGCGAGCGCGTCGTAGCAGAGCTTTGCCATCCGCGCGATGGTCAGGCTGGCGGCGTTGAAGCCGGCGGTACCGTCGGGCATATCGACCGGCACGTGTTCGGTGTAGACCGACAGTACGCAGAGCGGCGTCTCGCCCTGGAAGATGATGCCAGCGTCGTTGTTGTTGCGCTTCTCGACGCCGGTGCCGGTCTTGTGGGCGACCCGTGCGGCGGTCGGCAGGAGGGCCGGCAGGCGGTTGTTCAACTTCTGCCAGAGCAGGATGTCGAGCGCGAGTGAGCAGAGCTTCGGCGTGACGCCAAGTCTGGCTGCCACCGCCGCATCGGTCGTGCCCGTGAGGATCGCTTCGAGCAACCGTCCGACGTCAGCGGCGGTCGTCGTATTTGCTTGCTCCAACGTGTGATCGCGGCCGACCTTCGGCGGGATGTTGAAGCGGTGGGTCGTCCCGAGCATGCCGACCCGCTTCGAATAGGCGTTGATCGCGTCGAGGCCGAGCAGGTTGACGATCTTCCCGGTGCAGGTGTTGTCGCTCACGATAATCATCATCACGAGCGCGTCGCGGAAGGTGATCGCGAAGCCGGGCGTCAGGTGCTGGAAGACGCCGGAGTCATTGTCCTGGTAGCGGGCGTCGATGGTGAATGGCTCGTCGAGCGAGCGGCGGCCGGCGTTGACCGCTTCGAGCGCGGTCATCATGATGGAGATCTTGCGGGTGCTCGCGGATGGCATGACCCGAGCGCCGTCTCGATCGGCGGTCTCGCCGGCCTTCAGATCTTTGAGGTACCAGGTCGTGGTGAATGGCTGCTTGTCGCAGAGCGCGTTCAGTCGGCTCGCCAGGTCACGCATCGTCGAGTTCCCTTCGATTGCCGCGGATCCCCTCCTCGCCCGAGCACGGGAGAGCGGGCTCGGGAGGCGAGGGGATGAGAGGGTAAGAGGTTTCCGGTCGAGGGGTGAGGGGGGCTCCCGTCAGCCAGGGTAGCAGCCGGCCTCCCGAGCCCGGCGGACGACCAGATGGTAGACGGTGTCGATGGTCGGCGTCGGCACGTCGACCAGCCGGCCCAGTTCCGAGACGACGCCGATCAGCGCGTCGATCTCCATCGGGCGGCCCTTCTCCAGATCCTGGAGCATCGAGGTCTTGTGGGCGCCGACTTCCTCAGCGGCGTTGATGCGCGCGTCGACGGTCAGCGCGAACCGCACCCCCAGCTTCTCGCCGACGGCTTGCCCCTCCTCCATCATTGCCCGGATCACGGCGCGAGTGCCGGGGTCACGGGTCATGGCTTCGAGCGTCGAGAGGGTGAGCGCGCTCACCGGGTTCAGCGAAAGGTTGCCCCAGAGCTTCACCCAGATCTCGTTGCGGAGGTTCGGACGGACGGGCGCCTTCAGGCCGGCCGCTGTGAGCGCCTCGCCGAGCGCCTTGACGCGCGGCGAGCGGCTGCCATCTGGCTCTCCCAGCGAGATGCGGTCGCCGTACTCGTGCTGGATGACACCCGGCTCGACGATCTCGCAGGCCGGCCAGAGCACGCAGCCAATCGCGCGCTCCGGCCGCAGCACGTCCCACTGCTTTCCGCCGGGGTCCACCGATTCAAGGCGGCGGTTCTCCCAGGAGCCGGGCAGCTTGTAGAAGTACCACCACGGGATGCCGTTCGAGGCAGTCACCACGGCCGTCTCTTCGCCGAAGAGTGGCAACATCTGGTCGACGACCGGCGGTACCGAGTGAGCCTTCAGGCCGATGAAGACGTAGTCTTGTGGCCCAGCCTCGCGTGGGTCGTTGGTGACGCGTGGACGGGTGTGGATCTCCGCGCCACCCATACGAATGGTGAGGCCGTGCGCCTGCATCGCCGCCAGGTGCGGGCCGCGCGCGATGAGCGTCACGTCCACCCCCTGCTGGGCGAGCAGCCCCCCGATCCAGCCGCCCATCGCGCCGGCGCCGAAGATACAGATCTTCATGGCCTGACGCCCGCTCAGCCCAGCCCGAGCTTCACGGCCAGCCCGATCCGCTGGATCTTGCCGGTGGCGCCCTTCGGGATCTCCTCCAGCACCAGTACCTTGCGCGGCACCTTGAAGTCCGCAAGGTGGGCAGCGCAGAAGTCGCGGAGTTCGCGCTCGGTGGCAGCGGTGCCTTCGAGCAGGACGACGGCCGCTGCCACGTCCTCGCCGAGCATATCGTGGGGCATCGCGAAGGCGACGGCCTGGGTCACGCAGGGGTGATTGAGCAAGATTTCGTCGATCTCGCGGGGGGAGATCTTCTCGCCGCCGCGATTGATGATCTCCTTGATCCGCCCGGTGATGTAGACGTACCCCTCCTCGTCCATCTTGCCCTGGTCACCGGTCCGGAACCAGCCGTTCGTGAACGCCTCGGCGTTCGCCTTCTCGTTGTTGGCGTAGCCACGTGTTACGTTCGGGCCGCGAATCACGATCTCGCCGGTCTCGCCGGCCGCGAGCAGCCGGCCAGTCACGTCCATGATGGCGACCTCCGGCCCGGCCGCCATGCCGACCGAGCCCGGCTTGCGGGCGCCCGGCGGTAGCGGATTGGATGCCATCTGGTGCGACGCCTCGGTCATGCCGTACGCCTCGACCACGGGACAGTGGAACGTCTCCTCCAGCTTTGCCATTACCTGGGGCGGCAGCGATGACGAGGACGAGCGGATGAAGCGGAGTGGGTTCCGCGCGATGATCTCGGTGTTGCGGTCGGCGCGCGCCAGGATCGCCTGATGCATGGTCGGGACTGACGTGTACCAGGACGCCTTGGCCTCGTCGAGCCAGGAGAAGAAGCGCAGTGCGTTGAAGCCGGGCGTGCAGAACACGGAGCCGCCGGCCGCAAGCGACGAGAGGGTTGCCGCGATCAGTCCATGGATGTGGAAGAGTGGCATGATGTTCAGGCAGCGGTCGTTCGGGCCGAGCCCCAGCGTCCGTCCGATATGGCGCGCCGACGCACACAGGTTGCGCTGCATGAGCGGCACCTGCTTCGGCCGTGAGGTCGTGCCGGACGTATGCAGCACCAGCGCGATGTCATCCGGCTGGGAGAGCGTCGGCTCGACGCTCCGATCGGGCACCACGTCCTGGCCATCCGGGCCGCGCAGCGTGAACGCTCCGGCCGGGCCGTCCGCGTCTCGGACGAGGGTCACGATCTGGGCGTTGAACGATCTGGCAACCTTGATGGCCGGCGACTCGCTGCCATCTTCGACGATCAGCGCCTTGGCCTGAAGGTCGGACAGGTAGAACGCGAACTCTTCCTCACGGTAGGCCGGGTTGAGCGGGGCGGTCGTGCAGCCGGTGGCGACCGACAGGAAGGAGGTCGCCATCTCCGGCCCGTTCGGCAGCACGATCGCCACTGCGTCGCCGCGTCCGAGCCCGAGTTGATTCAAGGCGTGAACGGTGTCGACGATCTGCTGTCGTAGCTCACGGAACGTCATCGCCCGGCGCGCGGGGGCGGCGACTGCCGGTGCGTCGTCGGCGCCCTTCCCAAGCAGGGCATAGATCGTGTCGGTCTGTTCCATCTCGCCTCCTGGCCGCACATCTCGGGGCGCCTCGACGCTGAGGCCGACGCCCGGTCGTGGCGGGTCGGGGTGGTCGCCCGGCGACGATCCCGACCGACTCGCTACGAGGACTCGGCCGGAATTCTAGCCTACACCCGTGCTGACTTCTCGAACGACGCGCCGGGCGTTACCATTTCAGAAGATCGGCCAGGCGAGAGGCGGTGCGTTTGCCGCCGTGCGCGGGCTGGGGGAGTGAGGATTCGGACGTGGGCCTCTGGGACACCTTGAAATCGGCGCTCGGTTTTGGCGGTGGCAGCGGGGACGTCGACCGAGGCCTCTACCTGTACGTCCGCTGCGACCGCTGCCAGGACATCGTGCGAGTGCGGATCAACATGGCAAACGACCTTCGCCAGGAGTTCGACAACAGCGAGAACGTCGCTGGCTACGCGCTGTCCAAGACGGTCGTGGATTCGAAGTGCTTCCGCCCGATGGCGCTGGAGATGCGCTTCGACAGCCGGCGCCGCGAGCTCGAGCGGACCATCGACGGCGGCGAATTCGTGACCGAAGCGGACTGGCTGGCGGCCCGCATCGCCCGTCAGAATCCGCCCACCTGATTGCTCTTCCCTCGCTCCCGGCCCCTCGGCCGTACGTGGGTGCGGGGAGCGGCCAGCCTCTTGCGCCGGCCAGTACGTCCACCATCAGACACCTGCATGCGGGTGAGGGGAGCGGGTGAGGGAGCCTGGGCCGAGGCGGGGGCCGCGGGGGCGAGGGGAAATCCGGGCGGCGGTGGTATCCTCTCGGCCATGCCCGCGGACGCCACCGATAGTCTCCTGCTCGATTCGCCGCGTGCGCTCGCCCGCCTCATTAGCCGGGTCGAGCGCGGCGGGCCTGATGCCGATGCCATCATGCGCGGTGTCGGGACTGCCCCGCTCCATGGCTGGACGATCGGCATCACCGGCCCGCCCGGGGCCGGCAAGAGCACGCTCGTCGACCGGTTGATCGGTGCCGCGCGCCGAAGCGGACGGACGGTGGGCGTGGTGGCCGTCGACCCGTCCAGCCCGTTCAGCGGCGGCGCGATCCTTGGCGACCGTGTGCGGATGGTCGGGCACAGCGGCGACCCTGGCGTATTCGTGCGGAGCATGGCAGCACGGAGCAACCTGGGCGGGCTTGCCGCTGCCAGCCGGGACGTGGCGCGGCTGATGGACCGCTACGGTTTCGACGTCATCATCCTCGAGACGGTCGGCGTCGGGCAGAGCGAGCTCGACGTGGTCAAGGTGGCCGATAGCGTCGTGGTCATCGCCGTGCCGGGCCTGGGCGACACCGTCCAGACGCTGAAGGCCGGCATTCTGGAGATCGCGGACCTGTTCGTCGTCAACATGGCCGATCGCCCGGGGGCTGATCGGACCGTTGCCGAGCTCGAGGCGATGCTCCACCTCGGGCAGCATGAGGGTTGGATCCCGCCGATCGTCAAGACAGTTGCCACCAGTGGCGAGGGAGTGGACGACCTCTGGTCTGCACTGCTGCGGCACCGTGCCTATCTGGAGGAGAGCGGCGCCCTCGCGGCCCGCCGTCGCCGCCGCTCGGATGCCGAAGTCCTGGAACTGGCCGAGGCCGGGCTGCGCCGCGAGCTACACCGGCACCGGGATATGGACGGGCAGATTGCGATAGCACTGGCCGAGGCACGTGCGGGCCTCGTCGACGCGCACACGGCAGCGGCGCGGATCGTCGAGGAACTGGTTGGCCGATCTCCCGGATCCGGCGCGGCTGACGCTCGCGGCTGCGAGAGTCCGGATTCTGCCTCTCAGCGCGCGCCCTCAGCCCAGGCTCCACCGGCACACGCCCCCAGCCCGGAGCGTGTCCGGAGCGACCAGCACCCCCGCCCTCTGCCAGACGGAGCTACTGGCTGAGGCCGAGACCGAGCTACGGTCGCGGCATCCTGACTCGAACCCATGCGAGACCGGAGCCTGATTGACGCCCATCGAGCGAGAAGGAGAGACCCGAACATGCCGCTCCTCCCGTACTTGCGGACGATGCCCACGGTTGCCGACGACGTGGAGATCGACGACGAGGCGTTCGTGATCGGCAAAGTGACCGTAGCGCGCGGCGTCCGGATCGGGCGGCGTACCGTCCTGCGCGGCGACCAGTCACCGATTCTGGTGGGTGAGGGCTGCCGCTTTGGGAACGAGGCGACCGTCCACGTCGATCCGGACAAGCCCACAACCATCGGCGTTGACGTGGTTGTCGAGGACCGTGCGGTCGTCCATGGCTGCACCGTTGGCGACGCCGTGCTCGTCGAGCGAGAAGCCACGATCCTGTCGGGCAGCGTCGTGGGGGCTGGCTCGATCGTGCAGGCCGATGCACTGGTCCCCGAAGGCCGAGAGATTCCACCGCGCTCGGTCGTCTCAGGCACGCCAGGCCGAGTGATTCGCCAGACGACTGACGAGGAGGTCGAGGCGATCCGTCGGCGTGCTCGCCGAGGCTGAGGCCACGATTGCCAGCGGCGCGCGGTGCTAGAATCGCCGGCAGCGAACTGCTGACGACCCAGTCGGCAGCGTGCCAGGAGGCGCCGTGACCCAGGTTCTGCCGGGCGTTCATCTGCTCCGTCTGCCGCTCACCGGCAGCCCACTCAGGCACACCAACGGGTATCTGATCCGTGCCGATGACGGCTGGACGCTGGTCGACTGCGGCTGGAACTACCCGGACGTCCTCGAGGCGCTGACGGCCCAGGCTGGCGAGGTCGGCGCCCGCCTCGACGATCTCCGACGGCTGGTTATCACGCACTTCCACTCGGATCACTACGGCCTCGCCGGGACGCTGGTCGGACTGACCCAGGCCCGCCTGTTGATGCACCGGCTGGACTGGCTGTTCGTCGAGCGCGAGTTGACCGACTTCAACGCCGCTATCGCCCGCATGGATGCCTGGCTGCGCCTGAACGGAGCGCCGCCCGAGATGCTCAGCGAGGAGCAGCGCCGCGCGGCCGATATGTTCGCGCGCTACACCGTCCAGCGGCCCGACGAGCAGCTCGAGGACGGGCACGAGATCGTTGCTGGCAACTACCGCTTCCAGGTGGTCTGGACGCCCGGTCACTCGGCCGGACACATCTGCCTTTACGAGCCCGAGCGGAAGGTGCTCTTGACTGGCGACCATGTGCTCGACCCGATCACCCCGAACGTGAGTAGGAACCGCGAGCACCAGGGCAACCCGCTCGGCCAGTACCTCCAATCCTTGCGGAAGGTCGCCGAACTCGACGCCGACCTCGTCCTGCCGGCCCATGGCGAGCCGTTCTATGGGATTGGCCGGCGGGTTCGCGAGCTCCTCGAGCACCATGACGAGCGCGAGCGGGAAGTGCTGGAGGCGGTGAGCCACGGGTTGTCGACGGGTTACGAGGTCGCCTCGCGACTCCCCTGGACCCGTCGTCGCCGGCGCTTCGCCGATCTGCCGCTCAGCCAGCAGCGGATGGCGCTGACCGAGACGCTGGCGCACCTCGAAGAGCTGCGCGAGCGCGGGCGAATTCGCTGCGAGCGCCGCGACGACCGGCTGCTGTTCGAGATCGTCGAGGCCGCGGCGACACCCGCGTAGCTGCTCGCTCGCGCATGCCCTCATGCAGGTGCCCTACGCGTCGTCGCACGGCGCCTTTGGCACCTCTGCGAGAGCCTGTCGGTGCCCTCCAACCCACCGCGCGCGAGGCTCCGGATGACCTCGTTCGAGCCGACTGCCTCTTGCTCGGCGAAACGGGCGGGTCTTGCTGAGCATCCCCGAACTGTGACGAAAAGGCATCGGCATGTCCTTGCCTCGGACCTACAATGACCCCCGTGGATGGATCGAGGAGAGGGCGCACGCAGGATGGGACCAGGCTCTTCAGTGTCTCGCATCGGCTGGTGCGCATCGTTGCTCACGTTGCTTCTGGTGCTGCTGACCCCACTCCACTCCCAGGCCGAGGAGACCTATCAGATCACGCCGCTCGGGACTGACGAGGCCCGCAACGTCGATCGTTACCAGGTGACGATTGGCCCTGGCGCGTCGCTCTGGGAGCTTGGATTCAACCGGCTGCCGCTGATCGCCATCGAGCAGGGTGAGCCGCGCGTGGTCGAGGTGATCGAGCGAAGCTGGCGGGCGCAGTATCCCGACCGCGGCCCGAACGAACTTCGGCCGAACGATAGCTTCATCCTCGAGGTACCAGCCGGGACGTTCGTCTCCCGATCCATCGACCGACAGCCGGATGAGATCCATTTCGAGTCGTTCGGCGGCGACAAGCTGACGACCTTCCCCACCGATCAGGTCATCCAGTATCGCCTGCAACGAGCGGGCAATCCGGACCAGGCCGAGGTGCTCGTGAACGGAGGGCAGGCCGATGCCGCCGATGAAGCCCGCAAAATCTACGCTGTCGACCCGCCCGATTTTCTTCAGGTGCGGACCGTTCGCGGTGCGCTGACGGAGCGGACCGCGAAGCTGACGATTGACCTGACCCGCAAGTACCTCGACGACTTCCGAAATATCCGAGACCGGGCGACGCGCGTCGAGGATGCCCCCGGAGGCTTGAAGGCGTTCACGTTCCGGCGCGAGGATCAGGACATTCCGTACGTGCGCGTCGACGACGGCATCGGTGACGAGACCGACCCCGCCAAATTCCCGCGCGTCTTCCGGGTGGCGTACTACCGCGACGGCAGCATCCGGAAGTACCTCATCACCGAAACTGGTGATTCGCTCAACGCGCTCGCACGCCCTGATGACGATGCGTGGACCCGTATCCTGCCCACCTACCGCGAGTGGCTGGCGGGCCAGCCTGAAGCGCTCTCGCCGTTCTTGCCAGCTATCAGCAATGCCGGCTCGCTCCTGCCGGGCCGCATCCTCGTCCTCTCCTTCCGCCCCCGCACGACCCCGGCCTCGCCGCGGCCGACCGGCTCCAGCAGCGCCGGCTCTGGCGCCGATTGCCTTGGCCTGCCACTCGGGCTCCTGCTCGTCGGCGGAGTGGTGGCCGGGCGACGGCGGGTGGCGAGCGAGGTGGGAGTTGGGAGTCGTGAGTAGCGGCGGGCGGGCAGGCTGCCGTGAGGTGGGGCGGGCTTAGCGGCAGGCTTAGCGGCGGGCGGTGCTTCCCAGGGGGCGTTGGGATGCCAGCCCGGGACGTCGTGGGAAGCGCGCAGGCGTTGGGCCGAGCTTGTCGGCGACCACCAGGGACCGCCCTGGCGGCAACTCTGGCAACTCGATCGGGATCGGCGGACGGAGCCGCGCGGCGAGTGTCTCGGCGGCCACGCGCCCGTCTCCAAGCTGGGCTGGAAGGTCGCTGCCACGCGGCAGGACGACGAGCCCGCCGATTCGAGCGAACGGCAGGCACCATTCCAGGGCGACCGCGAGCGGCGCCAGGGCACGGGCGACGACCAGATCGTAGCTGTCGCGCTCGACCGGGTCGAGGCCGGCTTCCTCGGCCCGAGCATTGCGTACGTTGATGTGCTCCAACCCGAGTCGATCGCTTGCGTCCCGGAGGAACGCCGCCTTCTTCCCGGTCGCTTCGAGGAGCGTCATCCGCAGCGACGGAAAGGCGATGGCGAGCGGGATGCCGGGAACGCCGCCGCCGGCACCGACGTCGAGGCTGCGCCAGTCGACGCCGGCCTGTAGCTCGGTCAGGCAGGGGAGCGCGCAGGTGAGCGCGTCCAGGAAATGCCGGCGCTCGATGTCCGCTCGTTCTGTGATGCGCGTCAGGTTGAGCGACCGGTTCGCCTGCACGAGCAAATCGGCATACGCTGAGAACTGCTCCAGTTGGGCCAGGGTCAAGTGGATGCCGAGGCGGGTCGCGCCGTAGGCGAGCACGTCGAGTGTCATGGCTGCTGGTCGAGCAGGGCGCCACGCAAAGGCAACTTCCCTGCCGGCACGATCCCCGGAAGGGATGTCCTACGAAACGAGGATGCTCCAACTGACGGACGCGCCCTACCGCGCGGCGGATCGAGGGCCGGGCGTGCGGCGGCGTGTCTCATGTGTCAACCGACCAGTATAATCATCACGCGCACTCGTCTGACCGCACCTACATGTTGTCGATGCGCTGGCGCGGTGACGATTCGCGATCGGACGCGACGTCGCGTCCGTGAGTGCACGAGCGTCCCATCTCGATGCCCATGGAGTTGCAGGTGGCGGGTGAGTTGACCGTCGGTGAAGCGGTTCGGAACTATATCTCGGCGCTTGCTCCGGCCGATCGGCCGACGAACGCCCCAATTCTCCAGCAATTCTCGCGTTGGTTCGGCCCGCAGCGGGGCCTCTACGAAGTCGACGCCGTGCAGCTCGAACGGTATCAGGAGCAAATGGCCAGCTCCGGCCTGGACCCGGCGAGCCGGCTGGAGCCGCTCCGTACCTTCCTGTCCGATGCGCGCGCCAAGAAGCTGATCCCAGTCGCCGTGGCGAACTACGTCAAGGTTCGCCGCAAGAGTGCAGCCGAGCGGCTGTCGCTCGGCCGGCCGGTCGCCGTTCAGACTATCGATGTGACTCGGGCTGGCTTCGAGCAGCTTCAGGCCGAGCTCGAACAGCTCGAGACGGCAGACTTGCCGGAGGCCATCTCGGCGATGCAGCGCGCAGCGGCCGACAAGGACTTCCGCGAGAATGCGCCGTACGATGCCGCAAAGCAGCATCGGGCCGAGCTTCAGCGCCGGATCGAGGAGATCAAGGAGACCCTGAGCCACGCCATCGTCGTCGACGAGGCCGGCGGCGACCGGGTCAGCGTCGGCACCCGGGTCATCGTGCGCGACCTCGATGACGACGACGTGAATACGTACCTCCTGGTAGGGCCGGGTGAGCGCGGCAACGGTAAGATCTCGACCCAGTCGCCCGTAGGTCAGGCGCTGCTCGATCACGTCGTGGGGGACGTCGTGAACGTCAAGGTGCCGGCTGGCCTGCGCCGCTATCGCATCGAGAACATCGAAAGTTCGATGTAACCCGTCGGCTCCAGTCAGCGGCACCTGGACGCGATCCGGGGCCGTCGACTGGAGCCGCCGGCTGGGGCCGTCGACTGGGCGCGCCGCCCGATTAGGCGTCACGGGGACAGGAGTCAGGAAGGCAGAGGCCGTACGGCTGAGATCCGCCCAGGCAAGACGTGCCAGATTGGGACCGCATGAAACGAGCAGTGCTGGTCTTCGCCCTGATCGTTGTACCGCCGCTGGTTTTGGCGTGGCGAGGAAGGCCGTTGCACGGCTCCTTCCTGGGGATACCGTACAACTTCGAGCCACCGACCGCTGGGAGCCTGAGACGCTCAGTCTGGGATCCCGACGATTCCCGGATCTTCACCCCGAAGGTCTATGGCTGGGGCTACAACATCAATCTGCACGCCGTGGCTCGGCGGCTTGGCCTCATCTAACCACCCGGTCTCGCGCCGACGCGTCGTCCGGAGCGGGCTGGCGCTTGCTGGCGGACTGGCGCTCAGGTCGCGTCTCGCCGTTGCTCGCGCCTGGCAGACTCAGCCGGATGCTCCGTCGTCCGAGATCGCCGACGTGGGCCTCGATCCCGGGCACAGCCGCGTCGATGTCGGTGCCAGCGGCGCGGGCGTTGGTGAGTATCAGCACACGCTTGACGTGGCACAGCGGATCCGCCCACTGCTGGAGGCAGCCGGACTGCGGGCGACGCTGAGCCGCGCCGATGAGGCGCCGGTCTCTGCAATGAACGACCCGAATGCCGTGGAGCGGACTCGGATCGAACAGACGGCTCGGATCGCGGCAGTTGGCACTGTGAAGATTTTCGTCTCGATCCATTTCAACGGTGCGGCGACGCCTGCCCTGAGCGGCACCGAGACCTACTACAACGGCGAGAATGCCGGCCCCGAGAGCCGGCGCCTCGCGGCTGCCCTACAACGGCGCGTGGTTGGCGCTCTTCGCGACTTCGGGCATCCGGTCGTGGACCGGGGCGTCAAGGAAGATCTGGCGGCGGGCAAGCCGTACGGACACTTCTTCAGCCTGCGCGGCGGCATGCCGAGCGCGCTGGTCGAGGCAGCATTCCTCTCGAACCCGGCCGAGGCCGCGCTGCTCCTCCGTGAGGATGCTCGGCAAGCGCTCGCTGGGGGTTACGCTGGCGGGATCCTCGAGTACTTCGCCGGGGGGTGATCGGCTGGCGCCCCGGTGAGCCTGAGCTTCCAGACGACGCCCATCGCTTCGACGACGATCTCCGGCGACATCTTCGACTTGCCGACGCGCCGGTCCACGAACATGATCGGGACTTCGGCGATCTTGAAGCCAAGCCGGTGACAGCGGTAGTTCAGTTCGACCTGGAATGCGTAACCGTTCGAGTGGATCGAGTCTAGATCCAGACTTTGCAGGACGTAGCTCGCGAAGCATTTGAACCCACTCGTCAGATCGTTGACCGGCACGCCCAGGATCAACTTGGCGTACACCGAGCCGCCTCGACTGATCAGCGTCCGCAGCAGCGACCAGTTGGCAGTGCCGCCACCCGCGACCCAGCGCGAGCCGACTGCGACGTCCGCCGCCATCGCGGCTGCCAGCAGGCGTGGCAGATCGGCCGGGTCGTGCGAGAAGTCGGCGTCCATCTCGAACACGTAGTCGAAGCCCCGGTCCAGCGCCCACTTGAATCCGGCAACGTACGCGGTTCCGAGGCCACGCTTCCCCGCGCGGTGGAGCACGTTGACGCGGGGTTCGGTCTCCGCGAGACCGTCGGCGATCTGCCCGGTCCCATCCGGCGAGTTGTCGTCGACGATCAGGACGTGTAGATGCTCGGCCTGCGCGAGAATCGCCGGCACGAGTCGGGCGAGATTCTCCCGCTCGTTATAGGTCGGGACGATGACGAGTGCTTTCATACAGGCAAGAGAGCGACGGCGGACAAGCATGCCACAGCAGGAAAGCGCGGCGCAAAAGACCTGACCGCGTCAACCATCAGAAACGGCCCACCCTCATGAGAGGATGGGCCGGCGTGAGACGCCCTGGGCCGGCCCGACTGGGTCCGATGACCCGGCCGGGTCAGGCGACGTGAGCGCGCCGAGATTTCGGAGCCGTCGCCGAGGGAAGCGCGCTCTCCTCAGCCGCCGTCAGCATGTGTCCGCACTGAAGACACGTAATCGCGCGGGTGGCCGCCCACGGCCCAACGGCCGGCTCCTCGAACAGGTCGCCGTGGCACCTGGGGCACCCCTTTAGCCACATCATCAATCGTGCTCCTTACCGACCTTCGGTCAGCCAGTCCGGTCTCGCTCTCACCAGCAGGACAACGGAGAACAGGCGTAACGGTGACGCAGGCTGTTCACCAGTCCTTGCGGGTCAAACGGGGCGTACCCACCAGGATACGAGGCGCACCTTGCACCGGCGTAACGGGCGCCATACGCGTTCTTGCAATTGCATTACATGTGCGTCACATCGCTGCGCAGAAGGCGCCACACTACTGCGACGCAACTCCGCCAGGGCGACGGCTCAGCACACTGTGGGGCGTGAGGTGGTCAGTGGAGGCCGGCGCAATCCACTTCGGCGACACGGCTCCTGTCCGTGTCGGCGACGCGGCTCCTGTCCGCATCGCTGGCCGTCAGCGCATCGGCGGGCTGCAACGCACGCCTGGACGGTTCTTCGCCGTCTGTGGATGATGTATGGTCCACGTCAGGCATGTCGAGGCCATCATGGGTTGCCGCTACGCTGGCCGCGCCCGCATCGCGGGTCGGTGATCCACGGTCGTCGTGCGCCGTCATCTCGGCAGAGCCGGGGCGGTCGGTCCCAGGTGCCCGGAGTGTGTACCCCACGCCAGGGACCGTCCGAATCAGGCTTGGCTGGCTGGAGCTCTCGCCGAGCTTGCGGCGTAGCCGGCTCACCCAGACTCGCAAGTACTGGAGGTCGTTGCGATACTCCGGTCCCCAGGTCATCCCAAGCAGGTCTTCGTGGAGGATCACCCGGCCGGCGTTGGTGACAAGATTCGCGAGCAGCTTCCATTCGGTCGGGCTGAGCGTGACTTCGTCATCCTGGACCAGCACCTGACGGCGATCGAGATCCACCGTGACCCGGCCCAGTTCGTACACCTGCTGCTCGTCCAGCACGCCGCGCGACTGGGTTCGTCGGAGCACTGCACGCATGCGCGCCGCCAGCTCCTCCGGGTTGAATGGCTTGGTCAGATAGTCGTCGGCGCCCAGGTCCAGCCCCCGGATCTTGTCGATGTCGCTCGCACGGGCCGTCAACACGATCACTGGGGTCTGGCCGGTCACACGTAGCCGTCGGAGCACTTCGAACCCGTCCATATCGGGCATGATCAGGTCGAGGATGACGAGCGCGGGCCGCTCGGTCTCGTGTAGCTCGATCGCCTGCCGTCCGTTCGTGGCGGCCAGGACGCGATACCCGTCCGACTCGAGCTCGGTGCGCACGAAGCGGAGCACGCGCGGCTCGTCATCGACGACCAGGATGCTGATGCGTCGGCTCACAGTGTCGACCCGTCGCTGAGAGGTAGCCAGAACCGGAAGGTCGCGCCGTGCCCTGGCTCGGAGTCGACGCCGATCCGGCCACCATGGAGTTCGACGAGCTTTCGACAGATTGCCAGTCCCAGGCCGGCGCCGCCCACGCTGTCTGCACCGGGATCGATCCGGTAGAACCGCTCGAAGATGCGCTGCTGGTGCTCCAACGAGATGCCGGGACCGCGATCGACGACGGCCACCATGACCTCGCCGGCGGTGCACAGAACCGAGACGTCCACGTTGCGGGCCGGCGGAGAGTACTTTGCCGCGTTATCGAGCAGGTTTCGGAGTACCTGCTCGACACGTAGTGGGTCCACGCTCACCCGGGGGAGGCGATCCGGGATGTGGACCCGGAACTGGACGGTCGTGACTCGGCTGGCGACGTCCGCGACGACCTGTCTGATCAAGACGTCGAGGGCGGTCGGCTCGGTTCGTAGTCCGGGTGTGCCAGCATCTGCACGGGTCAGGTCGAGCAGGTTCTCGACAAGCCGATGAAGCCGTTCGGCCTCCTGGTCGATGTCGGTCAGAAGCTGACTGCTCGTCTCGCGGTCGAGGGTTGCGCCGTGCCGCAGGAGCGTTCTGGCGCAGCCCTTGATCGCGGTCAACGGCGTCCGCAGCTCGTGGGAGATGATCGATAGGAGCTCGTCTAGCCTGGCCGCCGTGGCGTCGCCAGTCGGAGCCTCGCCAGTCGGAGCCTCGCCAGTCGGAGCCTCGCTCGAGGATTGCTCGCCCCCGAGCGGCGAGGTCATTCCGTGGCGGGGCACGGCTCGTTCACGAGTCGATGGCGCTCGCTCGAATCGTGCAGCATGATCGTTGGCGTGCCGTCGCATCAGTGGGTGCCCCGATCAACGACGTTAGCCAAGTGGCGGGAACTTGTCAACTGGCGGCCTGCGCGCTGAGGAGCCACAGTGGTGCGGTTCGAGCCGGCTCCGGCGAGTGGCCATACCAGAACGTGGCCAGGGCGGCGCCGGCCTGTGCACGTCGTCCACCCGTACGTTCGCCACTCATCCGTGCTCCACTCATCCGTTTTGGGCGTCTGCAAGCCTGTGCCTCTGCCGCCCTCCGTCTCGTGTTCCTCAGTGATCGAAGACTCTGATCTCGCGCCAGCCGATGCGTCCAGTGGCCGTCGTGGTGGCGATGCGAACGGCGCGCACGTTTGGCACGGGTGTGTCGAAGCGTACCGAGAGCGTCTGGTTGTCCGACGTTTGGCCGACGAACGTATGCATGCCTTTGAACTGGTTGTCAGTGGTCCAGACCCAGACTTCATTGACCGTCACGCCCGGTTGATCCTGTGCGATCACGAGCTCGACCGATGCCACTGTCGACGGCTGGGCCAGATCGAACTCGACCCAGCCCGGTCCCGGTTTCGCAAGGTATCCGGCGGTGTCCGGGTTGCCGTCCACCATCGTCCCCGGCCCTGGCTGGTTGTTATCGAGCCGGAGTGGCCGCCCGGTCGCCAGGTTCCCGGCCGCGAGGTAGAGCGTGATTCCCTGCTTCTTGTCGTTGGCTGGCTGATCGGCACTCGGGCTCATCGCCGCCACCGTGCCGGCCGCGCCTGGCGCATCGGCTTTCGTCTCGACGCCAGCCACGTTCCAGCCGTCGCGGACGAGGATGGCGCGAGCTTCGGACTCAGTTTTGCCCAGGACGCTGGGCGGGCGAATCCCTGCGCTCACCGTGACCTTGATCTCACTCCCGCGCCGGACGCGCCTATCAGGGCCGGGATCCTGCGAGATGATCGTGCCCTTGGGTTGATCGTCCGTTGGGACGCTGCTGGCGACCTTGACGGTCAGACCGTTCGCGCCCGCAACCGAGTTTGCCTCGTCGAGGCCGTAGCCAGTGAGCGGGGGAACGTCGACGATCTGAAGACCGCTGAACATCCGGGGGATGAAATTCGTCGCACCGAGCGCCGCGGCGGCAATCAACGCCAGGGTGGCGACGATGGGGATCAGCGCCGTGATGGCCCCTCCGATCCCCGGTCCGCCGCGCCGGTGGCGGCGCGGCTCAGCGCGCCAGGCGGATGCTGGCAGCCCCGCCGGAGCTGTCGCATCGGCTGACATGAGGTCGCGGCCAGTGACGGCATCACGGAGCGCGTCGGCCGTCGCGAAGCGCTCGTGGGGATCGACAGAAAGCGCTCGGCTCAGCGCGCGGTCCAGGTGCGGCGGGACGTCCGGCCGGCGCCGCTGGACGGGGACTGGTGCGACCCGGGCGAATGGATCCCGGAGCCGTCCCTCGTCATCGGCGCGCGGGGTTGTGCCGGTGAGCATCTCGTAGATCACGACGGCCAGGGCGTACACGTCCGTCCGCTCGTCTCCGGCATCCCGCATGGCATAGTCGGCCGGGACGTAGCTCGCGCGGTGGACGGTCCCGAGCAGGGTCAGATCGGTGGCAACGGCGGCGCGGACATACCCGAAGTCGGTGAGCTTGGCGATCCCATGCTCGTCGATCAGGATATTCTCGGGGCGGATGTCACCGTGGACGACGCGTTGGTGATGGGCGGTGGCGAGGGCGTCGGCGAGTTGGCCCGCGAGGCGCTGGACATCGCGGATGGCAAGCGGGCCTTTGTCGTCGAGGCGAGCGCGCAGGTTGGTACCGTCGACGAGCTCGGTCACCACGAACGGGCGCCCATCGACGAGTCCGGCATCCAGCACGAGCACGATGTTCGGATGGACCAGGCGGCCAGCAGCGGCGGCGGTGGCCATGAACCGCTCGCAGAAGAGGCTGTCGTCGGCATAACGGTCCGCGAGGATCTTGACGGCGACTGTCCGCTGCAAGAGGTGATCGTGTGCGCGATAGGTGGTGCCGAGGCTACCCCGCCCGAGCATCGCGCCGACCTCGTACCGGTCCTTGAGGCGCCGTCCCCCTGAAGGAGCGCTGTCACCTGCCGCCGGATCGGTCACGGGCGCTCCGTGCCGCCCGTATGCAGGCCCTTCCGGGTCTCGCTGCTCGTCGTCGAACGCCGACGTTGCCATGCTCCCTCCTCCCCGATCTGCCATCGGGAGCGCCCGGACGGCTCACCCCACGCACTCCCGTCCTGAGTACGCCACGGGGACAGACCTACGCAATCCGCGTGCCGATACGCGATCGATGGCGTGCGGCGGCCGAGCATGACTGGCACTCGTCGATCGAGCGTGACCGGAACCTCGGCGAGCGCCGTCACCGCACGTCCGCCGCCGTCAGCTACGGAGCCGCGCGAGCCGGAGGAAGACACGGATCTCCTCCGATTGCAGGAGAAACGCCAGCAGCAGATAGACGAGCCCGCCGGTCAGCGCGACCAGGAGCACCACGGCACCAAGCTCGAACGGGCCAGGCAGGACGAGTCGGCTCTGGATCACGTGTGGCAGCGTGGCGATCGTCAGACCCATCAAGATCGCGGCGACGACCGTGCGGCTCAGCGACCGTACGACCGGCATCAGGTCCAGCCCGACCAGCCGACGCCGCATCAGGAGCATCAGCACGGTCGCCTCCGAGAGCGCCGCGAGCGCGTTCGCCAGCGCCAGGCCAGCGTAGTTGAGGGGCGTCGACATCAGCACGAGCCCGAGACCGAGGTTGAGTGCAAATGCTATCCCGGCGGCGCGGACGGGCGTCCAGGTGTCGTGTAGGGCGTAATACACCCGGTCCACGATCTCGACCGTAGCGTGCCCTGACAGACCGATGGCATAGAAGGTCAGTGCGTGCGCCGTCATCCGGCTGCTCTCGGCGGTGAATTCGCCGCGCTCGAACAGGAGCCGGATCAGCGGCTCGCCGAGCGTCATCAGCCCGATGGCCATCGGAACGGTCAGGAAAAGGATCGATCGGAGAGAGAGCAGGAATACCTCCCGTACCGCCTCCGGCCGGTCGAGTGCACTTTCTTCGGCGAGGGTCGGGAACACCGCTGTCGAGATCGCCATCGCCAGCACCAGAGGCGTCATCGTCATGAGCCACGCGACGTTCAGGTAGCCCAGACTGCCGACGATCAGGTACGACGCGAGGACCACGTTGACCAGCTGATTGATCTGCACGATGCCGAGGCCCAGCATGCGCGGCCCCATCAGTCGGAGCACCTGGCGGACCCCTGGGTGCCGCAGGTCGACGCCGAGATGGAAGCGCATGCCGTGAGTGACGAGGCCGGGCACCTGTATCAGCAGATGAAGGGCGGCGCCGACCACCACGCCAACCGCCACACCCTCGATGCCAAGCGGTCTGAGCAGGAGCGCCGCCGCGATGATCGAGGCGTTGTACATGATTGGCGCGAGGGCGGCGAGCGCGAAGCGCTGGAACGAGTTGAGTACGCTCGTCGCGAAGCCGCTGACCGCGAAGATGACCGGCGAGAGCAGCATCGTCCGCATCAGCGTCGCCGTCAGATCCTTCGAGGCCGGATCCCAGCCGGGAACGACGACATCCGCCAACTGCCGCGCGAAGATCACCATGACCAGGGCCACCACGCCCGTCGCCAGCACGGCCAGGGTCATCAAGTGGCTGACCAGGCGCCAGGCGCCCTCGTCGTCGTCGCGGGCGAAATATCCTTTAAAGACGGGTATGAAGGCTGAGCCGACGGCACCGCCAGCCAGCACCTGGAAGACCAGGTCTGGCACGATCAGCGCCGCGAGAAACGCCTCGTAGTCACGCCCGGTCCCGAACTGCTGGACGAGCACGATGTTCCGAACCAGGCCCAGCAGCCGGCTGGCCACGAAACCGGCCATGACAACCAGCGAGGCCACCGCGAGCTTGCGGGCGCGGGCGTACATCACCGGCCAACCGATCCGACGTGAGGATAGGCAGCGCGGTGGGTGGGCAGTGGGAAGACCATCGCTACCCGAACTACCACGCGCCGCTGCGGACCGCGCCGAGCTTGCGCGCCCGTGCGATCACCGCGTCATGGGCGCGCCGCTCTAACCGGTCATCGAGCGCTTCGAGCGGCTCCTGCTCACCATACCGGCGCAGGAGAGCGCGCTCGATCAGCAGATCGGCGAGCCAGGGGTTCTTGGGGAGCAACGAGCCATGCAGGTAGCACCCGATGGCGCCCTTGTAGACGGCCCCCTCGGTGCCGTCCTCGCCGTTGTTCCCGCCCCCCTGAAGCACCCGTCCTAGCGGCCGGCAGCCTGACCCGAGATAGGTTCGGCCGCTGTGGTTCTCGAAGCCGACCAGCGTGCGTGGCACTCCGAGCAGGTCGGACTCGACGACGATATTGCCGATCCAGCGCCGCTCGCCGGGAACCGAGCGCACGTCGAAGACCCCGGCCCCGTTGAGCTCGTGACCGTCCACCGTGGTGTAGGTATGGCCGAGCAACTGGTAGCCCCCGCAGACGGCCAACAGCGCCGCGCCATCCTCCACGGCCTCACGCACGGCGTCCGCCTTCTCGGCCACGAAGTCCGGCGACACCACCGCCTGCTCCCGGTCCTGGCCGCCCCCGAAGAAGATCAGATCGCACATGTCAGGAGTGAGACGGTCGTCGAGGCTGACCGGTTGCACGAGCATATCGATACCACGCCAGGCACACCGGCGTTGAAACGTCAGGATGTTGCCACGATCCCCGTAGACGTTCATCAGGTCGGGGTAGAGGTGGATGAGGGTCAGGCGGCGCGAGGCAGAACTCATGGCTCTCCGTAGGTGTAGCTCTCCGCTCGCTCGGCCGGCGTCAGTCCCGCCAGAAGCCCTGCACGAAACCGTCCTGGCGGAGCACATCGCGGATCTCGAGCATCGCGGTGTACGTCGGCAAGACGTAGACCGTCTCTCCGGGCACGGCCCGCTCGAGTGCGGCGGCGAGCGCCCGCCGTGGGTCCGGCTCGACCACGATGCGATCTTCAGGGACCAGCGCGTACTTCAGTCGCACGGCCATGTCGTCGGCGCGTGTTCCGACGCAGACAACCTCCTTCACCCGGCCGGGCAGTTGCTCGAAGTCGACGTCCCAGAGCCAGGAGATGTCGGTGCCGTCGGCGAAGTGGTCGTTGATAGCGATCAGCAGGGTGCGTTCCTTCCTATCATCGAGGATGGTCCGCAGCACCTCGCCGAAGCCAACCGGATTCTTGACGAGCGCGAGGAACACTTCGCGACCGTCGACGGGGATGCGCTCCAGGCGTCCGAAGGCGGCCGAGAAGCTTTCCAGACCCTCCCGAATTGTCGAAAGGTCGACGCCGAGTGCCAGGCAGGTAGTAACGGCGGCCAGGGCGTTGTAGACGTTGTAGAGGCCTGGCAGGCTGATTCTCGCCTGAAGCTCACCGAGCGGTGTGCGTGCGACGACGTAGCTCCCACTGTCGCCATGCAGTGCAACACGTGTCCCATCGACCTGAGCGTCAGGGCGGGCGAAGCCGCAGGACGGGCAGATGTATCGCCCCAGGTGGCCGTAGTACGCAACGTCGTAACGAAAGCGAACCCCGCACGCGGGGCAGATCCGTGCATCCGAGGCGTGCGGAACCGTCGTCGTCCCGACCGAGGGATCGGAGAGGCCGAAGTACAATGGCTGGCGGGTGCGCTCACAGCCAAGGCTCGCCACGAGTGGATCGTCGGCGTTGAGGGCGAGGGTCGTGTCGGCGGAGAGGTGGGCCAGCGCCCGCTGCCAGAGCCCAGCCACGTAGTGGACCTCGCCGTACCGGTCGAGTTGGTCCCGGAAGATGTTGGTGAGCAGGATAGCGCGAGGCCGAATCGACCGCAGCGCGGCCGGTACGGTCGCTTCGTCCACCTCGAAGAGTCCGACATCGGCACGCGGCCAGCCTGCGACGTCGGTTTGCTGAACGACGGCGGATACGAGCCCGCTCACGAGGTTGGCGCCAGCGCGGTTGTGGAGCGGACGCAGGCCAGCCAGCCCCAGAATGTGCGAGATCAGGCGGGTCGTCGTGGTCTTGCCGTTCGTCCCCGACACGATGATGGAGCCGTGCCGAAGCCGCCGGGTGACGGTCGTGAGGGTCGTTGGGTCGATCCGAGGGACGACGTGGCCGGCGATGACGGTGCCGCCGCCGCGGCCCAGTTGTCGACTCAGCCCGACAGCCATCCGGCCGGCCAGCAGCGCGGCGGTCAATCGTGCGCCCATCCAGCCCCCGTCTCCAAGATCGTGTGCACCGCGGATTGCCTGCTTGGCCATCTTGCCCGGGCTTCCGTCGCGTCTAACTGCGTGGCGCTCCCGGCCGCCAGCGGTGCCCGGTTGCCAACGCTGCGAGGCTCACACCCGAGTGCGTGCGCCCGTCACGATCGGATGATATCAGAGCCTCAAGAGGGCCGGTCGACGGCTCCTATAGACTGTACTGACCTCGTATGGTGAGCCTGTATGGTGAGTCCATGAGTAGTCGACCGTGGCCCTTCTCGCCACTCGCCACGCCAGCCGTTCTCGTCCGTGTGGCCGTACTGACCGTACTCGTCGTCCTCACGGCAGCCTGTGGATTGGCGGATGTGGCGCCATCTCAGACGCCGGCCCTGCCGGAGTCGGCGGCTACTATCGTGGCATCGCCGGCGGCTGCGGCTTCACCATCCCTACCGCCGCCAGGACCAGCGCCGAGCGGGCTCTCGGCCGCACGTCCACGACTGCCAGACGCGGGGTCTGTCCCTGGCTCCTCCCCCTTGGCGGCGCAGACGGCAACGATGGGCGGACCGCCGGCATCGCCGATAGTGGCTGCGCCGTCCCCACGGCCTGGGACGCCAGTCGTTGTGGTGCCCGGCCGCGCAGCGTCCCCATCGCCGGCTGCACGGCCGAATGGTAGCCCCGCTCCGGGCGCGTCGCCGTCGCCGTTCGCCATCCGACTGCGGACGCCCGGCTCGTTGGCAGTGATCCGCGAGGGTGCGTTGTGGGTCGTCCAGCCGAACGCGCAGGCGCCGGCGCCCGCCCAACTGTTCGGTGCGCCCGATCACGCCGAGCCGCGCTGGTCGCCGGATGGACGGACGCTGTCATTCAGCGCCGGTCTGGGGAGGGCGTCCGAGGTGTATACGGTTCCTGGGTCTGGCGGCGCGCCGCACCAACTGACGAACGACGCCCGGCCTGAGCGGAGCATGGCCTGGTCGCCGGATGGGAAGCAACTCGCGTACAGCCTGCCACGGGCCCTTGGTCCGGAGGGTCAGCCCGAGCCCCGTCAGCCCGAGGAAGTGTGGGTGCTCGACGTGGCGTCGGGCCGGGATCGCAAGATCGCGGACGGTTTCGATCCGTCCTGGTCGCCAGATGGGCGACGTATCGTCTACGCCACGAATGGCCAGCGCGACGATCGCGGTGCGACCCGGAACGCCATCCACGTGGTTGGGGCGAACGGCGGCACTGACCGCGAGGTGCTTGCCATCGGCGGGATTCCCGCCGATCTGTTGCCATCGCTCGGACTGCCGTTCGTGCCCCAGACGATCCGCTTGCGCGCGCCGTCCTGGTCTCCGGACGGTACTCGGCTCGTCGCCAGCGCGGACGGTCACACGAGCATGGCGCTCATTTTCGACGAACGGGGTCAGGGGCTGCGCGCCTACGGGCTGGCCTATGAGGGGGGTGTCGGCGTTGCACGGTGGTCACCCGATGCTCGGCGACTGACGATCGAATCGCAGCCAGCAACGGGCGTAGATATCGTGACGATCGTCGATCTGAGCGGCAGCGAGCCGGTCAAGATTGGCGGTCCGCAAGCCGGCTTCGCAGCGTCAGACCCGGCATGGTCGCCGGATGGGAAACAGGTTGCGCTGATCGCGGCAAACGTGCCGGAACGTGCTTCGACGCCGCGCTGGTCCGCGTTGCGCCTCTACGATCTTACTGGAACGCAGCAGGCCGAACTCCTGACGGCGCCGTCGCTCTCAGACCTGGACTGGGGCGCGCGGTCGGCTCCTTGCTCCCGGTGCGTGGATACCCCCTCACCGGGGGGTGAGGGGGGCTTGGGGGTGAGAAGCCTTCCTCGCCCCCAAGCCCAGTTTACCGAGCTAACGTGCTCGCGGCACCTGTCGCGGCCGCGATGAAGGGGCTGGCGAGCAACCCGAAGAACAATACTCCGAGTGCCGCCGCTGCGAGTGAGATCGCCGGGCCGACGCCGACGCTGACGCGCCGCTCGCTCGTGGGGCTGAGCATGTACAGTGAGCGGATCACCCGCGTGTAATAGTAGAGCGAGACGGCCGAGTTGATCAGACCCCAGATGACCGTCACGTAGAGGCCGCGCTCGGCAGCAGCCCAGAAGAGATAGAACTTGCTGAAGAACCCGGCCAGCGGCGGCAAGCCAGCCAGTGATAGCAGGCAGATCGCCAGGATGAACGAGAGGACCGGAGCGCGGCGCCCGAGGCCGGCGTACTGATCGATGTCCTCACCCTCGGTGTAGCGCGACATCGCGATGATGACCGCGAACGCCCCAAGGTTCGTGAAGGCGTAGACAAGGACGTAGTACAGCACCGACGAGAGGCTGAATGTCGTCCCGGCTGCCAGGCCCATCAGCATATAGCCAACGTGGCCGATGCTCGAGTAGGCGAGCATCCGCTTCAGATTGTTCTGGAACAACGCCGCCAGGTTCCCAACCGTCATCGTGATCAGGGACAGCACGACGAACAGGTCGGTCCAGACCGTCTGTATCGCGCCCGATCCGAGCGCCACGTCGAAGATCCGGATGACGACCGCCAGGCCCGCCGCCTTGGACGCGACCGAGAGGTATGCGGTCACCGGTGTCGGAGCGCCCTCGTAGACGTCGGGCGTCCACATCTGGAACGGCACTGCCGAGATCTTGAACCCGAAGCCCGCCACGAGCATCGATATCGCCAGCAGAGCCGCCGGCTGAGTGGTAGGTGTGGTGAGCACCTGGCCGATGACCGTCAGGCGGGTGCTGCCGGTCAGGCCGTAGAGCAGGGCCATCCCGAAGAGCAAGATCGAGGACGACACGGCGCTTAGCACGAAGTACTTGAGGCCAGCCTCGCTCGACCGCAGCTCGCGTTTCGACCACGTCGCCAGGAATGCCAGCGAGAGGCTGGAGATCTCGAGCGACAGGTAGATGGTCATCAGTTCGCCGCCCGACGCCAGGAGCATCAGGCCAGCCGTGCAGAACAGCAGCGAACCGAATAGTTCGGCCGCGTTCTCGCCAATTCGCTCGACGTACGTCTCCGATGCGAGCAGCACCAGCGCGGCAGCGAGCAAGAAGACGACCTTGAAGAAGATCGAGAAGTTGTCGACGACGACGAACCCGCCGAAGGCCGTCGCGTTGCGGCCGATCAGGGTCAGCGCGGCCACCATCGACGCGACGATGCCCACCAGAGACAGCGCAAGCATCGCCTGTCGCGACGACTTCTTGTCCTGGATGAACAGGTCGAGCGTGAGCACGAGGCTCGCCCAGACGGCGAGCACGATTTCAGGCAAGATGAGCAGGGCATCCTGAGCCGTAATGTCGTTCAACGCGGGGCACCTCGACTGACAGAAGTCATGCTGGACACCATCACGCGAACAGCCGCGCGATCGGCGCGACGCCGACCGCGATCATGTCGGCAACGGAACTCGGGTAGACACCCGTCAGGATGATCACGAAGAGCAGCGCGACGACCACGAATTTCTCACGCGCCGACGCATCGGTCAGGTGATGCCAGCGACCGCTCATCGGGCCGAAGAAGATCCGCAGCAGCATCCAGGTGAGGTAGCCCGCCGTCAGGACGATCGCAAAGACGGAGATCGCCGTGTAGATGGGCCAGACCTGGAAGGCGCCCATAAAGACGATGAACTCGCCGATGAAGCCGTTCAACCCTGGTAAGCCGAGCGAGGCGAGCCCTGCCATCACGAAGGCCGTCGCCACGAACGGCATCCGCTGAGCCAGCCCCCCCATCTCCGGGATGATTCGGGTATGGGTCCGGTCGTAGACCAGCCCGACCATCGTGAAGAGCAGCGCGGTGATCGTGCCGTGGGTGAACATCTGCATCACGGCGCCCTGGATGCCGGTGGCCGAGAGGGCAGCCAGGCCGAGGATCACGTACCCCATGTGACTGATCGACGAGTTCGCGATCATCTTCTTGAGGTCGCCGTTGATCTGCGCCAGCGCCACGAGCGCTCCGTAGATCACGTTGATCACCCCGAGCACCACCAGGAATGGTACGAGCACACGCGCGCCCTCGGGCAGGATCGTCACGCAGAGCCGGATCAGCCCGTAGCCCCCCATCTTGAGGAGCACGCCCGCTAGCAGCACGCTGATCGGGGTCGGCGCCTCGACGTGCGCGTCTGGTAGCCAGGTATGAAACGGGAAGATCGGCACCTTCACCGCGAACCCGACGTACAAGAGTACGAACATCAGCACCTGGCTGGCCGGGGCTAGCGTTCGAGCGGCTGCCGAGACCTGCATTAAGTCAAAGGTAGCGGCGCCCGGAGCGCTCGTTGAGAACACGAGCGCCAGGATGCCGACGAGCATAAACGCGCTACCGATGATCGTGTAGATGATGAACTTCATCGCCGCGTACTCGCGGCGTGGGCCGCCCCAGATGCCGATGAGCAGGTACATCGGGGCCAGCTCGAGCTCCCAGAAGAGGAAGAACACGAGCAGGTCGAGCGATACGAAGACGCCCATCACGGCCGTCTCGAGCAGCATCACCAGCGTGAAGTACAACTGAGGCCGTAGCTCGAAGTTCCAGGACATCAGCACGACCAGGAACGTCAGAAAGGCATTCAAGAACACCAGCGGCATGCTGACGCCGTCCGCCCCGATGCTGATCGACGAGCCGATCTGCGGGATGAACGGAACCGCACTGGCGAACTGAATGCCGCCGGTCGTCAGGTCGTACCGAACGAACAGCCAGATCGACAAGAGCAGAGTGAAGCCCGTGATCACGACCGCGATGCCACGGGCGCGCTGGCCCTGGCCGAGTACGAGCGCCAGGATGGCGCCGACGGCCGGTAGCCAGAGGGTGAGTTGTAGGAGGTTTGCGTCGAGGCTCGTCATCGGATGCCGCTCCCCCAGAGTACGGCCCAGAAGGCGATGATCACCAGACCGCCGAAGACGGCCAGGGCGTAGGACGGGAGCCGTCCCGTTTGGAGACCACGCAAGGCTTCTCCCATGCCGCCAACCGCTCGGCCGACGCCATTGACGATGCCGTCGACGACGCTGCTATCGAACAGCGCGAGGAAGAAGGCGACACCGATGATGAACTTGTCCATCAGCCAGTTGTACAGTTCGTCGAGCCAGTAGCGATGGAGCAGAGTGAGGTAGATCGGACTGAGCCGTTTGGCCATCGCATCGGCTGAGATCATCTTCGCCGAGTACATCGCCCAGGCCAGCGCGATGCCGGCCAGCCCCAGGATCACCGACAGACTGGCGAGCCCAGTGTTCAAGGCGCCCGTGTGCGCCTCCGGCCCTTCGAGGAAGTGGGCGAAGCCGTTGCCGAGCATCGGTGCACCCCACAGGCCGACCAGGATCGTCGGGACGACCAGGGCGAGCAGTGGCAGGGTCATCGTCAGCGGTGACTCGCGGATGTACTTCGGGTCAGCTGGGCCGCGATACGACCCGCCGAAGGTCAGGAAGATGACCCGGAACATGTAGAACGCCGTCATGAAGACGGTGATGACCGCGAAGGCGAACAGCACCCAGTACAGCCCGCCCAGTTCGGCCGCGCGCTCCATCGACGCCAGGACGATCTCGTCTTTGCTCCAGAAGCCGGCCAGCGGTGGGATGCCAGCCAGGGAGAGCGCCGCGACGATCATCGTCCAGGCGGTGATCGGCGTGCGGCCGAGCATGCCGCCCATGTAGCGGATGTCCTGGGCACGGGGTGGATCGAGCGGATCCATATCCTCCGGATCGTGGACGCCGGCCCGGTGGAGGATGAAAATCACGCTCCCTGAGGTGAGGAAGAGGAGCGCCTTGAAGAAGGCGTGGGTGAAGAGGTGGAACATCCCCGCACCGAGCGCTCCGACCCCCAGCCCGAGCATCATGTAGCCAAGCTGACTGACGGTCGAGAAGGCCATGACGCGCTTGATGTCTGTCGCAACGAGCCCCATCGTGGCCGCGAAGATCGCCGTGAACCCGCCAATCACTGCGACGACCATCAGTGCAGCCGGCGCGTGCTCGAAGAGCGGGAACGCCCGTGCCACCAGGTAGACGCCCGCGGCGACCATCGTGGCAGCGTGGATCAGGGCGCTGACGGGCGTCGGGCCTTCCATCGCATCGGGAAGCCAGACGTGGAGCGGGAACTGCGCCGACTTGCCGACCGCTCCCATGAAGATGAGCAGGCAGCCGACCGTCAGGACGCCCGTCGTCAACTGGCCGCTGGCCGCCATGTCACTGAGTTGCGCGAACGACAGGGTCTGAGCGTGCCAGAACAGGTAGAGGATGCCGATCAGGAAGCCGAAGTCGCCGAAGCGTGTGGTGACGAACGCCTTCTTCGCCGCCATCGCCGCTTCAGGCTTGCGCCACCAGAAGCCGATCAGCAGGTACGACCCGAGGCCGACTCCCTCCCAAAACATGTAGATCACGAGCAGGTTGTCGGCCAGCACCAGACCGAGCATCGAGGCCGTGAACAACCCCAGGTAGGCGAAGAAACGGCCGTACGCCGGGTCGCGCTCCAGGGGTGCCGGCGGGCCGTGGTGTCCGTCCGGCTGGGCGGCACTGTGAACCGGCGTGTGGGCTGATGCATGCGCCAGCGTGGCGCTGTGCTCGGCCGGAACGTGAGGCCGAACGGCCTCAGCGGCCGCGGCGATGGCCGGGGCGTCGTGGGTCGGGTCCAATTCTGGGTGCCCTTCGCCAGCCTCCGCAGCCTCCTCAGGCTCCCACATGTAGCCGCGCGAGTAGATCTGCACCAGCAGACTGACGGTCGTCACGACGACGAGCATGATCGCCGAGAGCGGGTCGACGACGATCCCGAAGTTCAGGACCTGGTTCAGGTTGAGCGCGAGCCAGGGGATGCTCGAGGCGTAGGTCTCGCCGACCATCACTCGGAAGAAGACCGCCCAGGAGATCGCGCAGGACGCGGCCGTCGCGATGATGACCAGCCAGGCGGAAAGCTCACCCTTCCGCTGGAGGAAGATGCCGGTGACGGCGAAGGCGACGAAAGGGAGCAGGGGTACGAGCCAACTGAGCTCCATGACCCTCTATCCCTTCAACAGGTCGATCTCATCGACCTGAATGGTGTGGCGGAGTCGGTACACCGCGATCACGATGGCCAGTCCGACAGCAGCCTCAGCGGCGGCGACGGTCATGATGAAGATCGCGAACAGTTGCCCGGCAAACTGCTCGGCGTTCGTGTAGGTCGAGAACGCCACCATCATGATGTTGACCGCGTTGAGCATCAACTCGATGGACAGCAGGATGCCGACGGCGTTGCTCCGCGCGAGTGCTCCGTACATTCCGATGCAGAACAGAATCGACGCCAGCACCAGGAAGTGCTGCAAGCCGATCGGAGCGAGCGTCATAGCAATCATTCCTCCCGAGCGATGACGATAGCGCCGATCAGGCTGACGGTCAGCAGGACCGAGGCGATCCAGAACGGCAGCACGTAGGTCGTAAGCAGCAACTGGCCGATTGGCATGGAGGTTGCCACGTCGAGAGCGGCAGGTCGAAGGTTCCAGTTGGTCGTGACGATGACGCCCACAGCGAGCGCCCCCACCGCGATGGCGGTGAGGGCGGCGCCGATACGCTGGGTCTGCGACCCGCCCCCTGGCAGGTCGACCTGATTCGGGGTGAGCATGATCGCGAACAGCATCAAGATCATGATCGCGCCGACGTAGACGAGCAACTGAGCGACCGCCAGGAAATCGGCCGCGAGCAGGATGTAGATCACCGCGACCCCGCTCAGAGCCAGCACGAGCATGAGCGCGCTGCGGATCATGTTCCGCTGCACCACCATGCCAACTGCTCCGAAGAGCGTCGCGATCGCGACCACATAGAAGGTGATCGCCACGATGACGTCAGTCGCTGACACGCCGGCTACTCCTTCGGGGCGGGGCGGCCGAGCCCGGCCGCGGCAGCCCGCTCCTTGTAGATCTTGGCCCGCTCAGCGGGGCTCAGGCCGGCGAGATCCTGGGTGAAGCCGAGTGGCCCACTCTTCGAGGAGGCAGCCTGCTGGCCAGAGGTTAGGGCGCCTCCGGCACCGCCTGGCGCCGGCTTCTCGGCAACGGCAGCGCCGGCTGGGCGGGCTGCTGCACTGCCAGCCGGCGCCGCCACTTTCGGCGGTGCGGCGCTCGGTGCTGCCGGCTTCGCTGCTCCGGCGGCTGGACGGGCGGGGCCGGCGGCCTTTGCTGCCGGCGCCGGGCGGCCCGCGGGGGCAGCGCCGGCGGCTGCCGGGCCGGCCTTTGCCTGCTGGCCGGCGAGGCCGCGCTTGACGCCCTGAATGTACTCCATTGCGGAGTCAACTTCCGGGGTGCCGGCGATCCGGAGCTCGTGCATGTTGAAGACCAGCGAGCGCGTGCGGTCGTAGGTGGCGAACTCGAAGTCCGGGGCCATCACGATCGCGCGGAAGGGGCACGCCTCGACGCAGAGCCCACACTGAATGCAGCCGCCCATGTCCAGGTCGAAGCGGTCGAGCACCTTGCCCTTGCCGGCCGGCGAGGGGTGCTGCTCGATCTTGATGACGTCGACCGGGCAGGCAAGCGCGCAGGCGCCACAGGCCGTGCAGCGCAAGTCACCGGAGTCCACGTCATAGATCAGGCGTGGCCGGCCGCGCGTCCATTGTGGCAGTTCGGCGCGCTCCTCAGGATATTGCAGGGTGACGGGCTTGACGAAGAAGAAGTGCCAGAGGGTCGTGACCATCCCTTTGGCGATACCAGATCCGAGCATGTGCCTACCTCACATCCCTGGGCCGCCCAGGAAGCCGTCCGCAATGCCGATCGCGACGGCCGTCAGGCCGAGGTTGAACAGGCCGAGCGGGAGCAGGCGCTTCCAGGCGAAGTTCATCAACTGGTCGTACCGGAGCCGCGGCAGCGTCGAGCGGATCCACATGAAGACGAAGACCATAAAGAAGGTCTTGCCAAGGAACCAGAAGATGCCCGGCAGGAAGCCAAAGGACGGAATGAAGGGAATCGGACCGGCCCACCCCCCGAAGAACAGCGTTGCGGCGATGGCCGAGACGGCGAAGATGTTCGCGTACTCCGCCAGGAAGAAGAGCGCGAACCGCATGCCGCTGTACTCGGTGTGGAAGCCCGCCGCAAGCTCCGATTCCGCTTCGATCAAGTCGAAGGGCGTGCGGTTCGTCTCGGCGAGGCTGGCGATGACGTAGATGACGAAGGCGATGAAGCCCCAGGGCGTGAAGAAGAACCACCAGTTTGGCGCCCAGGTGGTCTGCTCTTGGGCTGCGACGATGCCGCTCAGCGACATCGTGCCTGCCAGCATCACCGGGACCAGCGCCGCCAGCACCCCCGGGATCTCGTAGCTTACAAGCTGTGCGGCCGCGCGCATGCCGCCCAGAAGCGCGTACTTGTTGCTCGACGACCAGCCGGCCATGATCACGCCGAGGACTGGCAGACCGCCCATCGCTAGCAGGAACAGCACCCCGACGTTCAGGTCCGTTGGTACGACCCCTGGCGACCAGGGAATGACCGCCCAGACCATCAGCGAGGCCGTCAGCACGAGGATCGGGGCGAGGATGAAAATGACTCGGTCGACGCGAGCCGGAATGATGTCTTCCTTTGACAGCAGCTTGACCGCGTCCGCGACCGACTGGAGCAGGCCAAACGGGCCAACCCGGTTCGGCCCGTAGCGGTCCTGCATCCGGGCGATGATTTTCCGCTCGAGCCAGACCAACAGGATGACGACGCCGGACACCACGCCGGCCAGGATGGCCGAGCCGAGGAGCGCCATGATCAGGCTGACCGCCCAGCCCGGTAGGACGGACGCGAGCAAGCCGTCGATCGCCGCGATGGCGGCGCCGATCGGGTTGTAGATGACGTTCATCGGTCGACTTCACCCATGACGATATCGAAGCTGCCGAGGATGACGACGGCGTCGGCGATCTTGTGGCCGATCGTCAGGTCGGAGAGGACGGTCAGATTGATAAAGCTCGGCGCTCGCACTTTGTAGCGGTACGGCGAGGTCGAGCCGTCGCTGACCAGGAAGAACCCGATTTCCCCTTTTGGCCCCTCGACGCGAGCGTAGGCGTCGCCTTTCGGCGGTCGGAGCGTCTTCGGCATCCGGCCGCGGATGTCGCCCGCCGGAATGTCTCGCAGGGCCTGACGGATGATCTTCACGCTCTCGCGCATCTCGGCGATGCGGATCAGGTAGCGTGAGTAGGCATCGCCGCCGTAGAGGACCGGTACTTCCCAGTCGAAGCGGTCGTAGATGCCGTACGGCTCGGCCCGCCGAACGTCATACGGGATTCCGCTGGCCCGCGCGATCGGGCCGGTGACGCTGTACTGTTTGCACAGCTCCGGTGGCAGCAAGCCGACACCCCTGGTCCGAGCTATGAAGATCTCGTTCGTCGTCAGGAGCGATTCGTACTCGTCGATCTTTGCTGGCATCAGGTCGACGAACGCCTGACAGCGCTCCAGGAACTCATCCGAGACGTCGCGAGCGACTCCGCCGAAGCGGATGTAGCTGGGGTTCATCCGGACGCCGGCACACTGCATGAAGAGGTCAAGGATCAGTTCGCGCTCGCGGAAGCAGTAGACCAGCGGCGTGAACCACGTGCCGACATCCGCGCCGAACGTGCCAATGGCGACCTGATGGCTCTGGATGCGGCTCAGTTCGCCGACGATGATACGGATGTACTCGGCGCGCTCCGGTACCTCCAGGCCTGCCAGCCGCTCGATCGAGAGCGCGTAGGCCCAGTTCGTCGTCATCGGGCTGAGGTAGTCCATCCGGTCGGTCAGTGTGACCCCCTGGACGTACGTCCGAGCCTCGCCCAACTTCTCAGTCGAGCGGTGGAGGTAGCCCATGACCGGGGTGACGCCGACGATCGTCTCTCCGTCCAATTGGAGGATGAGGCGAAACACCCCATGTGTGCTGGGATGCTGCGGCCCCATGTTGAGCGTCATCTCGCTCGGGTTGCCCGCCGAGTCAATGATGTCGATCGCGAGACCTTCAGACACGGCGGAAGCCCTCCTCGCCCCCGGGCGGGCGGTCCTGGCCCTGGGCGCCGTAGCGCAGGTGCTTGACCAGGACGTACTCGTAGTCGAACGTCCAGTCTTTACGGAGCGGATGGCCCGGGAAGTCGTCGTCGAGCAAGATCCGGCGCAGGTCCGGGTGTCCGACGAAGCGCACCCCGAACAGGTCGTAGATCTCGCGCTCCTGGAAGTTCGCGCCTGGCCAAACAGATGTCAGACTCGGGCAAAGTGGGCTCGCCTCAGGCGGCAGATCCATGCGCAGGACGATGCCGCCGGGCACCGCCACGTAGTCGTAGCCGAACAGGTGGTAGAGCATCTCCACCCGGTCCCGCCAGTCGACGGCCGTGACGGCTGAGAGGTAGTCGAACCCGAGCGACTTCGCCTGCTTCGCAACCGGAACCAGTTGATCCTTCGGGATCTTGACCTCGACGTAACCGTGCTTCCGCTCCCAGGTCAGGTCCGGCACGATCTCGCGTAGGCGAGTGACCTCGGGCGGGTCTGGCTCGGGAGGCTTCGGCGGGGCAGCCGGCTTCGCCCCGGGCTTCGCGGCGGCCGCTGGGCGTGCCGGGGCCCCGGCGGCCGCCGGCCTGGCGGCTCCAGCAGCGGCCGCCGCCCCGGCCGGCTTTGGCGCCGGGGCGGGTGGCCCGTTGGTGGCGGCCGCCCGCTCGCCACCGGGCGCCGGCTCGGTCGATCTCGTTCGCTCGTCGCTCATGCCTTCGACCTCGCGGCGGCATTGGCCTTGATCTTGGCCTGAAGTTGAATGATGCCGTTGATGAGCGCGTCGGGACGCGGCGGGCAGCCACCCAGGTAGACGTCGACGGGCACGAAGTTGTCGATCCCGGGGACGGTGCTGTAGCTGCCCTGATAGGGGCCGCCGGCGATGACGCACGAGCCCATCGCGATGACGTATTTCGGATCGGCCATCTGGTCGTAGAGCCGACGCACCGATGGAGCCATCCGGGTGGTAACGGTGCCCGAGACGATCATGACGTCCGCCTGTCGCGGTGACGGCCGGAAGACCTCGGCGCCGAAGCGCGCGATATCCCAACGCGCCGTTCCGACCGCCATCATCTCGATGGCGCAACAGGCCAGGCCGAAGGTGAGCGGCCAGAGGGAGTTGCTTTGTGCCCAGCCGATCAGCGCGTCAAGTGAGACCACCATCGCGTGGCCCTTGAGCTCGGGCGGGACGGGGATACGCGACTCGAGCACCTGGTCGGCAGGACGAGGGCGATCGAAGACCAGCGCAGTCTGGTCGTCAGGATTGCCGAGCGTCAGTTCCGGGCGCTTATCAGGAGCAATCGACATTGCGGGGGTACCTCCGCGGAACACCCGAGCGTTTTCTCAAGCTTATTCCCACGTGAGCGCGCCCTTCCGCCAGGCGTAGGCAAGGCCGACCAGCAGGAAGGCAATGAAGACGAGCATCTTGATCAGTGACGCAATGCCAAGCTGACCGAAGGCGACGCCCCATGGGAACAGGTACATCACTTCGACGTCGAAGATGACGAAGATCAGCGCGTACAGGTAGTAGCGAGTCCGGAACTGGACGTGCGTCGGTCCGATCGTCTCGACGCCGCTCTCGTACGGCTCGAGCTTCACGGGATTCGGCCGTTTGGGATGGATGAAGTAGCTGAGGACCAGCGGAACAGCCGGGAAGATCGCGGCGACGATGAAGAAGATAGCGACGGGCCCAAAGGACTCGACCATCAAATGATCTCCTGACTGAGACTCAACGTGGGGCGCCGAGTAGCCAGAATCGGCAGTGGAGTGCGTGGGGGACGGTCTACATAGGGGATGTCTGGGGGCGGTTGCGCGGCCGGCGGCCGCTCAATTGCCCGGTAGTATAGCACGCTCTTTTTGGGTGATCCTGACGCGGCACGCGTTCCGCCATTAGCGCGGATGCGCGCGAGCGATCCGCATCTACGCGAGGCGTCGTAGGCTCGACTGTCCGGCTGTACGGGGGTCTGCGCAGACTGACAGCCGGGCGGTAGCCATCAAGCAGGCGCCGAGCGGCCGTCGGGCGAGCGTAGGGTTGCTGTCAGACGGGTGTCAAGCTATCGCGGAAGATGGGCAGGTGTTCGAGCGCTCGCCCGGAACCGATGGCGACGCACGAGAGCGGATCTTCGGCGATGTACGCTGGGACGCCGGTCTCGTTGGCGAGCAGGCGGTCGAGGTTGGTCAGTAGCGCACCGCCGCCAGTCAGTACCATGCCCTTGTCGACCACGTCGGAGGCCAACTCTGGCGGCGTCTGCTCCAGCACCGACTTCACGGTGGTCACGATCGACGTCAGCGCGTCGCTCATCGCTTCGGTGATCTCGTGTGCGGTCAACTCACGATGCTTCGGCAGGCCGTCGATCTGATCCCGTCCGCGCACCTCGACGGCCGGATTGCCGCGCAGTGGCAGGGCGCTGCCGATCTGAAGCTTGATCTCCTCGGCCGTCCGCTCGCCGATCACGAGGTTGTACTTGCGGCGGACGTAGGTCTGGATGAGCTCGTCGACTTTGTTCCCGCCCACCCGCACGGAGGCCGACACCACGATGTCGTTGAGCGAGACCACCGCTGCCTCGGTCGTGCCGCCGCCGATGTCGACGACCATGTTGCCACGTGGGCCGTCGATGGGGATGTTTGCCCCAATCGCGGCAGCCAGCGGTTCGGCGATCAGGTGGGCTTCACGCGCGCCGGCCTGGAGCGTCGCGTCGAGGACGGCACGGCTCTCGACGTTCGTCACGCCGGCCGGGATGCAGATCATGACGATGGGCCGGAAGAGGTTGAAGCGTCCAGCGATCTTGCGAATGAAGTAGCGAAGCATCGCCTCGGTGATGAGGTAGTCCGCGATGACGCCGTCGCGCATGGGCCGGACGACCTTGATCCGGCCGGGCGTCCGGCCAAGCATCTCGCGGGCCTGGTGCCCGACCGCGACGACTCGGTTGTCGGCCTCGGAGTAGGCGACGACGGACGGCTCGTTCAGGACGATGCCCCGTCCCTTGACGTAGACCAGGACGTTCGCCGTCCCGAGGTCGATGCCGATGAGCTTGCCGAACATTACTGGATGTAGTGAACGGCGTGTGGCCGGCCGCGGCGGCGCAGGCGTGGCCCCGTGGAGCGGATCGCGAGCGCCGTCTGCTCGACGCCAGCAGCGACGCAGGGGCCAGCGGAGCAGTTCGCCCGATACCTGGAGCAGGCCGTGGCAGTCTGCTCGACGCCCGAAGCGGCGCGGGAGCTAGCGTGAACGGCGTCCCCCCTGTCACGAGTGTGGCGCACCGGCACGGCTGCGGCGGACACGTGCTCGGGCGCCTCGTCAGCCCTGGGGTGTGCCAGCGTGGGCGGTCGCGCCGCGCCGTCGATGGCTCGCCACTTTGATCCGGACCATCGAGAGCCGAAGTGCGGCTCGCGCTGCCTCAGCCTGGGCCTGATCGCGGTTGCGTATCGCGCTCGACAGCGCGTCCTCGGCCTGCCGCCGCGCTTCCTCGGCTCGGACGGCATCGATCTCGTCGGCCCGCTCAGCGGTATCGGCGAGGACCAGGATGCGGTCGGCGTTCACCTGGAGGAAGCCGCCCCCGACCGCCATCTCGGACTCGACGCCATTCTTCTTGATCCGGATCGAGCCGGGGCGGAGCAGCGCCAGCAGCGGAGCGTGCCGGGGCAGGATGCCGACGACGCCATCCGCGCCGGGCGCGACAACCATGTCGACGTCGCTTTCGGCGAAGACTCTACGCTCGGCGGTGACGATTTCGACGGTGAGCTTGGCCATGGAGATCACCTGACAGTCGATTGCAAGCGGCAAATGAGGTGTGCGGTGGCACGGCGAACCGAGGTGACGATCCGTCGCGGCTCGCGGGCGTCGCCCGCGCGTGCATCCACGGAGAGCGGTCCGGCGCGGCACTGTCGAACACTCGCCGCAGCGCGGGAACCGGCGTCATCAGGATACGCGCGCCCGGCCTGATTCGGCAAGGCACCCCGTGCTCGGTATGGGCGGTGTTCCTGGCCCCACTCGCTCGCTCACATGCGGGCGAAGGGCTCGCCGGCCGGGTTGAGTGCCTCGCGCAGACCGTCCCCCCACCCACATGCGGGCGAAGGGGGTCACTTGCGGCCACAGCGCGCCGTCTGGCTGAATTCCCCCACCCACATGCGGGCGAAGGGACGGCCGAGTCACTGTCAGGTCGCGTCTGCCGCCGACGGCCTCGGATGTCAGATGCCAACCCGTCTTTCGCCCCCTCCGTCCGTCTATGCAGAGCGGGGTGGAGGGAACTCTCGAGGGAGGGGCCCGGTCGGTCGCTCCAGGGGCGAGCGACCGACCGTTGAACGAGAGTGGCGTGAAGGCGCCGGATGCACACTCCCGTGACCTCGGCCGCTGGCACGGCCGACGGTTGCCACCGCCGGTGACGTTTCCGGCGGAGTGGATCGCGAGGTCTCTCGCGTTCCGCCACGTCCTCGGTGGACGGCGAGCGCAAATGGGGGAATCGCTCACCGCCGTGCGCCTGCGGCCTCATCATAGGTGGCGGCTCGGCCGGATGGTGTCGGGCGACTACCCCCAGTCAGCGGCGGCCTTTCCCTGACGCGGTGTAGGAATTATTCCTACACCTGCCATCGCGCTGTCAGCCGCTAGTGGTCGCCTGACTGGAGCAGTCCCCGGCGTAGGGCGTACTTCACCAGTTCGGCTCGGTGATGGAGGTTCAATTTGTCCATGACCCGCTGCCGATAGGTGTCGACCGTCTTCGGGCTGAGCACCAGCCGCTCGGCTATCTCCTGGGCGGTGTACCCAGCGGCGGTGAACTTCAAGACCTCACGCTCGCGTTCGGACAGCGTCTGGTAGCTATCCGACTCTTTGCCGGCTTTCACTCGGTCCAGGTAGTCCTCGAGCAGCATCTTCTGAGCTGGCTGGTCGAGGAAGACTTCACCTCGATGGACGGAGCGGATCGCCTTGAGCAAGTCGGTGTCGGCCTGGCTCTTCAAGACGTACCCAGACCCCCCGGCCTGCACCACGGGCAGCAAGTACTGCTCCTCAGCGTGGACCGTCAGGATCAGGACGCGTGCTCCCGTGCCAAGCTGGCTGATCCTGCGCGTCGCTTCGAGGCCGCTCATCCCAGGCATCGCGATGTCCATCACCACGACGTCTGGCCGGAGCCGCTCGGTCTGCGCGACGGCTTCGACGCCGTTATTGGCTTCGCCCACAACCTCGAGGTCCGGCTCGGCGCCAAGCAGCAGGCGCAGTCCGCTCCGAAGGATCGGGTGATCGTCGGCCAGGAGAACGCGGATACGTGGCCGCGCGACCACGTCGTCGGTCATCGGGGCCGCGGGACGGTGTCGGCTCGATGCATAGCACCAGAAGCGTACCAGACCGATATCGCGGCCTCGAAGATTTGCGCGAGGCCGCCGTCCGTCGCGGTCAGGCCGCCGGGTTGTCTACTTCGAGGTGCACGCTTGTCCCACGCCCGGGCGCCGATGTGAGGGTGAGTCGACCGTCGATCAGGCTGGCCCGCTCACGCATGCCGAACAACCCCAGGCTGCGCTCGCGGCTGTCGAGCGCGGCGACCGGATCGAAGCCTCGCCCGTCGTCGGTGACGGTCACCACCAGCCGAGTGGGCTCGGTCGTCAGCGTTACGTCGGCGTGCGTTGCGCCGCTGTGGCGAGCGACGTTCGAAAGCGCCTCCTGCACGACACGGTAGATCACCAGTTCGACCTCCGGTGGCAGTCGGTCTGGGCCACCCGTGGCGCGCACATCCACCCGCACGCCGGTTCGCTGGGCGAACTGGCGTGCGAACGCTTCAAGTGCCGCCACGAGGCCAAGGTCATCGAGCATCGTCGGACGCAGTTCGAGCGCCATCCGCCGGACTCCCTCGAGCGCTTCGGACGTCAGGGCACGCAGGTCGGCCATGGTCCGCTGGAGCGCCGCCGGGTCGTGCGTGCGTTCGGCGGCCCGTTGCCGTACCAGTAGCGAGGCAAGCGCCTGGGCGGTCTCGTCGTGCAGTTCGCGGGCAATCCGCAGGCGCTCCTCCTCCTGGGCCTTGAGGATCTGGGAGGACAGCGCTTGCAGCCGGGCGCCGTGTTCGTCCAGGCGGTCGAGCATGGCGTTCAAGGTCGCCCGGAGCGTTTCCATCTGGGGATCGTTGAACGGGTCGCGCGCGACGCGGGCCTGGAGGTGTCCTTTTCGGATCTCCTCGGCGGTGCGGGTGATGTCGTCAAGCGGGCGGAGGGCTATCTTCAGGACGAGGAAGTTGACCACGACGCTCACGGTCGTCCCGATGGCCGCGAACAACATCGCAAGCTCGATGGACCGGCCGCCCATCTGGGCACGGACGATGAACGTCGTCACATACGTCCCGACGACGGCGCCGGCGATGACGATGACGCAATTCGCGACGAGGACTTTCGTGAAGATCGGGAGAGCCGCGATCGCGGCGAGCGCACGTCGCAGGCTCGGCGGCACGCGCGAGTCGGCCGCAAAGAATGCCGAAAACGTCACGACTGCGCGCTCGGCTGTCGTCGGGGAAGTCGTGGCGGGGCGCTCGGCGGCGGCAGTCAGGAGAGCACCTCGTCAGCGAACGTTCGGATGACGCTACCCGTTTGGTACCTGAATTGTACGGCGCGGAACGGAGCCACGCCGAAACCTCGTTCCGGTGAACGCTTACATGCCTCGCTCCACCACCCGATGCACCGTGGTCGGCCGCGGCTCCCCACTCGTCGCTACAGCGAGTACCAGGGTGACTTCCGGAGAAGCCCTGGCGGCGACCATGGAGCGTCCGCTGAGGCCTGGGTCTAGTAGGTCAGGCCGGCGTACGCCGGGCGTCCATACAGCCCGTGGCCGTGACACGCGACACACGAGACCACGCCCACGCCGCCACAGTCGCAGCACGTCCGTCGCCCCTGGCCCAGCGCCAGGGAGCCGGTCGGCACGACGGACGGGCGTCGTCGCGTCTGGGCAGCGGCCTGCTCCTCGCCCGTGTCCGGGCAATGCCCGCTACCGCTGCACCACCGACACGGGACCGTGCAGCAACCGTTGCAGACTGGGCAGGTGTCGTACCAGATAGATCCTTGTAGCATTTGTGGCCTCCTCGTTCGTGGACGACACGATCAGGCCGGCGCGTCTCTCCGGTCTCGGAGAGAGCCTACGCCGGGCTGGCGCGGCCGTCATCGGACGAACGACCTGGGACAGACGGGGGCTCTGTCCCCTATGCGCCTGGTACCAGGAAGCCGCGAAGGAGCGCAGCAGCCCAGAGCTGTGCGGGGGAGGAGGAGACTGCACGTGGACGCCGTGTGGGCTAGACGGCGTCCCACGGCATGCCCGCCTCGTCCTGGCAGTCACGAGCCACCGCTCGGATGGCATCGGCGTGCTCTGGTAGCTGCTGAATGAGGCGCTCGATGAAGTACCGTTCGGCAAGCAGGCGCTCGGCCAGCGCGAGTCGCTGCTCGGCATCGCACAACGCCCAGACGGGCCGGAACTGAGCCGCCGATAGCTCCCGCCTGAGGCGCATCTGTCGTAGCCTGACTTCGTCCTCGATCGCTTCGATCTGTGAGAGATCGAAGCGCACAGCGGACAGCAGGACAGTTGCCGTGAGCGGCGGATGGGCGTCCACGTGGCCTTCCCCGGATTGCAGGATCTTCTATCTACGACGCTACCGGGGTCTGGGAACCGTCGCCTCAGCGCAGCGGTCGCATTTCGGTTTCTGCTGGCGTGACAACATCGACGACCGGAAGGGATCTCTGGCTGAGGGCCGGACCCGTCGAACGAGCGCTTCGGCAGCCTCGATCGTGCGAGACGGCCTGGCCACCGGGCGTCCGCCGCCTACGTTCTCACCGGCGATGGCAGGCGTGCGACCCGGTGGAGGGGCTCGTCGAGCCGGGCATCGGCCCATGACAGGACATCCAGGCTATGGCTGAAAAGGACGATCTGGCGCTCGACGCTGAGCGCGTGCAGCAATTCCAGCATTGCCACGGTGCGCTCCCGGTCAAAGTTCGGAGTCGGATCGTCCAGGATGAGAGGGCAGGGCTCGCCGGGCCGGGTCAGGTGCTCGGCCAGGGCAACTCGGAGCAGCAGGTAGATCTGCTCGGCGGTCCCCTGCGAGAGTAACGCGGCTTCGCGCCACGGCCCCCCAGCCGCGCGGACCCGGACGTCCAGCGTGCGCGGATCGAGTAACACCTCGTCGTACCGTCCGCTCGTGGTCGCAGGGAGCCGCTGCGCAATCTGGGTTGCGAGCCTCGGCGCGACTTCACGATGCACCTGCCCCTGCGCTTGCTCCAGAAACTCCCGGGTCAGATCGAGGGTGCGTGCCAACTCCCGTACGCGGGCAAGCTCCGCTTCGGCCGCTGCCAGCATCTCCTCTGCCTCGGCTACGCTCGTCAAGCGGGTGGCTTGTGCGGCGGCCTGCCCGCGTCGCTCGGCTGTCGCCTGCCCAGCCTCGTCGCAGGCACGCATGGCCGCCAGGTGCCGCTCGTGGCTGGCACGCAGGCGGGCCTCGCGTGCGCTCACCAGATCCTCCTCGGCCGTCCGAAGTGCTTCGATGGCCGGTCCCAGGTGACTCGTGCGCCGTCGCCAGACCCCCCAGACCAGCATCCCGGCTGCGAGGAACACGAGAGCGACGCCGACTGGCACGAAACCAAGCGTCGCGGCGGCCGTGGCTAGCAACGCGGCTAACCCTGCGCCGGCCAGCGGCATCGTCAGTGCGGATGCTTCCGTCAGGGCCGCGACCCTCTCGCGGGCGCTCGTCACACGCGCTTCGTACACCGGATCAGGCGGTTCCTCGTCGACACGCTGAAGCCCCTCGTCGGTGGCCTCGAGGACGAGCCGTGCTGACCGCTCCTCAGCGGCGCACCGCTCAAGATCGGTGAGGAGCGCCGCGTACTCGTCGTGGCCGGCCCGCGCTTCGTGGAGTTGCTCTCTCGCCTCGGCAAGGGCGCGCTGCGCCTGACGGAGCGGCCCGATAGCGTTCACCTGATCGGCCCCGACGTAGACCCGGCGGTACTCGTCGATGCGCCGCAGCGCGCCGGCGGCCGTCTCGTCGGCCCCACCGGTCGCGGTGGCTCGCTGAAGGTGCTCCTGGAGTGCGGCGGCGCTCTGCCGGACGCCCAGCACATCGCTCTGCCGGACGCAGGCGACGGCAGGGAACAGGCGGCGGTTCAGGTCGAGCCAGCGCGAGCCATCCGGCGCGCCCTCGAAGATGATCTCCGACGAAACGTCGACGCCTGTCGCCAGGTCCACTGCCTGACAGGCGATCCGCCCGGCAAGGTCGTGGCGCAGCTCGATGCGCCGGCCATCCGCCAACGTGACGATCGCACCGGCGCCCCATCCTTCGACGTCCCAGGGGCGCCAGCTATGCTCGAACGCCCGGTCTTCCCGCGCCCCTGCGCCGCGTCCGCGCCGTCGGCCGCAGAGACCGGCGTAGAGCGCGGCGTGCCAGGTCGACTTGCCGGCCTCGTTCGGTCCCCAGACGACCGTCATGCCCGGGGCGAGCGGGAGCCGTTTCCGCCGCAGCGCCCCGAACGCCTCGGCCCGTACCTCGTCGATGCGCACGGCTAGCGGCCCTCCGCTCCAGCCCTCGCTGGCCGCAGTACCTGACGAGGTCTTGGCCCGAACGCGGAGCCGGGACTGACCGTACAACCGGGCGCGGCAACATGGCAGTTGTGGGCGGTCTGGTGGATACGTGAACCTGACACTTACAGCACTCCGAGGTCGGTCCGCCCGGCCAGGGCGCGCAAGCCGGTCAGCAAGATGCGCCGCCGCTCCTGGTCGGGCAGATCGGCAGCCCGTACGTCGCGGACGAATTGCCCGCGCACGGTCGGCTCGGCGGCCACGACGTCGAGGTCCAGCGCATCGTACACGTCGCCCACCCGCACGACGAGCCCCTCAAGGTTGTGGGTCATGCGATCGAGGTCGGTGAGCCGCAGATCGACGTCCGGATCCAACTCGCCAGCCAGCGTCACCCGCGCGATGCCGGTCTTGCCACTCAGCAAGCCTTCTAGATCGTCGTGAATGTCTTGTAGGCTCGCGCAGCCGCTCACGTCGAGGGACAGGTCGTGCGTCACCGTCTGAGAGACGCGCCGCCACTCACGCCGGACCGTCCCGTCAGGCGCGATGGTAGCGATGACCGCTCCACGCTGGCCGGCCTCGCCGAAGTCGAGGGGCTCTGGGTTACCGGGGTAGGTGTGATCGTCGGCGGCGCGCGGGGTGTGGAAGTGGCCGAGGAACGCGTGATGCAGGCCGGCCCGCCGAATCTGGGCGGTATCAAAGGGCGCGTGCGGCCGGGTGCCTTCCTGCTGCCGCCCGAGCCAGCCGCGCTCCGAGCCGTGAAACAACGCCAGATGGACTCCGCCCCGATCGACCTGGAAATCGTCGAGGAAGCCCGGCGTGTTGGCGGGTACCTGATGGCCTGCGCCCCAGAGGGTCAACCCATCTAGCAGCGTGACCGGCGTCAGTCGTGTGTCGCCGAACAGGTGCACGTTCTGGCTCCAGCGCGTCTGTCGGTAGAGGCTTGACGGTCCGAGCCAGTCGTGATTACCTGGGGCCACGAAGACCGGAGTCGGCGCGACGTCGGCAAAGGCCCGCTGGACGAAAGCGGCGGTATCAGGCGTGAAGCGCTCGTGCTCGTACAGGTCGCCGCCGCAGAGCAGCGCGTCGGCCTCGACCTCCTGGGTCAGGTCGACGATTCGCCGTAGGGTGTCGCGCAATGCCTGACGTCGCCGCCGCGCGGCCATGGCATCGTGCCCGAGCCAGGCGAACGGCCGGTCGAGATGGAGGTCGGAGAACAGTACGAACTTCACACGGACACCTGCACGCGAGCAGGGTAGCGCGGCACGCGCGTCTGTGGATCGCCTCTGGCTGAGATGTGACGACTCCGCAGCGCCGAGGAAGCCTCCTCACTTCACGGCCCAGGAGTACCCCCATCGCCGGTCCCTCTCACCCCTGCCGCCGCACGCCGCCGAAGGGAGGATGTGACGCCGCCACGTGCGGAATTGGGGGCCGGAGTGTGGGGGTAGTCCACGCGCGGTCACGCCCCAGGCCGTCGGGCGCGCAGGAAGAGCCGGTTGAGACCGGCGACGAAGTCGTGCGCGTCGGCAGTTGATAGCATCCGCCAGCCGACCCCGCCGAGCAGCGTCGTGACCTCGTCCTCGGGGAGACGATAGAGCGCGGCGAAGGTGGGGCCGGACACGAACATGCGTAGCATGCCCGCCCCCTTTGGCTCGGTCCAGATGGTGAAGAGCGCCCGCGTCTTCTGGCTGGGGGACGCGAACATCAGGCTCGTCGCGCGTGCTCGGACGTGGAGCCCGTGCCACGCCGCCGCGCTCTGGATCGTCCGGAAGGCCCGCCCGACGCCGGCCGTGTCCGCCGCGCTGCACGTGGTCTCGACGGTCACTCGACCCCGCCGTGCCACCTGGCCGATGCGGCGCGGCTCAGGCGCTCCATCGCTCGTACCCTCGCGCACCAGCACCCGCCGGCCCGGCTCGACCTCATAGAGCGCAAAGGTCACCACCTCGAAGTGTGTGCCGAGCGCATCGCTCACGCACGTGAGGTGGTGGTCCAGGTCCGCCACGCGTCCCAGGCCGACGACGACGATCCGAACGTCACGGGTTGCACCGCGTGCGCCCGCCACGTCGATGCGTCGCGCCAGGGGGCGCATGCCCCGGTCGTCCACGGCTGCGAGATAGGCGTGGAGTTGGGCCGCAAGCAACGCCGGTGTCGCCGTCGCCAGAAGCGTGCCGGCAGTTGCCGCACGAGCCAGGCCCGCCCGCCCGACCTCGCCGTGCTCCACAAGCACCCCGACCCAACGTCCCCGCTCGTCGAGCGCCAGCAGGTCGAGCATGCCGCCGCCAAGGTCCACGTCTCGCCCGACGACCATCAGCCCCGGCGCGAGCACCGCCGGGTCGCGCTCCACCCACTCCACAAGCTGCTGCCAGGTGGCCGAATCGGCCGGCGCCAGCGCCTGCGGGCCAGCATCCGTGAGGTGCCAGAGGCCGAACTGTTGCATGAGTCGTCACCATCCCTGGCACGAGAATACGCGGGTGTCGTGACATCTAGCTGTCACGACCGCGGTGTCCATTCCGGAGCTTTTGGGCAGATGTGCGGACTCTGGTCGAGGGATGCGAAGCGCGGGACGGGCCGACTGCCGATGCTGCCGCCGGAACAGCGTCACCCGTCGATGGCTAGCCGGGGAGGGCGGCATCCTGGCCGTAACGGGCAAGCATCGCGCGGGTCGTGTCCACGATCTCCTGCCGCAACTCCGGTGGCTCCAGTACCTCGACGGCGTGGCCCCAGGTCAGCACCCATTGGCGAATTTCCAGCAGCCCGCCGACGACGAATGAGACGATCACGCTGCCGTCCGGCTGTGTCTCGAGCCGCTGTGAATCGTGCCAACGGCTCTCGCGTAGGCGCTGGATCGCCGAAGCGTCGTGGAAGCGCAGGCGAACCTCGAAGGGATGGTCGTCGGTAATGATCCAGGCGTTCCGGAGGCGCTCGGCCAGATCGAAGCTCGGGGGGACCAGGAAGTGCTCGGGGGTTGGATCCACGTGCTGGATGCGCTCCAGCTTGAAGGTGCGCAGCCCACCGCTCAGGTGGTCGTGCCCGACGACGTACAGGCCGTGGCCGTTCGGGTTTGGCTCGAGTGTGTACGGATCGAACAGCCGCTCGCTTGGCGGCTCTCCCTCGGGGTGCCCGAGTTTGGCGTAGCGGATGCGCACCCGCCGGCCGTTCGCCCACGCCTCCGAAAGCACTTCGAAGACCTCGGACTGGTGCAGGTCGCGCGGGCGGACGGCCAGCGCGGCGACGGTGGCGTGCACATGCTCGACGAGCGGAGATGGCAGGACTGCCGCGAGTTTCTCGAAGGCTGCCGAGATGTGGGGCTCGTGGCGGTCCGAGGCTCGTGCCAACAGCCGAGCGCTCAAGTACAGCCCGATGGCTTCGAGGAGGGTCAGCCGGAGGGGCGCGAGGAAGCCATCGTCGAGCACGCCCCAGCGCCCATCCGCGTGCCAGATCGGCGTTCCCACCGTACTTTCGAGGGCCATCAGGTCACGGCGGGCGGTCCGTGGGCTGACTCCGGTCCGCTCGGCGATCACCTCCAGCGTCAGGCCGTGCGGATGCTGGCGCAGCAGGTTTGCCACTCGCACGAGCCGCGCGGTGCGGTCTCGTCGCGCGTGCCCGTCGATCATCGCGGCGGCTCTGTCATCGTGGTTGGCACCGCTGTGTGCTCCCTGAGCGTCGTTGACGTGTCGTCGGCTGCCACCCCTGCCGCCTGGCCGCTCGGGGCTACGACCGACAGGAACCGGCTCGGTGGGCGCGGCCGACCGCTGCCACTATAGACCGCGCGGGTTAGGTAAAGCCGCCGCCGCGCTCGCGTCAGCGCGACATAAAACAATCGCCGCTCCTCCTCCAGGTCACGTGACGCCACGGCGCGGCGGCGGGGCAGATCGTCGTCCGAGCAGCCCGCGACGAACACCGTGTCGAACTCGAGCCCTTTGGCCTGGTGGATCGTCAAGACCGGGACGCGCCGTTCGTTGGCCGCGACGTGATCGATCTGACCGGCAAGAGCGGCTTGCTGGACGAGCGCCCGCAACGCCGTCGGTGGCTCTAAGCGCGCGTCGTCGTGGGCCTCGAACATGGCGATGAGCTCGCGTAGGGCATAGCGGCCGGCCGGCGCCTCCTTGGCGCGCTGCCAGATGCCGGCTTCGTCGAGCAGACGAGCGAGCAAGGTGGCTGGCCGCTCGAAAGGTACGCGCGCCCGCCAGTCGTCGAGTTGTGCAGCCAATGTCTGGAACGGCTGGCCCAGATCGCGAACCAGGTCACGCCGCCCGGCCGCCGTCCGCTCCGCTTGCACTACCAGCCAACCCAGAAGGTCGAGCGTCGTCGCGACGTCGGCGGCCGCGCGATGGGTCGGACGATGGACGAGGCGTAGCCGCTCGGCCAGGGCGGCGAGTGAGTGCGGCTCCTCGGGCACGAAGCGCCGCGCGACCTCCCAGGTGTCGGCGATGACCGCTCCCCAGGCGCCAGCCGATATCCCCTGGCTGGCCGTGTCCGATGCATCGCCCTGGCCGCCGACCCGGGCATCGGTCGGCCCCGCCCCCTGTCCGGCAGGCTGGTCGTGCGGCGGCCTGTCGTCAGGGCAACCGCCCCGTCCGGCGGCCCCGTCGCCAGCCTGTCCGATGAAGGAACTGGCGGCACGTCCATCAGGGTGGCCTGCCGCTGGCGCGCCGCCTCGGTGCGATGCGATGGGCGAGGGCAGTCCGTGGCGCGCGCATACGGCGGCGAGGACGCGCAGGTCGTAGCCGACGTTGTGGCCGACGAGTAGCCCGCCCTCGGCAAAGGCGAGAAAGCGCGCGATGGCCTCTTCGGGCGGCTGACCCTCGGTGGCCAGGAGCGCGTCGGTCAGGCCGTGGATACGCTCGGAATCGCCGACCGGCCCGGACGGTCGCACGAGCACCTGAAAACGGTCGTCCACGCGGCCCTGCACGAGGCGAGTTGCGGCGATCTCGACGATCTCGGCGCGGGCCTCGTCGAGCCCGGTCGTCTCGAGATCGAAGACGACCATAACCCCGTCACGGTAGGCATCGAGCAGCGCTGCCAGCGGGTCGCCACACGCGAGCGTGTGGGGTCGGAGCATGTCGACCAGCCGCAATCCAAGGCGTTCACCGCGCTGACGGATGTCGTTCAAGATGGTACCGCCGATGCCGCGCGTGGAACGCTCCCAGACCCTGAGCGCGTCGCCGGCGCTGGATGGGTTCAGGAGGAGCCGCAGGTAGGCCAGGGCATCGCCAACCTCCAATTGGCGAAAGACGGCCGTCCGCGCCGCCGTCACGTGCGGCACGCCGGCGCGCTCGAGGGCATAGCCGATCTCGTCGCAATACCAATTGGCCGGAGCCAGCACCCCGATGGCTGCTCGGTCCAATCCCGTGCCGTCGAGGGCCGCCACCTGCTCTGCGATCCAGGCCGCTTCGTCCGCGACGTTCGCCGCCGTGTGGACCACGATTGGCTTGCCGTCGTCGCAAGTGGGTGCAGCGGAGAGGCGTGTGACGCGCCGTTCGAGCGTCGTGGCGAAGGTGTCGGCGGCATGGATCAGGGTGCGAGTGGCGCGGTGGTTGTCGGTGAGGAGGAACGTTTCGAGCGGGCCGAACTCAGCGCCGAAGCGGCCCAGCAGCGCGGCCGGGCTCGCACCCCGCCACTCGTAGATCGTCTGGTCGAGGTCGCCGAAGAGAGCGAGGTTACCGCCTCCCCGTGCGAGCGCCGCGACAACCTCGTACTCGGAGAGGTGGGTGTCCTGCACCTCGTCCACCTGGATCAACTCGAAGCGATGCTGCCAGCGCTCGCGGACCCCTGGTAGCCCCGCAAAGAGTGCCCGAACGCGCAACACCAGATCTGCAAAATCCAGCATCTGCCACTGGCTGAGGCCGCGCTCGTAACGAAACGCCGCCTTGCGCTCACGCTCATCCTCGATAGCGGCGGCGGCCCAGACTGGCGGGAGCGGCCAGCGCAGTCTGGCTGCGGGCAACTGGACCTTGGCCTGCTGGAGCCGGCGGTACAGGGGCTCGGCGGCGTCTGTGTTCCCGTCGATGGCTGGCAGGCTCAGGATGCGCCGCAGCAGTGCGATCGACTCCGTCTCGTCGCAGATGGCGAACTCGGAGGGTAGGCCGGCCGCTTTGGCCTCGCGGCGGAGGATATCGGCGCAGAGGTGATGGAACGTCCGAGGCACGAGCCGGTCGGACAGGTCAGGAAAGCGCCGTCCGATCCGTGCTCGTAGTTCGCGGGCGGCGCGGTTGGTGAAGGTGATGCAGAGTATCCGCTCGGGCGCGATGCCGGCCTCGAGCGCCCACGCCACTCGCTCGGTCAACACGGTCGTCTTGCCGGTCCCGACCGGCGCCAGCACCAGCACTCCGCCGCTCAGATGCTCGACGATGGCGCGCTGCTCGCCGCTCAACACCATCGGCGAAGCGTCCGGCCCGGTCGGCAGGGTGGCTGATGGCGTGGCGACGGTCAGCAGATCGGGCACATGCGCCTTCCGGCGGCCGGTCAGCGGCCAGCATCCCGCCGAGCATACGCGCATCGTCTGGTCGTGTCAAAGGGCCAATGGGCAGGCTCGTGTGGGCGTTTGCCCAAAGAGTGGTGAGGATCAGACAGAGCAGGGGCGAGCTTCGCGCACCTCGGCTCGGACGTCGCCATCGGGCCGATCGAGGGGTTGAGGCCGGTGGATGGGCCGGTGGGCGGAGGCCCATGCTCTGGCCGATAATGCGCCCGCCGCCCTCATTCGCCAGGAGAAGGAGCACTCGCTCGATGTCCGACACCCCGCCAACCGGCCCGCTCGCGGGCGTGCGCGTCCTCGAGCTTGGCTCGCTCATTGCCGGCCCGTTTGCCGGCCGGATCCTGGCCGACTTCGGCGCTGACGTCCTGAAGATCGAGCCGCCCGAGAGCGGCGACCCGCTCCGGACCTGGAGCTTCGTCACCGAGCACGGCTCGCTCTGGTCGCTGGCGCAGTCACGCAACAAGCGCAGCGTCAGCGTCGATCTGCGGACCGCCGAGGGGCGTGAGATCGTCCGTGGACTGGCCCGCGAGTGTCAGGTGGTGATCGAGAACTTCCGACCGGGTCGAATGGAGACGTGGGGGCTCGGCTACGACGACCTCGCGAGCGTGAATCCGGCCCTGGTGATGGTCCGCATCTCCGGATTCGGGCAGACCGGGCCGTACAGCCATCGGCCGGGCTTCGGGAACATTGCCGAGTCGATGGGCGGTATTCGCTACATCACCGGCTGGCCGGACCGCCCGCCGCTCCGGATCGGGCTCAGCATCGGCGACAGCATCGCCGGGCTCTATGCCGTTGTCGGCACGCTGATGGCGCTGCGCGTCGCGGAGCAGACCGGCCGGGGACAGGTGGTCGACGTGGCGCTCATGGAGTCGGTGTTCTCGATGCTCGAAGCGATCGTGCCTGAGTATGGCTACGACGGGCGCGTCCGCGAGCGGACCGGTAATCTGCTCGGCGGCTCAGCCCCCTCGAACACCTATCCCACGGCCGATGGGCACTGGCTGGCGATCGGCGCGAACGGGGACGGCATCTTCCGCCGCTTCAGCGCCGCTATTGGCCAGCCGGAGCTCGCCCACGACCCGTGCTACGCCACGAATCAGGCGCGACGGGCGAACGCGGGCAACCTCGACGCGCTCATCGCCGAGTGGACCTCGACGCGCACCCTCGCCGAGGCGATGGCGATTTTGAACGAGGCCGACGTCCCGGCCGGCCCCGTCTACTCGGTCGAGGACATCGCGAACGACCCCCAGTACCAGGCCCGCGAGATGCTCGTCGACCTCCCGGACGCACGCCTGGGCCGTCTGCTGATGCCCGGCATCGTGCCGCGCCTGACTGCCACGCCGGGTGCCATCCGGTCAGCCGGGCCGGACGTCGGTCAGGACACCGACGATGTGCTTGGTAGGCTGCTCGGTCTGGACCCCAAGGCGCTGGCTGCTCTCCGCGACCGCCGGGTGATCTGAGCGAGGGCCGGGTGATCTGAGCGAGGGCCGGGTGATCTGAGCGAGGGCCGGGCGATCTGAGCGAGGGCCGGGCGATCTGAGCGAGGGCCGGGCTGGGCGTAGACAGCGACGGCCAGTCGGCCGCCACCTGGTCTACACCCGGCGGGCCAAACTGCCCGGCCTGGCCCGCCCCATGCCTGAATGTCGCGGGATACTCCTATCCGGCCGCTACTTCGGGAAGGTGATGACGCTCCGGGCGACCTCGCCCCGGCCCAGCCGGTCGTAGGCTTCATTGATCTCGTCCAGGCTGTAGGTTCGGGAGATCATCTCCTTGACCTTCAACTTGCCGGCAAGCGTCAGGTCGACGAAGCGCTGAAAGTCGAGGCGCGGGCGCGCCCCCCCATACCAGGTGCCCAGCAACTTCGTCTCCTTCTGGACGAACACCAGCGGATCGAAGCCGGCCGTCTGACCCTGCGGCGCCATCCCGACGATGACTGCTGTGCCGGCCACGCGCGTCATCTGGATGGCCTGCTCGACGGTTCTGGCGTTGCCGATGACCTCGAAGGCGTAATCCACTCCGCCGCCCGTCAGGTCGCGGACCTGTTCGACGGCGTCGCCCTTCGAGGCGTTCACCAGATCGGTTGCACCGAAGCTGGCCGCGTAGTCGAGCTTGTTGTCGAGCAGGTCGACGGCGATGATCTTGCTCGCGTTCACCAGCGCTGCGCCCTGGATGACGTTCAACCCAACGCCGCCACAGCCGATGACCGCGACGGTCGCGCCCGGCTCGACGTTAGCCGCGTTCAGTACCGCGCCGACGCCGGTCGTGACGGCGCAGCCGATCAGGCACAGCTCTTCCATCGAGATGTCCTGGGTAATCGGCACGACCTGCTCGACAGGCATCACGACGTATTCGGCGAAGCTGCCCATCCGCCCGAGGACCGGGATGTCCTGGCCGTTGCGGTGAACGCGGGAGGTGCCGTCCGGCATCTTGAAGCGGTCGCCGGTGTAGCCCTCGCACAGGACGGTGCGGCCGAGGATGCACATCCGGCAGCGCCCGCACCAGGGCCGGAACGAGAGTGCAACGCGGTCACCCGGCTTGACGGCGGTCACCCCCGGCCCGACCTCATCGACGTAGCCGGACGCTTCGTGCCCGAGCAAGACCGGCAACGGGAACTTCCACTCACCTTTCATGACGTGGTAATCGCTGTGGCAGACACCGGTCGCCGCGACCTTGACCTTGACCTCGTTTTCTTTGGGCGGGTCTATCTGGACCTCCTCGATGTCGAGGGGCGTCTGATAGGCGTTGAGTATGGCTGCCTTCATCGGGATCCTCCCTGGCGGCGGAGCGGCGCCTGTGCTGCCCGCGCAGTGTTCGGAGGATACCAGACCCCGCTGCGCGCCTCTGTGCGTTCGGAGACCCGCTCGGAGACCCGCTCGGATTCACGGTCCAAGCGGGCAGACTCCGAGAACTGGCCGCTCACGGCCGCGCCGACGAAACCAAAGCCCCGATGAAAGCCGCGGGCGCTGGACCATTCGAGTGCTGCGCCAGTCTCGGGCTCTACTATGGGTTTAGGATCGCCAGGACGAGGAGGGCGTGCCAGCGTGGACGATGTAACCCAGCCAGGAGCGGTCCGAACGGCCTGGCTCATCACGGGGGTGCCGGGGGCGGGCAAGTCAACGGTCGCCGGGCTGCTGGCGCGACGCCTGCCGCGTGCCGCCCACATCGAGGGCGACGCGCTGGCGGCTGCCATCCGGAGCGGTGCCGTCCTGCCGGGCCAGGAGCCCAACGACGAGTCGCGTCGACAAATGCACCTCGTCGTGCAGCAGCAGTGCTTGCTGGCACGTTCGTTCGCGGACGCCGGGTTCGTGCCGGTCATCGACTATGTCGTCGTCGAGCGGACCCGTCTCGGGCGCTATCGCGACGCGCTCGCGCTCTTCGACGTGCGCGTCGTGGTGCTCGATCCTGACCCCGAGACAGTGCTTCGGCGGGACCGCTCCCGACCGAAGGGACCGCTCGCCCCGGCCTTTCTGTACTTGCGTTCCATCATGCAGGCCGAACTGGCAGGTGTTGGCCTCTGGATCGACACCAGTGCGCTCACGGCCGAGGAGACGGTTGGGCGCATCCTCGCCGAGCAGGAGCGCGCTCGGCTTGTGGACTGACTCCGGAACTGGGCAGGGTTAGCGCCCGAGAGGTACGCTCGACCCGGATTACGCCTTGGCGCCCTTCCCGAACCTGTGGAGCAGAGCGCTGTCGAAGCTGAAGGTGGTCTGCTGGCGCTCGCGGTGCCGCTCCAGCGCGAGCTCGATCAGCCGATCCAGCAGGGCCGGGAACGGCACGCCGCTTGGCTCCCAGAGGTAGAACGAGAGCGAGCCGGGCAGCGTGTTGATCTCGTTCACGCAGATCGTGCCGCTGACCGGGTCCACCAGGAAGTCGATGCGAGCCAGCCCCGCCCCGTCGACTGCTCGGAATGCCTCGACGGCCAACCGTTGAACTTCGGCGGTCAGATCCGGCGGGATCGGGGCCGGGATCCGGCGGTCGAGTGAGGCCATCCCTTCACCCGCATCGTCGGACGCCCCGCTCTTCGTACCCTTCGCTCCCCCGCCGCGTAGGTACTTGTCCTCATAGCTGAGGATGTCGGTCCAGCGAATCGGCTGCTCGCAGACCGACGCCTGGGGTTCGTCGTTCCCTAACACCGCGCAGTTCACCTCGATGGCGCCCTCAAAGCTCTCTTCCACTAGCAGGCGGCGGTCATAGTGGCTGGCCACGTCGAGCGCCTCGGCCAGCGTCGCGCGGTCCTTCGCCTTGGTGATGCCGATGCTCGATCCCAGGTTCGCTGGCTTGACGAAGAGCGGGTAGCGCAGGGTCCGTTCGACCTCGTCCAGCACCCCCTCGCGGTCGGTCGACCAGCGGCGGCGAGTGAACCAGACATAGCTGACGGTCGGCAGTTCCTGGGCGTGGAAGGCGGCTTTCATCAAGATCTTGTCCATCCCGACCGCCGATCCGACGACGCCGGCCCCCACGTATGGGATGTTGGCGAGCTCGAAGAGGCCCTGAATCGTGCCGTCCTCACCATGAGTGCCGTGAATGACCGGGAAGGCGACGTCGATCTCGGTCGCCCGGGTGCGGCGACTGCCGAGCGGGCCGGACTCCTCCAGGAAGAGCCGTCCGCCGAACGGCTCGGGCCGCAGGTAGACCGGCCGGCAACGTGCAAGCAGGGCGGGAATGTCCTTGTAGGCGTCGATGCGGCGGAGGTCAGGCCCGCTGTACCAGCGGCCTTCCTTGGTGATGAAGATAGGCAGCGGCTCGTAGCGCCGCGGGTCCATGGCGTCCATGGCCTGGATAGCCGAGATGATCGACACCTCGTGCTCGACGGACCGGCTTCCGAACAGCACCGCCACCCGCAGCTTGCGCCTCTGCTCGCTCATGCAACTCCCGGAGTCTCCGATGCTCGACCCCGCCAGCGCAGCAGGGCCGACCGGCGAGGCGCGCCGACGATGATACACATTCCACGCGCCCACGCTGCCGCCCCGGCGCGTGAGCGCTACAAACCTGCTCGCGCGGGTGTGTCAGGACTGGAGGAAATGCCCGACGATGCGGCAGAAGCGCCCCAGATCGTCGGCGTAGCTGTAGTGGCCGGCGCCGGGGAAGACGACGAGGCCGGCGTCTGGAATCATCGACTCCATGAGCGTGCCATCCGAGATCGGCGTCTCGGCGTCGTTCTCGCCCCAGATCAACAGCGTCGGCGCCGCGACCTTCGGGAGGCGGGCACGGTGGTCCTCGTTCACCACCCGCACGAGCGTGCCGCGCATCACCCCGCTCGCCGCCTGAAAGTCAGCCGAGCCGAAGCGACGCCCGAACCAGCCGCCAAGCACGGCCCCTGGCCGCCCGGCGAGGAGTGGTGAGGCGAGGGCACGGCGACCGGCCTTATAGGCGTAGACGCGGGCGCGATAGCGGAGACCGTGCGTCGGGCGAAGACCGGCGCTATCGACGAGCACCAGTTTGTCCACCAGCGACGGATACGACGATGCCAGAACGATCGAGACCCGCCCACCGTGCGAATGTCCGATGAGGCTCACCCGCTCGATGCCCAGGTGCGCCAGGAACGCTCGCACCAGTGCCGCGTACTCCACCGAGCCCCAGACCGTCGCCGGCGGATCGCTCTCCCCGAAGCCCGGCAGATCGAGTGCGATGGTGCGGTGGCTGGCCCGCAGGCCCGCCTGGATCGGGCGTACCGCCGCGATGCTTGCCCCCCAGCCGTGCAGCACCACCACCGGCAGCGCACCGGGCGGCAAGCCGACTGGCCCCTCCACACGATATGCGATCCGCAGCCCATCCACGACCGCGTACCGCACTCCGTCGCTCGTGACGGCCGTCCTGGCCCCAACGGCAGTGGCCGTCCGCTCGTGCGTCCCTGCCACGCCCCCTTTCACACGCGGCGAGCCGTCCGCTTCGTCTCCCCCGCTCCCGCGTGCGAGAGCGGCAGTTGAGAGGGGAGGAGGCTCCAGCGGAGGGGGAGGGGATTCCACGAACGTATCTGGCAGGTCGTTCTCCCAGAGCACCACATCCCCTGCTGCCAGCAGCCCCCGCAGCGCTCCCGTCGCCTCGTCCCGGCTCCGCACCACCAAGATTCGCTCCTCGGGGAAGCCGGCCTCCAGCAAGCCGGCTCGGATCGGGCGGGTCCGCTCTGGGCCGACCAGGATCACATAGTCGGCCACTTCCGCCGCGTGCCGCCCGAGGGCACGGTGCTCGTCGTTCTCGCGCTCCGCAAGCTCGATCATACCGGGTGTGACGAAGACTTTCTTCCCGCCCTCGATCTCGCCGAGGACAGTGAGAGCCTCGGCCGCGCCGCGCGGGTTCGAGTTGTAGGTGTCGTCGATGACCAGCACACCGCCGACGCCTCGGATCGGCTGGAGCCGGTGCTCGACCGGCTCGATGGTGCTGGCTGCCGCTGCGATCTCCTCGATCGACATCCCAAGCACGAGCGCCGCGCCGGTCGCCGCGAGCACGTTCATCACGTTGTGCCGCCCGAGCAACCCGACCTGAAACACTGCCGTACCGTGCCTGTCTGCCTCGACCGTGAAGCGGAGGCCGTCGCGGGTCGTGCGGACGTCCTGGGCGCGAATCTGGGCGCCAGCAGCGCGCTGACCGTAGCGGATCACCCGTAGGCCGCGCCGCTCGGCTCGGTCCGCAATCGGGCGGATGAGTGGATCGTCCTGGTTGGCGACCAGGATGCCGTCCGGAGGAAGCGCGTCCGGTAGCTCCTCTTTGGCCTGGACGATCCGCTCCATCGTCTTGAAGCGTTCCAGGTGCTCCGGCCCGATCGTGGTCAGGATGCCGACGCGCGGCCCGACCAGCCGGCAGAGGTCGCGAATCTCGCCCGGCTGGTAGTCACCCAGTTCCGCGACGAACAGATCGTGCGACGGCTCAAGGCGCTCCCGGACGATCCGGCAGAGCCCCATCGGCGTGTTGTAGCTACCCGGCGGCTTCAGCACGCTCCAGCGCGCGCCGAGGATCGCAGCCGTGAACTCCTTGGTGCTGGTCTTGCCGTACGACCCGGCGACCGCGACGACCGTCGGGCGGCAGCGTCGGAGCACTCGGCGGGCGTCGGCAAGGTAGTAGCGTCGGAACGCTTCCTCGACTGGCCAGAGCAGCACGTTCGCGCCGGCTACGACGCCCGGCATGGCGAGGCTCGCCGCACCGCCACCGATTACGAGGGCGGGCAGCACGTAGCGGCGTGCTGCACCACCCCGGAGCGCCAGCCCAAATGCCGGCCCGGCTGCCAGCCCGAGGGCCAAGGCACTCGCACCGGCCGCAAGCCGCTTCATTCGTGCCGTCCAGGCGAGCGGTTTCGCGGCCGGTCCGGGTGCGGCTTCTCTCCAGCGCCAGCCGCCGAGTGCGCTCCAGGCGGCAGGCGCGAGCGGCGACGACGTCAGGCGTCCTCCGAGCGCCGCGTCGACCGCGCCAAGCGCCACCATCCCGATCCCGGTGGCGAGGCGGGGCGTCGGCCCCCAGCGCTCGCGCTTCGAGGCAGTCCAGGCGAGGAAGCGGGCGGTCTGATACCCCTCCTGCTGGAGCATGTGGAGCGAGCGGCTCAGCAGCCGGGCGAGGTAGGCTCCCCAGGCCGTAGAACCGACGAGAGCCGCGCCGCCGGTGATGGCCGAGCCGACGGAGATCCAGCCGGCCCGGCCCTGGCTACGCTCGTCGCGCAGCATCGCTGCCATCCACCCCGATTCCGACCGGCCGCCCATACGTTCGCGTGCTCGCGTCACTCGTTCAGAGCGGCGCGGGCGTACTTCGGGAGCGCGAACATCGAGGTGTGACTGATGCCGTCGTAGAAGCGCAGGGCCGGCGCGATGCCGCGCTCGCTCAGGATGGTGTCGACGTATCGGCCGGGCAACGCCTGTGGATCGCGCAGGTAGGAGGCGGTGCAGAGCGCCCAGGAGTCGCGGAAGAACGGCACCTCGACCCGGTACGGATGGACGAGCGGAAAGACCCGCCGCAGCGTGGCGGCGATCCGCACCACCCACTCCATCCGCCCCGGACCGAACGTGTACGCCTGGAGCGCCAGGATGCCGCCCTCGGCGAGCCGTGACGCGGCCAACCGGTAGAAGGCTTCGCCGTACAGGTCGCCGATCGGTCCCTCGTCGTCGGGGTCTACGAGGTCGACGATGAGGGCGTCGAAGCGCTCGTCGTGCTCGCGGAGATAGGCCAGCGCGTCGCCCGCGACGACGACGGCGCGCGGGTCGTCGAAGGCGCCCCGATGCATGACCTCCAGGTGCTGCTTGCAGACCTCGACCAGTTCGCCATCGATGTCGACCATCACGGCTCGCTCGACGCCTGGATGCCGGAGCACTTCGCGGAGGGCGGCGCCTTCGCCGCCGCCGGCGATGAAGACACTTCGGGGTGCCGGGTGTGCGACGAGGGCCGGGTGCACCAGCGCCTCGTGGTAGACGAACTCGTCGGCCTCGGCCGATTGGGGTGCACCGTCCAGGAAGAGGGCTCGGCCTGACGAGCGTGTATCTGCGATCTCGACGCGCTGAAACGCCGTGGCGCCCTGGTACACCACGCGTGTCAACTCGTAGGCGGCGCGCTCGCCCGGCAGGAGCGGAAACTCCTGCCACTGACTCTCCTTCGCCTCGTCGTTCACCCTACGTGCTCACCCTCGCCACCTGCATCGAGCCGCCGCACACTCGCGAGCCGGTCTGGCGGTGTGGTGGCCAGACCGGCCGCCAGCCTCGAAAGGATACCGGGCCGAGCCTAGCGTGCGGCTCCCTGCTTGCGCGCCCTGGAGCGCTCCTCGGCTGTCAGCAGCCGCTTCCGCAGTCGGTATGACCGCGGCGTGACTTCCAGGAGCTCGTCGGCGGCCAGGAAATCGAGCGACTCTTCCAGCGTGAGTTTGATGGGCGGCGTGAGCCGGATCGCGATGTCGGCCGTGGAGGAGCGGATGTTGGTCTGCTTCTTCTCCTTGCAGACGTTCACCGCCAAGTCTTCCTCGCGGATGTGCAGTCCGACCACCATCCCCTCGTACACCTCGGTGCCCGGCTCGACGAACGTCTGGCCGCGCCCCTGGGCGTTCGCCAGCCCATAGGTGACGGCGAGGCCGGCCTCGGAGGCGACCAGCGAGCCGTTCCGGGTCGCCTGGAGCGGACCGCGCATCGGCTCGAAGCCGACGAGTAAGCTCGACATCTGCCCTTCGCCTCGCGTGATCGTCAGGAAGGCGTTGCGAAAGCCGATCAGGCCCCGGGTCGGGATGCTGTATTCGAGCCGGACCCGTCCGTTGCCATCGTTTTCAAGGTTGGTCATCTGGGCCTGACGGGCCGCCAACTGCTCGGTGAGCGGCCCAACGAACCCATCGGCCGTGTCCACGACCAGGTGCTCGATCGGCTCCTTGCGGTGTCCGTCGACCATCCGGGTGATCGCCTGCGGCCGCGAGACCTCGAACTCGTACCCCTCTCGCCGCATGGTCTCGACCAGGATCGCCAGGTGGAGCTCACCGCGCCCACTGACCAGGAACACATCCGCGCTGTCGGTCTCCTCGACCCGCAGGGCGACGTTCGTTTCGAGCTCCCGCCAGAGCCGCGCCCGGAGCTGACGGCTGGTGACGAACTTGCCCTCGCGGCCGGCCATCGGGGAGGTACTGACCCCGAACGTCATCTGGACGGTCGGCTGCTCGACTTCGAGCCGTGGCAGCGGCTCAGGTTGGCCGGCCGCCGCGACGGTGTCGCCGATCTGGACGCCTTCGAGGCTGCTGATGAGCACGATGTCGCCGGCTCGCGCCTCCTCGACCGGCACGCGCGCCAGTCCCTCGTAGCGAAAGACCTGGCTGCCGCGCTGAGGGACAGCCGTGCCCTCGGCGTTCAAGACGACCAGCGCATCGCCCGGCCGATAGCTGCCGCGTGCCACCCGCCCAATGCCGGTCCGGCCGCGGTAGTCGTCGTAACTGATGCTGGTGACGAGCATCTGAAAGCTGCCGTCGAGATCCGCCTTCGGGGCCGGGATGTACTCCAGGATCGCCTCGAACAGTGGTACCAGCGACGGCGCGGGATTCTCGGGCGACCGGCCGGCGTGGCCGGCGCGGCCGTTCGTGTAGACCACCTCAAACTCGAGCTGATCCTCGTGGGTGGCGAGCTCGAGGAACAGGTCCTGGACCATCCCTAGCACGACGTCCGGGCGGGCGTTCGGCCGGTCGATCTTGTTGATGACGACCAGCGGTCGAAGCTTCAACTCCAACGCCTTGCCAAGCACGAAGCGCGTCTGCGGCATTGGCCCGTCGACGGCGTCGACGAGTAGCAGGCAGCCGTCCGCCATGTTGAGCACTCGCTCGACCTCGCCGGAGAAGTCGGCGTGGCCGGGCGTGTCGATGATGTTGATCGTGACGCCTCGGAACACGACGGCCGTGTTCTTGGCCAGGATGGTGATGCCCTTCTCGCGCTCCAAGGCGTTGGAGTCGAGGATCAGCTCCCCAACCGCCTGGTTGGCGCGGAAGATGTTGCTCTGCTTGAGCATCGCGTCGACCAGGGTAGTCTTGCCGTGATCGACGTGGGCGATGATCGCAATATTTCGAAGATCGGTCCGAACGGTCGTCTCGGGCAGCATGGTGGTCGACATAGTTCCCTGGCACAAGAAAGGCGCGGCCAGAATGGCCGCGCCAACGACGGTGTGCGACGCCGTCGTAAAGTATAGCAAACACGGCTTTGAGCGACGTCGAGCGGCGCCCCCTCGGGGCCTCGCGGCCTCACGCAGCACGACCTCGGGCGAGCAGGTCGCCGGGCGCGAACGGTGCTGCCAGCACACCCGACCTCGTCCCGCTGCCCCCACTGCGCTCGTTACCGACATGCAGGACAATCACTCGTACAACTCGCCCGTCACCCAGGGGGTAGTCACGGCTGTCTCGACAGTCGGGTCAGTCGAGCGAGACCCGGGCGATACTCGGGCCGTCAGGCAATGTGGACGAGCGGCGAGTTTTCCCGTGGTCCATGTCCGATCGTATACTCAGCGCGCAAACGTCCATACCGTAGGCTCGTGGGCGTTCAAAGATCGGTTGGTATGATTCGACCTTCCCGCGTCTTCACCGTCGTCCCTCAGATTCCCGCTCCACTGGCCGGCCTCGTCGATCTGGCGTACAACCTGCGCTGGACCTGGGACCACCAGACGGCCGGACTGTTCCGCCGCCTCGATCCGGCCCGCTGGGAGTCGACGAACCACAACCCGGTGCTGCTGCTACGGACGACGGATCAGGCCCGTCTCGACGAAGCCGCTCAGGATCCCGGCTATCGCCGCGAGCTCGCCGGCGCCGCTGCCGAGCTCGCGGCGTACCTGGACGTCGACCAGGCGGAGCTCAACAGCCGGCCCCGTGTCGGCTACTTCTCGGCCGAGTTCGGTCTGGCTGAATGCCTGCCGATCTACTCGGGTGGCCTGGGTGTCCTCGCCGGCGACCATCTCAAGTCGGCGAGCGATCTCAACCTGAACCTGACCGGCGTCGGACTGTACTACCGGAACGGCTACTTTCAGCAGCGGCTCCGGCCGGATGGCTGGCAGGAAGAGTACTACCCCGACCACCAGCCGTCCAGCCTGCCGATTCGGCCGGCGCTCGGCAAGGACGGCAAGCAGATCAAGATCGCGCTGGCCTTCCCGGGCCGCGAGTTGTTCGCTCAGGTGTGGCACGTGCAGGTCGGGCGGATCACGCTCTATCTGCTCGATACCGACCTGGAAGAGAACGCCCCATCCGACCGTGTCATCACCAGCCGGCTCTACGGCGGCGATCGAGACATGCGGATTCGCCAGGAACTGCTGCTCGGAATCGGGGGGCTGCGCGCGCTCGACGTGCTCGGCCGACGGCCTGAAGTCTGTCACATGAATGAGGGGCACTCAGCGTTCCTTTCGCTGGAGCGTATCCGCCAGCTCATCGAGGAACACGGGCTGGGTTTTACCGAGGCGCGAGCGATGTCCGCGGCCGGTCTCGTCTTCACCACGCACACGCCGGTTGCGGCCGGGCACGACGCCTTCGAGCCGGGCACGATCGATTACTACCTGGGCGACTATTATCGCTCGCTCGGCCTGTCCCGAAGCGAGTTCATGGCGCTCGGACGGCTCCACCCGCACGATGAGGCCGAGCCGTTCTCGCTCACCATTCTGGCGCTCCGGCTCGCAGCCCGCAGCAACGGCGTGAGCCTCCTGCATGGCGACCTCTCGCGCCGGCTCTGGGGTGGCGTCTGGCCGGGCCTCGCCATCGATGAAGTGCCGATTGGGAGCGTCACGAACGGTGTGCACCTCCGCACCTGGGTCGCTCCAGAATTCAGCGAACTGCACGCTCGGATCAGGATCCCTGCAAGCTGGTCTGGCCAGCTCGAGTCGATCGAGCGGACCCAGGCCGTCGACGACCTGCCGGCACGCGACCTCTGGGAGCGCCACGAGCGGCTGCGGGGGGAACTGGTTCACTTCGCACGGGCTCGCCTCGCGACGCAGCTTGCCCGTCAGGGGGCCGGCCCCTCGGAGGTGAGTCGGACCGTCGAAGCGCTTGACTCGAAGACGCTGACGATCGGCTTCGCGCGCCGCTTTGCGGACTACAAGCGGGCGACGCTGCTGCTGCGCGACCCGGCCCGCCTGATGCGGCTGGTGAACGATCCGTATCGCCCGGTCCAGTTCATCTTCGGTGGCAAGGCCCACCCGTCGGACAACGGCGGCAAGGAGCTACTGCGCCAGTTGCTCCAGCTTTCGCGCAGCGAGGACGTCCGTGGCCGGATCATCGTCCTCGAAGAGTACGACATGGGCGTAGCGCGCCGGATGGTGCAGGGCGTGGATATCTGGCTCAATACCCCGCGTCGGCCGATGGAGGCGAGCGGCACCAGCGGCATGAAGGCGGTCGCGAACGGCGCCCTCCACGTCGGGACACTCGACGGCTGGTGGGATGAGGCGTACCGGGCTGGCCTCGGCTGGGCCATCGGCGACCGGCGCAGCTACGACGACCTGAGCTACCAGGACTACCTGGAGAGCACCTCGCTCTACGATCTGCTCGAGCGGGAGATCGTGCCCCTCTTCTACGACCGCGACGCGAACGGGCTTCCGCTCGGCTGGATCGCTCGGATGCGGGCCTCGATGGGTGGTCTGCCACCGGTCTTCAGTAGCGATCGGATGGTGCACGACTATCTCACCCGCTTCTACGAGCCGGCCGCGCACGACGTACGCTGCCTCTCCGAGCGCGAGCTCGAGCCGGCTCGCGAAGTCGCGGCCTGGGGCACGCACGTCCTCGAGCAGTGGCCGCGCGTCCAGATCGTGCGGGTGGATGGCCTTGCCGACACGGTCAAGGCGGGCGCAGCCTTCGACGTCGAGGCGGACGTGACCCTCGGCGACCTTCAGCCGACCGAGGTCAACGTCGCCCTGGCGCTCGGTCCGGTCGATGGGGACGGCGTCCTCGACGGGTTCACGCTGACGCCGCTCGAACTACGAAAGCACGTCGGCGATGGTATGTATCGCTTTGGTGTGCGCGACGTCCGCAGTGTCCGAAGCGGGCAACATGGCTACGCGGTGCGGGTTACGCCCCACCACCCCAGCCTGCCCATCCCGTTCCCGCTCGGCCTCGTCCGCTGGAGCGACTGAGCGGCGAGTGACGAACGGTGAGTAAAGCCACTCACCGCTCGCCGCTCGTCAGTAGTGGATCGTGATCCGAGTGCCCTCCGGCGCCCAGTCGAACAGGGTCTTGGCGTCAGCATCGGTCAGGCTGACGCAGCCGTTGCTGCCGGGTGCCCCGAAGTTCGCACGCCAATAGGCGCCGTGAATCGTGTAATCGCCCATGAAGGCCAGCACCCAACGGACGTCCGGGATGTCGTAGGTCGAGCCGCTGACGTTGGTACCCCGGAAACGCGCTACCGGCATCTTGTACTCGACCGCGAACTCGCCAAGCGGTGTGTCTGCGCCGGGAACGCCCGTGGCTATGGAGAACGTGCGGACGACCCGCCCTTCCTGATAGAGCGTCATCATCTGGTGGGTCACGTCTACGTCGATGAGCTTGTCCGACTCAGTCAGGAACGCGAGCGCCAGAGAACCATCGATGTAGCTTCCGGAGGTCGAGCGCGGGCCGTCCGGGCCGGCTCGGACCTTGACCGTCACTTCGGTGTTGAATGGCAGGGCTCGGAGCGGATTGAAGCGGACATGCCGGTCATCGAGCCACTCCCAACGGCCTGCCACCGGCGGATCGAGCGCGAGCGCGCTGGCGGCGCGGCGGCGGTCCCGGATCGGCTGGCTGAAGACGAGCGTTGGGCGGGCCTTCGTCGAAACGCGCGGGCCGCTCTCGCCCATGTCCAGCGCCTCGACGGCGAGCGCATCCGGCGTCTTGACGTGGACGATCGGTTGCCCGTCGAGCGGCGCGCCGTCGCGCGAGACGGCTTCACGCACCGTGACGGTGTAGGTTGTCCCCTGGGACAGTTGGTCGAGTGTGACGTCAATGGCACGCGGATCCCGGCGGTCGACCTGCACGCTGCTCGCCACCGCTGGCGAGACCTCGAGCGCGACCCGGTCCACGGGAGCACTGAAGCGCAGGGTGAACGGATTGCCGAGTTCGACTATGCGGGGGTCTTCGACGTCGTCCAGGCGCAGGCGCGACGGGTACGTGGCTGTCGTGACAATCGGCCGCTGGGTGGGGATGCCGTTGGTGCCGTGCGCGACAACCACCCGTATCTGATAGGTCGTGCCATCCGCCGGCTCGTCGACGGCGAGGAAGGACTGGCGTCGATCCGTGGTGTCGATCCAGCCACGGAACGCGACCGGGGGCGAGACGTCGAAGCTGACGTGGTCCAGAGGCGTGTCCCAGGTAATACGTAGCGGCTCGTTCCACTTCAACCGGTACTGAGGCGCCAGCCCGAAGGGCCGCGGTGAGCGGGCGGTCGAGAAGCGTATCTCCCGCTCGATGGGGATGCGTCCTGGCCCGAGGACGGTCGGAGCGAAGGCCGTCCCTCGTACTGTCAATCGATACATCGCGTCAGGACGGAAAGTACCCTCGGCCGGCCGGATCGCGAGCTCGGATTCGTCGGGCCAGCGGCCGACTCGGGTGAGTTCGGCGCGAGCAGGAACCTCGTGCTCCACCCCAGTTCGCCCATCCGGTGCGATCGTCACCTCGACGAGCGATGCGCTCTCGAACGTGGCGCCAAACCCTGAAACGGTCGCTCGGATCTCGGCGGCCGGCTGGACGTCCGCGACACCATCCGGGAGATTGATGGCGACCTCGTGCGGTACGACTGCCGCGACGATGGTGACCGCGACGAGTATGCCGACCAGAGCGGTCAGGAGCGTTAGCCCGCCGAGCAGCAGGCGCGAGGTCAGGACGCTCGTCTCAGCCGAGGAGAACGGTCGGCGGACAAGGGTCGTTCCGATCATCTCCCGCTCCAGCGCGGATGGCGACGCTCCGAGTGCATGCCTCGGGTGTGGACTGGAGATCAGCCCGGGCCTGAGCCCTGTTCGGTCGAGACGCCGCAGGAGAACGTCCCGAGGTAGCCTCGCTCGTCGGCGACGAACTTGCGGCCCTCCGGGGTGTCCATCATTGCCCCGGTATAGACGTAGAACACGTAGTCACCTGGCATCAGGCTCCCTTGCGAGGGACTATTCTGGGGCCGGGTCGACCGGTTGGCGTCGGTCGGGCCATCGGCTGCGCCACGGCGCGCCTGATTGAGGCTGTTGGCGAAGCCCTGTGCATCGGGCGACACCGCGGCGTTGAGCGCGCTCTCGAACGTCCCGCCCGGAGTCTCGGCCGTAAACGTCTGAAGGGCGGTCTGGCTCTCCAGTTCGCCGTTGTATCGAACGATGACCCCAACCGTCGTCGGAGCCGGGACACCCGCGTACTCGATCCGAAAGTAGAGCGCGGGCACGGACTCTCCGGCGTCGTGTGTCCATCGGGAGTTGACGTCGGTCAGACCGTATTCGCCAGGCTGATAGCCACATGACCCGCCAGCCGCCATGAACGTCACCTGAGCCTGCGCGGGCGTGACGAGCGCGGGCGTGACGAATACGAGCGCGACGAGCGCGGCCAGGGCCAGCATGGCGCCGGCCAGTTGCGACGCGAGGTTCACCATCCAACCCCCATGCACGTCACCTGAGGCCGTGCACCATCGGTCAGGGATTCGACGCGCGGCACGCCGGGTAAGGAGACGTGCTCGCGTCCTCAGATGAGCCATCCAGTGACGAACGGAACGTTGGCGGCGTCGTGCTGCCAGTCTGAACGCGAAGGGAGGCTTGCCCGGCCGGGCAAGCCTCCCTTCAAGCCAGGGGCGTCCTGGGAGTCTCGGTGAATTAGTCCGAGACGCCGCAGGTGAAGGTGCCGAGGTAGCCCGACGGCGAGGTCACGAAGACCGGGCCATTCGGGGTCTGCTCGAGCGCGCCCGTGTAGACCTGGAAGATGTAGTTGCCGGGCATCAGGCCGCCGCCACCACCGTAGCCGCTCGAGCCGGAGCCGCCAGCACCCTTCTGCGAGGTGACCGGGCCATCCGCACGGCCAGCCTTCGGGAACTGACTACCCTCAGCACCCTGTGCGGCGGGGTTGATGTTCGCTCGGACCGCGCTCTCGAACGAGCCGCCCGAACCCTGTGCCACGAACGTGGACACGCCCTGGTACGACTGCATGTCGTTGTAGTAGCGGATGATGCCGACCGTCGTCGGAGCCGGCAGGCCCGAGTAGTCGACCTTGAAGAACAGGGCCGGCGTGGTCGTTCCGCCGCCAGGGAAATCGGCAGCATCGGCATTGTCCATGGCGTAGTTGCCGACGGCCGGACCACAACTGCCGCCGGCCTGCGCCATCTCGGCAGCGCTTACCGACGAAGCAGGGGTCACGAGCGACACGGCGGCGAGCAGCGCCGCGCCGGCGAGAGACGTGAACTTACGCATCCAATCCTCCGAAAACGTTGAACCACAGGTTGCCGCGCTTGCGAGGGGATGTCCTGAGATGGACCTTGACCGGGAACTACCCCTGATGACGCGTCCTAAATCCACCTCCTGCGTCCCCTCGTCCGACCTGGGTCCCGGCAGGCCGCACGGGCGCGGCGACCGTTGCCTGCCTGGGGATGGACCGGGGAGTGCTTGCGGCGTTCTCCGCCGCTGTTCCACGACACCGCGAGACTACCTGTTTGGGCTGGCGTTGTCAAGAGGCAGCGCGGAGGTCGTGACGGAGAATTCTGACGTTCTCACCGCTGCTGATGCGTTCGGCCGCTCGGCGTTCGAGCAGGCCCCGCACATCGTCGTCGAGTAGTTCGCCCCATTGATAGCTGCGCCCCGAGCCGATCACCCAGAGCGTGTGGCCGGTATAAGGTTGAGCGACGAGCCGGTCGAAGTCAGCGGTCGTCCGGATCAGCACCGCCCCGGTGTGCACGTCGGCGCGAACGCCGTCGACGTACGTGGTGTACTTCTCGAAGTCTTTGCTGCTGACCCAGAAGTCGACGCCGCCGACATACCAGCCGACGACAGTTGGGACGTCGGTCATGACGAGGTCGTCAGGTCCGATGCCCTGTGCTCGGACTGCGCGCAGCCACGACCCCTCGCGGGCCGAGAGTGCGGCGCGTTCGACCGCCCGCGCGATGTTCTGGTGCGCCGCGAGCATCGTCAGCAGCACGATGGCAGTCACAAGAGTAGGTGATAGCGGCCCTCCGATCTGCGACCAGCGCGGCCAGGTTCCCGACGCTCGTACCACGCCGGTCAATCCGGCGCTCGCCAGCCCCTGCACGGCCTGTGCCGCCAACACGGCCAGCACGACCAGGAGCGTGAGCCCGTAGCGCTCCTGCGGCCCGCGTGGAATGATGAAGACGGCGTGGACGAACGGAACCAGCAGTGCAAACCAGAGGATGGCGGTATCGAGGCGTCGCCGCGCGATCGCGAGCGGCAGCCCGAGGAGTGCGGCCAGGAGCAGCAGGCCGGGGCCGTCGAGGAGCATCCGGCCGTAGAACCGGAACGATGACCAGTCAGCGTGCGGACTGACGTACTCCGCAACCTCACCATACGCGCCGACGAGGCTGCTCGCACGAAGCGTCGTCACCAGCACCCAGAGCACCAGGCTGGCGGTTCCGACGATGGTGAGCGCCCCAAGCGGCGCCAACCAGGTGCGTCGCTCGCGTCGTGTCGCCCACAGCCGTGCGGCTACCTGGAGCCCGAGTGGCGCCACCAGAAAGATACCGAGCTCCTGGGTAAAGAGCGTAAGTCCGACGAGTGCGCCGCCAAGGAGTTGATCGCGCGGGCGGCCGTGTCGGTGGGCGCGCACGATGAAGAGCAGCGCTGCGCTGTAGAGCAGCACGTAGAGGGCGTAGAACCATGCCTGGCGTGACCAGACCACGAGCGAAGGGTGGCCCACGACGAACCCGGCCACGAACAGCGCGCCTACCCGGCCCGCGACCTCCCGTCCGAGCAGAAAGGCTACCGGGATGAGCGCCGCGCCGGCGAGCGTGCTGGGGAAGCGCGCCGCGAAGTCAGTCTCACCGAGGAGTGCGAATGAGGGGGCAACGGCGTAGGTCGCGAGCAACCCGCGCGTGTAGATCCAACCCGATGGTAGGCGTGGAAGGCCGTGCTCGCGAACACCTCGTGCCGCCAGCGCGAGGCGCGCCTCGTCGACGCTCAGCGTCCCATCCCAGCCCGTCAGGCCGTCGAGACGAATCCAGAGGCCGAAAGCGGTCAGCAGCAGAATCAGCCCTACCGTGGTGAACTGCCCGGCGCGCTGCCGACGAGTAGGGCCGGGGCGTGCGAACGTGGCCTCTGGATGCCCCGGTTGCCCGGCGAAGTGCCGCTCGGCGGTAGCCATTCCGCAGAGTGTACCGGACCAGGACGGAATCGACGGAAGCGAGGTTCGCGAGACGAACGAGTGGCCGAACGTTCAGCACGATCGGGCGCTCACCTCGATCACGGGCGATGAGGGAATGCTCGTCATCTCTCGGGTCGTGAGAGAAGCGGATCGAAATGTCTTGACGCACCCCAACCTCTGCGCTATGTTTAGACCGCACGTCCGCTCGTGAGAATGTCCACGTGGCGGAGCGTGAGGGCGGCTGACGCCCTGTGATTCGATGCAGTGTGGAAAAGGAGCGGGCTGATGCGATACCTGTTCGAGCTGGACGAGGGCGGCGGGGACATCATTCAGGATCCCATGGGACCCAGTGGCGACCCACTGAGCAATGATGCCGACACCGGTGCCGGCGTCGACGACGACTAGCACGGCAAGAGACCCGTTCGGGGCTCTTTGAATTCAACACGGGCCACGGCAACTGCCGTGGCCCGTATCTATATCTCGTGTCCACAATGTGGAGCGACGTGCGTCAGCTACCGTACTCCTCTCGTATGCGGAGATGCCCGGTCGTGCGTGACCGGGTATCCCGCACCCTGATGAGCAATAGCATCAGGTGATAACACCAGGAGAGTGACACTTAGCTGGCCGGCGAGTTCGGATTGTCGCCACCGTTTGCGCTCTGATCGTCACTCGAGACCTGCCACTGCTGGTTGCCAAGCCCCTCACCGATACCACCCTGGAAGTTACCCGACGTGTATGAGCCGAGGCCGGTAGCCGCGCTGCCGCTGGCCGCGCCACCCGAGCCAATGCTCGAGTTCACGGTACCGATGCCGGGGTTCGTGAAATCGTGGCCGAGCGCCTGGTTCTGGATTCCACTGTTGAACTGCTCCGCCGGGGTGACGACAATGCCGCTTGGACCATCTGGGCTGATATTGAGCGCTTGGGCAAACGCCGGAGCGCTCAACCCAAACGATCCACCAACGAGCATCAGGCTGACTCCCGCGCTCAGTAACGACCTCTTGATGGCGTTCATCGACTTCTCCTTACCTTTCCGATCTCTGTCTGACGTCTCTGTCTGACGTGGCGCTTTCGCGTCTCGCCCTGTACGACGAGACCACAGCCACACGACAGAACTATGGCAGGATGCGTGCCCATCCGTGCCGGCCGCGCGAGTCAGGCCGCGACCACGCGGCATAAGAACGGCACGCCCTGTCTACTTCCGCAGCATCGAGATGGCACGGCCATCTCGTGCGCGAACGCGTGCAGACAGGAGTGACGCCAGCATCCGGTACGCCCCGGAGGGACCGGCGCTCGTGGACGTCTCACACCACGATCCGTCACACTCTCGGCCGTAGATGGCCGAGACCACGCTCGCACCACCGCGCTCTCTGGCAGTTCCCCGTCGCGTTGGCCGGCTTGCCGAGGTGTTCACGGGTCTTCTGCTGCTTGCTGGTGCGCTGTGGCTACGCACGCAGAACCTGGACGCCTACGTCGGCTCGTTCGATGAAGGAATCCGCAGCGAGCAACTGCTGCTGATGTCAGCCGGCTATCGGCCGTTCCGCGACATCTTCTCGTCGCAGGGGCCGCTGCTCCTCGACCTGCTCTATCCGTTCTTCGTGGCCTTCGGGCAGACGCTCGAGGCCGTGCGCTCCGGCGTCGTCGCCTGCTCGCTCGTTGCGCTGGGCGGGGCCTGGTGGACCGCCCGCGCCATCGGGGGGCCGGCCGCCGGGCTAGCGGCTATCGTGATTCTTGGGCTGAGCCCGGTCTTCCTCGAAGACTCCCGGCTCGCGCTAGCCGAAGTCCCCACACTTGCCCCGGCCCTGCTGGCCCTGGGCGCCATTCTGGCCTACTGCGCGACGGGTGCTCGGCGCTGGCTGGTGGTATCGGCCAGTTGCTGTGCACTGGCGCTCCTGATCAAGCCGATGGTCGTGCACGTCGGAGCTGCGCTGCTGGTACTGCTGGTGGCGTCAGCGCTCGCACGCCGCGAGGACGGCCGCCCGCTCCGCAGCCCCCTCGCCCGCGTGTGGGAGAGGGGACTGACGGGTGAGGGCGTCCGCACGCGGGAGCGGGGAAGGCTGGACAGGGCACGGCGCGCCGCGTTCGACGTCGTCCTTTACGGTGCCGTTGTTGCCACGATCTGCGCGATCGTTATCGTGGCGCTCGGGCCGGCGCAGGTCTGGGACAATCTGGGTGCGTACCGGACAGGAGCTGGCCATCAGTCAGGCGTGGATCTCAGCCCAAACCTGCGGCTCACCGCGAACGTCATGCGCCGCGAGTTACCCGGCTTCTACCTGCTGGCGTTCGTAGGGCTCGTGCTCGGACTGTGGCGACGACCCGCCCCGACGCTCGCCCTCGCGCTCTGGGGGGCGGCGATTCTCGCCATGTTCGCCGTCTATGGCGACCTCTCGGATAAGCACATCGTCTATCTGGTGCCCCCGATCGCGCTGCTCGCCGCCATCGGGGTTGGCCTGGGCGTCGATGAGGTTCGCCGGTGGCTGGCGGTCCGATTCAGCGCGCACGTAGCCCGAACGGATGTAGCGCTACTGGGTCCAGCGCAGCCGTCAGGGCTGCGGGCCGCACCGGGGAGCGGGGATCGGCAGGCGCCCGTGCCCGCCCTACAGATGCTGGCCGCCATGCTGGCGGTTGCCGGGTTGTTCGCGTACCTGTGGTTCCTTCCCGATCTGTATCGCGCCCACCGCTACCTGATCCGTGAGGCTCCCCGGGTGGCCGCCGAGCGGCGAGACCGGCCGACCGAGCGCGAGATCGTGGAGATCATCCGCACGCAGACGCCGCCAGATGGCTGGGTGCTCTCCGACAACCCCGGCGCCGCCTTCGAGGCTGGCCGGCTGGTGCTCCCGTACCTTGTCGACACGTCTGGCACCCGGGTCGACGCGGGATCGCTGACCTCGCCGCTCGCCCGCGATCAGGTCGAGCGGTACCGTCCCTCGGTCATCGTCACCTGGCCCCACCGGCTCGGCCGCCTGCGTGAGTTCATCGCGGCCCTGCCAGCACTCGGCTACCGCCTCGAGCGCAACTACCCGAGCGGCTGGACGGTCTACGTGCGGGAGTGAACGGCTGGCCTCCGCCCCCAACGCTCCTCAGACGCAGTGGGTCATGCTGCATGTCGTCGAGCATGGGCGCGGCGCTGGGATGCCCCTCACCCCGTACCCCTCTCCCGCGCGCGGGAGAGGGGTACGGGGTGAGGGGTTCTCAACCGATTGCAGCGTGACCCAGCAGTTACCTGGGGCTCGCCCCAGCTCGTTGCAGGTTCAGCGACGCTTGCGTTGGCGGAGTGCGACGGGAGTGCTGTTGCTTCGGAATCGCCTCAGGTCGTAGCGGCGCCGTGCAACTCGGACACGATATCGACGGCAGCGCCGTTCGTCGTGGGTGAAGAGGCGTGGTGTACCCGCTCGCTCCAGGTCAGGCCGGCAACGATCGGGTGATGGTCGCTGCGCCCGCTGTCGCCAACGATGGCCGACACGGCTCGGAAGTGCCGCGAATGCCAGACGTAGTCGAGGCGCACCAGCGGCCAGGGCGACGGGAAGGCGCGCGGGAACACGCCAAGTCGCGGGAACGTCAGGCCGAACCCCCGCCCAACGGCGAGATAGGCGTCCGTCAGGCGGGTCGCGAGGATCGCATGGTCGGGGCTGCGCTCCGTCATGTTGAAGTCGCCGGTCACGATGGTGGGGCCGCTGGCGGCGTCGAGCAGGGCGATCAGATGCTCGATCTCCGACCGGCGACGCTCGGCGTTGAACTCGAGTGGCACGCGCAGTTTGCCGAGACCGCACCGGGCAAAACGGACGAACGGAATCTTCAGATGCAGATTGATGTAGCGGACCGGTCCAGCCGGCGTCTCGACGGTCGTCTGCTGCCACCAGTGCCCGTACTCGGAGCCACGGAACGCGGTCGAATCGTGGAGCGGGTAGCGGCTCAGCACGAGCGAGCCCGACGGATCGGGAGAGGCTGAGACGGCGTGGTGGGGGAGCAGATCGGCGAGATGCTCGATGAGGTAGCGCGCCGCGTGGTCGCCGATCTCTTGCAAGCCCACGAGATCGGGAGTTGCTGCCTCGATCGAGCGCGCCAGATCGTGACCGTCGCGCTGCCAGGCCAGCGTGTTGAACGTCATGACGACGAGGTCTGGGCGCTGCACGGGCGGCTGTCCGCGCGTCGGTGCGAAGCGGTGACCCCAGCGCTGCCCGAACAGCGCCGCGATGGCGAGGCCCACGATGGTGAGGCTCCGCGATCGGACGGCAAGGCCGGCCACTGCGACGGCCGGGGCTGGCGTGTAGAGCCACGGTGCGAGATCGTCGGCGAACTCAATCCAGCCGCGCCGTTGGCGAACGACGAGGTGGGAGAGATGGTACGCACCGAGCGCGCCAGACCAGCCGAGCCCGGCCCCCACGATGCACGCGCGGACGGCTCGGCCGATCGCGATCACCCCGCACTATCCTTCAAGCGTAGTTCGAGGCGGTGCTTCCCTGGCGGCGCCGGCACGGCCAGCACCGCGAAGCTATCCTCGCCCACCACCTCAGTCTTCAGTTGTACCGGCTTCTGATCGAAGAGCGCCCGATCGACGACGGTGTTCGGCGGAAGCAGCACCCGGACGGCACCGGTCTTCGAGTGGTTGGTGTCCCACTCGACGGCGACGCGATCGCCGGCGTAGGTGTGCCAGTAATCGAGCCAGCAGCCGGTGGGCGGCTGATAGACGTGGACGCCGCCGCTCTGCGCCCCGAGCCGAGGGCTCGCCTCCCATCCCGCGGTGTCGAGGTTCACGCCGAAGAGCCCGGTGACGATCGCCTCGGTCATCGTGGCAGCGGCACCGGAGTAGTCCGGCGACCCGGCGTTCCGGCCGGTGCCTTGTTCCTGCCACTCGTAGATCTCTCCAGCCGAGCGCGCCCAATCGTCCGCCACCATCGCGAGATGCTGCCGTCCGAGCGTTGAGTAGCCATTCCAGAACTCGGCGCTGATCTGCATGCCGGCCCACCAGTCCCAGACCGCGCCGTTCTGGTAGCGGCCGGGGACCATCTGTGGATAGTCGAAGTACCCGAGTGGATAGGCTGGCCAGAGCGACAGGCCGGGCTTGGGGGCCTTGGCCTGGATGCGTGCCGTCTCGAGCGCCTTGAAGATCGGGCCACGCTCGGTCTCGTCGGTGATACCGCTGTAGACGGCGACACCGTTGGCGATGCTGACGATCGAGTCCTCGTCCAGGGTGCGTACCGCGGGCGGCACGAACAGGCGCGTGCGGAAGTAGCCCCGGTCGGGTTGCCAGAGACGCTCGGCGGAGGATTGGCGTAGGACTCTGGCGCGCCCCAGTTGCTTCTCGGCCAGGTCCGGGCGGTCGACCGCGCGGTTCATCTCGGCAAGCTGCACCAGCGCCCGATAGGTCCAGGCCTGATCGTAGATCGAGGCCGTCCATTCGTCCGGCGCCTTCGTAATCGAGCCGGAGGTTGGCCCAACGCCGACTGCGACGTCACCCCAGTCGGTGGTGTTACCACGCTTGATGAGCCTGAGCTGTTCGTCATAGCGGCGGCTGTACAGCCAATCCATGGCCGCGTTCAGCCGCTCGATGCGGGGCGCGCCGGCCTGCTTGTCGAGGAGCCAGGTGACGCCCGCGCCGGCCTTGAACGCAACATACGCCATGGTGATCAGGCTCGGCTCTTCGTCCGACGTGACAAGCATCTTGGCTGGCGCGATCTCCGGCCCGCCAATGGTGGCGCTGGTGGCGCCTGGCTGACCAGGGGTCTTCCAGAGCGCATCCTCCGGATCGCCCGGATCGCCGTCGTACTGGAGCGCCAGGAACTCCTCGGTTGGCCTGGTGAGGTACGGGAGATCGTACAGGTACTGGGCAGCCGGCGCGATCGTGGCACTGTCCCGCGCGTAGATGTGGGCGTAGTGTGCGCCGGCACGGAAGCCAACGAGCTCGCCGGTGACGCCCGGCTGGTGTACCTCGACCGCCGCCAGCGCACGCGTCGCGGCGGCGCGCATGTCGTTGAGCGCATCGTTCCCCTCGACGTGCCAGGCGGTCGGCTCGACACTGAGCGGGCGAGGGCAGGCTGGCGGATCGGAACTGTCGATGACGTCATCGGTGGGGCCGGGCTGGTCTCCCGCCAGGCTCACCTGGACCGATGATTGAGCGACGAGCAGGGTCACGACGAAGATCGAGACAAGGCGATAGACGCACGAATACACGGCAGCAACCTCTACGGTGGGCGGGCGGAGTGTTACAGACCGGCGCGCAGCGAGGCAAGCGTTTCCCACGCCGTGGCCCGCTCTTGACTCGCCCGACCATGCGCCCGGATGGCCCGTCGCTCGTTACACTGAGGATCGAATTTCCGTGGAACGGGACGAGCCTTGGCCACTGTTGACGTGCCCGGCGCCGACGAGGCGCTCTCCCCTCACGACGCTCGCTACGACCAGCCGCCGGATGGCCAGTTCGAGGCCGAGCCGGCGTTTGACGTCGAGGCTACCTCCGCGCGCCTGCCGCGCCGCCGGAGCCCGCTCGTGCTTGGGGTGTTCGGCGTCCTGCTCATCGTCGTCATGAGCCCGCTGGCGGCGCTTGGCTTCTATCAGTACGAGTACCACGACCGCATCTTCCCTGGCGTGAGCGCGCTCGGCGCGGATCTGAGTGGACTGACGTTAGCCGAGGCTGAGGAGGTCGTTGCGGCCAGGGCGACCGAGATGACCGCGCGCCCGGTGCTCGTGTGGGCGGCCGGCCGCGAGTGGCCGACCGATTGGGCACGTCTTGGCCTGCATCTGCCAGCCCGACCTATCGCGCAACGGGCATTCCTGGTCGGACGCGAGGGAAACCCGCTCGAACAGTTCCGTGCGCAGCTTGGCGCGCTGCGGGCGGGCGTGGCGGTGGCCTCGCGCGAAGGGCTCGACGAGGCGGTGCTGCGACGGTTCGTCCAGGCTGCCGCCGCTGAGGTGGATCAGCCAATGCGGAATGCCCGCCTCGACTTGCTCCCGGACCTGACGTTCAAACTGACGAGCGCCCAGGAGGGCCGGCAACTGGAGGTTGACGAGGCGCTGGTTCGGATGCGAGCGTCCGTCGAGTCGGGCGTAGACACCGTCGGGTTGCCGGTGACGATCACCCCGCCAGTGACGACCGACGAGATGCGGCTGCCGATCAAGGCGAAGGCCGAAAAGATCCTCTCTGGGCCGCTGACGCTCTCGTTCGAGGAGAAGCGCTGGACGCTCGAGCGGCAAGACCTGGCCGACTTGCTGGTCTTCAGCGGCGGACCGGGCGTGCCCCTGGATGTGGCCGTCGATCTGGAGAGCCTCCGGCCGCGCATCGAGAAGATCGGCTCGGAGTTGAACCAGGAGCCGCGCGAGGGCGCCATCGAGTGGGCGAACGGCGCGGCTCGCACGACCCGCCAGAGCCAGGACGGCCGTGCGCTCGACGTGGACGCTGCGCTGAAACTCGTGTCCGAGCGGACCGTCGCCGGCGACCGAACGGTGACACTCCCGGTTTCGGTCGTGAAGCCGCGCATCGACACCCGCCGCGTGCCCGACCTTGGCATCCGCGAGTTGATCGACAGCGGGACGACCTCCTTTGCGGGCTCGCTGCCCCAGAAGGCACACAACATCAAACTGGCGGCCTCGCGTCTCAACGGCACCATCGTCGCGCCGCACGAACTGTTCTCGTTCAACAAGGCGCTAGGCCCGACGACCCTCGATAATGGATATCAGGTCGCGTTTGGGATCATGTCAACGGGCGGCGCGAATCACCGGACGGTGCCATCAGTGGCCGGTGGCATCTGTCAGGTCGCCACGACATTGTTCCAGCCGATGTTCTGGTCTGGCTACCAGCTCGAAGAGCGGCACTGGCACCTCTACTGGATTCCGGCCTACGCATCGCGGGGCGTGGTGGGGCTGGATGCGACCGTCGACGAAGAGGTAGGGCTGGACTTGCAATTCGTCAACAACACCGACTCGTACCTGTTGATCCAGGCGCGAACCGACGATTCCTCGGTGACGTTTGAACTGTATGGGACGAAGCCCAACTGGGACGTCAAGGTCGACGGGCCGAAGGTCACCGACCGGCGCCCGGCCGATCCGACGCCCGTTACCGAGCGCGAGCCGTCGCTTCCGAACGGGCAGAAGATCCAGGTGGAGGCGGCGCGCGAGGGGTTCACCGCGAGCTTCGTGCGGGCGGTGACCGGACGCGACGGCAACGTCCGCACCCTCAACCTGGAGAGCAAGTACGTCCCGTCGCGCAATGTCACGCTGGTCGGGACGGGGGGCAGCGGCGGCAGCCAGACTGCTCCCCAGAACGTTCCTCAGGCCGCGCCGTTGAACGCACCCCGGTCTGGCGGCGCGTAAGCCGGGACGCAACCGCGGCGTAGCACTACGTGACCCGGGGGCTGCCCGTGGCGTGGTGTTTATGATGTTGTTACGTCTGGTGCCGCCGGACGCTCGTTTTTGCTCCCTGGCTCTGGCAAGCTTCTTGCCAGCGGCTGCCGCACCTGAGTCGCCGAACACGAGGTGAGATTCGTCACTGAGCGGGTCCGGACGACGTTTGAACGGGTATGGCGCCCACACGACGAAGTCAGGCGCCGGGGTTCGGGGGTGGTGCGGTGCCAAGTGCGCGTTCGCGGCAAACCCTGGTCGCGCTGGCTGCGTCGATCCTCGTGCTCGTGGGTCTCTCGACGGTTGCCCGCGCGCAAACCGTCGAGCCGGGCAGTGGCCGGCACGTCCTCGGAGCGGCCTCGGCCGACATGGATGCGGCTGGCGAGTTGACGCCGGTCGGCGAGGGGAAGTTCAAGACCCAGGGGCGTGTCTACGTGGGGCGGAGCCTGGGCCGCGCCGTTGCCGACGATGTGGCCGTCTGCTTCACGGGCCGGCTTCGCTCGGTCGAAGACTGGATGCTCGTGTCACCTCGGATGGCGGGCTCGCACGACAGCGTGGTCTCGATTCGCTCGGAGCGCGGGCTGCTGGTGTTGCGGCTGCGCGGGCAGATGGAGTTCCCGAGCGCCTCGGGAAACTGGGAGATCGTGCGCGGCAGTGACGACTGCGCGTCGCTCCGCGGTGACGGAACCTATACCGCGACGTTCGCGACGCCCGGAAGCAGCCGAGGCCCGGACTTCCGCCTGACCTACGAGGGTGAGGTCAAGAGCTGAGGCGGCTGCTCGTGCGGCACTCGCCGTCACGTTCTCGGTCGGTGGTCGTGATCGCTCCTCGCGCCGCCGGGCCAACCGTTCCCGAGAGCGTCGCTTTCGTGCAGACATGGTGGCGGGTTTCGCTTCAGAGGCGGCGGGCGCTCGTCGATACCGTGCTCGGCGCAAACGAGGGGCCATGGGCGGTACCGCCGACTGATGTAGATGCAGCCACGCGCCGGGCAACCTGGAGGTAGGGCAACCTGGCCGTTCCGCCGCACGGGTGGATGCGGCGAATGATTGACAGGGTCTCGACGCCTCCCTATAGTCAGCGCGGAGAGGTTCCGGTCGCTGGCGCCGCGTCCCCCCGTGGCGTCCGTGATAGCGATGCGCCCTCTCTGGACGCCGCTCGTCGGTCGACACCTCCCTCCTGGGTCGGCCGGCTCAACGGCGTAACCGCCGCCCGATTTCGTGGCCGCCTACTCCCCAGGTGGCGACATGCGTCGGTCAACCGGCGGTCTCGTCGGCAGGAGGCTCCCCCCGCCTCCCGCCGACGTTCGCCACTCGCCCGTATGGGCCACAGGTCAGGTACTGGGGTATCCGAGACGTGCTCGGTTCACCTGGATCGGCCCGCTGCACCCGCGCCCGCTCAGCCAGGGTCGACCTCCGGCCCCCGTTCGCCGAGCGTCGTGAGCGCGGCGCCGCTCAACTGATAGATCGTCCATTCATCCTTCGGGACGGCGCCGAGCGCACGGTAGAAACGGATCGACGGCTCGTTCCAGTCGAGTACCGCCCACTCCAACCGGCCGCAGCCCCGCTCGACGGCCAGCCGCGCGAGGGCGCCGAGCAGCGCCTTCCCGTAACCCCGCCCACGGGCCTCAGGAAAGACGAACAAGTCTTCAAGGTAGATGCCGGGCCGGGTCAGAAACGTCGAATAGTTGTGGAAGAAGAGCGCGAAGCCGACCGTCGCTCCGTCGCACTCGGCCAGCAGCGCCTCGGCGTAGCGCCGCTCCCCGAACAGGTGCTCACGGAGCAACTGCTCGCTGCCGACGACCTCGTGGGTCAGCCGCTCGTACTCGGCAAGAGCCTGGATGAGCCGAAAGATGGTCGGGACGTCTTCTGGCCGTCCGACGCGAATGGTGCAGGCTGGAGCGCTCACGGGGTACCTCCCGGGCAACGATACCGGGACCGAGGGTCGGCCTGCCGCTCGGACGCGCTCGCCCCACGCGACGCCGTCCGCCGCCGGGCGATCGACTGACGCCAGGGTCCACAGAGCGGCTACTATGGCCCCACACCGTCGAGCGGCGTCGTGTGGCGACGAAGAGCCGCTTCGAGTCGTCGAGTTTCCACCGGTTTTCCACTGCCTCTCGGCCGGTGCCTGAGCCGGCTGGACGCCATGATGAGGGGGACGCAATCGTGCCACGCATGAGCGGGAAGCGGGCGCTGCTGGAGCAGTTACTTACCGATGGGGTTCGCCACATCTTCGGCAACCCCGGGACCACCGAGCAGGGCTTCATGGACATCCTGCAAGAGTATCCACAGATCGAGTTCATGCTCGCGCTCCACGAGGGCGTGGCAATCTGTATGGCCGACGCCTACGCGCGGCTGACGCGCCGCCCGGCCTTCGCGGAGCTACACATCGCACCGGGCCTCGGCAACGCCCTCGGGATGATGCACAACGCCCGCATCGGCAAGACCCCACTGGTGGTCTACGCTGGCCAGTCGCCGTCGAGTGTGCTGTTCCAGGAGCCGCACCTGTCGGGGCCGCTCGTGGAGATGGCTCGCCCGATCTGCAAGTGGTCGTACCAGGTCGAGCACGCTCACGACGTTCCCCAGGTCCTCCGACGGGCGTTCAAGATCGCCGCCGAGCCACCGCAGGGGCCGGTCTTCCTGGCCTTGCCGATGGACGTGCTTGACGCCGAGGCCGACATGGAGATCGTGCCGACCACCTACACCTCGTGGCGGGCGCGCCCAGATCTGGCTGCCCTCGAGGCCGCCGCCGATTTGCTGGCGACGGCGAAGCGCCCGATGCTGATGGTCGGGGATACCGTCGCACTGGCTGATGCCCAGGCTGAGGCAGCCGCCATCGCCGAACTACTCGGGGCACCGATCTTCGAGTGCTACGCCTCCGAGTTCAACGTCCCGGCCAGCCATCCGCTCAACCTTGGCAGCGTGGACTTCGTCAGCCCAACCGCGATTCGCGCCACCCTGGCCGACTGCGACGTGCTGCTGGCGGTCGGCGCGCCCCTGTTCCAACTGATCTTTCCCGAAGCGGAACGCGGCGTCCTCGCGCCGAGCACGAAACTGGTGCAACTGGACGCCTTCGGGCACGAACTCGGTAAGAACGTCCGCCCGGACGTGGCGATGCTCGGCGACCCGAAGTCCGGTCTCGCGGAGCTTGCCGACCTGATTCGCGAGCGCCAGAGCGCCCCCGTCCAGAAGGAGGCGGCCGAGCGTCGCACGCGCGTCGAGGGCGAGGTCGCGAGCGTGCGGGAGCGCTACTGGGCCCATGCCCGCTCCGGCTGGGATCAGGTGCCCATCGCGGCTCCCCGCCTGATGCACGAGGTGAAACAGGCGCTGCCCGAGAATGCGCTCGTCTTCGCGGAAGGGATCACCAACTCGAAGCACATCGAGATGGCGATCGCGCCGGATCGGCCGGAGCGGCTGGTAAAGGTGCGCGGCGGCGGGATCGGGCCGGGCCTGCCGGGGACGCTCGGCGCGGCGCTGGCGTGCCCCGATCGGAAAGTCGTCGGCATCTGCTCGGACGGCGCGGCGATGTACAGCATCACGGCGCTCTGGACGGCCGCGCACCACCGCATTCCCGTGACCTACGTCATGCTTGGGAACGCGAGCTACCGCATCCTCAAGCTGAACCTGGTGGCCTACCTGGGCGAGCAGGCGCGCGGACGGAAGTTCATCGGGCTGGATCTCACCGATCCGGACCTGCGTTTCGACCGGATCGCCGAGGCGATGGGCGTGCCCGCCCGGCGCGTCGAGCGGCCCGCGGATCTGGCAGGAGCGCTACGGGAGGGCATCGGCCACGACGGTCCGTTCCTGATCGACGTCGCGCTGGAAGGCGCCGTTCCGACATCGTAGGGACGCCAGAGGGATCGCTGGAGGGCGGGCGGTTCTGGGGATCGGGACGCTCGAGAGCCGCGCCGTGATGCGGGTGGTTCAGGGGATCGGGGCGCGGCTCTCGCGGCTCCCCAGCCCGGCCAGCACGCCGGTCGTGGCCCAGACAGTGAGCAACACCCACTCCTGCATCCGGGTGCTGGTCTGGTAGACGATCACCGCGAGCACCACGCCCAGCGCCGCCAGGGTGATCTGGCGGCTAAGGGCCGGCTTGCGCAGTCGGACGTCGAACAGGACGTTCGCGGCGACCCCGCCGCAGATGCCCATGAGATACACCAGGATGAACAGCCACATCACCCCGATACCACCTGTGCAGGAAGACCTCGAGAGCAGGCTCGTCTGGAGCCGGCTCGCCGCTCGTCACAGCGGGGCGTACCTGCGCCCGTGAGCTGACCGCACCCACTCACCTACGGATCTCGGCCGCGACGCCCGATTCGAAAGCGCGGCGCGCTCGCACGTCTCGCACGGCGTGTCGGTACAACCGACCTGTCGCGCGAAGCCGACGCTTCGCGGCCGTTGTGGCACTCAGATGGCTCCCTCCCATTGGCAGCCGGCGTCGACCCTGACACGTTGGCCGTGCGCCGAACCGCTGGCCGCTCGGGCATCCTCCAGACGAGCCAAGTGTCCTGTAGAATACGGCGCTGGCCCGGCGGCCGGCCAGAGGGCGATTGGGGTGGCACTGGACAGGCGATGACGGACGTCTCCCTGGTGACTGGCGGTGCGGGCTTCCTCGGCTCACACGTCGCTGAGGCGCTGCTGGCGCGCGGCGAAGAGGTCGTCGTCTTGGATGATCTGAGCGGCGGCTTTGCCGAGAACGTGCCGTCCGGCGCTCGCTTCGTCCAGGGTAGCATCCTCGACGTCAACCTTGTCGACCGGTTGTTCCGCGAACACCGTATCCGCCGCGTCTACCACCTGGCAGCGTACGCGGCCGAAGGGCTGAGCCATTTCATCCGCCGCTTCAACTATCAGAACAACCTGATCGGTAGCGTCAACCTGATCGATGCGAGCGTCAATCACGACGTCGAATGTTTCGTGTTCACCTCGTCGATTGCTGTCTACGGCCGGGGCCAGGTACCGATGCGCGAAGACCTGACGCCCTGCCCGGAAGACCCGTACGGCATCGCTAAGCTTGCCGTCGAGCAAGACTTGCGGGCCTGCCACGAACAGTTCGGCCTGAACGCTGTCATCTTTCGCCCCCACAACGTCTACGGCGAGCGGCAGAACATCGGCGATCGCTACCGCAACGCGATCGGGATCTTCATGAACCAGATCATGCGCGGTGAGCCGCTGACGATCTTTGGTGACGGCTCGCAGACGCGCGCCTTCAGCTACGTGGGAGACGTGGCGCCGGTCATCGCGGAGGCCGGCTTCACCCCTCGGGCCTACGGGCAGGTCTTCAACGTGGGCGCCGATACGCCATCCAGCGTGCTCGATCTGGCCCATGCAGTCGGGCGGGCGCTCGGCGTCGAGCCGTCGATCCGCTTCCTCCCGCCCCGTAACGAGGTCGTGCATGCGTACTCGTCGCACGACAAGGTGCGCGCGTCCTTCGATTGCCCGCCCGAGACCGCGCTCGACATCGGGCTCGGCCGGATGGCGGCCTGGGCGCGCAGCGTTGGCGCCCGTGCCAGCGCGCCTTTCAACGATATTGAGATCCTACGCGGCCTCCCCGACGTGTGGAGATGACGCCGAGGAGTCAGCAGTCCGTCATCAGTGCCCGAGAGCGACTCGCCGGCATCAGGCGGCAGTAGGTACGAACGCTGTGGGCTTCTGGCAGCAAGTCAGGTGCGGCGGCAAGGCCGGACCTGGAGCAGTCCTGGCAACTCGCTCCTGACACCGCTGCACTGACGACTGATTACGCGTTGCTCGCCCCTCCGCGCTACACTGGCCAGGACGCAGTACGGGCCGGGATGCTCGGAGGGAGCGCCGCACCAGGGTGGGCTGTGCGGGCCTGACGCCGGGCTTCTGGCCCTCTATGAAGGGCCGAGCATGCCGACGATCGATGAACTGCTGGCATCCGTCGACGCGGCGCGCGACGAGATCGTGCGCCTCCACCAAGATCTGGTCCGTATCCCCAGCGTCAACACCGGCCCTCGGCCGGACACCGGGAACGAGACACCCTGCTGCGAGTTGCTCCGGGAGCGATTGGCGGATGTTGGTATCGCATCCGACATTTACGAGTCAGCGCCCAACCGAGGGAACCTGATCGCGCGCCTGAAGGGGCCGGAGGGCGGAAAGCGGCTGCTGCTGATGTCCCACTCCGACGTGGTGCCGGTCGAAGACGAGTCGCTCTGGGAGCACCCGCCCTTCTCCGGCACGATCGATCGCGGCCGGGTGTATGGGCGTGGCGCTGACGACGATAAGGGCGACGTCACGGCGCACGGTATGGCGATGATCCTGCTGGCTCGGGCCGGTGTGCGCCTCGGCGGCGAGTTGATCTACATGGTCAACGCCGACGAGGAGTCCGGCGGCCGCTGGGGCGCTGGCTGGGTCGCCGAACACCATGCCGAAAAAGTTGCCGCCGACGTTGCCATCAACGAAGGCAGCGGTGCCCCCATCCACACCCCGCAAGGGCTGATCTACCCGATCTGCACCGGCGAGAAAGGCCGCCTGGAAGCGCGGATCACCAAGATGGGCCGCTCCGGGCATGCTTCCCGGCCCTGGGCCACACCCAACCCGGTGCCGGTGCTGGCACAGGTCATCGACAAGATCGCAGCCTACGAGCCCGAGATCGACGTCTCGCACCCGTACTTCCGTGAGGTGCTCGAAGCACTGGGCATCGAGCACACCCCAAACGCCGAGAACATCGACCGCATCGCGGATGAGCTCGCGGCGCGCGGACAGGGCGCACTCGCGGTGACCCTCAAGGCCGCATCGCGGATGACGATCACGCCCACAATGCTTGACGCCGGCGTCAAGAGCAATAGCATCCCCGACCGGGCGCACGTCGTCTGCGACGTCCGCGCGCTCCCCGGCCAGGATGACCGGTACCTACGCCAGGAACTGGAGCACATCTGCGAAGGGCACGGCGTCGAGATCGACATCGACTACACGGCCGTCTCAAACGCCTCGCCGGCTGACTCGCCGTTCGTCGAATTGTGCCGCCTGTCGCTCGCGAAGGCGATCGGCAACGAAGACTTCCGCTTCGCGCCGGCGGTCACCGTCGGCTTCACTGATTCACGCTTCTTCCGCCCACACGGGACGCAGGTGTACGGCTTCAACCCCCACCATCCGAACGCCGACCCGAACCGCTCGGGCGTGCACGGCAACAACGAGTTTTTGGAGATCGACAGCCTGATGTTGCGAACCAGAAACGCCGTCGCACTCGCCTGCCTGACCCTGGGCATTCAGTGAGCGAGCACGCGATCGCCCACACGCGTTCGTCGGGGCTCACGAGATGAGCGACGCGTACACGCCACGTGCAGGCGGCGAGCGCTTCGACGTCGCCTACCTGATCTACAGCGGTGCGGCGACGGCGGCGCAGGTGCCCGAGATTCTGGCCGGTATCCGCGATCTGGGCGTTGGGACCGTGCTGGCACTCCCGACGCCGAACGCCGCCCGGGTGCTAGCCCCCCGCGACGTCGCTACCATCGAGGGCATCCAGGTCGTGGAGTCGTACTTCGATCCGGTCATCCTGCCTCGCCCGCCGCGCGGCCTGGTGCTCGTCGCACCATGTAGCTTCAACTCGCTCAACAAGCTCGCGTTCGGCATCGCCGATAGCCTGGCACTCTCGGTCGTGGCTGAGGCGATCGGGCGGCAGACGCCGGTACTCGTCGCGCCCTCGCTCAACCAGCCGCTGCTCGATCATCCTCGGGCGCGGGAGTCGATGCGGACGCTCGCAGGCTGGGGCGTCACGGTCATCCCTCCAGAGGACCACGGGGAAGGCCCACGCCTCGCTCCCACGCCGACCCTCCTGGCAGCAGTGTGCGGGTGGTTGGGTGCGTCGGGCTGAGTAGTGGGCCCGTCGAGTGCCGTCGCACCGTGGTGCGTGGCGGCATCGCTCACGGTTGTGGGTACGACGGCTGGTACGACGAGAACGACCCCGGCCGAGCGGCCGGGGTCGTTGCTGTTGGAGCGGGAGAAGGGAATCGAACCCTCACGATCAGCTTGGGAAGCTGACAGGCTGCCACTACATCACTCCCGCCTGCGCCACCTAGTGTACCGTGGCCGGCTGGCAGTGGTCAAACATCGTCGAGCGTCTGAGCGTCTGAGCGTCTACCGCGCGACGTATTCGTAGCTATGCTGGCGGGGAGCCAGCAACTTCACCAGGATCAGGCCGACGACGAAGCCGCCGACATGCGCCCAGAATGCCACGCCCGCCGTCTGCTCGGTACGGCCAATCGAGACCAGGCCTGAAAACAACTGAGTCACGAACCAGATGCCGATCAGGATCAGGGCCGGCAGGCGTGTGAAGGTGATGAACGGTCCCAGGAAGATGAGGGTCCGAATCGTGGCCGAGGGGAAAAGCAGGAGGTAGCCCGCCAGCACGCCGGCGATGGCTCCGCTCGCCCCGACGCTCGGAATCTGCGAGTTGGCGTTGAAGAAGATCTGGGCGGCACCTGCGCCCAACCCCGCCAGGAAGTAGAAGAGCAGATAGCGTGCGTGGCCCAGCCGCGCCTCGACGTTGTCTCCGAAGATCCAGAGATACAACATGTTCGAGCCGATGTGGAGCAGTCCAGCGTGGAGGAACATCGACGTAATCAGGGTCGTCCCGTAGAGGCCGAGCGGGGCTGGCGGCGGCAGGTCTATCTGGCGGGTGAATTCGAGCGGCACGACGCCGGCCGACTGCAACAAGCCCTGAACGGCGTCGCCGAGCGATAATTCGTAGGCGAAGACCGCGATGTTCGCCAGGATCAAGGTGAGGTTGACGACCGGCCAGCCCTGCGATGGCGCCGGTTCGTCGCCAATGGGAATCATGCTGCTCCTTTGGCCGACTAACTCGTGCTGGCCAGGGGTGTACGTTCGATAGTCGAGGGCGCAACTCGTGCTCGCGACGATCGGCCGGAGAGATGGCATCCACTCGAAGCATGCGGCGTCGCCTGAAGTGAGCTCCTGCCGGCGCCACGATGCTGTCGGCCTTCAGTCAGCAGAACGTCCCAGCGCACGTCGCCGGCTCGTTTGCGCTGGTGCTCCTGGATGGATGCTCCGCGCCGCGCGGTCACCGCGACAGCGGGCCTCATGACCGGCGCATTTCTGTCGAACCCTTCTGGAGACTACGCTATACTAGCAGGACTTTTGAGCCGAGCGGCGGGTGTACTCTGGGCGTACTCTCGGCTGAAAAGCGCCCTCCATAATCGGGACAGCATGCCCTGACAATATGTCGGGCTCCCGCGCCTCGGTGTCCTGCCGTGGACCCGGGACCGGCGAGCTCGCGGACCATCTGACGAAGGAGTCATGTATGCAGCCGTACGATGCCGAGCACGTCTTCAACGTCGCGCTCGTCTCTCATGGTGGGGCCGGCAAGACCTCGCTCGTCGAGGCGATGCTGTACCGCGCGGGCGCCATTACTCGCCTGGGCAGCATCGAAGAGGGCAACACGACGAGCGACTTCGACCCCGATGAGGTCAAGCGCGGCATGTCGGTCAGCCTGGCGCTCGCGCCGGTTGAATGGAAGTCGAGCAAGATCAACCTGCTCGATACGCCAGGCTACGCCGACTTCTATGGCGAGGTGGTCGAGGCGGTCCGAGTGGCTGACGGTGGCATGGTCGTCGTCGACGGCGTCTCGGGCCTCCAGGTCGGCACCGAGCAGGTGTGGCGCGCTCTCGACGAGCGTTCGCTGCCCAGGCTGATCGTCATCAATCGGCTGGACCGTGAGAATTCGGACTATTCGCGCGTCCTCGAGGAGCTGCGCGAGCGCTACGGAAAGCAGGTCGTACCCCTCACCGTCCCGGTCGGACACGAGCACGGCCTGAGCGGCGTGGTGGAGCTTCTCGGTCAGAGCGCCTACATCGGCGATGCTACTGAATCATCGGCGGTGCCGGCCGACGCGGCCGATCTCGTGCAGCAGCACCGCGACACCCTGGTAGAGTCGATCTGCGAACTGGACGACGACCTGATCAACCTCTACCTCGAGGGTGAGGAGATCACCGAAGACGCGCTGCGGAGCGTGCTCCAGACGGCCGTGAGTGAGGGGAAACTGATTCCGGTCCTGGCGGCGTCCGCGTCACGTCAGATTGGGATCACCTGCATCCTCGAAAGCATCGCTCATCTACTCCCGTCAGCCGCGGCCAGCGCTTCGGACGTGCCCGCCAACGGCCAGTTGGCCGCGCTCGCCTTCAAGACGATTGCCGATCCGTACATCGGGCGGCTGGCGTTCGTGCGGGTCTTCTCGGGCACACTCTCGGCCGACAGCCACGTCTGGAACGCCGCCAAGGCCCGTGACGAGCGCATCACGCAACTGATGTTCATGCGCGGCAAGACCCAGGAATCGACGCCGCGCATCGGGACCGGCGACATCGGGGTGATCCCAAAGCTGGAGGCTTCGACAGGCGACACCCTCACCGACCGTGACAACCCGGTCGAACTCGAACGGCCGGTCTTCCCGGAGACGGCGTACGCGGCGTCGATCCACCCGAAGACCCGCAACGACGTCGACAAGCTTGGGACGGCGCTGAGCCGGCTGCTAGAGGAAGATCCGACGCTGCACGTCCACCGTGATGAGTCAACGGGCGAGACTATCATGTCAGGTCTCGGCGAGTCGCACGTGCAGATCTCTGCCGAGCGGCTGGCCCGTAAGTACGGCGTGAATGTCGAGATCGGGCTGCCGAAGGTGGCGTACCGGGAGACCATCACGACGCCGGCCAAGGCCGAGGGGCGTCACGTCCGGCAGTCCGGCGGTCACGGGCAGTACGGCGTCTGCAATCTGGAAATCGAGCCGCTCGAGCATGGCGGCGGGTTCGAGTTCGTCGACAAGATCGTCGGCGGTGTCGTGCCGAAGCAGTACATCCCGGCCATCGAGAAGGGTGTCCGCGAGGCGATGGAGCACGGTACCCTGGGCGGCTACCCGGTCGTCGACGTGCGTGTGGCGCTCGTCTTCGGGAAGTACCATCCGGTCGACTCGAACGAGGCAGCGTTTCGGACGGCCGGCTCGCTCGGCTTCAAGGCCGCGTTCCAGTTGGGCCACCCGGTCCTGCTGGAGCCGGTCATGCAGGTCTCGGTGACGGTCCCGGACGAGTTCACGGGCGACGTCATTGGCGACCTGAACGGCCGGCGTGCACGGGTGCAGGGGATGAACCCGGCCTCGGGCTTTACCACGGTCGAAGCGAGCGTACCGCAGGCCGAGATGCTGCGCTATGCGACGGAGCTGCGCTCGATGACGCAGGGGCGAGGCATCTACCAGATGAAATTCTCGCACTACGAGGAAGTCCCCGCGCACGTCGCGCAGAAGGTCGTCGAGGATCGTAAGAAGGAGCTTGCGGCCGTCTGACCTGTAGTGCGCGGACTCTGAGCGAGACGGCTTATTCCCGCGCCACTGTTCACTAACGGCTTGTGTCAAGAGAGGGTGGGCCGGGTCCGCCGCCCACCCTCTCTTGACACTACGCGCAGATCGCGGCTCCGTGACCGGCGCATATTTCATGCGTCTAGGCTAGTATTGGTGCAAGACTCGTGACCGCACGACTGGAGTCAGGTATCCAGGTGCGGGCGAGGTTGTTGAGGGCATGAGCGGTAACGATATCTCTCCCAGTGCACGGGCTGGGTCGCTTTCCCTCCGTGTAGCAGGGTTGTTCGCTGGCATCGGCGGAATCGAGCTCGGGCTTCAGGCAGCCGGTCACAGAACCCTGATTCTCTGTGAAATTGATCCTGTTGCTCAGGCTGTACTGCATGCTCAGTTCCCTGACGTCAGCCTCGTTGGGGACGTTCGTAGCATCGAGAAGCTGCCGGACGCAGATCTCGTTACCGCCGGCTTTCCGTGCCAGGATCTCTCACAGGCCGGGCGGACACGAGGTATCGCGGGCGCTCAGTCGGGCCTGGTGGAGTACATATTCAGGCTGGTGGAACTGCACAAGCACGTTACCTGGCTCCTGCTGGAAAACGTGCCGTTCATGCTCCAACTGGATCGCGGCCGTGCGATGCACTATCTCACGGGCCGGCTGGCAGAGCTAGGCTACGCCTGGGCGTATCGCATCGTCGATACGCGTGCCTTCGGTCTTCCACATCGCCGCCGGCGTGTCATCCTGCTGGCCTCACGCACTGAAGACCCGAGAGCGGTCTTGCTTTCCCGTGAGGCCGGTGAACCCGAGCCCGTCGACCACCACGGCCTTGCATGCGGCTTTTACTGGACCGAAGGCTTGCGTGGGCTCGGTTGGGCCGTGGATGCGGTTCCAACGCTGAAGGGTGGTTCTACCATCGGCATCCCGTCGCCGCCAGGAATCTGGATGCCGGATGGCTCGATCGTTACGCCGGCCCTTGAAGATGCAGAACGACTGCAAGGATTTCCGAAGGGCTGGACGTCGGTATCGGCGCCAGCGCCGGGCAGGCGCAAAGACTTACGGTGGAAGTTGGTCGGCAATGCTGTCAGTGTCCCTGTCGCGGCGTGGCTCGGTCAGTGTCTCCGCGAGCCGCGGACCTACGACGACCGATATGACTTTGCCATCCCAAGTGGCACACCCTGGCCGTCTGCTGCATGGGGCCGCGGGACGGCCATTCACGGGTCATCAGTATCTGCGTGGCCCGAGCACGTCCGAAGGCTGCATCTGATCGACTTCCTTCAAGAGCCGCCCGTTCCGCTCTCAGCACGTGCCACCCGTGGGTTTCTAGATCGCGCCCGAATGGCGAAACTGCGCTTCGTCAACGGGTTTCTCGATGATGTGGCTGCCCATCTCACGCGAATGGAGGGGGCAACGGCGTCTACGGCAAAGAAGGCTGTGGCATGACGGAAGAGGCGCAGCCGGCCGGTCGACGCCCTCGACGACGTCGAGAAAGCTCACCACCACTTGATCAGCCAGCTATCACCGTCGAAGACGCCTTTCGGATTGCTGCACCGCGTCCGGTGAATGACGCCCCGCGTGAACCGAAGCAACAGTACGCCCAACGGCTTTCGAATGCATTGGCCGTCTGGGCGGCCAATTGGCTGCGAAATGCGGGATTCTCGGGTGTGACGCCGGACGCTCAGGGGCGTAGGCAAGAAGCGCCGGCGCGCACCGCTCGCGGCGTCAAGAAGCTAGACGTCAATTACAGTACTCCAGAATTGGGGCTCGCGCTGGGGATATCTATTAAGACGTTGAATTTTCGAGATGCCGGTAGCCGTCGATACACGAAGAACTACGTCCGAATCGACGGCGAGCTACGGGCGGAGGGCGCTGACTATCACCAGCGGCAGCCATACGCCGTGCTCATCGCAATCCTGTTCTTGCCGATCGACAGTTGTGACGATGGTGGCAGCGGTCGAAGCGAGGAGCGGGATGTTTCATCGTTCGGCCAGGCCGTGCGTAAGTTCCGATACCGAGGCGGCCGTGATGACCCCCGCGATGACCTCGACTTGATGGAAGGATTCTTCATCGGTCTGTACGAGCCGGAGACTGGCGAAACCTCGTTCTTCGACGTCTCCAAGCCACCCCCCCGAAATCGACGGCCGCGCCCCGAGGAGGTTCTTTCCTCCGAGGAACTGTTTCAGGCCATCTCGAATATTTATGCAGCTCGCAACATGCCTCCGTTCCATTGGGCGCAAGGATAGTTCATCGGATGATCGACTCCCGGGACGTATCTAAGGGGTCGTCAAGAATCAACTTCCCGTTTTGGGGTGAGCGACCTGGACGAGCGGCAGAGCGACGGCTAGCATGACGTAAGCTGACATGATCGAACAGGTGCCGCGGATGAGTATGAGTCTGGTTCAGGTCTGCCAGTGCGTTCGGTGCCAGAGCGGAGACGTGCATCCAGATCGGGTGCTGCATGAGCAGATGAACCTGCTGCTCAGCCGGCTGGGTGAAGCCGAGCGGCGGTGGTATGCCGCCGTCGAGGCGAATCGGCTAGGGCATGGTGGGGCGCGGCTGGTGGCGCAGATCACGGGGCTGGATGAGAAGACGATCCGTCGCGGCCAGGAGGAAGTGGCCGGCTCGCTGGCTGATGCGCCGATCAAGCGGCAGCGTCGGGTCGGGGGTGGTCGGCCGCCGGTCGAAAAAAAGATCCGGCCATCGTAGCGGCGCTGCACGAGTTGGTCGAGCCGGTCACGGCTGGCGACCCGATGAGCGAGCACAAGTGGGTGCGGGTCAGCCTGCGGCAGGTGAGCCGCGAACTGGGTGAGGCTGGGCACCCGGTGAGCCCGCCGACCGTGCGCCGGCTGCTGGACGCCCAAGGCTATCGGCTGCATGCCAATACCAAACAACTCGAGTCGAGCGCGGCGCATCCCGACCGCGATCAGCAGTTCGGCTACATCGCGGAGCAGCGGCAGGGATTCGGTGAGCGGGGCCAGCCCGAGATCAGTGTCGATACCAAGAAGAAGGAGTTGATCGGCCAGTTCAAGAACGCCGGGCGGGTGTGGAGCCAGGAGGCGGAGGCGGTCAATGTCCACGACTTTCGGCCAGACGCGTTGGGTCGGGCGGTGCCGTACGGCATCTATGACCTGACCCACAACCGTGGTACCGTCTACGTCGGCCAATCGGCTGACACGCCCCGGTTCGCCGTTGATCTGCTCGCCCGGTGGTGGGTTGATGAAGGGCGCACCGCGTTCCCCACCGCGAGCGAGCTGTTGATCCTGGCCGATGGTGGCGGCAGCAATAGCTCCCGCTCACGGGTCTGGAAACAGCAGCTTCAGGAGCAGCTCTGCGAGGGTGTCCCACAGGATATTGCGTCAAGTACCCTGAGGCGTGGGAGGGCGCCGATGGGTCGGACGGATTGGGACGCCGAAGAGGCACGGTGGGCGGAGCAGATCGAGGCCGTGGTGGGCGGGATGC
>JADLFM010000039.1 GCA_020845495.1 Chloroflexota bacterium
CTCAACCGACAGGAGGGCTCCCCGATGGTTCATTGTCACCCCAACGCACGCCGCACGCCAGCCGGGCGGGCCGAGGTGTTCGAGGCAGTCGAGGCCGGCGCCACGGTGGTGGCCGCCTGTCTCATGTGAAGCGCCCTGAGACATCCCAGGGCCGTAACGTGTCAAGCGGCGAGCTCAGTATCGGCGATCGCGGGCCACGCTCGAGCCTCGTCGTAGGGGGTCCGATGGACGAGACAGCCGTGGAGGACGCCGACCAACTTGTTGGCCAGCTTGCGCCGCGCGCTCTTGCTGGTGTGCGGCCCTCGATTGTGGGCATCGAAGTAGGCGCGCGCACCCGGTGAGCCGCTGAGGGCACACAGCGCCCACTGGTAGCAGGCGTCGAACAGGCGCTTGTTGCGGGCCAGGCGGGCGACCACCGCGCGGCTGGTGCCCGAGGCGCGGGTGATCGGCGCGGTGCCGGCGTAGTTGTGAGCGCGACTGAATAGCGCAGAGATCTGATCATGAACAGTGCAGAGGCCTCCGGCATCGTCCGGAGGCTTTTCGTTTGGGCCGATAACCGAATGGTTCCTCCTGTCAGGCTCCGGCTGCTGAAGCTGGGGGTCCCGACAGGAGGAACGGAGTGGAGTCTGAGGAAACCTGGATGGAACTGCACGTTCTATATCGCCACGGCTGGTCGATCAGCGCGTTGGCCCGCGAGTTCGGGCTCAACTGGCGCACCGCCCGCCGATATGCCACCGCGCCCGCACCACCGCACTATCCCGCCCGCGTCCGCCCGGCCGAGCTGACACCGGCACAGCTGGCCCACGTCGAGCGCCGCCTGACGGCCTGTCCCGGCCTGCGCGGCACCGTCCTGCTGCGTGAGCTGCGCGAGATGTGCTACACCGCCAGCGTGGCCAGCCTGCGGCGTCGGCTGCGGATCCTGCGCCCGGCGGCGATGGCCGAACCGTCGATCCGTTTTGAGACCGGTCCGGGCATCCAGATCCAGGGCGACTGGACCGACTGTGGCACCTGGCCACTGGGCGACGGTCGCGCTGCCCTGCACGCCTGGGTCACCGTGCTGGGCTACTCGCGCATGGTCGCCGTGCGCTTTGCGACCGACAAGACGCGAGCCACCACGTTGAGTGCCATCGTGCGCTGCGTCGACGACCTCGGCGGGGCGACGGCCGAGATGCTGACCGATCGCGATACGGCCCTGGTCGTCGGCAGCCTGCCCGGCGGCGGCGCCATCTTCGCACCGGAATGGCTCGACACCGCGGCGCTGCTCGGGACACGAGCGCGTGCCTGTCGAGCCTACCGGGCCAAGACCAAGGGAAAGGTCGAGCGCCTCAATCGCGAGCTCAAGGAAGACTTCCTGGCCTGGCTGACGGGGCCGGTGCTGCCAGCGCGCCCGACGCTGGCCGACTACGACGCCGCGGCCCGGCGCTGGGCGCTCGAGGTCGTCGCCTCGCGCCGGCACCGCACCACCGGGCGCATCGTGGGCGAGGCCTGGGAGGCCGAACGCGGACTGCTGACGCCGGTGCCGCGCCGCGTGCTGGCTCGCTTCGAAGGGCTCGAGATCATCGACCCCGATCGGGCACCGCGGCCGTCGGCCGCGCTGCTCAGCCTCGGCGAGCAGGTCGAGCCGCGCGCCCTGAGCGCCTATGCCGAGGTCGGCTCATGAGCCGCGCCGGCCAGAGTCGTCTGGACACCAGCTACGCCCGCCTGCGGGAGCACCTGGCCTACCTGGGCCTGGCCACCGCCGCCGAGCAACTGGCGCCGGAACTGGAACGGGCGCGCGGCGAGTCGGCGGCACCGGTCGAGGTCCTCGAGCGCCTCTTGGCGGCCGAAGTGCGTATTCCGCCGAAAGCGATCATTCAGTTCGGAGTTTTCGATCACCCGTGGTCGGAGGCTGCGAAGCGGCCGACGTTGGGTCAGTTACCCCCTGACGATCACCTCCTCTCGAAGGGGCTGCGAATAGTCTGACACGGCCTGCATCAGTCGGCAGTGCGGGCGGCGCGTTTGCCGCGCGCCGTTGTGACGCCAGAAACCGCCGTGACGTCGGATCCATCGCCCGCCGCGCGCCGCCGAAGCGAGTCACCGCCAAGCTCGATGCGGTAGGCATCGTGGACCAGACGGTCCAAGATGGCGTCAGCGATGGTCGGCTCGCCGAGGGCCTCGTGCCAATGGCCGATCGGCAGTTGGCTGGTGACGATGGTCGAGCGCAGCTGATGGCGGTCCTCGATCAGCTCCAGCAGGTCGGCGGCCCGCGCCGGGCTGAGCGGCTGCAGGCCGAGGTCGTCGAGGATGAGCAGGTCGAGCCGCGCCCAGGCCGTCATGAGGCGCGGCAGGCGGCCGTCGGCACGGGCCAGCACCAGTTCGTCGAGCAGACGCGGCACGCGCAGGTAGAGGGCGCGATGGCCACGACGCAACGCGGCATGGGCCAGGGCGCAGGCCACGAAGGTTTTGCCCACCCCGGTGGCGCCGGTGATCAGCAGGTTGCGATGTGCGATCAGCCAGCCTCCCTCGGCCAGGCTCAGGATCAGCGCGCGGTCGAGGCCACGGGCGCGACTGAAGTCCAGATCCTCGACGCAGGCGCTGGTGCGCAGCTTGGCGGCACGCAGGTTGCGCTCGAGACGACGGTTGTCGCGGTCGGTGGCCTCGCGATCGACCAGCAGCCCGAGGCGCTCCTCGAAGCTCAGCTCGGCATACTGAGCTGATGCGAGCTGCTCGGCCAGGGCGCGGGCCATACCGCCCAGGTTGAGGGCGTGCAGCTTGTCGAGGGTGGGGTTGATGAGCATCAAGATCCTCCTTTGCAGTTCACTCGTAGTAGGTGGCGCCGCGCAGGTTGGCGTGACGGCGGATCGGAGCTGGCGCAGCGGCGTCGGGCAGCGGCGCGTGGTCCAGACCGGCCTTGAGGATCGACTCCACGCTGCGATAGCTGAGGGCGCGGATGGCGATCGCCCGCGCCGCGGCGGCCTCCAGCCGCTCGTCGCCGTAGCGGCGGCCGAGGCGCAGGATGCCCAGACACGAGCGGAAGCCCTGCTCGGGATGCGGGCGCGATTCCAGGATGGCGGTCACCAAACGACCGGTGGCCGGCCCGCTGCGCTCGGCCCAGCGCACGATGCGGCCTGGCGTCCATTCGAGGTGACGACGATGCGACTCGGGCATGTGCGCCGGCAGGGTGGTGTGGCGCCCGGGCTTCGAGCTGCGCAGGTGGCTGGCCACCCGCCGGCCGGCGACGAAGCATTCGACGCTGGCGGCGCTGAGACGGACGTCGATGCGCTGGCCAACGAGCTGATAGGGCACGCTGTACCAGTGGCGCTCGACCTCGACGTGGTGGTAGTCGATGTTGACCTTCGCCGTCCTCCAGGTGGCGAACACGTAGCGGCGCGCCGGCAGTGGCCGCAGGGCCGGGCGGTCGATGTCGCTGAACAGGCTGCGCCGGCTGCCGGGCAGCTTGGCGAAGGGCCGCGCGTTGAGCCATTCCAGCCGCTCCCGGATGGCGGCGTTGGCCTCGGCCATGGAGAAGAAGGTGCGGTTGCGCAGGGCGGCGGCGATCCAGCGCTCGACGATGAGCACGCCCGATTCGGCTTTCGCCTTGTCCCGTGGCTTGCGCGGGCGCGCGGGGATGACCGCGGCGCCATAGTGGGCCGCCATCTCGGCATAGGTGCGGTTGAGCTCGGGCTCGTAGCGGTGGGCGCGGCTCACTCCGGCGCGCAGGTTATCGGGGACGATGATGCGCGCGGCGCCGCCGAAATACTCGAAGGCGTGCACGTGGGCCGCGATCCAGTGCGGCAGGGCCTGCGACGGGGTGGCCTCAGCATAGGTGTAGCTCGACGCCCCGAGCACGGCCACGAACAGCTCGGCCTCGCTGATCTCCCCGGTGTGTGGATCGACGATCGGGATCGTCTGGCCGGCGAAGTCCACGAACAGCCGCTCGCCGGCGCGGTGCTCCTGGCGCATAACCACGTCGAGCCCGCGCTGCCAGGCGCGATAGTGGCGGCAGAACTGGGTGTACTGGTAGCCGTCGGGGTGGCGCTCCTTGTACTCCATCCACAGCAGCTGCAGGGTCACGCCCTTGCGGCGCAGCTCACGGTGGACCGTCGACCACTCGGGCAGCGGCCGGGTTCGGGCCGGCGGCAGCGCGGCCGAGGCGAACAGCCGGCCCTCCAGGACGCGGTCGTCCATTTCCTCGGGCAGCGGCCAGCCCAGGCCGGCGCGGCGAGCGCGAGCCAGGTAGTCGGCCACGGTGGTGTAGGGCAGCCCGACGGCGACGCCGACCTGCCGGCGGCTCAGGCCATCGGCCAGGCTGAGGCGGAGAACCTCACGGATCTTGCGCATGGCGGAACGGGGGCGTGGCACCGGCATCGGTCCTCGAACGGTTGATCGTCCGAGGCACGATGGCGGGCCGGAACTACCTCACGTCGCCGCTGTCGACGTCTCCCTCAACGGGTGATCGAAAACTCCGAAACGCCTGATCGGATTCGAGCGAAACGGCTGATCGGATTCGAGCGAAATCCGCACGAAGTGAGCGCCACCGCCGCGCGGCGCCTGACCGGGCGTTTGCGGTTTGCACACTACCCGCTCGTCAAGCGTCTGGCCGAGTTCGAGCTCGACTTCCAGCCCTCGATCGATCGCACGGTGCTGGCCGAGCTATCGACCCTGGCCTTCGTCGAGGAGCGCCGCAACGTGCTGCTGCTCGGACCGCCCGGCGTGGGCAAGACGCACCTGGCCATCGCCCTCGGCATCGCCGCCACCGAGGCCGGCTACCGGACCTACTTCACCACCGCCGCCGACCTGGTGGCCGGGCTACGTTCGGCGCACCTGGAGGGCAGCGCCAGCGCCAAGATGCGGACCTTCACCGGTCCGTCGGTGCTCGTGGTCGACGAGCTCGGCTACCTGCCCATGGACGCCGACAGCGCGCACTGGATCTTCCAGGTCGTGTCGCGCCGCTATGAGCGCGGCTCGATCGTGTTGACCTCCAACCGCGGCTTCGCCGACTGGGGCAGTGTCTTCGCCGATCAGGTGGTGGCCACCGCCATCCTCGATCGCCTGCTGCATCACGCCACGGTCATCAACATCAAGGGCGGCAGCTACCGCATGCGGGCTCACGTCCCGGCCGGTTCAGGAAGGGAGGCTGCTATGCTCGGCTGAGCTCGATCGCCTCTGCACTATTCGTGGCGATGTCTCTGCAGTATTCATGCGCGTCCACAGTGTTGCGTCGGGCCTTAGTACTCTCCGCCACTAATACGATGATGTATCTCGACCATTCTCGGAGTATCCTCTTGTCGCCTGATGAGAGGAGGAGGGCGTGCCGAGACGAAGTCCGTTTACCATCGAGTTGTCACCTGCCGAACGCGCTGCTCTCGAGTCGAGACGGCGTCGATATTCAGCGCCGTATCGGGATGTCGTGCGAGCTCGCATCGTTCTGCTGGCGGCCGCCGGTGAGGAGAACACCGAGATCGCGCGACGGCTCGAGCTGCCGGTCCAGGTCGTGTCGAAGTGGCGCAAGCGCTTCTTCGAGGAACGCTTGGCCGGTCTGGCCGAGCGTCCCCGCACCGGTCGTCGACCGGGTTTTCCCCCCAGAGCTGGTCGTCGCCGTCAAGGCCATCGCCTGTGAGCTGCCGGCACGATTGGGGCTGCCGCTCAGCCGGCTCCATGTGCCCGACATCCGGTCCGAGGTCGTGCGCCGCGGCCTGGTGGCCTCGATCAGCGACACCACCATCTGGCGCTGGCTCGACGAGGACGCCATCAAGCCGTGGACCCATCGCAGCTGGATCTTCCCGCGTGACCCCGACTTCGCGGCCAAGGCCGGCCGCGTGGCTCGACCTGTACGCCGGCGAGTGGGAGGGCCGCCGGCTCAGACGTGGCGAGTTCGTGATCAGTGCCGACGAGAAGACCAGCATTCAGGCGCGGGTGCGCCGCCATCCGACGGTCGCTGCCAACCCGCGGCATCCGATGCTGGTCGAGCACGAGTACGAGCGTGGCGGGGCGCTGGCCTACCTGGCGGCCTGGGACGTCCATCGCGCCAAGCTGTTCGGACGCTGCGAGCCGACGACCGGCATCGAGCCGTTCGGCCGGCTGGTTGAGCAGGTGATGAGCACCGAGCCCTATCGCTCGGCTCGGCGTGTCTTTTGGATCGTCGACAACGGCAGCTCCCATCGCGGCGCCGCCTCGGTCGAGCGCCTCGAGGGCGCCCATCGCAAGCTGCGCCTCATCCACCTGCCGATCCATGCCAGCTGGCTCAACCAGATCGAGATCTACTTCAGCATCGCGCAGCGCAAGCTGCTGACGCCCAACGACTTCGCCGATCTCGCCGCGGTCGAGCAACGCCTCCTGGCCTTCCAGGATGAGTACGAGCGACTGGCGCGACCATTCGAGTGGAAGTTCACCCGAGCTGACCTGACCCATCTGCTCGAACGCCTGACCTTCAAGGACTCGGATTTGCTGCGAGCGGCGGCGTGAATACATCACCGAATATCCGGGCTACAGCACTTAGCATCGGCGTAGCGGTTCGGGGCGTCCCCGAACTCCGCCAGCACCCGGGCGCCGAGGAAGCTGCCGAGTCCAGGCTGACTGCGCAGGATGACGGCGTCCGGGTGTTGCTCCAAACGGTTGACCAGCTTGGTCTCGATCGCGGCAACCTGGACATCCAGCTCGCGAATCAACGCCACCAGCGCGCTGACGCCGCTGGCGTAAGCGTCGCACAGCAGCGGCGCTGCCGACAGCTGTGGAGCGCGCAGCGCGGTGCGGATCTCGTCCGCTCGGCGCTCCAGGTTGCGCCGGCGACCGCCACGACGCAGGGCAGCCACGATCTGCCGCGTCGACAGTCGTCGACCGTGCTCTGGATCCGGTGCCAGCGCCAGCACGGCCAGCGCGTCGGGATGGCCGAGCTCGTCGAAGGCGGCCAGCGCGTCGGGGTAGAACTCGCGCAGCGCGTTGCGCAGCTGATTGAGTTGGCGTTGCCGGGTCCAAATCAGGTTCTGGTGGCTGCGCGCGCGAACTTTGACGGCTTCGAGCAGCTCGCTGTCGAGCTCGAGCGGACGATGATTGTGGCGGTCGGTGCGCACCAGGTTGGCCAGCACCTTGGCGTCGCCGCGGTCCGACTTGGCGCGGCTGGTGGTGTGCCGCTCGCGATAACGCGCGGCCGCCAGCGGGTTGATGGCGAAGAGCTGGTAGCCGGCGCCGATCAGCGCGCCCACCAGCAGGCCGCGGTCGGTCTCGATGCCAACGAACACCTCGCCCGGCGCCGCAGTGTGATCGACCAGCACGGCGTGCAGCAACGCCACACCCTCGAGTCCCTCAGCAATCCGGCGGCTGGCGAGCACCGCTCCCTCAACATCGAGGACACACACACGTCGTGATGCTCCTCGGCCCAGTCGATGCCCACGAAGATGGTCAAGCCTGCCTCCTTGTGTCGCCGCCAATCCATCTCGAGGTGCCGCGGCGAACTAATGGTGCAGTGCTCAGCCGGCACGCCATCCCAGCAGCCGTTCGGCTTCCTCGCCGGCCGCCGGGGGCACGCTCTCAGGGAAGGGCTGTGAACCCTGTTTCGATGAAGTGCTCACCCAGCGGTCGGGCTCCGACGCCAGTCTGCCGAACTTGGTGCCGTTGCGATCCCATTAGTTTCGTGGAGACTCGGGGGCTTGGGTTTAGGCCACGGCGATAGGCGCCTCCTGGCGAGCCCAGTATGCGGCTTCGAACTCGGCCGGCGGAAGGTCACCGCACGCTCCGTGCAGCCGCTCGCGGTTCCACCACGCCACCCAGCGGGCGGTGGCCAGTTCGACGTGGGCGCCCGTGCGCCACGGTCCGGAACGGTGGATCAGCTCGGCCTTGTACAGGCCGTTGGGAATGATCGGCGGAATCTAGCGAACGTCGCAACACCCATGAGCTTGGGGAGTTGCGATGGGTCGTCGAGGTCCGAGTCCTGACCATGCCAAGCGCGAGGCGTTCGCAAGGCTGATCGCCGAGGGAATCCCCTCGGCCCGGGCGTGCCGCATGATCGGCATCCACCCGCGCACCGGCAAGCGCTGGCGCAACGGACGCCGCATCGCCTCCGGTGGCGGTGTGCTCGACTTACCGCCCGTGATCACCCACGTTGCGGAGAAGCGGTACTCACCGCGTTACCTGTCTGAAGACGAGCGTGTCCGGCTGGCCGACGTGCGCCGCGAGGGCCGCTCGATGCGCGAGATCGCCGCCCTGCTGGGCCGCTCGCCGTCGACCATCAGCCGCGAGCTGGCGCGGGGTGCCGACGCGGCCGGTCGCTACCGGCCGTTCGAGGCCCAGCGACGGGCCCTGGGCCGGTGCCGCCTGCAGCGACCCAGCCGCTTGTCGAAGGACCCCGAGCTGCGCGCCTTGGGTCGCCGGCAGGCTCCAGGCGCGCTGGAGCCCGGAGCAGGTGTCGCGTGCCCTGCGCCATCAGTTCCCGATCCAGCCGGAGCGCTGGCTGTGCGCCGAGACGATCTACCAGGCCGTGTACCGCCCCGACCTGGGTGGCCTGCCGCGAGAGCTGCCCGGGCGGGTGCTGCGCCTCCGACGCCGTCAGCGGCTGCCGCGCCGCCATGCCCAGGCGCGACGCGCCGGGCCGATCGTGGGCATGATCCCGATCGCCGAGCGTCCGGCGGTGGTGCTGGCCCGCCTCGAGCCCGGCCACTGGGAGGGTGACCTGCTGATGGGCGCTCGCAATGCTTCGGCCATCGTGACCATCGTCGAGCGCACCTCCAGATTCACCCTGCTGGGGCATCTGCCGCACGCACGACGCGACGCGGCCAACGTGCGCGATGCCGTCGTGGCCACGCTGAGCCGCCTGCCAGCCCACCTGCGGCGCACGTTGACCTGGGATCAGGGCGTCAAGATGGCGCGCCACGCCGAGATCGCCACGGCCCTGGGCACCACCCGGATCTACTTCTGCGACCCGCACTCTCCGTGGCAGCGACCGACCAACGAGCACACCAACGGCCTGCTCCGCGGCTACTTCCCCAAAGGCACCGACCTGTCGGTCCATAGCGCCGCTGACATCGCTGCGGTGCAAGCCGAGCTGAACCGTCGACCCCGCAGGATCCTCGGCTGGGACAGCCCCGCTGACCGAATGGCTACACTCCTCGGATCACCGTCCATGTTGCGACGTTGACTGGAACCCGCCTGATCACTCGCCCCGAAAGTGGGGCCAGTTCAGGCGATCATTACCAAAGTCGAGCTGGGACAGGTGGCTGATGAGCTGGCGGTTGACGCTGGTCTGGATGGTGAAGTCGAAGTCGTCGAGGGTCTTGATGGCCGGGAAGCGAGCCGCCTTGACCCGCGCGCTGCCGCCGTGGCTGTCGCGCGACGTCACCTCCTCAGCCAGCACCGCAGCCAGGTAGGCGGGGTAGTCCCAGCCCTCGTCGCGCGCCCGGATGGCCAGTCTGTCGGCCACCGCGCCGATGCGCGGCGCCTTGAGGGCTCGACTCAGGAAGGCCAGCTCACTGGCGGTGCTGCTCACGATGTCACCCCGACCAGCGCGTCATAGCGGGTCAGGTCCGGCACGGTCAGCTCGACGTCGCCGGCGACGAGCCGCTCCCGTGCCTCGCGCGCCAGGCGGATGGCACGGCCGTGGGCCGCCGCGAGCACCACGTCGGCTCCGCACGAAGCTGCGACGGTGGGCCGCGATCTCGGTGCCTTCGCAACTGAGCCGGACAACGGTGGGCGACACTCGTATGGCGATGCGGCGCCCGACGAAGGTGGACGGCACCGAGTAGTTGGCGCCACAGACGCGCACGAAGGCGTCCTTGCTGGCGCGTCCCTCCAGATGCAGATCGGTGTCGGGCAGTGGCTCGGGCAGCCGGTGCAGTGAGCGACGCTCGACGTTCCAGCGGTCGGTGACTCGAGCGCCGGTGCGGCGCAGGGTGCGCCGGAAGGCGACCTCGGCCGCCCAGCCGTCGTGCTGAGTTTGGAGATCGGTCAGCGAGTCGAAGTCGCGCAGCGGGGTGAAGCTGGTCTCCAGGTAACGGATCGTGCGCTCGACATGGCCCTTGCTCTGCGGTCGACGCGGGGCGAGGACCACCGGCTGCAGGCGCAGCGCGCCGAACAGGGCGGCCACCTCGGGGTGCAGCCGCGCGCGACCGTGCTCGCGACGAGCCACGATCGCCGCGTCGTTGTCGCACCCCGCCTTGTCGGCCGCGCCGCCCAGCCGCGCCAGACAGCGGGGCAGGGCACTCAGGAAGTCAGCCATCGTGCGCGACAGGCTGAAGACCACCGCGTGGGCGCCTGAATACGGCAACGTGGCCACCAGCCCGAACGCCTCTCGACGCTGACCCTTGCCGACCGGGATCTGGAGGCCGGTGTACCACCAGTCGAGCTGGACGATCTCGCCGGGCAGGTAGCTGGTGCGCTGAAAGGCGCGCGCGGCCCTGAAGGCAGGTCTGACGTGGGCCAGGTGCTCGCGCAGGATGGTCAGCCCGCCGGCATAGCCAGACCGCCGCAGGCGCCCGCAGACGACGGTGGCGGCCACGCTCGGATCCGCATCCAGCATGGCCGCGATCTCGTCGGCGAACCGATCCAGCTGCGAGCCGGACCGGCGGCGCGCATAGTGCGGCGGCTCGCGCAGCTCGAGCAGCCGGATGACCGTCGTGCGGCTCATGCCCAGCCGGCGGGCGATGGTCGTCCTGGTCAGGCCCTCGCGGTGAAACAGGCGTTGGACCTCGGCCCAGTCCTCCACTCGATACACTCCTTCTTCCCTCGGTGTCGGGTTACCTCCCTGGCCCGAGGGTGCCATCTGAAACCTGGATGCTGTTCAGGTTTCGACCGTTGTGGAGTGTTCAGTTTTCAGCCGTTGTCGACACGCGGTGCGAGCGACCGATCCCGAATCGCTTCGGTGTTGGCGGAAACAGCCGATAGGAGAAGGCGCTCCACGCGACGGATGTGCGCTATCACGGCCTGCTCTGCCGCGGTGCTATCGCTGCGCTCGATGGCATCGACGAGGTCCCGATGCTCCGCGTTGGCAACATCAAATCCATGCGCGTAGCGCCTCAGGTAGGGCTCCATCGAGACCCACAGCGCTTCGATCATGCTGAACAGCCGCGGCGAGTCAGCGCACACCAAGCTCGATCGGTGGAATTGGTAGTTGAGTGTCAACCACTCGCTCGGTTCACGCGTGGCGTCCATCTCAGCGATGCGCGTGCGCAGGTCGATGATCAATCCGGGGGTAACCTGAGGAATCGCGCGAACGATCGCCAGTGTTTCCAACCGAATCCGCATTTCGACGATCACGCTGAATTCCGCAGCGGACAGGGACGTTACCCGGATGCCATCACGACGGCTGAACGACAGCAGACCTTCCGCTTCGAGCCGACGCACCGCTTCCCTAACGGGCATGGTGCTCACCCCGAGATTCTCGGCCAGTTGGCGCAGTCCGGTGGTGGTATCCGCTCGAAGCACTCCTTCCTGAATTGCTGTCCTCAGGCGCTTGTAAACCTCCTCCTGTAGAGAGGGAAGACTGATGGGACCGGCCATCAGCGTCTTTCCCACCATTTCCCGGTCCGCATCCATGCGCTACGTGGTCCCCGACTGCTTGAGTTGACTAAGGCTACCGTATGTTGTTACCGCGTGATCGAGCGCCTTCTGCTCGTAGACGGTGAGCCGCCCAGCGAGGTAGTCTCGAGCCACCTCAACGCAGAAACCGATGGCCAGGCTGATGTCGACCATCTGGTTCGCGCCCGTCGCCGTTCCTGGGACTGCGGACTCAGCCAGCGTCCCCACGCCAATGACCGGGCATCGACTCGCGGTAGCGGGCTGGACGATGCTGTTCATGTGAGGGAGTCCATTTCCATACGGGGTGATGTCGTATGTCGATAGGGGGATGACGACCGCGCTGCGACCCGTCACGCGCTCGTAGATCTTCACCAGATCTGACGGCACAGGGAGGATCCATCCATCGTAGACGGGTGGCGTGAAGCCGATGCCGCGGACGTTGACGATCTTGTTCCCCTTCGTCGCGTCAACGGACAGGATCAAGTCCATCGCCTCTGTGATCTCGACGCGATTTGCCACATCCATCGGAATCGGAGACCCCATGAGAGGGACTGGATCGTGATCGATCGTTGGTGCCTTTGGTGCAATGTGGGTGCTGACGACGATCGTCCCACCAAATGCCTCGCCCGCTGCCCGCCGATAGGCAAACTCTAGCGCGAGGCCAATGGCTGCTATAGCTCCGTCGGCATCCGACACGAGGGGGCCATCAGTCTCTGTCCGGACGCCTCCGAGGCGTCCCACGATGCCTACGGTCCGCTGATCGGAGGACTGCCCCTGCTTCGCTTCAAATCGAACACGAAGGAAGACCGTGCCACCGTCATCACCGGTGACTGGCTGGGTCTCCACTGGGAGTCCAATACGTCGTTCGAGCTCCGCGGCTAGACCCGTCGCCGTGGTGTATCGACTCAGCAGATCCAGTGCATCGAGCGCATTCCTCAGGGACACGACATCCTCCCATGATGGCAAACTGGCGCTATGATACGTGATACGGTGCACAATGAGCCATCGCGCAACTCGCCCACCACACTTCGGAGGAAGGCAATCACACTACGGAGGAAGGCAATGGAACACCGATCAACTGGGCGCATCCAGATTGGTCTTGTCGCTCTCGTGACCGCGATGCTGGTCACGGCGTGCTCCCCAACTACCCCATCCAGTCCAGGCCAGACATCCGCCCCCAGTGCCAGTGCTGGCGCCACCACCACGCCATCGTCGGAGCCGATCGCGGGCGGGGAGCTGACGGTCGCGCAAGGCTACTTGCCGAAGGCGATCGACCCAGCCTTCGATACGTCGCTGTTCGCGTCGGCCACGTACACCTACGTGTTCGACACCCTGACCGTCGCCGGCGCTAACGGCGACCTCCAGCCCTCGCTTGCCACCGAGTGGAAGGCAACTTCAGATACGACGTGGGAGTTCAAGCTTCGGACAGACGTGAAGTTCCACAACGGCGAACCCTTCAATGCGGCGGCTGCCAAGTTCACCATCGACCGGATCCTCGATCCGGACGTGGGTTCAGCATGGGTCGGGCGCATCAGTTCGGTGACTGCCGTCGAGGCGCCTTCTGACGATACGCTCATCCTGACGACAGCCCAACCCGTCGCCAATCTGCCGCAGCAGATGACCGTGATCTTCATGGTTCCTCCGAAGTACACCGAGGAGCAAGGCCTTGAGGGCTTCGGAAAGGCTCCGGTCGGCACCGGACCGTTTAGCGTGAGTGAGTGGGTCGTTGACGACCGACTCGTCCTGGAACGCAACGACGACTACTGGGGCGGCCCGGCAGCGCTGGATCGCGTCACGCTTCGCATGATCCCTGAGGAGTCGAGCCGTCTGGCTGCGCTGGAGACCGGAGAGGCAGACATCGCATTCCCCATCTCACCGGATCAGGCTGACCGAGTCGACGCATTGCCCGAGACCAGCCTCGAGACCATTAACTTGGGTCAGTCGCTTGTCGTTGCTTTCCGGGCCGTCGACACCGGTCCCATCAGCGACCCGCTTGTACGACAGGCGTTGAACTACGCCATCGACAAGCAGGCGCTCATCGACACCCTTATGCATGGCCAGGGCCGCCTGCTCGATGGGCAACTGGCCACGCCGGAGACGTTTGGTTTCAACCCCGACCTCGAACCCTATCCATATGATCCGGACCTTGCACGAGACATGCTGGCTGACGCGGGCTACCCCGACGGATTTGACGTCGTCTTCCAAGGCCCGACGGGTCGGTACACGCAGGACCAAGCGGTCGGCGAAGCGATCGCGGCCCAGCTCGGCGAGGTCGGCGTCCGTACTTCCTACGAAGTGCTGGAGTCTGGTACGTTCATCAGCTCTTGGCTGGACGGCACGATTGGCCCGCTATACCTGTGGGGCTGGAATCTGGCGCCGGCGATGTCCGTGGACCAACCGATGCCGTACCATCGCTGCGGCGTACAATGGAACCTGCTGTGCAATGAGGAGTTCGACGAGTTGTACGCGGCTCAGGCTGCGGAGTTCGACGTTGATCGCCGCAGAGAGTTGCTTCAGGACTTGAGTGCGCTGTATCGCGAGGAGGCGGCCTCTCTCTTCCTGTGGCAATTGCCATTCAGCTTTGGCATCAATGACCGGGTGACCGGATTCGCAGCCAATCCCGATGGCACCATCAATCTCCGTGAGATCAGCGTGGCTCCCTAGAAGAAGCCTGTGATCGCCACGAGGTCGGGCGCCGAGCGTCTGACCTCGTGGCTACGGGACTGTGATGGCGAAGTACTTAGCGCAGAGGCTCGTCGGCCTACTCCTCGTCGTTCTTGGTGTAGCGACGGTTGTCTTCTTCGCTATTCGAATCGCAGGCGATCCAGTGGCGCTACTGGTTGGACAGAATGCCTCGGCCGAAGACATCGAACGATTGCGACACAGCCTCGGGCTTGATCAGCCTCTCCTCATCCAGTACGTCAGGTTCCTCCAAGGTGCCATGACGTTCGACTTGGGCCAATCGCTCCGCTATCGCCAGCCCGTTGTCGATCTGATTGCGGCGGCATTACCCACCACCGTTCAACTCACGGTCACGGCCATGGTGCTGGCTGTCATCGTCGCACTGCCCACCGGCATATTGGCGGCGCTTCGACCCGGGTCGCTGGTGGACCTGGGCGCGATGTCCGTTGCCGTTGTTGGCCAAGCCATGCCGGTCTTCTGGCTTGGGATTCTGCTGATCCTTGTCTTCTCCGTGGGCCTCAGATGGTTCCCCACCGGTGGGTGGGGCAGTCCGGAGAATTTCGTACTTCCGACGCTGGCGCTAGGAACCTATGCGACGGCCCGGATCAGTCGCCTCGTCCGGTCAGGGATGGTTGAGGTTCTGTCACAGGACTACATCCGCACGGCCCGATCGAAAGGCATCTCCGAGATGCGAATCGTGCTCCGCCACGCTTTGAAGAACGCCGCCATCCCGGTGGTTACGGTGATTGCTCTTGAGTTCGGCGCCTTGCTTGGAGGCGCCGTCATTACGGAAACCATCTTCGCCATACCGGGTCTGGGAAGGCTCGCAGTTTCGTCGGTGTTCTCGCGGGACTATCCGGTGGTGCAGGGCGTTGTGTTCGTCGCTGCCATTGCGGTGAGTGTGGTCAATCTCAGCGTTGATCTGCTCTACACATACCTCGATCCGCGGATTCGCCTGAGCCGGGAGTCGTGAGCAGCATCGCCGTAGTGACCGACCCCGTTGCCGTCGCCAGCGGTCCGGGTCCTGCGCTCTGGAAGCAACTGCGCAAGAGCATTCCGGCTCAGATAGGGCTGGCGATTCTCGTATTCATCATCGCGTTGGCGACCATCGGTCCGCTCTTCGGCCTTGATCCTGAGCGCCAGAACCTCGCATCACGACTCCTGCCTCCTTGGTGGCTCGGCGGCGGTGAGGGCTGGCTGGGCACGGACCAACTGGGCCGAGACGTGCTGGCTCGGCTCATGCACGGAGCCCGCGTCTCGCTCTTCGTTGCCGTCCTCGCCGTGATGATCGGAGGGACGCTCGGGGTCACCCTCGGAGTTGTCGCTGGCTACTTTGGACGGTTGCTCGACTCGATCATAATGCGAATGGCCGACGTGCAACTCGCCTTCCCCAACATTCTGCTCATGATCCTGATCGTTGGGGTCCTCGGTCCAAGTGTACCGACGCTCATCGCGGTTCTGGGCGTCACCAGTTGGGTGCTGTACGCGCGGGTCGTGCGGGGACAGGTGCTATCCATCCGACAGTCGGAGTACATCGAAGCTGCCGCCGCGATCGGTGTCCCAGACTGGCGCATCATTGCCGAACACGTGGTCCCGAATACCCTGCCAGTCGTCATCGTCATCGCTTCTTTCTCGGCCGCACAGATGATCATCGCGGAATCGGCTCTGAGCTTCCTCGGCCTTGGAGTGCAACCGCCAGACTCGAGTTGGGGGCGCATGCTTGCGGACAGCCGTGACCATCTCACGACCTCACCATGGCTGGCGATCGCCCCTGGCGTAGCCATCGTGGCTACAGTCCTGTCCATCAACCTGATCGGCGACTGGCTTCGGGACGTCATTGACCCGCGTCTGCGGACGATCTAGGTTCGATCGGGAAGTGGCAGGCCACGCTGACCTCACCCGAGCGCTCCCTGAGAACCGGCTCGTCTGTACGGCAGACGTCGGGCCTGCCGAGCGATTCGTAGAGCCAGCAGCGGGTGTGGAACCGGCATCCGGACGGCGGATCGACGGGCGAAGGGATCTCGCCCTGCAAGATGATGCGTTCTTGTTTCGGTCCGCCCTTCGACACGGGAGCTGCTGAGATCAAGGCCTTGGAGTACGGGTGGGACGGATGGCGCAACACCGTGCTTGTGTTGCCCATCTCGACCACTTTGCCCAGGTACATCACCGCGATGCGGTCGCTCACGTGGGCAATCACACCCAGGTCGTGGCCGATGAAAAGGTAGGTCAACTCGAACTGATCCTTCAGGTCCATGAGAAGGTTCAGAATCTGCGCTCGGATGGAAACGTCGAGGGCAGAAACAGGCTCGTCGCAAACGACGAACTCCGGTTGGACGGCGAGCGCACGGGCAATCCCGATGCGTTGGCGCTGCCCTCCGGAGAACTGATGGGGGAGGCGATTCGCATATTCCGGCCTGAGACCGACGAGGCTCAGCAGTTCGCTCACGCGTTGATCGCGTCCAGCACGATGCGTCAGGCCGTGGATCGACAACGGCTGGCGCAGAATCCGTCTCACGGACATCCTGGGATCAAGGCTGCTGTACGGATCTTGGAAGACCATCTGCATCCGGCGACGCAATGGCCGAAGTTGACTCTGCGACAGTCCGACCAAGTCCTGCCCATCCAGTTTGATCACACCACTGGTTGGGCTTGGGCCCAATCGTAGGATGGCCCGTCCGATGGTGGTCTTCCCGCTGCCAGACTCCCCTACGAGTGCGAGGACCTCTCCTCGCTGAATGGTGAGATCCACGCCATCGACCGCCCGGATCGGCGGCCTGTGCTTGAAGAAGCTCGCCTGTCGAGCGAAGTGCACACGGAGGTCTGATACCACGATGAGTGGTTTGGACATCCTCTCAGCCACCAAGCCATCCGTCCGACTCGGTCGCCCAGCATCGAGCCAGATGGTCGACCCCGTCGCGCATGGTGAGTTCCGGCTCGCGCTGTTCGCAAACGGACCGCCTGTATGGACACCTGGGTGCGAACTTGCAGCCTCGAGGCATGTCCGCCGGCATGGGTGGCATCCCCTCGATCGTTGGCAGCCTCGACTTGGGGCGGTCCCACCACGTCGGGACCGATGCGAGCAGTGCCTGGGTGTACGGCATGAGGGGTCGGTCGAGCACCGTCATGGTCGTGCCCGACTCCACCAGCCGACCACCGTACATGACCAAGATCCGGTCACATAGCTCGGACGCAACGCCGAGGTCGTGGGTGATAAACAGGACCGATGCGTGTATCGATTGAGACAGACCACGGATGAGGTCGAGAATCTGAGCCTGAATCGTGGCATCGAGTGCCGTAGTGGGCTCATCGGCGAGGATCAATGAAGGATCGCACGAGATCGCGATGGCGGTCATCAACCTCTGCCGCATGCCGCCGGAGAACTGATGTGGATAGTCACCGATGCGTTGTCCGGGGTTCGGGATGCCGCACGCTGCCATCAGCTCGATCGCGTGTTCCTGAGCGACCGATGCCGGAAGACCGAGGTGTTCGCGCATGGACTCCGTGAGCTGTTCTCCGACCGTGAGCACCGGATTGAGGCTAGTCATCGGATCCTGGAAGATGAACCCGATCCTGCTGCCTCGAACGCTCCGCAACTGCCGGGCAGACAAGGAACGAAGATCCGTCGTCTCGAACAGGACTTCCCCGTGCGTCGTTCGACCTGGCGGAGGAACGAGGTGTGCGATACCGAGCGCCGTCATCGACTTCCCACTGCCTGACTCCCCCACAAGCCCCACAATCTCGCCTGGACGGATCGTGAATGAGACGTCGTCGACCACTGGAACCAGGCCGCGATCATGCGGAAACGCGATCGTCAGAGACCGGACGTCCAGAAGCGCCGGAGTGCTCAACGGTTTCTGGGCCTCGCTCAGCGTGTCTATGCGAGGAGACATCAGATCATTCGAAGAGCGCGCGGCATCACCTCGGATGCAAAGTCATGTACAACGCGCCGCTGGCCTTCAAACGACCCATCAGCCGCGACAGGGAACAC
>JADLFM010000040.1 GCA_020845495.1 Chloroflexota bacterium
ATCGTCGGCCTCGTGCAGGGGCTGCGCTCGCCGCGAAGACGCCTGTTCGTCACCCTGCTCTGGGTGGTGGCCGTCTACATCGCCATCTACCTCCCCACCACCGTCGAAGCCCGCTTCGGCGTCGCCGCCCTGGTGCTCCTCTCGATCCCAGCCGCCTATGCGCTCGGGGCCGGTATCCAACCCGGCACGCTACGCCGCGACGCGCTGCTCGCGGTCCCGATCTGCCTGGGGATCCTGGGCGCCTGCTTCCTCTCTTCCTGGATGCAGGGGCAGGCTGCCCTCATTGCGGACGCCCGAGACTTATTGCAGCGGCAAGCGGCCGGGCAGGACGTCAAGCCCGAGGGACGGCTCGCTGTTGGGCCACCAGCCACGTGGCGCGCTGGCGCGAAGGCATCCTATCCCATCGAGATTCGCAACACGTCGCAACGGCTCTGGCAGGCCACGCGGCTTCATCCGGTCATGATCCGTGTCACGTTCAGCCCGAGGTTTGGTGACGAGGATGCGGCCGACGTGACCGACGTGCCGCTCGAGCGCGACGTCGCGCCCGGCGAATCACTCCGCATGACGGTGTCGACGAGCGCGCCGGCTAAACCGGGCATGTACGCGCTCCAACACTCCCTGATCCGCCTCGGCGTCTCAGGCGCGACGCCCTCGACGGCGCACGAGGTAGAGGTGGCGCACGTGCTCATGGGGGCCGGAGACCAGTCGGACGTGGCCGCCGCGCCAGTCGAAAAGCCGGTTGCGAAGGTCGAGGCGACAGCTCCCACGACGTGGCGCACCGGCGAGCGCCAAACGTACACAATCGCCGTGCGCAACGACGGGAAACAGACCTGGTGGCGGGATCGGGGCTATGCGGCTGCCATTGGAATCACGTTTGCGAAGCGCGACGAGAAATCGGGCAAGCCTGGCCGCGAGATCACGCAGCTCATCCCACTGCCGGAGGACGTCGGACCTGGGGCCACGGCCGTGACGACCGCGTCAGTCGAAGCGCCAAAAGACGCCGGTCAGTACGTGTTACGGCACTGGATCCGGCGGGAGGGCTCCGGCTGGTCCGAACCGTCCTCCGAGTCGACGGTGACGGTTCAGGCCGAACGCTGAGGCGCGGACGTACCAATCACACGATCTCCACACGCCTCCGCGGACGGGTGGCACGGCCAACTTGCCCGGGCGTCAGTTCGGTCAGAGGCCGGCCATCGGCGGACCAGGCGTCAGCCGCCGCCGCGAAACAACCGTGGGTCGAGCGCCGCGACCAGCCCTTCGACCGTCGCCGGATCCGCCCAGACGGCGAGATGCACCTGTCCGATGCGCAGTGCGCCAATCGAGACGTCATCGGCCTGCGTCAATCGAGCGCGCCAGGTTTCGGAGGTGAGCCAGCCACCGGCGTCTAGCCGGCCGCCCAGATCTTCCAGGTAGTCGCGTACTAGCCAGAGCGGAATGCCTCGGATGAGCCGCTGGTAGTCCGGCTCGCCCGGCGGGCGCCCGCCGGGCACTGGTCCGCTGACTTCGTCGCCGCTCACCCGCCGCCGCTCACCCGCCGCCGACCGGCGGGAAGACGTCGAGACGGTCGCCAGACACGAGCGGCGTATCGAGCCCGCGTTCCAGATAGGGCGCGTCGCGGCCATTCACCATGACGTGCACGTGACGGTAGAGCGCGCCATGCTCGTCGAACAGGTGTGGGACGAGCAGCGGGTACCGCGCCACCATCTGGTCCAGAAACCCTCGCACAGTGAGACCCTCGTGCCAGTCGGCCGAGACGTGCTTTCCCCCCACCACCTGGCGAAGCGTCGCATGGAAACGGACATCCACGAGCATGACTCCCGGCCGGCCACGGGCCGTAAGATCGTTCGCCTCGTATCGTACGAGAGACTCGAAGATGGTGGGGGCGTGCCTGACGATCGAGTCTCGCCGGTCGGAGAAACGCCGGCACCGCTTCCCGGTGCGCGCGGGCACGTACTGAGTGAACGATAGGGCTACATCAGAGAGCGCTACCGCATGTGTGAGTGGCTCGCCTTCGGGCCGCCAGACGACGTGGAAGTCAAGAACGACCGACGCCTTCGACCTCTCGGGCGAGACTCGCAGGCTGGCGCGCGCGCCAGGGGCTGGCCGCGGCAGCGTAGACAGGCGTCACGAAAGCTCGATACGGTCTGCCCGTGCGTGTGGTAGCGCAGGGTGGTACTAATCGCGGAGATCGGGTGGCCAGGGGTGCGCACCCAGCATGCGCGGAACACGCTGCTCGACCGGCACTGCCTCTTCCTCGTCGTGGTCGGGCTCGTTCGGGCGCGCCTGGCTCGGGTCGAGGCTCATCACCCCCAACACTCGTTCGACGATCGGGTGCTCGCGCCGCAGACGAGTGGTGGTGAGTGTCTTTCCGCGCGAACTCGTCTCGAGCTGCTTGTACAGCACGCCCTGACGGATGAACTCGAGGATCTTGCCGTCCACCTGCTCGGGCGGCAGCAGGCCGACTTCCAGGCGCTGCTTCAGCCAGGCGATCAAGTTGCCCTGCGTCGGCAGGAAGCCGCCGTACAGCGAGCGCTCGTACTCGTCGACGCGGGCGATCAGGGCGGCATCGACTTCCGGCGAAGACACCACTTCCGACACGTCGAGCGGGTCTTCGTCCCCAGCCGCGACGACCAGGTCTCGGCTCGTCGTCTCGGGGACGCCGCAGATGACGACCTTCTTCCCCAGCCGGTTGCGGAGCATCGCGACGACCCGGATGAAGTCGCCATCGCCAGTGAAGAACAGGAACGTGCCGATGTTTGGCCGGCCGAGCGCGGTATCGACGATGTCGATGACCATGTGCAGATCGGCGATACTGCGGATACGCTCCGAGCCATCCCGGTCGCGATACCGCTTGACCGCGTAATGTTCCGCCTCGAAGCCGGCGACATTCAGGCGCTGCCGAAGCTGGGGTGGGTGCTGATCGAAGTCAGCATACGCACGGGCGATGCCGATCAATCCGTAGGAACGAGCCTTGTCCCTCCACGCCAGTGGATCTGGCTCTTGATGCCACCGGTTGAGCATCGAATAGCGGATGTTCTCCAGGTCGACAAACGCCGCGACTTCGTTCATAGCCTGCCCTCATCAGCGTACAACAGGGGATTGTAGCAGTCGATCGGCCGACCGCCACGGTTTCTCCCGTCGCGAGCGGCCCGCTCGCATCCCACGCCACGATGTATCGTACGCGCCACTCCCTGACTCGCTCGACGGGTCGGCCTGGCCGACTCCTGTCACTCGGTGAGCCGCCGCAAGCGCTCGGTCTGCACCAGCGTCAGACTTCGCCCCTCGGTGGTGATCCAGCCCAGACGGCGAAACCGTTGTAACAACTGGTTTACGGTTGGGCGGGTGCCGCCCACCATCGACGCCAGCTCCGATTGGGTCAGCCGCAATGTCAGGCGAATCGAGCCGTTCTCCAGCAGCATACCGTGGCTGTGCCCGAGCTCCAGCAAGGTCTTCGCTAGCCGGCCGGGGAGTGGCAGAAACGTCGTATCCCCGAGTTGGGCATCTGTCTGCCGCAGCCGTCGGGCGAGCACGCGCAGGCAGAACACCGCCGCCTCCGGGCGTGCTCGCAAGTAGGACAGAAAATCGTCACGGTGGAGGATCAGGAGGTCGGTCGGCTCGACGGCGACGGCCGTTGCCGAACGGGGCTCTTCGTCGATGGCCGCGAGCTCCCCGAAGAAGTCGCCGGCGTCGAAGCGCGCAATCGTCAACTCCTGGCCTTCGTCGGAGCGCAGGAAGATACGCACGGCGCCCCTGGCCAGCAGGTACAACCCCTCACCAGCGTCGTGCTGGTAAAAGATGATCTCACCGGCCTCGTAGTGGCGCAGCCGAACCCGCTCCGCGATCTCCCCGAAGTATGGCTCGGGGACGGTTGCAAACAGCGGCACCTCGCGAAGGGCTCGTGCGACGCGCTCCGGCTCGGCGCGGCGCGCATAAGGCTCGATCGTCACGGCGCGTTTCCCGTCGTCGGCCACCCTGGGGCAGCCGGCTCGAATGGCGCGCGCCCGCCACGCAGTCGGCGCAACGCTCGCGGTTCCGTCAGTGACATGGTACCGGACCCATCGGCCGGCGGCGAGAGATTGTAGCTACCAGCGGCCGCACGTGCGGCTCAGTGTTCGCCAGTCGGATCGCGCGCCATCAACTCGGCGAGCGCCTGGAGCGGATCGCGCCCATCGAAGAGGATAGCGTGAAGCTGCTCGGCAATCGGCATCTCGACGTGGTCGCGCGCCGCGAGCGCGAGCACTGCTGCTGTGGCCGGCACGCCTTCCACCACCTGTGGCGTCTCCGCCAGCACCCGGTCGAGCGGATAGCCCTGCCCGATCAGTTCGCCGGCGCGCCGGTTCCGGCTGTGGCGGCTGGTGCAAGTGGCAACGAGATCCCCGATCCCGGCCAATCCCGCCACTGTTTCGGTCTGCCCGCCTTCGGCTCGCACTAATCGTCCGATCTCGGCAAGGCTACGGGTAATCAGGGCCGCCTTGCTGTTATCCCCTCCACCCACGCCATCGCCGATGCCAGCCGTAATCGCGACCACGTTCTTGACGGCGCCGCAGAGCTCCACGCCGACGAGGTCGCGGTTCGTGTACACCCGAAAGGTCGGGCCATTCAAGAGCGCCTGAAGCCGCTCAGCGACGCCGAGGTCAGGGCAGGCGACCACGGCCGCTGTCGGCACACCCCGGCCAACCTCCTCAGCATGGGTCGGGCCGGCGAGCGCCGCCACCCGCCCGTACCAGGCCGGCCCGAGCTCTGATTCGATCACCTGAGACATCCGGAGCAGGGTGTCGCGCTCCAGACCCTTGGTGCCGTGCACGACCAGTACGCTCGGGTCGATCTGGCCCGCCAGCTGATGCGCGAGCGTGCGCATGCCAGCCGAGATCGGCACCAGCACGACGGCCTCAGCGTCAGCCACAGCGACGGCCAGATCGGCGGTCGGCTGCACGCTCGGCGGCAGCGGCACGCCCGGCAGGTACGCCACGTTCACGCCGTCGCGTGCGAGCGCCGCCGCCTGCTCGGGCCGGCGGGCCCAGAGCCGTACCTGATGGCCGTTCCGGGCGAGCAAGACCGCCAGCCCCGTCCCCCATCCACCCGCGTTCAGCACCCCGACAACGCTCACGTGTGTCCCCTCTCCAGGCAGTCCGTCAGCAGCCCCAGGCTGTCAGGAGGCACGTCCCCGCCACTATGGAGCCCGGACGAGCGTCGCTGCGGGCGGCCGAACGTTGGCGGCCGAACGTTGGCGGCCGATAACTCGCACGCCGCTCACCGCTATAATGCCGCGCGACATGGATGTGACTCTGGCAGTACTGGTCGGAGCGGCCGTTGGCTACGCCTTCGGCATGTTCCCGACCGGCATGGTTATCGGACGCCTGCACGGCATCGACCCTACCACCATCGGAAGTGGGCGGATCGGCGCAACCAATATTCGGCGCGCGCTCGGCACGCGTTGGGCACTCGTGGTCGCGGCTGGTGACCTGCTCAAGGGAGCGCTCGCCGTCATTCTGGCGGGTGCGCTGACCGATTCGACGTGGGCGCAGATCGTCGCCGCGTCGTTCGCCGTCCTCGGGCACACCTTCTCGCCGTTGATTGGCTTCAAGGGCGGGCGCGGTGTGGTGACGGGCGCTGGCGGGCTGCTGATCATCAATCCGATAGCCTTCGTGGTCGCGCTGGTGTGCGGGCTTGCCACAGTCGTGGGGACCCGCTACGTTTCGCTCGGCTCGATCGTCGGCGCGATCCTCGCCGGCACCGTCGTGATCGTGCAGACGTACCTGACGGGTGCTGCGCCCGCGTACTTGCTGTATGGCACGGTGTTGCCGGCCTTCATCATCTGGGCTCACCGCGATAATATCCAGCGGCTCCTGAGCGGCACTGAGCGCCGGGTGTAGCGTACATCGCCTGCCAGCCAGCGGCGCGGCGCCCGTCCCAGCCCTTCGGCCCCACGCTATCCTCTCAGCTCCGGCCCGTCGCCCGCGTGCAGGACTGGGAGTCGGGGATGGGCGCACTAGCGTGGGAGTAGGCGAACTACGCTGCTCAGGCCATCAGCGGCTTCGGGATCAGGGTGCTGAGCAGGTTCGCCATCTCGATCGCCGTGGCCGCGGCCTCATATCCCTTGTTCCCGGACTTCAGGCCCGCCCGATTCAACGCTTGCTCGACCGTATCGGTCGTGATGACTCCAAAGATCGTCGGAACACCGGTGTCGAGCGCCACCCGCGCCACACCCGAGGTCACGGCGCTCGCAACGTGGTCGTAGTGATCGGTCTCACCCCGGATCACCGCCCCGAGGCAGATCACCGCGCTGTAGCGGCCGCTCGCCGCGAGCTTGTGCGCCACGAGCGGGATCTCGAACGATCCGGGTACCCAGGCGATCTCGACGTCATCGTCAGCAACGCCGTGGCGGCGCAGGCCATCGCGTGCGCCGTCGACCAGCATTCGGGTCACGAATTCGTTGAAGCGCGCCGCCACGATCCCAACGCGCAGCCCCCGCGCCACGAGATCGCCGGACTGCTCGCGTGCCATGTTCACTCCTCGACCGGCGTCACTCCTCGACCGATACCGTCCGCAGGCCGGTGTCCGGCCCGAGGTCGAGGAGATGCCCCATCTTTTCCTGCTTGGTCTCGAGATATCGTCGGTTGGATTCTGTCGGATCAGCGAGGATCGGCACCCGGTCCACCACTTCCAGCCCGAATCCGGTCAGACCAGCGCGCTTGCTCGGATTGTTCGTGAGCAGGCGAATCTTCCGCAGGCCCAGATCCCCCAGGATTTGTGCTCCGATACCGTAATCACGCGGATCGGGCGGGAAACCGAGGTGTAAATTTGCCTCGACCGTGTCCAGCCCGTCCTCGTCCTGCAACCGGTATGCGCGCAACTTGTTCACGATGCCGATGCCGCGTCCCTCATGATGGCGCATGTACACCACCACGCCACAGCCTTCCTCGCCGATCACCTGAAGCGACTTCCGCAATTGCTCGCCACAGTCGCAGCGCAGCGATCCGAAGATGTCGCCGGTCAGGCACTCCGAGTGCATCCGCACGAGCGGCGCCGGATCCGCACGCAGGTCACCTTTGACAAGGGCCAGGTGAGCTTGATTCGTGACCACTGACTCGTAGGCGATGCAGGTGTACTCGCCGAACTCAGTCGGGATGGTCGCTTCGGCCACGCGCTTCACCAGGTTCTCGGTCCGCCGCCGGTACTCGACCAGTTGGGCGACGGTGAAGATCTTGATAGCGTGCGCCTTCGCAAAGCGGAGCAGGTCCGGGAGGCGGGCCATCGTCCCGTCGTCGTTCATCACCTCGCAGATCACCGCTGACGGGTACAGCCCGGCCAGTTTCGCGAGATCCACCGATGCCTCAGTATGGCCGGCCCGCCGCAGGACGCCACCCTCGACGTAGCGCAGCGGAAACAGGTGCCCCGGCCGCATGATGTCGTCGGTCGTCGTCGATTCGTCGATCAGGGCACGCACCGTCAGGTAGCGATCGTGGGCCGAGATCCCGGTCGACACGCCCTTGCGCGCATCGACCGAGACGGTGAACGCGGTCGACTGGCTGGGAATGTCCCGCGCGACCATCAGCGGGATCTGGAGGGCATCCAGACGCTCGCCGAGCATGGGGATACAGATCAGTCCGCGCCCGTGCGCGGCCATGAAGTTGATCGCCTCGGGGGTCGCGAACTCGGCCGCGATAGCGAGGTCGCCCTCATTCTCGCGGTCCTCGTCGTCCACGATCAGGACGGTCCGCCCGGCTCGGAACTCCTCGATTGCCTCAGGGATGGAGCAGAAGGACGCTTGTTGGAGCGACCCGTTCTTACCCGGTTCGTTCTCGGTCGCGCTCAACGTGGCCCTCCAGGAGGCTTTCGACGTACTTTGCCATGACGTCGACCTCGATGTTGACGGTCGAACCAACCGGCTTGGTCGGCATCGTGATCTTGGTTTGAGTGTACGCTACCAGCGCGACGCCGAACCGATCCCGATCCTTCTCGGTCACCGTCAGGCTCACCCCGTCAAGACAAATGTACCCCTTCACCACGATGTAGCGCATAAGGTCAGGCGGCGCAGTGAACCAGACGCGCAGAGAATCACCTTCTGGTCGCGTCTCCACCACTCTTCCGACGCCGTCGACGTGGCCTTGAACGTAATGGCCGCCAAGCCGGCCGCCGACTTGCAGCGACCGTTCGAGGTTCACACGGTCCCCGACCTGGCGCTCGCCGAGATTGGTACGCTGAAGCGTCTCCGGCGAGAGGCCGATCCAGAACCCGTCCGGGTCGAGCGCGATGACCGTCAGGCAGGCGCCGTCGACGGCGACGCTGTCGCCGAGCGCGAGTCCTGCGCGTGCTGTGTGGGCGCGGATGGACAGGCGCGTCGAACCGGCAGCCCGCTCCAACGCCCGCACCTCGCCCACTTCTTCAACCAGCCCGGTGAACATAGTTTGTCGTGTCCCTTCTCGTTCTGACCGGCTCGACACCCTGACCGGGTCGGCGCCCTGACCGGGTCGACGCCCTGACCGGGTCGACGCTGCCGACCGACACGGCAGCCGTGACGGGCGAATTAGGCCGCACCTGAGCCGGACGGGCGCACGCCCGGCTCATCGGACCGCGTGGCGCGCTCGTCGAGGTGCGCGGTTACGAGCAGCGACGCTCCGACACGCTGAACGTCTGCGTCGTCGATCTGCTCGCCGTCAACGCTCAACGTCAAGAACACGGCCAATCGGTCGACCATTCCAGCGCGCTGGAGGCGTTCGAGGTCAGCCGGTCCGCATTCGACGAGCAGCGAGGTGATCCCCTGGCCCGCCAATCCGGCGAGCGTCGGATCACCATCGAAGAGCGCACCGACGTCGGCGCACGTACGGTCGGCGTGGGCCCGTAGTCGCGCAACTTCCGTCTTGCCGCGCTCGCCGAGCGGCGCGTCGGCCGGTTTCATGATGCACCCGGTGAGATCGACGGCGTACGTCGCGGTCACGAGCGGCCGTCCCTGCAAGACCCAGGTGAGGTACGCCGCGTTCAGGCGGCGCGCCTCGTCGGCGCGCTCACCGACGGTCACGGGGATGCCGGCCTGTTCGAGCGCCGCAACACCCTTGCCATTGACCCACGGGCTCGGGTCGATCATCGCCGCGTGTACCTCTCGGATGCCGGCGGCGATGATCGCATCGACGCAGGGTGGCGTGCGGCCAAAGTGCGCGCATGGCTCCAGGGTTACGTACAGGGCCGCCCCACGTGCCGCCTCGCCGGCCGCCTCGATGGCGACGACCTCGGCATGACCCTGGCCCGGCGGGCGCGTCGTGCCCTCGCCGACGATCTCGCCACCGCGCACGAGGACAGCGCCGACGGCCGGATTCGGGCTCGACGTCCCGAGCGCCCGGGCGGCAAGGAGCAACGCCCGCTCCATGTAGTCCATCAGTGGCCGCCCTGTCACTCCCGCGCTACGATAGCTCTCGGAAGAGACGCCATCACGCGGCTCGATCCTACCACGGCCCTCCGGGCTTCTACAACGATGCACACGGCGCACTCGCCTGAACCAGGCTGTGACACCCTTCAAGGGGTACGAGGACAGGCCGGTCTTACATGGTCGCCACGAAGCAGCCGGTAGTCGGTAAGACGCTGGGCATCCCTGCCTCGGCGATGATCCGCGCGATCCTCTCGTTCGCGGCGCCGAGCACGGCCGGATGGTGACAGTCATCCGGCTGCCGCTCGCAGATGGTAGCGGCGCGGGCGGTCGGGTAGTGCGGTCGGGTAGTAGCACAGTGCCAGCCAGCCGAGGCACACGGGAGCCTTCTGCCTACTCAGGTCTGCCAGGCTGGCTCGTCCGTTTTCCCGAGCGCCGTCTCCCAACGCAGATATTCGATCATGTCGGCGAAACTTCGCTCCGTCCCGGCCGGCACCACATCGTCGGGAGGCTCCATGACCCCGCTCAGCCCTCGCTCGATTGGCAGCCCGGCCGTCTCCCAGGCCCGCACGCCACCGTCGAGCGCGGTCACGTCGTGGTAGCCAAGGTCGCGCAGCGTTGTCGCCGCAAGCAGTGCATCACGGCCCCCGGCGTCTGTCACGACGATTGGCTCGGTCCAGTCCGGCACGAGGGTGTCAATCCTCGGCTCCAGCCAGCCTCGCGGTATCCAGCACGAACCGGGGACGTGGCCGGCTGCGAACTCACGGCTCGTGCCCACAAAGATCATGAGCGGTGGCCCCGGCGTCCCAAGCAGCATGTGGAGACGGCCCGTCGTAACCCGCTCGACCGTTACGGCAGCCTCGGCCAGTCCCCACGGCTCGTCGTCGGTCGGCGCGCGCTCGAGCGTGCCGCCAGCCTCGATCCAGGCCGTCGTACCGCCGTTGACGGCGTAGACGTTCGGGAACCCCATTTGCCGAAACCAGGACGCCGTAAGCGCCGCGCGCACGATCCCGTCGTCGCAGAAGACGACGCGCCCGGCCCGCACCGCGACGAGGTCGTCCGCGCGCTGGACTGCCTGGCCGCCCGGGAACCACCAGAAGCCGGGGACGTGGCCGGCCTCGAACTCCTCGCGCGTCCGTACGTCCACCAGATACACGGCCTCGCTCGCGGCACGCGCCATGAGGGCGCGCAATCCGCCCACATCGAGCACGGTCACGCCGTCCTCAGCGGCGACCCTGCGCGCAAACGCCTCGGCCGCCACACGGCTCTCAGAGGACGGCTCCGGCAAGGTCACCCGGTCGGCGTCCGCTTCGAGGTCGAGTCCGGCCAGCACCCAGCCGGCCGTGCCGTTCTCGAGGCTGACGACGTGCGGGAGCCCCATCCGCTGGAGGATGCGCGCGCCGATAATGCTCCTGGTCCTTCCCGCGCAGTTCACCACGACCGTGGCGTCCGGCCGCTCGCGCCGGATCTCGCCGATCCGGAGTGCTAACTCTCCGCCCGGCACGCTCCGGCCGCCGGGGATGCACAGGCGACGGTACTCCTCCGGCGTTCGCGCGTCGAGGATCACCACGTCCTCGCCACGGGCGAGCCGCTCCTCGAGCGCCCGCGCCCCGATGGTCGGGACGTGATAGCGCGCCTCGACCCGCTCACCGAAGGTCTTGCTCGGGACGTTCATGCCCCACTCCGAAGGCCGACCCTCGCTGGCCCAACGATTCAGGCCGCCCGCGAGCACGAACACCCGTCGAAAGCCGATCCGCTCGAACGTCCCGGCAGCCAGTCGAGCGCGGGTACCGGTGTCATCGTACACCACGACCGGCACGTCAGGGCTCGGCACGAGACGGCGCGCCCGATACTCCAGCAGGCGGCGCGGCAGGGCGCTGGCGCCTGGAATGTGGGCGCGGTTGTACTCGCCGTGTTCGCGTACGTCGAGCAACGCCAGGGGCTCCGGCTGCGCGAGCCGTACCTGAAGGTCAACGGGAGCGATCTCCTGCACCATGCCCGCTCAGCACCTACTCCACGGGTTGGGCGCGCCACGCTCAGCAGTTGTCAAATTTGTCGCTCTTGAACCAGGAGACTCGGCCGGACTCCAGGTTGTACGTACATCGGTCCAGCCCGACGAGATCCTTGCCGTAACAGTGAATCTCGAACGTTGCCCGGTCGCTCGGGTTGTTCATCGCGTGGATCTCGTCGACATCCGGCACCAGCAGCGAGACATCGCCGGGTTTCACCATCGTCACGCGATTGCGTTCGAGCCGTGCGTAGTCTGCGCGATCCCGGTCGTCGATCCGCCGGAAGCGGGTCTCTTCGATGGCGTTGCCGCAAACTCCGATCATGCCCCAGGTCTTATGATCGTGAGGACCGATGGCATCGCCCGGCCCCCAGACGACCGAGCTGATGAAGAGGCCAGGGCCGCGATAGATCGCCCATGAGCCGTGGTTTGGGCGCCTCCCCGTACCCGATGGCACCCGGAACTGCGCCGGCACCGCATCAGGCGTGCTGCACAGCCGCTCCAGATACGACGAGCCCTTGTCGAAGAGCGTCTGCTGGTCCGGGTGGGCGTTCACCAGTTCTTGCACATCGGCGATGAACTGATCGAGCGTGTATGTTGCCATACAGCAACCTCCTCGACGATCCTACCGCGCTGTGTCCCCCCGTAAATCCAGTATACGGTGCCGTGTGTAGCCAGGCAGTAGAGCGGCGGCCAGGTCGAACCACGAGCAGCAGGGCCGTTGCCAGAACGTGCCCTGGTCAGTATCATATGGGGCAGGGGCGACGTGTCTTCTCAGGACGCGCCGATCCGCATACCGGAGGAGTCGCATAGTGGTCTAGTGCGGCCGCCTGCTAAGCGGTTGCCGGGGATTTAACTCGGCCGCGAGTTCGAATCTCGCCTCCTCCGCCCGACGCCCCCTCACAAGAGGGGGCGTCCTGCGTTGGAGGCGGATGCCCAGCACTCAGCGCGCCTGAGAGCCGGCGCTGCCGAGCTTCTCCCTCCAGGCGCGGGAGATCTGCCGACTGCACGAACGTACGGACACCGGCGGACGGCCGTCGCTACGACGACCGGTCGCCAGCCGCCGGCTGATCCGCTCCCGCCGGCTGATCCGCTCCCGCCAAGGCCGCCTCCGTTCCGTCCGGTCCCGATGCGTCCGATCCGGCCGTCTCGGATGAGCTGCCGCTCGGTTGCTCTACTGGAAGGTCCACCCCGGATGCCTCCACAGTGGCGGCCACACCAGGCGTTGCCTCAGGCGGTGGCATTGGCGCCGATGTCTGCAATGCAAGAGCGTCGGTATCGAGCCCTTCGCCAGCCGCATGTCCCTCGTCAGCATCGAAACCGTCGGCCAGTTCGTCCTCGACGCCCGGCTCTCCAGTCGCTTCCGCGTCGTGACCTGCACGCGCTGCTGCTGCCGCTCCGACGGGCTGTCCCTTCTCCATCCGCTGTCGAAGCACCTCGTACAGCAAGATCGACCCCGCCACCGACGCATTGAGCGACTCGATTGCGCCGGGCATCGGCAGACGCGCCAGGAAGTCGCAGTGCTCGCGAACGAGCGGCCGCAGCCCTCGCCCCTCGCCACCGACGACGAGCGCCAGCGGGCCGCTCAGATCTGCCCGCTGATAGTCCTGGTCGCCGCCCGCATCGAGGCCGACGATCCACAGCCCGGCCTCTTTCAGCGCCTCAATGGCCTGCACGAGGTTCGTCGCTCGCGCGATCTTCAGCCGATTGACCGCGCCCGCCGAGGCTTTCACAACTGCCCCGGTCACGCCGACCGCGCGATGTTCGGGAATGATTGCGCCGTGCACGCCGACGGCCGCCGCTGTCCGCAGCAACGACCCGAAGTTCTGAGGATCCTGAATCATGTCGAGGACGAGGATGAGGGGGTCGGTCTGACTGGCCTGCGCGGCCGCAATCAGGTCGTCCAGGCTCGCGTACTCGTACGCTTCCGCCTCGGCGACGACACCCTGATGATTGCTCGCCAGTTCGTCTAGCCGACGCCGGTCGACCGTCCAGAGCTTGACCTTCCGGGCGCGCGCCTCGTCGACGATGTCGGTGATCGGCTGCCCGTGCGCGCCCGTCGCGACCATCACACGGCGGATCGGCCGACCGCTCAGCAGGGCTTCCAGCACCGCGTTGCGACCGTAGAGCAGGTCGCCGCCTTCCGGCTCGTGGCGACGCTCGAAGCCGCCGCGCTCCTCATAGCCGCGCCGCTCGCCGCGCTCTGGGTAGCGCGGCCGCTCAGCCCGGTCCTCGTAGCCGCGCCGCTCGCCGCGTTCTGGGTAGCGCGGACGCTCGGATCCCCGGCCACCCGCCGGGGGGCGACGTTCCTCGAAACCACGCCGTTCATCGCGGAACTGGCGCTCTTCGCGCGGCCCTCTCGCTCGCTCGAACGGGCGCTCTTCGCGGTCACGCCGCTCAGGTCGAGGTGGCGGGCCTTCGCGCCGGTCACGGAACGGACGCTCGTCACGGAACGGACGCTCGTCACGATCGCGCGGTCCACGGTCCTGACGATCCCGGACCCCGCCTCGGAACCCGCGCTCGTCGCGGTCATGCGGTGGGCGGTCGTCGCGGTCCCGGGGCGGACGATCCCCGCGCTCGCGGAAGCCGCCGCGCGGCGGCCCGGCGTCTCGGTCGTGCCGAGGGCGGTCGTCGTCACGGAAGGGTCGATCGTCGCGGTCACGGAACGGACGATTCTCGCGCGGGGGGCGGTCGGCTCCGGTCCACTCCTCACGGGCCGGATACGGACGCCGTGCGCCGGGCCGCTCGTCGTCCGGCGACCGCTCGTCGGTTCGATCGCGGTCGCGTGGGGGACGCCCGCCGCCGTAGGGTGCATCGCCCGAGCGGTTGCGCGGGGCGCGATCGTCGTAGGGGCGCTGGTCGCGGCCGCCCCGCTCACCCCCGGGGCCTACCCCTCGCGGCTGCCCACCGGAGCCTCCTTTCGCCATACCGCGCCGGTCGGACGGTCTTCCACCGCGACCCCCAGGTCGCGGAGACGGTCCCTGATCTCGTCGGCCAGCTGCCATTGTTTTGCCTCCCGGAGTCGCTGCCGGGTCGCCAGCAGCAGGTCGATAAACGGACCGGCGTCGTCGCCGCCGGTCGTGGTCGGCGACGCGTCGAGGGTCAGCCCGATGGCCTCCGCCAACGAGCGCAGCGCTGCCTGACCGGCAACAATCTCTGCGCGTGGCACGCCGCTATCTCGCCGCCGGTTGATCTCGCGCACGAGATCGAAGAGTGCCGCCAGGGCGCCCGGCGTGTTGAAATCGTCGTCCATGGCCTGCTCGAAGGCCGCGCGGGCATCGGCCACGTAGGCCGGCTCGACGCCCAGTGCCTCAATTGAGGCGGCAGCCGCGTCGAAGCCCTCGAGAGCGGCCCGCAGCCGAGCCAAAGCGCGGACGGCGTTGTCGAGGCCATCGCGGGTGTACAGGATCGACGAGCGGTAGTGGGTCTGGAGCAGGAAGAGTCGGATCGCCATCGGCTCGTAGACCTGGAGCACGTCGGCGATGGTCGTGAAGTTCTCCAGCGAGTGAGCCATCTTCTCGCTGCCGGTCGTGACCAGGCCGGCGTGCGCCCAGTAGCGCACGAACGGGTGGACGCCGGTGTACGCCTCGCTCTGCGCGAGCTCGTTCTCGTGGTGCGGGAAGATCAAGTCACGCCCGCCGCCGTGCACGTCGATCTGGTCTCCCAGTGTCTCGCGGACCATCGCCGAGCATTCGATATGCCAGCCCGGGCGGCCTTCCCCCCAGGGGCTCGGCCAGGACGGCTCGCCAGGTTTGGCTGACTTCCAGAGCGCAAAGTCGCGCGGATCGCGCTTGCCCGGCTCGAGCTCCTTGCGCACTCCGACCATCTGACCCTCTTCGGTCCGGCCGGAAAGCTGGCCGTAGTCCACGAACCTGGCTACCTCGAAGTAGACATCCCCATCCACGACGTAGCCGTAACCCCGCTCGATGAGCCCCTGGACGTAGTCGATGATGGCATCCATCGAACCGCTGACGGTGGGGTAGACGTCGGCGTGTTGGACGTTCAGCGCATCCATGACTTCGAAGTAGGACTCGGAGTAGCGCCGCGCGACCTCGGCCGGCGCAATCCCGTCGACGATCGCCCGCGCGATGATCTTGTCGTCAACGTCCGTGAAGTTCTGGACGTGCCGGACCTCGTAGCCTCGGTACTCGAGCCAGCGGCGAATGATGTCTGCCGACACGAAGATCCGAGCGTGGCCGACGTGTGGGTGATATTTCGGGGTCATCCCGCAGACGTACATGCGCACCGGGCGCCCCGAGACCTCGAATTCTTCCTTCTGTCCGCTGAGGGTGGACGTAATTCGGATGGACACCCGCTCGCTCCCGGTCCAGGTTCGTGGGCGACGCCGCGTGCGCCGGCTGGATCTACTACCCAAATTGTACTAGAGCCTGTTATGAACTCGGAGTGCACTTCCGTAAAGTTTGAGGGTGGACGCAACCCAACCGGCACGGAGTCCGTCCCCGAGTGCTATCAGTGACAGCGCATGGGTCTTCATCGCTCCGTCGTTGACGATGATGCGCGAGGACGCGCCGCAGCGAGGCCGTTCGTCTCGGAAAGGGCTCAGTGGTCTGCGCCACACGGTAGAGACCGGCGCGTCATGGAGATGGATTCTGCACGATCTGCCGCCGTGGCCGGCGGTCAATCCGTAGCACGGACTCCGGGTTCTGCCGCTGGCTCATGCATCGGACTGTCGTGTCAACCTCTTAGCTTCCGGCACGGCGCCTGGGCTTAGCCCGCCGAGGCCGGCAAGCGGACGAGCAGCGCCACCGCTTGTGCCCCGATACCCTCGGCACGCCCCAGCGCCCCAAGGTGATCGGTCGTCGTGGCTTTGACACTGACGCAGTCAAGCGGGAGGCCGAGGGTACGGGCCAGCCGCTCGCGCATTGCCGGGACGTGGGGCGACATACGCGGTTGCTGAGCGACGATGGTCGCGTCGACGTTCCCGATCGTCCAGCCCTCGTCGCACAGCGCCCGTACGACGGCGGCGAGCAGATCCAGGCTCGGTGCGCCCTTCCAGCGGTGGTCGCTCGACGGGAACCACGCCCCGATATCGCCTCGGCCGGCGGCGCCGAGCAGCGCGTCGACGATGGCATGAGTGAGCGGATCGGCGTCCGAGTGGCCGGCCAACCCACGCTCGTGCTCGATCTCGACGCCGCCCACGATCAACCGCCGACCCGGCGCGAACGCATGTACGTCCAGCCCGATCCCGATGCGAGGCAAGGAGTGCGAATCGATCACCGGCCGCTCTTGACGGGGAGACTCCCCTCACCCCCGGTGCCCTCACCCCCCAGCCCCCTCTCCCGCACGCGGGAGAGGGGGTGCAGTGGCGGACCACGCGGCGGTTCTTCCTGGCACTCTCGCCTCCCGTCCGTGGGTCTCGGCCGGCACTCTCCCCGTCTCCCCTCTCCCGCGTGCGGGAGAGAGGCGGGGGGTGAGGGAGCTCTCGGGCTGGGGGGTGAGGGGACTCTCGGGCTGGGAGCTGAGGGATCCCACGTCACAGTGCCGCTCGCTCGTCGCGGAGCGCCAGCAGCGCTCGCGCCATCCGCAAGTCGTCAGGTGTGGTGATCTTGAAGGCCGTCACCTCGCCGTCGAAGACCGTCACCCGCCCACCAATCTGCTCCACCAGCGCCGCCTCGTCCGTTGCATCGTCCACGGTGGCGGCGAGCGCCCGCATGACGAGATCGTGGCGGAACACCTGGGGCGTCTGGACGGTCCAGAGTGAGGCGCGCGGCGGGGTCTCGACGACGATACGGCCCTCGACGCGCTTGATCGTGTCGCGGGCTGGTAGCGCCGCCACGGTCGCCCCGGTCTCGCGGGCAGCCTCCAGGCCACGGCACAGCATGGCCACGCCAAGGAACGGCCGCGCCGCGTCATGGATCAGCGCCCAGGTGCAGCCTTCGAGCGCCGCCAGGCCCGCGAGAACCGAGTCGCGCCGACGCTCTCCGCCGTTGACGACGATGGTCGGGAGCGACGCCGGGACCAGTTCTGCTACGAGCGCACGTGCGGCGTCGGCCCTCTCCGGCGTCACGACGACGGCCAGCCGGGTGAGCAACCCCCACCGGCCCAGCGCCTCCAGGCTCCAGGCAAGGACCGGCCGGCCGCCGAGGCCGGTCCAGAGTTTGTCGAAGCCCATCCGCGTCGAGCGGCCGGCCGCGACGAGCACCGCGCCGATGCGCTCCCTGGTGTCGACACGTTCGAGGGTGGATGCACGCTCGGCGGTATCTTCCGACGCCAGCATCAACCGGCGGCCTCGTGGTTACTGCGCGGCACGGGGTGGGCGAACACCATCCGGCCGGCTGCCGTCTGGAGCACCCGCGACACCATCACCGTCACGCTCGTCCCAATACATCGCCGGCCGTTCTCGACGACGACCATCGTGCCGTCGTCGAGGTAGCCGACGCCCTGGCCGAGCTCTTTGCCCTCCTGAATAACGTGCAGGCTCAACTCCTGCCCGGGCAGGACCAGCGACTTGACGGCATTCGCAAGCTCGTTAATATTCAAGACAGTGATGCCCTGGAGACCCGCCACCCGATTGAGGTTGTAGTCATTCGTCACGATCGGGCAATGCAGTTGGCGCGCGAGCGTCACGAGGAGCGCGTCGACGTCCGTACCCGGCTGGCCGTGATCGTCACGAACGATGACGGGAACGACGGAGTCTTTCTGGAGCGCGTTCAGGATTTCCAATCCGCGACGGCCGCGCGCCCGCTTCATCGAGTCCGCGGAGTCGGCAATCTGCTGCAATTCGTGGAGCACGAAGCGCGGCACTAGCAGCGGCCCGGGCAAAAATCCGGTCCGGCAGATGTCCGCGATCCGTCCGTCGACGATACTGCTCGTATCGACGAGGACGGGATGCTCGTTCTGTGCGGTCGCGTGCGGATGTGACTCGGAGCGCGACCAGCGGAACGCACTGAAGAACTCCCGTTTGTGAGTCTGGAACATCGTCATACCGATGTACGCCAGCGCCAGACTGACGGCGATCGGCAGAAAATTACCCAGGTACCAGGGTAGGAACGACAGCGGAATCGCGACGAGCACGCCAACCAGCAAGCCGGCGACGAGCCCGACGACGGCGGCCAGGACCTCGCCAGCAGGCATGTCCGTGGCTCGTCGGAGCGTCCAGAGAAATGGGCGCGTAGTGAGTGAGGGTGTGAGGGCAAAGGCGATGACGAAGGCCAGAGCGGCGCCCGTTCCGATGATGATGGGGAGAAGATAAGGCCAGGGAGCAAGGAACGTAGGCGGAGGGTTGAGCATAGTGCGCCCAAGCTCCGCGACGCCGAGAGCAGCGACGACACCGCCCAGCAACCGCAACACCATCTCGACGCGGTGCAGGGTCATGGGCGAAACCTCTTCGGTGTACGAACGGCCACCGTAAGGCGGACAGGCGAGCGCGCGCACGCGCGTGGCGGCACTCCTTTCAGCGAGCATCATAATGAAACTCTAGCCTCCCTCTGGTTGGGAGTCAAAGAGATTCGATGCTGCTGGCCGTATTGCCCTCCTGGCCGTCCTGCCCTCTCTGTGTGCCCCCCCCCAGCGGGATGGGCGCTCAGAACGCTACGGGAGCAGGGCGGCGTTGGCAGCTTCGCGGAGGCTGGACGCCTGGACGATCTCCAGCCCAAGCCCTTTGAGCGCGTGTGCTGTCGGGGAGCGCGGCACGATCGCTCGCTCGAAACCGAGCTTGGCGGCCTCCCGCAGCCGTAGCTCTAACTGTCCCACACTCCGCAGTTCGCCCGACAACCCGACCTCGCCGGCCACGACGGCGCGGGGGTCGATCTGACGGTCCCGGAAACTCGAAACGATCGACAACGCCACTGCCAGGTCCGCCGCCGGCTCGTCGATCCGCAGGCCGCCGATCACGTTGACGTAGAGATCCTGGTCGTGGAGCGGCAGGCCAAGCCGCCGCGACAGCACCGCCGACACCAGCAGCAGGCGGTTCGACTCGATCCCGTTGGCGGCTCGGCGGGGGACCGCCAGCGCACTCTTGCTCGCCAACGCCTGGACCTCTACGAGCAGGGGCCGGGTGCCCTCCATCGTCACCAGGACCGACGAGCCGGTCGTGCCTTCGCCCCGCTCGGACAGGAACGCGGCAGACGGGTTCGGCACCTCGACCATGCCTTCGCCCCGCATCTCGAACACCCCGACCTCGTGGGTCGGCCCGAAGCGATTCTTGGTGCTCCGTAGGAGCCGGTAGGCATGGTAGCGCTCGCCCTCCAGGTAGAGCACCGTGTCGACCATGTGCTCCAGCACCTTCGGCCCGGCGATGGCGCCTTCCTTGGTCACGTGGCCGATCAGGAAGATCGAGACGCCACTGCTCTTGGCGAGATGCATCAGCCGCAGCGTGCACTCTCGTAGCTGACTCACGCTGCCAGGTGACGAGTCGATCTCAGAGGCGTAGACGCTCTGGACCGAGTCGACCACCACGACGGTCGGCCCGGCCGTCTCGATGGCCTCGACGATTGCCCCCAGATCGTTGTCGCTCGCGAACAGCAGGTCCGTCGCGCCAAGCCCAAGCCGGCGGGCACGTAGCCCGATCTGCGCCAACGACTCCTCACCAGAGACGTACAGGACCGGGCCATTCGCCTGAGCGACCAGATCGGATACTTGCACCAGCAGCGTGCTCTTGCCGACGCCCGGATCACCGCCGATCAAGACGAGCGAGCCCCGCACGATTCCGCCGCCCAGCACCCGCCCGAACTCTTCCATCGGGACCGGCAGACGGTCGAAGTCGGCCGTATCGATCTCGGCGAGGCGCAGCGGCCGGCCGCCGGAGCCGGGCGCCGCCACAGCCGTCCGGGTGCGGGCACGTGCGGCGGTCGAGACAGCCGCCACCCGCTCGACCCTTTCTTCCAGTGTGTTCCAGCCCTCACACTCGGGGCAACGTCCGAGCCAGCGAGGCGCCTTCGCGCCACACGCCCGGCAGATGTACTCGGTTCTCGTCTTGGCCATTCGAGTCGTCAGCCTTCAGGTGTCGAGAATCAGGAACGGCGAGAGGGCAGCAGTCGGGCGTCGGTACGCCGTACGCCAACCGGCAAGAAGGGGGATGTCTGGTCGATGGTTCGGTGTCTCACGGTGCAGTCGAAGTCGGCTGTCGATCGGTCATCCCCGGTCACTCTCCGATCGACGATCGGTCTATGCAGGATCGAGGGTAGACCGATCCAGAAGCAAGCCGAGGCACGCGATCGGCGGGCGGACCTCCGTCTACGAGGCGGCAGGGCCAGCCAGAGCCGGCGCTTAATAGCGTACGCGGCCAGCCTGGTGGCTGGCCGCGTACGCGCTGCGGACGTCTCGCCGCTTCCTGACGACCAATGACTGATGGCTGGGGACGACGACTCGCCTACGCGCCAGTGGTGGTCGTGGCCGCTTCGGGCTCTGGGGCCGCGATAGCCGCCGTGCCGCGCGCCTCCAGCACGATCTCGCCGTCTCGTGCGTCCGCGACGACGTGGTCACCTGGCTGGAACTTGCTGTGAAGCAAGCCCTCCGCGAGCGGGTCTTCGATCATCATCATGATCGCCCGGCGCATTGGCCGTGCGCCGTAGATCTGATCGAAGCCCTTGGTCATCAGGATGTCCTTGGCTGCCTCGGTGACCTCGAGCGTCATCCGCTGCTCGGTCAGTTGGGTCTGGACCCGCCGAAGCAACAGATCGATGATCTCGCGAACCTGCTCGTGGCCGAGGGCGCTGAAGACGATGGTGGCATCAATGCGGTTCAGGAACTCGGGGCGGAAGAGCTTCTTCATCTCGGTGAGGACTTTGTCCTTCATCCGCTCGTAGCTCGCCTTCGCGTCCTGAAGCAGATCCTTCGGCGTGTTGAAGCCGAGGACGCTCTCACGCCGGATCAGCTCAGCACCGACGTTCGACGTCATGATGATGATCGTGTTACGGAAGTCAACCTTCCGGCCCTTCGCATCGGTCAGCCGGCCGTCATCCATGATCTGGAGGAGGATGTTGAAGACCTCGGGATGGGCCTTCTCGATCTCGTCTAGCAGTACGACCGAGTAGGACTTGCGGCGGACTGCCTCGGTAAGCTGACCGCCCTCCTCATAGCCGATGTACCCGGGAGGCGCACCGACGAGCCGAGCCACGGAGTGCCGCTCCATGAACTCCGACATGTCGATCTTGACCATCGCCTCTTCGCTGCCGAACATGAACTCGGCGAGCGCCCGGACGAGCTCGGTCTTCCCGACGCCGGTCGGCCCGAGGAAGATGAAGCTCCCGATCGGCCGGCGCGGATCCTTGAGGCCGGCCCGTGCCCGACGGACGGCCTTGGCGACCGACGTGATCGCCTCGTCCTGGCCCTTGACCCGTCCGTGGAGCGCCTCTTCCATCTTGAGCAGCCGCGCGGACTCCTCCTCGGCGATCCGCATCACCGGGATGCCCGTCCACATCGCGACCACGTGGGCGATATCCTCAGCACTGACGACCGGCTTGTCAGCCGCCTGCTGAGTCTGCCACCCTGACTCGATCTTCTCGAGCTTCGCCCGCAGCTTCGCCTCCTGGTCGCGGTACTCGGCCGCTAGTTCGTACTGTTGGGCCGAGATCGCCGCTTCCTTCTCGTTCTGGACGGACTCCAGGCTGCGGAGCATCTCCTTGTAGGAGGGCGGCGCGCTCGCTCGCTGCATCCGCACCCGCGAGGCTGCCTCGTCCACCAGGTCGATCGCCTTGTCGGGCAGGAACCGATCGGGCACGTAGCGCGCAGCCAGCTCGGCGGCGGCCTTCAGCGCCTCTTCGCTGATCTCCAGCCGATGATGCTGCTCGTAGCGCTCCTTGATCCCCTTGAGGATCTCGATCGTCTCCTCGACGGACGGCTCTTCGACCAGGACTGGTTGGAAACGCCGCTCGAGGGCCGCGTCACGTTCGATGTACTTGCGGTACTCATCGAGCGTGGTGGCACCGATCGTCTGGAGCTCGCCCCGCGCCAGCGAGGGCTTGAGAATGTTCGCCGCGTCGACCGCCCCCTCGGCCGCACCTGCGCCGACGAGCGTGTGTAGCTCGTCGATGAACAGGACGCAGTTACCCGAGTTCTTGACCTCTTCGATGATCTTCTTGAGGCGCTCTTCGAACTCGCCTCGGTACTTGGTGCCTGCCACCAATGAGCCGATGTCGAGGGTCAACAAGCGCTTGCCGATCAGGGTCTCAGGCACGTCACCCGAGGCAATGCGTTGAGCCAGCCCCTCGACGATGGCCGTCTTGCCGACGCCCGGCTCGCCGATCAAGGCCGGGTTGTTCTTGGTGCGCCGTGAGAGGATCTGGATGACCCTCTCGATCTCTTTCGCGCGTCCGATGACAGGGTCGAGCTTGTTGGCACGAGCCGCCGCCGTCAGGTCCATACCAAGCTGGTCGATGACCGGGGTCTTGCTGGTGTGCCGCGACTCCTGCTGGGAGTAGCTCTGACTCTGATTCAGCACGTAGATGACCTGGCTGCGGACCTTGTCCAGCGAGACGCCGAGCGACTCGAGGACGCCGGCCGCGATGCCCTCTCCTTCGCGGACCAGGCCGAGCAGCAGGTGCTCCGTGCCGATGTAATGGTGATTGAGCCGGCGCGCCTCGTCGACGGATAGCTCGATCACCTTCTTCGCGCGGGGGGTCAGACCGATGTCGCCTGTGACAGTGCGATCCCCACGGCCGATGATGAACTCGACCGCCGATCGAACTTTGTTCAGTTCCACACCAAGGTTCGCGAGTACCTTCGCAGCGACGCCCTCACCCTCACGGACGAGGCCGAGGAGAAGATGCTCGGTTCCAATGTAGTTGTGGTTGAACCGCTGCGCCTCCTCCTGCGCCAGTTGCAGGACCTTGCGCGCCCGCTCGGTGAATTTATCGAAACGGTCAGCCATCGGATCTCTCCGTCACTAGGTCGGTCCCCATACCCGGTTCGGTCCCCTTACCCGGTATTGTACTGAAATCCCCGCGTGGTGGGTCCGACATGGGTCCCGCCGCCGTGGCGACTCGTATATGACGTTACTGCACGACGCACAGACAGGCGAGCCGGCTCCGTCGCCACGAATGGCTCTAGAACCAGAACGTCCAGCAAGAAAAAATGGCCCGGGCTCGCCGTGCGAGCCCGGGCCGCCGCAATCAGCCTTGAATCGCGGAGGCTAGCTTTCGGCGAGGTGGGCTGCCGCTGTTGCCCCTTCGTCCTCGGTTGCTTCGGCGGCATCGGGCTCAGCGCCGCCAGCCTCATGGTATGCATCACCCATGCCGTCGCTCACGACTTCCGTTTCTGTCGAGTACGCCTCATCCCCGTAATACGGCTCCTCCTCGACCTGGCGCAAGCTCAAGCCGAGCCGATGCCTGGCCGGCTCGATGCGGATGATCTTCAAGGGAAGCTCATCGCCCTCGCGCACGACCTGCTTGGGATGGGTGATGCGATCCTCTGAAAGCTCCGAGATGTGAATGAGCCCCTCAACGCCCGGCTCGATCTCGGCAAAGGCTCCGAACGCAGCCAGCTTTGTAATTTTGCCAGTGACGACCTGGCCCACGCTGTATTTATCGCTGACGCGAGACCAGGGCTCGCCCTGCAACCGCTTCAGCGAGAGCGCGATCTTCTTGTTGTCTCGGTCCACACCAACGACGTAGACGTCAACCTTGTCTCCGACCTTGACCACCTGACTCGGGTGCGAGACCTGGCCCCAGGACAACTCCGAGAGGTGCACCAGGCCGTCGGCTCCGCCCAGGTCGACGAACGCGCCAAAGTCGCAGATGCTCGAGACGGTGCCGTTCCGCGTGTCCCCGGGCTGCAACTCCGCGAGCAACCGTTCCTTCTCTCGTGCCCGGCGCTCCTGGAGCGCCGCTCGCTCCGAGAGGATCAACCGGTTCCGGCGGCGGTTCATCTCGATGACTTTGAGGAGGAGTGAACGCCCCTTCATCGCCTCGAGCCGTGCTTCCACCGACTCCTCAGCACCGCGCCGCAGATCGGCGATCTGCGAGAGCGGCACGAAGCCGCGCACGCCCTCGACGTTGACGACGAGGCCGCCCTTGTTGTGCTCGACGACTTCGCCTTCGACGGTCTGTCCATCGTCGAAGCGCTTCTGGAGGTTGCGCCAGCCGCGCTCCGATCGAGCGCGGGTCAGCGAAAGGACGACCCGTCCCTCCTGGTCCTCCCCTGAGAGGACGTACGCGAGCACCGTCTCACCGACGCTCGGCACTTCGGTCTGCGGCACCTCGCCGAGCGGTACGACCGCTTCCGACTTGGCCCCGATATCGACCAGGAACTCGTCGCGGTCGGTGCTGACGACCACGCCCTCCACGACGTCACCGCGCCGCCATTGGCGGACGGATTGTTCGTGCTCTGCAAGCCAGTCGCCCATGCCGCCGGTCGGCGGCGTCGCTGGCGTGTCGTTGGACTGGGCTTGCGTGCCCTGGCCCGTGACGGCCTCTTCCATAGTCCGGTGCTTCCCGCCCTGCTCCACTGAATAGGTCTAGTATACGCCACCTTTGGGTAGAGAGCAAAGGTAACGCACACCGAACACGCCGGAGCAGGCGCTATTGTGACCTTCTGCAGACCACGAGCGCGAACGCTGCTATGGTGGTACCACATCGCCCGTGCAGACGCATAATGTCCGAGCGCGAAAGCGGGCGCGGGATAGGAGGCGGAAGCGGGCGGCGGCGATGGTCTGGGACGACGTGGACGAAGAGGCGGTACGGCGGCTGGTCGAAGGGATCGCGCGGCGAGTCGACCCCTCAGCCGCCATCCTCCTCCGCGAGCCTGGCCGCCGCTCGTTGCCGCTGGCCCTCCGCCTGGCCGTAGTGCATCGCGGCCAGGCCGTCCCGTTCGATCTGACTGACTCGGAGTGGCGAACGGCGCGGACGGCCGTCGGGCGGGAGCGCCTGGCGCGGCGGATTGGCGCGGCACTCGGCCTCCAGCCGCCGGACCAGCTCGTCGGTCCGCCGAGAGACTGAGCAGGCTGGAAGCGTCCACCTGCCCGGATACCCCGCCACCGTTGCCCCGCCACACACAGGGAGTCGAGGCCCCGAGGTCTGGTCCGCCATCTGAGGACAGCCTCCCGCCACCGTTGCCCCGCCACACACAGGGAGTCGAGGGGCGGCCGTTTGTGTGACGCGACCGATGCGGCCATACCCCCAATTCCCTGCATGAGGAGGGGAGGCCGAATATCAGGCGACGCGGGCCGAACCTGTCCGCCCCTGTTCCGCGCGTGAGGAGGGGAGGAGGTGGCGGTGTGGGGAGAACTCTACGAGCTAGCGCGCCGTCGCTCAACTCGGTAGACTTCGGAAGCGCACACGCAACGAGGCCGGCTCGGTGCTCGATGGGCCACCCCGCCCGGCCAGTATGGCCTGTCCCGTCTCATGCTGTGAGGTTCGATCGATGACCGCTAAGACCGGCGCGCTCCGTACACCAACGGGCCAGGAGCCCAAAGAGTGGCAGTGCCTGACCTGCACGTTCGTCGTCGTCAGCTCGACCCTTCCCTACAAGTGCCCACGCTGTGGGGCGTCACGCGTCAAGTTCCTCGTGAAGGGCGCGAAGGGCGAGGGCGAGTAGCCTGGATTTCCTGCAATGCCTGACATACCCTCTTGACAAGTCCCCATGAGTGACAAGGCTCGGCGTCGACAACTCGTCGCGGACTACAAGCACAGCCATCCCGAAGCCGGCGTCTATCGGATCGTCAACGCCCGTACGAACAGGGCGTTGCTTGGGTCGACAGCCAACCTGGGCAGCATCCGCGGTAAGCTCGAGTTCGCGAAGTCGACCGGCTCGCCGGGTGCACTCGACCACCGGTTGGCGCGCGACGTTAAGACGTACGGCCTGGACGCCTTCTCCCTCGAGATCCTCGAAGTGCTGGAGGTCCGGCCCGAGATGACCCACGCGGAGATCCTGGCCGATCTTGCCGCGCTCGAAGATTTGTGGCGCGAAAAGCTGGCCTCCACGCCGCTGTACTGACGCCAACTCGCGTGGGCTAGCGAGCGCGTTCCACAGCGGCGAGTGCGTTGTCGAGGTCGGCGACGACATCGGCAGGGTCTTCGATGCCCACCGATACCCGTACCAGCCCCTCCCCAATACCGACCGCTCGGCGCTCCTCGGGAGTCAGCCCGCGATGCGAGGCAACGGCCGGGTAGAGGGTGAGCGTGCGCACGTCGCCGAGGGTCGGAGCCGGCGCGACGAGCCGCAACGCATTCATGAACCGCCCGACTGATGCTCGGTCGCCGCCGCGCACGTCGAACGCCAGCATCGCGCCGTAGCGCCCGCCGAGGAGCGTACCGGCCAGGGCATGCTGGGGATGCTCGGGCAGGCCGGGGTAATACACACGCTCCACCATCGGATGACGGGCGAGGTGGCGAGCCACGACCGCGGCATTCTCACACTGACGCGCCATCCGCAGCGGCAGTGTCTTGAGCCCTCGATGGCAGAGCCATGCCTCGTTCGGGCCGAGCACCGCGCCGAGCAGTTTGGCCTGATAGCGCAGGGCCTTGCCGGTCACCTCGTCCGCCGCCGCGACCGTCCCGCCGGTCACGTCGCCGTGGCCGCCCAGGTATTTGGTCGCGCTCTGGATCACCAGATCGGCACCGCGCTCGATTGGCCGCAGCAGGTACGGCGAGGCGAAGGTATTGTCGACGAGCGTCCGCATGCCGGCTGCCTGCGCTAGCGCGAGGAGCCGCTCGAGGTCGAGGACTTTGACCAGCGGGTTGGTGACCGTCTCGAAGTAGAGCACCTTCGGCCGTTCGGCCATGGCGCGCTCGACAGCGCTGAGATCGGTCATGTCGACGAACGTTGACTCGATGCCAAGCCCCTTGAAGTGGGTAGTCAGGAGCACCCGCGTCAGACCATAGAGATCCTGGCTGGCGAGGATACGGTCGCCCGGCTGAAGCCCGCTCGCCAGCAGTGCGCCATAGATCGCCGCCATGCCAGAACTGAACGCGCCAACGACCGGCGCCGCCTCCAGATCGGCCACGGCCGCCTCGAAGGCCCGCACGGTCGGGTTGCCATCGCGACTGTAGAAGAAGCCGGCGCGATCGCCGGTGAACACCTCGTCGAGCGCGTCGAGTGAGGGCATGAAGTAGGCGGAGGCATTGTGGATCGGCGTGGAGGTTGGCTGCCACGTTGCTCCGTCGGTGGCTTCGGTATCGCCAGGATGGCTCTCGCCGGCGTGCGCGGCCAGGGTGTCGAAGGCCCAGCGCTCGGAGGGCCGAGGGGTGGTGGATGGGTCTCGGTCGGCCATGGTGACGGCTCCTCGCGCCGGCCGGCAGTGCGTCTGCCGCGCTCGCCGACGTCGCAGGTTTCAGGTGGCGGCTCACGCCTCGTCAGCCGGTCGACGGCACCGAGCAGTCGGAAACGCCTGTCGAGGATTGTGAGCGTCATCGTTGCCTGCTCGCCAGGGAAGAGCGTGGCGAGCAGGCCAGCTATCGGTTCGAGGGCGCCCAGATCGAGGGCGTCCAGATCGAGGACGTCCAGATCGAGGGCGTCCAGATCGAGGGCGTCCAGATCGAGGGCGGCCATCGGCCGGGGTACCCCGACAGGATAGTACCCCTTACGGTGAGTCAAGCCGCCGCGCTCAGGTGCGGTAAACGATCCGGCCGTCCATCACGGTCGCCCAGACGCCGAGGTCACGCAGCTTCGGCGAATCGACCCGGTAGGGGTCGTCGGTCAACACGATCGCGTCGGCCAGCCTACCCACGCCGAGCACACCGACTTCACTTGCCAGCCCCATCGCCGCCGCGCTGCCGATCGTGTAGGCGTGGATGGCCTGCGCTACTGTCAGGCGTTGCTCGGGATACCAGCCGTCGGGTGGATCGCCGTCCGGGCGCTGGCGGGTGACGGCCGCGTGGACGCCGAAGAACGGGTCGGGCGGCTCGACCGGGCAGTCGGTCCCGAAGGCGAGCAGCGCCCCCGCGTCGAGCACCGAGCGCCAGGCGTAGGCCGTTCGGCAGCGTGCGCCCCAGCGGCGGTCGGCCAGGTGCATGTCCGAGATCGCGTGGATCGGCTGCATCGAGGCGACGACGCCGAGACGGGTGAAGCGGGGAATATCGGCCGGGTCGATGGCCTGAGCGTGTTCGATTCGCAGGATCTGAGGGCGGCCGGGCAGCGTGCTCGGCTCGCTCCGGACGGCCTCAACGGCATCGAGAATGAGGCGCACCGCCGCGTCGCCGATGGCATGGACCGCGACACCGATGCCGGCGTCGCGTGCCGTTCGAAGCAGTTCGACCAACTCGTCGCACTCCAGGGTCGCGATGCCACGGTCGTCGGCCGGACCGTCGCTGTACGGCGCGAGCATGGCCGCCGTCCCGGAGCCAAGCGCGCCGTCCGCGAACACCTTCAGCAGACCGATCCGCAACCGGTCGCCGCCGAGGCCGGTCCGCAGTCCGAGCGTGACGGCGCCAGGCAGATCGGCGCGGGTCAGGCCGGCGAACACCCTCAGGCGCAGTTCGCCGGCCTCCTCCAGGAGCTCCAACGCCCGCAACGCCTCAGCACCCTCGAAGTTGCAGACCGTCGTCACTCCGACCCGCGCCAGCGCGTCCTGACCGGACCGGAGTGCCGCTGCGCTGGTTCGGGCATCCGGGCGGTCGGCGAGCGCACGCACCGCTTCCGCGGCAGACTCCAGCAGTACCCCAGTCGGCGTGCCATCCGGCTCGCGCACGATCCGGCCGCCGGGCGGGTCAGGGGTATCTGGTCCTATGCCGGCCATTGCGAGTGCCCGGGAGTTCGCCCAGATGGCGTGCACGTCGCGGCTGAGCAGGCTGGCCGGACGGCCGCCAGTCACGGCATCCAGAGCGTGACGGGTCGGCAGGCGCCGATCTGGCCAGACGTTGTGGTCCCACCCTCGGCCCAGCACCCAGGCATCAGGCGGCGTCCGTGCGGCTCGCTCGGCTACGCGGCGGGTAACGTCCTCGATCGACGATGCGTGGTCCAGGCGAATGCGTTCGCGGTCATGGCTGAAGCCAAGCAGGTGAACATGCGCGTCGACGAAGCCGGGCAGGACGGCTCGGCCGCCTACGTCCAGGCGCTCGGCGCCGGGGCCGGCCGCGTCGATCGCCTCGTCAGCCATCCCGACAGCCACGATGCGGTTCCCGACGATCCCGACGGCCTCGGCATATGGCTGGGTTGCGTCCTGGGTGTAGACCCGTCCATTGAGCATGACCAGCCGGCTCACGCGGTCCGTCATCGGCTGAAGACCCTACCCTTCAGGAGCATCGCTGCTGGCGGTACGGAGCCGCACACACACGTGGGAGCATCCCTCCCTCTGGGAGGCGGCCTCGCACAGCAGAGCTGAGGGTGGAGTGCTGCTGCCAGCTACGAGGGGGATGGCCCTCAGCCCCGCCCGCTCCTGGAGCCGAGGCGAGCGATCCAGCAGGGCTCAAAGTCGGACTAATACTCGCTGAAAAATTCCTCGGCATACTCGACGTAGCCGAGCGAACGGCAGACCTTTGCCGACGCTACATTCGTGCGATCGTGGACGTAGAGCGCCATCCGGCCCTGCTCCAGAATGTACGCCGTGGCCGCCGAGACGACTTCTTTCGCCAGCCCCTGCCCTCGGTACGGCGCCTCGGTCACCACAGCGATCTCCCAGACGTCGTCTGACTTCAGCTTGATCGCCGACCAGGAGGCGATCTCGCCGCGCATCGACCACACCGCGAACACTTCGCCATCGAAGCGGCGGCGTAGATCCGCGCCGCGCGGGTCCGCACGGTCGATCCGCTGGGCCCGGCTCTGGCGTGGCTGGAAGTGCTCGGCATCGACGTAGAGCACGTAGCCGCTCAAGCTGTAGGCGTATGGGATCGCGGAGCGCGCGACGTACTGGAGTCGTCCGAGTTCGCCGGCTTCAAGCGAGTGGCCGGGCGGCACCGTCCCAAGGGCGCCACGCACTCGCTCGACGAGGTCCGAGCGAGTGGAGACGATACCGCCGCCGACCGTCGAGAGCGCGAGGATCGGCACGGTGTAGCCACCCCAGCCGGGCCGGGCACGACGCTCGGACGGTACGACGTGAACGCCCGGCTCGCGAAGCAGCGCGATGTTACAGCCAAGCTCAACGGCGTGAAAGTCGTCGATGCGCGCGACGTGACCCGTCCTGATCCGGTCTTCGAGCACGGATCCTCTCCTGAAGCGTGTGTCACGCGAGGGCGCCGTACCGGTACCTGGCGGTCCCTTCGGGCGTTCTGGGGGCCGGAGCCATCGCCAGTCAGCATCACCGCCGGTCAGCGGCGCCTTCATTTTCGAGTATAGCCCCCGCGTCAACTGATGTCCGTCGATTGGCGGCGCCTGGCGGCCGGCCTGACGCTGGGCCCGGCCCGCGAATCGCGGCCCCGTGGTCAGGGCGCCCCCATCCTCGAAACGTAATCGGAGCCTGACACCCAGAGCGGCATGCTAGAATCCCCCCGTTACCCGGCCGGAGGCGGTGCTTGGAACCCGTAGTGCCCATGGAGCGCTGGCCCCGACGGCGAGGTCGGGGTGCGCGGTACGTCGGAATGAGCCGACTCGTCGCGGGCGCTCTCATCGCGTTCCTCATCGTCATCCTGACTGTCGGCGTCGACGTGTATACCGAGTGGCTGTGGTTCGGCAGTCTCGGTCTGCTCTCGGTCTACCAGACAGTTCTGTCGGTGCAGGTGCTGCTGTTCCTGGCAGCGTCCGCCACGTTCATGGTGGCCTATCTGCCCAGCGCCTTCTTGGCGCGTCGATTGGCGCATCAGTTCGAGCATGACACCGCCCCTGACGAAGACGTCCTCTGGGCCTACATCGCGAGGGTCGGTGCCCGAATCGGCGAGCAGGCGGCGTACCGGCAGGTCGTGAACGTGGGAATCGTGGTGCTCGGCCTGTTGCTCGCGGCCATCATGGGCGCCGTCGCCTCGGGGCAGTGGCCCACCGTGATGCGCTTCCTGAACCAGGAGCCGTTCGGCACGCCGGACCCGATCTTTGGACTGGACGTTAGCTTCTTCGTCTTCACCCTGCCCTTCCTCCGAGTTGCGCACTCCTGGCTGCTCGGTACTGCCGTGCTCGTCGCCACGACGACGTTCGCTGTCTATGCAGTCGTCACTGCCTACGAGCTTGGGGTGAACCTCGAACGGGTCGTGCTGAACGTCCCGCGCGGCGTCCGAATCCACGTCGCCTCCATCGTCGCATCGATCCTGGTACTGGTGGCCGCCAACCACGTGCTCGACGTCTACGACCTGGTGTATTCGACGCGCGGGGTGGCGTACGGCGCTGGCTATGCGGCCGTCCATGCCGAATTGCCGGCGCTCTACTTCATGGCTGGCTTCGCGGTAGCGGCAGCCATCCTGATCGTCGTGAGTGGGTTCACCCGCAGCTTCCGATTGGCGCTGTCTGGCCTTGCCGCCTGGGGCATCGTGGCGCTCTTTGGCGGACTGGTCTTCCCGAACCTGATCGAGAGCTTCGAGGTCCGCCCGAATCAACTCGAGAAGGAGCGGCCGTACCTCACGAATACCATCGCCTACACCCGTCGTGCGTTTGGACTCGACGCCATCCAGGAGCAGTTCTTCCCCGCCGACGATGCGGTCACACCAGCCGAGGTCCGCGCCAGCCCCGGCACGATCCAGAATATCCGGCTCTGGGACCACCGCCCGCTTCAGCAGACCTTGAACCAGATTCAGAGCATCCGCAGCTACTACCGCTTCGAAGATGTCGACGTCGACCGCTACGTCATCGACGGCGTCGAGCGGCAGGTCATGGTGGCGGCGCGCGAACTGTACCCGGAAGGACTCCAGACCCAGGCCCGCACCTGGGTCAACCAGCGCCTGAAGTTCACGCACGGATACGGCGTGGCGATGTCACTGGTCGCCACGTTCGGCGAGGAAGGGCGGCCCCAACTGGTGGTCCAGGATGTCCCGCCCACCGGTTCTGTCCCGATCGATCGGCCGGAGATCTATTATGGCAGCCGCGCCGCGCCGTACGTCCTGGTCAAGACGAGTGAGACGGAGTTCGACTATCCGCGTGGCGACGACAACGTGGAGACTCGCCACGCCGGGAGCACCGGCATCAACGTCGGCGGCCTGATTCAGCGCCTCGCCTTCGCGCTGCGCTTCCGCGACATGAACCTGCTCGTCTCAGGTGCGATCCGCCCTGAGACAGAGCTCCTCTGGCGCCGGAGCGTCGCCGAGCGCGTCGGCCAGATCGCGCCGTTCCTGCTGCAAGACCGCGATCCGTACATCGTCGTCGCCGATGGAAAGTTGTTCTGGATGCTCGACGCCTACACCTATACGTCGAGCTACCCGTACTCTCAACCGCTCTTCTGGCGGCCGGATGCGCGTGCGCCGGGCATCGTGATGAACTACATCCGGAACAGCGTCAAGGTCGTAGTCAACGCCTATGACGGTTCGATCCGATTCTACGTCGCCACGCCGGGCGATCCGCTGATCCAGAGTTACCAGCGCATCTTCCCCGGCCTGTTCCTGCCGCTGAGCGAGATGCCGGACGCACTACGAATGCACGTGCGGTACCCAGAAGATCTGTTCCGGATTCAGGCCGATCGCTATCAGACGTTCCACATGCAAGACCCGACCGTCTTCTACAACCGCGAAGACGTCTGGGCGATCCCGAAAGAGAAGTTCTACAACGCCGAAGTCGACATCGATCCGTACTACGTGATCATGCGCATGCCCGGCGAGCCGCGCGAAGAATTTCTCCTGATGGAGCCGTTCACGCCACTGAACAAGAGCAACATGATCGCCTGGCTCGCGGCGCGGATGGATGCAGACAACTACGGCAAGCTCCTGGTCTACAAGTACCCCAAGGACAAGTTGATCTATGGACCGGCCCAGGTGGAAGGCCGGATCGACCAGGATCCGGCCATCTCGTCGCAGTTCACGCTCTGGAGCCAATCTGGGTCGCAGATCATTCGCGGCAACATGCTCGTCATCCCGGTTGGCAACTCCAACCTGTACGTCGAGCCGATCTACCTCCAGGCCGAGAACGGCCCGATCCCCGAGTTGAAGCGGGTGATCGTGGCGACCGGCAATCGCGTGGTCATGGAGCCGACACTCGAAGAAGCGCTCGGGCGGTTGTTTGGTGGGACCGCCGGCGTGATACCGCAATCCAACGCAGCCGGCACACCCTCGCAAGCTGCTCTACCGGCTGCATCCAGCAGCCCTTCTCAGGATGTGGCGGCACTGGTCCGCTCGGCCGGCGATCACTTCGCACGGGCGCAGGAAGCGCTGCGTAGCGGGGACTGGGCACGCTACGGTCAGGAGCAGCAAGCCCTCGAACAAGACCTACGTCGCCTCGGCCAACTGACAGGCCAGCCGTAGCCAGCGCCTTCTGGTTCCAGGTCGGGGCTCCGCGTGCGGGAGCGCCTGCACTCGCCGCTGCGTGCGCCGGAGAGGATGCTGATGCGCTATGCTGGACGGGCTATCGGGTCGAAGGCCGTGGACAACCTTTTCCCACCAGTTGGCGCACTACCACGGCAGTGTCGCGCGGCTAGCTGCTATGGTCCGGAGGCCGGGCGCCCTGACAGGGACATGCGAGGTCACGCTCTCCCGCTCTTCATGGTTCGCGGCACCTGGACGCCCCAGGCCGCGACGACGGCCGGGTACTGCCCGTCAGCATCGCCGCGGCCTCGATGGGGCTCGCCGTGATGGATGAGTCGGTTCCGTTCGATCGACAGGCGAATCACCGCGTGCTCGTGGTCGAGGACGACGAGGCGATCAGGCTGATGCTCGAGATGGCGCTCAGTAGCGAAGGCTACGACGTGCAAGCGGCCGAACATGGCGGTCAAGCGCTCGACATCCTCCAGCACTGGCAGCCCGACCTCATCCTGCTCGACCTGATGATGCCGGTGCTCGACGGCTGGGCGTTCCGTGCCCGACAGCTCGCCAATGGCGCCTGGTCCGCCATTCCCGTGGTCGTGCTGTCAGCCGCCTATGAGGCCGCGCATCAGGCTGAGATGCTGGCGGCGGCTGCCGTCATCACCAAACCCTTCGAGCTTGACCGGCTGCTCGAGATGGTGGCGCGTACGCTTGGCGGCGCCTGAGCGGCGCGGTGTGCGGCCGGCGCCGTGTCCGGTCAGGTGGTCGACTCGCTCGGAGCGGGCGCGGCGGTGGGGTCGAGGGGCTCGCGGGCACCTGTCCATTGATGCTCGAACTCGACCAGCGCGGCAAGTTGACGATCGTTTGGGGCGGCTTGCCAGCGCTGTGACCGCATGAGTCGAAGCGCGGTACTTGCGCTCATGCCTCCGGCGACCAGGATTGCGAGGCCCATCAGTGGGCCGCGCCCGACGCCGTGCTTGCAGTGCGCATACACCTGACCGCCCCGCTCGATCCGTTCGAGTGCCCAGGTGACGCCCTGTCGGAGTTGATCCTGGGAGGCGGCAAAGCGATCCGTCGCCGGCAAATGCAGCAACTCGATGCCAAGCCGATCCAACGCCGCCTCATCATCCTTCGCCTCTTCGCGCAGGTCGATAACGGCTGTGATGCCCATCTGCTTTAGCCTGGAATAGGAACCGGGCGGGATCGAGCCGCCGATGACGAGTCGATCGGTGATGCGGGTAAGGTTTAGGGAGCGCCCGTGTACGCGCGTCGAGTACTCGAGGATGCGCGCCACGAGGCGCAGCCAGAGTTTGCCGAGCAGGTTGTACCAGCGGACCACGCCGCGCTCGTCGGCAGCCGACCCGTAGAAGTTGAAGCGGTGCATCGCCCTCCCGCCCATTGTCGCCTCGCTCAGTGCGAACCGGGTTCCATCATGGGGTACCGACGGTACACGCGATCTGTGCGTCAGAACCATACCAGCCGGCCGCTGGTGCGTCCCATGCCCGGCAAGCGTCGACTTCGGGGGGAGTCAGCTCCTCGAGACGTCGGCGCCGTGGGCGGATAGCGTGGCGTGAGTGTTGGAGCGCCGATGGGGCAGCCGGTGACGCGGTAGGGCACGCAGGGACGAGCGGGACACTACCGCCGCCGTATCCGAGCGCACGCAGCGGTGTCTCACCAGGGTCTACGAGTCGTGCACCGATCTCGGGTCGTCAGTCGTCACGCCGCGTCGACGACAGCGCCACGCCATGGCGCTCGAACGGCCAATCTCTGTACGATTGCCCCCCAAGCTCCCGCCCCGTAGCTCCTGGGCGGCCTGGAGTCATCGGCGATGCATCCCGCGATTCGTGCCTTGACGAGCGTCCGATTCACCACCCTGCCGACCGGCGCGACTGTGGCCGACGACCTCGTCATAGCCGAGGGCTCCTATGTCGGCAACAGCGTGACGATCTACCCCGGTGTGGAGATCGGCGCCGGCGCGATCGTGCTCGACGGCGCGGTGATCGGGCGCATTCCAATCTCGAACGGCACGACGACCCGGCCAGTTCAGAGCGATTTCGGCCACGTCACGATCGGCGAAGGCGCGATCGTCGGCGCGAATGTCGTGCTCTACACCAACGTCGCCATCGGGGAGCGGGTGCTCATCGGCGATCTGGCCTCTCTGCGCGAGGGCTGCGTGGTGGGCGAACGGGCGATCGTCGGACGCGGGGTGATGGCGCTGTACAACTGCCAGGTTGGGGCATTCGCTCGGGTTCAAGATCAGGCACATCTGGTCGGCGATATGGTCATCGAGGAGCACGTCTTCATCGGCATGCAAGTCGTGACCACCAACGACAACGACGTCTACCTCGCGCGTTTCGGCATCGGCACGAACGGGCGTCGGGGCGGCCCGAAGGTCCGGCGCTTCGCGGCTATCGGCGCGGGCGCGACGATCTTGCCGAGTGTCGAGATCGGCGAGGGAGCGCTCGTGGCGGCGGGCGCGGTCGTCACAAAGGACGTTCCGGCCTGGACGATCGTCGCGGGAATTCCGGCCCGGCCGATGAAGCCGGTGCCCGACGAGTGGCGCGAACTGGTGGTCGAGAAGGCGCTCGCAACCGAACGGTCCGGTGAGCCGAGTAATGGCCCCGCTGTCGGCGCGGAGCTTTTGACCAGCCGATGACCCCGCCGCGATGACTTGTCCGGGATGAGCCGTCCGCGCCTCTTGCGCCGAGCGCGCGGCCTGGCAGCACGTGCGCTCGGCCGAACCCGAGGCAAGGCGCCGGTCAGCGGCGATCTCCGATACCCTGACTGGTCGACGATCCTCGACACCAATCGCCCCCTTTGGGAAGACGCTCGGCGGCGCGCCGCGGCCGGCCCGAACGTGCTCGTCGCCACCAGCACCGGCGGCTACGCGGCTGGCTCGATCTTCGAGAGCGTCCTCTCGGCCGCACTAACGTTGCGCGGCGCTCGGGTCCATACCCTCCTATGCGACCGCTTCCTCCCAGGCTGCCAGCGGGCCGAAATCGTGGACGTCCCCGATCCTCGCGTCCTGGTCGACTACGAGCTCCCGTACAACCTGTGCGACGCCTGCTACGCGACCGGCCGCTACTGCTACGACCCGCTGGGGCTGACCGGCCACCGGCTGAGCCGCCTCGTGACCCGAATCGAGCGGCAGCAGGCCCGCACGCTGGCGGCCAGCATCCCGTTCGACGAGATTCCGCACTGGAGCTACGACGGGCTGCCGGTCGGGGAGCATGCCTATGCCGGGGCGCTGCGTTACTACGCGCGGGGCGACCTGGGGGCGGCCCCCTACGGCGAGACGG
>JADLFM010000041.1 GCA_020845495.1 Chloroflexota bacterium
ACTCCCCGTAACTCAGCCCGTCAAGCTTCCGCACTCCTCGACTCTACAGAAGCCCCCACGCCGCCGCCCCTCGCTCAGAGCACAAATCCGTCACGACCCCGAATCCCCACGAGTCTGAACTCTTACGCCAAAACGCATCCGCGCCGGGAGGGTCATCGGAAGCCTCCATGAGAGCCGGCCGCGCACGCTGGCACCGGCAGTCCATTTCCAGGTTCCGTCACTCGATGAGGCGTTCCCTGCCTGATGCTCGGCACCACTGCCGTTACGGCCAACTCCCGACCGAGCGTGTGGGTATCGTAGCAGGCTGCGCCGATGACGGCTGCCATGCGCCGGCGCACGGCTGCCGGGAGCGTGCAACGACCCGCGAGGACGTACTGCCTCGACCTGCATAGATGAGTGCCTGGATGCCTGACGGCATCTGGCCCCCGACGCCCTCTGCCAACGCGAGCATCTGGCGCGGCCTCAGGTGCCTGTAATGGCATCGTGATTCTCGATCGGCTCGGGGGGAACGTCGCCCTGGGTACCCTCTGGCAGACGCCCGTCCCGCCATCAGTCGGTCATCGACGGGCCTGTGAGTGAGGCCGAATGCGCGGTGACTGGACTGTTCGATGGGTGCGGCGCTCGACGCTCCTGCCCTTGCTCGCGCTCCTGGCTCTCACGCTCCCAGCCCTCGCGATCCTCCCGACGTCGGCCAGTCCGGCAGCCGCCGACAAGCCCGCACTGGCGACACCCACGTCAGACTCCATGGTCGCGAACAATATCGTTGGCCTCAACCTGGCCCGTCACCATGCTCCCGCGTACATCAAGGCCGCCGCTGACGTCGTCAATGCGAACGGCGGTGACTGGGGCTATGTCACGGTCCTCTTGACCTACGACGAACGCGACGTGCCCCGCGCAGCCGACCTGCTCCAGGTTCTCCTGGATCGCTGCTACGAGGCCCACGTTCAGCCGGTGGTGCGCCTTGGCACGCGCTTCGACGTCGCGACTGGCATCTGGGAGCGGCCTGCGCCCGACGACCCGGAGAAGTGGCGCGCCTATCTTGAGCGCGGGCGCTGGCCGGCCCGCACGGTCTGGGTGATCCCCGCCAACGAGCCGAACCTCGGCCGCGAATGGGGCGGCAGCGTGGACGTCGGTGGGTACACGCGCCATCTGGAACGAACGCTCGATGTCTTTGCGGACTCCGACCGGTTCAAGGTGGTGAATGCGCCGCTTAGCCTCGCGAACGGCTCAGACCTGCCGCGTATGCAGGATGCGTTCGAGTTCACGACAGCGATGGCGCGCCTCTCGCCGGGCCTGTTCGGGCGGCTGCCAGCCCTGGCTTCACACTCGTACCGCGTCGAGACGCAAGGCGACGATCTCCGCTACACCGAGCGGGCCTATGAGGCGGAGCTCGCGGCCATCGGACGAGACATGCCGGTCCTCATCGTCGAGTCTGGGCTTGCACCCGGCGCGAGCGATGCTGACAGTGCTGCCTTCTTCGCACGTGCGTTCGGCGAGTGGCAGGCCGACCCACGCATCGTCTTCGCGACGCCGCTCTTCTGGGATCCCGATGCGAACACGGCGTGGATGTTCCGCCTCGACGACCTGGGACGGCTCGCCACCACCAGCGAGACCTACCAGCGGCTCCGCGAGCTACCGCGCACCGGCGGCTCACCCGAGGTGGCGCCCATCCTGGCAAACCGGCCGCTTCGTGACGAAACCGCCGCAAACATGCGCCGCGCTTTTCCGCGCGGCGTCGACGATCGGCCAGACCTGCCCGGCGAGGAAGCCAGCAGCCTTCAGGTTCCGCTCTTCATGCCACGCCGGGCGACGACAGACGGCTCGGCGCCAAACTCCCTGCCGGACTCCCCATCGGCGACCTCGATCCCCTGACCGTCTGAGCGACCGATCGAGCACCCGGGTGACGTTGGCTCGTATACGCGTCATTCGGGCGGAGTGGCGATTCCCGCTTGCCGTCTCCGAGGGTCGTCACGAGATGGTCAGCGACCCACCCATCCGGCCTCTTTCGGCGCGGAGTCGGCGAGCCCACCGGGTGCTCGCGTCTGTCGACTACGGCGAGCGAGCGTCGGCCTGACCGGCTACCATGCCCGCCAACGCACCTGGGGAGTCGGCTGACTCCCGCACTGGTGGAGGCCACGAATGACTCAGTCGACCGCCCGTCCTGCTCCGACCTCGTTCTTCCCGGCCATCCGCGACGATCTGCCGGCAATCGTACGCGGCGAGGGCATCTATCTGTACGATGAGGACGGGCGCGCCTTTATCGACGCGGCCGGCGGCGTCGGTTGTGTCACCTCAGTCGGGCATGCCGTTCCAGAGGTCGTCGACGCCATCGCCGAACAGATGCACGCCGTGGCATTCCTGCCCTGGACTCAGTTCCAGAGCCCGACGATCCGCGCCCTCACCGACCTGATCGCGACGCTCACGCCGGGCAGCCTGAACCGGGTCGGGCTGTTCAACAGCGGCTCGGAAGTGACCGAGGGCGCGGTGAAGCTAGCCCGTCAGTACTGGCTGGCACGCGGCCGGCCCGAAAAATATCAGATCGTCGCGCGCTGGCAAGGTTTCCATGGGATGACCCTTGGCGCGACCGGCTTTGGGGGGCACACCGGCCGGCGGCGCAAGTATGCGCCCATGCTCGCGGACATGCCGAAGATTCCGCCGGCCTACGCCTACCGCTGCGACGAGTGCGCGTCCGGAAGCCTCCGCTGCGCCGACGACCTGGAGCGCATCATCAAGTGGCAGGGTCCGGAGAACGTCGCCTGCTTCATCGCCGAACCGGTGGTCGGGGCGACGATGGGCGCGGTGCCGGCACCGCCCGGCTACTTCCAGCGCATCCGCGAGATCTGCAACCGCTACGACGTCTTGATGATCATGGATGAGGTGATGACTGGCTTCGGACGAACTGGCCGCTGGTTCGCCACCGAGCACTGGGACACCGTTCCGGACATCCTGGTCGCGGCGAAGGGAGTCAGCGGCGGGTACGCGCCGCTAGCGGTGCTCGTCGCCAGCGACGAGGTTGTCGCGGCGCTCGACGCGGCCGGAACGCCGTTCGTGGCCGGCCACACCTACGCCCAGAACCCCGTGGTCGCGGCGGCCGGCGTGGCGGTGCTTGGCTACATTCAGCGACACGACCTTGTCCGAGCGGCAGCCGAGCGCGGGGCGCAACTGCTGGACGGGCTGCGTGGCCTGATCGGGACACACCCGATCCTTGGCGATGCGCGTGGCCTGGGCCTGATGCTCGGTCTTGAGCTCGTCGCCGATACGGTCACTAAACAGCCGTTCCCCATCGAGGCTGGCATCGCACAACGCTTTGCGAAGGCGTGCATCGCCGAGGGCGCAGCCGTGTATCCCGGTCAGGGCGGCGCTGATGGCCTCGTCGGAGACCACGTGTTGGTGACTCCACCGATGACGATCGCAGCCGAGCAAGTTGACGAACTGGTCGCGGCCATCGACCGGGGGTTGAGCCGGCTGGAGCGCGACCTTCAGGCCTGATCGGCCAGCAGCCGCCGGCAGCCTGCGCCCACCACCACCGAGTTGGCAGTGGGCGCAGGCTGCCGTCAACCGATCGGCCATGGGCGGGTTCGCCAGCGCCGGGACGAGCTAGCTGGTCGCGGAAAAACATCACTTTCAGCACCACTGTACCGTTTCTGCATGTGAAGGCGGTGGATACCACGCCTTCGGCGGGTAGTGGCGTGAGTGCCAGCGCTGTCGCGGGCGGGGGACCGCGGCGGCTGCCGTCACGGCCACGCGCCGAGCAGCACGTACCCAGGTGACAGCCGCCCACACCCGCCACCTGGAGGTGACGCGATGACGATCGATCCAAGCAGCACGGTGGACGCCTTCAGCCGATTGCGCGACACGTCCGGCGAGGTGGCCCTGAAGGTCGCGGTCAGCGTGACGAAGCAGGTGATGGATTCTGCCGAGCAGATGACGCTCGATTTGCTCGAGAGCCTGGAGCCGCACCTCGGCCAGAACCTCGACGTTCGGGCCTGATCGCGCGTCGTCGGCCCGGTCACGTGCGAACCCGATGAGCGCAACGGCGATACGATCGGTAGCTGACTCACACCCGGTCGCATCATGGCGTGTACTCGTCGCTGGCGCGAACGTCGGCACTAACGACCCGGCCTCGACGTTCATCCTCGATCTCCTGCGCCGAGCGCAGCAGTGCGCGCCTACGTCAGCCGCGCGCTCGCAGGGCCGCCCCACCGTCGTGGCGGCCCCTTTCACCCTCACTGCGTGGGGTGCAGGGCGTGGGGTGCAGGCCATAGGTGCCACACGTGGCGAAGCGTCGGTCGCCGGCAGGGGATGGCGACCGACGCTTCGCCACGGCCACGCTGGTACCAGGACGTATCAGCGGGAGTCAGTCGGCGCGCCGGCAGAGGTCCGCGAGAGTAGCCCTACAGGTTACGGATGACCGAGACGACCTTCCCTTGCACCCGCAAGAATTCGGGGTCGACGAAGATCGGCTGCATCAGCGGATTCGCGGGCTGGAGGCGAATCTGCTCGCGTTCGCGGTAGAGCCGCTTCAGGGTGGCGACACCCTCGCTTGACGCTCCCTGGTTCATCAGCAGCGCGACCACGATGTCGCCATTATTGGCAGTGTCCTGGGGTCGTACGACCACGAGATCGCCGTCGTCGATGAGGTCGTCGATCATCGATTTGCCCTTGACCTGAAGGGCGTAGCATCCGTCCGGAACCGTGCCGGCGCTGAACTCGAGGTAGTCCTCATGCCCCTCGAGTGCCTCGATTGGCTCGCCAGCGGCGATCCGGCCTTTGATCGGCACCCGCACGAGTTTCTTCTGGCTGCTCGACGGCTTCGTCACGATGCCCAGACCGCGCGAGACCTCACGGTCGCGCCGGATCAGCCCTTCGCGCTCCAGCGCCTTCAGGTTGTAGTCGACGACCGACGTCGACGTGATCCCGGCCGCCTGGCCGATCTCGCGGATGCTCGGCGGATAGCCGCGCTCGACCGTGTACCGTTCGAGGAATGTAAGGATCTTTCGCTGCCGCTCGGACAGCTTGCGCATGTCGCCTCCCCTGCCGCGCGAACGCTCACCGTGGGTAGTAGAACAGCCGTTCCGATCTAATGTACCAGCCGGCGAGCGTGCTGTCAACGTTCCGTCTCGAAGACGTTGGGGGCGAGGGTGGCAAATCGGCGCGCGGCCGTCTCCGGCTCGACGTGACCGGCCAGGAGTTGGGCATCGAGTGCCTCCAGTTCGGCCAGGCGGCGGGCGTAGCGGCCGGCTTCACCGGCATCACCCGCCGACGCGTAGGCGCCAGTTGCCGCGATAAAGGCGCGCACGAATGCGGGCAGGTCCGCGTCAGCAGACTCGCCGGCGCCAATCGACCCCCGAACGATGCTCGACGCGACGTTGCGGAGGGTCGTCGGGACGACGAGCGGCTGCACGGCAGCGTGGTAGCGGCGGTTCTCGGGTTGGTCGAGCAGGCGTCCGAGCGCATCGTCATCGGCGTCGCCGCGCGGGGCGACCAGGAACGTCGCCTGGGCGAAGAGCCCATCTAGTGCCGCGTCGCGGTCGTGGTAGTAGCGCGCGTCGAAGATCTGGACGATCTTGTCGAAGCCGACCAGGAACACAAGCGCCCGTACGCCTGGGAAGACGCGACGCACCGTCTCCGCCTGATCGACGTAGAGGCCGCGATTGATGGCCAGCACGCCGAGGCGGTCGTTGAGTTGCCGCAACTCGGCAAGGAGTAGCAACCGGTCTTCGAGCGCCGCGCCGGTGACGGTCTCCTTATCAACAGTGCGTGTGCTGAGGGTGAAGGCCAGCGCGTCGAACGCGCCGGTCGCCAGCCCGGCGCGCGCGAGCGACGTATGGGCAATCGTCGGGGGATTGAACGAGCCGGGCAGCAGACCGAGCCGCTCGAGAGACGCCGTAGGCTGGGCGGTCCATCGCGCGGCCGGACTCTCCGCGCCGGCAACCGCTTCGAGCGTGCGCCGATACGCGAGCAAACGTGGCAAATCGTAAAACGTACGCACACGGTCCACGGCAGCGCTCCCGGCGGGCGTGACGGATGGCCGACCGAAGGTTGACGCCCCCAACCGCGTGGGAGCGGCCGGTCGGCGTCGCGCCAGTGGGGACTGTAGCCGGCCGCCGAGCTCAGCGCCACTCGCAGCGCTCCCGCCGGCACCGGAGCCAGCCTCACGGCCGCCAGTGGCCGCCAGGCTAGCCCCACGGGTACCCCCATCACGGAAGTTCAGGGGCGCGGCGGGGGCGTGCCAGCGGCCGCCTGTCGTCCGACGACGGCCGTCCCCGGATTACAATCGAGGTCAGAGCGGCGCGCGATCCCCGCCCGTGGCCGATCGAGTCGATCCGCGGTCGCGGCCGGCGCGCCTGCCATCATGTTGACACGACGGCTATCCCACGATGCCTGACACACCGCGCTTCGTACCCCGAGAAGGGCCGCACCTGGACGCCGGCCTCATTCGCTCACCCCACTCACCGAGCGCCGAGGAGTTGGGGCTATCGTCGTCTCGACCGGCTGTAGCGCCGCGCCGGCCTCCAGACTCGGCATCCAGCCGGGCCGCCCAGTCGCCGCTCGCACCGCGCTTCGACATCGCCCGCATGAACGACAACGAATTGATCCTGTTCGATGACCGCCGGAAGGAAAGCTGGATCGTGTACCCGCCGCGCTCCCGGTACGACTTTCTGGAGCGGCCGTCGGCTACCACGGTCCTGGTGGAGCACCATCCCTGGGCACCGTACGCCGATGTCGTCGTTCATGCTGTCGATGCGCGGACCGGCTGCCGGGAGCATGGACTCGACTGTGGTGCACAGGCGGCCATCGAGACCAGCGTCCAGGTCGGCTGGAACCCGTTCACCTGAGCGACGGCCTACCTGACGTCGTACCTGGAGTGACGTGGTACCAGAGTGACGCCGCGCCAGGCCGGTGCTTGTGTCCGTGCGGCGTACGGGCGCTCACAGCCAGCCGTGCTGCTGGAGGAGCGCCTGCACCCCTGCCGGGTCCAGGTCCGCGATCTCGCCAAGCAGGCCGCCACGCTCGATCCAGGCTCGGGCGAGCGGCGTGCGCTGCACGATACCTTCCACTCTGGTCGCGACATCATCGAGCAGCGCGGGCGGGATGACCACCACACCATCATCATCCGCGACGACAAGATCGCCCGGATGGACCGCCACACCCCCACACTGGATCGGCACGTTGACCCCGCCACCACGGCCGAGCCGGCGGTCGCCGAGAGCCGAGACGCCGCGTGCGAACGTGGGGAGGCCGTGACCCTCGATGGCTCGCAGGTCGGCGACCGCGCCGTCCACCACGACCGCCACGGCGCCGCGCGTCCGTGCCGCCAGTGAGGTGAGGGCGCCCCAGCAGGCTCGCGACGTGATGCCGCCGTGGTCGATGACCAGGACGTCGCCGGGCTGAAGGCTGTCGACGACCGGAACGAGCGGTTCGAGATCGCGGTCCGGGAGCCGCACGGTGATGGCGGTACCAGCCACCTGCACGCCGCGCAGCAGCGGCCGGATCGCGGGATCGACGAAGCCATCGTCGACGACGTGCCCCAGCGCCGAGGTCGTGACCTGGCGATAGATAGCGATCCACTCTGGTGGAATCGGAGTCGGGCGCGGATGCAGCAGCAGTCGATCTGCCATCGGTCCTCCCGGCCGTCTCTCTTGCTGGCGCCCCCCGCACCCCGAACGAGCGCCACCCGACCGGCCTGATCCAGTGACCCGCCCCAGCGACCCGCCCCAGCGACCCGCTCCAGTGGCCTGCTCGCGGCTCCCACTATACTGGCCCGATGCAGCGGTCCGGCGCGACCGCCCGGTCCTGACGGCGCTCACGAGCGTCTGTCAGGACCGACTGCCGCTCGGGCACTCGTCGTCGGGGCGGTCGTCCATCCGAGTGTCTGGCACCGCAACACGGAGGGCGCGCTGCCCGTCAGAAGCACGATCCGGGCCGTCGATAGCCGACCGGCAGGCCGGTCGACGCCGGGTACGGCGGACGACAAGCGGGCGGCCGTATAGGGGAAAGGGGACAAGATGCGCATCACCGACGTCTGGGGCGTCATTCCGACTGGTACCAACGACCCGCCCGACTGGCGCACCGCGTTCGCCCAGTACCTCTGCGTGGTCGAGACAGACACGGGTTTGCGGGGGTACGGGGTTGGCGGCGGCGGCAGCGCGGCGCTCCACGTCATCGACGCGGTCCTGCGTGAGGTAGTCGTTGGGCAAGACCCCCGCGACGTCGAGCAGATCTGGCCGAAGATGTACCGTGCCACCCATCACTTCGGTCGCAAGGGACTGCCAGTCATGGCCCTCTCGGGCATCGATCTGGCGATCTGGGATCTGCTCGGCAAGAGTGAGGGCAAGCCAGTCTACGACTTGCTCGGCGGCCTGCGGCACGAGCGTATCCCCGCCTACGCGTCACTCGGGCCGAAGACGACCGACGAAGTCGCGCGGGGCTTCCAGCACATCAAACTGCACATGCCAGCCATCGAGAACGACCCCCAGGAAATCGTCGATCTGGTGCGGGCAGGGCGGGAGAAAATCGGTCCAGACATCCCGCTCTACCTCGACCCGGCCGTCAACTGGACACCCGAGCAGAGCACCTATCTCGTCAAGGCGCTCGAGCCGTTTGACATCGGCTGGATCGAGGAACCGCTGCTGGCTGACGACTATGATGGCCATCGGCGGCTGCGCGAGTCGTCGTCGATCCCGATTGCTGGCGGCGAGCACGAATTCACGCTCTGGGGCTATCAGGAGATCGTCGCGCACCAGGCGCTCGACGTCTGGCAGCCGGATACCTGCTGGGTCGGCGGCATGACGGTGATGAAGCAACTCTTCCCGCTCGGGCAGGCGAACGGCGCCTGGGTGGTGCCGCATCGCGGCGGCGAGATCTGGGGGCTGCACGCCATCGCCGCTCTCGCCGACCGCCCGCTCGCCGAGACTGGTCGACCCTGGGTGACCTGGGTCCAGGGCCAGCCCAGGGTGGTCGGCGGGGCGTTCACCCTCCCAATCGGCCCTGGCTTCGGGGTCAGCTTCGACGAGTCGCTGACGCAGCGACGCAGGTAACGACCGACAGGTAACGACCGACAGGTAACGACCGACAGGTAACGACCGACAGGTAACGACCGAGTTGTCAGTTCTCGGCGGTCGGTTGTCTGTCAAAGGAGGAGCGCCCGTCACGCAGCCGGGCGTGCTCTCCCGCTCGCAGCCCACCGCGAACTGACCACGCAACAACGCGCCGTCGGTTGACGTCCGCTGAGGGGCCGGCTACACTGCCCGCATTGATTCATTCGGAGAATCAATAAAGGCGGGGTGATGCCTTTCACCGTCCTTGGCGGCAACGCGCCACTGCTCAAACGCCAGAATCGCGCGGCGGTGCTCCGCGCGATTCTGAGCTTCGGGCCGCTCTCGCGCCGCGCGCTCTGCCGGCGCACCGGGCTGACCGCCTCGACGATGACGAACATCATTGCCGAGTTGGCCGAGGCCGGTCTGGCACGTGAGGTCGGCGTGGTCGAGACCCCCGAAGGAGCGCCACGCGCCGGCCGTCGTGAGGTGCTCGTCGATCTCGATCCGCTCGGCGGCGTCGTCCTGGGCGGGCACATCGGGATGCAGCGGGTCGCGCTGGCGGTCGGCGACCTGCGGGCCGGCATCCTCAGTAGTGCCCGCTTCTCGACGGACGCGGGGCGGGGCCCGGCGGCCACCGTCATGCGCGTCGCCGCCGAGATTCCGGGCCTCCTCGAACGCGCGGGCGTCCGCCGCGAGCGCGTCCTCGGCATCGGGATGGGGGTCGTCGGACCAGTCGAGCCGGAGACCGGCGTCCTGGGGGCTTCGCCTGAACTTGGTTGGCACGACGCCCCACTGCGTGAATCGCTGCAACTGGCGACTGGTCTCCCAACCGTGCTCGACAGCGGCCGGCGTGGCATGGCGCTGGCCGAGATGATGTTCGGGCTCGGCCAGGATGTCTCCAATTTCATGCTCGTTCACATCGGCAGCACGCTCGTGGCCGGCATTGTCGCCGACCGGCAGTTGTACCGAGGCGCCACCGGCTGCGGCGGCTCGATCGGCCACCTGAGCGTACCGGGGGTGCTGGCACGCTGCCGGTGCGGGCGAACGGGCTGCCTGGACGCTGTTGCCAGTGAGGCGGCGATGGAGGAGCGGGCGGCCGAGATCGCCCGGCATGCGCCCGACTCGGCGCTCGCCCGAGCGATGGCAGACGAGTCCGAGGAGCTCGGACGCCATCGGCTGTATGCCGCCGCCCGGATCGGCGATCCGCTGGCCCTTCAGGTGCTCCACGACGCCGCCCGCCACCTCGGTCGAGCCGTCGCCAACATTCTGAGTGTCCTCGACATGGAGCTCATCCTGATCGGCGGCGAGGCCGTCGTCGCCTGCCCCAGTTTCGTCGACGTCGCACGGGAGGTCATTCACGCCGAAGCGGCCCGCGCGTCGGGCAGCGTCAGCCGCGTCCTGCCCTCGGGGTTCGGGATGGACACACGGCTGTATGGCGGGCTTGCGCTGGCCCTCCACGACCTGTTCTACGCGCCAGCCTTGACGCTCGCGGCCACGGCCGGGCGGAGAAGCGTCGCGGCCGTGTGACCCACGCGCGGACTGCGCTGGTGCAGTCCGCCGTCCGATCGCGAAGGAGGGATCCATGACGGGTTCGAGTCCGGCACAGCGGGCGATCGTCATCGGCCTGGATGGGGCCAGCATGGAGATCGTCAAACACATGGTCGCGCAGGGCCACGCACCGAACCTGGGACGCCTCATCGACACCGGTTGCCACCGCGAGATGCTGGGAGTCTTGCCGACTCTCACGCCGCCCGGCTGGACAAGCATGATGACTGGCTGCTGGCCAGGGTCGCACGAAGTGACCGACTTCAACATTCGCGCACCTGGCCGGCCGCTCGACGAGACGCTGTGGGGCATCGACACCACCCTCTGCAAGCGTGAATACCTCTGGAACGCCGCCGAGCGGGCCGGCAAGACCCCGATTCTGGTCAAGTTCGAGATGTCCTGGCCTCCTACCGTCGAGCGGGGAATTCAAATCGAAGGCTGCGGTCCCGGCATCAGCAACGTCGCTCAGATCGCCGGCTACCACTACTTTTCGAACGTCCCCGGTGGCAGCGAGCAGGCGTCTCGCGACACCCAGTTCGTGGACCCCTCGACGCTGCCGTTCGAAGATCGGTACGACCAGGTCGAGCCACGGCCGGCCGAGGGCTGGACCAACCTGCCGGCCTCGACGACGCGCCCGCTCGAGGTCGAGCTGACGGTCCGGCCGCTGGCGCGTGGGCGGCCGAGCATGCAGCGGGGCCAACAGGGTACGCCGAAGCAGTACTTCGCGGTGCTGTACGGGCACGGTGGGCGCTACGAGCGGGCGCGGATCACGCGCAGGCGGGACTTCGCGGATGGGGTGGCAGACCTGGCGCCCGGCGGCTGGAGCGACTGGCTGCGTGACACCTTCACGATTGACGGCCAGGCCATCGACGGGCACGTCCGGATGAAGCTGGTCGAGCTCGCGCCGGACGGCTCGCGGTTCGTGCTGTTCCTGCCCCAGATCTGGCCCGTCGAGGGCTACTCGTTCCCTACCGAGATTGGACCGGAACTGCTGGAGCAGGTCGGTCCGTTCATCCAGAACCCGGCCCGAGATGCGCTGGGGCTGATCGACGACGACACCTACTTCGAGACGCTCGAGTATCACCTCCAGTGGCTGGCTCGGGCCAGCCTCTACCTGACGCAGTCCCGATCCTGGGACATGCTGTTCGTCCAGACCCACGCCCCAGACTACGCGAATCACTTCTTCATGGAGCTAGCCGATCCGATCTGTGGTCAGCCGCCGGAGGTCGTCGAGCGCTACTATCGCGGATTGTGCCGCACCTGGGCAGCGTGCGATCGGATGGTCGGCAAGCTGATGGAGGTGCAGGACGACCGGACTGTTCTCGCGGTCATCTCCGATCACGGCGGCACCCCCGGTCAGCACCCCCGGGTGAATGTGGCACAGGTGCTGGAAGCGGCCGGCTGGCTGGTCTATAAGGGTGGCAACACGTCCGAGGTGGACTGGTCTCGGACAAAGGCCCACCCGGTCGGCATCGTCAACGTCTTCTTGAACCTGAAGGGACGCGAGCCGGACGGCAGCGTGGATCCCGCCAACTACGACCGGACCCGCCGAGAGCTCATCGATCTGTTGCTGGACTACCGCGAGCCGACGACCGGCCAACGCCCGTTCAGCGTGGTGCTTAGCCGCGAAGACGCCGAGATCGTCAACCTCTGGGGGCCGCTGATGGGCGATGTCGTCTACGCGCTGCGACCGGAATTCGACGGCGCCCACGGCCACCAGCTACCGACCGCCAGGCTGGGCATCGGCGCTCAGCATGCCACCTTCATCCTCAATGGCGCCGGGGTTCGGCGGGGCGTCCACCTGGCTGGGCAAGTCCGTCAGGTCGACGTCTCGCCGACGCTGGCGTACCTGCTTGGCATCCCGGTCCCGCGCGGGGCCGAGGGGGGCGTCGCCTACGAGGCGCTCGAAGAACCCGACTGGCACTTGCGGGCCATCGAAGCCCTGGAGCGCGAGTCGAGCGCGTCGGCGACGACGGCTTGAGCCTCACCTGACCCGACACGCGGCGTGGACTGCAAGGCAGGATCACGCCGCCGGCCAGTAGGCGGGACGACGAAAGGACGGATCGAGACAGGGCGGACCACGACCGAGCACGACGACAACGAGGTACGGCACAACGTCAGGTTTGGCGTGGTGAGGACCACACCCGAGGCCCTCGCCAGGCGTCACGCACCAGTGTGACAGCAACTCGCAGGAGAGCGATCCCCCAAGGGAGGGTGCAATGAACCAGCAGAGCGTTACCCGACGACGATTCCTGCGCCGCTTCGGCGCGCTGGCCGGCCTGGCCGCCGCGGGCGTGCTGGGCGCCTGCAACGTGCCCACGGCGACCCCGCCAACACCGAAGCCGGCGGCCCCAGCTCAGCCAACCGCTGCGCCGCAACCCACAGCAGCCGCCCAGAAGCCGGCCGCGCCCGCCGCACAGCCAGCAGCCACGGCCGCGAAGCCAGCCGCCGCTGCCCAACCAGCCACTGCACCGACGCAGGCCGCCCCCGCCAAGACAGCCGGTACCGGCTTCAAGTGGGATCGCTTCAAAGGCACCCAGGTTCGGATGATCTGGACTGACCTCAAGCCCGTTATTGGCGGTCTCCAGCCTCATTTCAAAGAGTTCGAAGAGCTGACCGGCATGAAGCTGGTGTATGAGGGGTACGCCACGGCTCAGATGCGCCAGAAGATGACCATCGAGCTGGTGGCGAAGGAGCCGGGCCTGGACAGCTACGGCATGCAGGTCTCGCAGCAGGGACGGCAGCACTGGGAGTCTGGCTGGATCGAGCCGCTGGACAAGTACATCGACGATAAGGAGCTGACCAACCCGGAGTGGGATCTCGAGGACTTCGGGGCTGGCGCGCGGTCCGCGAACCAGATCCCGAGCGAGGGCGCCACGACGAAGTCCGTCGCATTGGCGACCGCCCAGTGTCAAGTTTTCTATTACCGTGAAAACCTGCTCAAGGAAGCCGGCATTCCCGTTCCCAAGACTCACCAGGAGATGCTGGAGGCTGCCAAGGCGCTCAACAAGCCGGACAAGGGCTACAACGGCATCGTCATGCGCGGCGGCGGCAAGTGGGCCACGACCCAGATCGGCACGTATCTCTACGGTATGGGCGGCCGTTGGATCGGCGATGATGGCCGAATCGCGATCGACACGCCGGAGATGGGCAAGACGCTCGAGTTCTACGGCGGGTTGCTCCGCGAGTACGGCCCGCCCGGCGCGAGCAACCTGGACGACCGGGCCGTCGCCGCCGCCTATCAGCAGGGTCAGGCCGCGATGATGACCGACCTGAACCACTTTCAGCTCGTGTTCAACGATCCGGCGCAGTCGCCGAAGATTGCCGGTCAGGTACGGGTGACCTACATCCCACGCGGCCCCGTCGAGGGTCCGGTTCCCGGCGGTCATTTCATTATGCTGCCGGTCCAGAACGTGGCGATGTCCCCGTTTAGTCGCAACAAGGAAGCGACCTGGCTCTGGCTCCAATGGCTCACGAGCAAGCAGAGCTTCGTCTACCGCCAGATGGAGGGCAACTCGAGCCCGCGCGTCTCGACCTGGAAGGACAAGGAGTTCCTCCAGACGCCGAACGCTAAGGCCAACCCGGACTGGGTCGAGCTCAGCATCGGGGCAAACCAGTATGGCCGCAACTGGGTCAGCCCGCCGATCCTGGCTGTCGACGAGTTCCGCGACATCATGGCGAAGGCCATCGACGCCGTGGTGCTCGGTCAGGGGTCTACGGACGCCGTCCTCAAGGAGGTTCAGGCAGAGGCCGACGCGCTGATGGAGCGGACCGAGCCAGCGGGTAAGAAGGTCGTCGACTGGAGCAAGCTCCGCTAACGGAACGCTCCGGTCGCGCCGGCTCGCGAGCCAGGCCACGCACCGGTACGGGGCGGGGAGCTTCCCCGCCCACACGGAGGCCCCTCCCATGGCACGCGCTCTCCCTGCCACCGCCCGTCCCGCGCGCCGAACGACGCTCGACGCGCTCGAGGACTGGGTGGACCGGCGGCTACCACTCCTGTTCCCGCTGCCCGCCGCCCTCACGATGATCCTGGTCGTGGCCGCGCCAGTCCTCTACGTCGCGTGGCTCAGCTTCTACGACTGGACGCTGACGAGCGCCCGCCCGGCGACGTTCGTGGGCCTGGACAACTACGTCAATTTGCTCACCCGTGATAGCCGCTTTCGGAACGGCGTCTGGGTGACGGTGATCTTCACGATCGTCTCGGTCGCGCTTCAAATGGCGCTCGGGTTGGCTGTCGCGCTGCTGCTCAACCGCGACTTTCGCGGCAAGTCGGCGGCGCGGGCCGCGATCATGCTTCCGATGATCGCCACCCCGGCTGCGATGGCGCTGGTCTGGCGGGTCATGTTCAACCCACAGCTTGGCGTCTTGAACGAGCTGTTACGCCAGATCGGGCACCCCGGACTCCTGTGGGTGGCCCACCCCTCGACGGCGCTTGCCTCGCTGATCGCCGTCGACGTGCTCCGCGAGACCCCGATGACGATCATCATCCTGCTGGCCGGCCTCCAGTCGCTCCCACGTGAGCCATACGAGGCAGCCAAGATCGACGGCGCGTCGCGCTGGCAGAGCTTCCTGCACGTCACGCTGCCCCTGCTGCGCTCGTCGATTATCGTCGCGCTGATCTTCCGCGCGATCTTCACGCTCAAGGTGTTCGACGTGATCTACGTGATCACCGGCGGCGGCCCAAACTACTCCACCGAGAACTTCACCATCTTCGCCTACCTCCAGTCGTTCACCTACTTCCGGATGGGGTACGGCGCGGCGACGGCGATGCTGTTCTTCCTGATGGTGCTGGCGGTGGTGCTGCCGATGATCGCCTGGCGGAGGAAGTCATGGGAGTACTGAGCCCCGCCCAGGCCGAAGCACAGGCCGCGGCGCGTGGACACGGCCGGGCGCGGTCGGCGCGGCTAGAAGACGTGCTCTTTGCCGCGACCACGCTGCTGGTGCTGGTGATCTTCCTGTTCCCGGTCGTCTACATGGCGATAGCCGCTTTCAAGCCCGGCTCGATGGCGATGGCGTACCCATCGGTCTGGATCTTCGAGCCGAGCCTCGAACAGTTCCAGAAGGTACTCGGCCAGCAGGCGCTTGCCACGCAGTTGTGGAACAGTCTGGTCATCGCCGTCGGGTCAGTTGCACTTGGGCTGGTCCTCGGCCTGCCGGCGGCGTACAGCATCGCACGGTATCGGCAGAACCGGCTCGCGACCTGGCTGCTCGTCGTCCGGATGGTGCCCTATTTCGGGGCGTTGATCCCGATGTACGTCATCTTTCGGCAGGTCGGGCTGACGAACACCTTGTTTGGGCTGATCCTCTCGCACCTGGTCATCACCGTCCCGCTCACGACCTGGATCATGATCGGGTTCATCGAGGACGTCCCGCGCGAGTTAGAAGAAGCGGCGCTCATCGACGGGGCCAGTCGCATTCGCACCTTCTTCTACGTCGCCTTACCCCTGGTCACACCCGGCATGGTCGCGGCCGCGGTGCTGAACTTCATCTTCTCCTGGAACAACTTCCAGATGGCCTTGATTCTCGGCGGCAATGAGACCAAGACGGCGCCCGTTGCCGTGCTCCAGTACATCGGTTCGGAGGCGATGGATTGGGGCGGGATGATGGCCGCTGCCACCCTCGTCAGCCTGCCAACGTTCCTGTTCGTCTTGCTGGTCCAGAAGTATCTGGTCCAGGGCCTCACGGCCGGCGGCCTCAAGGGCTAAGCTGGCACGACACCCTCCACACTTACCGATCTTGGAGGACTGCGCGCGCATGACGCCCACCAATCTCCTGTTCATCAACGCCGACCAGCACAGCCGACACGTCCTGGGGGCGTACGGTAACCCGGTCGTCAAGACCCCGAACCTGGACACGCTCGCCGCGCGGGGCACCTTGTTCGCCAACGGCTACTGCCCATTCCCGATCTGTGTCCCGTCGCGGGCGAGCCTTGCCACCGGCCGCTACGCCCACACCATTGGTTCCTGGGACAACGCCAAGCCGTACATCGGTACCGAGGCGCCCTCCTGGGGGCACCGCCTGATCGAGCAGGGCCACAAGGTCACCACCATCGGGAAACTCCACTACCGCCGCCCTGAAGACCCGAGCGGCTTCCCCGACCAGCGCATCCCGATGCACGTGCTCGAAGGCGAGGGCGATACGTTCGGGCTACTTCGGCCGCTGATGCCGCAACGCGACCAGCGCAAGTACGTGACCGGCGCCGGCCCCGGCGAGATGGAGTACACCCGTTACGACCGCGCCATTGCCGAGGAGGCCGAACGCTACCTCCGGACCGAGGCGACCGGCCAGGCGAAGCCCTGGGCGCTCTACGTCTCGTTCTTGCACCCGCACCTACCGCTGGTTGTGCCAGCGGAGTACTTCAACCTGTATCCACCGGAGTCGCTGCCTCTGCCGACCCAGTGGCTGCCCGAGGACTGGCATCCGCATCCGGCGCTCCAACAGAAGCGCCACCAGGGGATGCTGGACGAACCGCTCGACGAGCCGACCGTGCGCCGGGCGATGGCCGCCTACTACGGTATGGTCACCTTCCTCGACGAGCAGATCGGGCGGGTGTTGAAGGCGCTCGAAGAGGCTGGCCTGCAAGACAGCACCCGGATCATCTACACCGCCGATCATGGTGAGATGCTGGGTGCGCATGGCCTCTGGTGGAAGAACTCGATGTACGAGGAGTCGGCCGGCGTGCCGATGATCGTGGCCGGCCCGGACGTCCCGGTCGGGAAAGTCTCTCAGACGCCGGTCAATGCTGTCGACTGCTTCCCGGCCATCGTCGAGGCGGTCGGGGCGAGCCTCGCACCCGCGGACGCCGACCTGCCGGGCGAGTCGCTGTTCGCGCTGGCACGCCAGCCAGACCACGATCGCACCATCTTCGCGGAGTACCACGCCAGCATGTCGCCGAGCGGCATCTTCATGATCCGCGACGGCGGCTTCAAGTACATCCACTATGTCGGGTTGGAGCCCCAGTTGTTCGACCTCGTCAACGACCCGGCCGAGACGCGCGACCTCGCAGCCGATCCGGCCTACGCCGATACGCTGGCCCGCTGTGACGCCAAACTTCGGGAGATCTGCGATCCGGAAGAGGTAGACCGCCGCGCCAAGGCCGATCAACTGGCCCGCCTCAACGCCGCTGGCGGCGTCGATGCGGTGATCTCAGGCGGGGTGCGGATGACCTACACGCCCGCCCCGGACCAGTTCGGCCCGGATCCGGAGGAAACGCGCGCCCGCGTCAGGTTCCAGAAGCCAACCCCGGCCTAGCCGAGTGGCCCGCGCCTACTCCTTCTCTCGGCGGGAGAGGAAGACACACCGCACCCCACGACGAACCTGGGTCAGCCTGGCCGTTCCAGGTCAGTCGCCGCACGCGACCATCAGGCCAACATGAGAGGCCAACACCCACCAACACGGAGAGGTAGAGATCAGGTGAAGCCAACCAACGTCTTGTTCATCAACTCCGACCAGCACAGCCCGCGCGTTCTGGGCTGCTATGGCAACTCGGTTGTCAAGACGCCAAACCTGGACGCGCTCGCCGCACGCGGCACCCGCTTCACGGCAGCGTACTGCCCGACGCCGATTTGCGTGCCTTCGCGCGCCAGCCTCGCGACGGGCCGTTGGGCCCAGGACATCGACTCCTGGGACAACGGCACGCCGTACGTCGGGACCGAAGCCGACTCCTGGGGCAAGCGCCTGGCAGATCAAGGCCACAAGGTCACCACCATCGGCAAGCTCCACTATCGCAAGGTCGGCGATCCTTCCGGCTTCGACGACCAGCGCTTGTCGATGCACGTCCTCGAAGGCGTCGGCGACATCTACGGCTGCCTGCGCGAGAATATGCCGGTCCGCCCGCACAGCCGTAAGCAGATCTATCAGGCCGGCCCCGGCGAGGTCGAATACACCCGCTACGACCGCGCCATCTGCGACGAGGCTGAACGGTTCCTCAAACTCGAAGCACCCAAGGAGACTAAACCCTGGGCCTTGTTCGTATCGTTCACCTACCCTCACTTCCCGCTCGTCGTGCCGCAGGAATACTATGACCTCTATCCGCCAGAGTCGATGCCGCTGCCGGTCGACTGGCGGCCAGAGGAGTGGAGCACGCACCCGTTCCAGCAGTGGCAGCGCCAGCATCAGGCGCTGGACGAGCCGGTCGACGAGGCGTCGATCCGCAAGGCGATCTCGGCGTACTACGGCATGGTCACCTTCCTCGATGACCACGTCGGACGGGTACTACGGGCACTCGACGAGTCCGGGCAGGCCGAGAACACCCGGATCATCTACAGCACCGACCACGGCGAGCAGCTTGGCGAGCATGGGATGTGGTGGAAGTCGTCGATGCTCGAAGCGTCGGCCGGCATCCCGCTGATCGTCGCCGGCCCGGATGTGCCCGTGGGCAAGGTCTCGCGGACGCCGGTCAACCTGGTCGACTGCTTCCCCGGCATCGTCGAAGCGGCCGGCGCGTGCTTCGCCCCTCAAGATGCCGATCTGCCAGGCACGTCGATCTTCGCGCTGGCCAAGGCGGAGGAGCAGCCCGAGCGGGTGACCTTCAGCGAGTACCACGCGATCCTCTCGCCGAGCGCGGCCTACATGATCCGCAAGGGCCGCTACAAGTACATCCACTATATCGAGTATCCGCCCCAGTTGTTCGACCTCGAAGCGGATCCATACGAGACCCGCGACCTCGGGCAGAGCGCCGACTACGCGTCGGTGAGGGCTGACCTGGAGGCCGAGCTTCTCAAGATTTGCGATCCGGATGCCGTCAACGCCAGGGCCAAGGCTGACCAGCGGCGACGGATCGAGGAGCACGGCGGTGTAGAGGCCGTGCTGGCCGTAGGCGTGAAAATCCCCTATACGCCGGCACCCGACCAGTTCGAGCCGGCGCCCGTTGAGGCCCGCGAGCGCGCCAGGGCCCAGGCGGAGGGCCGCGCCTGATTCACAGGCTCGGATGGTGCTGAGCCGATAACCACCGTGGGGCGTGGGCACTGACCTGCCCACGCCCCACGGTCGGGTGCCGCATGCGCCTGCGTAGTGGCGCGCTGACAGCCGGCCCGAGTCAGTCAGCCGGCGGCCATCCGGGCGACGTCAAAGGCCATGAGCTCCTCGGCAAAGATGATCTCGCCATCGAAGCGGCGGCGGACGTCGCCGATGCCCTTCTCCATCGGACCGTGGGTCGACAGGCGCGGTCCCACGTGCGAGAGCACCAGTTTCTTGACGCCAGCCGCCTGAGCCATCTCGGCCGCGCCGGTCGTGCCGCACTGCCCGACGTTCTCGCCGTTCTCATCCATCACGCCCTGGTCGTCCCAGCACATGCAGAGCATCGCGTCGGCGTCGCGGGCAAGCTCAACGACCGTCTCGCAGGGCTGGGTGTCACCGGTGAACACCACGCTGCCCTCCGGGGTGTCCAGCCGGTAGGCCAGTGAGTCGAGCCAGGGCTGAACGTGGATCGCTGGCGCGGCCGTCACCTGCCAGCGCCCGCCATCGTGGACCAGGCCCGGTCCAACGTCATGGGTAGCGACGCTCGGCGGTAGCCGGGGCAGCACGCCACCCCGATTGACGTAGACTTGCTGGCTCGTGGGCGCATTGATCCGCGCGATCCAATCGTGCGCGAACGCCCCAATCTCCTCGTCCAGGATCCGGCGTGTGAACTCGGTGGTCGGCGGCGGCCCGAATACCTGGAGCTCGTTCGCCTTGCCAGCCGCCTGGTCCCAGCGGCACAGCAGGAAGCAGGGATAGTCGACGTCGTGGTCGAAATGATGGTGGGTGAAGAAGAGGTAGTCGATCTGAGTCGGCCAGAGGCCGGCCTTCACCAGCTTATGGGTGGCGGCCGGCCCACAGTCGAACATCAAGTACTCACCGGCGACGTTCACCACGTAAGACGACCCGAACCGCTCGGCGGTCGGCGTGGGAGTTCCGGCTCCGAGAATGTAGACGCGCACGTTCCGACATTCCTCCAGTACGTCAAGCTCGATCGGTCTTCGAGCGGCGATCGGCCATAACGGTGCACTCCCGCACGGCCTCAACCGCTACCACGGTGAATTCCACCCGCATCCTGGCTACGACCGTGAAGTGTCCAGGTGGCGTTGGTGTGGGTCGGCCGCGCTCGGGCCGGGCGTGCCCCAGGCCGCCCCTTTAGCCCGCTCGCATCTGGCAGGTGTGTGATGCGGCTCAGCGCACGCGAGCCCGAGGGTCGAGCACGTCACGCAGCCCGTCGCCGAGCAAGTTGAATCCGAGGACGGCCAGCATGATGGCGAGGCCGGGATAGACTGCGAGCCAGGGCGCCACTTCCATGAACTTGCGCCCGCTCCCCAGCATCAGGCCCCAGGACGGCTCCGGCGGCTGCGTCCCAAGCCCAAGGAAGCTGAGCGCCGCCTCGGCCAGGATCGCGGTTGAGAATGCGAGTGAGGCCTGGGTGATTAGTGGGGCGAGGATGTTCGGGGCGATGTGGCGCCCCAGGATTCGGCGATCGCCGGCCCCGAGCGCACGGGCGGCGGTGGCGTACTCCTCACGGCTGACGACCATCGTGCTCGCGCGCGCCAGACGGGCGAAGGTGGGTGCGTACACGACTCCCAGGGCCACCAGGCTACTGTTCAGACCTGGCCCGAGCATCCCGACCATCACGATAGCCAGGATGATGCCGGGGAACGCTAACATGATGTCGACGAGCCGCATCAAGAGCGCGTCGGGCCAGCCCCGGTAGTAGCCGGCGACGAGACCCAGCACCCCGCCGACCACGAGCGCTATGGCGACCGAGACCATGCCGACGTACAGTGAGATGCGCGCGCCATACACCAGCCGCGACAGCACGTCCCGCCCGAACTCGTCGGCGCCCAGCAGGTACTGCGCGTTCGGCGCGGTCAGCCGGCGGGTGGTCTGCTCCGTTGGCTCATACGGTGCGATAACTGGTGCCAGGGCAGCCATCAGGACCACGATCGCCACCACCATGGCGCCGAGCGCGCCAATCGGCTGACTGCGCACCAGCGCGAGCAACCGCGCCCATCCACGGGGCCGTTGCCGTCGTCCGCGTGTGGCCGGCGTAGGGGCGAGCCCTGCTGCCAGAGGCAGGCTGGATCGCTGCGTGCTCGCAGTACCCTGGCTAGGCATCTCGCACCCGTGGATCGAGCTTGCCATACAGCAGATCGACGGTCAGGTTGATGAAGACGAAGAACACGGCCAGCAAGACAACGGATGCCTGGACGATGGTGTAGTCCCGCTGAAAGATACCGTTGATCAGCATCCAGCCGATGCCGGGCAAGCCGAAGATCTGCTCGACGATCACCGCCCCGCCGAGCAGGTGGCCGGCCTGCACCCCGACGATCGTCACAATCGGGATCCAGGCGTTTTGGAGGATGTGGTGCCGCACCACCGTCCCTTGCGCGAGCCCTTTGGCGTGCGCCGTCCGGACGTACTCCTGACCCATCGTCTCGAGAACGGCGGAGCGGGTCTGGCGCATAATCACCGCGATCTGACTCGTACCGAGGGCAAGCACCGGGAGCACGATCTGCTCGAGGTTGCGGCCCAGATCGTCGAACGGGCTAACCCAGATCAGTGGCGGCAGCCAGCGGAAGTAGACCGACGCAACCAGGATCAGCAACGTTGCTAGCCAGAAGTTCGGAAACGACAGGCCGAGCATCCCGACGAGGCGTGCTGCGAGATCGACGAGCGATCCCGAGCGGACCGCCGACAGGACGCCGAGCGGTACCGCGACGACAACGGCGAGGGTGATGGAGAGTGCGGCCAGTTCCAGGGTAACCGGCAAGTGCTGCGCGATCACCCCTGACACGTCCTGCTGGGTTCGCAAGGAGCGGCCGAGGTCACCGACGAGGACTCGACCCAGCCAACGGGCATACTGGATCGGCAGCGGCTGATCCAGCCCGAGGAGGGCGCGCAGGTCGGCCCGCGCCTCCTCGGACAGCAGCGAGTCGTCGCCGAGCATGGCGTCGACCGTGTCACCTGGGATGAGCCGCAGCATCAGGAACACGAAGAGCGACATGCCGAGCGCGGTCGGCAGCAACAGCGCGAGCCGCTGGAGAAGATACCGGCTCATCGGCGTGGTCCCTCAGGCGTCATGGTCCACCTACAACCACTCACGCAAACCAGGCTTCAGTAAGACCGTTGCGGCGCTTCATGTTGACGCTGTAGTAGCCCTGAAGCGACGCGCTCATCGCTTCGACGTAGCGAGCCTGAAAGCAGCGTAGGATGAGCGCGTCATCTTCGGCGATATGCTGGAACTCGCGAAAGAGCGTGTCGCGCTCGCTCCCAGAAGCCGTCGCAAGTGCGGTCAGAACCTCGTCCATGCGCGGGTTCTTGTACGCCTTCCCGATATTGTTCGAACCGTTCGAGTGGTAAAAGGGCTGATGCCCGGCCAGTGGATCCGGGAGCACGATGTAGCCCTGGGGTTTGATATCGAACTTGTAGCCGCCGGCGGCCCCGGTCTCCTTGTTCCAGAGCGCGAATTCGAGCTGGTGAATCTCGGCGTCGACGCCGATCTTCTTCCAGTTCTCGCGCGCCACGACGGAGGTGTCGGCGTGGATCGGGCGATTCGACGTGGTGATGGTCGTCTTGAAGCCGTTCGGGTAGCCGGCCTCGGCCAGCAGCTTACGGGCTTGCTCCAGGTCCGGCTTCACGAACCAGGGGGGTAGCTCGTCTTCCTTGAGCGCGAAGGGGTACGACAGCACCGGGATCGAGCCGCTGATTGCCCCGGTTGGCTCGACCTTCTCGATGATCTCGTGGCGATTGAGGGCCATGCTCAGCGCACGGCGCACCCGTGCGTCGCCAAATGGTTCGTGCGATTGATTGAGCCAGAGGCCCATCGTCGTCCCGCCAGGGCTGGCTGTCACGCGTATCGACGCGTCGTTGGCCAGCAGCGAGGTCGACTCCTGGGTCAAGAAATCGGCATATGTGACCGAGCCCGTACGCAGGGCCGCCAGCCGAGCCGGCTCTTCCTTGACCGCCTTGATGGTGACTCGATCGATCTTGGGGTACCCGGCCCGCCAGTAGTCGGGGAAGCGCTCGTACGTCGCATGGCTGTTGGGCACGTACTCGACCAGCCGGAATGGCCCCGTTCCCACGGCCTCGGTCTTGAGATTCATCGATTCGGCCGCGCCAGCCGGCATCACCAGCGACCCGCGGCCATCCGCGAGCACGCCGATGATGCTCGGGTAGGGCTGACTGAGGGTCAGCCGCACGGTGAGCTTGTCGACGGCCTCGACCTTCTCGATGGCTTGATGGGCCGGGCGGAACGAAGATCCCGTCTTGGGGTCCATCAGGCGGTTGAGGGTGTAGACGACGTCGTCCGCGCTGAGCTCCTTGCCGTTGTGGAACTTGACGCCGGAGCGGAGCTTGAAATTCCAGGTCGTCGGATTCGGATTCTCCCAGGACTCGGCCAGCGCCGGAACCGGCTTGAAGTCGCGATCCTCGCCGACGATCCCATCCTGAACGATCTCGACGCCGCAGAAGCCCCAGAGGCTTGGCTCAGTCTGGTGATCCAGGGTCGGCGGCGGGTTCTCGATCGCCGCGATGAACTCGGTGGTTCCGGTCCTGGTCGCGGGGGCCTTGCTGACTGCGGTAGCCTTGCTGGCCGGCTGGGTCTGGGAGGCCGGCGTCGCGGCGCCGGCCTGGGCGCTGGCCCCCTGGGCTGGTGGGGCGGTGGTCGGCTTCTCGCCGGCGCCAGTCCCGGCGGTACCGGAACTTGACGACTTCGGTGGAGCGGCGGGCGACGATGGGGCGCCGCACGCCTGGAGCACGGCTGCTGCCGAGGCGGCCGCGAGGAACGTTCCGAGTGTCCTGAGAGCCTGACGCCGGGTCACGCGGCTGGGCGTCCCGCCAGCCTGCTGACCGGTCAGAGGCGAGGTGGGCGACCGACGAACGATTCGCGGCATGGAAGCCTCCACGAATGGCACGGACTGAGGTGGTGGACCGACCTGCAAGACGGGCGAGACCTACGACGCCGGCGAGGCGTCGGACGGCGAGAAGCGGAACGGTTTACCGAGCCGGATCATCCGCTCGGCGGGCAGATACCAACCCTGTGGCGCGTAGTCCGTCGTATGCAGGTAGCACTGCACCCGGACGTCACTGCTGCCGTCGGTGAACGTCAGCAAGCGGCTCATCGGCACGTTCGTCCGACCGTGGTACTTGCTGAGTGCCGCGACGTTGACGAAGTTCACGTCCCACTTGCGTTCGACGTGCGAGCGGTCACCCTTGCGGTCGTCTGGGTGGGTGTGGGTGTGGCCACCCAACCAGAGGTCGATGGCGCCCGGACGCGCCGCCAGGTAACGCTCGAATGCCTGAGCATCGGGCGTATCGTCCAGGTAATACAGATAGGAGGCGCCTTCTGGGCCGCTATCGGGGTAGTACCCGTGGTAGTGAGACGTCCAGTCGCCGCGCTCGTTCTTGACGAAGCCTTCCCACGGGCCAGACGCGACGGTCGTCTCTTTCAGCATGTGATGGTGCGCCGAGACGAGGATCAGATCCTGATGCTCCTCGACGTGCGTCCGCCACCAGGAGAACGTGTCGCTCGTGACCGCGCCGGACGGATATCCCCCATACGCGCCACGTCCAACCGGCGGGCCGCCATCGTTTCGGTCACCCATCATCAGGAAGAGAAGGTTGCCAACCCGAAACTGATAGCGTTCCCAGGTTCCCTCGATCGGATAGGGCAGCTTTCTCGGATCGACGCCGGAGTGCTCGGTGCTCTGTCCGGTCGGGTCGAGCCACTTCTTGAACCACCATTGCGTCGGCTCATCCGGGCCGCTGGCGTCGTGGTTACCCACCAGAGGATAGAAGTCCTCCCGCCGGTGCTTCCGACTCACCCCAAGCTGCCGATTTACCTCTAACCCTTCTTCGTCGGTCGGAGGCACCTGGCTGCCGGAGAAGTCGCCGAGGAGAACGGCGAGATCCCAGTCGAACGTCGGCCCTCCATCCGCCCCGCCGTTCTCCGATTGACGAATCGCATCGGCGAGGCTCTCGCGGCCGTGCTTCAGGTCCGTGCCCACGTGGCAGCAACTGGTGGCCCAGAGGCGAAACTGTCGTGCTGGCGGCATACGTTTCCTTTCCCTCGCACAATCAGGGAACGATCGGTCTCGGGGCCGGCGGCCAGGTGTGTATCACCCGTCAGCCGGTCCGGATCGCAGACTGCGCCGCTGGCGAGAGGTCGGTGGTAGCCGTCTCTGGCCGGCAATCGCCGGCGTCGTCGCCGCTCCAGCCAAGGCGCGCCGAGATCTGCTGACCGGCCGGGATGGCAAACCGGGCCAACTCGTGGAGCCGGCTCGGCGGCATCCGGTAGAGCGGACCGGAGATCGACATCGACGCGATGATGGCGCCATCATGCCCGAAAATCGGCACGGCCACGCCGGCAAGCTCAGGGTCGAACTCGCCGCAGGCCAACACGTAGCCTTGCTGCCTGATTCCTGACAACTCGTGGTCTAGGGCAGCCCGCGTCACGATCGTGTCGGGGGTAAACGACTGGAGCGTACCGTCCGGTTCGGCGATGGCGGCGAGAAGCGGCTCACGCCGCTCGCTGGCGAGGAAGGCCAGGTGGGCTTTGCCATGGGCTGTCGCGTGTAATGGCAGGCGGCGTCCGATCCAACTCACAAATCGGACCGTGCTTTCCACGGGAGCCTGCTCGATGACGACCGCCTTCGTCTCATCCAGCACCGCCAGGTTCACCGTCTCGCTGATCCGAGCGGAGAGGCTCCGCATGACGCCGATCGCTTCCGCACGGATATCGAGGCTGTGGAGCGCGACGCTGGCCAGTTCGAGTGCCGCGAAGCCAGGTCGGTAGCGCCCCGACTCGGGGTCCTGGCGCACGAATCCGGCGTCGGCAAGCGTCGCCAGCAGGCGTGATGCCGAGCTTGGATGGACGCCGAGCAGGCGGGCAGCCTCTGTGACGCTGAGCTCAGGCCGCGAACGCGAGAAGACCTTGAGCAGAGCGAGGGCACGCCGAACTGACTGAACGTCAGACCGGCGCTCGGCAGGAAGGCCTCGAACCGCCACGCGGTATCCTCCATGAGTTGCGTAATACGCAAACTATGTGCGCAGTACGCTTCGGCGCCAGTCTACCACCACTGTGGGGACCTGGCAAGAGGCTGTCAGATCGGTCGCAGCCCCCTGTCGCCGTGGCTTGTCCCACGGTTAGCCGCGTGACGTCCGCTCGTAGGCGTGGCAGAGCCCGCCGGAGTGCGCGGGCAGATCTCCCGGGGTTGCGGCTGAGGCGCGTCACAGGAGGGGATGAGTCCCTGAGCCAGATACAGCAGAGCCAGAACCCGCGGAAGCGTGTTCAGGCGGGAACCTTGCCCAGGCGGGAACCTTGCCCAGGTGGGATCCTTGCCCAGGCGGGAACCTTTCGGTGAGGCACGGCGTCCAGGGATGGAACTTCCTGACGAGGTCCGCGCCGCGGGCGGGCCGAGCGCAGGGCAGACCCGATCTCGCACGACGCGAGCACCGTTGCTGAGGGGAGCATCATGCGCGTCCTGGTTTCGGTCGTCCTCCTCGCTACCCTGGCCCTGGCCGCCTGTTCTGAGTCCTCGTCGCCATCGTCAGCGACGTCGTCGACGACGTCCGCATCCGCGCCGGCCCCAAAGGCCGAAACCAGCTTGAGCAACACAGCGCACCAGGAGCGCGGAACCCCCGTGCAGAGCACCGGCCGGGCAGCCCCGACCGCTGCTGCCACGAAGCCGGCCGACTCGCGCGCGGCCGAAATGAAGCCGGCGGCCGCCGCTCCAGCAGGGGCACCGGTCGCTGCACCAACCGCCGGTCCCCAACCGGCCCCGCCCGGTCGACCCGCGCCGCCCGTCCCAACGCCCGTTCAGCCGGCCCCACCCGCGCCGGTCCAGCCGGCTCAGATCGGGCGGATGGTCGTCTACACGACCGACCTGTCGATTCTGGTCAAGAGCCTCGCCGAGACCGTGCAGGCGGTCAGCGATATTGCGACCCAGGCGGGTGGGTATGTCGCGGGCGTCGAAAACACCGAGGATGGCACCTCGTCCCTGACTACGGTTCGGCTGCGAGTCCCGCCAGACCGCTACGACGCGACCATGCGCCAGCTTCGCGGCCTTGCCGTCGAGGTGACGGACGAGAAGGCCGCCACCCAGGACGTCACCCAGGAGTACGACGACGTCCAGACCCAGCTTCGGGCCGTCGAGGCGAGCTACAGCCAGCTTCTGGAGCTCCTGAACCGGGCGCAGAATGTCGAGGAGATCTTGAAGATCCAGGATCGGCTGGCGCAGACCAAGCGCGAGATCGACCGGCTCAAGGGGCGGCAGACCTTCCTGGAGCGCACCTCAGAACTGGCTACGGTCACCGTGCATGCCCGCCCAGCATCGGACATTCTGGCGCGCACCTACAGCCAGTCGCGCGAACAGCTTCGACGCGCCGAGGTTCAGCGCGCTCAGTTGCAGGCCGCGCTGCGGCGGGCTCGCACCCCTGAGGACGAGGCAAGCATCCGCGATCGGCTCGGTGAGACGGCGCTGACAATCGACCGGCTGACTGCACGCCTGGCCGACATCGAGCGGAAGGCTCAGACGGCGAGTATCTCGCTGCCGGCCGCGCCGCCTGACGACCAGGCCGCGGCGGGTACGCCCGACCAGGATCTCGCCAGCGAGTACCTTCAGCTACGCGGCCAGCTACGCGCGGCTCAAGTCGAGCGCGATCGGCTGACCCGCGAGCAACGCACCCAGCCCGGCGGGACGGACGTCAGCGACCGGCTCCGTGAGGCCATCCTGAACGTCACCCGGCTCGAAGCCCGGATCAAGGCGATCGAGGAACGGGCGCGACAGGCCGGCATCCCGCTCCCCACGATCACACCCGATCAAGAGGCCGCACTGGCCGGTCTGCCGCCCGACACAACGAACCTCGTCCACTACTGGTGGGCCGCGGTCGCATCAGTCGTGCCGCTGGCGCTGATCGCGCTGTTCCTGATCTGGCGGCGCCGACCGCACCATCGTGGTCCGACGCCCTCGGCGGCCTGATCCTCACCCTGGCTCCCTCTCCCGCACCCGGGAGAGGGAGCCAGGGGGTGAGGGTCAGGCCGCTCAACCGGCACCAGGTCAGCCAGGCTGCACGGCAGGGTACACTTCCCTCATCCGGCCGCCGTTCGTCGGCAGCACCGGTCGGTCAGGCATCGAGGGGAGGGCCTGAGCGCGTGGAAGCATTGAAAATCCAGGAGCTGCCGAACCTGCGACGCCCGACGCTGGTCGCAGCCTTCGCCGGCTGGCCGGATGCGGCCGAGGTGGCCTCCAGTTCGGCGCGCTATCTCGCTCGCAAGTTGCGCGCGCGACGGTTCGCCGAGATCGATCCTGAGGAATTTTACGTCTTCACCGAGGCCCGGCCGACCACGGTGATACTCGCACCTGGACAGCGGGCGCTCGAATGGCCGAGCAACGAGTTCTTCTCCTGGCGCGACCCGTCCGGAGCGCGCGACTTGATTGTCCTCCAGGGCCGCGAGCCGAACCTGAACTGGCGTGCGTACGTGGACGTGGTCATGGATCTAGCGACCCGTTGTGGCGTCCAGCAGATGATCGTCATGGGGGGAACCTACGACGCGGTATCGCACCGGGGGCAGGTCAGCCTGAGTGGGCACGGCACGACGCCCGAGCTTCAGCGGCAACTGGAATCCCTGGGGATCACGGCCTCGAACTATGAGGGGCCAAGCAGCGTCCAGTCGGCGCTTCTCGACGCCTGCCGTGAACGCGACCTTGCGTCCGCGAGCCTCTGGGGCCACGCTCCGCACTACGTTCGCGCTGCGCCCAACCCCAAGGTCTCTCATAGCATGCTGCGCGCCCTGCGGAGCATGCTGGAAGTCGACTTCGACCTGACCGAGCTCCAGCTCGCCGGTGACCAGCTCGAGGCGCGCGTTGACGCAGCGATGGCCGAGAGCCCCGACATGCGTGAGTACGTCGAGCAGCTAGGCGTCTCTCTCGGGCCGGTCGAGGTGGCCGAGGAGACGTCGCCAATGGATGGCCTGCCGATCACCCGCCCTGACCCGGCCGAGGTGATGCGGGAGCTCGAGGAGCTTTTGCGCCTCCGCCGCCCCGACACGAACGACGAGCCGTAAACGGCGAGTGAGCCTGCCCTCAGCCATCAGCAGCCATGTATCAGGAGAGGACTGACTGCCGCGCCTCGTTCCAGACTACCCACTGTGACGGCTGCTACACTCAGTCCGGCGCTTACCGCTGGAGGTCATGCATGACGACCGATGAGTTGAAGGCGCGGGTCTGCGCCGTGATCGACGAGCGACGCGACACGATCGTCGGAATCGCCCGCGAGATCGCGGCCGCGCCGGAGACTGGCTATCGCGAGGTCAAGACCGCCGAGCGGGTCGCCCGCGCGTTCCGCGACCTCGGCCTGACTCCCCGGACCGGGCTCGCCGTCACCGGCGTCCGAGCTGACATGTCCGGTGGTGCAGGTGACGGCCCGACCGTCGCCGTGCTCGGGGAGCTCGACGCGCTGATCGTCGCCGATAATCCCCAGGCCGACCCAGTCACGGGCGCCGTCCACGCATGCGGCCACAATGCTCAGATCGCCAACATGCTCGGGGCTGGTATCGGACTGCTCGCGTCAGGGGCGCTTCAGGAGCTAGCGGGCCGCGTCGTCCTATTCGCCGTGCCGGCCGAGGAGTACGTCGAGATCGAGTACCGGCTCGACCTTCAGCGGCAAGGCAAGATCGAGTTCCTGGGCGGCAAGGCGGAACTGGTTCGGCAGGGCGCATTCGACGACGTCGACATGGCGATGATGGTGCACCTGACCTCGAACCCGCACGATGGCAAGGTCGGACTACGCAGCACCAATAACGGGATGATCGCCAAGTTCGTGCGCTTCCTGGGGAAGGCTGCCCATGCTGGCGGTGCGCCCGATCAGGGTATCAACGCCCTCAACGCCGCGGCCCTCGCCCTGACCGCCATTCAGTATCAGCGCGAGACGTTTCGGGACGACGACCACATCCGAGTCCACCCGATCCTGACGCGCGGCGGTGAGACGGTGAATATCGTGCCCCGCATCGCGACGATGGAGACGTTCGTGCGCGGCGCGTCGGTTGACGCTATCATTGGCGCGAACGTGAAGGTGGACCGGGCGCTGCGTGGCGCGGCACTCGCCATCGGCGCAGGCGTGGAGATCACGACCCTGCCCGGCTATTTGCCACTCGCGCCAGATTCGAAGATGATTGACCTGTATCAGCACAACGCCGAGCGACTGGTCGCGCCAGGCGACATCACGGCGGACCTGGGGCACCGCAGCGGCTCGACCGATATGGGCGACATCAGCCAGATCATGCCGGCAATTCATCCGTATGCCGGCGGCGCCCGAGGAGCCGGCCACGGCAGCGACTATCGTGTCGAGGATTACGAGACGGCGGCAATCGTGCCGGCCAAGGCGATGGCGATGACCGTCGTCGACCTTCTGAGCGGCAACGCGGGCGGCGCGCGCCGCATCCTGGCCGAGCACACCCCGGCCATGACGCGCGAGCAGTATCTGTCACTGCTGCGGAGCCTCGCAGCACAGCAGACGTACCGGGAAAGCTGAGCCGGTCGAGCCACAAGACTCGGAAGCGTTGGTCTGAATGGGTCGATTGTCGCCAGAGTCTCGGCATCCCGGCCTCGCGAGTGCCCGACTTCTTTGTGATGCGATCGTAGAGTTGGAGAAAACTGCTGACAACGTCCCGAGCCTCCGCTACAATTCGCCCCACTGGCCGCCGGCACCGAAGCCGTGCTGAGCCAGTTGTGAGGCCATGTGAGCACAGCTGCCGTCCCAACGGCGCCAACGAAGCCCGCCGCTGACCTGCTGTCGCGCCTCCGCTGCCTTCTCCCACTCCTCGCAAGCGTCGCCATCACGCTCATCGCCGCGCCGGCGGCCATGCTGATCGCGCAACATGCCGACCGGCTCAGTCAGCACGGCCTGCTGGCCTATCCGATCATCTTCGTGGTCCAGACGCTGACCAGTGCGACGCTATTCCTGCCAGCCCCCGGAGCGGCCGTGGCAGCCGCTGCGGGCACCTTCCTCGACCCCTTCTGGGTCGGTGTGGTGGCGGGTTTGGGCAGCGCCTCGGGCGAGCTGAGCGGTTACCTGCTTGGGTATTTTGGTCGGCGCGCCGTACCGGCTGATTCGTCGCGACTCTGGCGACTCGCCGAGCGGGGCTTTCGGTCGTGGGGCTTCGTCGCCCTCATCACGCTCGCGCTGATCCCAAACCCCGTCTTCGACGCGCTCGGGTTGCTCGCCGGCTGGATGCGCTACCCGGTCGGGAAGTTCTGGCTCGCCACGGCGCTCGGGAAGGTCGTCAAGTTCTACCTGTTCGCCTACGGCGGCGCGATGCTCGCTGCCTGGATGCGCGCCGCGCCCTGACCTGACCCATCGCGGCGCCGTCTCTCCTTGCGCGTAGAGCCACGTCCTCGAGGCAGGGGCGTTGGTGCTCACGCTCCCACCGCAGAGAGGGCTGGGGTGAGGATGCCCAACGACGACCCCCACCCCGGCCGCGCGCCACCTCTCCCAGCCCTTGGAGAAGCGCTCGCCCGCGCTCTACGATGTTCGTGGACTCTGGGTCCTTGGGGTGTGTGATGTCTCCCCCTATGGTCGCAGAGTCCTTCGGTTCTGTCGCCCCACAGTTCGGACGTCACTAACAGAGTTCAGAACTGAGTCCAAGGTGCATCGGGTTGAGGTGGAGGGTGCTAGCATGGACGTGCTAGTCGCGGGCGGAACCGGCTTCATCGGTTCACGGGTCGTCGACGAGCTCCTGGCTTCAGGCCGGCACCATATCCGAGTGATGACCCGTGACCCGTCGCGTGCACCCAAGAAACCCGACGTCGAGTACGTGCGCGGCGACGTGACCGAGCCGGCCTCGCTCCAGGCGGCAACACGTGGCATCGAGACGATCGTCCATGCCGTCCAGTTCCCGAATCACCCGGTCGAGAACCCGCGCAAGGGCTGGACCTACCAGGCCATTGACGGCGCTGGCACCGAGCGAATGGTCGCGGCGGCGACGCAGAACGGTGTCAGGCGCTTCGTCTACCTGAGTGGGGCGGGCGTCCGCCCAGGCCGCTCGGAGCCGTGGTTCAAGGCGAAAGAACGGGCCGAGGAGGCCATCAGGGCCAGCGGGATGGAGTACGTCATCCTCAGACCATCCTGGATCTACGGGCCAGACGACCGCAGTATGAATAAGTTCGTCCAGTTCGTGAAGGTGCTGCCGGTCGTACCGGTGATTGGGTCGGGGCAGGCGCAGGTCAACCCGGTTTCGGTCTTCGACGTGGCGAAGGTAGCCGCCGCGGCCGTCGACGAGCCGGCCGCCACGAACCGGATCTTCGAGCTTGGCAGCCGCGAGCCGGTCACGATGGACGAGGTGCTTCGGACAATCATGCGCGTCCTCGGCAAGCGCCGGCCGCTCCTCCATCAGCCGGCCTGGCTGGTGAAGATCCCGGCCAGCTTGCTCCAGTACCTCCCAAACCCGCCGCTCTCACCGGGCGCAGTCGACTTCATCAGCATGAACGAGCCGGTCGACCCAGGTGAGGCCGAGCGGGTGTTCGGCGTCCACTTCACACCCTTGGAGGAAGGATTGCGCGCGTACCTCCGGCCTCGAACGGCTGGCTGAGAGGTGGCAGCCTGAGACTGAGAGGCTGCCGGCAGCAGTTCCCTGACGACGAGTTGGCCGGCTGTGGTATGGTCGGCCAATTGCCCGACCGGGCGCCAGATCGAGGGCGCCCAGCCACGCCCCGCCCACCCCACTGTTGGCAGGGCGCCCACGGGCCGACGGGGTTGTGATGGCACAAGTATCGAACGAGCCATTCGTACTCTCGCTGGAAGCGCTCCGCGCCCGGCGCTGTTACAAGTGGAATCGTTACCCAACCGATGTCCTGCCGGCCTGGGTCGCCGACATGGACTTCGCCGTGGCCGAGCCGGTTCAACGGGCGATCCTCCAGGTCGTCGAGCAGAGCGATTACGGCTACGGCGTGGGCCAGGGCGTGCGCGACAACGCGACAGGCATGCAGGCGGCCTTCGCCGACCGCATGGCCGAGCACTTCGGCTGGGAGGTCGACCCGGACCGGGTTCAACTCGTCTCAGAGCTCATTCAGGCGATGTACGCCTGCGTGATGACGTTTAGCGAGCCGGGCGACGGGATCGCGATACAGACGCCAATCTACCCGCCATTCCTTAACACCGTTGCCGATCTGAAGCGGCGGTTGGTTGAAAATCGGCTGGTCGACGATGGCACACGCTTCACCCTGGACGTCGAGGGGCTGCGCCGCGTGGTCGACAACCGCACGCGCATCTTGATGTTCTGCAACCCGCACAACCCGACCGGCCGCGTGTTCGAGCGGGATGAATTGCTCGCGGTCGGGCAACTGGCAGTCGAACGGGATCTGATCGTCCTGTCCGACGAGATCCACGCTGACCTCGTCTATCCCGGCCAGCGTCACATCCCAATCGCGTCGCTGAGCCCGGAGATCGCGGCGCGGACGATCACCTTCACGTCGGCCACCAAGGGTTTCAACATCGCCGGACTCCGCGCCGCCCTGATGTACTTCGGGTCGGACGGCCTCCGCGAGCGCTTCTTCCGCGCCATCCCCGAGCGCCTGCTCGGTCAAGTCAACGTCATTGGCATCGACGCGACCATCGCGGCGTGGCGGGAGGGTCAGCCCTGGCTCGATGCGGTGATGGCGCGGCTGCTGGCGAACCGCGACACCCTGGCGAAGTACGTGGCCGAGGAACTGCCGGGCGTCAAGATCCGCACGCCCGAGGCGACCTACCTGGGCTGGCTCGACTGCCGCGACCTGTGCCGCGATCTGCGCCTGACGACGTCACCCTATCAGTTCTTCTTGGAGCAGGCGAAGGTCGGGCTGAACGACGGCGCCGACTTTGGGGAGACCGGCCAGGGCTGCGTGCGGCTGAACTTCGCCACCTCTGGGGAGATCCTGTCCCAGATCCTCCAGCGCATGGGACAGGCCGTACAGGAGCGGGTGGCACAGCCGGCTACCTGACCGACCATGCCTGATCGACACTCGCCGCGGCCCTCCATCGTCGACGACCCGGCAGCCGAGTGGTTCGCCGCCCGGCGCGTTCTCGGCTGGGAGCAGCGCGGCGGGAGCGTCGTGGTGATGCTCGAAGGTATCCGCGAACCCGAGCCCGCGTCTGGAGGCGACGCGAGCTCGGACGTCGCGGAATTGACGATCGGCATGTCAGGCTCCGGTGCGGTCCGACTCACACTCGGGCCGCTCGATGGACGCGACTTCGGCATACTGGCTGACGACCTTCCGGATCCCGTCGAACTCGACGACCCAACCGAGCGAGACGACGGCACGCTCGCAATCCGCCCCAGTGAGCCCTGGGAGGGCTCCACGGAGATCCGGATCCGGCCCGCCCCCTTCGACATCCAGATCGTGGGCGGCGAGCGGGACGAGGTCATCCTTCACGGGGAGATTGGTGAGGACGGGCACCAGACCACGCCCGCCGAGACCGCACGGCCACCGGGTATCGACCGGGCCGACGCGCCGGCCAGCCGCCGCGCCGACCCGCTCAGATGGGCGCGCCGTACCGAGCCAGATGGCCGGGTCCAGCGCGCGGCGACTTTCACCTGGGCGCGCGAGCCGGACGAGCGCATCTACGGTCTCGGTGGGTACGCGGGAGCATTGGACCGGATCGGGCGACGCTTCACTCTCTGGTCTTCAGGCACTATCCCGTTAACTGACCGTGCAAGCACGCCCCCTGGTCGCGCAGCCGCCGAGGGGAGCGGTACGCGGACGGATGGCGAAACCCCCGCGCCGATCCCGTTCTTGGTATCGAGTCGCGGCTACGGCGTGTTCGTGCACACGCCCGCTCGCCTGACGTTTGACCTGGGAAGCGAGGCGTCGGACACATGCCGGCTGATCGTCGAGGAGGCGACGCTTGACTTGTTCGTCCTGCCCGCCGCCTGGCCGCGTGGGGCGGTCGCCGCCTATGCGGACCTGACCGGTCACGCGCCGGTACCGCCGCTCTGGGCATTCGGCATCTGGATGTCGGCGACGGATTGCCGTGCTGACGATCGGGTGGCGGCCATCGCGACGCGCATCCGCGCCGAAGCTATTCCCTGCGACAGCCTGCTCCTCGAACGCCGCCGGGCGACCCCGATAACGCTGAACGACGCCGGTCATGCGCTCTACCAGCACCAGGACGACGGCACGCCCACACTCGATCGACTCAGGACGGAGGGGTTCACGCTCGCGTCAGTACGTACCCCGTACCTGGGTGCGTCGACCGAGGCATACCAGGTCGCGGTGGAGCGTGGTCTGCTCGTACGGGCACCAGATGGCAGCCCCGTCCTGGTTGGGGCGGAGGATCGTGTTGACCGCGCTCCCGGACCCGGCCCTGACCATCCAACTGATGCCGAGCGGCAGGCCGGCCTGCTCGACGTGACCAACCCGGAGGCCCGCACGTGGTGGCAGGAGCGCTACCGATCGTCGCTCGATGCAGGCGCCATGGCCTGTGACCTGGGCGGCGGAGCGAGCGCGCCGGCCGAGGCACGGTTCGCAGACAGCGGCGACGGCATCGAGCGGCATAACCTTTACGCACTCCTCTTTCAGCAGTTGGTCAGCGCGGCCACCAGGAGAGCCGTGGGCGCGGACGCTGATGGGGACAAGAGCGAGGACGTTCCACCTGCCGGCGTGCTCTGGGATCGAACGGCGTGGGCGGGATCGCAACGCTACGCGGCCCACCTGAGCCCTGTCGCCGAAGGGAGCCCGGCGGGGATGGCCGCGACGCTCCGCGAGGGGCTCTCGTGCAGCCTCTCCATGCCGGGCGCCTGGGGCCACGATCTGGGCGGCAACGCGGCCAACCCTCTCGGATCGGCCCTCTACGCGCGTTGGGCACAGTTCAGTTTGCTCAGTCCGCTCGCGCGGTTGCCCGTCGAGCACGGCCGCGCACCCTGGGACATCGGCGAGCACACCGAGCGAATCGTCCGAGCGTACGCGGACCTGCGCTATCGGCTGCTGCCGTACGTGCTGCACTGCGCCCGTGAGACAGCTCAGGCTGGCCTACCGATGCTCCGCTCGCTGTTCCTGGAGTTCGGCTGGGATCGCCAGACGGCCGACATCGACGACCAGTACCTGCTAGGACGGGATCTGCTCGTTGCGCCGGTCTTCTCCGACTCGGCCGAGCCGGTCGCTCGAAGGGTCTATCTGCCGGCCGGCGTCACCTGGTACGACTGGTGGACCGGGCGCCCCGAGCCTGGCGGGCGGTGGATCATCCAGACCGCCCGCCTCGATCGCCTCCCCATCTTCGCGCGGGCCGGGACGGCGATCCCGCTGGCCGACCCGCGCCCATTCGTCGGCGCTGCACCGATCGACGTGACGCGCCTGGTCCTATTCTCGCCACGCGATGGGGCTATCGGCGCGAGCATCGAACTGGCCGACGACGACATCATGGGCGTCGAGCAGGCACGCGGGCCGAAGCGGATGAAGGTCTATGCCGAGGGGCTGCCTTCGACTCTTCGCGACCTGATCATCATCGGCGTCCCGCGCGACGCGCACCTTACCGGTGCCTCGGACGACCGCATCGCGGTCATCCCCGACGTCGACGGGCTACCGGGCCTGGGTGGAGATTGGCAGGGACGCACCGTTGCCCTCGTACCGGGCGCCCTAACGGCCGGCCTGGAGCTAGGCTGGTCGTCTGACGACTGACTGAACTGGACGGGGCGCGACCGCCGCGCCTCGCCCAGCCTGGTCCGGCTCTCGGGCAGTCGGGTCAGCCGCCAGGGACGCGCTCCAACGTGAACACTTCGCGGGTCGTCGCGTCGCAGAAGTAGAACACCCCGTTGTGGATGGTCATGCCGTGCGGTTCGGGGCCGTGGATGCCGATGGCGTCGAGGATACGGCCATCTTTCGAGTCGAGTTGATAGACGACCTGCCGGTTCGTGTCGGCCATCCAGATCGTCTCGCCCTCGAAGGCCAGCCCGTGGGCGCGGTCGCCTGGCACCGGGATCTCGCCGGTGATCTCGCCGTTCTCGGGGTTCATGCGATAGATTCGACAGGCGACGGGCACGTCGAACCACAACTCGCCGTTGTGCCACTCCACGCCGTGCGCGCCGCCCGAGCGGTCGTACGGGGGGGTCGGGAACGCTACGACTTCCTTGCCGGTCTCGATGTCGTAGGCGACCAGTTCGTAGCCGAACGTCGAAGCGACCCAGATCCGGCCGTGCGGATCGCGAGCGATGCCGCTACCGTGCAGACAGCGCGTCGGGATCTCTTTCAGCGAGTCGCCTGTCTCCGGATCCAGCAAGAACATGACGTTCGGGTCCATCTGATCGCAGACCCAGAGGCCCTCGGGCGTCGACTGGAGACCGTTGGGCATCGGCCCGGGCGACTTCCAGAGTACTTTTGTGCGGTACGGACTTGCGGGCACAGTGCAGCCTCCTCTTCGGCGGGTGACCGTTCGCGTCAAGCTGGTGTCGACCGTAACGCCTCGAAACGAGCGCACCCTCATTCACACGAACGAGCGCCGCTCGGCCGCTGGTTGAGCATCGGCGCTTTCGGATCAGCCGCCCCTCTCCCGCGCACGAGGGTGGGGGGGTGGGGGCTCTCAGCCACATGCGGCGTGACCCACCAGGTCAGGACGTGACGGCGCCGACGGCCTCGATCTCGATCAGGACTCCCGGCCCAAACTGGGCGCCGCCGATGGCCGTCCGGCCTGGTGGGTCGACTGGGAAGAATTCGAGGTACACCTCGTTCGCGGCGTCGCGGTCCGCAATGTCCTTCAAGTAGATGTTGACCTTGACGACGTTCGCCAGCGACGAGCCGCCGGCCTCGAGCACCGTCTGAAGGTTGCGAAGCGTCTGCCGGGTCTGTCCCTGGATGTCGGCGGGCATGTCGCCCGTGACGGGGTCGCGGCCGACGTGCCCGGCCGTCCAGATCAGGTCGCCCACGCGCACCCCAGGGCTGAGAATCCGACTCGGCGCCGTGGCGAAAGGCTGAATGATCTCGCGCTTCACAGTCACACTCCTCTTCGCGTTCGGGACACCGCTGCCTTTTGTTCTGATGAGCCGCTCGTGGCCGTAGCAGATGTCGTCACGGCCGCGAGCCGGTCCCGTCCAACTCGTACAGGCCGCCTCACCGCCTCTGCGTGTTGCAGCCGGCGAGGTGGTCAGTTCTGACGGCTGTTCGAGGTGCGATGTCTCGGTCCGGCGACGTCATCGTCGCCCCCGCGATTGAAGCAGGGCATGAGGTCGGGGGTCAAGGAATGGCCGTCACGGATCACCGGCGCAGGCACATCAGGCGCTAGCTCGGCCGCCGTCATCCACGGCATGCCCATCGCGGACTGTTGAAACGGCTCTACTTGACGGTGAGGCGGGCGACCTCGAACCGGTACAGTGGCTCCGGACTCGATCCAAGGCGAGGGTCGCCAGCCGAGATGGGCAGGTTCGCCTTCGTCCGACTGTCGTACACGCCGACGTGAAGGACGTACTCCCCAGATGGTGCATCCGGAGGCACGTCGAAGGTGGATGCCTGGAGCACCCAGCGGCCCGGCGTCCACTCGATCAGCCCGATGTTCTTGTTCCCGAACGAGAGCTCTTCATCGCTCCAACTCTGGCCGTCTGGCCCGATGAGTTCGCTGATGATGTGATAGTCGACGGACGCTCGCGCCAGCGCTTGCCACTCGTAGGTGACCCCGACGTTCCCTACGCGGGTCAACTCGTGGCGATCCAGCGAGAAGCCGGCCAGTCGAAGCACGCCGCCGAAGTCGATAGCGGTCGGCGTCTGGATCGTTCCCTCGAGGTGTCGCCGCAGTGGAACCATGTCCACGTCGTCACGCACGTAGACGACGCGCGGCGAGTCCCCCCCCTGGGCGTACACCTTGACCGCCTCGAAGCGGTCGTCCAGCCAGGTCCGGAAACTCTTGAGAGTCCGGAGCCGGTCGCTCCAGAGCACCACGACGCGTGCATCGTACTCCTGAGCCGCCGTGATGATGTCGTCGCCCGTCAACTCGCGAGCGCGGACGCGCGTCTTGGAGGGGTCCGCGAGGTCCGGCGGGACGAGCCGCTGCGCCAGGAACGCCAGGTACGGGTGATCGGTGATGACGAAGTCTCCGCGCTGAGTGATCGACGCGATCGTCCCGGCGACATCGGCCGACTGTGCGAAGCGCTGGCCTTCCGTGCCAGGATCGAGATTCATGAACCGGATGTTCCAGTCGGCTATCGCGGGCAGCGACCACAGATACAGCAGCACGGGGGCGGCCAGCAAGAAACTTCCGACGATTCCCTGCCATCGCCGCGCCCGCGCCGCCTGCCAGCTATGCCCCACCGCCGCGCCGGCCAGCGCCGCGACCGGTGGGATCGCGATGACGACATGCTTGGGGAAGAGCGGCGCGTAGAACAGCAGGATGGCGATGGAGGCTGCCGCCCACCCGAGATAGGGCAAGGCGCGACGGGGGCTCGCGAGCAGCAGTACCAGCGCGCCCACACCAGCCAGCGCGAAGATCCCCACCTGATCGCGGTCGAGCAGCGTGCCCTGGATCAGCGTCCAGTTCTCGGCCAGGTTCCAGCCGCTTGCGTCGCGGCTCTTGAGCCGATAATCCACCATCTGACTGAGAATCGCCGGTAGTCCGGCCGTGAGGACGATTGCCACAACCACTGCGAGCGTCACAGTCCCGACCAGAAAGACTGGGCGCACGCTGATGCGCGGTCCGAGCAACGCCGCCAGCCCCACCGCTACGACTGCCGCGATCACGATCGGCTTGACCAGCAGGCCGATGCCGAGCAGCACGCCGGCCACGACCAGCCAGATACGACGGCCGGATCGCTGATAGGCGAGCGCGGCGGCAACGGCCAGGATCGCGGGGGCGAGCGCCGGCACCTCCGCCAGCGCCTGCCGAGAGTTGCGCAAATACCCGGGGCTGACGACCAGCAGTAGCGCGGCCGTCGCGCCGCCGACCGGACCCCCGAACGCCCGCGCCACCCAGTAGATTCCTAAGATGCCGATGAGTGAGTACACGCCGACAGCCAGGCGAGCCGCGCCCAGCGTCTCACCGAAGAGTTGGTACAGCGGGAACAACATGTTCAGCAGGAGCGGCCCCTGCGACGAGTAGATCTCCTGCACCGGCCGGTAGCCGGCCGACATCAGCAGCAACTGGATGCCGCGTATCCCCTCGTCGAGGTCGCCGCTCGTGCTGCTCAGGCGGACCAGCCGCATGAACGCCGCGCTCACCAGAATCGCGCCCAGCACGACTGTCTCGGCCGGCCAGGTCGGCGTGGCGACGCGGAGCGTGAAGGTCGGTACGGAAACCGTTCGTGTCTGCATCAGGAGCGCACCCGGACCGAGGTCAGTGAGAGTTCCGCGGCCCCATGGCCGCCGCTCGTCCCGTCCACTGGAACGAGCCGGCGGGCTTTGGAGTCGTACACACCAACAGCCAGGGTGTACTCTCCTGGCGGCGTCGTGGCTGGGAGCGTGAGCGTCGAGGTCCGGAACACCCAGCGGCCCGGCTCCCAGGAAGACGTCCCCTCGCCGCCGCCGCCCAGGCCGCGCTGGTTCTGCTCCACCGGCTCGCCACGCGCGTTCTTGAGAATCGTGACGACCGCGTAGTCCTCGGGCATCGGCGCGATGGCCTGCCAGCCGAGTGCCACCGTCACACTCTCGCCCGGGGCAACGTCAGCCCGCTGCACACCGTAGCCCAGGAGACGCATTCGGCCGCCGAACGTCGCGTCGGTCCGGACGTCGAGGGACTGCTCCAGGGTGGCCCGTGCGGCTTCGAGGTCGGCGTCTTGACGCAGATAGAGGGTGCGGTCCTTGCCGTTGCGGCGCTCGTTGATCTTGACCGCCACGAACCGCTCGTCTACCCACTGCCCGAAGCGCTTCAGGCTGCGGAGGCCATCGCTGAACAGGAAGAGCAGCCGAGCGTCCGACGCCTCAGCGGCGGCGATTGCGGTCGTCGCGTCGAGCGAGCGCGAACGAATCCGGACCATCGACGTGTCGACGAGACTGGGCGGCACCAGCCGGCGGCTGGCGAACGCGACCGACGGCTCGTCGACGACGATGAAGTCACTCGGTTGGGTCAGCCGACCGATCAGCGCGACCTCGTCGTCGTAATTTTCCGGGCGGCTCTCCGGCGTGCCAGACAGCAGCCGGGCATCGAGTTGCCAGATGGCTGGGAGACTCGCGACATACCAGATGGCGAGAAGCGTCGCTGCTCCGATCAGGCTGACCGCGACTGGACGCGCGGTGGACGCCCGCCAGCGCCGCCACACCTCGCCTGCCCCGACCCCGACGAGCAGGCCGAGCGGCGGCAGCATGATGACGGCGTGTTTGAATTGGAGCGGCGAATAGACCATCAGCAAGCCAAACGACGCGAGCGGCCAGGCAATCAGCGGGATGCCCAGCCGAGGCCGGCTCACGAGCAGGAGAAGGCCCGCCGCAACGGCCGCGACGTGGACGACCAGTTGCTCGTCGACCAACTCGCCAGCCATGGCGGCCCAGTTCTCCTTTAGACTCCAGCCCTCGGCCTGACGGGATGCCGCACGGAACCGGATCATCTGATCGTAGACCTCGCTGGGTCCAACCGTCACGACGATCGCGCCGAGCACCCCGGCCGTGACAACGCCGAAGAGCAGCCCGGCTCGGAGCCAGCCTCGACCCCGTAAGAGTATCGCGAGACCGATCGGTATCAGGACCGGCACGACCATGGGTTTGATCGCCAGCGCCAGGGCCATCAGGATTCCGCTCCCGACGAGCCAGCGACGGTCTCCGCTCCGCTGGTAGGCGAGCGCAAGAGCTAGCGCCGCCGTTGCCGGCACGAGCGCCGGCACCTCGACGAGCGCAAGGCGGGAGTTCTTCAGGTAGGTCGGGCTGAGCAGGAGCACCAGCACAGCCACACTCGCGCCGACCGACCCGGCATGCCTCCACGCGGTCCAGGCCACGACGACGAGCCCGACGATCGAGCAAAGCGCGGGCGCGAGACGGGCCGCCCCTAACGTCTGCCCGAAGAGCAGGTACGTCGGGTAGAAGACCTGGAGCGACAGCGGTCCCTGGGAGGCGAAGATGTCTCGAAACGGCCGGTAGCCGGCGGCCATCAGCATCAACTGGGCGCCCCGGATACCCTCGTCGAATTTGCCCGCGAAGGCATCCAGGTTGATGACCCGAGTGGGGATCGCGGCGGCCAGAAGCAGCAGTACGGCCAGCCGCCCGGCGAGCGTGCCGAAGCGCGACGCCGCGGGACGTGACGACGGAGAGGATGCCGGCGGAGAGGACGTGGGGGCGGTTGTGATCATCCTCGAAGCTCCCCGCATGGCGACCGGGTCGTGCGTCCGAGGACGCTCCGACGGTCGACCTGACCGGGAGGATGGGCCAGCCCGCTCGGACTGGACGGCCGCCCCCGCCCCGGCTCGCATCTGCCACCGCCGAAGCGGCCACGTCGCCACGTCGGGAACGGCGCGATTCTACCACCTTGCCGAAACGACGCGCAGGGATTGATGCATCTCTCGGCCCGTCAACGCAACGCTCCCGGTTCCTTCACGCCCCCCATCTGACCTGGACTCTCACCCCCGGTCACCTCACTCGCATGTGGGAGAAGCGGCGGAGGGATCGTCTCACGGTCGAGCGACGTCACATGAGGGAAACTACAGCCCCGGCGGGCCGGACATGTCGGTATACTTCGTCCCTGGGCGCCGCGCTTCAGAGACCGGCTCGCCCTTCGGAGCTCGTGCTGATGCCGCGTCGCAAACGATCTTCGGGCGCCAAGACGTCCGATCTGCCGGTCCTGCCCGTTCGAAACACGGTGCTGTTTCCGCACGTGGTCACGCCGCTCTTCGTCGATCGCGAACGCTCGTTGCGCGCCATTGAGGAGTCGATGGGCGGTGAGCGGACGCTGGTCGTGCTCGCTCAGCGCGACCCGGAGATCGAACGGCCCGGTCAGGAAGACCTGTATGCGATCGGGACGGAGGCCGTCGTCGGGCGGGTGCTGAAGATGCCAGATGGCTCCACGTCGGCACTCGTGCAGGGTCAGCGCCGGGTGCGGGTGGTCGGGTTTGCCGGCGACGATCCGTACCTGCGCCTCTCGGTCCAGCCAATCGAAGACCCGCCGTACGAAGCAACCGAGGTCGAGGCGCTCATCCGAGCCGTGATCGGCATGTACGAGAAGGTGGTCAAGCTGAGCCGAGTGATCCCGGACGATCACTACGTCGCCGCGATCAACATCGACGAGCCTGGCTGGCTGGCCGACTTCGTGGTTTCGGACCTCGAGTTGTCGGTGCCTGACCGCCAGGACATCCTCGAGACGCTGGAGCCCGTCGATCGGCTGCACAAGGCCAGCGTCTTCCTGGCCCGCGAGCTCGACGTCCTGGAATTGCAGAGCAAGATCCATTCGCAGGTCCAGGAGGAAGTCGACAAGAATCAGCGCGAGTACTTCCTCCGCGAACAGCTCAAGGCGATCCAGAAGGAGCTTGGCGAGACCGACGCTCAGGGACGGGAAGTCCTGAAGCTGCGGGAAAAGATCGCCGCCGCCGGACTGCCCGAGGACGTGCGTGCCCGTGCGGACGACGAGCTCGAGAGGCTGGCCGCAATGCCGACGATGTCTCCCGAGGTCGGGATGGTCCGCAGCTACCTGGAGTGGATCGCCGGCCTGCCCTGGTCACACCAGACGACCGATCAGCTCGACATCGAGCGAGCGGCGCGGGTGCTCGACGAGCACCACTACGGGCTCGGCCGTGTCAAGGAACGCATCCTCGAGTACATGGCGGTCCGTAAGCTCGCAGCCGGCCGGATGCGTAGTCCAGTGCTGTGCTTCGTGGGACCGCCCGGCGTCGGCAAGACCAGTCTGGGGAAGGCAATCGCCGCCGCCATCGGGCGTCGCTTCGTGCGGGTCTCGCTCGGCGGGGTGCGCGACGAAGCCGAGATTCGGGGGCACCGCCGCACCTACATCGGGGCGTTGCCGGGCCGGATCATCCAGACGATGCGCACGGGCGGCACGATCAACCCGGTCTTCATGCTCGACGAGATCGACAAGCTCGGCGTCGACTTCCGGGGCGACCCCTCGTCAGCGCTGCTCGAAGTGCTCGACCCGGAGCAGAACGCCGGCTTTTCCGACCACTACCTTGACGTGCCGTACGACCTCTCGCACGTCATGTTCGTCACCACCGCGAACGTCCTCGATCCGATCCCGCCGGCCTTGCGTGACCGGATGGAAGTGATCGAGCTACCGGGCTACATCGAGGACGAAAAGTACGAGATCGCGCGGCGCTTCCTGATCCCGAAGCAGACCTACGAGCACGGGCTAAACGGCTCCAGGCTCCGCTTCTCGGAGGACGGGGTGCGGCGGATCATTCGGGCCTACACCCATGAGGCTGGCGTTCGAAACCTCGAACGGCAAATCGCCGCCATCTGCCGGAAGGTCGCTCGCAAAGTCGCGACGGGCGCCACGCCGCGTATCACCATCAGCACCAAGAATCTGACGGAGTACCTGGGCCGTCCCCGCTTCACCCACAATCTGGCCGAGGAGCGGGATGAGGTCGGGATCGCGACGGGGGTCTCGTGGACGCCGGCCGGCGGGGACGTCATGGCCGTCGAAGCAAGCCTGCTCGAAGGGAAAGGCCAGCTCGTGCTGACCGGCCAGCTCGGCGACGTGATGAAAGAGTCGGCCCAGGCGGCGCTGAGCTATGCGCGCTCGCGTGCTGGCGAGCTCGGACTGGCGGCCCGCTTCTACGAGACGACCGACGTCCACATCCACGTGCCGGCCGGCGCCATCCCCAAGGATGGCCCATCGGCCGGGATCACGATGGCCACGGCGCTCGTCTCGGGCCTGACTCGACGGCCCTCGCACCGGGAAGTGGCGATGACGGGCGAGATCACCTTACGCGGGCGGGTACTTCCCGTCGGAGGCATCCGCGAGAAGGTCGTCGCCGCGCACCGAGCCGGCATCAAGACCTTTATCCTCCCGAGCGACAACCTGAAGGATCTGGACGACGTCCCCGAGGACGCACGGCGGGAGCTCAACTTCGTGCCAGTCGAGACGATGGATGACGTGCTGACGGTGGCGCTGCATCAGATGGCCATCGAGTTGCGGGCCGTCTGACGCGCTGGCAGGCCAGAGCCGGCCCCGCGCGGCTCTGACGCACACGGGGAGGGATGCGTGTTCGCATCCCTCCCCGCGTCTCTCCACGCACCTGGTGCCGTGACCTTCTGGTGCGCGGCCGTCCTTCGTCCTTACGGCTCGTCCTTACGGCTCGTCCTTACGGCTCGCCCTTACGGCTCGTCGTTCGCGTCGTTCTCGTCGCTGCTGGGGGTTGCGTCCATGTCGGCTTCGGCGACGTCCGCCGTCTCCGCATCCGGCTCGGCGTCTTCCATCATGTCTTCGTCTTCCTCGTCCATGTCGGTGCGGAAGACGCTCTCGCGGGTGTACGCCCGCACTTCGGCTGCCTGAGTCGGGAAGGATGGACGATTGCGCATGCTCGGATCCCGGTACTCTTCGCGGACGATGATCCGGATGTGCCCTTCGTCGATCGACGTGATCGCCGCCGAGTAGCGGTTGCCGGTGCTCAGGAGCCGCATCACGCGCTGTGCGATCTTGGGCTCGAGTACGCCGACCTGCGCCCCTGACTCCTCGAACACTCGGACGCGGCCATCCTCCACCCTCAGTTCGAGGCCGTCGCCGGCCGTCAGCGCCGCGATATCCTGATAACGAGCGACGTCCACCAGTTCGGTCACGGCCGTCTTGCCGCTCTCCTCGATGAACAGGCTTGGATCGACCCGTCGTGCAGGGGCCGTTGGGGCGACCGCCACCCGCGCCGCATGCGACTCCTCGACCAGCCTGGTGAGCCGGGCCAGGTTCTTCGCGGCGATCGAGTTGCTCGGGTCAGCCTCAGATGCCTTCTTGTAGGCATCGCGGGATTCGACGTACTGCCCCAACTCCAGCAGCGCCTTGCCGAGCCGATTCAAGGTGTCGACGTCTTCGGGGAAATGCTCGAGGATCTGACGATTGGTGTCGGCAGCCTCGTGCCACTTATTCTGCATCGCAAATTGAATCGCCTTCTCCGAACGAAGGCGCTTCATGCGGAGCCGTTCTTCTGACTGGAACACAGCCATGGCATCACACCTCAGGGGTGGCGGGTGGCGGCGGACAACGGAGCCGCCGCGGGAGGGACAATCTCAAGCCGCGACCTGATCCGGAGCGTGAGGGATACCTGGCCGCAGCGTAACCTAGCCATTATACGGACCCTGTCAACGGGCATAGATGATCGGCAGAAAGCGTGCCGTATCCGATGTGCCCGCACCAGAGCGGGTCAGGGCGGCGAAGCAGCTATCAACGTTCATGATGGCAGAGGCAGGAACCTCTTGTTGCAGTTGTAGCAGCACGAGCGGTAGCATCGCGCAACAGGGGATTGCTACGGACGCGCGTAGGTCGATGCCGAGCAGGTCACACATTTAACCGCCTGACTCGGCCCAGCGGCCATCGACGGCCTGGCGGCCGACGACCGCACGGACGCCGACGGCGATGAGGCGTCCACCCTCGGATTGCGCCACAAGGGGGGCTCATGGCAGGCTCACGTACGCTGTTTGACAAGGTCTGGGATGCGCATGTCGTGCGCCAGGCGCCCGCTGAGCCGGCGCTCCTGTACATCGACTTGCACCTCGTTCACGAGGTCACGTCGCCGCAGCCGTTCGAGAGCCTGCGCCTGAACGGTCGGCCGGTACGCCGCCCGGACCTGACCATCGCCACCGCCGACCACAACGTTGCCACCACCGACCGAACCCTGCCCATCGAAGACCCAATTTCGGCCCTGCAACTGGCAGCGCTGGATCGGAACTGTGCCGAGTTCGGCCTCCGCCTGGAAGGGGCACTTAGCCCCTTGCAGGGCATCGTGCACGTGATCGGCCCCGAGCTTGGTCTGACCTTGCCAGGGATGACGGTCGTGTGCGGTGACAGCCATACCGCCACGCACGGGGCGTTCGGAGCCATCGCCTTCGGAATCGGTACGTCAGAGGTCGAACACGTCCTGGCGACCCAGACCTTGATCCAGGCGAAGCCAAAGCAGATGCAAATCCGGGTCGAGGGTGAACTGCCGCCCGGCGTAATGGCGAAGGACGTCATCCTCGGCATCATCGGACGGATCGGCGTGGGCGGAGCCATCGGCCACGCCATCGAGTACGCAGGCTCGGCGATCCAGTCCCTGTCGATGGAAGAGCGGATGACCATCTCGAACATGTCGATCGAGGCCGGCGGCCGGGTCGGGTACATGGCGCCAGACGACACGACGTTCGCCTACGTCGAGGGCCGGCCCCACGCGCCGAAGGGGAAGCTCTGGGAACAGGCGCTGGACGACTGGCGAACCCTCCCGAGCGACGAGGGCGCGGTGTTCGACACCACGGTCGTCATCGAGGCGGCAGAACTGGTGCCGTACGTCACGTGGGGCACCAATCCGAGCATGGTCGTTCCCGTCACAGATCGGGTGCCGGACCCGGCCAGCCTCACGACCCAGCTTGACCGCGAGGCGGCCCAGCGGGCGCTCGCGTACATGGACCTCAGGGCCGGCACCGCCATCGAAGACATCGATCTGGACCGGGTGTTCATCGGCTCCTGCACGAACGCTCGGATCGAAGACCTGGAGGTCGCGGCGAAGGTCGTGCGTGGTAAGAAGGTGAGCCCGCGCGTTCGGGCGCTGGTGGTGCCCGGCTCGCAGCAAGTCAAGGCCGAGGCCGAGCGGCGCGGCCTGGACCGGGTGTTCACCGATGCCGGCTTCGAGTGGCGCGAGGCTGGCTGCTCGATGTGCCTGGGAATGAACCCGGACATCCTTCAACCCGGCGAGCGCTGCGCCTCGACGTCGAACCGCAACTTCGAGGGTCGCCAGGGCCGGGGCGGCCGCACGCATTTGGTCAGCCCGGCGATGGCAGCGGCGGCGGCGATTGCCGGCCACTTCGTCGATATTCGTGACTGGAAGCTGGAGGGCTAGGCGGTGGAGAAGTTCACCATCCACACTGGGAAGGTCGTCCCGCTCTATCGACCGAACGTCGACACCGATCAGATCATCCCAGCCGTGCACCTGAAGCGCATCGAGCGGACCGGCTGGGGCCAGTTCCTCTTCGAGCGCTGGCGGCAGGATCCCGCCTTCGTGCTGAATCGGTCGGAGTACCAGGACGGCACGATCCTGGTCGCGGGGGAGAGCTTCGGCATCGGCTCGTCGCGCGAGCACGCCCCCTGGTCCCTCCAACAGTACGGGTTCAAGGCCATCGTCGCGCCGTCGTTCGGCGACATCTTCTTCAACAACTCGGCGAAGAATGGCCTGCTGCTGATCAGGCTGCCCGAGGAACAATGCAAGCAGATCGCGGATTGGGCATCGGGCGAGCCGGGCTTCAGTCTGACGATCGACCTGGAGCAGCAGACGATCGACGACGGCCACGGGATGCACCTGACGTTCGACGTCGAGCCGTTCCGCAAGCACTGCCTGCTGAACGGCCTCGACGACATCGGCCTGACGCTCGCGCATGCAGACGACATCGCGGCCTTCGAGCAGCGTCGTCCGGCCTGGCTCCCGATCACGACCCTGCCGAACGTCGAACTCTCGGTAGCTGGCAGATAACAGGCCAGTCTCAGACGAACGCCGGCCCCACCGCCATTCTGGTAGCGGGGCCGGCGCCCTCACCCACGGGCGGCCCTGCTCGCTATCTAACCACCAGATCAGCGTTTCGGGATGGCCGCCATCGCGTTGATCTCAATCAAGGCGTCCGGGTCCACAAACCCGCTCACGGCAACCAGCGTACTCGTGGGGTAGGGTGGCGAGAAGTAGCGTAGCCGGACCTCGTGGATCTCGTGCAGGCTGGCCATGTCTTTGACGAACACGGTCACCTGCACCACGTCCTCCATCCGCCCGCCCAACCGCTCGAGCGCTGTCTTCACGTTCTCCAACACCTGTTCGGTTTGACGTCGGATATCGCCCTTCCCGACGAGCTGGTTTTGCTCGTCCACCGCCAGTTGCCCCGCCACCCAGACCAGCCGCTCGAGCTTCGCTGCGTCGATGGCCAGCGCGTTGCAGAACGCCACCGGCATCCGCATGGCATTCTGACCAGCTACATCGCCAAAGGGCACGCTTTCGAACGCCATCGGCTTGCTCCTTTCCCGTCACGTACGGTGGTGAATCAGTCCTACAGGGTACGGTGGCGAGTCTCGCAGGCCAGGTTGGAGGGAACGCGCGATCCGTGCTATCTCGATCTGAGCCGCCATCTGGCAGGACGGCAGGCTCGTCCGTCAGCGTTGATGTACCTCGTGGATCTGACCGCTCGCACCGCTCTAGATGCGCGGCCGCGCCGGCCGGCCAAGGCCCGGGAACGAGCGCTCGATCGGCGTCCAAGACCGCCGGGAGCGTAGGTAGTGGTCGGCGCGCAGCAGCCCGACGACGGCGACGGAGTCCGAGATTTCGCCCGTCAGTGCCATCTCGACCGCTGCCGTGAGCGGCAGCCGCCAGAGTCGCAAGTCCTCGGTGCCCTCCGGCTCGGCCTCTCCGAGGGTCAGTCCCTCGGCCAGGAAGACGCAGCCCGTCTCGTCGGTGGCCGAGTTCGAGGTGTGGAGTTCGCCCAGGTAGGTCCAGCGCTCCGCCACGATACCGGTCTCCTCGCGTAGCTCACGCTGGGCAGCCGCAAGTGGCGTCTCCTCTTTCGAGCCGCCGCCCTCGGGAATCTCCCAGGAGTACAGGTCGAGTGTATAGCGATACTGCCCGACCAGGAACGTGTCGCCGTTGTCGGCCAGCGGCACCACGCCAATCGCCCAGGACTTGAACTGGACCACGCCGTAGATGCCGGGTTGCCCATCAGGTCGGATGACCTGATCCTCGCGCACCCCGATCCACGAGTTCGCGTAGACCGGTCGCGACGCGAGGCACCGCCAGGGGTTAGCGTACTTGCCGCCAGAACTGTCTCCACCCTCGGGCCGTTCGGTCACCGGCCCTCGACCCGGCCAACGTCCAGGTAGCGGCGGCCATCGACCGTCGAGACCTGGAGTGTGAAGCGCCGGCCATGTGACGTCCGCTCGACCTCCGCGTGCCCAACCTCCATGTCGGCCGGGTCTGGGCCGCCTTCGAGGGCCTCACAGAGCACTCGCCCGTCTTGCGATGGGTCCGGCTCGAGGCCGAGCAGGTGCCCCAGCGTTGGAGCCAGGTCGACGTTGCCAGACGGCAAAGGATCGACGAACCCGTGCTTCAGGCCCGCCCCACCCATGACGAGGGTGTTGCGGATCTCCCAACCGCTGATGCCGCCGTGGCTGGCCAGGACGCCCGTGTCCAGACCGGCCGAGCGGCCGGCGCGCCCGTACATGTTGACGGCATCGTCCCAGGCAAGCGAGCACAGCAGGTCCGGCGCGTGCTCGCCGTCCAATCCGATACTGGACAGCGGGAACGTGCCTTCGACGCTACCCCAGGGGAAGGCGCGTGCGAAGACCGGCCCGCCAGCCGGCCACGCGAGCAGCGCCTGGCCAGCACGGCCGATGAGCGAGGCATCCCCATCCGGTGCGCTTACGTAGAGTGCGCCGCCGTTGCGGGCCAGCACGAGGCGGCCGTCGTCGAGCGCCGTGCTGAGCGCCAGGTCAGTGAAGGGTCCGTCCGGGCCAGCCGCGTCGAGCAGCGGATCGATGGTCACGTAGCCGTGGTCGGAGACGACCGCTGCCGTGGTCTCGGCCAGGATGCCCCGCTCTGCCAGCGCGGCCAGCACCATCCCGAGGTGGGTATCGGCATCGCGGATCGACGCCATCCCCTCCGGGCTGCCAAAGCCACGTGCATGCTGTGTCTTGTCTGGATCGGTGTGCCAAAAGACGAGCAAGGTCGGATCGAGGTCCGGCAGGACGTGTTCGACGATGGCACGAGTGAACCAGCGGTTTTGCGCCTGATTCGGGATCGTCACGGCCGGCATCGGCCCGAGCCGCTCGATGGCGGTGGCCAGCGCATCGGGCGGGGTCGGGATGACCGGGTGCAGCAGTCGGTCGCCCGCTTCGCTCCGTTCGTCGATACGCGGATGGCAGAGCATCGCCGAGCCGGGCGAGCCGGTGCTGACGACGACGGTCCGCCCGCCGCGCTCTCCGATGTGGTCGGCCAGGGTGTCGCAGAGCACGATCCGTCCACCCCGCAACTCGCGCAGCGCCGCCAGGGCACGGTGATCGCCCATGTTGATGGCGGCACGAGGATCGACCGCCTGCACGAACACGCTGTTCCCGAGGATACCGTGGCCGGCCGGCAGGCGCCCGGTCGCGAGCGATGCCGAGTTGATGCGGGTAACGGTCGGGAAGACGGCGTGGCTCTCGGCAAAGCGGACGCCGTCGGCGCCGAGCCGCCAGAGATTGGGAGTATGCTCCTCGGAGATCAGGTCTGGCCGCATGCCGTCCCAGACCATGACGAAGGCGCGCCGCGCCGCACTCACAGCCGATCCTCGTCGGCCGAGCGCCCGTGGCCGCTACCGGTGGTTGGACGAACCAGTGTCGCCATTACAGGTCAGCCCTTCCTACGCCAGCAGCACGTATGGTGCTTCCAGGCACTCCTTGACGCGCTGAAGGAATTGCGCCGCCGGCGCCCCGTCCACCACGCGATGATCGAATGCCAGGCTCACGTACATCAGATCGCGAACGGTAATCTGGCCATCCACCACGGCCGGCCGCTTCGCGATCCGCCCGACGCCCAGGATCGCCGCCTCCGGCGGGTTGACGATCGGTGTGAACGACTCGACACCGTAACCACCCAGATTCGTGATCGTGAAGGTGCTTCCCGTCAACTCGTCTGGCCCGAGCCCGCCACTGCGGGACTTCGCCACCATTCCCATCAGATCGCCGTTCACCTGGCTGAGCGGCTTCTTGTCGGCATCCCGCACGACTGCGACGAGCAACCCCTGGTCGCTGGCTACGGCGATTCCGACGTTCACGTTCGGCTGAAGACGCAAGCCAACCGGCTGGCTTCCCTCCGCCTCCTGCCACTGGGCGTTGACGTGGGGGTGCTCGGCGAGGGCGATGGCGCAGGCCCGCGCGATCATCGCATCGTAGGCGAGACGTGCGCCGTAGCGCTTCTCGAACTCAGGTGCGAGCTGGGTACGGAACCGGACCGCTTCGGTCATGTCGACTTCCATCAGCAGTGTGACGCGCGCCACACTCCGTGCCGAGGCAGCCATCCGCTCGGCCGTGATCCGGCGAACCCGGCTGAGCGGCTCGAAGGCGCCCGTCGCGGCGGCCACGGCCGGCAGGGTCGCAGGCGCGGCCGGCGGCTGGGGCACCAGCGCCGACGCGGATGGCACAGCGGCGGCGTCCCGACTGGCGACGTACGTCGTGACGTCCCGCTCAGTGATTCGGCCGCCCGGACCAGTCCCGGTGACCAGTGCCAGGTCGACGTGATGCTGCGTGGCCAGGCGCTTGGCGAGCGGTGAGGCGACGATTCTACCGGGCGTGGCCGACGTGGCGGTCGGCTCAAGGACGGCCCCGGCCGAGGCAGCCACCCGCACGTCCCGCTCGACGACGCGTCCGCCAGGACCGGTCCCAGCCAGCGATGCGAGGTCGACGCCAAGGTCTCGAGCAACCATCCGGGCGCGCGGCGAGATCGCCTTCCGTTCGCCGGGCGGTGGCGCAGCGGCCACCGCGGATGCTCCCGCGCCAGTGCCGGCCGCGGCCCCGGCCGCCGCGGACGATGGGCTGGCCACCTGCGCCACCTGAGCGGTGGTGGCAGTCGACGGAGCAGGCGGCTCTTCGGCGGCCTCGCCGGGCTGCGCGATGACGGCGATCGGCGCGCTCACCGGCGCCGTCCCGCCTACTCCAACGATGATGCGCTGGAGGACGCCGCTCGCCGGCGCACCCACCTCCACCGCCGACTTATCCGTTTCGACGATGAAGAGCGGCTCTTCCTTGGAAACGGCGTCGCCTTCCTTCTTGAGCCACTCGGTGATGGTTCCCTCTTCCATCGTCAAGCCGAGCATCGGCATCGTGACCTGGTGCGGCATCAACGTCCCCTTACCTGCAAGCATGCGGCCTCGCCGGCGCGCGACCATCGGGCATGTCTGGTTCCCGGAGACCGCTCGGCCACCGGGTGTGGTGAGTCCGTGGCTACCCCCCAGGCGGGCCGGCAGCGGAGCCGTCACAGCACGCCCGTATGATGGCCGGGATCGGCCACCGGAGCAACGCCCCCATTCTAGCCCGGCCTGCCATCGTAGGGTGAGCGCAACGTCAGGCCGGCGCAACGTCAGCGGCGGTTCGGCGAAACGCAACCGGCGTGGATCGGACGAACGAGGGCACGCAACGCCGCTGAAGCGTTACCATTCCGCCCGAACTAGCATCGAACGGGCGGCTCAACCTTCGTCACCGATCGACGCTACCGGGCGTTCTTTACTCTGGCAGCGGATCGCGCTCACGAGTAGCCCGTGCGCTGACAGGAAGGAATGGGCGTGCAGTCGACCGCTCGTCGTGCTCTTTGTCGAATCGGAATGCACCAGGGCGTCAGGTGCGCGGCGCGCTTCGTCGTCGTCGCGTGTGCGCTGATCCTGGCCTTCGCTCAACTTGCACCCGCAACGGCGGGCGTAACAGCGGGAACCGCCACCAGCGCCTACGCCGCCTCAGGCTCGGCCCCAGATGGGAGCGCCGCGACCTCCCGCGACCCGCGCTTCGGCCTGAACGATGCCTGGCGCGTCGGCGATGCCGCCGACCGAGCCGGCGCCGGCTGGTCTCGCATCTTGTTCTGGTGGAGCGAGATGCAGAAGAGCGGCCCTGGCGACCTCGACCTGTTCGCCACCGGCCAGGACGGTTACATCCTGGCCGAGCGCGGGCATGGTCGAGAGCTCGTCGGCGGCGTGCTCAACACGCCGGGCTGGGCCAGTTCCGATGGCTCGCCCAACGGCGTTCCCAAGAACCTGTACCTGCCCTGGGATCACCCCGACAACTACTGGGGCCAATTCATGCGCCAGATGGCCGAGCACTACCGGGGCAAGGTCGATACCTGGATCATCTGGAATGAGATCGACATCGCGGGCGGTCAGTGGAACACCTGGCACGGCTCGCTCGAGGATTACGTCCAGCTACAAAAGGTCGCGTACCGTGCGATCAAGGCTGGCAACCCGAACGCCACAGTGCTGCCGTTCGGCGCGGCCTGGTGGTACGACCGAGGCGACACCATCAGCCGGATGCTCGATCTGCTCGCTGCCGATCCGGACGCCGCCGCCAACAACTACTATTTCGACGTCGCCAACCTGCACCTGTACAGTCGGGCTGAGGACATCCCCCGCATCATCACCTGGTACCGCCAGCAGTTAGCGGCGCGGGGGATGAGCAAGCCAATCTGGATTGCTGAGACGAATGCCATCCCCTATGATGACCCGATCTGGCCAGCCAGTAAGGCGGGCTTCCGGGCCACGCTCGACGAGCAGGCGTCCTACATCATTCAGGCGATGGCGACGTACCTTGGCCTCGGCGTGCAGCGGATCAGCGTGAACCGTGCGCTCGACGGCACTGACTTCGACGCCGGCGGCGAACCGTTCGGCCTGATTCGCAACGACGGCTCGCTACGGCCGGCCTTCACGGCGTATCAGGTCGTCACGCGCTACTTCGCCGGTGCCCGCGATGCTTCCTACGATCAAACACCGGGCGGCGTGACCAAGGTCGTGCTAGAGAAGGCCGGCGGACGCGTCACGGTGCTCTGGACGATGGGCGGCAGCCCGACGACAGCAACGGTGGAGGCGATCCGACCGCGAGCGCTACGCGTGAACAAGTGGGGTGAGACGAGCGAGATCGCCGCATCCGCCGGGCAGTACGCGATTGATCTGGCCGGCGCGACCGCGAACTCGAACCCGGACGACCCGTCCGACTACGTGGTCGGCGGCGAGCCGGTCATCCTGGTCGAGCGTGATGACGACAACCTCAGCGCAGCAGTACGCTCGCTCGACGAGAGCCCTGGCGCCGCGCCGGTCGCGGAGACGCCAGCGATCAATCAGCAGACCTCGCGGCTCCCGACCAGGACCAGGCCTGAGCCGACCAAGGCGAAGCCCGAACCGACCAGGAAACCGACGCCAACGCCGAAAAAGCGGTAGAGACAGGCGCTGCCCGATTCCGAACGGGCGGCCCTACGGCCGTCCGGGTGGGGGGCATCTACTTCGCACGGCGCCGGTGTTACCCGCGGTTCGAAGTACCGATGCAATGCCCCTGCGGACTGGCGTCAGGGGAGCGGCGGCGAGGTATCGGCGCCGCGACGGGTCATGAAGTCGCTCCCACCGCACCGGCGAAGGATGTCGCGTGCTTCGTCAGCGCGGCGGGGGTCTCGCACGGTGACCAGGATGCTCCCAGCCTGAACCCGCTCCTGATAGTAGCGCGCCTCCTCGTGACCGAGGCCCTGATCGATCAGGAAGCCGAGGATGCCACCGGCCGCCGCTCCGATCCCGGCCCCGCCTACCGCGCCGACGAGTGCGCCCGCTGCCACCAATGCCCCGAGCCCGGGAACGGCGACGCTCGCCGCACCGATCAGCCAGCCGGCAACGCCGCCCAGCAACCCGCCGGCCAGGAGGCCGGTCGTCTGGTCGTCGCGGACCTGTCCGGGCGCGCCAGTCGTCTCGGATAGCCGCTCGGCGTCTTGACGTCGCAGGGTAACGACCCCAATGGTCGCAGGGTCGAACGCGGCATCCTTGAGTTCTGCGAGGGCGGCCTTGGCGTCCTCCTCACTGTCAAACACTCCCACTGCGATGGATCGATGCTGTATCGCCATCGACTCGCCTCCCCAGCCTGTGCGCGGACGACACGCCCGGCGTTACTCTCAGCTACCGTATGCAAGATGCGTACGCACCGCAAGGGGCAGGACGCGCGGCGCACCCGAGCAGCGGCACACTCGCGCCTGGCATCTGGTCGCGAGTGCACGCTCCGGGTGCTGGCTGCCGGTGCGGGCTACCGCTGCTGGCTACGCCTCGCGCCGTACGCCACAATGTGGGTGCTGGCGACGCTCCGCGGACACACGGCGGCGTTGGTCGCCCTGGGGGATGCATGCCGAAGGCCCGGCGCCGCCCGATCGAGGCGGCCGATCTCTGCCGCATCGCCGTCGTCGACGACCCACAGTTATCGCCCGATGGCCGCACGAGCGCCTACGTGGTCCGGACCATCGACGCGGCCGCGAACGCGTACCGTTCGGCGATCTGGACCGTCCCCTTTGGAGGCGGCGCGCCGACGCAATTGACCAACGGCGAGGCGCGAGACCGCTCGCCCCGCTGGTCGCCGGACGGGCAGTGGATCGCGTTCCTCTCGGACCGGGGGGCGGCGAAGGGCCAGATCTTCGTCATCCCCACCACCGGCGGCGAGGCCCGTCAGGTGACAAGCGGCCTCCGCGAGATCGAGGGCATGGCCTGGAGCCCGGACAGTGCGCGGCTCGCGTTCACGGCACGGGTTCTGCCGCCCGATGCCCGGCCGATGCGCGACGGCCCGGCGCCCCCCGTCGTGCGGGAGATCACGCGGATCACGTCGCGCTACGATGGCAAGGGCTGGCTCGACGGCCGGGCGCATCTGTTCGTCGTCGAGCGGGAGGCCGGCTCGCCGAGGCAGGTGACCGACGGCGACTGGGATGACGGACAGCCGTGCTGGTCGCCTGACGGCCGCTCGCTGGCCTTCGCCTCCAACCGCCGGCCCGATCGGGATTGGAACGATGCATCGGACATCTGGACCGTCGGCGTGGGAGGCCGCCGAGTCAAGCAGATCACACGTGGCGGACACAGCCTGGCGTCGCCGGCCTGGTCGCCAGACGGGGCCGCCATTGCCTGCGTCGGGCACGCCAGCGATGCCCCGGCCGGTGCGAACGCCCGTCTCTGGCTCGTACCGGCGACAGGCGGCGATCCGATCTGCCTGACTGCCAGCGTCGATCTCAGCCTCGGCTCAGACGTCCTGGCCGATCTGCGGGCCGGTCATGGCGCTCCGACGCCGACCTGGACCAAGGACGCTGCCAGCCTGCGATTCCTCGCCAGCGATCGCGGCAGCGTCCGCCTCTATGAGATCGGCACGGAGGGTGGCACGCCGCGCACGCTGGTCGGAGGGGATCGCGCGCTCATCAGCTTCAGCGGCGCAAACGACTGCCTCACGTTCGTCGCAACCGATCCACTGGACCCCGGCACCTTGTTCGCCGCCAACAAGGATGGTAGCGGCGAGCGTCCGCTGGTCGACGTGAACCGAGCCCTGCTCGACAGCCTGGAGCTTGCGTCGCCCGAGCGACTGGAGATTGAGGGCGCCGACGGCGAGGCAGTCGAGGGCTGGCTGATCCCTGGACGGGGGCGCGGGCGCCGACCGTTGATCCTCGAGATTCACGGCGGGCCGCATGGGCTGTACGGCAACGCCTTCTTCCACGAGTTTCAAGTGCTGGCAGCCAGTGGCTACCACGTGCTGTACACGAACCCGCGCGGGAGTCGGGGCTACGGCGAGCGCTTCTGCTCCGAGATCGCCGGCGGTTGGGGCGATCTCGACTATCGCGACCTGATGGCGGCAGTGGACGTCGTCGTCAAGCGCCCAGACGTCGACCCGAAGCGTCTCGGCGTCGCCGGCGGGAGCTACGGCGGCTTCATGACGAACTGGATTGTGGGCCATACCGACCGCTTCACGGCCGCCGTGACAATGCGCTGCCTCTCCAACTTCGTGTCGTTCTACGGTACCAGCGACATCGGAACGTGGTTCGGCGAGCGGGAGTTGTGCGGGACGCCGCGCGAGGTCTTCGATACCTACGTCCGGATGTCTCCCCTCACGTACGTCGAGCGGGTGACCACACCAATTCTCATCATGCACTCGGAACAGGATCTACGCTGCCCGGTCGAGCAGGCCGAACAATGGTTCGTGTCGCTGCGCCGGCTCGGGAAGACGGCCGAGTTTCTGCGGTTTCCCGAGGAGAATCACAACCTGTCGCGAAGCGGCCGACCGGATCGACGTCTGTTACGCCTGGCGCGGCTGGTGGAGTGGTTCGACCGCTGGCTGAAGTGAGGCAGCGCTCGCTCCAGACACCCACCAGTCTGTAGAGGACCGTGTTCGAAGATTGGCAACTCAGCCCGACGGAGGATCCCCGATGTGGCAGCACCATGCCCAGGGCCGGCCGCGCGTCTTCGGACATCGCGGCGCGATGGGTTACGCGCCCGAGAACACCTTTGCCTCGTTCGAGCGGGCCGTCGCGCTCGGCGTAGACGCCATCGAGTTGGACGTCCACCTGAGTGCGGACGGTCAGGTCGTCGTGATTCACGATCCGGACTTGAGCCGCACCACCAATGGGCAGGGGATGGTGAGCGAGCACCCGCTCGCCGTACTCGAACGCCTCGATGCTGGCCACTCGTTCGACCCAGCCTACACCGGCCAGCGGATCCCGACGCTCGACGAGACGCTTGCCTGGGCGCGGGGGCGAGTCGTTCTCGATATCGAGATCAAGGGCGGACCCGCGCCGTATCCTGGCATCGCCGAGAAGGTGGTCGAGTTGATTCGCAAGCACGGTATGGTCGATCAGACCATCGTGATCTCGTTCGACCATCCGACCGTCAAGCGCGTCAAGGAGGTCGCCCCCGACCAGGCGACCGGCACGCTCTACAGTTGCCGCCCGGTCGATCCAGTTGCCGTGGCGAGGGCCGCCAGCGCGAACGCTATCCTTCCCCACTGGTCGTACTGTCACTCAGAGGACGTGGAGCGGGCTCACGCGGCCGGCCTGTCGGTCCATCCCTGGGCGACGTCCGCCCCTGAGGTCATCGCGGCGCTCGTCGAGATGGGCGTCGACTCGGTGTGCAGCAACCATCCGGATCGGGTGGTGCAGGTGCTCGGCGGCTGAGGCGGACCCGCCGCAACGCACCACCTGGACGGAAGGTCAGTCAGACGAGGCGCTCGACGCGGACGGCGTGCCGCAAGCGTTCGCCGCGACGCGCCATCTGAACTGCCGTGTAGTCAGACCCTTCGATCACCCGGCCTGGCCCCGAGCGTGTACGGCCGGCGGCTGCCTTTGGCACGGGCCGCGCAACGCGGTGTCCGCACGATCGTCGCTCAGACCGCCTGGAACCGGCCGCGAACACGCAGCGCGCCTTCGCGGCCTTCGAGCAGGTGCCGGCGCGTCGCCCAGACGCGCCGGGCCGGCTCCGCCTCCGGGCGCTTCCGATGCCATAGCATGAGAACGTCTCGGAGGATCGGCGCTCGAGCGTGTATCCGCCAGCCGCGCAACACGAGAGGGATCGGATCGCGGCGGACAGCAGAGCTCGGGATCAGACGATGGCCCAACGAGTCGGAAGGTACGCCGACGCGCGTGAACGGCGGCGGAACGACTGCCAGCACGCACGACACAGATAGCCAAGACCGTCTGGCGCCGGCAGTGGTACGCGGTCCTCGTGGCCGACGCCGATGAAGACTTCGCACTCGCGGCACTTGACGGTCGCCTGGTACTGACTCACCATCTGGGGGTGATTTCGGACCAACCGCTCAGCCATCTACGCGCTCCCTCCGATACGTCCTTGCAACAGGGCGACGCTGCACACCAGCCCAAGCACGATAACTGCCAGATCGAGCACCGCCCACCTCCGACTTCCGCGAGATAACACCAGCCTCAGTTGCCCTAACAGTTGGGGGAGGAGCAAGCACCAGTCACCGTAGCGTCACAGGGAGTGCTCGCCGCGTGGCGGGAGGAACATCTGGGCGACCGCAACCGAGAAGCCCAGGCCCAGCAGCACGAAGCCAAACTCCACCATGACGTCTCCTTCGGGAGGATTCTCAGCACGACACCCTGGGGGCGTTGCGATGTGATCCTAGCGCTCCCCTCATCACAACGACGTTACGGGGGTAGCGCACAACCTCTCGGAGAGGTAACAGCCCGCCCGACACCCGCTGCAACGCGCAGCCCAGCCCGTACGCGGCGGGCGTGACACCCCTCGCCAGCGTGCCCCTCGCCAGCGTGCCCCTCGCATACGGGCAAGCCACAGGGCGCGCCGACGGGAGCGCACCTGGCCGATGCCGAGCGCTATGGCTCTCCAGGCGCTGGAGCCGGCGATAGGCCGGCTCCAGCGCCGGCCGTGGGCGGGCGAGGGTGAGCGATGCCGTCAGGCGAGGGGATGCCGCTTACGCCAGCGCCAGACCCACCTCGACTCCGAGGGCTGGCGACTCCTGGCTGACACCACACCCCTCACCACACCCCTCACCACACCCCACCCGCCGCTCACGCTCACTGGAGCTCCGGGCCTACGCCGAGGCGCTCGGCGAGCACTACGCCTCACCATGCCCCACCCGCCGCTCACGCTCACTGGAGCTGCAGCAGCGTCAGGTTCATGTTGTTGATCTCGGCTAGCACCCGCACCAGCGAGGTCCGGACGGTGTTCAGGTGACGGGGGTCGCGGGACTCAAGCGCCACTTTCAGGGCGGTAGCGGCCTCATCAGCGTAGTTCGCGGCCTGGACGGCGTACTTCCCAACCTCGCCGGTGGCCGGCCCGGGTTTCGCCGCTCGGATGCGCGCCGCCGCCTGCGTCAGCGAGGCGGCAGCGGCCTGCGTCGCGGTGCGCCAATCATCATCGGACAGGGTGTCCGGCCGCCCGCCGGCCCGCTCGATTTGTTCGTTCGCCGCTGTGATTGCCTTGCCGAGCGCATCCACCTGTGGCTGAAGCTCGCCGAGGTAGGCACGGTCGGCATCGCCGATCGTCTGGGCAGGACGGGCCGGGCCGCTCACCGACGCAGCCGTACCGGGTGTGCCGGCGGCTGGCGAGGCTGGCGGTGCAGGCGCGGCTGTGACAGACGAGGCAGCCGGCGTCCCCGCAGCCGCCGGCGAAGCCCCGCTCGCGGCCGGCGACGCAGCCACTGCTGGAGGGCCGCCAGGCACCGTCGCGACGAACTCGCTCACGATCCAGCCGGAGACGCCATCGCTCGGCACACGTACGTTGCGCCAGTGCCGGCCGTCAGCGTCGCGGTCAGGGCCGGCCACCTCGAGCTCGGTGCCGTCACGGAGCGTCCGGACCAGCGGAGCCGACGCGGCTGGCTCGGCTCGGAGGTTCGCACCCTGGCCTTCGGTGTTGGCGATGCGCAGCCGCTCCCCACCAGCCGGCGCGGCTGGGGCCGCTGCCGGTGCAGCCGTCGGGGTAGCCGGCCGCAGGTTCGGTGGCGGAATCGGCGTGGCGATGGCTGCCGGCGAGGGGCTAGCCAGCGGATTGGCCTCTGCCACGGGTGAGGAGAGGCGCGGGGGTGGAAGCGGCGTGGGCGACGGCTCGGCGATCGTCAGGGTCTCCATGGACGGCTCCGGGCGCCCACAGGCGGTACCCAGCACGACGAGCGCGAACGACACCGACACGAGTACGGCCAGCCGGAACTGGGCGCGGTGAGACGGGGTACGACGAGACCGGGTGCGGCGAAGCACGGAGTGTTACTCCCAACGAAACGTCAGCGCCGCGGCGAGCGGCGCGACGATCGCCCAGAACGTCAGCGCGATGAGGGCTTGCACGTGGACCGCTCCCTCGAGGCCGGTGGCGGAGCGGAAGACGTCGGCGAGCGCCGCCGCGGGCATGATTTGCGCCGGTTCGGCAAGGATCGCGGGCAGGTGCGTGAGCGGGAAGAACACGCCGCCGATCAGCAGGAACGCCAGATACAGGCCGTTCGCGACCGCGAGCGTGGTTTCGGCTCGGAGTGTTCCCGCCATCAACAGCCCGAGCCCTCCGAATGCTGCCGTCCCAAGGAAGAAGGCGAGCACCGCCAGCCAGAGTCGCCCGGCCGGGTGCCATCCCAGGATCACCACCGCGACGAACAGGACCAGCAGCACCTGAAGCGCCTCGATGGTCAACACGCCAAGGATCTTGGCGGTGAGCAGGGCCGGGCGCGTGAGCGGCGAACCGCCAAGACGTTTGAGCACCCGGTAGTAGCGCTCGAACGCCGTCCCAATGCCGAGGCTGACCATCGCCGTCGACATGACCGCGAGCGCCAGGATACCGGGGACCAGGAAGTCGGCGCGCTTCTCAGCGGCGATCGGTAGCAGATCGACGGTGCCAAAGAAGAGCATCAGCGCAGTTGGGATCACGAGCGTGATCAGCACGCTCTCACCACGCCGAAGCGCGAGCAACACTTCGACGCGGGTCTGAGCGGCAATCATGTTTCCAAGCGAGGGAGGTTGACGGGAGGGTGCTTGACGCGGAGATGTTTGATGGGAGGGCGCCTGGGGGGAACCGGCCAGTGTGTCAGCCACGGTGACTCCGGACGCCGAGGGCCTCGGGAGCGTCCACCTCTTCACGAGCGGTCAGTCGCAAGAAGACTTCCTCGAGCGATTGCTGCCCGACGCGGAGATCGCGGAGGAGAACGCCTCGTTCGGCAAGCCAGTCGGCGATGATGGCGATGGTTTCGGGGGTTGCTTCGCCGGCGCAGCGGTACTCGCCGGGCCGCTCCTCGGTCGTGGGCAGTCCGAGCCGGTCCGTCAGTTCGTGGACCGGCAGGCCGGCCGTAGCTCGGAAGAGGGTCTCGTGGGCGCGCTCGCCACCCCCGAGTACGGATGGTGCATCGAGAGCCACGAGCCGGCCCCGGTCGACGATCGCGACGCGATCGGCAAGTTGCTCGGCTTCTTCCATGAAGTGGGTGGTGAGTAGAATCGTGACCCCGTCGGCCTGGAGCTGTCGGACAATCTGCCAGGTTGCGCGGCGGGCCTGTGGGTCCATGCCGGTCGTCGGCTCGTCGAGGAAGACCAGTTCCGGCCGGCCGACCAGCGCCAGGGCCAGCGACAGGCGCTGCTTTTGCCCACCCGAGAGGGACCGGAAGCGGGTCCGGGCGACGTCCTCGAGTCCGACGAGCTCGAGCAATGCGGACGGGTCGGCTGGCTCGGCGTAGAAGCTGGCGAACAGCCGGAGTGCTTCGAGCGGACGGAGCGCCGGGTAAACGCCACCATCCTGGAGCATCAACCCGATCCGCGCCTTGAGAGCGGCGGCGTTGCGCTGGGGGTCGAGGCCGAGCACCCGCACGTCTCCCGACGTGGGGGCGCGATAGCCTTCCAGAATCTCGACGGTGGTTGTCTTGCCCGCGCCGTTGGGTCCGAGTAGGGCGAAGATCTCGCCGCGCCGGACCTCGAAGCTCAAGCCGTCGACGACTGCCCGGTCGCCATAGCGGCGGACGAGGTTCCGAACGACGATTGCATGCTCATGATTCGACATCTCGTTACAATGCGAGGGTGATAGCGCTGGCGGCCACACAGCCACACGGGGCACACGCTATCACCGCTCCGGGTCGCGTATTCGTGCGGCTCACGCTTGCCCCGCTCGGCACGTGCCGCTGCTGGCTGGTACCAGGAAGCCGGCCGGCTCCAGAAGGTGAGACATGCCCACCCGTGTGCCCGCTCCTGACTGGGTTCCGCTCTTCAACACGTCGCTCATCGTCATCAGCGGGCTCTTCCTGCTCCTGGGATACTACTTCATCCGCCAGCGTCAGATCGTGCTACACAAGCGCTCGATGCTCACCGCGACGACGTTCGCCGCATTGTTCGTCGTCGTATACGTTACCCGCGCGATGCTCTACGAGACCAAGACGTTCGCCGGTGACGGCTGGGTCCGGGCCGTCTACTTGTCGATCTTGACCTCGCACACGATCTTGTCGGTGGTGATCGTGCCGTTCGTGGTGATCACGCTGCGGCGTGCCCTCCGTGGAGAGTATGGCAAACATCGGCAGGTTGCCCGCATGACTTTTCCTATGTGGCTGTACGTCGTGGTGACCGGCTGGCTGATCTACTGGATGCTGCACTACGTCGGTGGCAGCGCCGGCGCCTGACGCGAGCAGGGTGAGCCGGCACGCCCCTGTGCAAGCCGGCCAGCGTGGACGTCACCGTTAGCAAGGGACAGCCACGCCGGCCGCACGCAAGGGTTGCGGTGAGGTCACACCGCACGCCCGATGGCGCCACGCCCAGCGTGGCGCGTCACTTGCTGCTACGAATCGTGAGGCTGGGATCGGATGTCCAGCCTGACAGAGGGCTGATGACCGAGATGCAAGCGTAGGCGGAGGCCGAGGTGCGGAGCGGCGCGATACGGGCGGCGCTGGCCGCTGATGGACAGCGCGGCGAGTCGCGCATCATGCCGCCGGTCGATACGCCGCGTTCGGACCGCGCGTCCCGCGCTCCGGTTAGCAAGCCTGACGCCGACAGCTTACCTGACCCGGCCATCGAGCTGCTCCACGTTGGGAAACGGTTCGACGAGACGTGGGTGGTTCGCGGCCTCGATACGTCGGTACCCCGCGGCGTGATCTTCGGGCTGTTCGGGCCGAGCGGCTCAGGCAAGACGACGATCCTGCGTCTCATCCTCGGGCTGTTGGCTCCAAACGAGGGTAGCGTGCGTGTCCTCGGCGCGGACCCGCGTGAGATGGGCGATCGTGCCCGCTCCCGGATCGGCTACATGCCGCAGCGTTTCGTGCTCTTCCCTGAGCTGAGCGTCGGCCAGAACCTTCAGGTGGTAGCGTCCCTCTACAGCCTGCACTGGTCGGAACGACAGCGGGCGATCCGACAGGCGCTCGACCTGGTGCAGTTGTCGGACGAGCGTCACAAGCGCGCCTCCAGACTTTCCGGTGGCATGAAGCGCCGTCTGGAGCTCGCGGCGGCGCTCCTCCATCAGCCTGACCTGATCGTCGTCGACGAGCCGACGGCCGGCGTCGATCCGGTACTACGCGAGCGGTTCTGGCAGCACTTCCATCGTCTCCGCGACCAGGGCCGAACGTTCGTCCTCACCAGCCAGTACGTCACCGAGGCCGAGTATTGCGACCGGGTGGCAATCCTCGGCGACGGACAGTTCATCGCGACGGGCACGCCCGACCAGGTCCGCTCCGAAGCGCTCGGCGGCGAGATCGTCCAGGTCACGGCCGAGGGAGTGACCCGCCACGTCATCGCTGCACTCGCGCGGCTGCCGTACGTTCGGAGCGTCAAGCCGCTGACGTTCGACAAACTTCGGCTCTCGGTCGACGACTCAGGCGTGGCCATCCCCCAGCTCATCGATGCATTGGAGCAGCTCGGCATCTCTGCGCCGCGCGTGGAGGTGCAACAGCCCAACTTCGACGAGGTGTTCGTGCGCCTGATGGAGCGGCACGGTGTCTCGCCCAGGCAGTAGTCTCCTCGACCGCCTCATCCGTATCGTCACGCTGGCCCTCAAAGAGATCATCGAGGTCGTTCAGCAGCCGAAGCTGGTCGCGAGTCTGGTCGTCGGGCCGTTCGCCATCCTGGTGCTCTTCGGGATGGGGTACGCCGGGCCGCGGCCGGTCCTGCATACGATCCTCGTCTTTCCCGAGACCGGATCGCCAATCATCGACCTTCAGTCGATCGAGCAAGGCTTCACGGGTGTGTTCGACGTGGTTGGCGTGACCCGTGATGAGGCGCAGGCCCGCGCGGCTCTGCTGGCGGGTAAGGCCGACGTCGTCGTCATTCTCCCGAGTGATATCTATCGCCAGGTGTACGAGGGCCAGCAGCCAACCCTGCGCGTGCTCTACCACGAAGCCGATCCGACCGCGAGTAGCTGGGTGCGCTACTTTACACAGGTGCAGACTGCGCGGCTCAACCGTCACCTGCTGCTCGATCTGCTCGGCGAGACGAACGCCCCCATCGACCGGAGCCTGGCCTATCTGGATCGGCTACAAGCTGGTCTCGACCGACTGAGTGCAGCCCTCGCGAGCGGCCAGACGGACGCGGCAATCGCCCAGATCGACGACTCGATCGCGCAGACCCAGAACATGCCGATCGAGCTCGCAGCCGCACTGGCCGTAGCGAGCGCCGAAGATGGACCGGGCACCCCGCTCACGGCCGCATCGCTCGACCATGCGCTCCGTGACCTTCAGTCCGAGATCGAGAGTGGCGCATCCCTGAGTAGCCTGCGCACGGCCGTTCAGGCGCTCCAACAGCGGCTGCGGACCCTGGATACGACCGCGCATCGGCTCAATGCGATTCCTCGCGACCGGTTGGTGTCACCGTTGATGGCCCAGGTCGAGAACCTGATTCCCTTCAATCCGACCACCGTCAACTTCTACGCGCCGGCCGTCCTCGCGTTGATCCTGCAGCACGTCGGTCTGACGCTGAGCGCCATGTCAGGTGTTCGGGATCGTGAGCTGGGTATCTTCGAGATCTACTGGGTGTCGCCAATTTCCGCGGCCGAGCTCATCGTCGGTAAGGCCGTGGGTTTCGGGCTGCTGCTCGGCCTGCTCGGGGTCTTCCTCACCGTGGTCATGACCCGATTGCTCGGCGTTCCGATGGTCGGCAATCTCGGGTGGTTCGCGGTGACGCTGATCGGAGTGATCTTCGCGTCGGTCACCCTCGGATTTGCCCTGGCATCGGTGGCGGGGACCGAGAGCCAGGTGGTACAGCTTGCGATGCTGGTGCTGCTCACCTCGGTCTTCTTGGGCGGGCTGTTCCTGCCGCTTGACTTGCTTGCCGCCTGGCTACGCGCTGCTGCCTATGCCCTGCCGGCGACGCTAGCAGCGATTGGCCTTCGGGACGTCATGCTCCAGGGCCACCGTCCGGGCCTGCCGTTCTTGCTTGGCCCGTTCGGACTGGGGGTGATCTTGTTCGGCATCGCCCTGTTTCGGCTGCGTGCGCGGTGGCGAGCGAGTGGCGAGCGGTGAGCGGGCTGTGGCGAGCGATGAGGGACGAGCGGGCTGTGGCGAGCGAGTGGCGAGCGGTGAGCGGGCGGTGAGGGACGAGCGGACTGTGGCTAGCGGGACGGGACGAGGCGGCGAATCTCCTCGACCGTACGGGCTACGTCGAGGTCCGCGCCGTTCGGGATGTCGCGCACCTGTCCCTGCGCATCTACCAGCACGAAACGGTTGGTGTGGACGATCTCGCTCGTCGCACCGGGAGCGTTGCTGACGCGCGGCGGCGCTCCGACCTTGAACCCGCCGATGAGCAACGACTCCACTTGCTCGCGGTCGCCGGTAAGGAACCGCCATTCGGCCGGGTCGGCCCCGAAGCGCCGGCCATACTCGCTCAGCCGCGCGGGTGTGTCCGTCTCAGGATCGACGGTAAACGAGAGCAGCATCACCTTGTCGCCGAGCAACTTCGCCTGTCGGAGCTGGTCGCGCACCTGGGCCATCGTGGCACTGAGCAGTGGGCAGATGTCGGTGCACGAGGTGTAGACGAAGTCGGCCAGCACCACCTTCCCGGCGATGCGCTGGGAGGAGAAGGGCTGCCCGGTCTGATCCACGAGCGAGAACTCGGGGGAAGGAAAGAGCTCCGGTAGCGTGCTGGCCGGCTGGCACGCCGCAACCGTAACGGCCAGCAGCGCCGTTATGACGAGCGCGGCGAGCCGGCCTGCTCGCACGTGTCTTGCAACCTGGGGACGCACATCACGCGCACGGTCGACGTTCAAGGGATTCATCGAGGCACCAGGGGGTGTGAGGTCAGGGCTCAGAGCAAGATCTGCCGGTCCACGACCATCGCAACGAAGAGGAGCGCAAGGTACAGCATCGAGTAGTGGAACAGCCGTCGCGCGGCGGGGATCGACTCTTCCCGGCAGAGGCGGATGGCGTAGTAGAGGAAGAGGCCGCCAAGCACGAGGGCCGACACGAGGTACACGGCGCCGAGCAGACCGAACGTCCAGACGACGATGGTGAGTGCGACCATCGCCAGCGAGTACCAGAGGATCTGCTTGCGGGTCTCGGCTTCGCCCCGGACGATTGGTAGCATCGGGATGCCGGCCGCGGCGTACTCGCGTTGCATCAAGAGCGAGAGCGCCCAGAAGTGCGGCGGCGTCCACACGAACACGATGGTGAACAGCCAGACCGCCAGCCAGTCCACATGGCCGGTCACGGCCGCGATGCCGACGACCGGCGGGATCGCGCCGGCCGCGCCACCGATCACGATGTTCAGCGGCGTCGAGCGCTTCAGCCAGCGGGTGTAGACGAAGACGTAGATCAGCAAGGCGATCAGCGTCAGGATGGCTGACAGCGTGTTCACGAACATCACCATCGACGTGAACGAGATGATGCCGAGGGTAATGCCGAAGAAGAGGCCGTTGAGCGGCGGCACCGTCCCTGACGGGATAGGGCGATGGGAGGTGCGGCCCATCTTCTCGTCGACGTCACGGTCCAGATAGTGATTGATCGCGCCCGCCCCGCCGGCGGCGAGCGCGCCCCCCAGGAGCGTCCAGAAGATCAGTCCAAGCGGCGGCAGGCCTCGGTGCACCATCAACATCGCAGCAATAGTGGTGATGAGCAGGAGCACGATGACGCGGGGCTTCGTCAACTCGAAGTACGCCGAGATGACCTGTCGCGTCGAGCCGCCAGCCACCGCGGGCGCGAGCGCCTCGTGCGCGGACGACGAGTCGCCCGCCACCCCGAGCCGCCGTAGATGCCAGGTCATGCTCATCAGCACGACCGCCATCGACCAGACGGCCGACGCGCCGGCGACGTGGAGGGTCTGAACGATCCAGAGCGGCGCGGCCACACGCATGCCTGCCGCCGAGGCCGACGGGTTCGCGACAATGGCCGCCGGATTGACGAGCGACGGCCCGGCCACGACCGCGATGATGCCGATCGCAATCTGGACCAGCACGATCGCCACCAGCGTGAAGACGACGCGGCGAATCGAGGGCGGCAGGGCCGGCATCCGCACCGTCTTCCAGGCGATGACACCGACCAGCGCGGCAAGGAGGTACGCCACCATCCGGTGGGTCAGGTGCAGATCGACGAGCGGGCTGCTGCCGTACGGGAGCGCCAGGCCGTTACAGCCGGGGAAGTTGTTCGGGAAACTGCCACACACCCAGCCGGCGCCAGTCGCGCGGACGTAGCCGCCCACGAGCAGCAGGAGATAGGCAACGACCGTGGTGGCCAGCACGAGCCGCCAGTAGCCAGTCAGATCGTGCCGCGCCACCGCCTCCGACTTCAGGACGGGGCCGTCGTCAGCGAGTGCCAGTCCGCCGTTCGCCGCGACTCTGGCCGCGATGTTCACCCAGAGCACGAAGGCCAGAATGATGAAGGCGAAACTCAGATGGACCATGACGACAAGGCTTGGGGTCTCGAGCCAGACCACCCAGGCGCCGAGCACGATCTGCGCGGCCAGCATGAATGGGACGGCTGTTGCAGGCCAGACGATGTGACGTATGTGTCGCGCCCAGACCCAGGCCGCCGCCACCATGATCAGGATCAGGGCCGAGACGACGGCGCCCGAAAATCGATGACTGAACTCGATCCACGCTTCTACCTGAGGCGGCGGAAGGAACTGCCCGTGGCAGAGCGGCCAATCCGGACAACCAAGGCCGGAGCCAGTCGTGCGGACGACGGCGCCGACGACGATCAGGAAGTAGGTGGCGATGGCCGTAGCGAGGGCGACGCGACGAAGAGCGGTCATGGAGTATCACCGTGCGCGTGTGCGCGGGCCGGCTTCGATGGCCGACACGAGGCGCGGTTCCGGATGGATCGAAGAGGAGGGCGTAACAGAGATCCAGGCGAGACTGAGCGAGTAGGGCGATAGTGTGACCAGAAGCGGGGTACCGGGCATGCCAAAGACGCCCGGAGCGAGTTGGGGTGCGAACTCGAATACTGAGTGCAGCCCGCCGCCATTATAGTCATCGGCTCAGTCCACTTGTGTCAACTGCCATGCGTGTCGCCTGCCACGCGAGCCTCGACCGCCTATTCAGCACGGTAACTCGGCGGGGCGCGCCGACGCGACGGGTATACTCTTTTCAACACGCCGTGTGGACCCGGGAGCCAGTTGGCTCGGCGCCAGTGTGCCTGCAAGCCGGGTGACCGTCGAGCCAGCGCTTGTCGAGCCAATCCGTGCCGGAGCCTGCTGCTCCGGGAGCCAGTCGGCTAGAGGTGAACGTTGTGGACGATCTGGACAAGCGGCTCCTCAACCGCATCCAGTCCGATTTCCCGCTCGTGGCACGGCCGTACCACGAGCTCGGGCAGCCGCTCGGATTGTCCGAGGATGAGGTCATCGCCCGAATGACGGCGCTCAAGGCGGGCAAGATCGTCCGCCAGGTGAGCGCGATTTTCGACACCAAGAGCCTGGGATACAAGTCGAGCCTGGTGGCGGTGCGGGTCGATCCGGCACGCATCGCCGAGGCTGCCCGAATCATCAACGAGCACCCGGGCGTCACCCACAACTACGAGCGGAACCACGAATACAACCTCTGGTTCACGATCGCCGTTCCGCCGACGTCGGACCTGGAAGCGGTGATCGGCCGCCTCCACGAGATGATCGGCGCTGAAACGACGCGGATCATGTACACGCTGCGGCTGTTCAAGATCGGCGTGAACCTGGATATGACCGGCGAGCGGAAGGCCGATGCCATGGCGAAGCCGGAGTACCACGAGGAGGATCGCCTGCGCGCCCGCGATTACGTCGTGGACGAGCGCGACAAGGCGGTCATCCGCGCGCTCCAGGAGGATCTCACGATCGAGGCGCGCCCGTTCCTGAAGCTGGCCGAGCACATCGGCATGACCGAGGACGAGTTGTTCGCGGCGGCACAGAGCTTGATCGAGCGAGGCTTCATGCGGCGCATGGCGGCTATCCTCTACCACCGCCGAGCCGGCTTCAAGGCAAACGGCATGGGTGTCTGGGCGGCGCCATCGGATAGGGTGGTACAGATTGGGGCACAGATGGGCGCGTTCCAGAACGTGAGCCACTGTTACCAGCGCCCCACCTACCCGGACTGGCCCTACAACGTCTTCACGATGGTGCACGGGCGGTCAGTGGAAGAGTGCGAGGAGATCCTGCACTCGATCTCCGAGGCGACGGGCGTGACCGAGTACATCAGCCTGTACAGCACCCGTGAGTACAAGAAGACCCGCCTCCGCTTCTACACCACGGCCTACGAGGAGTGGGAAGCGAAGTGGATGCCGCACACGGAGACGGTGACCGCGACGTAGCCCCGACGTCGTGGCGGCGCCACGGTGAGCGCGCCGAGGACCGATCGGCCCCGCTCGCCGGCGCCGCCACCCACCGGCCTCACCCGCCGCCCAGTGGCCGGCTGCCACGGCCGGGTACGACAGTCCCATCCTCGTCATCGTAGACGGAAAGCCCGCGCTCTGGGGGTCCAGAGCGCGGGCTTTTGTCGTCCGCTCGTGATTCATCTCCTTGTGTCCTACAAAAACTTGACAGATTCTCATTTGAGAATCATTATTAGCTGGGTATGCACAGCGATCCGCGGGACTCTATCGTGGCTCTTCGCCGGGTCGGCCTGCGCGTCACCGCCCCCCGTCTGGCGGTGCTGCGGGCGCTCGCGGCCGGCCCTCCGCATGTGAGCGTCGATGCGCTCGTCAGTGCCGTGCGTGGGCATCTGGGGGACAGTTCGGCCCAGACCGTCTACAACGTGCTGCGCACCTTCGCCCACGTCGGGTTGGTACGCCGTATCGAGCCGGCCGGCCAGCCAGGTCTCTACGAGCTCCGGGTCGGTGACAACCACCACCACGTCGTCTGCCGGTCCTGCGGAGCCATCGTCGACATCACGTGCGCGGTCGGTGAGGCGCCGTGCCTGACGGCCGCCGACGCGTCGGGCTACGACATCGACGAGGCCGAAATCACCTTCTGGGGCCGCTGCCCTGGATGTGTCGCGGCCGACTCTGACTCGTCTGACGCGTGATCCCGCCCGCCCAACGGCGGGTTCCAACCGCACGGGGGTGACGTGGCATGGCGTTCTGTGCACGCAGCGTCAGCAGGTGTTGAACCATCGCACACGAACGACTGGAGAGGGGAACGACTGACATGGCTGATATGGACGTGGCTGACAAGAATGGCGTGGCCGGGAGCGCCAGCGAAAGCATGTGCCCTGTAACCTCCGCACGAACACCCGGGCCGACTCGGCCAAGGACGAACCGGGACTGGTGGCCGAATCAGTTGGACCTGTCGGTCCTCCACCATCACTCGTCGCTGTCACGTCCCCTGGACGATGACTACGACTACGCGGAAGCGTTCGAGGCGCTGGACCTCGCGGCCCTGAAGCAGGACCTCATCGAGGTGATGACCACGTCGCAGGACTGGTGGCCGGCCGACTACGGCCACTACGGGCCGCTCTTCATCCGGATGTCGTGGCACTCCGCCGGCACCTATCGCATCGCCGATGGGCGCGGCGGCGGTGGCAGCGGCGCGCAGCGCTTCGCCCCACTCAACAGTTGGCCCGACAACGCGAGCCTCGACAAGGCGCGCCGGCTACTCTGGCCGATCAAGCAGAAGTACGGTCAGCAGATTTCCTGGGCCGATCTCCTGGTCTTCGCCGGCAATGTCGCCCTGGAGTCGATGGGGTTCAAGACGTTCGGCTTCGGCTTCGGTCGCGAGGACGTCTGGGAGCCCGAGGAGATCTTCTGGGGGCCAGAGGGCACCTGGCTCGGCGACGAGCGCTATCGCGGCGACCGCGAGCTCACTGGCCCGTTCGGCGCCACCCAGATGGGCCTGATCTACGTGAATCCGGAGGGGCCTGCCGGCCAACCCGATCCGCTGGCCGCCGCCAGGGACATTCGTGAGACGTTCCGCCGCATGGCGATGAACGACGAGGAGACGGCCGCGCTCATCATCGGCGGCCACACCTTCGGCAAGGTCCACGGCGCGGCCAGCGCGGATCATGTCGGCCCGGAGCCTGACGCGGCGCCTCTCGAAGACCAGGGCCTCGGCTGGAAGAACAGCTACGGTAGCGGCAAGGGCGCGGATACGATCACCAGCGGCCTCGAGGGTAGCTGGACCAGCACCCCAACGCAGTGGGACAACGGATTCCTGGAAAATCTCTTCAAGTACGACTGGGAGTTGACGACGAGTCCCGCTGGCGCCAGGCAGTGGACTCCCAGGAATCCTGAGGCCCAGGACACGGTACCGGATGCGCACGATCCATCGAAGCGACACGCGCCGATGATGCTGACCACGGATCTGGCGCTCAGGCTGGACCCGATCTACGGACCGATCTCGAAGCGCTTCCTCGAACATCCAGACCAGCTCGCCGATGCATTTGGCAGAGCCTGGTACAAACTGCTGCACCGCGATCTGGGGCCAGTCTCACGCTACCTCGGCCCGTGGGTCGCCGAGCCACAACTCTGGCAGGATCCCCTTCCCCCGCTGGATCACGAGCCGATCGGGCCGAAGGATGTCGCCGGTCTCAAGCGCACGTTGCTCGCCTCGGGGTTGTCCATCTCTCAACTGGTTTCTACGGCCTGGGCGTCGGCCGCCTCGTTCCGGGGCACCGACAAGCGCGGTGGCGCGAACGGAGCGCGGCTTCGCCTCGCGCCCCAAAAGGATTGGGAGGTCAACGAGCCAGCCAGGCTAGCGACGGTGCTCCAGACCCTCGCGCAGATCCAGCGGGACTTCAACAGCGCGCAGACGGGCGACACGCGGGTTTCGCTCGCCGACCTGATCGTGCTGGGCGGCTGTGCAGCCGTGGAGCAGGCGGCCAGGAACGCCGGGTGCGACATCACGGTCCCATTCACACCGGGGCGCACGGACGCCTCTCAGGAGCAGACCGACGCGGAGTCGTTCGACGTGCTCGAACCGAGGGCGGACGGATTCCGTAACTACGTCCGTGCCGGAGAGGCGTCATCGCCGGAGGCCCTGCTGCTAGAGCGGGCCTACATGCTGACGCTCACCGCGCCGCAGATGACGGCGCTCATCGGCGGCATGCGCGCCCTGGACGTCAACTTCGGGCAATCCAGGCACGGCGTTTTCACCGACCGGCCCCAGACGTTGACCAACGACTTCTTCGTGAATCTGCTCGACATGCGCACCGCGTGGAAACCGTCGGTCTCCGCCGAAGGTGTGTACGAAGGGCGCGACCGTGCCACCGGCGCACTCGCGTGGACCGCCACCGCCGCGGATCTCGTCTTCGGCGCACACGCGCAGCTTCGGGCCCTTGCGGAGGTCTACGCGAGTGACGACGGGCAGGAGAAGTTCGTGCGTGACTTCGTGGCCGCGTGGGACAAGGTGATGAATCTGGACCGCTTCGACCTTGCCCGGCCGCACAGCGGCGCCCGGCCACGGATCTCTTCCGCCGCGGCTGAGTAGTCGAGGGTACTGCGCCCAAAGTACCTCATAACGAGTACTTGACCGAGTGCTGGCAGCGGAACCAGGCTGATAGTAGTGGCAACTTGTACCGAATGGGACATGCGTACCGCCGCAGCGTCGGGCACACTCGACTGAATAGCGACGGCGGTTGTGCGCCTGGGCGGCTGGGCCGCTCGTCAGCGGGGAGCGGGCGCGGAGCTATCGACGGGGAGATCGATGGCTCCGCGCTCGGTCATCACTGCTTTAGTGCAGGAGTTGTGTGGACGGGGAGGCGGCACCAGCGCCGCGCCCACAAGAGGCTCGCGCTCGCGTGCATCCAGCACCTACGCCCGGCCATCGCTCTCGATACACCCTGCTCTATCTCTCGGCTCAGCTTTCCACACGGCCCGCGCCTGGTCTGATCCATACCTGGGGGGTTCCCGTGCGCGTACTGGTTGTCGACGACGACGCGGTCATCCGCGAGCTCGTCTCCCTGATTCTCGAGCAAGCCGGATGCGTCGTCCTGACGGCAGATGACGGCCGATCGGCCCTCGACGGGTTGTCAGGCAACCCCGTCGATCTGATCCTCCTCGACCATGTGATGCCGGACGTGGACGGCCCGGCCTTTCTCGCAGCTTACCGCAACCACTGCCCTGCTCCGCGTGCTCCGGTCGTGCTGATGACCGCGCTCAGGCAGTCCTCGGGCTCGCTCCCAAGCGACGAGGATGTCATCTCCGTCATCGCCAAGCCCTTCGACATCGACGACTTGCTTGCTATCGTCCACGACGCTGCCAGAGCCATCGACGCGGACGTTGCCGTCAGGGGGTAGCCCGTGCGTGTCGATCGACTCGAACGGCACGCCAGCGAGCGTCTCGGGATGACCGTTCTGGCGATAACGCCGGTTCCCATCGGCGTTCAGCAGGCAGCGGGCGACCAACAACCGTTGACGGCGCAGGTCTGGGAAGTCCTGACGGAGTGGGGATTCTTCTGGCTCGTCGAGCGGCGGGGCGTCGTCGAGTTGTTCCGCGCCGCCTCGCTCCACTCGCGGCGGGGTGCCGCGCCAGAACGCTGCCCAACTCCGCTGGCGGCGCTCCGACGCTTCCAGAGCTTGCACCCGGACGACCGCGAGCAGGATGCCGACGACAGCCTCGGCTCCATCGAAGCCGGGAGGTAGTGCCGGCCAACCCAGGGTGACCGCCGAGCGGATGGGTCGGCGGCTGCACCTCCCGACCCGACGAGCGCTGCCTCCAGGTGTGACGGCTGCGTGTGACGGCTGCGCAGCCGTCACACTGAGTGCCGCCGAGACGGTGCCCGGTCCCGCTATCCACGAGCGTTGACGCCGACGACATCACCGTCAGGCGCCGTACTGCCAGGCGATCGGGCAGCGCTGGCCCTCGCCCGATCGAAGGCGCTCTCCTCACCCTCGCTCTCTGGTCTCTGCCTGTGGTACCAGATAGGAACGGGTGCCACGCGAGCGGCGCGGATCACCAGACGGCCGGAGTGAGTCATGCACGCGAGCACGGATGAATCGGTCCACGATCTGGCTCGCCTGTACCGGCGACGAGCCTGGCCCCAACACTGGCCTACCAGTGCGAACCGTCTGGTGCCGGTGGTCGCTGCCAGCCTCGCGGTTGCCTGGGCCGTCGACTGGTACCTGGTGCCCTGGGGGTACCCGGTCGCCGCGATTTACGGCCTGCCGGTCGTCCTCGCAGCCTGGCGCCTTCCAGCGCACCTTGTCGGGCTCACGGCTGCATTCGCCCTCGCGATCAGCGTCACGAGCAGTATTGTCCAGCACGCGCCGCTGGTTGCATGGAGCGTCGACAATTTCGGCCTGGCGCTCATCGGGGCCGTCACCGGGCTCTTCGTGGAGCAGCGCCACGCGGCAGCACGTAACGCCCGGCAGGCGGCCGTGGCCGAAGCACACTACCGAAGCATTTTCGACGCGTCGGCCGATGCGATTGTCGTGACCGACACCAACGGGCGCTGCATCGACGCGAACCCGGCCACGGCTCAACTGTTCGGGTACACACTCGAGGAGATGCGCAATGCGGACCTCGGCACACTCCTCTTCCCGGAACCGGACCGGGACCGGCTCACCCAGGAATTCATCCACATCAGCAACGGGAGCGAGTGGCGGGGCGAGCTCCCACTGTTGCGGAAGAATGGTTCGACCATGCAGGTCGAGGGCCGGGTCGTCAAGTTCGACGCCCCGGGTGGCGGCTCGGAGTACCGGGGCGCCTGGCGCGATGTGTCCGAGCGGCACGCGCTCGAACGGCTCCAGCGCGAATTCCTGGCGATGGTGACTCACGAGCTCCGCAATCCGCTCACTCCGATCCGAGGCTACGCGAACCTCCTCCAGCGTCGACGCACGTACGACGAGCGTATCGTCCGGTCGATCGTCACGGCGACCGATCACCTCGACCGGCTGATCGGCGACCTTCTGGCGGTCGCTCAACTCGAGACCGGCCACCTGGAGCTTCGCCGCGAACGGATGGACCTGGTCGCGGTCGCCCGCATGTGCGCCGAGCGTGCGCAAGCCGCCAGCCCAGACCGCCGGGTTCGTGTCGAGACGGCGGGCGAACAGGTGTACGGTGTCTGGGACCGCGACCGGGTGGAACAGGTGCTTGACAACCTTCTGTCGAACGCCGCGAAGTACAGCCCCGCGGGCAGTGAGATCGTCGTCGCGGTCGAGGACGTCGGCCTCGAGGCTCGCGTCTCGGTCAAAGATCAGGGGGCTGGGATCGCCGCGGACGTCCTTCCTCATCTGTTCGAGCGGTTCACTCGAGCAAGCACCGCCCGGTCGCAGGCGAGAGGGCTCGGTCTCGGGCTCTTCATTACCCGTGGGTTGGTGGAAGGCCACGGCGGACGCATCTGGGTGGAATCCGAGCCTGGCGTGGGCAGCACCTTCCGCTTCACCCTGCCGTATCACGCATCACACGAGCCGGCCGCAGCGTTCATCAACGGCCTGACCCCACGCCAGGTGGAGATCGCCATCCTGGTGGCCGAGGGGAAGTCGAACCGCGAGATCGCGGAGGTGTTGGTGCTGACGCCAGGGACAGTCACCAATCACGTGAAGCGGATCCTGGCGCGCCTCGATCTGCACTCGCGGGCCCAGATTGCCGCGTGGGCCACGGACCGGGGCCTCCACCGACCAGAGCGGCGCTGAGGCCCGCCTTCACGCACGACTCCCCTCGCGCACGGGCGGCTCGATGTGAGAGATTTCGCCGTCCTGTGCTACCCTACGCTCCTCGACGCCGATCTGCTCTCGCATGCGTCGGCACGAACCCGGACGAGCGAAGGAAGAACAGTGACGGTTGCTGCTGCGCGTGGGGCGCGGGCTCGCGCTGGGGGCGTCGCCTGGGGTCAGGCTCGTCGGCGAGTCTTCGTGGCGCTGCTCCTGCCTGCTATTGTCGTGATGTTCGTGGTCACGCTCCTGCCGGCCCTCTACCTCTTCGGGACCAGCGTGACGCCCTACGACCTGACCAAGCCGCAATCGCTCACCTTCTCCGGACTCAGCAACTATCAGCAACTCTTGCGGGACGATCGCTTCTGGAACTCGCTCTGGGTTCAGGTACGGCTCTCCTTCTGGACGGTGACGCTGCAAATGCTGATCGGTCTGGGATTGGCCCTGCTGCTGAACAGCCGGATGCGAGCCATCGAGGCGGTCCGCACCGCCTTCATCGTCCCGATGGTGCTGCCGCCGGTCGCGGTGGCGCTGGTCTGGAAGATCCTGTTCACGCCGGACGTGAGCATCGTCAACTGGTTGCTCGGCCTGGTTGGACTGCCGCAGCCAGCCTGGCTGGTCGACCCGAGCCTCGCGATCTGGGCGCTCATCATCGCCGACGTCTGGCAATGGTCGCCGTTCGTGTTCCTGATGCTGCTGGCGGCGCTCCAGATGCTGCCCGAGGAGCCGCTCGAAGCTGCGCGTATCGATGGCGCCTCTGGCTGGCAGATCTTCCTCTACATCACCCTGCCGCTCTTGCGCCCGGTCCTGCTGCTCGCGGCCCTGTTCCGGCTGATCGACAGCATCAAGGCGTTCCCCAACATCTTCATCATGACCGGCGGGGGTCCGGGTACCGCCACCGAGGCGACCAACTACTACGCCTACCTTCAGGGGTTTTCGTACACCTACATCGGGTTCTCGAGCGCGATCACTGTGGTGATGCTCGCGGTGACGTTCGCGCTGAGCTGGGGTGTCATCCGAGCGGTCGGGAGGTCAGTCGAGGTTGAGTAGCGCAACGAGGAGCGTCACGCTCATCCAGGCACGCCGCACGCCGCGCTCGCGGACCATCCAGCGCGCGCTCGTGCTGACCCTGGTCGGACTCCTGATCTTGATCGTCCTCTTCCCGTTCCTCTGGCTGGTCCAGATGTCGTTCCGAAGCGAGGCCGACGCGTTCAAGATGCCGCCGAACGTCTTCGCGCCGCTGACGCTCCAGAACTATCAGGCGGTACTTGAAGGCAAGTTCGTGCGGGCGTTGAGCAATAGCGCGATCACCTCGACGAGCACGACCGTCCTCTCGCTCCTGCTCGGGGTACCGGCCGCCTACGCGCTCTCGCGGGCGCGCTTCGGCGCCGAGCGGTACGTCGAGTTGTGGATGCTGGCGACCCGGATGGCGCCGCCAATCGCCTTCGGCATCCCCTTCTTCCTGATCTACAAGCGGCTCGACCTGATCGACACCCGCGAAGGGTTGATCGTCATCTACCTGACCTTCAACTTGTCGCTGGTCATCTGGATGATGCGGACCTTCTTCGACGGCCTGCCGGTCTCGTTGGAGGAAGCTGCCTATATCGACGGGGCCGGCGTGCTGGGGACGTTCCTGCGGGTGACGCTGCCACTTGCGACGCCTGGCCTCGCGACGACGGCGATCTTCTGCTTCCTGGTGTCCTGGAATGACTTCTTCTACGCGCTGATCCTGGCCCGCAGCGATGCGCTGACCGCGCCCGTGGCGATCGTGAACTTCATGAACTACGAAAGTTGGGAGTACGGAAAGATCGGGGCCGGGGGCACGCTGATCATGCTGCCGGTGGTGGCGTTCTCGCTGCTGGTGCGGAAGTACCTGGTGCGGGGGCTGACGGCTGGCGCGGTGAAGGGCTAGCGGCATCGTGGCCGTGGCAATCGTCGACGGGCTCGGTGAAGGGCTAGGCAACAAGGCTCGGGTGGAGAACTCCGAGGAGGGGCTGTGATGACGTCGAGGGTGCTATCAGAACGGATGTCACGCCGACGGCTGCTGGCCGGGGCCGTCGGGCTGGCCGGGTTGGGGCTACTGAGCGCCTGTAGCCAGGCGCCGGCTGCTCCGAGCGGCGGGTCAGGCGAGCAGAAGCCGGCCGCCCAGTCGGGCGCGAGCCAGCCGGCCGCAAGCAAGCAGGGAGCCACTCAGCAGGCACCGGCCAAGACCGGCCAGCCATACGCTGGCACGTCGCTCAAGATGATGATGACCAACCATGTCTACGGCGAGGGCTTGCAGTCGAAGTTACCTGAACTCGAGCAGAAGACCGGCATCAAGGCCGAGATCGACCTGCTGGCCTTCCCGATCCTGAACCAGCGCGCCGACCTGGAACTGTCGAGCGGATCGGGCGCCTACGACGTCTTGCAGATGATCTTCGTACGGAGCGGGCGCTGGATCAACGCCAAGTGGGCCGAGCCGCTCAACCCGTTCATCGACAACGACAAGCTGACCGATAAGCAGACCCTGGACGTGAACGATTTCGTGGCTGGCGCCGTCGCGCCGTTCAAGAAGGGCGACACGATCTACGCGCTCCCCTGGCTCGCGGACAGCACGGTCGTGGGGTACCGCTCCGACGTCTGGGCGAAGAACGGCCCGAAGTTCCCGGAGACGTTCGACGCGCTCCAAGAGTCTGTGCCCAAGGTCCAGACCGCCGAGATGGCCGGGTTCGTCACCCAGGACAACCTGCACTGGATCTGGCCCAACTGGCTGATCTCCTACGGCGGCGGCTTCTTCGCCAACCCGCCGGATGACCTCCGCCCGACCTTCGACTCGCCGGAGGCTATCAAGACGGCCGACATGTTTGCAACGCTGCTCTCGAAGTACTCGCCGCCCGGCTCGCCGAAGCTCGACAGCGGCCTCGCGGCCACCATGATGCAGCAAGGCAAGGCCTCCTGCTTCCTCGACGGCATGGGCAACGTCCAGGCGATCATCGACACGAGCAAGGGTCAGCTTGCTGAAAAGATGGCGTTCACCAACACGCCGAGCGGGCCGAAGGGCCACTTCCCACAGCTTGCCGTGCACGGCTTCTTGATCAACCCGGCCTCGAAGAAGAAGGACGCGGCCTGGGCGATGGTGCAGTGGGCCACGAGCAAGGAGATGATGCTCTGGGCGGCGCTGGAGAAGGGCCATCTTGCCGGCACCCGTTCGTCGATGCTGACCAATCCGGACGTAAAGAAGAAGTTCACCTGGCAGGGCTCAGACCTGGCAGCGCTCCATGAGTCGGTGATGAAGCGAGCCGGCGACGGCTACATGGCGTACCGCACGGTGCCGCAGTTCCCGCCGATTGGAGACCGGGTCATCATCGCGATCCAGTCGATCGCCTCGGGGCAGGCGAAGGCCGCGGACGCGATGAAGGCGCTCCAGAAGGACGCCGAGGGCCTGCTGGAGAAGGAAGGCGTCAAGGTCCGGTAAGCGGGCATCGGTAAGCAGGCGCCGGCCAGCGGGACCGGCCGGGCGGACAGCAGGCTGATTCCTCAGCCTGCTGTCCGCCTCAGGCGAGCCCTGGCACGGCCCGGACGAGCTAGAACCAGGCGGCCTTGTCGACGACGTTACGGAGCGGCTCGCCAGCGGCGAAGCGGCGGGCGTTGTCCAGCAGCACCTGGTAGCGGCGCTCGGGCAGGTTCTCGGCGTCCTTGACCGCGATGTGCGGCGTCAGCAGCACGTTCGGGAGCGACCAGAGCGGATGGTCGGACGGCAACGGCTCCGTCTCGAAGACGTCCAGGCCGGCACCGGCGATCTGGCCGCGCTGGAGCGCCGCTGTCAGGTCGTCCAGCTTCATCGTCTTGCCGCGCCCGATGTTGATGAAGAAGGCCGTCGACTTCATCCGCTCGAAGCGGCGGGCGTTCCACATGCCCTCGGTCTGGGGCGTATGTGGCGTCGTCGCGATCACCACGTCGGCCTGGGGTAGCACGTTGTCCAGGTCTTCAGGGCCGTGGCGCTCGGCGGCTGGCGCATCATGCTCCCAGCGCGCGTCCACGCCGATGGCGCGCATCCCGAAAGCGTCGCACAGCCGGGCCGTCTCCTGGCCGATTCCGCCGACCCCGACGATCAGCGCCGTCGCCTCACCCAAATCGAGGGCCGGGCGGGGGCGGGCATCCGGATCCCAGCGGTGCTCCCGCTGTGCCTCCACATAGTACGGCAGGCCACGCGCGAGGGCCAGCAGGAACATCATGACGTGCTGCGAGATGTGGTCGTTGTAGATGCCGCGCGGGTTGGCGATGACCACCGAATGCTCGATCAGGGCCGGATAGAAGTAGCCAGGGCGGGGGCCGGCATCCGGGTTTTGGAGCCAGCGCAGTTTGCCGGCCAGCGGCAGCAGATCGGGCGAGATCCAGCCGTAGGCGGCTTCAGCATCAGGTAGCTCGCGGCGGGCCTCGTCCTCGGTCTCCGGCGCGACCACCGTGTACTGGGGCAGGTCGACCGGTAGGCGCGTCGCAAAGCTACGCTTCAGGTCGTCGAGCGGCGGCATGATGACCAGTTTGGGCATAACGGGCGTCTCCCTCCGTGGATCCTGGGTGCGGACGGCGGCTGCCAGGCCGTCCGGGCAGCGTGACACGACGACGACTGCCGGCGCTGGCTGCCTACGCACATGAGCGCGTGGCCGTCGAGGTACGGGGCTGGCGCCTACGGGCGCGGTGTCTCCTGGAACATGGTCAGCCCCATCTCCAGGTACTTGCCGCGCTGATCCGGCTCGGTGACGACCGCCATACCGAGCCGCGTGCCGGTCCCCTTCACCTGCGCGGCTACGTCGAGCATGCACTCGTCCACCGTCTTCAGCCGGTACTCGGGGTGCCGCGCCAGGTCGAAGCCGAGGTCATTCGGGCCGAACGCGAGATAGTCGACGCCCGGCTTCGCCAGAGCGCGGGCATTGTCGATCGCCCGGCACGACTCCAATTGCACGGACAGGACGACGTGCTGATTCCACCAGGCCGCGTACTCGGTGCTGTTCAGCCGGCCGCTCCGGCTCCGAGTGCCGAAGCGAGCGGCGCCGCCCCAGCTTCGGTTGCCCTCCGGCGGGTAATACGCGTACGCGATGGCTTCGTCCACGGTGACTGGCTCTACCACCTCAGGTACCAGGATGGCGCTCACCCCCATATCCAGGAAGCGGCCGATCAGGAAGGTCAGGCGGGTGTGAGGGATGCGGAACTGGACTGGCAACCCAAGTTCCTCGGCCATCGCGCAGACGTTCACCAACTGGTCGTCGCTGAAGGCGGTATGCTGGCCGTCGATGTACAACAGGTCGTACGTGCCCTTCGACAGCGCGGTTTCGAGTTGGCCGCGGCTGATGCCAATCGGCGGCCGCAACGCCACGACGACCTCGCCGGCCTTGATCCGCTGCTTGAGCGATTGGACCGTGGACATATCCCCTCCTCGTCCTGTCTTGACGGTATCCAGTGTAGACGGCGGTGCTCGCCGCGATTGTCAGACACACGAAGGCGTCCGATGCCGCGGCTTGCGGCATCGGACGCTCCCGCCCGACATCGCGCGGTGCTCCTTCTGGCATGGTACCCGCTCCACCATCCGGGTGCCGCGCACCCAGCTATGCCAACGAGTCGGGCCGTGGGGATACGATCTCAGCAGCCGCGCCGCTGAGCGCAAACAGCGAACGGCCTGGTACCTGGGGTGAGCGCTCGTCGTCAGGTCACGGGCGTATCGCCTGGGCGTTTCGAGCGTACTGTCCCACAACGCCTCTCCCCGCTGGGACTATGGGGGCATCATCCGGCCCAGTCGTGAGGCCCGGCCGGTCCATCCGAACAGTCGACGGCTCACGTCTCGAGGAGCAGGCTCGCCAGCCGATTCAACAGCAGGGTCGCCACTGGGTCCAGACCGTAGCGGTCCTCGAAGCGGAACGTGGCGGCGAGGAGCCGGCCGCGGCCCAGCGTCCGTAGCAGCGCGAGCGAACCGGCATTGGCCAGCCACCCTTCGAACCAGCCACACAGTTGGGTGTCCGCTGGCCGCACCGAGCCGGCGTCGATCGTCTGGGATGGGAAGATGTCGGCAACCTCCCAGCCAAGATCGGTCAGCACTGGAGCGGGAGCGAGCAGGTCGGTCCGCGCCCAGGCGGAGCCCGCCGCCATCCGCCAGCTTTCGCCCGGGCTGAGCGGATCGAAGCGCAGCCCGGCCAGATCGGCACCCTCGCTCGACGTACCGGCCAGATACAGGACGCGCCCGCCGGCCTCCACATACTCCAGCAACGCCTCGTCCAGCCGGCTGGTGATGGCGAGCGGCACAGCGGGATCGAAGCCGCGCGGGATACGAAACCCCTGCCGTTCCAGCCGCTGACGGAAGACGCGGTCGAGGGTATTGCCGTTAGCAGGCACCGCCGGGATCAGGCCGGACGCGTGCGGCGCGAACGCCAACTCGGCATAGGTTCGTGCGACGTTTCGTTCGCCGTCGACGAGTTCGATCAGCAGGCGGGCGTTCCCAGGCCGGTCGGCCGGCGCCCGCAGTCGAATGACGGCCGTCTCGTCGACCGTGTGCGCCCCAGCCCCCGCGAGCGTCTCGCCCGCCAGAGCGGTCCCGTCGAGTCGCCAGCGCAGCCGCCCACGCACCGACTTGTCCGTGGTGTTCGCCACCGCGACGCGCACGGCAAACTCATCGCCGCCCCAGGCGTTCGGGCGGTCGGGCGTCGCGATTAGACCCACCTCGGCGTTGACGTCCGCAAGGTCGCGGTGGAACGCCTTTGGCTGACGCCAGTAGTCGAGCCAGCCGTTCGCTTCCCACTCGATATCTGAGAATTCGGTGACCACGTAGCCGGCGATGTCCGGTCGGCGGCGCATCTCGTCGATCTGGGCTTTGATCGCCCGAAACGCCCGCCGCTGTACGTGTTCGACGAGTCGTTCGGGCGCCCCGAAGACGGCGGCGAGGCCGAGCGCCTGGAAACGCTCCTCGAAGCCGGCGATCGTCTTCAACCGCTCGGTCACCGGGTTATCGGGTGGCGTAGGCGGCAAGCCGTCCACACGGGTATAGGCCCGGTCGTAGTGGAACCAGGGCGGATCCTGGCCGCCGCTTCGGGCGCGGGCGTCCCCCGGGTTAGCGACCGCCCAGTTCCCGAACTCGGAGACGAGCACTGGCTCACCGCCCGGCTCGCGGCCCTGCGCGAAGTTGTCCTGGGGGTGCGCCCGGATGAAGTCGAGGCGCTGACGGAAGCGCGCGGCCCGCTCGGGCAGCGCGTAGTACTCGTGATAGTCGTTCAGGTCGGTCACGACGTGCGCCCAGCCGGAGTCGTCGCAGATTGGGCGGGTTGGGTCGAGCGCCTTGACCTCAGCGTAGAGCGACGCCAGCCACGTCTGCTTCTCCTCGTCGGCCCAGAGGTTCGGCAGCCCCCAATCCTCGTTGTAGAGGCTCCAGACGATCGTGCTCGGATGGTTGAAGTCGCGTTCGATCGTGGCTAGCAGGTCGCGGCGCAGGCCGGTGCGAGCCGTCTCAGTGAACGTGCGCGGATTGGCTGGCTCGGCCCAGATCAGCATGCCAAGCCGATCGGCAGCGTCGAGGTAGCGAGGGTCTTCGGGCTTGATGTGCTTGCGGAGCAGGTTCAGCCCAAGTTCTTTCGCCAGCCGAATCTCGCGCTCGATCTCTTCATCAGATGGCGCCGTGTAGAGCGTCTCCGGCCAGTACGCTTGATCGAGCGCGCCCCGCAGATAGAACGGGCGGCCGTTCAAGTACAGCGCGCCGCCGCGCACCTCCACGGTCCGCAGACCAAAGCGGTCTTCCAGCACGTCGAGGGAGTCGCCCGTGCGGTCACCCGCGCCGTCGAGCGGCCGGAGCGTCGCGCGCACGACGTACAGGTGCGGTGTAGCCGGCTCCCAGAGCCGTGGCCGGGGGAGCGTGTGCTCGGTCCAGGCTGTCGGAGCGTCGGGCGCCACGAGCGCGCGAGCCTGGCCGACGACGCAGCCATCCGTCGGGTCCACGATCTCGATCTCGAGGGCACGCGGCTCGCTCACGGCGTGGGCCGTCGCAGCCACTCGAACCGTCCCGTGCAGGGCATCAGGGAAGCAGCGCAGCCGCTCCACTCGCTCAGGCGGACGAACCAGGAGCGAGACCGACTGCCACGGCCCGCTGATCGGGGTGTACCAGCGCCCACCTTGCTTGCCGTGCGGGATCTCCGCGACGTCCGCCGGGTCGAAGACCCGCAGCGTGACGACGTTCTCGCCGTCCGCTCGGAGCGATTCGCCGATCTCGACCTCGAACGGGCTGTAGCCGCCTTCGTGGCGCCCGCGGTGCACGCCATTCACCCAGATGTCGGCCAGGTAGTCCACCGCCCCGAAGCGCAGCGCCACCGAGCGCCCCGCCATCTCACCGTCCGCGCCACCGGCCAATCCCGCTGGCACTTCGAACGTTCGGCGGTACCAGACGGCCCCGGCATACTGACGCAGGGACGGGTCTGCCGCCTGCCACGGCAGCGGGACCGGCAAGGTCCGGTCAAACGGGCAATCGGACGAGAACCAGCCCTGGGACAGGCCAACGTCATCCGGGTCGAGTCGGGCGGCCCAGGTGCCGTCGAGCGAGCGTGTCGAACGCAAGGTACTCCTCACAGGTAGGCAGAGGCAGGCCATCTCCGTGAACGTGATGACCTGCATCTCGCAAAGTCGTTCAGGCGGGCGTCGAGGCGGTGGGCATCGAGGCAGTGGGCATCGAGGCAGTGGGCATCGAGGCAGTGGGCGTCGAGGCCGTGGGCGCATGGGCGTCAGTGGAACGTACCCGTGCGTACCCCCCACTGACGTCCCGCCCGGTCACTCCTTCAGGCCAGTGAGCGCGATGCCCTGCACGATGTGGCGCTGGAAGACGAAGAACACCACGATCAGCGGCAGCGCGCTCACGGCCGCCGCCGCCATGACGATGCCGTACTCGACGCGATAGGCGAACAGCAGCCGCGCCAGCGCGACCGGCAGCGTCATCATGTCGTTGCGGCTGATCACGATCAACGGCCAGGTGAAGTCATTCCACGACCGTAGGAAGGTGAAGATCGCCAGCGATGCCATCGCCGGCTGCACGAGCGGCAGCGCGACCCGGTAGAAGATGGTGAAGATGCCGGCCCCGTCGATTCGGGCGGCGTCCTCCAGTTCCTTCGGCACGCCCAGGAAGAACTGGCGCAGCAGGAACACGCCGAAGGCTCGACTGAGTCCCGGCAGCACCAGCGCCTGATAGCTCGACAGCCAGCCAGCTTGCTGGAACATCGCGTAGAGCGGCACCAGCGTGATCTGGGTCGGTACCATGATGCTCGCGATGATGGCCGCGAACACCACTGACCGCCCGCGGAAGGTCAGGCGGGCCAGCGCGTACGCCGCCATCGCGTCCACGATGAGCGTCAGCCCCGTCTCGAGGATGGCGACGACGACGCTGTTGAAGAACGCTACCGCCACGTTGGCGGTCCGAGCCGTCGTCAACGCCGCCACCACGTTCGCGAGGGTCCATTGCTCGGGGAGCCAGCGAATCGGCAGGCGGATGATCTCCGGCTCGGGCTTGAGGGCAGTCAGGACGATCCAGGCGATCGGCACCAGCCAGAGCGCCGCCAGAATCGTCAGGCCGCCGGTGAGCACGAGGGTGCTCGGCGCCCAGCCGCCGATGCCTACCCGGGAACGCGCGGCGCTCGCCACTGGAGTCGAGACGCCGAGGGGCGCGTCGGTCTGCATCTCAGTACTCCGTGTGGCCGCGCAAGAAGCGGAACTGAATGACGCTGAAGATCATGATGACCACGAACAATACCCAGGCTGCCGCCGAGCCGTCGCCCATCCGCTGGTTGACGAAGGCGGCCTCGTAGACGTACTGGATGACCGTGCGGGTGGCATCGCCGGGGCCGCCGGTCGTGATCACGAAGACCTGCCCGAAGACCTGAAACGAGGCGATAACCTGGATCACCACCACCAGCAGCATCGTCGGGCGGAGCAGCGGCAGGGTGACGTACCAGAACTCGTCCCACCAGGTAGCCCCGTCGATCTTGGCTGCCTCGTAGACGGTCACCGGGATCGCGCCGAGGCCAGCCAGGAACAGGATCAGGTTGTAGCCGGCCGTCCACCAGACCGTCGCCAGGACGACGGCGAACATGGCCCAGGCGCCGCTCGTGAACCAACCGGGCGGGTCGATGCCGATCTCGTGCAGGTACACGTTGATCAGCCCGAACTGAGGTTGGAGCAGCCACCACCAGGTGATACCGATCACGGAGACGGACAGGGTGAACGGGACGAAGAACGCCCCCCGTAGGACCGCCCTCAGGGGCATGGCGCGATGCAGCGCTACGGCCAGCAAGAGCGGGATCACAATCAGCAGGGGCGTGCTTTCCAGCACGAAGGCGAGCGTATTGAGCACCGTTCGATGAAAGAGCGGGTCCGTCAGAACGTAGGCATAGTTGTCCCAACCGACCCAGGGCATCGCCGCCCGCCCGAGGCGAGCGTCGGTGAAGCTCATGTACAGCCCCTGGATCGAGGGGTAGACCAGAAACGCGAGGAACATCAGCAGGTACGGCGCAAGGAGCAGCCAGGCCGTGCGCTCCTCGCGCCGCCGATCGGCGTGTAAACCCTGGGCGTGCAGACCCTGGGCGTGGTTGCGCTGGCCTTGCATGCTCTGGGCGGCCATCGTCAGACCCCTTCGTCGGTTCGAGACGGGCCGGCCAGACAGCCGGCCCCGGCGTTCAGCAAGTGTGGCATGTGGGCGTTATTGGTGTCGTCGAGACCTGGGCTGGAAGAGTCAGGTCGTCGGGCCTCACGCACTCAGTACGGGCATCAGGTACCTGGTGCGGGCGTGGGCGAGTCGCATCTGTGGGATAGTCGGAACGCGTCGAGCGCACTGTCGAGCGAGGTGCGGATCACGGCTGCGCACTCGCCGGGCAACTGACTCGCAACGCCAGTCGCCCGTCGATTGGTGTAGGCCCACGTACGGTGCGGCGGCGCCGTCCGGCGCCGCCGCCCGTGCACGGAGGGGGCGTCCGAGCTAGACTCGGACTCGCTTGATCTCTTCCTGGAGCGTCTTCATCGCCTGTTCGGGCGTCGCGACGCCGGTGGCCACGTTCTCGAGCGCCACCGGCTCGCGCGTCTCCACCTCGATGATCTTGTGGGTGGCCGGCTGGAGCCGCCAGTACTGTTCCTGGTTCGCCAACACCACTAGCGGCTTGACCGCCTGGAACTCCGGGCTCTTGACGATCGAGCGGCGCGCCGCGACGTGGCCGGCCTTCTGGGACCAGGTCAGGGCATTCTGGCTGAACCAGTTGTAGTAGGCCAGTGCGGCCTTTCGCTTGTTGTCGTCCTTGCTCTTGGGGGTTGGCAAGACGAACTGGTGCGACGATGCCCAGACCACGGTCTTCTTGAACCACTGGGGGATCGGCACCAGCGTGAAGTCAAGCTTCGCCTCGATCAGCCCCGGGATGTTCCAGCCGCCCTGGACCATCATCCCGAACTTACCGGTCCGGAACGAGTCGACGGTATTGGTGATGCCGAGCGGGGAGATCGCGTGCTTCTTGAAGATGTCCAGATGGAACTGGGTGACTTCGATGGCTTCGGGCGTATCGAGCGTCGGCTGTTCGTTGGCGTCGAACAGGTCGCCGCCGTTCTGCCAGAGCAGTTGCTGCCACTGCCAGCGAGCGGCCGTCCCCTGGCCCCAGCACAGGCCGTGCTCGTCGCCCTTGGTGCACGCCTTCGCCATGGAGAGGAACTCGTCCATGTTCTTGGGCGCCTTTGGCTTGTCGCCGTCCCAGAGGTTGTTCTTCTTGAACATCGCGTTGTTGATGAACAAGCCCATGCTCGGGACGTCCTGCGGCAGCGACCAGCGCTTGCTCTTGAACTCGCCGCCCTTCCAGGCGACGTCGTAGAAGTCAGCCGCGTCGAGGCTCTGGGCCTTCAGTTCGTCGGGCGCGATCTCGGTAATATGGCCGCCCTCACTGAAGCGGGGGATTTCGTAGGTGTGGATGAGCGCCATATCCGGCCCCTCGCCGGCCGGGATGGCGGTCAGGAGCTTCGGATAGAGGTCGTTCCAGGGGATCTGCTGCTGCTCGATCTTGATGTTCGGGTACTTCGTCTGGAAGTTGCCGACGAGTTCCTCGAGGACCTTGCCGTCTGGGCCGGTCAGACCGTTCCAGAACTTGAGCGTGACGTTGCCGGACGGTACGGCCGCGTCCCCTGCCGGCTTCGCGTCGGTCTTCGCGGCTGGCGCCGTCGTCGCGGCAGCCTGAGCAGCCGGCGCGGCGGGCTTACTTTCGGCCGGCTTTGTGGCGGCCGGCGCGGCCGGTTTGGACTCGGCCGGCTTGCTCGGGGCTGGCGTGCTGGCCGAGCCAGCGCACGCCTGGAGCAGGCCAGTCGCGGCCACGGCGGTCGTGGTCAGGCCAAGCATCCGTAGGAACGTACGTCGGTGGATGGTCGAGCGGCCGTTACTCTCTGACATCTAAGCTCCCTGTATGGATCGCCTTGTGGATTGCTAGCGGCGTCATGGCGACGCCGGCGAGATTCTGCACTGATGGTACGTGCGTCGGCACCACGCATCCCGTGCCGTTGGGGCGATGCTCGGTCCGCGCCAGCAGCCTGCCGCTGACCGCCCCGCGGCGCCCGAGCACATGGCGTGACTTGACGAGTGCCGTGTCCCTCCTGGCTTCTTCTGACTCCTCCCCGCTCGGCGCAGTCATAACGACCCAGCCCCAGTTGCCAGCGGCGGCACACTCACGAGCTGGGCTGTTTCCAACGGCAAGGAACCGGCGAGCAGTGTGGCGTCACGGTCGCCGCTACCGCAGCCACACGACCAGCGGCAGCGGAGCCAGGACGGCAGTTCTACCCGCCGGATCTCCGGGCTGGTGCCCTCCGGCCGTTCGATTTCCTCGATAAGAAGTTGCATCGCCGCTGCGCCTACGGCGTAATAGGGGACGTGAATTGTGGAGAGCGGCGGAATCGTGTGACCGGCGGCGGGAATGTCGTCGCAGCCGATGACCGCGCAATCATCAGGTACGCGCCGGCCGCGCGCGTGCAGTGCACTGAGCGCGCCGATGGCCATCGTATCGTTGTGGACGAAAATTGCGTCAAGGTCCGGCACGCGCTCGAGGAGCCGGAGCGCGGCCTGGGCGCCGCCGTCGATCTCCCAATCGGCGCGTTCGACGCGTTGCTCGTCGAGCGGCAGGCCGGCTGTGTCGAGCGCCCGCGCGAAGCCCTCGTGGCGCAGATGGACGACAGCACGGGTGAGCGGGCCGGTGATCGTGCCGATCCGCCGCCGCCCCTGCTCGATCAGGTGAGACGTCGCCACCTCACCGATTCGCACCTGGTCCACACCAGCCCACGAGACCTTCAGGCCCGCCACCCGATGAATCGTAACGACCGGCAGCCGCGCGTCGAGCATGGCAGATACGTCCGCGACTCGTTCGAGTGCGGGAGCAGCTAGGAACAACCCGTCCACCCTGCGCTCGACGAGCATCCGGAGGTAGCGGCCTGCATCCGAGCCGTCGGAGGCGATGCTGCCGATAATGACGCAGAGGTCGTGGCGACGTGCCTCGCGCTCGGCGCCGACCACGAACTGAGCCAGCACTGCATCCGACAGATCGGCGGCGACGACCCCGATAGTGCGGGTGCTGCGGGTCACGAGGCTGCGCGCCAGCGCGTTCGGCACGTAGCCCAGGTCGGCCGCGGCGCCCAGGATGCGCTCACGCGTAGCCGACGAGACCGAGCCTCGACCGTTGAGCACCTTGCTCGCGGTCTGGAAGCTCACGCCTGCCACGGCCGCCACCGTCTTGATCGAGACCCGCGCCATCGGGAATACACACCGTCGAGGAAGTAGGCGAACGTTCGCCCCCGTAGGGTACCAGCACGGTCACGGACCGTCAAGGGGGGGCCGGGCACCCGGCGGCTCAGCGGCGTTCCTACCACGGGCAAGCCCTATCCTCCACTCCTCGGCACCCCCAATCGGTGTCGCTCCTGCGCCGCACGTTGGCACCGCCAGTCGATGCCGTTCGGCACCGCACGTCAGGCTGACGGGCTCCGACGCCGCGTGTATCACGTGCAGCCTCCCCCGCGAGCGGCCCACGCAGAGCAGTTGAAGCTATGTCGCACGATCGCGCCGATCAACCTGTCGAGCCGCGACCAGTTCTCAATGGAAGCCCGACCCGAGGTCATCGGTCGATTCCTATAGTTGCGATGCAGCGACCCCTAGGAGACGAATCATGTCGTTCACGCGCAGCCTGGAACGGATGAGCGAACGCTGCCCACCTGATCGTTCGACGACCCCCGCATTACACACGGCGATGGCCACTAGTCACTCGCGCGGTCGGCAGATTGGTGCCTACCTGTTGCGGCAGAAGATGGGTGTACCCCCACGTCTGGCCGTGGCCCAGACTCTCCTTCGCTGCCTCCCATTTCCTACCTTCCCGCAGGTACGCACGCTCGTCTATCGGGCAGCCGGCTTCAGTGGTTTGCATCCGCGCGTCTATCTCCTCGGGGCGCTCGACGTGCGCGGCCGTGGAGATGTGTATTCGCGGCTCAGTATTGGCGAGGGCACCTGCATCAATCACTCGTGCCACTTCGACCTCAACGACATGGTGGCCATCGGAAAATGCGTGGGGATAGGTAACGACGTCTTTATCTCGACGAGTACGCACGATCTTGGACCCCCTCAGCAGCGGTGGGGTCGACTCGTGCGGAAACCGGTCACCATCGGCGATGGAGTCTGGATTGGCTCGCGAGTCACGATCCTGGCCGGTGTCACGATCGGAACGGGGGCGATGGTCGTCGCTGGCGCCGTCGTTACGAAGGATGTGCCAGCCAACGCGCAGGTCGCCGGGAATCCTGCCCGCGTCATTGGTTGGCTCGACGGCACGGAGTCGTCCGCCCAGGCCTCAATCCGGCCGGTGGACGGACTGGCAGAACAACATCGGGGGCAATCGTGCTCGTTCAGCACTTCCTAGAACACAGCGCGGCGCGGAGACCCGACCATATGGCCCTCGTCTGCCGTGGCCGGCGGCGCACCTACCGCGAGGTCGACGAGGAGGCCAATCGCCTCGCCCACGCGCTACGGGCAAGTGGAGTGCAGCGTGGCGACCGGGTGATGATCCAGCTACCGACCAGCATCGAGACGGTTGTGGCGATCTTCGCCGCCCTCAAGGCCGGCGCCATCTTCATAGTCCTCCATCCGGGCACCCGGCGCGACAAACTGGCGCTGCTCCTCGCCGATGCCGAGCCGACTGCGCTGGTCGCCGATAGCAGCCGCGTGGGCGAAGCGCTCGATGTCATCGCGGGCACACCGTCGCTGCGCTGCTGCGTCTGGGTCGACGACGCTGTCCCTGGACTGACGAGTGCCGCGCAAGTGGTGCGCTGGAGCGACCTGGAGGGCTATCCGGCCACCCGCCCGCCCTGCCACACCATCGACGTGGATCTGGCGACGCTGATCTACACATCCGGGAGCACCGGGACGCCGAAGGGCGTGATGCCGACCCATGCCAACATGGTCGCGGCAGCCACCTCGATCAACGCCTACGTTCAGAACACCGAGGATGACGTCATCCTCGACGTGCTACCGCTGGCCTTCGACTACGGTCTGTACCAGATCTTCCTGGCGTTCCAGGTCGGCGCCCGAGTGGTGTTGGAATCGGGCTTTGCCTTCCCAGCTCGAACGGTCGCGCTCATGGAGCAGGAAGGGGTGACCGGGCTGGCAGCCGTGCCGACGCTCGTGGCCCTCCTGCTGAAGTACCCGGATCTACTCGCGCGTACACCGTCGTCGCTTCGTTACATCACGAACACGGCAGCAGCACTGCCCGTGAGCCATATCATGACGCTGCGCCAGTCCTGGCCGGACGTCCGCATCTTCTCGATGTACGGCCTGACCGAGTGCAAGCGCGTCTCGTATCTGCCGCCTGAGGAGCTCGATCGCCGCCCCGATTCAGTCGGCATCGCCATCCCGGGCACCGAGGTGTACGTCGTCGGCGATGATGGGCAACGCCTCGGAGCCGGCTGCGTCGGCGAACTCGTCGTTCGGGGCTCGCACGTGACGCGCGGCTATTGGCGGGCGCCGGAGTTGACGGCCGACCGCTTCCGGCCAGGGCCGATGCCCGGTGAGACCGTCCTCCACACCGGCGATCTCTTCCGCATGGACGCGGAGGGGTTCTTGTACTTCGTGGCCCGCAAGGACGACGTCATCAAGAGCCGGGGTGAAAAGGTTAGCCCGCGCGAGGTCGAAAACGCGGTCTGCCAACTGGAGGGCGTGGCTGAGGCGGCTGTCGTAGGCGTGCCGGACCCGGTACTTGGCCAGGCCATCGCGCTCACGGTCACCTTCCGCGCCGGCGCTCTCCTAACTGAGCGTGTCGTGCGAGCACACTGCGCCCGCGTGCTCGACGATTACATGCAGCCGAAACATATTCGCATCGTCGGCGAGCTCCCGCGCACCGAGAACGGGAAGGTCGATAAGCGCAGCCTCAGCACGGAGTTGGCCGAATGTGCGGCATTGCCGGTGTCCTGACGCGGGTCGGCGAGACGTCTCCTGATGAGATCGCACGCATGGTCGACGTGCTCAGGCACCGGGGACCGGACGCGGCGGGCCTGTATGTCGACGATCGGGTTGCCCTGGGGCACGCTCGCCTGAGCATTGTCGATCTGTCCGGAGGACTCCAGCCACTGACGAACGAGGACGAGTCGGTGTGGCTGATCTGCAACGGCGAGATCTTCAACCACGTCGAGCTTCGGGACGAGCTACGTGCACGCGGGCATCGTTTCAGGACCGGCTCAGACTGCGAGACGATCCTTCACCTGTACGAAGAGCGCGGCGACGACTGCGTTCACGCCCTCAACGGTGACTTCGCCTTCGCCTTGTGGGACCGCACCCGGCAGCGGCTCGTGCTTGCCCGCGATCGCGTCGGCGTCCGCCCCCTCTACTATACCCAGACGGGCGGGCGACTCATCTTCAGTTCGGAGATCAAGGCGCTTCTGACCCAGCCGGACGTTCCGCGTCAGCTCGACCTCGTGGCGCTCAGTCAGGTGTTCACGACCTGGTCGCCAGTCCCGCCCCGTACGATGTTCGAGGGGATCGAGAGCCTGTTGCCTGGCCATCTCCTGATTGCGCAGCAGGGCAGACTCTCGGTCCGGCAGTACTGGCAGCCCGAGTTTCCGCCTCAGTACGCCGAGCGTCCGATGCGCGACGATGAGGCGGCCGAACAACTCCGCGCCCTTCTTTCCGACGCCACGCGACTACGTTTGCAAGCTGACGTCCCGGTTGGGGCGTATGTGAGCGGAGGGCTGGACTCATCGGCGGTGACGGCGCTGGCGCAGCGGCACGCCACGATGCCGCTTCAAACATTTGCGGTGGCCTTCACCGACGGCGAGTTCGACGAGCGGCCGCATCAGGATCGGCTCGCGGCCGCGCTGGGCACCCAGCACCACACCATCACCTGCGGCCCCCAGGACATTGCGAAGGTCTTTCCAGAGGTCGTCTGGCACGCCGAAACGCCGCTGCTGCGAACGGCTCCAGCGCCGCTCTTCTTGCTGGCCGGGCTGGTCCGGCAGTCTGGCCTCAAGGTGGTGCTGACCGGCGAGGGTGCTGACGAGTTCCTGGTGGGCTACGACATCTTCAAAGAGGCAAAGGTCCGGGCCTTCTGGGCGCGGCAGCCCGACTCCGCGCTCCGCCCGCGGCTGCTGCGCCGGCTCTACGGTCACATCCCCGAGTTAGCGCGGCCGTCGCAGGCGTACCTCGAGGCGTTCTTCGGGGTCGAGTTGGAGCGTGCCGGGGCGCCGAACTTCAGCCACGCGATCAGATGGCGAAACACTGGACGGCTCCACCGCTACTTCACCGAGGACGTGCAGGCGGCTGCTCGGGACGCGGGGCAGCGCGATCTGGAGCGGCTGTTGGCCGACCAGCGTGACGGCTGGGATCCGGTGTCGCGAGCCCAGCATGCCGAGATCGTGACCTTTCTCAACCCGTACCTACTCTCCTCTCAGGGGGACCGGGTGGCGATGGCGCACGCCGTCGAGGGGCGCTTCCCCTTCCTCGACTACCGGGTGATCGAGTTCTGCAATCGCTTGCCGTCACCCATGAAGCTGGCCGGCCTGAACGAAAAGGCCGTGCTCAAACGGGCCGTGGCCGATCTGCTCCCACCAGAGATCGCCCGACGGACGAAACAGCCGTTCCGAGCGCCGATCCGCGCCGCCTTCGCCGGTCCATCCGCGCCAGACTACGCTGCCGACCTGCTCGAACCGTCGCGTATCGCAGCGGACGGCGTGTTCAAGCCAGCCGCCGCGACCTGGCTCCTGAATCGGGCGCGTCAGGGCGGGCGACTCAGCGAAATCGAGAATATGGCCCTCGTCGGAATGGTCTCCTTTGGACTCTTCCGGCGTGCGTTTTGGGACGAATTCTCCGAGCGCACCCAGGGCAGCCACACCGATACCGTCATCGTGCGTGATTTCCGCGCCGCTCGTGCTGGCATGGCACTAGCCGCGGCCCGCTAATACATCAGCTCCTCGAGGGGGGAACCGTGCGCGAGGACACCAACGAGATCATCCGGAGATTCATCATTCAGAACTTCCTGTTCGACGACGCCACCGCCATGCTGCCCGATGACGCATCCTTGCTGGAAACCGGGGTGGTGGACTCGACCGGCGTGCTCGACCTGATCATGTTCACGGAGGAGACCTTCGGGATCCTGGTGGCCGACGAAGACGTCACGCCCGAGAACTTCGACTCGGTCAGCAGCGTAGCCGCCTACGTGCAGGCGAAGCGCGCCGCGTAGATCGTCAGCGCCCACAACGATCGAGACAGGGGCCGGCCAGCACATAGAGTTGGCCGGCCCCTGTCTCGTGCCCTGCTACCCCTGGATTGACGGTGCGGTCAGGATGACGGTGCGGTCAGGATGAACGTCGCCACATCTCCAGGATGTCGGCGCAACATTGACCCTGCAAATCTGGATTGACGGTGCGGTCACGATGATCGTCGCCACGCCTCTGCGCGGTGATAGGCGCCTTTCGCCAACCCGACACCGAGATCCCAGCCGCCCAGACCGATCCGAGCCAACGGGCCGGTATGCTCATGTAGCGCAACCAGGGGCACAGCCTCGGCGCCAAAACGGCGCTTGTAGGTGTGATCGCCGCGCAGAAAGTCGTACGTACGCGCGCCTTCCACGATGGCGGTGCGGATCGTGTGCGCCATGAGCGTCCGGCCAGGGCTGTACAGGTCGAAGGTTCCCGTCTGATAGCCGCTTGACCAGAAGTAGACCGTGCTGCCAAGCCTCAGGTTGAACTGCACAGCCGCGACCTCGCCGTCGATCTGGAGCCGCCACAACTGAAGCCAGCCGAGCGCGAGGAAGCGTGCGGCAGCATCGCGCACCAGCGAGCGGGTCTCCTCACACGAGAAGACGCCCGGCAGCCCCTCCGCCGTCCAGCGGTCGCTGTGCAGGCGAATGAGATCGTCGAGCGCTGCCGGCAGTTCCTCAACCGATGTGACTCGCTCATAGCGTGCATCGCGCTCGCGCTGCAACTTCCTGGGGATCCGTTCGAGCGCCGGGCGGAGGTTCGGCGAGACGCTGCCGACATACTCCCTCCAGGAGGTTGGAAGCCCCATGACCAGCGACGTCCCGAGCGGTGTTGGCGCGGCACGTCCAGCCAGGCGGGGCGCGAGCACGCCGGTCGCAGGCAGCAGTCCCAGGTCAAGCGTTCGCCAGCGCTTGCGATGCGCGTCGAGCCAGGCCCGGAACGCATCGACGACCTCAGTCTCGAACCCCGGCGCGGCGGCGAGATCGGCGTAGTCTGCCACGGGATAGTGGCGCCATGTCGGGGGCGCGAGCATCCCGATCCAGCGGAGCCGTCGATGCGGCCCCGGTTCGAGGTACAGCGGCGCGATCCCGACCAGTTCGTCCGCGCCCTCGAAGGCCAGCACCAGCAACCGACCTCGGCCAAGCTGACGCCAGCATGCTAGATTCCAGGCAGCCGAAGAGAATGGCGTTGCGGCTGGCGAACGGGCGACAAGCGTATCCCAGGCAGGAGCCAGTGCCTGGGCTTCGTTCGGGTCGTCGATTGCGCGTACACGCAGCCTGGGCGGACACGCCATCCCGTTAGGGGATTGACTGGTTGGCCGGCTGGTTGGCCGGGCGGGTGTCTGGCTGACGGGCTGTGGGTCAAGCGCAATCACGAGACGTCCTCCTTGGCGGGTTGACGGTACTCGGCGGCATCGCGCCGGACCCGTGTCACGACTTTGCGTCCGCTCCGCTTCGCCCGCCGCGCGACGTCAGCCACGCCAAGGACGTCGAGCGCAAAGCGTGGCAGGCTCGCGCAGCCTGCGTCGTAGCGACGCCGATTGAAGGGACTGTCGTCGGTCCAATGACCGCACACCGCGCCTTGATAGCCGGCTCGATCGACGGCCTGCGCCAGTTCCGGCGAGGCTCGGTTATACGGGTAGGCGAGGAAGCGAGGCGGATGGCCGAGCTCGGTGGCGATTCGCACCCGAGACGAGCGTAGCTCGCGTTCGGCCTGCTCGATAGGAAGCGCGCGCAGGTCGGGATGGGTGGCGCTATGCGACTCGATAGCGACGCCTTCAGCGTGGAGTTGTCGCAGTGCACTCCAGGTCAGGAGCGGTCGGAGCGCGGGGGCCTCACCCGCGTTCCACTCGTCCCGACCCCCGACGTGGGCGGTCGGGACCATGACGGCGGCGGGATACCCTCGGTCACGGAGGTGCGGCCAGGCCGTAGTGGCAAAGTCCTCATAGGCGTCGTCGAACGTCAGAATGACGCCTCGGCGCGGCTGAGCTTCCAGCAGCGCCTCGATCGGGAGAGCCGGGATCCGGAGCACGCGAAGCAGATCGAGGTGTGCCCGGAACGTACGCTCCGGCAGAACGTAACGCTGCTCGAAATCACCACTCCCGCGCGTAGAGATGCTGTGATACATCAGCACCCTGGGCGTCATCTCCTCAGCCCTCCGTCAGCCATTCACCGCTCCTCTCGTGGTGGGTGACGTGCAGTCATTCGGCGACAGCCAGGAGCAATCGGCTGAAGTGCCACGTCACGAACGGGAGCCTCGATAGCAACTGGTCGAGCCGCCGGCTGCGGTCGCACAAGCAGGGCAGCGGAGGACGGCCTCAGCCAGATCGGAGCCATCCCACCTCGCTCGTTCGATCTCGAACGGATACGCACGGTCTACAGGGCAGCACAGCAGCGTATCCACGAGGGATCGTTCCATGCTCGTCACCCTCCCGCGCCTGCCAGACTCGGGTCGTCACATGACCGTGCCATCGCGTCCTGGAGCCAGTCGAGAATCGCCTCGGCCAGCAGCACGGAGTCGTGGCGCATCAAGTGGCGGCTGGAAGCCAGCGGTCGAGCGACCGCCTGAATACCCATCGCCTCAATTGCATCCACATCGGGCTCGACAGGGAACGCTCCCTCGTCGGCATACCGCTTCAGGACTTTGGGGGAAGGAGTCGCGACGTTCACGATCGCGGCTTCGAGCGACGCAGGCGCCAGGTACTCGCGAAGCCGCTCGACGAATGTGCTCGCTCGGAAGCGGTCCGATTCCCCCGGCTTGGTCATCAAGTTAACGATGAAGACGCGATGGCGAGCCTCGGCAAGTGCCTCCGGAATGCCGTCGACGAGCAAGTTTGGGATGACGCTGGTGTACAGGTCGCCCGGCCCGACGACCACGAGGTCCGCCGCCCTCAAGGCTTCGAGTGCGGACGGCGTTGGATAGGCCGGGCGGTCGAGGTAGACGTAGTCGATCTCGGCCTCCAGATGCTCCGTGCGAACGTCAATAGCCGCTTCGCCGTAGAGCACGTGCCCGTCGACGAGGCGAGCACAGAGGTTGACGTTCGAGGTGGTGACGGGGATGACTCGTCCACGCGCGCCGAGCAACCGCCCGGCCCAGGCGTACGCGTTCTCCACCGAGCCGGTGATCTCCGTCAGTGCCGAGATGAACAGGTTGCCGAGGTTGTGCCCATCGAGGCTCCGCTCTCGGTCCGCACTCCGGTCAGACTGCCAGCCCTTGAAGCGGTAGATGAACAGCGCGCGCAGCATGCTGGCCGTCTCTTCGTCGTCAGCCAGGGCTACGAGGCATTGGCGAGCGTCGCCGGGTGGCAGGAACCCGTACTCGTCGCGCAGCCGCCCCGAACTACCGCCGGAATCCATGACCGACACGACCGAGGTCAGGTCTGCGTCATAGCGGCGCAAGCCTGACAGGGCCGTGTGCGAGCCAGTTCCGCCGCCGAGCACGACGATCCGGCGCTTCGGAAGACTGACAATGGTTGGCGGCATGGCGTTTCTCCCTCCGCTCATCGGCTCCGATGAGCCGCCTACGGTGAGGTGGTCGCGGATGCGCTCGCGAGGGAAAGGGAACGGACGCAGTGGAGGGCGTGCGGCTGAAGGCTGCGCGCACCCATGACTACGCGCTTGCTCCGCGTCGAACGGACATCCGAGCTGGGAGCATGCTCAGGATGTCGCTCCGACGTGCCCAAAGATCGCGCGGGGTCACGACTCCGAGCAGGATCGCGGCTCCGAGGAACGCTGTGCCGCCGGCGAGCGCCGCGCATGGCACGTCGAAAGGGAATGCGACGGTGACGAGCACGAGCCGACTTGTCACGGCGAGTGCCGTGCCCGCCAACAAGATGCGAGCGCCTGTCCAGACAGTGCCCCAGCCGAGCAGACCGCGCGGCAGCAGGTACAGGGCGCCCGCGAACATCAGAAGCTCGGTCGTGACTTCGACGGCCGCCGCGCCGACCGCCCCTGCGTGAAACCAGGACTCGAAGGCGGGAATGGCGAGCAGGTTCAGTGTGGGATTGAAGATCGAGGCAGCAATCGTGATCCGGAGCAAGTTGCGCTCTCGGCCCATGGCCAGGAGCGCGGCGGCGAGTACGGAATCGATGGCACCCAACGGCTCCCCGAGCGCCAGAATCATCATGAGTGGAACGGCGCGCTCGAACGGCTCCCCCCAGCCCAGCAGCGTCGGAACCACCGGCGCCATCCCCACGATAGCTCCGCTCGCTCCAACCGTGAGGAAGAATGCGACGGTCAGGCTCTGCTGGAGGGTCTGCTTGAACGCGGCGTTGTTGTCGACGCTGCGGCTGAGGGCCGGGATCAACGGCGTGACAATCAGCGTCGGGATGAACACGGGTATCGAGACGATGCGATAGGCGGCGGCGAGCAGGCCGGCCGACTGCTCGGTCAGGAGCAGCCCGATCACGAGCACGTCGATCTGATTGCGGACACGCATCGCCAGGTTGAAGCCAAGAAACGCCAGTCCACCCCGAACGAGCTCACCCCAAAGCCGAAGGTCGAACGACTGCCGGCTGAGCTTCACCTTCGAGATGTGCCATAGCAAGGCGGTTGTGGCGGCCGTGGCAATGACCGTGGTCGTCAGGTATGCGAGCAATCCACCCCCCGCGAACAGCACACCGACCCCGGCCACGGCCGACACCGCCACCCAGGCCGCGTTCAGCCACGCATAGTGAGCGTGGCGCTCGTGTCCGATGAAGTAGGCGTATAGCGCTTGCTGCGCGACGAGCACGACCATCCCGCCAAGTGCGATCTGCACCGTGCGCGGCTCTGAGATCGGCGAGCCCAGGATCGCCGGCCCCGCTGTCGTCACCACCGCAACGACTACCGCCACAATCGTCAGCAGCGCCAGCGTTCCACTCGCCAGCACCGCCGCCCTGGACGGCTCGCGGGCGATCTGACGCGTCAGATACCCCGGCACCCCGAGCGCCGCCACAACACCGGCCAGGCCGGCGATCGTCATGGCCATCGCGTATTGCCCGTAGCCCTCGGCGCCCAGGTAGCGCGGGACAAAGATGGTCGTGAGGAGTGTCGCCGACCATGTCAGCGGCTGGGTGCTGAGCAGGGCGAGGGCTCCCCGCGTCACCGCCGTCGCGGGAGCGAGACGGGCAACCGTTCGCGGCGACAGTGAACGACCGCACTGGCCTGCGCGCTCCCGTACGTCAGTCGAGTCGAGTCCCGCGGGGGCCGTCTCCGAGCGCGCAGCGGATACTGCTGGCATCAGGGTCACGAATTCGCTCCCAGCGCTCGACCTCAGAGTCCTGGTTGCCCGCCGCCTCTGGGGCCGCGAGCGTTGGCCGACCAGAGCTCACAGGTCAGGCCAGATCGCCTCGTCACAGGCGTATGGCGATATCAGGCCGAGCCAGGTGATAGCGGTTCGCTGCTCGACCGCCCGACGACTAGCTCGCTCACCCAGTATGCAGCCCCGCCGGTCGCCTCCCCGTTCGTGCGCGATTGCGATCTGGTTGACACACGTGTTGCGCAAGCCCTGCACTCCCGGCCCAGCGGTGAGACCCGCCAGCGACGGCGTCGCATGCGCGGCAGGAACCCGCGTCGCCCTGGCACTCGCGTCCCGGCCGTAAGACGCACTGGCTATACTTGCGGCGCTGGCGCGAAGCCTTGACGCTTAGCGCCGGCGGCGTTCGAGTCGATGCTGCTCCAAGATCGTCTCGCCGGTGGATAAGATGGCGACACGTGGCATCCAGCTCGGACGATCCACCCGCTCGGCTCTGAGGAGGATCGTAGTGACGTACAAGGTCGTGTCGACCGGATTCCCCGGTCGGCCCTTCGACAGCACCCACGAGGATGCGGGGCTTGCGCCGCTCGACGTGACGGTGCAGCAGGCCAGGGCAGCCACCGAGGATGAGTACATCGCCGAGGTCAAGGACGCGGACGCCATCATCACCGGGCGCTTCAAGCTGAACGCCCGCGTGATCGACGCCCTCGAAAACTGCAAGGTCATCTCGACCAACGGTGTTGGGGTCGACTCGATTGACCTCGACGCGGCGACGGCGAAGGGCATCCTCGTCACAAACGTGCCCGACGTCTTCATCGAAGAAGTGGCCGTTCACGCTTTCATGCTGCTGCTCTGCTGCGCGAAGAAGACGATCCCGCTCGACCGCTGCGTCCGCGAAAACCGCTGGCGCGAGGCCCGCGCCTACATGGCCCCGATGCCACGCGTCGTCGGCGACACCCTCGGGCTGGTCGCGTTCGGGAACATCCCACGCCTGGTCGCCAGAAAGGCCAGGGGCTTCGACATGAACGTCCTGGCCTGGGATCCGTTCCAGCCTGACGAGACGTTCGCCGAGCACGGCGTGGAGCGTGTCACGGACCTCGTCGACCTGTTCCGGCGCAGCGACTTCGTGTCGGCGCACCTGCCGCTCAACCCCGGCACGCGGGGCATCCTCAACTACGACTGCTTCAGTGCGATGAAGCCGACCGGCTACTTCATCAACACCGGGCGCGGCCCGACTCAGAACGAGGCTGACCTGATCCGAGCGCTCCAGGAGAAGAGGCTCGCCGGGGCCGGTCTCGACGTGATGGAGATCGAGCCGACCCAGCCGGACAATCCGCTCCATACCATGGACAACGTCGTGCTGATGCCGCACAGCGCATCAGTCTCCGACTGGTCGGATGTCGAGCGACGACGACGGGTTGGGCAGGAGATCGCGGACGTGCTTCGGGGTACCATGCCTCGGAACATCGTGAACCGGGCCGTGCTGGAGAAGGTCTCGCTGGTTCCGCGCAGCTAGCGCAACACCGGCGGACAGCGCTGGGCCAGGACGGTCCGCGCGTCACCCGCTGACGAACAGGTTTCGGCGCGCGGCAGAACGGCCACACGGCGCGCCATGCCGAGGAAGGGTAGGGACACATGAAGGGTATCGACGCCGTTGCGAAGATCCTCCAACTGGAGGGCGTGGAGTATCTGTTTTCGTATCCCAACCATCCGCTCATCGAGGCGGCGGCCAGACTTGGCATCCGTCCGATCATCGCGCGGAGCGAGAAGACCCTCATCAACATCGCCGATGGGTACACCCGGGCGCTGAACGGCACGAAGCCGACGGTGGTCGTGGTGCAGGGTGGTCCGGGTATCGAAAACGCCTTCGGCGGGCTGGCGCAGGCTGCCGCGGACGGCGTACCACTCCTGACGATCCCCGGCGGAGGCGACGCGAACCGGCTCGGCGCCGGCGAGTTCGACCCGCTGCCAGTCTACGATCACATCATGAAATGGACCGGCCGGATCAACCTACCGGAGCGCATCCCCGAGTTGATGGGCCGAGCGTTCTCTCAGCTTCGGAACGGCAAGCGTGGGCCAGTCCTCCTGGAGCTACCGCGCGACACCGGTGCAGCCGACACGGTCGACCCGACCGGCAGTTACACTCCGCCCCGCCAGTACCGCTCGGCGGGAGACCCGGCCGACGTGGCAGCGGTGGCCAGGATGCTGCTCGCGGCCCGCGCGCCGGTGCTGCACGTCGGGCACGGCGTCCTCTGGGCCAAGGCGTGGGACGAGCTACGCGAGCTGGCCGAGTTGCTTCAGGTGCCGGTCATGACCACGATGGCCGGCAAGAGCGCCTTCCCTGAGAATCATCCGCTCGCGCTCGGGGCGGGCGGTCACTCGATGACCCAGAGCGCGGCCGAGTTGCTGGTCAAGGCCGATCTCGTCTTCGGCATCGGCTGCTCGTTCTCGAAGGGCTCGTTCTCGTTCCCGATCCCCGCAGGCAAGACGATCGTCCAGATCGTCGATGATGGCCGCACGCTTGCCAAGGACTACCCGGTCGATCGAGCCGTCATCGGGGACGTCAAGCTCGTGCTGCGCCAGGTGATCGACGAACTCGTGCGAAGCGGCGGGGTGAAGCAACGCTCCGGCGCGGTCGAGGAAGTCAAGGCCGCCAAGGACGCCTTCCTCGACGAGTGGCTGCCGCGGCTGACCGCCAGCACCGCACCGATCAGCCCGTACCGGGTGATCTGGGATTTGATGCACACCGTCGACCGACAGAACACGGTCGTTACGCACGACTCGGGCAACCCACGCGACCAGACGCTGCCGTTCTTCGAGACCGTTGCGCCCCGCGGCTACCTCGGCTGGGGTAAGTCGACCCAGCTTGGCACGGGTTATGGCATGGCGATGGGCGCCAAGCTGGCCTTCCCCGACAAGCTCTGCATCAACATCATGGGCGACCTGGCGTTCGGCACGGCCGGAATGGAGATCGAGACGGCGTCTCGTGAGCGCCTGTCGATCATGACGATCCTCCTGAACAACTCTGTACTGGGCGGCTACAGCAACTACATGCCAGTCGCCAGCGACCGCTTCAACTCGAACAAGCTCACCGGCGACTACACGGCCGTCGCCAAGGGCCTCGGCGCGTACGCCGAGCGGGTCGAGCGGGCGGAGGACGTCAAAGCCGCGATCGAGCGCGGTATCGCGGCGACGCGTGAGGGTCGACCGGCCGTCCTGGAGATGATCACGCGGGAGGAGCCGGTGTTCCCGGTCTCGAACCGGGTCATCAAGGAAGCAACCGAGCGGGGTCTCGCGGCAGTCTAAGCGGTCAGCGGCGGACTGGCCGAGTGCCAGTCCGCCGCTGGCCGGTCCGCCGCTGGCCGACGCCTCTGCCCGCTCACGACGGCGAAACCAGACTCGTCCCCACGCCGGCTCCAGCGCGCCCGGTTCGTCTCAGGTGTCGCCACGCCGATACGTCGAACCGACGATCGTCCGGACAGCGGTGGTAGCGTGACTGCCGCGTCACGATGCCCGCTGGGCGGGGGCTTCCATCTACGGAGATATCTGCCGGCGTGGGCCGCCCACGATGTCGGCACTGTCCGCAGGCGAACGGGATGGTCTGTTACGATCCCCGCACCGATTCTCCAGTCCGTTTTGCGCGGTGTGTTGGGTGAACCTGACTGACAAGCCGTGGCCGCGCCGTGCTCCGGCGGTCCTCCGCCGGCTGGTGCCGTATGCAGTGCTCCTGACCGGCCTACTGATCCTCGGTGGGACGGTCGCGACGGATGCCCGTCCATCGCCCCGGAACGGTACGAGCGCCGGGCCAGTGACCTTCCGCGCGGTCGAGGCCGCCCTCGGACCGATCCCGACCAGCCTGACGCATGCAGGCGTCCTCCCGGTGCACACGGTCGTCGATATTCGGGAGGGGCGCACCCGGGCGGAAGCCGGCTTCGCCGCACCAGGTGGCGCCGCGCTCTCGGAGCGGTTCGGCAAGACACAACCTCCAGGTGACGTAGGCGTCGCGTGCGCCGCCAGCATCGCGATGATTCAGTTGCCCCAGGAGCCGCGCCCGCCGCCAGCGTGGAGCAGCGACGTTCGAGCGTAGCGGTGGCGTACGAACCGTACATGAGGCAGGTTCGTACGCCCATACCCTCACCGATCGGGGTGACCGGCTGTCAGCACCCCGGCCTTGGAGCACGGCAACGCTCGGACGTTCCGACATCACGAGTGTCGTTCACATCGTTCTCTGACGTGCTGTGTCGTGGTGCTCACCAGGGCCACGGCGCGCCAATCAAGAGGAGTCACGAGTGTGCTCCAGTCCATGAAGGCCGCGCTGAAGGCCGCGCTCAGGAGGGTCTGCGCCCACGCTAGCCCAGATCAGTGCCTCCCCCAGACCGAGGGAATCAGGCTCGACGATCGACAGGCCGAAGCAACCCTCCATGTCGATCGGAACCGTCAACCGCGCGACGGAGACATCGTCTACGCCGAAGTCGTGCGGCGCGGCTCAGCCGAGCGCCTCGTCCGCCGCTTCGAGGAGTCGGACGGGTTCGTGACCCTGACGCCGCTCGCCGGCAGCGACCCGCCGATCATGCGGCCGGCCGTCGAGGTCCGCATTCTCGGCGTCATCCGCTAGCATCCGCATGGCGAGTACACACTCCGTGCTCGCCTCTCCATCGGCACCGTTATCGCCAAGGGGGAGCGCCGGCGCGGCCGCGCCGGCGCTCGCAGTCCTCGGTCAGCAGGAACTGGCGCCTGGCCGCCACCATCCACCAGGAGCACCTTCTTGCAGCATCACGGCATCCTCGTCGACATCGGAACCGCGATCGTCATGGCGACGGCGCTGGCGTACGTGGCTCGACTGCTTCGCCAGCCCCTGCTGCTAGCCTATATCGGCGCGGGCATCCTGATCGGCCCGGCCGTGCTGGGGCTCGTAACAGGTCAGGAAGAGATCGAGGAGCTATCCGAGCTTGGGCTGGCGTTCCTGATGTTCATTGTCGGGCTCGAGATCGATCTCAAGAAGCTCGTCAACTCAGGACGGGTCGGAGCCATTGTCGGCACGACGCAGGTGAGCCTGTGCGCCCTGATGACCATACTCTTCGTCATCGTGCTCGGCTTCAGCGGCCTACCGGCCCTGTATCTGGGGGTCGCCTCAGCGTTCTCGAGCACGATGATCGTGGTCAAGCTGCTCTCGGATCGGAGTGAGCTCGACACCGTCGACGGTCGCCTGACACTCGGCACGCTGCTGATGCAGGACGTGCTCGCCATCGTCGTACTTGCGCTCCAGCCCAACCTGAACGACCCGTCAGTCGTGCCGATTGTGGTGTCGGTCGTGTCGGGGTTGGGCCTGGTAGCGGGCGCATTGCTCGTCTCGCGGTTCGTGCTGCCGACCCTCTTTCAGTTCGTGGCCAAGAGCCCGGAGGCGCTGCTGATCTCAGCCATCTCCTGGTGTCTCGTCGTCGGCTACTTCGCCGTGCTGGCCAACTTCTCCATCGCGATGGGCGCACTGATCGCCGGCGTCACGCTGTCGGCCTTTCCGTACAGTCTGGACGTCGTCGCCAAGTTGCGGAGCCTGCGCGACTTCTTTGTGACGCTGTTCTTCGTCGCGCTCGGCATGCAGTTGGAGATCGGGTCGGCTCAGGTGGTCCTGGCCGCGATCGCGTTGTCCCTGTTCGTCATCGTCAGCCGCTTTGCCACGGTTGGGCCGGTCCTCTACCTGATGGGGTATGGCAGCAGAGTAGGAACACTGTGCTCGATCGCGCTGGCGCAGGTGGGCGAGTTCGCGCTGGTCATCGTCGCGCTCGGCCTGTCGCTGGGGCACGTCGGCCGCGATGTCGCCTCGATCCTGGCGCTCTCGCTGGTCGTGACCTCCACTCTCTCGACCTACATGGTTCTGGCGAACCACCGGATCGCCCATCGAGTCGTGGACGCGCTCAAGCGGCTGGGCATCCCGGAGCGAGTGTCGCGGGGAGAGCGCGCCGACGACGGTGAGACCCTCCAGCCGGACCTGGTGGTGCTCGGATTCCACCGCGCCGCAAGCTCGCTGCTCCATCTCACCCAGGGAGCCGACGAGGGATACGATCTGCTTGTCGTCGACTTCAGCCCGGAGGTGTATCGCAAACTCCGCGCGATGGACGTGCCGGTCCGCTATGGCGACATCAGCCACCTCGATACGCTGGAGCACGTGGGTCTGGAGAGTGCCCGCGTGGTGGTGTCGACCGTGTCTGAAGACTTCCTGCGCGGCACCGACAACATCACGCTGCTCAAGCAGGTGAGGCGCCTCAATCCCGAGGCGCGGGTCATCCTCTCGGCTGAGACGCACGACCGAGCGCGCGCGATGTACGAGGCCGGCGCGGATTATGTCGTATTGCCCAGAATCGAGACGGCTCGAGCTTTCCTCGACGTGCTCGAAGCGGTCGAGCGCGGGGAGCTCGGCGACCTTCGCGCGCGAGCGCTAGCGGACCTCGAGGATCGCGAGGAGGTGCTCGCCTGAACGGGCGACGAGACGGCGATACTCGGGCATCATCGGGTGTCCCTCATGTTGTTGCGTCAAGTACGCTGTGCTGCAAGGTGAGGGAGGGCGGTGCGATGGGGAAGCGGGACTGGGGAGCGGAAGAGGCGCGGTGGTCGAAGCAGATCGGGGCGGTAGTGGGC
>JADLFM010000042.1 GCA_020845495.1 Chloroflexota bacterium
ATCCTCACCGTGCAAGAGCCTCGTCGAACAGGCGGAGCTGCTCACCAGCGGCCAGCAAGGCCATCAGGCCGGGTACGTGCAGCGGCAGGGCGGTCAGCCGATCGGTGGGTGCATACCATCGCCCGCGGGTGACTCCGCGCGGCTCGAGCCAGCCTGCCCTGGCGATACGGCCGAGTTCCGCTCGTGCGGCGGGCGTCGATCGTCCCGTCAAGGCGGCGAGCATCGCGGTGCGCATGCGACCGACCCGCGCAGCCAGCAGGACCGATGCCCATTCCAGCGGCTCCCCGGCATCGGCCAGCGCTGAGAAGATGGTGCCGATGTCGGTCGGCAGCGCATCGAGGATCCGATTTCGAGCCTCCAGCCGATCGAGCGAGATCCGGGTGTAGTAGTCGAGCCACCCGGTCACGGGATGGTTGTCCGGGTCGTAACTCGGGCCGAGCGTCGTCCGGAGCACGTCCACGTACTCATCACGGTTCCTCCGCAGGTACGCCTCGATGCTGATGAGCTCCGGGGATCGGACGCCGTCCCGGATCACCTCCATCGCGGCAAGGATCCGTGCAGTACGGCCGTTCCCATCGTTGAACGGGTGGATCGCGATGATGTTCAGATGCAGCAGGGCCGATCGGACCAGAGGGGGCGTTGCGTCCGTTCGCCTCAGCCATTCGATGAGCTCGTCCATGAGGGACTGGACCACCAGCGGGCTTGGTCCGGTGAAGATGCCCACGTAGACGTCCTCGCCGGGTCCGCGATAGTCCCCGCGCGTGTCGCGCGGTAGCCCTTCCATGACGGTCGCGTTGATGAGGTGGACCACCTCGTTTGACCAGGTAAATCCGGGACGTGCCGCCGCGTCGCGGGCGAGGCTCAAGGCGCGGTTGTAGTTCTCGACCTCGCGGATATGCTCCGAGTCCGCCTCGACAGCGACGCCGGCCAGGACCTCCTCCACGGCAGCCGGAGCCAGCGGGTTGCCCTCGATGCCCGTGCTCCCGGAGATGGCGGCGTCACGGGCTGCCGGCCAGACAACGAGCGTGCGCCAGTCACCAGGGGCGAGACGGGCATCCCGCCGGACAGCGTTGTCCCACTGGTCCAGTCGGTCGCGGATGACCATGTTGGGAACGTATGTGAGGTGGAGGGTCATTCGCTTGAAGCACGAGCGGTTTCCATCACCATCAGGATAGAAGGCATTCGCTCGTGATGCAAGCGGATTTGTGGCGCGCCCGACAGGTGTTGGGCGCGCGTCAGCAACCTACGAGATCCCGATCGATGGTCGCGATGAGTGGCTGGCGGCGGCTATGGCCAAAGCGCCGAGATCGGGACGGCGATGATACGTTCGCCGAGAGGCAGGATCCGCGTCTGGAGCAGCACGACGGCGACGTATCTTCGCGCTCCAGCACATCTGCCGCCGACCCGCTGCGCCGCCGTACTCGCGGGCGCCAGCGTCGCCCGAAATATTGCACGAACGACTTGAAATGGCGGCCGTGCCCGTCCGGCCGCGCTCCTCCCGGATCAGGTCAGCGGTTGTACGCGCGGTACGTCAGCAGCAGCGTCGGAAGGGTCACGACCAAGAGGAACGTCCCGGACATGACCGGCACGGGGACGCCAGCGCCGGGCACCTTGTTGGCGAGGGTGAGAACCACGATCTGGGTGATGAGCCACAACGGCAACGCCCACATCGCGCGCCAGGCCCAGCGCTCACCGCGGCGGACGCCGGTGAGTGCGATCGCGAGGCTGAGGAGGCCGAGGATCGCGAGATCGATGCCGCTCATCCGGACGAGCGTGTCGACCATGTTCGCGACGGCCGGCTGCGACGCTTGGAGCGCGTCCCATGTCGTCCCGCTGATGCCCTCGAACAGCACCCGCTCACCACCGCCGTACGTCGCAGCGCCTTGGCGGAAGTCGTCGAGCCCGAAGAGGGCGAAGAGCATGCTGATGCCGGCCCAGACAAGCCAGGCGTGTCGTCCGAGCCCGATCGTGCGGCGCGTTGTGGATTCGCCTGCCAGCTGTGCCATCAGTATCACCTCGTGTCAGGAGAACGGCTTGACGACCATGTCGGCGATCAGGAGGACGACGATTGCGGTGTCGACGGCGACAATGGCCGCCAGTCGCGACCGGCGGCCGGATCGGTGCGTCGGGGCGTCGCTTCCACTCCCGGCCACGCTCGCCATCGCCGGCACGCTGACAGCGCCGCCGAACGCGATCATCGCAACGAACAGGCCGTATGCGAGCAGCAGCCACGGAGCCGCGAGGTTGTACGAGGCCGACAGGGCGGCCAGCAGCCCGAACGCCCCGGCAAGCAGGCCGAGCGGCGGCACGAGACGCCCGGCCCGCCCGTAGAGCCGGGCAACTGCCGCCGCGGCGTCATCCTCCCTCGCCCAGACTGCAGCGACGACGAGCGCCATGGAACCTGAGTGGATCGCGATGACCGCGAACGAGGTCGCCACGTGGAGGAAGACGAGGGCCAGGAACGGCATGGGACGCTCACAAGTGTATAGTCGCACTAGAGTAATGCTCTAGTCTTTATCTCCTGCTATCGTAGGCGCCGGATGACCGATGTCAAGAGCCCGACCCGCGGGCGGCGCGATCGCGCCGAGGCCACCAAGCGGCGGATCGTCAAGGCCGCCTACTCGCTCTTCTCCGCGCGCGGCTACAGCGGGACGACGATGGCCGACGTGGCCCGCCAGGCCGGGGTCGCGATCCAGACCGTGTACTTCACGTTCCACACGAAGCCCGCGCTCCTCCGGGAGGCCTACAGCTACGCGGTGATGGGCGATGAGAGACCGCAGATCCCCCAGGATCAGCCGTGGTACCGGCAGATGGTGGACGCGACCGACGCGGTCGGCGGCCTCCGTGCCCTCGTGTCCGGGGTTGGCGAGATCGCCAAGCGCGTGGCGCCGCTCGCGACGGCGGCCCGGGATAGCGCCCGGAGCGACCCCGAGGTCCACGAGGTGGTGGCCTTCCAGGAGCGCTGGCAGGCCGAGGGGTACGCCGAGATGCTCGAGATCCTTGTCGCCAAGTCAGCGCTCCGTCCCGGCCTCGAACCGCAGCGCGCGAACGACCTCCTGCTGCTGCTCGCCGGCGAGGACGTCTACAGCACCCTCGTCGAGCGGGCCGGCTGGACCCACGAGGCGTGGATCGACTGGACGACAGCGGCCCTCGCCCACCACCTGTTCGGGATCGAGTCGACGTAGGCAGCGCGTCGCAGCGACGCACGGCCCGCCGTCTCAAGCGGTGGCGAACCGATGCAGTTCCGCGGCGAAACTCATCCCGGCCGTCGCGAGAGCTACCTCCTTCGCCGTTCCGGGACCGCCCACCAGTAGCTGGTCGCACAGAGTCCGGTAGAGCCACGCCTTGTATCGCTCGAAGGACCAGCCACATTCAATGGTCAAGGCACGAAGCGTCTCGGGGCGCTGCAGCACGTAGACGATGTCGGCGGCATCGTCCACACCGAGCTCGGGTCGCAGAGCCCCGTTCCGGGCTACGACCTCCATCTGTTCGCGCAGCGCGTCCCTGCGTGCCATGACCGTCTGGTGCCAGGCGGTGTCGAGGTTCGCATCGGCCGCCCGGGCCGCCTCGACGAGCCCGATCAGCGGAGCGATGCGCGCGAAGATATCGGTGCCGTGCTCGCTGAGCAACGCGAGCTGCCGACGCCCGTCAGTCGATGCGACCATCTCGCGGTACCAGCCACGGTCCTGGTGCCGAGGTGCGTCTGGATCGTCGGCACCCGCGGCAAGGACGACCTCCATCAGGAGCTCGCCCTTCGTGTGGAACGTGAAGTACACGGTCTGGACAGCGACCCCGGCACGGTCGGCGATCGCGGCCAGCGTCGTCGAGGC
>JADLFM010000043.1 GCA_020845495.1 Chloroflexota bacterium
GACTTCGTTGGAAGGAATGTTGGTCATGTCAGTCCTCCTGGAGCCACTGGATCGCGGCATCAGCGCTAGTGAACGTGAGCCCCCGTCCAGCCTCGATCTCTCTCACGGACTCAGCCTCTTCCGCCTGCCATTCCGGAGACCAGTAATACGATTGGTCGGTCACGCTACCAGTCCCTCCAGTTCGGCCAGCCGCTCTCTGATCTCCGCCACGAGCACGGCTGCGCGGCTCGGCGTGTGGACGGGTGGTGCGGAGGATGCCGGCGCCGATACCGTGATCAGTGACCACGGCCCGAGCCTATCGAACTCCGCGCGGTCCAGTTCGTTGCCAGCCGCCTGCCAGTTCGGCGCCGGGTTCGCCAGAGCCAACGTGCCCTCCTGCGTTGGGTAGCGAACACCTGTCCAATGTACCCAGTTGCGGCCGCCCAACATAATCGGCTGCTCGCCGGCGATCTCGACCAGATCATCCCAATCGACGTTGGCATCGTTCGTGAACGTCAGCCCCATCTCGTCGCCGTACTCACGCTGCAGCCACGCGGCCAGACTAGCCCCGCTCGCGTCCATCAGCCCATTCTCTTTGGTGACCAGGCCGGCCGAGAGCAACTGGTCCCTGATCCAGGCATCGCCAGGGTTGCGCCCAATGGAGCGGAGCAGCCACTGTGCGCTCTGCTCGCTGCACGACCAGTCATCAGGCTGGAGGTCCACCGGAGCATCGGGGTTGTAGGTCATCGTGGGCATGGTGTTGCTCTCCCATCCGGGCCCCAGGATCACGTCGAGGTAGTGCTGTGTCTCCTCTGGCAGGGATTCGCGCCGGCCGTCCCAATCCACGGCGTTCATCGGCCCCCAGTTGTAAGCGGCCAGCGCCCGTGGCCAGCCGTTGCGCGTGGCAATGAGGTGCGCCATCCAATCGGCCGCGTAGTCCAGGCTGGCGAGGGGATCGTGGGGGTCCACGCCAGGATGGAATCGCGGAACGATCTGCGCGACGCCTGTCGCGCCGCTACCGGCGTTGAACGCCGCCGGATCAAACCCGCTCTCCTGCTGGATCTGCCGCTCAAAGCGGTCAGGGTCAATGCCGTTGCGGAGAGCGGCGGCGCGGGCGTAGGCGCGGAGATCGGGCACGGTGGGCTCCACAATTGGGCTATTCGACATTACCGGTTGTATCCAGCAGTTCGTCGAAGTTCACCGTGATGTCCTCTTCGGTTGAAAACGGCGTTCCGATGTATGCGTCCAGGGCGTTGTCGATGTACTCGCTGATCGCGCTCAACCCGGCCCCGTACAGCATCCGCCCTGTGCCCTGTGAGCCTGCCAGGGCTTCGAGGATGGGCAGCCCGGCTGCCGATGTCTCAGGTTCCCACATGGTCCTGTCCTTTGCGTATCCTCCGCGCTTCGCGCGTCGGACCCCTACGTGGAAGAGGACTTTTGCTCGGATGGCGTCGAACGAGTACCCGCGTCCGTTGCGGTTGGCCATCTTCGCCAGCCCGTTCAGCCCCTCGGTGTAGGCGTTGGTATGACGATGGTTGAAGTAAGCCAAGATCCACGGCCGCCAGTTCTTGACGGCCGTGGTCAGATCCTTGAAGGCAGGACGTTGATCGTCGGGGATGCTGGCTATCCAGGCGTCGAGCATCTCACCCGCCGTCGTAGGGGTACCCTGGTCGTACACCCGGAAGAAGCCCTCCTTGAGGTCGTACGCCTGCTTGAGCTTCGGGAAGTTGACGGTCCAGGTCTCCAGGATGAAGAGATCTTCTGGCGTGAGCTTGAACGGGCGGGAGAGCAAGAGCCGGCGGTCACGCTTGAGCTTCCTCCGCTGGTCGGGGGTGAACTCGTCGCGCATCGCTCTCCGGATGGTGTCGAGACCCAGAGTAGCCATGCGCTCGACGTGGAACTTGTCGATCACCACCTGGGCCTGCGGCAGGATGTCGCGGCAGGCGTCGCGGTAGGGCCGCCACATGTCGATGGTGACCACCTCGACGGTCTCGCGGTTGGGCAGTCGAGAGAGGCGCGCTGCCACGGTCTTCATGTCACGCTTGGCCAGAAGGTCGATCACCGACGCCTGCTCGACGTTGGTCAGGATGCAGCGCAGCCCGCCAGCCAGGGTCAACTCGTCGATCCCAAGTACGCGAGGGGTGATGACGCGGCTCTCCCAGTCATCGGAGAGCTTCTTGGTGTGGGCGCCGAAGATGCGCCGGACCGTGATCTCGTTCAGCCCGATCTCCTCGGCCACGTTCGTGAACGTCCTGGAGAGCGACTGGACCGCGATCCACTCCACCAGGCGCACCGTGGCCCGATGCTGCGTGTCTACACCAGGAGTGGGCTCCACGAACGTCTGGGAGCACGACCGGCAGCGAAAGCGGCGGCGCTGGGCCTGGATGCCGACCCGCTTGCCGTGCATCGGCAGGTCCATGACAAGCTCGGGCCGTGTGCCGAAGCGGTAGAGCGTGCCCGACCCGCAGGCCGGGCACCTCGTGGGTGGATGCGTCGGCTGGGCGATCACGCGGTACTCGCCCTCCCGCTCATCCAGTTGCAGCACGGTCCAGCCGTCCATGTTCAGGATGTTCACTCAGAGATTCCCGAAATGACGGTCAATGCAGGTGCCATGCATCCAACGGGCACACTGCCGACAGCGATAGGCGATGAGCCACGCCATCGCCTCGCCACATCCCGTGAATGGAGTCTCCTCCCCCTCTCGGGTCGCGGCGACTCGCGCCTCCGAGTCCGGGTCGCGATAGGTCTGGCCGCATACCAGATCGGGCAAGACCGTCAGGTCGATGGCCATCGCTCAGTCCGCCCCATGCTGGCAGGGGGACTCGTTGACGATGTCGTAACCCAGTCGTTTCGCAGCAGCGACGGCTTCATCGTGCGTCTTATAGGCGAGGATCTTGTAGCGCTCCCAGACGATCACCCACCGTACCCCAAGCTCATGGGGTACCCATCGCTCAATCATCACCGGCAAGCCCATTGCTCAGAGCCTCCCCAGTTCCAGGGCGATCATCATGAACTTCAGCATGTCCTCGCGGCGGTCAGCCGAGGCGTCGAGCATGTCCAGGTAGGCGCGGATGGCGCCAAGCCGCTCGGGCTTTGCTGCCACCCACTCGGCGTACTCGCCCTGGGGCTCGCTCATCGCTCACTCTTTCCGTTTTGCACACGCGGCCAGCACCGAGTTAATGGCCCCATTCGCCATCGCCACCACGCGATAGGCCAACTTCAGCAGGTCGTCCCCCTCGTGAATCTCCGCGCAGTCGTCGCGGATCTCGAGCAGCACGTCCAGCATGGCCTGAGCCGCAACGATCACCTCAGCATCCTCTCGCTTCAGGTGGCAGGCAATCTGGCGATCCCCTTCCCAGACTTCCAGGTCATCCATAAAGTCGTTCTCGCGGATCTCCCATCGAATTGCGGTCAGCGGTACATCAGGATGGGCGTGAAGCGTAAAGTCGCCGCAGACCTTGCAGGCATCAATGTGCTGATCCATCAGTTAGATCCTTCCACGCAGCCCGATGGTGGCACCGGTCGCGTCTTCGATGTTCGCTCCGGCCCGGACCAGATCACGGATCACACGACGCCGAGGCAGAGTGGCAACCTCAGCCCACGACGCGGCCTCTTCACGGCCGCGCCACTGGCCCGCTCGCAGGATGTCGAGAGATTCGCGGTAGAACCGCATCGCCGCCGCCTGGGACTCATCACTGAGGACTCGCATCATGGCCTTCACTCCCCTGCGGTTTCAACCGCTTTTGTCGAAGTCATCATACCATGTAGGAGAGGAAGTGTCAACCACATATGTCGAAGAGCCCACAATTGGAGTGGGAATTGGCGTCGAATTGGAGGCAATTGGAGGTGCCTGGAACAGCGC
>JADLFM010000044.1 GCA_020845495.1 Chloroflexota bacterium
AGTCGCTGCGCGACGCTCCAGTCGCACCAGTGCCTGCCGTTCCCGACGGCCGTCGCGCAGCGACGGAATGACTGTAGGCGGGGGTTTCAACCCCCGACCGCCCGTTCCATGATGCTTCGGGTACACCGATGAACATGCAATCGCCCTGATGCTGCTACCAGTGCAATCGTATGCTGAGCGCGTCGTGCGGCGGCGTCGGGGCTTGAAAGCCCCGCCTACCATCCTGCAGTCGCTGCGCGACGCTCCAGTCTCACCAGTGCCGGCCGTTCCCGACGGCCGTCGCGCAGCGACGGCGTGACTGTAGGCGGGGGTTTCAACCCCCGACCGCCCGTTCCATGATGCTTCGGGTACACCAATGAGCATGCAATCGCCGTGCCGGGCACGCCCCAACTGGATGGCTGAGGGTTGACGCGTTCCGGCGGCGCTACTCGCCGGGCGCGCTCAGGTCGAGCGTCGGGCGCAGGCCCGGTCCCCACTCCACCGCGCGTACCGTGTCGAGCTTGCCGAGGCGACGGAGGATGTCGGCGGCGGCGCGGCTCCCACGCAGGATCTCGTCGGCGGGCTTCCGCAGGTCGTCTGGCAGGTCCGGGTGGTCCGCGACCATCTCGGCGTAGCCGCGCACCAGGGACAGGCGGTTGTTGACTTCGTGCTGGGCCGTGCGCGCCGAGAGCAGCACCCCGTCCAGGCGGGCCTCTTCGTGACCGACGAGCGTCGCGGCGGCCAGGCCGGCGAGCACCTCCAGCAGGTCGGCGTCCTCCAGGCCGAAGCGCCGACCGCCCTGCTCGACGGTCACCGAGATGGCTCCCAGGATCCGGTCCTCGTCGACGAGCGGCGCGGCCACCTCCGCCGCGACCGTGCCCTCTGGCAGGTCCGCGTCGGACGGCGGCACATCGTAGTTCACCACTACCGGGCGACGGCGCTCGACGGCCAGTGTGATAGCGCTTCCAGCTCCGCCGACCGAACTGCCCTCGGAGGCCCCGGTCTGCGTCGCGAGCGGCATCAGGGTCTGGGCCTGCTCGTCCCAGCGTGCGATCAGCACCCGGTCGCCGTCCAACAGTCGCATCGCCTCCTCGGCGATCGATCCGACGAGCCGCTGCGGGTCGCCCTCCGCTGCGAAGTCACGCACGACGCGCAGCAGACTCTGCCCGCGCAGGAACTGGCGCTCGCGCTCGGCCTCGGCCTCTTTCCGATCTGTGACGTCGTGGAAGTAGACCGAGACGCCGTCGGCATCAGGGTAGGCATGCACCTCCAGCCAGCGGCGCGTCGGCTCGTAGAACGTCTCCAGGGAGGTGGTGATGCCCTGATCGCTGGCCCGAGCCAGCTCGCGCGCGAGGTCCGAGGTTGCAAGCTCGGGGTAGAGATCGGGCAGACGCTGGCCCAGCAGACTGCGGCCATCGCGCCCGAAGGTCTCTTCGGCGATGGGGTTCACGAAGGTGAACCGCCAGGAGCGGTCGAGCGCGAAGAAGCCGTCAGTGACGCGCTCCAGGATCTGGCTGATCCTGCGCGCTTGCTCCGCCACGGCCTGCCGCTGCGCCTCAACCTGCCGACGCAGCCGGTTCCGCTCCAGGGCGGTCCGCACGGCGCGCCGGAGGCCCGGCTCGGTGACCTTTGTCTTGTCGAGGCAGTCAAGCGCTCCGGCGCTCAGGGCTGCTGTGGCCAGTTCGGTACTGGCCATGGCGCTCACCATGATGACGGCGAACGGGATCGTGCCGTCCTCACCGGTCAGCCTGCTGAGGACCTCCAGCCCGGTCGTGTCGGGCAGGTGGAAGTCCAGGATGGCGCACTGGGGCGGCGCGCGCTCGATGATGGCGAGCGCGCGCGCACCGGTGTCGACGACCGTCGTGGCGTAGGGGATGTCGGGATCCCCTCGCAGATACCACGTGTACAGGTCGGTGCAGGCCGGATCGTCCTCGACGATCAGGACGCGTACGCTGTCCTCACCCATCCGGACGCAACCCTCCCAATCCCGTGTCCCCTACGTCTACTATGATCGTTCGGCGCGAGCGCCTGGGACAATGTCCGATGGGCAACGATCGGCAGATTCGGCCATCGTGAACGAAGACACAACCAGGAGCGGAAACCGCGTCAACCGTGAGGCCGCTCGCCGCTCCGAAGGCTGAGGTGACTACTCGTCTTCGTCCTCGTAGTTGGGGAAGCGAAAGGCCATCTCGCGACCCAGCATGCCGCCGTGCCCGAGCCGCGCGAGGTCGTCGCGTCCGATGGGCTCGCCGGCAAACAGGCGAGGCAGCACCAGGTCGAGGATCGTCTTGTGCGAATACATCTCGCACGACGAGAGCCCGAAGAGCGGCACGGCCTCGACGTAGGCCAGCCAGAAGAGGCTGCCCGGATGGACTGGCACGCCGTGCTTGACGATCCGCGCCCCGACCGAGCTGAGGGCGCCGAACAGCGGCTCCAGCGGGTCCAGCGAGCTGGCCCCGGCCGCCATGATCAGGTCCGGCGCGGCTTCGAGCACCTCGTGGAGCACGGAGGTGTAGAGATCACCGCTTCGCGCTTCGCCGACGGCCACCAGCTCGGAGCCGAACCACGCCAGTTTCCGCTCGAGCACGCTCTGGAACCGGTCGCGCGAACGTGCGTCCACCCGCTCCAGGATCAGCGCGGCGACGCGCATCGGCCGGAACGGCAGCACCCGGAGCGGCGGCGTGTCACGGCAGAGCCGCTCGATCTCTTCGATGGTGGTGCGGGGGATCACGAACGGCGTGACCTTGGCCCCGGCCAGCTCGTCGCCAGCTTCTACTGGCTGGTAGTCGAAGCGCGTCAGGACCGAGATGCCGTCGTAGGCGTTGACGGCGTGCAGCCGCTCCACGTCGATGCGCAGCAGCCCGCGGTGGTCGGCCCGCAGCGTGTACTGACTCTCGGCAGGGCCGCGCACCGACACGCCGGGTCCGGCGATGGCCTGGGCGAGCCGGGCGCCGGCCACGGTCTCGTGCAGCTCGCCAGCGTCGATGCCGAGCAGATGCAGCTCCCGGCTGCCCAGCTCGCGAAGCGCCGTGAGGTGCTCCCCGGCGACGATCTCGCCCTTACGAAGGACGAACTTCGTGCCGGTCGCATTGCGGACGGCATGGGCAATCACCCGACCGACATCCTGGTCGTCAATATCCTGGGCCAGCACGCGCCGCGTCTGCATCACCGCACCCGCCGCGTCTGCATCACCGCACCCGCCGCGTCTGCATCGCCGTACCCACGCGGGCGCGCCACCCCTGCCAATCCTGCACGATCTGCGTGTCGTGCGGGAACGCCATCTCGGGCAGGGCATCTGGAGGAAAGCCGGCTAGGTCGGTCAGGTCTTCCTCGGCCAGCAGCGTGCCGCCGCGCACCTCGGCAGCGTAGGCGATCACGATGACTGGCTTGCCCGCCGACGAGTAGACGCCAATCAGACCTGTTATGTCAACATCCAGCCCGGTCTCTTCCTTCGTCTCGCGCCGCGCGGCCGCCTCGCAGACCTCGCCGCGATCCACGAAGCCCGACGGAAAGCTCCACTGGCCCTGCCCCGGCTGCTGACCTCGCCGCCCCAACAGGATGCCGTCCGCCCACGGCACGACCGTCAGCACGGCGACCTTCGGATCGTTCCAGACCACGAAGTCGCAGGCCGGGCAGGCCGGGTGCTCGCGATTCTGGTCGTAGGAGATCGGCTTGACGACCAGCGGCGTGGCGCAGCGCGGACAGAAGCGGTATCCGCCGAGGTGCGGATGGCCGCTGTCAGCAGGCGAGGTCGGTGTCTCCTCGGCAGTGGTCGGTGTCTCCTTCGCGCCGGCCGGCTGCTCGCTCGGAGCGGCCCCGTTTGAGGCCGCCGGGGCCACCGGCGGCGCTGGCGTCGCGCCGGTCAGGGCCGCGTACGCTTCGGGCGTGTCCACGTCGGTCTGGAGCGCCGCGTCTGGCAACTCCAGCCAGGCGATCTCGTGCCGGTACTGCTGGAGGAGCGCCCGTCCGCCCTGGTCGCCGGTCTGCTCCAACAGCTCTGCGAAGCGCGAGCGATCCCACAGGACCGGGTTGCCGGGGACGTTGCCGTACCGTGGGCGCACGATGCTGCTGCCCGAGCGCTCGTACAGGTCCAGCAGTCGGTCGACGATCGATGCGTCGATGAACGGCTGATCGGCCAGCAGCACGACGACGGCATCAACCTCTGGGCGCACGGCGTTGAGGCCGACTCGCAACGACGTGCTCATGCCCTGGGCGTAGTCGGGGTTGTGCTCGACCCGCACAGCCAGTCCGGACAGCTCCGCTTCGACCGCCGACCGGGCTGCCCCGGTGACGACGATGGTCTGCTTCGCACGGGACGCCAGCGCGGCCTGGGCGGCGCGGCGCACCAGCGACGTACCCTCGTACTGAAGGAGTTGCTTCGGCTGGCCCATCCGTGACGATGTGCCAGCCGCCAGGACGATCGCCGTGACGTTCATGCCGGAACGGGCGTCCGCACCGCCCCGTGGCGTCCCAGGGTATCGACGCCGTTCTTGGCGGCGACTATCTCGGCAAGGATCGACAGGGCGATCTCTTCCGGGTTCCGCGCGCGGATGTCCAGGCCGATGGGCGCATGGACCTTCGCCAACTGCTCGTCCGTCAGGCCGACGCCCTTGAGGCGCTCGATACGCCCGGCGTGGGTGCGCCGGCTGCCGATGGCTCCGATGTAGCGCACGTCGTGCTTGACGGCCTCGATGATAGCCGGGTCATCGAGCTTCGGATCGTGGGTCAGGACGACCACATACGTGGAGAGGTCCATCCGTGCCGTGGCCAGGAACTCGTCGGCGTATCCGACGACGATCTCGTCGGCCTTCGGGAAACGCTCGCGGTTCGCCCACTGGCCCCGCGCATCCACCACCGTCACGCGGAAGCCGAGCACCTTCGCAAGCTCGGTGAGCGGGACACCGGCATGGACGCCGCCGAAGATCAGCAGCCGGTCCGGCGAGGGGTAGACGTCGTAGAAGACCAGCGTCGGCTCGCCCTGTCCGTCAGCAGGCGCGTACTCGACCGTTTTTGACTCGGCCTTCAGCAGCCGCTCACGATAGTCGCCGCGGGCCTTCGCGTCGAGCTCGGCGCTTCCGAGCGAGCCGCGCGCGCTGCCGTTCGGGTAGATCAGCATCCGAGAACCGACCCCGGCCGGGCCAGCCACGACGGTCGCCACCACGGCCGATTCCTCGGCTTCGACCCGCTGGCGCACCTCGGCCAGGATGCTCTGCTGGCCCTCACTCATTGGAGCGACTCCAGCGGCTCGATGTACACGTCGATGATGCCGCCGCAGGCCAGCCCGACCTCGAACGCCTGCTCGTCGCTGATGCCGTAGTGAACCAGGCGCGGCGTGCTCGTCTCCAGCACGTCGAGCGAGTGCAGGATCACGTCAGCCTCGACGCAGCCGCCGCTGACCGATCCTGCCATCTCGCCCGTCTCGGAGACGGCCATCTTCGCGCCTTCCTTGCGGGGCGCGGAGCCGTACGCGCGCACGACGGTCGCCATTGCCACGCGCTCGCCGCGCTGCTGCCAGCGGTCGACGTCGGGAAGAATCTCAAGCATCGCGCCACCTCCGCTTTGGCCGGCGAGCGTGCCGCGCCAGGGGTAGTAGTCAATGCTTGAAGTGTATCGCGCAATGCCGCCAGACCGCCGAAAGGGCGATGCTTGCCAGCTCAGGCGTCCGCGCCGACGATCCGGTGCACCACCGTCCAGACCGCCGGCAAGAGCGCACGCACCTCGTCCGCCCGCGCCCGCATGTCCGACGGTGACCGAATGCCCAGGTCGGCCAGCAGCGCGCGGAACGCCGGCTCGAAGCGGCCGGCTTCTGCGGGCGCGTCGGCGGACAGGATGGTCTGGCAGCGGGCCGCCGTCACGGCGATCCAGAAGACGGCCTCGCGGTGCAGACCCCCGTCGATCAGCTCGCGGCTGCCGTCAATGGCGATCCGCCGCGTCTCGGGGCTGATGTCCGCCGAGAATGAGAACGCCGAACGACGGGCCGCCGCCGCGACGTCGAACAGGTCGGCCAGCATCGACACCTGGCGATCCACCTGTCCGCGTGTGTGGTCGGCGCAGCCGAGCAGGCGCAGAAGTCGCTCGTGGAGCGCCGACTCGCCGCGCTCGGCCAGCGCCTCGCGCGCCGCGACGTAGCGGCGGCGCACGGTCGGATTCCTGAGCGAGGCGATCAGTGGCAGCAGCGTCGGGATGCTCACGCCGAACAGCCAGATGATGGCCTGCTCATGAAACGGCTGCTCGGCGGTGAGCGCATCCAGGTAGCCGAGCGCGCGGCGTTCGGCGTGCCTGCACCGCCGGAGCACCCAGGTCGGATCGGCGTAGCGCTCTTCCACCGACCGCTGCAGTTCGGCGAGATGTCCTGTCGCGTCGTACAGGACGCTCGGCACGCGGAAGCCGCCGGCCAGCGCGAAGTCGGCCAGCACCATCTCGGATGTCCGCAGACTGGCCAGCGGGATCGACGAGACCTCGATGGTCAGCTCTTCCCGCTGGAGCTTGATGCGTTCGGGAGCCGGGTGGTCGTCGGCGACGACGAGGTTCAGATCCAGGTCCGAGGTGCGCGGCAGCAGATCGTCATCGGCCAGCCAGTTGGCGGACCCGGCGATGTATGCGCCAATGACGCCGGGCAGTCGGCATCCCTCCTGCCGCACCCAGTCCGCGGCCAGCCGTTTCGCCTCGCCAACGCGCATGTAGCCACCCTCCGCGAGCCAGCGATGGTGACCGGTCCCGATGTCGCTTCGCGCAGACTGAGGCCCCGGCCTGCGAGCGCAGGACCGGGGCCGGAGGTCGTGCCGAGCGATCAGGCCGTGAGGAACTTGCTCAGGGCCTCAAGGCTCGCCAGGTTGTGGGCGGGCGCGAACACGTCCACGTGCTCCAGGGCCGTGCTCATGCCGCGCGCCAGCGGACGATAGTCCTTGCTGCCGAGCAGCGGATTGAGCCAGACCACCTTGCCGGACATCTCCTGGAGATCCTCCATCGCCTTGCGGAGGATCTCGGCGTCGCCGGTGTCCAGGCCGTCGCTGAGGATCACCACGATGGTGTGGCGGTTCAGCAGCTTCTTGCCCCAGACCTCGTTGAACGTCGTCAGGCTCTGCCCGATGCGGGTGCCGCCCGACCAGTCGTGGACTTCCCGCGCGATGCGGTCCAGCGCGTCGATGATGTCGTCGTTCTTGAAGTACTCGGTGACGCGGGTCAGCGAGGTACTGAATACGAACGACTCCACCTTGCCGATGGTGTTCTGCATCGCGTGGATGAACTGGAGCAGGAAGCGGCTGTAGGTGTCCATCGAGCGGCTCACGTCGCAAATGACCACCAGCCGAGGCTTGCGGATCTTCTTCTTCTTGCGGGCCAGCTCGAGGATCGTGCCGCCGTATTTCATGTTCCGGCGCATCGTGCGGCGGGCGTCGATGACGGTGCCCTTGCGCGACACGCGGAACCGCCTGGACTCCTTGGTCGCCAGCCGCTTGGCGATGATCAGGACCGCCCGGGCGATCTCCGTCATCTCCTCGGCCTGGAACCGGCTGAAGTCCTTGTTCGCCAGCATCTCGACGGGGCTGTACAGCGGCAACGCTTCCTCGTCGCCGTCTTCGTCGCCCTCGCCGCCGTCGCCCTCGGCGCTGGTCAGCCGCAACTGCTGCTGGCCCTCGCCACCCTCTTGAAGATCGGTCGCGTCCTCACCCTGCGACGTCATCTCGTCGTCGTCGGTGGCCTCGTCCGTCTCGTCGATGGTGGCGATGCGCCGCCAGAAGTTGTTGAAGACCTCGTCGAAGACCGGCTGGTCTTCCGGCTTGGACATGAAGACAGCGCGCGTGCCAAGGTAGACATCGCGGCGGTCCGCGAGGTCTACCTCGTTCATCACGCGCAGTGCATCGACGATCTCCGTGGAGGTCGAGAGCAACTCACGCGATCGAAGCTCGCGCCCGAATGCGATGACGTGCCGCTGCAAGTCCTTGTGACGGGCGCGGCTCTTTAGCGCGAGGCGGTTTCCCGCTCCAGGCGCTGGGTCACGGACTGGATCCATTCGTTGAGGTCCTCTTCCTCTGCACCGTTCATGCTGCCGAGCAGGATGTCCAGCGGCTTGCCGCGCAGCTTGGCGACGTCGTCACGATCCTTGATGAACGAGCCGAGCGTCTCGCGCACGGTGTCCGGATCGAGATGATCCTGGTGGAGCGCCATCATGCTGAGGGCCCAGTCGAGGGTCTCGGCGACGCCCGGGGTCTTGTTCAGCTTGACGTGGCGAATCGCCTGCATGAACGCCGCAACCTGCCGCGCGAGCCGCTCGTTGATGTTCGGCACCTTGGTGGTGATGATCCGAAGCTCCTTGGCGAAGTCCGGATAATCGATCCACATGTAGAGGCAGCGCCGCTTGAGGGCGTCGCTCAGCTCGCGGGTGCGGTTCGAGGTCAACACGACGTACGGCCGGTGGTCGGTCTTGATCGTGCCCAGCTCGGGGATGGTCACCTGGAAGTCGGAGAGCACCTCGAGCAAGAACGCCTCGAACTCCTCATCGGCGCGGTCGACCTCGTCGATCAGGAGGACCGGGGCCTTGTTCTTGGCGCTGATGGCGCGGAGCAGTGGCCGCTTGAGCAGGAACTCGTCGCTGAAGATGTGGGCTTCCTGATCCTCGACGGAGACGTTCCGCCCTTCCTCCATCTTGATCCGCAGCATCTGCTTGGGATAGTTCCACTCGTAGAGCGCGGTATTGACGTCAAGGCCCTCATAGCACTGGAGGCGGATCAGCTCGGTGTCCAGCGCGGTCGAGAGCACCTTGGCGATCTCAGTCTTGCCGACGCCGGCCTGCCCCTCGATGAGCACGGGCTTTCGCAGCTCGCTTGCCAGGAACGTCGTCGTAGCGATAGCGCGGTCTGTCACGTACGATTGCCGCTCCATCATGTCCTGGATGCGGCGGATGCCCTCGATCACTCAGTCCTCCTTCGTCGCCGGCCACCACTGCGGGCCTCCACCAGGGGAGCGCCCCAACGCGGGAGTATAGCAGCACCTTTCGAGTCGCGCTCCGCCGCCGGCAACGACTGCGTCCCTCGCAATAGCAGCGCGAAAGTGCCGCCCTAGAGCTGCTTCTTGAGGCAATCGAAGAACTGCCCCATCAACATCTTCGCGACGCCGCCAAGCATCCGCTGGCCGACGCCTGCAACGGTGCCGCCGACGTTGCCGTCGCCCTTGACGACGACCTCCGTCGAAGCGCCGTTGTCCACCAGCTCGATGTGCGCGACGCCCTTGACGAAGCCGGCCCCGCCCTTGCCCTCGACGACCATCTTGTAACTCGACGGCTCGACGAGGTCGGTCAGCTGGATGTGGCCCTTGTAGCTGCCGCGAATCGCGGCCACGCCGACCTTGAGGTCAGCCTCGTAGGCGTTCTCGCCTGTCGGCGTCAACGACTGGAGTCCGGGCACGCACGACTTGAGCGCCTCAGGATTCAGCAGCACCGACCACACCTTATCGCGCGGCGCGTCGAACGTGTAGCTCCCTTCGACCTTCACCTTGCCTCCTGCTCTGCCGCGCGCTGCCGCACGGCGACTCTCGATGATACCACTCGAAGTAGCACGGCTGGCGGAGCCTGCACGCTTGTACCAGGTCAAGGCAGACAAGGGTCATAGATCACAGATCACAGATCACAGATCACAGATCATAGATCACAGATCACAGATCACAGATCACAGATCACAGATCACAGATTGTGGAAGCATCCGAACCGATGCGCGCCGCTGCATCGTTGCAAACGCGCACCAACCTCATGTCATCCTGAGCGCAGCGAAGGACCTCACCCGCTGACCGTCACCTTCCGTGTCAGCGGGTGCGATCCTTTGCTGCCCCAAACCTGGGGCCACGGCGACAGTATTCACCGACCCTCAGCTATCACGTCAGCGGGTGAGGTCCTTCGCTGCGCTCAGGATGACAACTGCGAGTCGCGTGTTTTCGCCCCATCATTCCCACGGCCCACGGCCCACGGCCCACGGCCCACGGCCCACGGCCCACGGCCCACGCCCCACGCCCCACGGCCCACGGCCCACGGCCCAGCGAGTCTAGCGGGCGGCGGCCGGCACCAGTCCGGCGCGCCGCTCGAAGAGGTCCACCAGCCGCTCGAACGGGTCGAAGCCGACGAGGTTCGGCGCATCGGTGACGAAGTTGCTGAGCGAGTTCACGTCGTAGAGGTAGATCTGGCCGTCGCGCTCGCTCTCCAGGTACTCAACCCCGCCCACATCGACGCTGCCGGCCTTGAAGATCGCCAGGACGGCGTCGATGACCCACTGGGGCGGGTCCGTGGCCTCGATCTGCAACTGGCGCAGCACCGGGGCATCGACCGGGCAGAACTCGAAGTCGTCGTTGGCGGCGGCTGCCGTCTGGGGAGCGGGCGTCGTATCGCCCACCGGCACGTCGCAGATGTCGGCGGGGCAGAGGTTGAAGTTCTGGCTTGCGCCGTTGTGGATGCGGATGCCGTACAAGAACTGACCGTCCAGCGCCTCGACGCGGGTGATCGCGCCGCCACGGGCCGGGTGGAACTCTTGCACGATGGCCGTCAGGTCGATGCCGAGGATCGGGGTCAGGCTGCCATCCGCCGCCGCCGCCCGCAACTCGTCGTGCCAGTCGAAGCGCCGCATCAGCGCGCCGCTGCCGCCGAGGTTCGGCTTGACGATCAGCGGATAGGTCAGTTCACCTGCCGCCGCCTCGATCTGCTCGACGGAGTTGGCGATCCGGCTCTTCGGGTGCGGCACCCCGAGCTTCGTCATCACGGTCAACTGGCGCGCCTTCGACAGATCCAACTCGAACGCCCGCAGCCCGTTCACGACCGGCACGCCGATCGTCTCCAGGTGGTCGAGATACTGCCGAACGTACTGGATCGCCTGAATGTGCCCACGCAGATACGACGAGGCGCTGACCCGGTTGACGACCAGCCCGTACGGCACGTCTGTGGCCGACGGGTTGTACGAGTGAGACTCGGCATGGATCGGCTCGTACGGCAGTCCGCGTCGGTCCAGGGTGGCAAACAGTGGCTTGAACCACTCCGGATGCTCGTACAGAATGCCGATTGGCCTGGCCATGACGCCCCCGATGCTGGATGTTCAGTGAATCACTCGGAATTGTAGCAATCCAAAGCCGGGCGCGGCGTCGAGTTCGTCGGCGTCGATGCCGTACCCTTCGGGCGTGGCTGGCCGGGCGGCCAGACCGATCTCTCCACGTGGAGCCTGACACTGGTGCACCGCGCGCATCGCACACGCCTGCTCCTGCTGGTCGTCCTGGCGGCCGTGCTGGTCCTGACCCGGCAGACCTGGCTCACGGCGATGGGCGAGGTGCTGGTGGCCCACGACGACCTGTCCCCGTCGGATGCGATCGTGGTGCTGGCCGGGAATTCGCCGTTCCGGGCGCGCCACGCCGAGGCGCTCTACGCTCGCGGCCTCGCTCCGCACGTCATCATCTCGAACGAGCCGCTCTCGAGCCACGGGGTTCAGACCACCTGGCTGGAGCTGCGCGAGAAGGGCCTGGTCCGACTCGCGATCCCCGAGGATGCCATCGAGCCGATCTCCGAGATCTCCGACAGCACCTACGAGGAAGCGCTTCACAGTCGCGATATCATGCGGGCGCACGGCTGGAGGACGGCGATCCTGGTCACCGACCCATTCCACATGCGGCGCGCCCTGCTGACCTTCCGCTCGGCCTTCGAGCCGGCCGGCCTGCGGGTGCTCGCCAGCCCGGCCGAGGGCAGCAAGTACGGCGTTGACAACTGGTGGACGGACCGCAACGCCATCATGCGGGTCTCGCAGGAGTACCTGAAGCTCGGGTACTACGTCGTCCGTGGACAGCTCTGAGGGAGCGGTCAGCCGTCGGGTGGTCCCGCGTCCAACCAGCGGGCGTCCTGGTTGGTTCCTGCTAGACTCGTCCAGGCTACACACCCGCCTGACTGGCCTGCCACACCGACAGGGCTCCCCATCGCAGAGGAGACGACCGCGATGCTGACGATTGACTCCCAGGTACACGCTTACGAGCGCAACCATCCCGGCCGCCCCTGGGCCGGCGTCCTGCACGGTCCAGCCGAGGTAACCGGCGACGACATGGTCGCCGCGATGGCCGCGGTCGGCGTGTACGGCGCGATCCTGGTCTCGCCGTTCGCGATGTATCGTTTCGACGCCAGCTACGCCGTCGAGGTGCAGAAGGAGCACCCGGGCAAGTTCGGCCTCGTGAAGCCGGTCGATCCGAGCGATCCGGCCGTGGAGGAGGTCATCGCCGATTGGAAGGCCGTGCCGGGCACGGTCGGCATCCGGATCATGCTCAATCGCGAGCCGTCCACCGACCCGGCCGATCCTGGCCTCAATCGCGTACTGGCCGCCGCCGCTCGCCACGACTTGCCGGTCAATCTGCTGATCTGGGGTCGGATCGAGCAGGCCCAGGGCCTGGCAGCGCGCAACCCGAACACCCAGATGGTGATCGACCACCTTGGCCTGCAGCAGCCGTTCGAGCCGCCGGCCCCGCCCGAGCCGTGGGCCGAGCTTCCGAGCGTCCTGAAACTGGCCGAGTACCCGAACGTCGCGATCAAGATCTCGGGCGCCTGCACGCTCTCCCACGAGCCGTTCCCGTACAACGACATCTGGGGGCCGCTGGGCCGCATCTTCGACGCGTTCGGGCTGGATCGTTGCCTGTGGGGCACTGACTGGACCCGCGCCACGGCCCTGCTGACCTACGCGCAGGGCGTCGAGCCGTTCCGGCTGACCGACCGGCTCTCCGACAGCGAGCGGGAAACGTTGATGGGCGGATCGCTGAGGCGCGTCTACCGGTGGACGCCGCGGCCGTAGCCCGGACGCCACGCACGAGGCTCTTACGTGTGAGGACAAAAGAGCGCGGGAGCACGGAGGCAAGCCCCGCCCGTTTCGGCTGCGTGGTCGCTAGCCGTCTGAAATGCGCCTCGTCTGCGACGACGTCGAGGCAGGGCAGTGGGAGCTGCCGGGTGGAGCCCGGTGGGGCGAGTTGGCGCGCGCAGGGACGGGTGTAGGAGGAGGGTGAGGTGGCTTCCGAGAGCCAGTCCTCGATGGTCTGGCGGGCCTCGTAGGACGGCTCGAGGTCGCGCGTCGCCAACTCGATCCAGGTCAGGCGCAGGCCGTACGCGCGTACCCAGCCGGCGCCGGCCGCGTCAGCGTAGACCCGCCCGACGAAGCGCAGCCGGCAGCGAAGACGCCCTGGACACGCCGCCTGGCCCCGGCAGGGAGACGTACCGCCAGATCACGTCGCTGCTCGACGAGCGAGTCTTGCCGGCCGAGCAGTTGGTCGCGACCTACCATGGGCGGTAGGGAATCGAGACCACCCTGGACGAGGTCAAGGTTCGCCAGTGGGCGCACCCCCGCCCGCTCCGTGGCAAGTACCCCCGCGAGGTCGTCCAGGAAGCCTACGGCCTGCTGGCCCATCTCGCGATTCGCCCTGTGATGTGCCAGGCGGCCCTGCGCGACGACGTTCTGACGGACCCCCTCGCGCAGATCGCGACCTTGCGCCTACCTCCACGACGCAAGCGCGCCTACCCGTGTATCCTCAAACGGCACGTCCTCCCCTTCAATGCGAAGCGGCCCAAACACGCCGACCTCCCCAAGCCCGGGCCCGTCGCTTCGGCTCTCGACCTGCAACCGGCCAGCACACGTGTAGAGCATTAGGGTTTGAACCCCTGCCGCACTTCACGACCCGCCCAACGTGCGTTTGCCCTGGCGCTCCGCCCAGGGGTCGTCGCCCGTCAGCGGACCTCGTCCGGGACATCCCAGGCCGGTGCGTCACCGTGGCGCAAGGCCACGACGACGGCCACGGCATGCTGGTGCTCGTGGGCCAGGCTCAGCGCCAGCTCGCGGACCCCGAGCGCCCGGGCGATGGCAGCGGCCTGCCCGCGCAACCGCAGCGATGGCTGGCTCCGATCCGGCCGGACCACCTCGATCTCGCGCAGCGTCAGCTCGCGGACCCCGAGCGCCTTGATGAGCGCCTCCTTGGCCGCGAAGCGCGCCGCCAGCGACTCGATCCGGCCGCCGGCCTCGGACCACTCGCGGTCGGTGAAGACGCGCTGACGGAAACGGTCGCCGTGCCGCTCCAGCAGCTCGCCGACGCGTCGGATCTCCACGATGTCGACGCCGGTCGCCAGCACCAGAACCTCCCGCGGCAAGGTGTACGGGCCGCTCCGGGGCCGTGAGCGGGCGCGGCGAGTATAGCAGCGACGACAAGGGGCCGCCGCCGACGCTCAGTCTTGACTGACAGTCAATACCAGATGGACAGTTCGGAGTTTTCCACGGACAGTCTGTCCATATTGACTCCGGGTCAATGTTCGTGTGACAATCAGTCATGGTCACTGAAGGCACGCACCCGTTCGGGGCCCTTCTCCGCTCACTGCGCGTGCGCGTGGGCCTTTCCCAGAATCAGCTTGCCCGCCGGGCCGGCGTCGATCCGGCCTACGTCAACCGGCTGGAGCGCGCCGCGACCACGTCCACCAGCCTGCCCAGCCGCAAGGTCGTCATGGCGCTGGCCGACACGGTCGAGGCCGGACCAGTCGACGTTGAGCGGCTGCTGGTGGCGGCGGGGCTGTGCCCCGAGTCCATCGTGCGCCTGGGCGGCTGGGATCAGAGTCTGGGGGACATCGCATCGGTGCTGGCCGACGCCCGCCTCAGCACCGATGACCGGGCGGAGCTTCGCGAGCTGCTGCGGATCGTCGCCGCGCGCTGGCGAACCGGGTCGCCTTCGCCAATGGGGCCGACCGCCGCGAGCGCCTGACCCACGCTGTCCTTGCCGGGCCGCCCCGGCCAACAGCCGTCACCCAACAGCCGTCACCAGGCAGACGAACCTGGCCGCCGGCGTCGGCGGCAGTTCGCGTCAACGCCGATGGGCATCCCCGCTGACGCTATCCCCCGCTGACCCCACCCCTGGTACACTCGATGGAAGACGCCAGACCTGCGGCGTCGCCTGCGAACGGCGTTGCCGTCGGACACGGTCGAGGGGGAGGCGCGGTGCCGGAGCTTCCAGAGGTCGAGACGACGGCGCGCGGGCTACGCGAGCGCATCCTCGGCCGCACCATCGTCGAGGTCGGCTCGCTCGACTGGCCACGGATGGCCCCGAACGCCTCGCTCGAGATGCTCGCGTCGGCCGCCGTCGGTCGGACCATCGAGTCGGTCAGCCGACGTGGCAAGTACGTGGTGGTCGGCCTGGAGGGCGACGTCTTTCTGGTGCTCCACCGGAAGATGAGCGGCAACCTCATTCTGCGGACAGGCGATCTGCCCATCGTCGGGCACACGCACCTGACGGTCACGCTTGACGATGGCTGGCGCCTTGACTTTGTAGACCCCCGCAAGTTCGGACGGATCTACCTGTTCCTGACCCGCGACGCCGTCAACGAGTTCCTCGACGAGCGGCTCGGTCCCGAGCCGCTGGAGATCGAGTTCCAGCACTTTGACGCGCTTCTGGAGCGGCGACACGGCCGGCTCAAAGCCCTCCTGCTCGACCAGGGATTCGTGGCCGGCATCGGCAACCTCTACGCCGACGAGATCCTCTGGGAGGCCCGCTTGCACCCTGAGCGCTCGGTGGAGTCGTTGCACTGCGACGAGCGGCAGCGGCTTCATACGGCGATGCAGCAGGTGCTCGAAGCGGCCATCGTCAGGCGTGGCACCTCGCTCTCGGATTATGTCGATGCGAGCGGCGAGCAGGGGACCAACCAGGAGTACCTTCAGGTGTACGGTCGGCATGGGCTGCCCTGCTCCCGGGAGGTCTGCGGTCAGGCGATCGTCCGCACCGTCGTGGCGCAGCGCGGCACCTGGTACTGCCCCAGCTGTCAGCCGGTCGCCATCCCCGCCCCGGCCTGACCGTTTCCAGCCCTCTGTTGGCCCTCAGTCGGCCATCAACTTCTGGAAGCGCCCCTCGCTCCGGTACGGTCCGACGACCGCCAGCGACATCCGCTCGGGTCGCAGCAGCTCGTCGGCCACACGGTTGACATCCTCCAGACGGACGCCCTCGATGATGTCCACCACCTCGTCCACCGTCAGGATCTCGTTTCGTAGCAGTTCCTGGGTACCGATCCACGAGGTCACCGCCCGGGTGTCCTCCATCCGCAGCTGCAAGCGGCCCTTGATCAGCTCTTTGGCCTTACGAAGCTCGGACTCAGGCATGCCCGCCCGCATCCGCTCCAACTCCCGAAGGACCGCGACAATCGTCGGATCGACGCGCTTCGGATCGACGCCCGCCGACACCACCAGTGCGCCGGTGTCTCGGAAGTGCGCCAGGTACGAGTGAACGTCGTAGGCCAGCGCCAGCTTCTCGCGGATCTCGACGAACAGCCGCGACGACATCCCCTCGCCCAGCACCGTGTTCATCAGGTCGAGCGCGTACCGGTCTGGATGCTCGGCGGAGAACCCCGGCAACCCGACGCAGACGTGGGCCTGCTCCGACTTCTTGACCTTCAGGGCCACCTTCGGGGACGGCTTCGCGATGGCCGGGTACCACGGGCCGGCCGTAGACGGCGCCCATCCGCCGTACAGTTGCTCGGCCAGCGCGACGACCTGGGCGTGCGTCACGTTGCCGCCCACGGCCAGTACCGTGTTCTCGGGCGTGTAGTGACGGTCGACGAAGCTGACGATCTGATCGCGCGTGATCGCGGAGACGGATCCGGGCGACCCGCCGACGTCCCGTCCGAGCGGCTGGTTCGGCCACAGCACCTCGTCGATGAGCAGCGCGGCGAGGTCGCCCGGGCTGTCTTCGGTCATCGCCAGCTCTTCGATGATGACCTGGCGCTCCTTCTCGATCTCGTCAGGATCGAGCTTCGACTGAAGCAGCGCGTCGGCCAGGACATCCATGCACCGCTCGAAATGCTGATGCCCGACCTTCGCCCAGTAGACGGTCAGCTCCTTGTCGGTCGCGGCGTTCATGATGCCGCCGACGCCCTCGATCTCCTCAGAGATGTCCTGCGCGGTCGGCCGGCGCTCGGTGCCCTTGAACAGCATGTGCTCGAGGAAGTGCGAGACCCCGGCGATCTCGTCGTGTTCGTAGCGGGAGCCGGCCGCGACGTACAACCCGACGCTGACCGAGCGGGTGTGCGGCATGGTGCTGCTCACCACGCGAAGGCCATTCTTCAGGACGGTACGCTCGAACATGGACGGCGGCTTCCCTTCTGGACGGCCCGTACCGCGGCCACCGAGGCCGAACATCCGCGGCACGAGCGCAATTCGAGAAGTGAAGTGTACTCGCCCAGCAGGCCGGTTCGTTCCAGACGAGGCTCGAGCATCAGAGCGCTTGCCCGGTGGGCGCGTCGTGGCAGCATGGAAACGCCAACGCGCCTGCAGCCGCCCCGGTGCTACCGCAGCGAGGACGGCAGGATGTCGAGCTGCATCCGGTACTTCGCCACCGTCCGCCGCGCGATCTCGATGCCGCGATCCCGCAGCCGCTCGGCGATCTGTGCGTCGGTCAGGGGCCGGCCTTCCTTCTCCACCATCTCCTTGATGATGTCCTTGACGCTCAACGACGGCGTGAAGAAGTGGCTGAAGGGGATCACCTCGCCCGCCGGGAGCATCACGTACTTCGCAGCGGTGGCTCGGCTCACCGTGGACTCGTGGATGCCCAGCTCGGCAGCGACGGCGGCCCGGCTGAGCGGGCGCAGGTGGCGGACGCCGTGTTCCAGGAACTCCTTCTGCTTCCCCACGAGACAGGTCGTGATGTTGTGAATCGTCTGCCGACGCTGGTTGATGTTCGCGATGAACAGCTTGGCGCGCCCGACATACTGCTGGACGTGCCGCTTCTCGTCGGTTGACATCGTGCCGTTCTTCGGCAGCTCGGTCGAGATGCGCGTGTACATCGGGTTGACGCGCAGCACGAACCGGCGCGACTCGACAACCTCGACCTCGAAGCCGGCCTCGCCCCTGGCGATGATCACGTCCGGCAGGATGTACATGGCGCGGGTGTCCCGGTCGCGCGTGTTGGTGGCCGAGAAGCCGTGGGCCGGGTGCGGGTTCAGCTTCGCCTTGACGAACTCCCAGACATCGGACACGGTATCCTGCGAGATCTTGAGATCGTGGGCGATCTTTGCGAACTTGTGCTCGCCCAGCTCGACCATGTAGTGCTCGATGATCTCGCGGGCGTACGGCTGCTGGATGCCCAGCACCTCCAGGTACGCCAGTTGAATCAGCAAGCACTCGTGCAGGTTGCGCGCGCCGATGCCAATCGGCTCCTGCGCCTGAAGCTGCTCCAACACGTGTTTGACGCGTGCCTCGGAGACTTCCAGGTCGTAGGCCGCCTCCTCCACCGATGTGGAGAGGTACCCCTTGTCGTCCAGGCTGCCGATCAGGTAATCGGCAATGGGCAGATCCTCGTCGTCAAGGATCGCGCCCAGCTCCCCGAGCAGCCTCTCGGCCAGCGTCTCTTCTGAGGCGACCTGCGTCAGCGGATCGAACTCCTCATCCGTCAGGCGCTGCGCCGATGGGGGCGGTGGGTCGTCGTACATGCCGGCCGCGAGATCTTCGCCAGCGTCGCGCGGGAGATCCTCGCTCCGCTGCCGCTGGATGCACCAGGGGCAGACCTTTCCTTGCAACTCACTGCCGCAGGCCTGGCAGGTGGGGACGTCAACCAGCTCCAGCGCAGGATTGTCGTTGAGCTCATTGGCGATTTGCTGCTGCAGCTCCTGCGAGGACAGCTCCAGAATGTAGCTGGCCGCGACGAGCCGTGGCGAGACCCTGAGCTGCTGCTGTCCGCTCAGGTCTTGCGAGAAATCGAGGTCCATCTCCATGGGTCAGCCTGCCTCCCATGGGCGCAGGGAAAAGCAAGTTCTGTGCCACGCCCCTGAAACGGGAAATCCCGACCCTGTGCCGGCCGTCGCCGGGAAAGGTCGGGACCTGCGAAATCTGCGAGGCGCAGCCTCGCCGGTTAGAGGTCGTCGATGGCTCGTTCGGCCCGCTTGAAGCCCTGGGCCACGGACGTCTCGACCTCGTGCAGGAGCGCTCGGAGCACCGGCTTCATCTCGGGCAGGAACTTCTCGCCCAGCAGCTCCCGCCCCGCCGCCAGCGGCTCGGCGCCGAACAACGCGGCGGCCTGCTCGGCCAGCGAGTCTGAGACGACCTCGACCGGCGTCGGTTTGGGCGCAAAGATGCGCCGCAACAGGAAGAGCAGCAGCCCGGCGCCCACCGCCAGCCCGACGAAGACGCCGATCTGCGTGCCCCGTCCGCCGCTCTCCCAGTCGGTCCAGGTCTCCTCAGTACCCCTATCGTTCTCCATCGCCGTCCTCCAGCGCGACCTTGCCGCCAAGCCGGTTCTCGGCAAGGCTGCGTTCCAGGTGGGCAATGTCTATGCCAAGCATGCGGGACGCCGCGTGCCGGTTGCCGTTCGTCCGGTCAAGCGCCCGCGTGACCATTTTGCGCTCGACCTCGGCCAGCACCTCCGGCAGGGACTCACCCTGCTGCAAGCGCTGGTTCAGATCGATGAAGCTCAGCTCCTCGGTGTCGTCGAGCGCCAGGTGCTGGCTCGTGATGATCCCGCCGCGCGCCATGATGACGGCCCGCTCGATGGTGTGTTCGAGCTGCCGCACGTTGCCGGGCCAGTCGTAGTTGACCAGCGTCTGCATCGCCTCTTCCGAGATCCGGGCCGGCGCTGAGGTCGGCGTATAGCGAAACTTGACCAGGAAATGCTCGGTCAGCAGCGGGATGTCGTCCTTGCGCTCGCGGAGCGGCGGTACGTGGATGGTCACGACGTTCAGCCGGTAGTAGAGGTCTTCGCGGAACCGGCCGGCGTCGACCTCCTCCTTCAGGTTGCGATTCGTCGCCGCCACGATCCGGCAGTCGACCTTCACCGCCGTGCTGCCGCCGACCCGCTCAAACTGCTTGTCCTGGAGCACGCGCAGCAGCTTGCGCTGCGTCGAGAGCGTCATGTCTCCGATCTCGTCCAGGAAGATGGTGCCCTTGTGCGCCATCTCGAAGCGGCCCTTGCGCTGGTTGAGCGCCCCCGTAAATGAGCCCTTCTCATGCCCGAACAGCTCGCTCTCGACCAGCGTCTCGGGGAGCGCCGTCAGGTTCACCTTGACCAGCGGCCCGTTCCGGTAGTTCGAGTGGTGGTGGATGGTGTCCGTCACCACCTCCTTGCCGGCGCCAGTCTCGCCCATGATCAGGACGTTCGCATCGGTCTGCGAGATCATCCCGATGGTTTTGTAGATGTCCTGCATCTTCTGGCTCTGGCCGATCATCCGCTCGGACAGGTCGCGGCCAAGCTCGGCCCGCAGCTTGCGGACTTCGGTCGCCATCGACTGGTACTCGTAGACCCGCCGGACGCGGTTGAGCACTTCGTCGATGTCGTCGAACGGCTTGGTGAGGTAGTCGTGCGCGCCGAGTTTCGTCGCCTCGATGGCCGAGGAAGCCGTGCCGTAGGCCGTCATCATCAGCACGGGTACCTTGTGCCCCTGAGACCCGAGGCGGCGCAGGACTTCGATGCCGTCCATGTCTGGCAGCCGCAGATCCAGCACCAGGAGATTCGGCTCGACCTTCGGGACGGCTCGCAGAACCTCAGCCCCGGACTTGACCTCGATGGTCTCGTACCCTTCAGCCGAGAACAGGTCAGACAGGAGCGAGCGGATAGAGGCGTCGTCGTCGGCGATGAGCACACGCCACGATGATCGCGGCGCGGCGGTCGAGTCTTCTGACATCAGTCGAACGGGCCCTTTCTAGAGGGAGAATGCGCGGCAGGCGCGCGGTTCACACACCGGCGTCGCCCGTACCGGACACCCTGAACGCCGTCGAGGCCGCACCAGTCGCAGCGATCGGGACAGATCGACGATGAACGCTGGCGGCCAAAGTATGCCACAGGGGACGCTGTCCACCTGAAAATGGCCCGGCGCTCTCCGACGCCAGCCTGAGCATCAATACGACACCGCACCTAGTTGATACGACGGTCGCGTCCGCTCCACTCTCGCTCGCGGAGCACGAACTTCTGGACCTTGCCGGTGCTGGTTTTCGGCAACTCCCCGAAGCTGATGGCCTTTGGGGCCTTGAAATGGGCGATCCGGTCCCGACAGAAGTCGATCAGCTCCCGCTCGCTCAGCGATTCGCCGTCTTTGAGCGTCACGAACGCCTTCGGCACCTCGCCCCACCGCTCATCCGGAATGGCGATCACGGCGACTTCCAGCACGGCCGGGTGCTGGTAGATGCACCGCTCGACCTCGATGGTTGATATGTTCTCGCCACCTGAGATGATGATGTCCTTGGCCCGGTCGCGCAGCTCGACGTACCCATCCGGGTGCCGGACGGCCAGATCGCCCGAGTGGAACCAGCCGCCCCGGAACGCGGCGGCCGTGTCCTCCGGGCGTTCATAGTACCCGGTCATCACGTTGTTGCCCCGCATGATGACCTCGCCCATCGTCTGCCCATCGTTCGGTACGTCGTTCATCTGGTCATCCACGACGCGCGTCTCTTCGGCGATCAGGTAGCCGACGCCCTGCCGAGCTTTGAGGCGAGCCTGCTCCTCCAGCGGCAGCTCGTTCCACTGCGCCTGCCACTCGCAGACGGTGTGCGGGCCATAGGTCTCGGTCAGGCCGTAGACGTGGGTGATCTCCGCTCCGAGCGCCTGCATCTGCGCGATGATCGATGGCGACGGCGGCGCGGCGGCCGTCGTGACCCGCAACGGGCGCGTCAGCCTGGTGGTCTTCGCGGTGGGGTGGTTGACAAGGCCGATCAGCACGGTCGGCGCGCCGTTCAGGTGGGTGACGCCCTCCTCCAGGATCAGCCGCCAGATCTCGGCTGGATCGACCCGCCGCAGGCAGACGTGGGTGCCACCAACGGCGGTGACGCCCCAGGTGCAGCACCAGCCGTTGCAGTGGAACATCGGCAGCGTCCAGAGGTAGCGGCTCTCGCTGACGATGCCGCTGGTCATGCACTCGCCGATGGCGTTCAGATACGCCCCGCGATGGTGCACCATCACGCCTTTGGGGCGGCCGGTCGTGCCCGACGTGTAGTTGATCGAGATCGTCTCGTACTCGTCCTCGACGGGGATGCTGATGCTGTCCTCGCGGCCCGTCGCCAGGAACGCCTCGTACTCGGGGCCGTCGACCGTCTGCGGGGGAGCATCCGCGCCAAGCTCGCGGTCCACGATGCTCACGACCAGCGGCGGCGTGTTGAGCCCGGGCAACGAGCGGGCCACCAGACCGGCCAGCTCGGTGTCTACCAGCACGACCTTCGCCCCTGAGTGGTCCAGGATGTAGCCGACCTCATCCGCCGAGAGCCGCGTGTTGATCGGGACCATGATCGCGCCGGCCAGTGGGATGCCGTAGTGCGCCTCGAGCATCGGCGGGATGTTCGGGCAGATCACGGCGACGCGGTCGCCCTTCTCGACGCCGACGCCGGCCAGCGCCGAGGCCAGCCGCCGCGCCCGGGCACGCAGTTGCGGATAGGTGTAGGTCGTCCCGCGATAGGCCACGGCCACCTTCTCACGGAACACGTCTGCGCTGCGTTCGAGAAAGAGCAGCGGGGTCAGCTCGGTCCTGTACACCAGATCGCGCGTCATCGGATCACCTCACACGCTCAGAGGCTGCCCCACGCCGTTGTCGGGGGTCGCTCGCCGTCGTTGGGTCACTTGCCATCGTTCGGTCGCTGGCTTCGTCGGGATCACGCGCCGTTTCTGGGCGTGCGCCACGGCCGCCGGAACGGTAGCAGACGGGCCGGCCAACGAACAGGGGCAGCCCGCGGCCTCAGGGCGATTGCATGTTGATGTCGTCGTGCCGCCGCGTCGGGGCTTGAAAGCCCCGCCTACCATCCTGCAGTCGCTGCGCGACGCTCCAGTCGCACCAGTGCCGGCCGTTCCCGACGGTGTGACTGTAGGCGGGGACTTCAGTCCCCGA
>JADLFM010000045.1 GCA_020845495.1 Chloroflexota bacterium
CGAGAGCCGCATGTCTACCGATTCCAGGCGGCTCCGCAGGAAGGAGGTCGCTTCGCGCGTCGCCAGGGGCCGGAGTAGAAGACGCTGGATCGAATCGAGCCTGGGCAAAATGTCCAGGATGCTTCCCCGCTCAAGAATCCTGGTCCCGATCTGATCGGCGCTCGAGATAACACCCCGCATGACCTCGCTTGCCAGGGCGGCTGCCGGTGTGTCGGTCGCCACGCGGACTGGCTTGCCCGCAGGAGCTTCGTCCGCATCCGAACGGCGGCCGGGGCGCCAGCGAGCAATCCGACTGATCAACGCCCCGAGGCTGTCGAAGTAGGTGTAGGCGACGGGGACGTAGAGCAACGAGAGGAACGTGCTCGTCGTCATCCCGCCGACGAGGATCGCCCCAACTGGCGATCGGACCTCGCCACCTGGACTCATCTGGAGAGCAACTGGAAGCATGCTGAAGATCAAGACGGCTGATGTCATGAGGATCGGGCGCAACCGCTGCGGTCCGGCTCGCTCCAGTGCGTCTGTTCGCCCGAGCCCCTGACGCCGCAGGTCGTTCGCACGGTCAACGAGCAGGATACTGTTCTTGCCGACGAGGCCGAAGAGGGCGATCAGTCCGATGAAGGCCGGCAGGCTCAGTACCCGCTGGAAGATCAGCAGCCCGAGGAAGGCGCCTACGCTCGCCAGCGGGAGCGAGGTGAGGATCAGGACCGGCTGGAGCCAGCTCTCGTAGAGGACCACCAGCACCATGTACATCAGGACTACGGACACGGCAATCCCGAGGATGAGTTGACGGAATGAACTCTGCTGATCCTCGCCCTGTCCGGCGAACGCCCAGCGCGTCCCGGGCGGCAATCCGAGCCCATTCATGGCCCGGGTGACGGCGGGCGTCGCCGTGCCGAGCGGGACGCCGTTCGGCTCAGCGCCCAGCAGAGCGATCCGCTGGCGATTGACTCGATCAATCTTCGTCGGCGTTTCCGTCATCCTGGACGTGGCTACCTGGCCGAGGGTCACCATCTGGGTTCCGCGCCGGGTCAGCGGCAGGTCGTCGATGGCACCCGGGCCGTAACGGAGGGCGTCGGGCAAACGGACCCGCACATCTCGCTCGCGACCGTTCGGATCGGCCCACTGGCCGACCACCGCACCCTGGTACGCGACCCGGACGGCCGTACCGACGGCCTGGGCACTGAGTCCAAGGTCCATCAGGCGGCTCGAGTCGGTCTCGATCATCAGTTCCGGGGAAGAGGCGACACTGTTCTGCACATCGGTCAGCTCCGGCAGACCAGCCAGAGTGTGCTCCGCTAGCATGGCCAGTCGGCTGAGCTCGATCAGGTTGTCGCCGAAGATCCGCACCTGCACCGGCTGGCCGCGGCTACCGGCCCGCTGCCCACCAAGATGGGTGCGCATACCGGGCACGACAGATTCGCCGGCTTTCGCCGCGGCAATCGCGATCGCCTTGCTCTTTCGAGCACGGCCGGCCGGTTCGCCGAGATCGAGGGTCAGGGTCATGAAGCGCGGCTCACGGTCCGAATCGAGTTCACCACGCCCAACCAGGAGGTACGTTGCGTGAATCTCTGGGAAGCGTTCTCGGTCGAGCAGGAGCGACTCCCAGCGTTGCGCAGCCAGGCCGGCCGCTTCGAGGGCTGTTCCTGGTGGGAGTTCGGCGATCACGATGACCGTGTCTTCATTCGCTTCCGGAACGTACTCCGTCCCGATGCGCGGCAGGATCCACATGTTTGAGGCGAAGATGAAGAGCGCCGCCACGATGATGACCGGGCGGTGTCGGAGCGACCAGTGCAGGAGCCGGGCGTACCCTTGTTCGGTGACGCGATAGAGCGGTTCCCAGAAGGCGGCCAGCCGGGCCAGTAGCGATCGATCCTCTCCGGCTACGAGCCAGCGCGAGGCGATGAGCGGCGTCAGCGTGAAGCTGACCAACAGCGAGGCGAGCGTGGCGGAGACCATCACGATCGCGAAGTTCTTGAGGAACGCGCCGGTGAGGCCGGTCATGAGCAGGATCGGACCCCAGACGGCGACATCCACGAGGGTGATGGCGATGGCGGCCAGTCCGATCTCGGAGCGGCCATCAATAGCCGCCTGCTTCGGCGCCTTACCCTGCTGAAGATGCGTCGTGATGTTTTCAAGCACCACGATGCTGTCATCGACGAGGACGCCAATCGAAGTCGTGACGGCAATCAACGTCATCGTGTTGAGCGTCAGGCCGGTCAGACGCATCGCGATCAGCGCTAGCAGCAGCGACGTGGGGATCGAGAGCAGGACAATGAGCGTCGGTCGCAGACTGTGGAGGAACAGGAAGATGATCAGGCCAGTGATGACGACGGCCACCAACAGTTCATCGCCAACACCGCGAACTGTGTGGCGAACCCCCAGGCTGACATCAACGGCGACCTCAATCCCGTAACCGGCCGGAAGGCTGCTGCGCGCCAGGTCGACGGCCGGGAGGACGCGGTCGACGGCATCGGCGATGTTGGCGCTCGACTGCTTGTAGACGAGTAATCCAACGGCCGGGCGGCCATTCACCCGCACAACCTCCGTCGCCTCGCGGCCGCCCAGCGAGATGGTGGCCAGATTGTGCAGCTCGGTGCTCACCCCGTCGGAGCGACTCACAGGGATCGCTCCGAGCGCGCTGATGTCGGCGCTTCGTGACGTCACACTGAGTGAGGCACGCCTCGTGCCTCCATCAGACCCACTCTTGATGTCGCCGCCTGAGACCGTCAGAAACTGACTCTTCACGGCACCGGTCACATCGGCGATCGAGTACCCGTACGCTCGAAGGCGCTCCGGCAGCATCTCGACCTGGACCTCCGGCGGGCGACCACCGACCATCACGATCCGGCCGACATCCTGAACCGTCTCAAGATGCGGCCGAACCAGTTCATCGGCCACCCGGAAGAGCGCCGTCTCGTCCGCACCTCCACCTACGACCGCGAGGTAGAGGATCGGGACATCATTGAGGTCCAGCTTGAGGTAGCTTGGCTGCTCGGCGTCGGCCGGTAGATCCCGCTCGACGGCGCTGACCCGCTGTTGGAC
>JADLFM010000046.1 GCA_020845495.1 Chloroflexota bacterium
AACTCCCCGTAACTCAGCCCGTCAAGCTTCCGCACTCCTCGACTCTACAGAAGCCCCCACGCCGCCGCCCCTCGCTCAGAGCACAAATCCGTCACGACCCCGAATCCCCACGAGTCTGAACTCTTACCCTCGGCGTGGCCCGACCTACCCGTCTGCACGTTTCCCGGCGCGATGGGCTGAAGGCACGCTGAGGCCGGCCCATCTGGCTGGAGATAGGCGTGTCGCGACGGCAGGTGGGCGCTATGGTGCGGCGTCGCTCGGCGTCGGCATGGATCGCCGTCCACCCGCCTGGGCTGATGCTGGCGCGAGCGATGGAGGCTGTTGACCACGTGGTGACGGGCAGCCAGCGCGGCTGCCCGTCACGCTGCGTCATGATGACAGGCGCGCGGGTTAGCGGACGCCGATGCCAGCCCCCGCGAACGTCCTCCAATCGCCGCAGCCGTCGGTGACGATCATCGGCACGTGCATAGCGCCAGCGCTCACTCGCCGTATCGTGAGTTGCGCGGACGTTGCCCCGATCGGGGCAGCATAGTTGTAGTTGCCAGCCACCCCCTGCGCACCTCCCTGGATGTCGATGGTTGCGTTCCGGGTCTCCAGAATCTGGAGGTTGTGTAGGAAGCCGCCGCCCTGGCCGACGTGGATGTTGACTTGAAGCTGGCCGTCTCCCACTTGCGCGACACTTACCGTCACTGGCGGCCGAGGAGTGCAGGAGGTCTGCTCGGGTGGAGACTGGCTGCCCGGCTTCAAGAAGATCATTCCGCTCTTGGCCGGCAGTTGGTAGCTCGCTACCTGCTGCCCGTCGAGGGTACGGAAGGTGCCGTCGGAGAGGTCGATCGTGAAGGCGCCGTCGCTGGTGTTCCAGACCACGCGTGCCTGCTGGAACTCGCGTCGATAGACGCCGGCGGATGGCTGGCTGGCAGCGCCGAGTGGTGAGCCGATGTTCCAGTCCCAGTCCGTGAAGAAGGCGTCCGAATAGAAGGCATCGCCGAAGGGAGTTGGCGTGTAGAGGGCCATGAGCGTCTTGTCGTTTGCGAACTGGGTGAGCTGGCCGGCGAGGTAGTAGCGCTCGAGTTGAAGCTGCTGCGCGCGGCTCGTCGTCCCAAACGACGACTGCCCCTGGGCGTTGGTATTCACGATGTTGACCAGGTACTTGCCGCGCTGGACCGCATAGTCGCGGACGGCCTGATAGCGCTGGATGGACGACGAGATCGTCACCTGCGGATAGTTCACCGAGCCCAGCGGGTCCTCCCAGAACAGTCCGTCCGCGACGTCCTCACGCTGCTGATAGAACTGGAGCGCAGCGGGCTCGTTGACGTTGCTCGGCTGGTCCTGGGTTCCCAGGTGCAAGTAGCCCGTGAAGAAGATCAGCTTGTCCGGCATGGTCTGTTTGAGCGTCGTCAGAGTATCGAGGCAGCCCTGCTGCCAGGCATTGCGCGTGGCCGCCGCCGGCCCGTTCGGGTTGTTGGGGTCGTTCGAGTACTGAAGGAACTGGGGCTGATCGAAGCAGGCGTCTACGACGATGCCGTCCATGCCGTGGAACGCGAGCGAGGTCTTGATGTGGTTCGCCATGTCCTGACGCCATTGCGGGTTGGTGACGTCGTACAGGTCGAAGGCGCCGTTGATCGACTTGACCCGGTTGGCGCGCTGCGAGGGGTCAGTGCCGACCTTATGGATGAAGTACGCCTCGATCGGATCGAAGTCGATGGCGCCCGCAGCGGTCGTCTCGCCATAGGGCGGCGGGTTGTGGTGCGAGATTGGTATGTAGCCGATGTACTTGATGGCAGGGTTGGCCTGTTTGACGGCGGTGACGAAGTTCTTAAGGACGGGATCGCCGTTGCGCTGTGGCCCGCCCGACGCCTCCATCGGGTCGCCGCACTCCTCCCAGACGATCAGGTTGTTCGATCGAGCGATGACGGCGACTTCCTCAGGATTCGGCGTCAGGTTGTTCGCCTTTTCGCCCCGCCGGTGGCAGGCCGACGTCTGCCCGATGGGAATGGCCGGGTTCTGCCCGGCTTTGGTGCTCCAGGGATCGCCGAAGGGATTGAAGCCCTGCTCGTAGCTCGAGACCTGGCGGACGCCAGTTGCTCCAGCATGGCCAGGCAGGGGCATTGCGGCTACGTCGGCGACGAGCATCGTCGCCGCGATCGTCAGGGCCAGCAGGGTCGAACCGGCCCGTGCCAATCTCGACCTGGCAGGCCGACGACGCGCCGTCCGTGCCGAAGGCGCCTCGCCGCCGCCATCTTCGGGGTGCCAGAGCACTTTCAGGTCGTCCATTCAGGCATCCTTCCCAGACATGTCAGGCTGCACACCAACCCACGATGCACTCTCCACGATGCACGCTGACGAGACTCGAAGCAGCACACGATAGCAAAACGCCCCGTGCGACGCATTCCCGCGGCACGCTCATCGCAACGTGTGGAAGCCTTGCTTCGGGACACGGCTCCACCAGAGTTGAGCATTCGTAGCCACGGCGCCGAGCGGGCGTCTCGCCACTACGTCGCTCGGTGAGCGGCGGACATGCCCGGCCACCCGTAACTGGCCCGAGCACCCGCGGAGCGGGGCACGAGGGGCTTAGCCAGTCCGGGCCGTCCGAGGGATCGACCCCGGCCCGGACATTACCGGCGAGCCCGAACGCGTCACCTTCCATCGTCTGAGGTGTTTGTGGAACGCGTCCACGAGGAGGACCGCTGGAGCAGACGCGAGGGCGATGAGCCAACCCTCCCAGGGCGGCGGTGCGTGACCGAGCACCGCTGCGACCGGCGAGACCATCAGGAAGCCTACCAGCAGCGCTAGCTCGATCGTAACACCCAGCAGGAGCAGCCGATTGGTGGCCCAACTCAGCGCACCGGGCCACTGCGTCGTGCTGCGGCAAGCAAACGCGTTGGCAGCCTGCCCGAAGATCACCGCGGCAAATGCCGCCCCTGAAGCAGCAGCCAGCACGCTCGCGTCGGGCAGGCTCTCGCCGGGGCGCCAACCTGCGACCGCCAGAACGGCCACGAAGGCTGCCATCTCCATGGCCGCCTCAGCCGGCCCGAGCACGCCGAAAACCCGCCGCAGTAGCGCACCGTCGATCAGGTGACGGCCGTGTGGCGGCTGACGGAGAGTGCCCGCCGCGGGCGGCTCGGTGCCCAGCCCCAATGCCGGCAACTGGTCGGTTCCGACGTCCAGGCAGAGGATCTGAAGGACGCCGAGCGCGAGCGGGAAGCGGCCAGCGGACAGCGCCCAGATGACGAACGGTGCAAGCTCGGCGACGTTATCGGTCAGATGGTAGGTCAGGAAGCGGCGGATGTTAGCAAACGTCGCGCGCCCCTGCTCGACCGCCGCGACGATCGTGGCAAAGTCGTCGTCCAGGAGTACCAGATCGGCCGCCTCACGGGCGACGTCGGTCCCACTGCGCCCCATCGCCACTCCGATATCCGCTTCCTGGAGTGCTGGGCCATCGTTGACGCCGTCGCCGGTCATCGCAACGACGTGACCGCGCGCCCGCAGCGCCCGCGCGATTCGCAGCTTGTCTTCGGGCGCTACCCGGCTGACGACGATCCCGTCACGGTCGAGCAGCGCTCCAAGAGTGACGTCATCCGAGGGCAGGTCGTGTCCTTCCAGGACGAGGCCATCCGGCCCAAGCAGCCCGATCTCCCGTGCGATGGCGCGCGCCGTCGACGGATGGTCGCCGGTGATCATGGCGAGGCGGATGCCGGCCTGCCGGCAAGACGCGATGGCCGCGGCGACGCCGGGGCGGGGCGCGTCCTCCATCCCGACGAGACCCAGCAACTCGAGGTCACGTTCCAGGGTGTCGGCATCGGCGGACGTGCTCACGTCGTCCAGGCGGCGAACCGCGATGGCGAGTACTCGCAGCCCACGCTCGGTCATCTCGACGAGGGCGGCATGAGCGCGGTCTACTGCACGGCAGCGTGGCAGGATCGCATCTGGTGCGCCCTTCACCAGCAATTGGCCGCCCGCCGCGACCGACATCCGGCGGCGGCGAGGATCGAACGGCAGACGACGGGTCACGGGCTCGGCGCGCTCCGAGGCAGCCAGATCGACGGCGAGGCGTCGAGCCAGGACGTCCAGTGCGGCTTCCATCGGGTCACCCTGAGCCACCCAGCGCCCGTCCCGCAACACTGTCCGGCCCCTCGAACAGCGGCCGGCCGCGAGCGCCAGCATCCGTACAGCTGGTAGACGCTCGCCGTCAAGCAGCACCATGGCGGTCGGGTCATACCCGTGGGGCTCAAGGGCGACGCGGCCAACCGGCGTCCACACCTCGACGACGGCCATGTCGTTGCATGTCAGCGTGCCGGTCTTGTCGGTGCAGATGAACGTCGTCGAGCCGAGTGTCTCCACCGATTCGAGGCGGCGAACCAGCGCTCGCCGCGCGGCCATGCGTTGAGCTCCCAGTGCGAGCGACAGGGTCACGGTAGGGAGCAGCCCCTCGGGCGTCAGGGCGACGGCGACGCCGATGGCGAAGAGAAAGCCATCCCCCAGCGGCAGGCCGAGCAAGATCGCGACTCCGAAGAAGGCCACCCCAACGCCGACCGCGACCGACGCGACGATTCGCACCAGCCGGTCGAGCTCGCGGGCAAGTGGGCTGCGCGGACGTAGTCCAGCCTGCGTGAGCCGCGCGATGCCGGCCAGGCGGGTCGCCGGGCCAGTCGCGGTGACGACTGCCAGCCCCTCACCCTCGACCACGAACGTTCCCGCGAAGACGATTTCACCGACGTCGGGCGTCGCGGCCACGCTCTCCCCGGTCAGCGTGGACGTGTCGAGTGCCAGCGTATGGGCCTCGATTAGACGGAGATCGGCCGAGACTCGGTCTCCCGCGCCGAGAACGACGACGTCGTCCACGACGAGGTCGTGAGCGTCGATGTCGCACGGAGCACCGTCCCGCAACACCGTGACCCGGTATGGCAGGAGAGTGCGCAGGCGGTCGGCAGCCCGCTCGGCCCGGTGCTCCTGGGCGAACGCGAACACCCCGTTGATCAGGACGATCAGGAAGATCGAGGCGCCGAGTTGTGGCATGCCGGCCACGAAGGCGAGCGCGCCGGCGACCCACAGCATGAGGGCGAAAAAGTGGACCATGTGCCCGAGCAGCGTTCGCCAGGCTGGAGGCGGCGCCACGACCGGCAGCACGTTCGGACCCATGCGGCGAAGGCGCACTGCCGCCTCAACGGCGGTCAGGCCGTGGCGCGTGACTGGTTCGGGGCCCGTCGCGGCTGCCGCGATCATCAGCATCCCCATCGGCCGACGCACGGTCGGCCATCACGCCGGTGCGCGTCGCCTCGAACACCCTGCCTTCGCCTTTCGGATGACGTCAGCATCCACCCCAGGTCAGGGCGAGTGTCAGGGCCGGACGTCCGCGAGCATCCGGTGCAATCGTCCCCGGTTGGCCAGGCGATCTCGCGACTGCTCGGCGGCCCGCATACTGGGTCGCGTACCGGGCATGGAGGCATCCACCGTCGCCGCTCCGGCCCCGATGTAAGCGGCGCTCGACATACGTAGCGCCCGTCGGGTGTGCGGCGGCTGGAGCCACGCACTGGACCCGCTCGTCCAGACGCTGCTGAACCGTCGCCTCGTCGACGTCGCACACCAGCAACGGGCGTGTACGCCCAACGGTACGCGAGTGATGGTGATGGCACACGTCAGGGTGCAGAGTTCCAGGCGCACACCTTTACGCTCGGCGATCGGTTGAATCAGGCCGTGGCGATGGCTGCGGACGGGCGGGTGCTCGTGACCCGGCCCAGCTTCAGCGCTGACCGGGGCGGGAGCGGCTTCGGAGTCTACGCCCAGCGATATCTGGTGGACGAGCCACCGGTGGTCGGGCTGACGGCCGGACCGCTCGCCTACATCGAGGAGAGCAGCCCCCAGCCCGTCGACGGCGCGGCTACGGTCACGGACGTCGATTCGCCGAACTTCAGCGGTGGGGCGCTCACTGTGACGCTCCAGGCCGTGCCGCCCGATACCGTCGAGGTGTCGTTCACCCTCGAAGCGTGCCGCCCGGCCAGCCAACCACCGTCGTCCTGGCCATCACCGACGACGGCGGCACCTGGAAGACCTTCGTCGGCGGCGGCACGGCAGCAGGATTCTAAACACCTGTCGGGACGCCCGGCGGCGACGCGAGACGGGGCCACTCAGGGGCTTGACGCGCCCAGTGCCTCGGTCGTCACCTCCGTGCCCGCGTTCGCCGTACGCTCGGCTGGACCGCTTCTTTGCTGGCTGAGGAATGCCACCAGCGCCGAGAGTTGATCGGGAGTGATCGTCCGCCCGTAGGCCGGCATGTTGTGGCCGCCGTTCAAGATACGCCAGGTCAGCTCATTCTTGGAGAGACGGGCGCCGATGTCGGTCAGATTCGGGCCGCGCTGGCCTCCAACCCCGGCGATGGTGTGGCAGGCGATACAGTCCTTCTCCGCGAACAACTGTGCGCCCTGCGCGGCTGGGCCGCTCAATCCCTGCGTCTGCGAGGCCGGTACGCTCACCTTAGCGAAGACCGGAGACCAGGGCGCGATATCGCCAAGACGGGTGAGCGTGGCGACGGCGACAAACGAGAAGCCGACGATCGCGATCGCCCACGGGCGTCGGCTCGGCGCCCGATCTCCGCCAGGTGCGAGAAACGGCGTGATCACGAGTCCGATGCCGATCAGGAGCGGGAAGCCCACCATGAACCAGTTCTCGAGGGTGTCCGGTAGGAGTGCCAGGAGCGCGAAGTACCAGAGGAAGTACCAATCCGGGCGCGGGTCTGCCTGGAGGTTCGTCGGATCGGCCTCGGGGCCAAGAACCGGCGGCCCGATCGCGATCGACAGAATGAGCACGACCACGCCCACCCCAACGGCGAACACCACGTCCTTCCAGGCCGCGTCCGGCCAGAACGGCACGCCAACCTTGTCGAGCATCTCGTGATAACGGCGGCGATAGGTCGTGGGGTCAACCTGCTCGCCCGGCTTTGGCGGCTCTGAGATCCCCTGGTAGATGACCAGAAAGAGGTGCAGGCCGATGAGACCGAACATCAGGGCCGGGAACAGGAAGACGTGCGTCGCGTAGAATCGGGTCAGGGTCGCGCCGCCGACGGTGTGGCCGGCGATCATCACTCGCGCGAACCAGTCGCCGATGAACGGCACGCGCGCGGCTTGCTCCGCCCCGACCACGAGCGCCCAATAAGCATCCTGATTCCAGCGCAGCAACTGACCGCTGAACGCCATCCCAAGCGTCAGCACGAACAATACCACGCCAGATAGCCAGTTCACCTCTCGTGGGAACTTGTACGAACCAGTCAGGAAGACGTGCGCCATGTGTACGGTAATCAGGACTACCATCGCCGAGGAACCGAAATAATGCATCCCTCGGACGATATTGCCGAGCATCGCTCCATTGGTGATAAACTCGAGACTCGCATAGGCGCTGTTGGGCGATGGCACGTAGGTGAAGGCGAGTGCCACGCCAGTGACGACCTGGACCATGAAGGCCACCAGCGTCGCACTACCGAGAACGTACCACCAGTTCAAGTTCGGCGGCACTCGATGCTCGAGGATTGGCACGATCGTCTTCGAAAAGGCGATCCGATCGTCCCACCAAGACAGCAAGCGTTTGACTCGCTCGCCCACCGAGTCCTTCGCCGTTGCGTCCTTCGCCGTTGCGTCCTTCGCCACCGGGTCCTTCGCCGTTGCGCCCTTCGCCACTGCGTCCTTCGCCACTGCGTCCTTCATCTTCGTACCCTTGGCACGCGCGTCCCGCTGCTCCCCATCCTTCGCCTCACTACGTCGTACCAACCATATCTGACGCCCGTCGCCGCGGCTTCCGACGCGCTGGCGCCGAGTTGAGCTTGTTGCAAGCGGCCGACTGAGATGTCCGAGATCGACAGGATCGGCATCTACACCCGGCCTCCTGGACTGGGGAAGAACGGCAACGGCGTGGTCTGGATCTGAACGGTATTGTTTTCGACGCGGACGGGATATCTGTCCAGGGGGTGTGGCGGGGGGCCGCCCGCGACCTCGCCTGTCGAGTAATAGACGCCGCCGTGGCAGGGGCACAGGAACAACCCGGAATCCGGTCGCCAGGAGACGGGACAGCCGAGATGGGCGCAGTTCACGCTGAACGCCGTGAACGTGTTCTCATCGTCGCGGCGGAGCCACGCCGCCGTGCGGGCCGTCTGGCCGGCCCAGGCCAATGGGGATGAATCTTCAAACGACACCTGCACCGTCGAGCCGATCTTGAACTGATCGACGGTGCCCACGTTGCGCCAGAGTTTCGGAGATGGGTAGATCAGTGGGCTGAGCAGGTACGACACGATCGGGATGCCGACGACGGCGGCGGCCAGGGTGCTCAGCCCGATGCCCAACTGGCTCAGGAACCGTCGTCTGGTCGTAGTGTCGTCAAGCATGTTCTGGCCCATCTCGCAAATCCCTTACCCAGCCGACGACGCCCACGATCGCCAGCACTATTCCGATCACGTTGAACGCCCGCGAGACGGTGACCAGCCCGAACAGCGCGAGGGTCAGCCCGGCCACCACAACAGCCGGCCAGATCGACAGCTCCTCCGCCTCCCAGCGCAGTTCGCCCTGCTCGGGGGCTGGCTGCTGGATCGAGAAGTCGGGTAGCAGTGACAATGCCTGATCGCCGTTCGACTCGGCACGCCGGTCTCCACTCTCGCGGACTGCGTTTGGCCTCTGTCTCGTTCGTTTCCGCCTTTGCGCCATGTCGTCCTCATCGTCGCGTGTCTCAGCCCGTTGCCACAGGCGACGGCGTTGCTGGATTCCACCATCAGTCGCTCAGACGCGCGGCGAGACGTAGATCGCCGCGAACAGCACTACCCACACCGCGTCCACGAAGTGCCAGTACACCGAGACCGCCATGGCTGCCGTATGGGTGCCTCGCCGATACGCGCGTGTGGACGACGTCCACACCAACGTCGATAGCGCCACCAGTCCCATCGTCACATGCGCGCCGTGGAAGCCGGTCAGGGTGTAGAAGATCGAGGTAAAGAGGTTCCGGTCGACCGTGGCGCCCACGGCGATCATCTCGAAGTACTCTGTCACCTCGCCGACCAGGAACGTCACCCCAAGCGCGATGGTCGCGAGCAGCCACAGCCGGTAGCCGCGCCGGTCACCCTGATTCAACCGCCTGTCGGCGTACCAGAGCGTCGCGCTGCTAACCCAGAGTGCCGCGCTGAAGGGAATCATCCGCAGCACGTTGAGGTCGAGCGGCGTCGGGCCGGCCACGTCGCGGTAGCTGTACCAGGCGAAGGTCGTAAGCAATGAGCCGAAGAAGAAGACCTCGGACGAAATGAAGACGATCGTCCCGACCACGGGCGTCGGCAGGCGCTCGAGGAAATCCGTCACCGTGCGCATCGCCTCGACCGGCCCTGAGCCCTCGCCAGTCACCTCGCGGCCGACGTCGGTTTCGGTATCGTCGCCTCGGCGGGCCCGCACCTTCAGGTCATAGAGCGGTCGGGCGCTCGTGATCGGCGGAACGCTCACAAAGTTGTAGGGTGGCGGCGGTGAGGTGGTGGCCCACTCGAGCGTCCAGGCGTCCCAGGGGTCGTTGCCGGCGATCTGTCCAGCCCGAAGGCTGCGATACACGTTCCAGAGGAACACCAGGACCGACACCCCCAGGATGGCCGAGCCGACCGTCTCAATGAGGTTGATCGTGCCCCAGCCGGGTATATCCGGATAGGTGAAGACGCGCCGCGGCATGCCCATCAGGCCAAGGATGTGCATCGGGAAGAAGGTCAGGTTGAACCCGATGAAGGTCAGCCAGAAATGCCACTTCCCAAGCTTCTCGGAGAGCATCCGGCCGGACAACTTGGGGAACCAGTAGTAGGCGCCGGCATTGAGTCCGAAGTAGGTGCCACCGAAGAGCACGTAGTGAAAGTGAGCCACGATGTAGTAGGAATCCGTCACCTGCCAGTCGATCGGGACGATCGCGAAATGGACGCCGCTGAGCCCCCCGATCGTGAACATGGCCAGGAACCCGATCGCGAACCACATCGACGTTGTCAGGCGGATCCGGCCGCCCCACATCGTCGCCAGCCAGCTAAAGATCTTGACTCCGGTCGGCACGGCAATCGCCATGCTGGCCGCCCCGAAGAACGCATCCGGGATGTAGCCCATACCGACTGCAAACATGTGATGGGCCCACACCAGCATGCTGTAGAACCCGATGGCGATCCCCGAGAACACCAGGAACACGTACCCGAAGATCGGCTTCCTGGAGAAGACTGGCACGACCTCGGACATGATCCCGAAGGCCGGCAAGACCATGATGTAGACCTCAGGGTGTCCGAAGAACCAGAACAGGTGTTGCCAGAGGACGACATCGCCTCCGGACTGTGGAATGAAGAATTTGGTATTGAGGTAACGGTCGAACAGGATCTCGATCTGGGCGGCAGTCAGCGCAGGAATCGCCCAGATCAGCAGGCCACCTGTGACCACGCACATCCACACGAAGACCGGGATACGCATCAGCGTCATGCCCGGTGTTCGCAGTTTGACGACTGTCACGATCAGGTTGATGCCGGTGACGATCGAGCCGATGCCCGAGATCAGCAGTGCGGTGATCCAATAGTCGATGCTTGGTTGGAGCGTATATGGTCGTTCGGTGAGATTCGCGTATGCGAACCACCCCTGGTCTGGAGGTGTACCGTTAAGAAAACTGTAGTAGAACAGAAGTGCTGAAAAGAGGAGTGCCCAATAACTGAAGGCATTCAGACGCGGAAAGGCCATCTCCCGCGCACCGATCATGATTGGCACAAAGTAGTTCGCAAAGCCAAGCAAGATCGGCATGACGACGAAGAAGATCATCGTAGTGCCGTGAGCTGTGAACACAGCATTGAATGCCAATGGGGTGAGAAAATCATTACGCGGTGTCGAAAGCTGGATCCGCATCAGGAGTGCTTCGATACCTCCGATGAGGAAGAAGATGAGCGTGGTGACGAGGTAGAGGATGCCGATCCGCTTATGATCGAGGGTGGCAATCCACTTCCAGGCACGTTCACCCCGATCGCCTCGATTGCCCTCTGAGTCGCCATGAGGCAACGGCTGCGCCATTGTCGCCATCTCGTGGTCAATCCTTTCTCGTCCGTGAGCCGTCCGCTCGGTCAGTTACTTGAGGCTGTCGAGGTAGGCGGCGATGGCCGCGAGATCGTCCCCTGTGAAGTTGGTGAACGCCGGCATGTGAATGCCAGGCTTGATCGCCTGTGCGTCGTGGATCCAGATCATCAGGTTCTCGGGGGTATTGGTGATGACCCCGGCGCCGAGCGTCTCGCGGCTACCCAGGTGGGAGAGATTCGGCCCGACCGTACCATCCGCATTCGTTCCGGCCACGGTGTGGCAACTGACACAGGTGCTGCTCATGAACAGGTGCTGACCGCGCGCGATGAGCGCCCCCTGACCGGGTACGGCCGGGCTCGCCTGGCCGCTCACCCAGGCGTTGAAGCGATCGGCTGGCTCAGCGATGAGCCGGATGCGCATCCAGGCGTGCTCGTTGCCACAATACTCGGCACACGCACCCTCGATGACACCTGCTTCGGTGATGTGGATATTGATCGTGTTCAGCTTGCCTGGGATCACGTCCTTCTTCCAGCCGATACGGGGCACCCAGAAGCTGTGGATGACGTCCTCTGACATCAGTTGCAGTTGCACCGGCATGTCCACCGGCAGATGGAGCTCGTTGGCCGTCACAACCCCGAGATCGGGATAGCGGAACTCCCAGAACCACTGATGCCCGATCACCTGAACCCGCAGCGCTGATGGCTGCTCGGCGTCCACGATACTCATCGTCCGGAGTGTGAGGTTGAAGAACAGCACCAGCAGCGCGATGGGAATCACCGTCCAGGTAATCTCCAGGTTTCGGTTTCCGTGCACCTGCTCGGGATCCGGCACGCCGGGTCGGCCGCGGAACCGGATCAGGCAGATCGCGATCACGCCGTACACCAGGAGGAGAATCAGCGCCGACGGGAGCAGTGCGTACAGGAACAGATTGGCGACGGACGTACCCTGGGTGGTGATAGGGAGGAAGGCTTCTGGCACGTGAGCGCTCCAGATGATTCGATCGGTGCCGGCGGCCGCCGGCTTGCATCGGCCGCGATGCAGGTCCGGACCGATGCCTGAGCATCTGTTGAGCGCGGCGAACAGCAGGATTCAGGCCAGCATCACGAACACTCGTAGCAAATATGCGGCCACAAATTGCTATATGCCTATGACTCTGGCTGAGAAAACGCCGCGAGGTGGCGAGGATGCGAGCGCTCGGCGATGCGTGCCAGGACGCGATGCGCTACCTTCAGGTAGACGGCACACCATCAGACGACAGGCGAGGCGACAGTACACCCAGTACACCCAGTACACCCAGTACACCCCACGCGGGCTGAGGAGGGGTTGCATGGTGCAGCTCTACGGCAAGACCTGGACGCGCGCCGACCTGACGCGCTACGTAGCGGACATGGATCAGATCGGCGGCATTCGCCCGGTCGCATTTCAGGACGGGCCGGAAGCGGGAGTCCGTGCGCTAGAAGTCCGGACCGGGGCCGGTCTGGCCTTCACCATCCTGGCTGACCGAGCGATGGACGTCGGCCTCGCCGAGATCGATGGCGTGCCGCTCTCCTTCCTGACCGGCGTGGGGTACGTCCATCCGACCTACTACTCGGCGTCGGGGCAGGACTGGCTCCGGACGTTCCCCGGCGGGCTGTTCGTTACCGGTGGGCTCGATACGTTCGGGCAGCCCTCACGCGACGCCGGCAGCGACTTTGGCTTGCATGGCCGAGCGACGGCGCTGCCCGCCTGCGGGCTTGCCTGGGACGCCGACTGGGAGGGTGACGAGTACGTCTTGCGGGCGCGCGGCCGGATGAAGCAGGTGTCGATGCACGGCGAGCAACTCCAATTGACGCGCCAGATCACCGCTCGGCTCGGCGAAAATCGCTTTGCCGTGCACGACGTGGTCGAGAATCTGGCCGGCCGCCCTGAGCCGCACATGATGCTCTACCACTTCAACGTCGGCTTCCCGCTCCTCGACGACGGCACCGAGCTCGAGGTACGCGCGAGCCGCACGGTGGGGCTGGACGAGCGCTCCCGAGCCGTCGAGTCGACGGCCCACACGGCGCACGGCCCGGTCTACGGCTTCGAGGAGGAGGTACTGGTCCACGACGTGGAGCCAGACGCAGACGGCTGGATCACGGCGCGGGTGGTGAACACTGCGTTCGGCGGCGGGCGCGGGCTGGCGCTCGCGATCCGCTACCGGAAGGACGAGCTACCGTATCTCTGGCAGTGGCGGAACCTGCGTGAGCGGGCCTACGTGATGGGCGTCGAGCCGGGCAACGCCGACATGCGCGGTCGGGCCTACAACCGCGAGCACGGCACCCTGCCCGTACTGGAGCCAGGCGAGCGCCGCGAGTATCACCTGGAGGTGGCGGCGCTGCTCGGGCCGCGCTGACGGGCCGAGCACCTGCGGCGCTCTCGATGCGGTGTCATGGTGAGCGCCGGCTCGTTCACAATTCGGGGCGGCATCAGCCTCAGTCGCGGCGCAGACGCGGGTCCAGGATGTCGCGGAGAGCGTCGCCGGCGAGGTTCCAGCCGAGCACGGTGACGCTCAACGCCACGGCCGGCGCGATCAGCAGGTGCGGATCAGTGAGCATATACTGGCGGGCGTTCGCGACCATGCTGCCCCAGGATGCCGTCGGGGGCGGAGCACCCATACCAAGAAAGCTCAAGTACGCCTCGGTGAGGATTGCCCCACCGAGCGCCGACGTCCCGAGGATGATGACCGGCGCCAGGACGTTCGGCAGGATGTGGCGCGCCATGATTCGCCCGTCCGTGCAACCGACCACCCGCGCCGCGTCAACATAGGTCTCATGCTTCAGGCTGAGTACCGCCGATCGTACGACGCGATTCGTGTATGGGATCTGGACGATGCCGATGGCCAGGATGACGTTCATCAGGCTCGACCCGAGCACTGCCATCAAGAGAAGCGCCAGAATCAGCGAGGGGATCGCCTGCTGACTGTCCATCACCCGTTGCAGCAGCAGGTCGACAGTCCCGCCACGATAGCCGCTGACGACGCCGACGATCGTGCCGCCAAGCGTACCGATGCCCACCGCGAGCAGGCCGACCAGCAGCGAGACGCGCGCACCATAGATGATCCGGCTGAGGATGTCCCGACCGGACTCGTCAGTGCCGAGGATGAACGGAACGCCGGATGGGGCAAGCTCGCCTGGGCGCGCCAACGTCTTGCCGACGTAGATGCGATACGGGTCATGGGGGGCGACCAGATCGGCCAGTGCGGCGAGCAGGATGACGCCGGTGATGACCGTAAACGCGACGGCGGCGAGAGGCCGGCGCCGGATCGCGGTAGTCCAGCGGGCTCGGCCGCCCCGCGCACGCGGCGGAACAGTCTGCTCGACGCCAGCGACCGCGACGTGGCTGCTCATACGTGGCTACTCATACGTGGCTACTCATACTGGTGGGGCCTCTCGCTCGTTGAGCCACATGCCTAGCGGTACCGGACGCGCGGATCGAGCACTCCATAAAAGAGGTCGATCGCGAGATTGAACAGGACGAAGACGGTCGCGATGAACAGGACGTTGCCCTGCAACTGGGTGTAATCGCGAAGCTGAATCGAGGTCAGAGTCAGCAGCCCCATCCCCGGGAAGGCGAAGATCGCCTCGATGATGACGGTCCCGCCGAGCAGCCGCCCGAAGTCGCTGCCGATCAGGGTCACGACCGGGATCAGTGATGCCTTCAGAACATGGCGCGAGACGATGGCCATGCCGGACAGCCCTTTGGCGCGCGCCGTCCGCACGAAGTCGCTCCGTAACACTTCGAGGACAGACGAGCGCGTCAGGCGCATGATCTGGCCTGCCAGGATTGCGCCAAGCGCGATGGTGGCGGGGATCACCTGTTGAAGGTTCGTCAGTGGGTCTTGGAAGAGCGACGCCAGCCCGAGCGGTGGGAAATACCCCCACCAGAGCGACGGAAAGAGGATCAACGAGGTCGCGATGACGAAGCTCGGCACCGATAAGGCCAGCATCGCGAGCACCCGCCCAAGGTAGTCGATCCAGGTATCCTGATACACCGCCGATGCGACGCCGATCGGGACGGCGATGAGGGTTCCAAAGAGCAGCGAGAGGATCGCAAGCTCAGCCGTGATCGGGATGCGACTCGCGATCTCGGCAAGGACCGGCCGAAATGTGTTCATCGACGTACCGAAGTCACCGTGGAGCACTCCCACGATCCAGCGGGCGTACTGGACGTACCCGGGTAGGTCCAGCCCAAGCTCGGCCCGCATCTGGGCGATCTGCTCCGGCCGGGCCGAGAACTCGCCCTGCATCTTGGCGAGGATCACGTCGCCTGGAACCATCCGGATCGCGATGAACACGATAAGGCTGACTCCCCAGAGCACCGGGAGTGTCAGCAGCAGCCGTCGCACGACGTAGCGGATCATGCCACCTCGCCACTCAGCCCTTGTCCACCCAGATGCGCTCGGAGTGGATCCAGCCGAGCTGCCAGTGGAACGGCCAGTTCTTCGCCCACGGCTGGTTTACCAGTGTATCGACCACGTCGTAGTGAGGGATCGAGTACATCTGGTCGTACACGCGCTGCTGGATCTGGTCGACGATCTGCTTCCGCTTACCGACATCCAGTTCGACGGCCTGAGCCTCGGCCAGTTTGTCCAACTCCGGATCCTTGATCCGGCTGTAGTTACGCTGGCCTTCCGAGTGGTAGAGCTGACGGGTAGCGGCGTCGATCGAGGCCGAACTGAAGCCAACGCCGTTCCCGAGGACGTGGAAGTTCCCGGTCTGCCGCTTCTCGTACGAGGCCGGCACGTCGGTCGGGTCGATGACGGCGTTCAGGCCGACGTCCTTCCAGGACTGCTGAACGATCTCGACCAGGATCTTGTCGGCCGGTGTGGTACCGGGATGGAGGTCGATCGGGAGCTCCAGCCCCTCGACGCCGGCTTCTTTGATCAGCGCCCGCGCCTTGTCGGGGTTGTACTGGAGGTACTCCAGCGTCTTGAGCTTCTCCTCGGGCCAGGCGTACTGCTTGAACGAGGCCGTGATGAAGCCGGCCCACTGTGCGGCACCCTGCTGCACGTCCTTGATGATGGCGTCGCGGTTCAGAGCCATCGAGGCGGCCCGGCGCACCCGCACGTCGTCCCAGGGTTTCTTGGTCACGTTGAGGATCAGGCCGCCGCCGGAGAGGAAATGGACGCCATCCCAGCGCTGCTGGCCGGGCATACTCTGAATGATCCCGTCCACGTCCTTGCGGGCCGGCTGGAAGCCCCAGCGATGGCCGGCGATCTTGCCCGAACGGTACGCTGCGAGGCGGGTAGCATAGTCCGGCATGATGTAGCAGACGATGTTGTCGAGGTAGGGAAGGGCCTTGCCATCTAGCTCCGACACTTCCCAGTAGTCGGGGTTACGGGCGAGCTCCACCTTGACGCCCGGCTCCCAGTTCTTCCACATGTATGGGCCGGTCCCGATCATCCGGGAGCGGTAGTTGCCATCCTGGTCGAAGACTTCTTTGGCCAGAATGGTGTTGTTGTCAACCGCCATGTTGAGGAGCGCTTCGGCGTTCGGCCTGTCCGAGTGAAAAACGACGGTGTACTTATCCGGCGTCTCCACCCTGGTGACCCACTCCCAGAGCCAGGCGTACTCCTTTGACTTCGTCTTGTAATAGTCGACGGTCCAGGCCACGTCATCCGAGGTGAACTCGCGGCCGTTGACCGGCGGGACGTTGTGCCAGCGGATGCCCTGATGGAGTTTGAAGGTCCAGGTCTTACCGTCCGGCGAGACGGTCCAGGAATCGGCCATGTCTGGCTCGACGTCGATATCGTAGTAGTCGGTCCCTCGGAACTGGACGAGCCGGCGGTAGACCAGGCTCGATGTGATCCGCAGCGGTCCGTTCACCGACTGCATCACCTCGAGCGTCTCGGGATCCTTCCCAACCGACGTCTCGAGCGTGCCACCTCGCTTCGGCGGTCCCGGATCCTGCTCGCGGACGAGTGTCGCGCGGCCGGTCGCGGGCTTCGCGGCAGCCGCCGCCTGGGTCGGCTGCCCGGACACCGACGTGCTCGCCGTCGACTGGACCGCCGGCGCCTGCTGCGCGGTCGGCTGGGCTGTCGGGGCCGGACGCGGCGTCGAAGTCGGAACGACCGGGCCGGACGGCTTCGCGGCCGGCGCCTGCTGCGCGCACGCCTGGAAGAGCGGCGCCGAGAGACCCGCCCCCGCAATCAGCAGTGCCTTCCGCAAGAAGCTGCGCCGGGACATGGCTCCATCACCCGTCGATCGCATCATCGCCCCCTCTCCGGCCGTCATGGCCGGACCTGTTCCCTGATGTGCCGCCCCCGATCGTTCGGGGGGCGCACCTCCACTCCCCAGGTCCGTCGCCGGGTGTCGACCCAGCCTCCTGACCACCCGCCACTGTGCACGCCTGGGCATGCGCGGCGGCTCACGAATCTGCTCAGCGGCCGGTGAAGTTTGGCGGCCGCTTCTCCTTGAACGCCGCGACGCCCTCGACGTGGTCTTCAAGGTCGCGGCCCTGCGCGACGGCCGAGCCTTGCTGCCAGTAGGCGCCATCCGGATCCTGGTCCCAGCCACGGTAGACGGCTGCCTTGGTCAACCCGATGGCCGCGCTCGGCCCGGAGGCAAGGCGCTCGGCCCACTCCTCTACGGTCGCGTCAAGCGCCTCCGGCTCGACGACTCGCGTCACCAGCCCGAGCCGTAGCGCCTCCTCGGCGTCGACAGGCTCCCCGAGCAACGTCATCTCGATCGCCTTGCCGATCCCCACGTACTGCTGGAGCAGGTTCGTCCCCGTGGCGAGGCCGCGCTTGATGAACGGGGTCGCCATCCTGGCGTCTCGGGCCATGATCCGGAAGTCCGCCCCGAGCGCCAGGTTGAAGCCGGCCCCGTAGGCGTAGCCCTGGATCTTCACCACGACCGGCTGAGAGAGGTTGCGCATCAGCCGCAGGGTGCTCGTCCAGCGCCCTGGCCCTTGAGCGTAGTGGCGAATCGGGCCGCGCCGACGCAGCGACAACTCCTCGTCCGGGGTGCGCTCGCGGCCAAGCTCGTCGCCAGCGCAGAAGGCGCGGCCGGCGCCCGCCAGCACGATGGCTCGCAGGCTCGCATCGTCCTGGCAGCGGGCGAACGCCTCGTACAACTCGAGCCCGAGTTGATGGTCGATCGCGTTGAGCTTCTCGGGACGGTTGAGGGTGATCCGCCCAATCGCCCGGGTCTGCTCGAACGTCACGTACCGCGCTACGCTGGTCTGCGCCATCGGATGACCCCTTCGCCAGTCAATCGCCGCCGAAAATCCGTTGTGTGACGTCGGTCTGAGTATCAATCAGCCCATGCTTCGCGGTGTCATGCCTCGAGGGCGGCCAGGGAGACCCACTCCACACCCATCTGTCCCCGTCGTACTCACCTGTCACGTCCTATCGCACTCAGTAGATGACCTGCTCCGCGATGAGATCTCACGGCCGTGACGGCCAGCGTGGCCAGATCGACATCGCACTCAGTAGATGACCTGCTCCGCGATGAGATGGTCATACTCCGCCGTGTCCAGTCCAAGTACGGACTTGAAGATGTACTCGTTGTCCTCGCCGACGCGCGGTGCCCGCCGGAAGCAGTTCGGCCGGATCCTATCAATCGACCAGGGTGTGCCAAGCGTGTACCGGGTGCCCCCGTTGAGCCGCTCGACCTCGCTCACGAACGAGCGCGCCGCCAGATGCTCGTCATGGATCACGTCGGCGGCGGTGAGGGTGGGCGTGGCGGCGATTCCGACCGCCTGGAGCGCCTCTGCCGTCGCCAGCCCGTCCCGCTTGCGGGTCCAGGCCGCGATGGCGGCGTCGATCTCGTCGTGCCGGGCGCGCCGGCCCGCAGTGGTCGCGAGGCGCGAATCGGCGGCGAGATCGTCGCGGCCCATCAGAGTGCAGAGGGCTCGCCACTCCCGGTCGTCGCGGACCGTGAGCGCGATCCAGCGGTCCGCACCGGCCGCCGGGTAGCATCCCTGCGGCGCGACGAGCGGGTCGCGGTTGCCACGCGCTTCGAGGACAGTGCCGCCGAGCGTCCAGGCGAGGATCGGCTCCGGCAGCGCCGCGATCATCGTTTCGGACATCGAGATGTCGTAGTAGGCGCCTTCGCCAGTCGCCCGCTGCCGCCAGATGGCCGCCAGGAGCAGGAACGCTTCCAGGCAGGCCGTCAACGGATCGGTCCAGATCCCGCCCACCGAGGTCGGCACGCGTCCGGGGTATGCGGACAGACCGGCCCAGCCGGTATAGCACTGGAGCAGCGACCCGTAGGCCACGAGGTCGCGCTCCGGCCCGGTCCGTCCGAAGCCGGACGCCGAGGCCATGATGATACGCGGATTGACCTCGCGGAGCGTCGGGTAGCCGAGCCCGAGCCGCTCCATGACGCCGGTCGAGAAATTCTCGATGACGACGTCGCTGATGGCAATCAGCCTTCGGACGAGATCGCGCCCACGCTCCTCCTTCAGGTTGAGGGTGATGCTCCGTTTGCTCGGGTTCAGTTCTTCCCAGGACGTGTTGCGGTGCGACAGGTCCGGGCGGGTGCTCGACTCGATCTTGACGACCTCGGCGCCAAGCGCTGCGAGGTACTTGGTGCAGATCGGCCCGGCCATCACCCAACTGAAATCGACGATGCGGACGCCTTCGAGTGGGCGGGACGGCGGCGCGTCAGCACGTGCTCTAGCAGCCCTTACCCCCGGGGCTTCCCTCACCCCCGGCCCCTCTCCCGCGTGCGGTAGAGGGGCCGGGGGTGAGGGAAGCTCGATCATCGCCTGCACGTCAACGGCGTTACCGTCAGCAGGCCAGGATGCGCGGTCGCCATCCCCAGGGCTCCCAACCCTGTACCCTGAAGCAGCGAGCGCACTGCTCCCCCTCTCCCGCGTGCGGGAGAGGGGGCTGAGGGGTGAGGGCGTAGCTCGGGCCGGGAGAGCCCTCGTCCCGAACACCTCCGCGTTGTGCTCACCCAGGCGTGGCGCGAGCTGCGGGCGCGGCCGCTCGGCATCGGCGAGGGCGTACGGGACGCCGGGCACGAGCAGTCGGCCCAGCGTCGGGTGCTCCTGCTCGACGAAGAAGCCGCGATGCTCGAGTTGCGGCGACTCCAGCAGGTCGGTTGCCGTGCCGAGCGGGTAGCACGCGACCCGGCGTGATTGGGCGGCCTGGAAGATTTCGTGCTTAGGATGCTCGCGGCTCCAGGACGTCATCAAGGGATACAGGTCGAGCCAGTGCTGCTGCCGCAGCGTGCGGTCCGCGAAGCGGGGATCGGCGGCCCAGGCCGGGCTCCCCATCACTTCGAGCCAGCGCGCCCACTGATGCTCCTCACGCGGCGAGATGACGACCCAGCCATCGCTGCATGGCAGGAAAACGACCATCGAATTCGAGGAGACGGTCGTCACCTCGCGGTGGAGGCCGCCCCCGCCATCGTATCCGCCGCGCTCACCGGTTCGCTGCTCGAGCGCGTTATGCTGGGCCTGATTCTCGGCGCTGACCGCCTCTTGCATGGAGACGTCGAGATGCCCGCCGTGCCCGTCACGCTGGGCGATCAGCAGGCCGTGGGCGGCCGCGGCGGCAGCGACTTCGCCGGCCAGAAACGCCGAAGCATGGCTGGGCGCATTGAGCGGCGGCAGGTCCAGGCTCTCGACCTCGCGGGAGGGAAAGCCGTAAGCGAACCCGGAGCTATGGAAGGCAATCGAGTCGTTGCCGTCCCACTGGGCGCGCGGCCCCCACTGCCCGAACGGCGTGGTCGAGACGAGCACGAGGCGGGGATTGCGCGCCCGCAAAGCATCGTATCCCACGTCGAGGCGATCGAGCGTGCCGGGGGCGAAGCTCTCCAGAACGACGTCAACCTGCTCTACCAGATCGAGCAGTGCTGCCCGTCCGTCCGGCGTGCCGAGGTCGAGGGTGACGCCGCGCTTGCCGGCGTTCAGGTAGAGGAAGAAGCCGCTCGCCTCCGGGTCCATTTGCCCGTCGCGGAACGGGCCGCGCCGCCGGGTCGGATCGCCCGTCGGCGGCTCGGCCTTGACCACATCAGCGCCGAGATCGGCCAGCAGCTTGCCAGCATACGGCCCGGCCATCCCGAGCGCTAGCTCGAGCACGCGCACCCCGTCGAGCGGTCGTCCTCCCACGCCTGCCCTCCCCGGCATCGTCGGCGGCCTCATGCCGGACCGCCGGCTTGCGATGCAGGGTATCTGGCAAAGTGTGTCACGTTCAACGCTACCTGCTACGCTGCGTGCAACAGGGGATGCACTGTCTGAAGCAGGCCGCGAGGTCAGGTGTGGGCGAGCAGAGCCGCAATGGGGTGAATGGGTTCGGGCAGGCGCTCGAACAGTTGATGGTGCGGGCGGATGTCTGGGACTCGGCGCTGGCGCGTCGGCTGGGCGCCTCGCGCTCGGAGGTGTACCGCTGGCGGACCGGGCGGGCGCTGCCGTCGCGCCGCAACCTGGCCCGCCTCGAAGCGGCGCTGCGCTGGACGGCCAGCGGGGAGCCGTTCGACCTGGACTCGGCCGAGCGGGATCGGTTGTACGTGCTGGCCGGTCACGGCACGGTAGATGTCGACCTCGACGGCGCGCCCGACTCCCGCAACCGCGTCGAGTTGCCGGACCGCTGCGCCGTCTACGCCTACCAGTACGGCCCACGCAGCTTTCCGTCGCAATGGTCGGTGCGAGGTATGGAGATCGAGCAGCAGATCCAGGGCACGGTGCACGCGATGCTGCACCGCCCCCCAACCTTCCTCCGGCCGGACTCGGTGACCCAGTTGTACTACCGCTGGTACGACGCCGACGTGGTAGACCGCTATGCGATCGAGCTCCGGGAGCGGCGGCGGCGCTGGGAACACCGGATCGAGGAGTACGAAGTTCGCCAGATCTACAGTAAGCCGCTCCTTGCCGAGTACCTGCGCTCACGCCGCTGGCAGGGCTTAGAGTTGAGCCGCGAGCAGGTGCACGAGCAGATCACGATGCTCGTCGACCTGCTCGACCGCTGTTACCCGAACTTCGCGATCGGTCTGGACGAGGACGTGCTGCCGTTCGATGCGACGATCGTGGGGCACGAGGTAGTGCTGCTGACGCTGCGGCAGGCACAGATGGTGAATGCGGCCGGCTGGACGATCTTCGGGATGGAGATGACCGGGCTGTCGGTGGTCAAGACGTTCTCGCAGGCATTCGACCGGACCTGGGGCAAGCGCACGCTGACGAAAGACCCGAGCGAGGTCAAAGCCTGGCTGACTACCCACCTCGAATGTTGATGGTGCGGTGTGGCACACGGCCGGTGAGGGCCACGCCGCGTCCCGAACTGACCGTCAAGACCATGAAGTGCGGCTCATCCCCTCCACGGCGAGTTACCCGACCAGATTACTCAGCTCCCTGAGAAGATGGCCGCCGGTCAATGCATCGTTGTATCGGCTCCCCACAGGGCCGCTTAGCTGGCGGGGATCGGGACCGAGATGGCGTCGGCTTCGCTGCCCGGGACCGGCCCGACGTCCAGGTGGGCACCCTGCTCGCGCAGCACGGCACGCAGACGGCCAACATCCAGGTCGCGCAGGCGGATGCCGTCACTCGCACACAGCGCGGCGGCGGTGCCGGCCGCCTGACCAACCATCATCCCGCTGACCATCGTCCGCGACGAGGCCATCGCCTCGTGAGTCGTCGACACGCAGCGGCCGGCCAGCAACAGGCCATCAACCTTCTGCGGGACCAGGCAGCGGTACGGCATGTCGTAGGAGCCGTCGACCCCGCCGATGGGGGTAAACAACGTCTTGCCGCTGGTCGGATCGTGGATGTCGATCGGGTAGCCAATCTTGGCCAGGCCGTCCTCGAACTTGCGCCCAGTGACGCAGTCGTCGGCGGTCAGTTGGTACTCGCCGAGCATCCGGCGGGTCTCGCGGACGCCGATGAACGGCGCTGTCGCCAGGACGTAACTGCCCTCGCAGCCGGGCACGTAGCGGCGCAGGAACTCAGCCAGTTTGAACACCTGGCGCTTGCCCTCGATCTCACCGCGCGTCAGGTCGTCGCCGCTGGTGCCGTCCAGGCCCATCAGCCGGGAGGCGTTGATGTTCACCTCACGGGCGCGGACGGTGTTGCCCCAGAACTCATCGGCGCCCAGGAAGAGTTGCTCGCGCTCGACCGCCTCAGCGTACTTCGCCAGCGTCGCCGACCACCAGACCGGGTAGCGCTCGCCGGTCAGCGGCAAGGGTGCCCAGGCGACCCCTTTGCCGATCTCGCCGAACAGGCGCAGCACGTCGACGTTGCCGAGTTTGAAGACGAGCGACATCCGCTGCATCTTGCCGTCGCTCTCGCGGCCCTTCTCGTACGGCACTCCGGCCCAGGTGGCGATGTCGCCGTCGCCGGTGCAGTCGATCACCACGTTCGCGCGAATCGCCTGCGTGCCGCCCTTGTTGGAAACCACTACGCCGCGCACCGTCTCGCCGTCGCGCAGCACCTCGACCGGGCTGGTGTGGTAGAGGATCTCGCCGCCGGACTCCAGGATCATCTCCTGGGTCACGTACTTCATCACCTCGACGTCGATGGGGGTGGTCGATTGCATGTGCGCGTTCTCGATCCGGACCGGCCCGGTCGAGCCGCCCAGCGCTTTCATGCGGGTGACCATCTCCCAGGGCAAGCCGGCGACGATCCGCTCGCCGCAACTGCTGTGGAAGGTGTGCAGGCAGAGGCCGACGTTGGCGACCCCGCCCAGGAAGCCGTAGCGCTCGACAATCAGCGTCTGCGCCCCGGTCCGGGCGGCGGCTACTGCCGCCCCAATCCCCGACGTTCCGCCCCCAACGATCAGGACATCAACCTCACGCTCGCCTGGAGTGTTGGCCATGCTCGCTGCGACCCCTTTCAGCCAGGGTACACTCGAATCTCGAAGATCTCGGCCGCCGGGGCGCCGTTGGTCGTACTGACGACCACTCTGACGCGATCCCCGAGGGTAGGCTCGAACGTGTGCCGGCGCACGCGTTGGTAGTTGCCGCTGACCCGCGCCACCTCATGATAGTTGCCGCCCCGGCCGACCAGAACCGCGTACTCCTTGACCGTCTCGGCGATGGCCGCGCTGGGGGCCGGGTGGAGGTTCTGGAACTCGTCGTACCAGGGCGTCAGGTTGGTATTGAAGGCCAGTTGGACCTGTCCGATCTGGTACTCGGCGCCCAGGTCCAGTTCGATCCACTCCGGGCGGCCGGCCTGTAGCGGACGCGACAGCCAGCAACGCGGTCCGCCCCAGGGCCGGCTATAGCCGTCAACGACGTTCTGGGCGGCGTAGACTGGCATCTCAGGCTCGACCCGCAAGCAGGGCACCCAGTTGGCCGGGCGCCATTCGAAGCGCCAGCCGCGGCTAGCGTCGTCCGGCTCTTGCCGTGGACAGGCGATCAGCCCGGTCATCAATCTTCGCACGCCCACGATCCGCACGTCCGGCGCGGCCCCCAGCACCAGGAAGGCCCCCTGGCCAGGTGCGCCGCCGACGCCGACTGGAATCTCGATCCAGTGACGGCCAGCCGGCACCGCAACCACACGCTCGCCGACCCGCTCGCCAAAGGCGTAGTTCTCCGGGCGGTCCTCGCTCCAGACCTCGACCTCGAGGCGGGTCGACCGCTCGGCCGCGCACCGCAGCCAGACTCGCTCGAGTCGCTCGGGAGCAGTCAGGTGAATCCCGAGATCCTCGTCGAGCGGGTGCTCGAAGTCGCCTTCGTCAAGGTTGCCTTCGCCGAGGTTGCCTTCGTCGAGGCGGTACGGCTGGACCGACGAAGCGGTCACCCTGGCGCCACGGGCCAGGTCGTCCGGGTCGCGGTTCGGCACGCCGATGATCCACTGATCGTCGCGTAGCAGAGCCTGCTGGAGCTGGTCGACGTGCTGCTCACCGAGCGCTCGTGGCGTGAGTCCGTAGCGGCCACAGAGCGCCGCCGCGGTCCCGACCACCTGGCCCATCGCGGCCAGGGTCATCATGACCCGCAAGGTGCCGAAGGCGACGTGGCTGGCGCTGACGATCCGCCCGGCCAGGAACAGGTTGTCGAGGTCGCGAGTGTACAGGCAGCGGTAGGGGATCGAGTACGGGCCCTTGAGGTGCCAGTGGCGCGACGCTTCGCCGCTGTCGTCGTAGAAGCCGCGCGGCGGATGGAGGTCGATCGACAAACCACCGTGGGCAACCGCGTCCAGGTGCTGGCGCTGCTCGACCACGTCGTGCTCGGTCAGCACGTAGTCCCCGATGAACCGCCGCGACTCGCGCTTGCCGGGCACGCTACCAACCCACTCGAGTTGGAGGTTCTCGACCCCGACGAAGCGGCCACTGTTCTTGATGAAGTCCCAGGTACCGTAGACGATCGCCAACAGCTCATCGCGGATCTGCTCGTTGTCGGCGATCCCGTCGAGGTCGCCGCCGTACTCGATCCACCAGAAGCAACCACGGCGCCGGCGCGGGTCGGCCCGCTCGACCAGTACACGCGGCGGCGCGGCCTTGAAGTCACGGGCGAAGCGTGGCGGGTGGAAGGCGACTGGGTAGCCAGCGTCCTTCGTCGAGAAGGTGATTGAGGCGCCCAGGGTGCGAGCGTCGGCCACATCCGGCGCCCACGACTCGTCGTACTCGGAGCGCGCCTCGCGGCCCTGCCGGAAGGCGGCACCGGCCCAGGCCGCGATTACCCCGTCGCCGCTGGCGTCGATGAAGCGCGGGCTCTCGAACCGCCAGGAGCGCTCGCTCATCTGCTGGCGGCCCACGACGGCGCGGACGGTACGCCGGTCGGCCAGGTCGACTTCGGTCACCGGGGTATTCAGGAACAGCCGCAGATTGGGCGCCTCGGCCCGCACGAAATCGAGCAACAACGCGTCCCAGAGGTGGGCGTTACCATCGGTGTTGCGGTAACGGTTCTCGAGCAGCAGTTCCTCGACAATTCCGCCCTCGCGGGCGTAACGGTTGAACTTGCCACAGGCGGCCCCCGCGATGCTGACCCGGACCTCGCTACTGGCGTTGCCGCCGAGGACCGGACGGTCGTGCACCAGCGCCACCGACAATCCTCGGCGGGCAGCCGCGATCGCCGCGACGCAGCCGGCCATCCCGCCGCCGACGACGGTCAGGTCGGTACGGACCGTCTCGGGGTCGGCCCGCCTGGCGAGCGGCGTGGCGGCGTGCCACGCCGGGTGCTGGTCGGCGCTCATCCCTTGATTCCGGTCAAGGCCACGCCTTGAATGATGTATCGCTGGGCGAAGACGAACAACAGGATCATCGGCACCACCATCACCGTCGCCGCGGCCATCAGCAGGTTCCAATACTCGGTCGAAGCGCCGCTCTGGGAGAGCATGTGGACCAGCCCGAGGGCAGCGGTGAACTTCTCCTTGTCGTTGATGAAGATCAGCGGCGCCAGGAAGTCGTTCCAACTCTGCTGAAACGCCATGATCGCCACCACCGCCATCACCGGCCCCGAGAGTGGCACGTAGATACGCGCCCAGATCCCAATCTCGTTGGCGCCGTCGATCCGCGCGGCCTCAGCCAGTTCGGTCGGGATGGTCAAGAAGAACTGACGCATCAGGAAGATAAAGAAGGGCGTTCCGAAAAAGGACGGCACGATCAACGGCAGGTAGGTATTGATCCAACCAAGCTGCTTGAAGATCAGGAACAGCGGCACCAGCCGTACGATGAACGGCACCATCAGCGTGCTGACCAGCACCATGAACAGCAGGTTGCGGCCGGGGAAGCGCAGCCGCGCGAAGCCGTAAGCAACGAACGAGCAGGAGATCAGATCGCCGACGATCACGCCGATCGAAATGATGAAGCTGTTCAAGAAGTACTGGCCGAACGGTTGGGCGGTCAACGCCTGGGGATAGTTCTCCCAGCGCGGCGGGAGGGGGATCCAGATCGGCGGGTAGGCCCGGGTCTGGGGCAACTCCTTGAGCGAGGTGCCGATCATCCAGAGCAGAGGAAAGACCATCGCGACCGCGCCGGCGACCAGCACCAGGTAGAGCGCCAGACGGGCCGGCGAGAGGCGGAGCCGCGTCGACCGAACTGGCGCCGCGGCGGTAACGGCGGCCATCACAGCACCCCCTTCGGGTCGGCGCCCTCGTAGTAGACCCAGGTCCGCGACCAGTGGAAAACGGCCATGGTGACGATCAACACGACCACAAACAGGATCGTGGCCAGCGCCGAGGCGTAGCCCATCTGGAAGAACTCGAACGCCTGGCGGTAGATGTACAGCACGTAGAACAACGTGCTGTTGAGCGGTCCGCCCTTGGTCATGATGTAGGCCAGGGTGAACACCTGGAAGCTGTTGATGATCCCGACGATCAGGTTGAAGAAGATGGTCGGGGTCAGCATCGGGATGGTGACGTTGCGGAGCTTGCTCCAGCTGCCGGCCCCGTCGATGTCGGCCGCCTCATAGAGGTGCTGAGGGATACCCTGGAGGCCGGCCAGGTAGATCAGCATGTAGCCGCCCATGTGCCAGATCGTCAAGAGTACGATCGCCGGCTTGGCCCATTGCTCGCTCTGGAGCCACTGGGGGCTGGGCACCCCGACCAGCCCCAGGAGGTAGCGCAGAACGCCGACCTGGGGGTCGAGGATCCAGACGAACAATACCGAGCTGACCACATACGGGATCAGGACCGGCAAGTAGTAGGCAGCCCGCAGCAGCACCAGCCCGCGAATCTTCTGGTTCAGGCCGAGGGCCACGACGAACCCGACGATCACCTGGCCTGGCACGGCCAGCAGGACGTAGTAGACCGTGTTGTAGAGTGAGGTCCAGAACAGCGGATCGCCGGTGAAGATCTTCTGGTAGTTGCGCAGGCCGACCCAACGCGGGGTGTCGAAGACGCTGTACTCGGTGAAGCTGAGGTAGATCACCGCCCCGATCGGGATCAGCGAGAACAGCAGGAACCCGAACAGCCACGGCGAGATGAACAGGTAGCCCCAGAGCGCCTCGCGCTGGGACAGCGAGAACCGCGACGCGGGCGCCGCGACCGAGGGCAGACCGGCCCCGAGCTCGACATTTGGTCCTGTAGCCATGCTTCCACTATCAGGCTGGCGCGTGGCCAGCGGGCGAGCGGGCACGGGATGATCCGCGCCCGCTCGGTCGGGCTTCTGGTCAGCGCGGCCGTTAGCCGCGGCTCGCGAACCACTCGTCGTGGAGCTTCTGCGCCTCAGTCGTGCCCCACTTGAGGCCATCGGCCGGCGTCCGCTTCTTGACCAGAACTTCCTCAACCATCTGGTCGCTCAGCTTGCGGACCTGGCTGTAGACGCCGCTGACCGGCGAGGCGACCGCCGTCTTGAGCATCTCCTGAACGACTGGCCAATGCTTGTTGACCTTGGTGTACTCCGGATCCTCGTTGAACTTCGGGACCACGCTGGGGCGTCCCTGGGCCTTGAAGAAGTTGAGCTGGCCATCACCCAGGGTCATGTACTTGATCCACTCCCAGGCAGCGTCCACGTTCTTGGCGCCACGCGGGATGTTGTACCCCCAACCACCGTCGGAGAACTGGATGGCCTTGGCCGCTGAATTCTTGTCGTTGAACGGGAACAGGCCCACTCCGTAGTCGAGTTGGGGTGCCTCCTTCTCGAGCTGGAGGAAGTGCCAGATGCCCATCAACTGGAGCGAGATCTTGCCGTTGAACCACGACTGGTTGCCCTCGGCGCCGCCCGGACCGGGCTGGGTGGCAAAGCTGCGAATTCGCTCGTAGCCGCCGTACTGCTCGTCGAGATTCTTGCCCAGGTACTCGAGCGCTTCGAGGTTCTCTTTCGAGTCCCAGAGAACTTTGCGGCCGTCCTCGGAGAACGCCCGAGCGTTGTTGTTGGCTGCCCACTGGAACCAGGCGTTGTTGTTGAGGGTCCAGAACAGCGAGCCCACACGCTCGACGTTGTCGCCAGACTTCTTGGTCAGCTTGGCGCTGTAGGCAGCGAACTCGGTCCAGTTCTTCGGGCCTTTCTCCGGATCGAGGCCAACCTCACGGAAGTGGCTCTTGTTCCAGAAGATCAGGTAGTTGCCGGCCGCCACCGCCTGAGGCAGCGCATACAGCTTGCCGCCGTAGTACTGGGGGTCGAGGTCGGACGGGTAGAACGTGCCCTTGAGGTCGAGCTTGTCGCGGGCCGCGAACTCGTCGAGCGCCGTCAGCCCATTCTTCGAGGCGAAGTTGGGTACCTCGCGCGAGTGGACCATGAGCACGTCCGGCGGGTCGCCGCCAGCGATCGCGGTCAGGTACTTCTCGTACATGCCCTGCTGAGACAGGACGTTGTGCTCGACCTTGATGTCGGGATACTTCGCGTGGAAGTCGCCGAGCACCTTCTCGAACAGGGGTTGGCGATCGCCGCCCCAGACATGCCAGACCTTGATGGCCCCGGCGGCAGCCTTGGCGGGCGCGGCCTGGGCGGCCGGCTTGGCTGCCTCGGCGGGCTTGGCTGCCTCGGCTGGCTTGGCGGCGGTGGTCGCGGCCGGCTGGGCAGCCGGCGCGGCCGGTTTCGACTCGGCTGGCTTCGATTCGGCCGGCTTCGATGCGGGCGGCTTCGACTCGGCTGGCTTCTGGGCGGTCGGCTGGGACGGCTGGCTACAGGCGGCCAGCCCGATCGAGATGGCCGCGAGGCCGCCTAGCCGGAGGAAGCTCCGCCGGCTCACACTCCGAACGGCGACAGCACCTCGGGGAATCGTCGGATCGCTCACGCTGCGCTCCTTTCGCTGGGGTCGCTTGCCCATCATCGAATCGTTCGCCCTCCGCCGCTGATGGGTACGTGCTCGGTCGGGATAGTCAGGTAGCCCAGCCGGTGAGAGATCTGGTCGGCCGTCTCGATCGCTTCGCGCACCAGCTCGACCTCGCGGCGCTCGAGGTCGAGTGCGCTCAGCGACCCGGACAGGCTGACCGCCGCGACGACCGTTCCGCCAGCGTCGCGGACCGGGGCGGCGATGCAGGCCCGGCCGAACGCCATCTCCTCACGCTCGAGCGCCACCCCGCGCTGCCGGATCTGGTCGAGTTGGGGGCGCAGCTCGTCGACCGAGCCGGTCGTGTGAGGAGTGAAGCGGGGGAACGCCAGTCGTGCCAGGATGACCTCGCGCTCGGTGTCGGGAAGGTGGGCCAGCAACACCTTCCCGACACCGGTGCAGTGGAGGGGGTTGCGCTTGCCAATCATGGTGAACGACTTGGGGGCGCGGGGCGCGTCAACCGAGGCAACGTAGAAGATCGCGTCCTCGCGCAGAACCGCCAGGTTGGCGGCAAGGCCGAGACGAGCGGTGACGTCGTACATGACGCCGATCGCCTGGCGCCGGATCTCGGACTGATTGAGGGCGATGCCGGCCAGCGAGATCAAAGCCGGGCCGAGCAGATAGGCGCCGCTGAGCGAGTCGCGCTCGAGGAAGCCGTGAGCCTCCATGGTGGCGAGCAGTCGGGAGATGGTGCTCTGGCTAAGGCCGAGGCGGCGGGCGATGTCGGAAACGCGCAGCCGAGGCTCGGCATCGGAGAAGCAGGCCAACGCGGCAAGAGCGCGGTCGACTGCCTGGGTCGCACCGGTAGCATTGCGATCTACGGCTGCCATGCGCGCATCGTACAAGGGTCTGCCGCATTCTGCAAGACCCTGGCACGATTTCGCTGCGCGCAGTCACGTCAGGCGGTGTGCTGGCGTCGGCAGTCGGCTGAGGGCGCTGAGCCGTAGCCCGGCTACACCGTACCTCAGCCAACTCGCGTAGGCGTGCCGGCTGGTACGCGTCGCGGGCGGATATCGACGGCACACGTCCATGGACGGCCCGTGCCTCCGGTGTGCCCCGGGCGCCATCTGATGTGGACAGCGCCGACCGCGAACGCTCCCTTCGGGCCGGCCGCTCCAGGATGCCCGCCCAACGTCAGGGCCGATGAACGAGCGTGCGCCGAGCACGGCCTGGGCGGCGGGCGCGCAAACGGTCAGGTTGGGCAGTCAGTCGCCGCGCGGCTCGTGCTCTCACGCACGCACGGCTGCCCTCGATACGTTCGCCGCGGCCCGGCCGTACCGGCTGGGCCGCGGCCTTCTCGGCGGGGTATCAGGGCAGGTTGGTGTCGCGAAGGGCGTCGAGGGACGCGGCGAACGCTTCGGCGTCGTCCTCCGGGCGGTAGCCGAGCTTCTCCATCGTGTCGGTGATGTCCCAGTGACGGCCGCCGTTTGCGGAGATCGCGTAGAAGATCCCGAAGCCGATCTCGCTCTCGATGGCGCGCCAGGTCACCTGGGCGCAGTCGCGCGGGCTGAGCCACATCCAGCGGCTAATCTCGTCCTTCGGCTCGGGCAGGAACCAGCCGATCCGCAGGCAGATCACCGAGATCCCGTAGCGGTCGTGGTAGTGCCGCCCGAGCGCCTCACCAAACGCCTTCGAGACACCGTACAGCGAGTCCGGCCGAACCGGCTGGCTGGCGTAGATCGGCCACTGCTGGTCGCGGTCGTACATGCCCATGACATGATTGGTCGAGGCGAAGACGATCTTCCGTACCCCGGCCTGCCGGGCTGCCTCGAACACGTTGTAGGCGCCGTCGATGTTGCGGGCCCGCACGCTCTCCCAGGGTGCGCGGGTGTTCGGCTCGCCAGCCATGTGGACGACAGCGTCCATGCCACGCAGGGCCGGCGCGATCTGCTCGAAGCTCGCGATGTCCGCGATGACCTGATCCGGGACCGGCGGGTGCTCGGGCACAGTACGGTGGTAGTGGACACGCAGATCGTAGCGGTCCTTCAACTGCTCGGCGAGGCTACTGCCGATGCGGCCGGCCGCACCTGTGATCAGGACGCGCTTCTTTCGGCGGGCGAAGCTGGACGGGCTGGGACGCTGGTCAGTCATGCTTTCCTCGCCTCGGGGGACTGCAACGGCCGCCCGCCTGCTGCTGGGCAGCCTGCGCCCCCTGTGCTCACCTGCGGGCAGATCGTCTCCAGATGCTCGGGCTCACCTGACGCAGAAGCGTGCGCTCACTCGATGGCAGGAGCGGTGGTGGTGGCAGGAGCGGCGGTGGTGGCAGGAACGGCGGTGGTGGCAGGAGTGGCGGTGGTGGCGGGAGCGGCGGCAGGGGCGGCCTCCTTGTGGAGACGCTCGATCTCCTCGCGCACGGCCGCGAGCGCCCGGTGCGCCGTGAAGACGGCCTCGCGGTCGGACGCGCCCAGGGTGATACGCTCGACGTAATGGAGCGTACGGCTCTCCAACTCACGGAGCGTGGCCGCGACCGGCCCGAGCAGGGCGTAGGCGTTCTGTTCGCCCAGGTGATACGGCGTCAGGTACGGCATGGTCACTCTCCCTCTATCGGCGGTCAACTGAGCGTTCAGCCGGCCAGCCCCGCCGATCTGTCGAGTCCGAACGACAGGCATCCAGGTGGTGAGTACCGCGTTGGGTCTGGCTACTTCACGAAGAGTGGCAACTCCTGGCCCAGCCCAGCCTCGCGGGCGCGCTGGTAGACGTGCGCCGCGACCACCACATCCTGCAAGCCCAGCCCCTGCGACTCGAAGATGGTGACGTCCGCGTCCGAGCGGCGGCCCTCGGCCCGGCCAATGACCACGTCGCTCAACTCCGGAAGCTGGTCCCAGTCGAGCCAGCCTCGCTCGGCCGGTATCAGCAGATCGCCGCACTCCTGGCGGGCTTGAGCGCGGGAGTCCACGACCACGAGATTCGCGCGCCGGATCAGCCGCTCGTCGAGCTCACGGCGGATCAGGGCGTTCGAGCCGGCCGCGTTGATGTGGGTGCCCGCTGCAATCAGCCCCTCAGGGAACAGCGGATCGCGGGCGGTGGTGATCGTGGTCACGATCTGGGCGCCGTCGAGGGCCGCCTCCGGCGACTCGCTGGCCACGAGCGTCGCAGTGATCTGGCCGGCCATCTGCGCGACGAAGCGCTGCCGATGCTCGGGGTTGCGACTGTAGACCCGGACCTCTTTCAGCGGCCGAACGGCGGCAATGGCCAGCAGTTGACCCTGGGCCTGCCAGCCGGACCCGAACAGGGCCAGCGTGTCGGCCTCCTGACGGGCCAGATGCCTGGTCGCCACGCCGGAGGCCGCGCCGGTCCGCATCATCCCCAGGTAGTCGCCCTCGACGATGGCCAGCAGGCTGCCGCTCTCCGCGCTGTAGAGCAAAATCAGGAAGCGGGTACCGTCGCGGAACGAGGTGTAGCTCTTCACCCCGACGACCCCGAGGCCGAGATCGGCCCCGGCCAGCAGGTGGAGCGTGCCCTTCGGCAGTTTGACCCGCTGACGGGGAAGGTTGCGGGCCGCGCCGCGTCCGTACGCCTTCGTCGCGTCTTCCAGCCACCCCACGACGGCAGGCATGTCGATGAGCGAGCGGACGTCGGCCTCGGTGAGTACGAGCGTCATGTCTCCTCCCGGGCGGTCAGTATACTGGCGAGGCGGGAGGAGGGAGTCGGGGGCGAAGCTTCGCGCGGGGTGAGGGGCGCGGCAGCGGCGATCGGAGCGCGCGGCGCGTAGAGGCGGGAAAGATAGCCTCTGTGCAGGCTACGATGCTTCGTACGCCAATGGCGCAAGCACGCGGGCAGCACAGCATGCACGTGCGGTAGTCTCGAAGCGGCGGTGCGGTGAGCGGGGGCGCTCGGTAGATCAGTCGGTAGACCTGGAGGTGTGCGATGGGAGTCGTCAGGCTGGAGATTCGGTCGCGGCAGCCGCTGGCCGAGGGGGCGGCGTTTGGCGATGTCGGCGCGTACGAGCGGATTGACGGCATCGCGCACTTCGCCGTCGATCCGGCCAATCCCGCGAACCAGGCCATCGTCGATCTCGACAAGGCCGAGCGCGACGCCGAGGGTCGGGTCCGCTTCCTGGCCGATTTCTGCATCCTCCAGCCGTCCGACGCAGCACGTGGCAACGGCCGGCTCCTCTTCGAGGTGCTGAACCGAGGCCGTAAGAACGTCCCCCGCCATTTCAACTGCGCGCCGGCGCAGGCCATCCCGAGCGCCGAGATCGATCCGGGCGACGGCTTCTTGATGCGCCGCGGCTGGACAATGGCCTGGTGCGGCTGGCAGTGGGACGTCGTGCGGAGCGACGCGCTGCTCGGGCTAAAGGCGCCACAGGCGTTGGAGAACGGAAAACCCATCGAGGGGCGCGTCTCGGTCGAGTTCCAGCCGAACATCCCGGCCGTCGACAAGCTGCTGGCGAACCGCGTCCACACGCCGTATCCGACCGTCGACGTGGACGACCCGGCCGCGGAATTGACCGTTCGGGACTGGCCGGGCGGGGCGCGGACGACGATCCCGCGCGAGCGCTGGCGCTTCGCCCGCGACGAGGGCGGGCAGCCGGTCGCGGACCCGGCCTACGTCTGGCTGGCTGGCGGCTTCGAGACGGGCAAGATGTACGAGGTCGTGTACACGACCAACAACTGCCCGGTCGTCGGAACGGGCCTGCTGGCGGTTCGCGACTTCTCGGCGTACCTGCGCTTCGCGACGGCGGAGGACGGGAACCCCTGCGCCGGCCGGATCGAGCGGGCCTACGCGCACGGCGTCTCCCAGAGCGGGCGCTTCCTGCGCCACTTCCTCTCGTTCGGGCTGAACGTCGACGAGGCCGGGCGGCAAGTCTATGACGGCCTGATCCCCCAGGTCGCGGGCGGGCGGCGCGGCCAGTTCAACCATCGCTTCGCGCAGCCGTCCGACCAGATGATGCCGAGCTTCGGCCACCTGATGCCGTTCGCCGACGACCCCCAGACCGACCCTGTGACCGGCGAGTCCGGCGGCCTGCTCGACCGTCAGCGTGCGGTCGGCGGGGTGCCGAAGGTGCTCACGATCAACACCTCGGCCGAGTACTACCGAGGCGATGCCTCGCTGATTCATACCGACGTCGCCGGCACCCATGACGTTGTGCCGCCGGCCGAGGTCCGCGACTACCTGTTCGCCAGCACCCAGCACGGCCCCGGCACCCTGCCGCTCCAGTACGTCAACCCGACCGAGGGCTCGAAGGGCGTTCACGGCTTCAACGCCGTCGACTACGTACCGCTGATGCGGGCGGCGCTGGTGAACCTGGATCGTTGGGTGTCGGACGGCATCGAGCCGCCGCCGAACGCGATCCCGCGTATCGCCGATGGCACCGCTGTCACACCCGCTCAGGCACTCGCGCACTTCAAGAGCATTCCCGGCACGACCGTTCCCGACCCCGAACGGCTGCTGATGGTCTGGCGCACGGACCTCGGCCCAGAAGTATCACGCGGTATCGGCCGGCCGCCAGCCCAGCTCGGCGAGCGGTACCGAAACCTCGTCTCGGCGGTGGACGAGGACGGCAACGAGGTAGCTGGCATCCGGATGCCAGACGTGTCCGTGCCGGTTGCGACCTATAGCGGCTGGAATCCGCGTGCGCCCGAGACCGGCGGCACGGGGCAGATCGTCTCGATGCAGGGCTCCACGCTGCCGTTCCCGGCCACCCGGGCGGAGCGCGAGCGGACCGGCGATCCGCGCCGCTCGATCGAGGAGCGCTACCGGGACCGCGCCGACTATCTCGCTCGGGTTCGCGCCGCGGCCAAGGGACTGGTGGAGCAGCGCTACCTGCTGGCAGAGGACGTCGATCTGGCGGTGCGGCTCGCCGCCGAGCGCTACGATGCCTTCGCGGCCGTCCCCGCCGAACCGGCGCTCCCGGCCTGAGGAGAGGCTCGCACGCAAGCGGGAGGGGGCGGTGGCGTGCAGGCGTGCCCCCTCCCGACCCGTCCGCGCGCAGACCGGCTATACTGTGGGCTGACGAGCGTCGGCCCACGGCCTCGATCCTCGTCCGTTCCGCGCGGCGCAGCAGCAGCGCGGCCACTCTTCGCAGGGAGCACACGGGCGGCCAATGGGCGGCACACGGCACTAGTACGAGCACGAGCCGAGCGACGCGCGAGCCTCCAGCCGGAGCCCGTCGTCACGTCTCTCGACCACGTGCGACGTACGGGAGCCGGAGAGGGCCGCGTTCGTGAGTGCCGTGTAACCGTGTTCTGACAGCCAGCCCCCTGAAGCCCTGCCCCGCGGACCAAAGCGCCCTCGTCGGGCGACGGCCGCGCCCCAGCTCCCGTCGCGCACGACCCTCGCCACGGGCTCATGTGCCCAGCGGCGTTGGCACCTCGTCCTGAGACGGACGGTCCGGGCTTCTCACCCTCACACCGAGGGAAGGAAAGACGGGACCAGATGCCTTTGCTGTCTGCCGAAACTATCACCAGAGCGTTCGGACCAGTCACCGTACTGGACGCGGTCAGCCTGCACGTCGAGGTCGGCGCACGGATCGGGCTGGTTGGGGCGAACGGCTCGGGGAAGACGACACTCCTCCGTATCCTGGCCGGCGAGGATAGACAGGACGACGGACGCGTCCGCCGTGAGGCAGACGTCGACGTCGGCTATCTGCCCCAGGAGCAGCCCGAAGCAGCCGATCTCACCCTCGACGAGTTGATCCGCGACGCTGTCGGGGGGCTGCGGACACTCGAACGGTGGCTGCGCGAGCTCGAGGCGCTCCTCGGCGAGGCCAGTGGCGCGACGCTCGAGGCTGTCCTGGCCGAGTATGGCGACGTCGCGGAGCGCTTCGAGCGCCGCGGCGGCTACGACCTTGAACACCGTATCGACAGCGTGCTCGACGGGCTTGGCATCGGACACCTGCCGCGCACTCGGCGGGTCGGGACGCTCTCCGGCGGTGAGCATGCTCGCGTCATGCTGGCGGGGCTGCTGCTTCGCTCGCCGGATCTCTTGCTGCTCGACGAGCCGACCAATCACCTCGACTTCGCCAGCGCCGCCTGGCTCGAGACGTTTCTGACGAGCTACCGAGGCGCGTTCGTCGCCGTCTCGCACGATCGCCATTTCCTGAATCGGGCCGTCACGACGATCCTCGAGATCGACGAGGATACGCATCAGTTGGTCGAATACGTCGGCGACTACGACGCCTACCGCACAGCCAGGGCGCGCGAGCAGGCCCGCCGCGAAGAGGCGTACGCGCGACAGCAGGAGGAGATCAAGGAACTGCGCCGGGCGATCAAGGTGAGCGGCCGGCAGGTCTCGCACAACCGCCCGTCGACCGACAACGACAAGTTCGCCAGCCACTTCTTCCGGGAGCGCGTCGAACAGGCCGTCTCGCGCAACGTCCGGAACGCCGAGGAACGGCTGCGCCGCATCGAGTCGGACCCGCTCGCGAGGCCGGTGCGGGCGCTCCGGATCAATCCGGACCTCGATCCAGCCGAGCTGCGGAGCGAGCAGGCAGTCGTGGTAGACGGCGTGTCGAAGCGGTTCGACAGCCGCACCGTCCTCGACGCCGTCTCGCTCTCGCTCGGGAGCCGCGCGAGAATCGTCGTGGTCGGCGAGAACGGGGCCGGCAAGAGTACCTTGCTCGACACGATCGCCGGCCGCACTCGCCCCGATACTGGCTCGGTGCGGCTGGCCGGCGGCGTCCGTCTGGGCTATCTCGATCGAGACGCTCGCACCCTGGATCGTCGCCGTACGCTGGTCGAGAGCTACCTGGACGGGCTGGATGGATCGCACGAGGAGTTGGTGAGCGGCCTGTTTCACTACGGATTCTTCCGGGCCGACGACCTGACGAAGGAGGTGGGCCAGCTCAGCCTCGGGCAGCGCCGCAAGCTTCAGTTGGCACAACTCATGGCCGAGCACGCCAACGTCCTGCTGCTCGACGAGCCGACCACCCATCTGAGCCTGGATCTGCTCGACGCCTTCGAACGGGCGCTGGCTGACTTTCCGGGGGCGGTCCTGGCCGTCTCGCACGACCGCTGGTTCGTGGAGCGCTTCAACGGAGAGATCTGGGAGCTACGCGACGGCCGTCTGACACACCACGACGGTCCGCCAGCGGCGGTGATGGAGGTGCTGGTACCCCGCCCGGTCAGCCGCGCCGCAGCGTCAGATGCAGGCTGCCGTAGGGCGGGCGTGGGTCGGTGTAGACCTTGACGTGCTCGTCCGTCTCCGACGTGGCCGCCGTGTCCCAGAGCCGGTTCTGTCCCTCGAACGACACCTCGGCAAGCTGCGGGAAGCGCGCCAGGATGCGCTGCCCCATCTCGTGCATCAGGTGTTGGATCGACATGCTGACGAACTGGTGGAATACCGTCGCCGTCAGGTCACGGATCTGCTCGGCGGCCACGTAGCGGCGACAATCGGGCGAGACAGCGTCGGATGGATTGGCATAACGCCAGCCGACGTCGAGGTAGATGTAGAGCGGGCGGTCCCGCACCGCTGGCAGCGTGGTGTACTGGTCGCGCACGAAATCGGCGAAGGCGCTACCGGTCACCTTGATCAACTGAAGGCCGTCCTGCCCGCAGCGGTGCCCCACGATCCGAGCATCGTCGCCGTCCCGCTCGACTTCCAGCATGGCAACGGCATGGTCGCCGCGGGCATGGCTGAACAGGGCGCGGCTCGGCTCGAACCGGCCCCTGTCGGCCTCGGCCGGCACCGCGACGGGCTGATAGGGCAATTCGCGGCCCGACAGCCGAAGGTGCCCCATCTGCTCCCAGGTCTGGAAGAATCGTCGCCCGAGAAAGCGCAGGAAACCCTCGAGCGTCGCGCCGTCATACTCGAGGGCCATCCGCTGGATGAAGTTCTTCATCGTGTCGGTGGCGACGACGAGCCGATTGTCGCCGACGGTGTAGGCCGGGGCGAAGTTGTCGTCGTAGATCTCGACATCGATGGCGTAGGCGAACAGGACGTTCGGCCGGCCAACGAACGCCGACTCGGGGATCGGCGTCAGTCCTTCGAGCGGACGGGCGTAGGTGCGGTAGACGCTGACGTCGGCCTTGCCGTAGCGGATCATCTCGATGACACCCGGACGAGTGCCGTCCGGCTGCTGGTCGGTCGTGCTCACTGGCTGCACCTGCCTGGAGTCAATGTCGCACCCGTGACGTCTCGTGCGCACGAGGGGCCGCCCGCTCTGAGGGCGGCGCCGCGGCCGGGCGCGAAGAGCGCCAGCATGGCCGCCACGCCGTCCGCATCGTACACCGACACGGCCCGACGGGTGCCCCAGATCTGCCCGCTGACGCAGACCTCGCAGCCCGCCAGGAGTCTCACCGAGCCGTTTCCAGGTAGTGCTGGGCAAGCGTCAGGTAGCGGCGGGCGCTAGCGACGATCTCGTCACGTCGCCGCCCGGTGACGCCCGTCTGTTGGAGGCGCAGGCTCAGCACCTTGCCGCGCACGTACGCTCGATAGGAGGCGTAGAACGGCAGCAATGCCAGAAGCTCATCGTCGCCGCTTTCGCGGACGTACATGTCGACGAAGGCCGTCGCGAGGTCGTGGCGGTCCGCTTGGTCCAGGTCCATCGAGAGAAACGCCACGTCGGCCGTCACGTCCGCGCAGCGAAAGCGGGGTGTGAACTCCAGGCAGTCGAACAGCCACAGATTGTCGCCGTCGACGCAGACGCTGGCAGCGTGCAAATCGCCGTGGCCATCGCGAATGCGTCCGCGCTCGACGCGCCGGACGAGCAGGTCATGCTGCTCGTCAAGGAAGCGTTCGACGGCAGCTCGCATCGCCTGCTGCGCTACCGGATCCACGGTGGTGCCAATGAATGGAGCGATCTGGGCGAAGTTCTCCTCCCAGTTCGCGCGCACCGTGGCCGGGCGGCCGTACTCGTCCACGCCCGGGCCGGTCGCGGCGGTGGCATGGAAGGGGGCGAGGCGCTGCGCGATGCGGTGCATCAGCCCAACATCAGCCTTACCGGTGGCGAGCAGATGCGGGAGCATGCCGGAGGCGGGGAGCCGGCGCATCCAGACCGCCGGCTCGACCGCCTGGCCCGCGCCGCCGATCGTGTAGGCGCCGTCTGACGACATGATGATCCAGGGGACGCCGAGGTACACGTCTGGGCAGAGCCGGCGGTTGAGCCGGACCTCATCGGCGCAGTTCGCCGCCCGCCGTTCCAGGCTCGTAAAGTCGACGAAACCGAGGTTGACGGGCTTCTTGACCTTGTACGCGTACGGGCCGGCCAGCACCACCCACGACACGTGCGTCTCGTGCAGGCGTATCGCGTCGGCCGGGTGAGAGTAGGTCGACGGCACGAGCAGGGCCTGGATCACCGGCGGCAGGCGGTCCGTGGCAGCCTCGCCGGCCGCGGATCGTCGCGCGTCAGCAGCCTGGGGCATCAAACACCTCCTGGTAGGTCGAGTCCATTGCACCGAACGGGCCACGGCAGTCCACAACCGCCATTCGGCTGCCCTCCCGTCGTCCGCTGCTCGTCACGGCCGTGGTCCGCGGCTGCTCGTCACGGCAGCGACCTGGAGCTTCCGACTGCCTGGGTACTGGTTGCACCTCACGGCGGCTCGCGTCATGAGCACAGACAGTTGTCGACTGGTAGTGACACCCTGACCCTGAGGCTGACCGGCAGGGGCGGCAGGCAGAATTTTCGGTCTGCCAGCCACCAGCCTCGAGGTGGCCGAGGTAGCCGACACGCGGACGGTCGCTGGTCGTACTATAGGCAGGCTCGCCGCTGCCTCCGATGGCAACCGTACCGTATCGGGCCAGGGTGCACCGCCCTCGCGACTCGTGGGTAGCATCGGCCAGTAGTGAGACCGTGCAGCCACGATCCATCGGGAGCGCATGGGGCGACAGCAAGTAGTGCAGGACGACTAGCGCGGGTCGGCGGCGTACACGAGCTACCGTGCGCCGAGGAGTCTACATAGGTGCAAACGATCGGGGGACGTCGATGGTGGCGGCTGCTGGCCGTCGTCATGTTGTTCGTTGGGCTGGTGCCAGCCGGAGATGGGGCTGGCAGCACGGTGGAGGCCCACGAGGCCACCCGTATCGAAGGCGCGGCAGCGCCTGCTGCGAATCACAGAGACGCCGCGTCGCTGGCAGATGCGAGCGCGGCGGCGTGGGCCGCGGATGCTCCACCAGACCTCGTCCCGACCCCATCTATCGCTCCGGGGCCAGGGACAGTGAAGATTCGGCGGGGCGGCCAGTCACTGCCGATTACCCTGCTCGACAAGACGACCGGGCCGAACGGTCGCGCGGTCGGAGCCGGGCGCATACTTGTCGCATTCCGGGGCAGCGCTGGCGCCGCCGCGATCGGCAACGTCCACCGCGCCGCTGGGACGGCCGCCGTCGAGGCAACGCGTCTGCCCGGCGTCGTCGTAGCGCGAACTCGGCCGGACCAGCTCGGACGCGCTCTTGCGACGTATCGCGCCCGCCCGGAAGTCGCCTGGGCCGAGCCCGACTACGTTCGCCGCGCTACCCTCGTCCCGAACGACCCCCGCTTCGACGAGCAGTGGGCGCTCCAGAAGATTCAGGCGTCGGCCGCCTGGAACGCAACGCGCAGCGCCAGCAGCGTGCGGATCGCCATCCTCGACTGCGGCATCTATAGCAGCTCGTCCCTCTTCACCATGCCGAACGGCGAACGAGGACATCCCGACGTTCGGTCGAAGGTGGTGCTGGAACACGATTTCACCGGCTCGCCGTACGGCGCGGACGACTTCTGTGACCACGGCACGCTGATGGCCGGCGTCGCCGCCGCCAGCACAAACAACGGTATCGGCATCGCCGGGGTGGGCTTCGACGCCTCGCTCATGAATGGCAAGGTGCTCGGGGATGATGGCTTCGGCCTCGACTCCTGGATCGCGAGCGGCATCGTCTGGGCCGCCGACAACGGGGCGCAGGTCATCAGCTTGAGCCTGGGTGAGGACAGTCCGTGCGGCTTCACCCTCCAGTCCGCCGTCGACTACGCCTGGAACCGCGGCGCGGTGATCGTGGCCGCCGCCGGCAACGGCGACGCAAACGGTATCGGGCTGGCGCATGCTGAAGCGCCCGGCAACTGCAATCACGTCCTGGCAATCGCTGCTACCGACCCCTCCGACAGCAGAGCCGTCTTCTCCAACTATGGGGACGGCGTCGATCTGGCCGCTCCTGGCGTCAGCATCCTGTCGACCGATTTCATCGGCGGCTACCACACGGTGACCGGCACTTCGCCAGCCACCCCGCACGTGGCAGGCGTCGCCGCGCTCGTCTGGACCACGCCGGCCGGGACGTCGAATCAGTCAGTCGTCGACCAGATCACCCAGACGGCCGACCGGATCGCAGGGACCGGCACGCTCTGGCAGTTCGGGCGGTTGAACGCCGCTGGCGCCGTGGCCCCCATCGTGGACTGCTCGCCGCGCCCGCCGGTCACCGTCCGGGTGACGCCGACCGGCGGGGCGCTCAGCGTGACCCTCACGGCGACGGGGAGTGGCAACGCGATCCGCTCGATCGGTACGGGCGGCCGTACGCCGACGAATGCGATCGTCGATCTGCCGCCGCCGGTGGGCAGCACGAGCGGATCGTTCACCTATCAGTTGGCAACCGGGTCGGCGAGCGTGACGTTCCAGGTGCGCCGCGCGACGACCGGTCAAGCGACGACGGTTCCCCTGGTCGTGACCGACGCTTGTGGTGACTGGCCGACCTTCGTAGGCGGAGGACCGAGCGCCTTCTGAGGCCAGCCCGACGGGCATGATCCTCTTCGCGGCGACGGGGGATTGTCGTACTCTGAGGTACGGGGCAGGCTATCCTGCCCCGGCAACATATCGTCTACCCTGCGCAACGTCGAACGCTACCATGCCGGGCGACAGTACCGTTGGACGTGACTCCCACCGACATGGTTGGCGGAGACTCGCCGGGTAGGAGGTGCTCCATGACACGCTGGTTACTCACGCCTCTTGACGGCTCACCGTTGAGCGAGGCTGCGCTACCCTGGGCCGCCGCGCTCGCTCGCAAACAGGGCTGCACGCTGGTGCTGGCCCAGGCCGTCCCCTGGCCAGCAATGGTTGCGGATGGGTTCGCTGGCGGGTACGTCACGCCCCAGTTCTACGACGAGATCATGGCGACTGAGCGTGCCGCTGCCCACAGTTACCTCGAGGAACTGCGCGCTGGTCTGGCCGCCGACGATCTGCCCGTTCAGACCATCGTGCGCGACGGTGCGCCGTCGACCGTGGTGCTCGACGTGGCCGATGAGCTCGGGGTCGACGCGATCGTGATGGCGACGCGTGGTCGGGGAGGACTGGCGCGGGCCGTCCTCGGAAGCGTTGCCGAGTACATCGTTCAACACGTGACCGTGCCGGTCCTGCTGGTCCGGACCGAGGGCACGCCGGAGCGCGCCCCATCATTCGACCGACTGTTGATCCCACTTGACGGGTCTGCACTGGCCGAACGGGCGCTCGGCGTCGCGGGTGGACTGGCCGGCAAAGATAGCAGCCTGACGCTCCTGGGTGTTTCAGGACCGGACCAGGTGCACGCACGTGGCGAGGAGCCGGTGGCTACGGGCTCTGCTGCTGAGATCACCGCCTATCTGAAGCGCACGACGCAGGCGCTGCCCGCGCGGCTTCGCGGTCCGGTGGACGTGCGGCAGGGCACGCCAGGCGAGCAGATCCTCGCCGCGGCACGGGACCACAAGGCCGACGTCATCGTCATGGCGACCCACGGCCGAACCGGGCCGGCCCGCTGGTGGCTCGGTAGCGTGGCGGACCACGTGGTTCGGCACGCCGATCGCCCGGTGCTGCTGGTGAGCGTGCGCGCCATCGTGGCGCACGTGTCCGGCTCGCACACGGTCGGGGACGTCATGACTCGTGATCCGGGATGGGCGCGCCGAGACGAGCCGATCGCCGTGACGCTGCGGAAGTTGCTCCGGCGGCGCGTTGGCGGTGTCCCGGTCGTCGACGCCGACGGGAAGCTCGTCGGCGCGGTGTCCGAACGGGAGCTCGTCGGCTGGCACGCCAGGACACGCGCAGCACTGATGCGAGACATCCACGACCCGAGCGAGTATGCCAGGCGGCTTCGGACCGAGACCGTGGCGAGCATCATGGAAACGGACGTCCCAACGCTCGACCGACAGGCGCCCCTCGGCGAAGCTATCCACCTGTTCGAGAAGGAGGGTGTCAGCCGAATCCCCGTCATGAGTCAGGGACGGCTCGTCGGGATCATCACGTGGTCCGACATCTTGAGGCTCATGGCGAGTACGCTTCAAGATAACCGCCTGGACGAGGCGCCGACCGACGGCCGGACCGCCGAGCACGAGCGTGCCGGCGCACGGGGCCGGAGCGAGACGACCGAGAACCCAAGCGATTGATCCGCCATTGGGCAAGGGGTCCGTTCCTGACTGGCGGCTCCACTCCCCAGCCGTAGTCGTCAGGTTGGGACCGTGACCTGGGTACCACGACGGGGGCGACGCAGATGGCGTCGCCCCCGTCGTGCGTACCGTGACGCCAGACGGCGCCGCTACACGATGCCGCTACACGATGCCCCAGCGTCGCGTGGCCATCGCCCGCTTGACGCGCTCGGCCGCCAGGTGTAGTGCCGCCTGGCGCGGCAGCGAGCCCATTCGCTTCGCGGCGTCGAGCACCTGTTCGGTGTTGGTCCGGAGCTTCTCCTCGATGACGGCGAAGGCTTCGCGCTGGGTGGCACAGCGGTACTCCAACGCGGCGCAGATGACGCCGCCTGCGCTGGCGATGAAGTCCGGCACGACCAGGATGCCGCGCCGGTGGAGGATCTCCTCCGCTTCGTCGGTGCACGGGATGTTGGCACCCTGCACCACCACCCGAGTCTTGAGTCGATCGGCGTTGCCGGCATGGAGTACGTCCGGCCGGGCGGCAGGCGCCCAGACGTCACAGTCGATGTCGACGATCGCGTCACGATCGAGGTGACGGCCGCGCGAGTACTCGTTGAGGCTCCGGCCGGACCGCTTGAACTGGATCAGCGCCTCGACGTCCAAACCCTCGCGGTCGTACACCGTGCCGGTCGTGTCGTTGGCGGCGACCAGCACGGCACCCTGCTCGCCGAGGAAGCGGGCGGTGTGCTGCCCGACCGCACCGAAGCCCTGGATCGCGACCCGGGCGCCCGAGAGGCTCATGCCACACGCGTGCAGAGCCGCCTCGGTGGCGAAGCGCATACCCCAGCCGGTCGCGCCGATCTCGTCGAGCGGGATGCCGCCCAACTCACGCGGGAGACCCACCGAGCGGCCGATCTCGTCCTTCACCCAGGCCATGCAGGTCTCGTCGGTCCCCATGTCAGGGCCGAAGATATAGCCCTGCTCGTGCCGCAGCGCGTAGGCCATCCCTCGGATCAGCTTCTCTTTCCTGGCGGGATCCATTTTGGGGTCGCCCACGAGCACCGACTTGCCGCCGCCGTGCGGCAGGCCGGCTGCCGCGTTCTTGAGCGTCATGCCACGAGCCAGGCGGAGGCACTCCCCCAGGCTCACATCGGGCGCCATTCGCAGGCCGCCAATCGCCGGCCCGATGGCAACGTTATCGACGACGAGGATGCCACGTAGCCCAAGCGACGGCTCGTAAACGTGAATGATCCTGGCCGGACCTAGCTCATCTCCACACGTAAGAACACTATCTTGCACGATAAGAACTCCTTCGCCGTGGACGATGTCGGGCGCCCATGGCGATTTCGAGGCGTCGCTTTGCGGCGCCTCGACGCTCGACAGAGGGATGTACCTGCCTGAGAACAGATGCTGCCGACGCCGGCCCCATGTGGGACAGACGCGATTATGCCGAAGTGCTGGCGTATCTGTCGCGGGGATCGTCTCCGGTGAGCGACGGCACATACGCGACGTCACGCGCCGCGTCAGGCCCGGCCGGCCAGCGTCAGGACATGGCTGCGTCAGGACATGGCTGCGTCAGGCCCGCCCCATCGGCTCAGACATCCTGGCCCTGCCGCGACGCCCGCCAGATCAGGCGCACCCCGTTGAACGCTCGGAATCATCTGTCTTGACAACCTGCCAGATGGGGTGGATAGTAGGCGCACGGGCAGCGGCGTGGCGGTGCAGCCACCGGCCCGCCCCGGTTGGCGCGGTCGAAGCGGTCGAGGCGGCGCCCCGGACGGGCGCGCAGCGTCGGCGTCCCTGTCGAAGTGGCGCTGCCGTAGGGAGTGAGGCCAGGAGCGCAGGGCGTCAAGCCGGAAGCAGTAAGCCGGCGGGTGCAGAATCGTGCAGGTGTGGCAACGTGTGGGCGTGGCAGACACGCATCGTCGCCACCCGAGAACGGTCGTCTGGCCTGGCGAGAGAGGGGTGGATCGTGCTCGATCTGGTCGTTCGCGGTAACAGGGTCGTCACTCCCCACGGCGTCGGCGCCTACGACGTCGCCATCCAGGGTGACCGCATCGTCGCGGTCACCACGCCCGGTACTCTCACCGGCGACGTGGGCCGCACGATCGACGCGGCCGGCAAGATCGTGGTGCCGGGCGGCATCGATCCGCACACCCACTGTGCCTGGCCGGTGCCGTTCCCCGGCGGCGCGACCACGCTGAGCGCCCCTCCGGAGCAGGTCAGCCGCGCGGCCCTGTTCGGCGGCACCACCACCTTGATCGACTTCGCGGCCTGGGAGCCGGGCGAGACCCTTCAGCAGACCGTCGAACGGCGCGACGGTGACTGGCGGGGGCGGTGCTACACCGACTACGCCTTCCATGTCATGCTGATCGGCGCGCCCCCGCCGGAGGTGCTCGATCAGATCGACGAGACGGTGCAGGCCGGCTTCGCGAGCTTCAAGCTCTTCACCACGGACATCACCCCCAGCCGGCGGGGCCGGCGCTTACTCTACGGCCACATCTGGGAGGTGCTCCAGCGGCTGGCGAAGGCTGGTGGCGTCGCAGCGATCCACGCCGAGGACGACGACATCGTCATGTACATGTACGAGAAGCTCGCTCGCGAGGGACGAGTCGGCTTCGAGCATCTGGCTGAGGTCCACAATACGCTCTCGGAGGATCTCTCGTTCCGGCGCGTCATCCGCCTGGCCGAACTGGTCGGCGCGGCGCTCTACATGGTCCACGTCAGCGCCGCGAGCGGCGTTCAGGCGGTGGCCGAGGCCCGGAGCAAGGGGCTGCCGATCTACGGCGAGACGCTCCACCAGTACGCCAACTTCACCAGTGCGGACTATCGCCGTCCAAACGGCCAAATTTACCACACCTATCCGTCACTAAAAGGTGAGGCGGATCACCGCGCCCTCTGGGACGGCATGGCGAACGGCACGATCTCGACGGTTGCCACTGACGAGGTCTGTACGACCCTCGCAGTCAAGACCCAGGGGCACCGGATCGACGACACGACCGGCGGCAATTCGGGCGTCGAGCCGAGGATGGGCATCGTCTACAGTGAAGGAGTCGTGCGACGGGGCTTCTCGCTGGAGCGGCTCGTCGACCTGACCTCGGCCAACGCGGCGCGCATCCTGGGCCTCTATCCGCGCAAGGGCGCCCTTGCGCCGGGCAGCGACGCCGATCTCACCATCATCGACCCGTCCGTCACGAAGGCGCTCCGCAAAGAAGACCTTCACGAGTCGGACTACAGCCCGTGGGAGGGCTGGGAGATCGCGGGCTGGCCGACGACCACGATCCAGCACGGCAAAGTGGTGGTCGAGGGCGGCCGGCTGAGCGCCGAGCCGACCGAGGGGCGGCGCCTCACGCGCAAGGTTGCCGAGCCGATCCTACACGGCTCAGCCTGCTGACTCCGCTCGTGGATCACACTACCAGGGTTTGGGAAGCCGACCAGAGAAGAGACCTCGATCGCACGCGGGGTTGTCCTCGCAGATGCCACCCTCGAGTGCATCGTATCGACGAGATGACCGATCGCGTGGATGCCCCGGGTGGCCCATGATGTTCCGGCTGGACGCGCAGACGAGAGGATGAGGGAGCGTATGGCTACTCGCGATATCGACCGTTTCGATGCGGTGCGTCGCTCGTGGGTCACGGAGGCGATCCGTCAGATCGACATCGATGCCCATCGGTCGGTCGACACTCACCTACGCATCTTCCCTCTACCGCCAGCATGGGGCATCGAGCTTTACCTGAAGGATGAGTCGGTGCATCCGACTGGCAGCTTGAAGCATCGGCTTGCACGGTCGCTCTTCCTCTACGCCCTCTGCAACGGGTGGGTTCACGAGGGCACCACCATCGTGGAGGCATCCAGCGGCTCGACCGCGGTCTCAGAAGCGTACTTCGCCCGACTGCTCGGCCTGCCATTCGTCGCCGTGGTACCCACGGGTACCAGCCAGGAGAAGCTCGATCAGATCCGCCTGTATGGCGGCGCCTGCTACCTGGTGGACGATCCAGCAACGATTCTCGACGTCTCTCGCCGCCTTGCCGATGAGCGAGACGGCCACTTCATGGATCAGTTCACCTACGCCGAGCGGGCGACCGATTGGCGCGGCAACAACAATATTGCCGAAACCATCTTCGAGCAGTTGGCGCGCGAACCGAACCCGATTCCTCGCTGGATCGTGGTCGGCGCTGGCACCGGCGGAACCAGCGCCACCATTGGCCGGTACATCCGCTACCGCCAACTCCAGACCGGCCTCTGTGTCGTCGATCCAGAGCGGTCGGCATTCTTCCCAGCCTGGGAGCACGCGGATGCGGATCGGCGGACCGTGTGTGGCTCGCACATCGAGGGCATCGGGCGTCCACGGATGGAGCCGTCATTCATTCCGACCATCGTGGATCGCATGATCGAGGTGTCAGACGCAGCCTCCATCGCGGCCATGCGGATGCTCCACCGGGTGACCGGGTTGCAGGCTGGCGGGTCCACCGGCACGAACATCTGGGGCGCGTTCCGGCTCGCGGCCGAGATGCTCGAGCGGGGTGAGCGTGGCTGTATCGTCACGCTCATCTGCGACACCGGCAGTCGATACCTTGATACCTACTATGCGGATGCCTGGCTCGAGGCGAACGGCCTCGATCTACGTTGGTATCAGGAGGCCCTCGAGACGTTTCTTGCCACGGGCGCCTGGACGGCGCCGGCTGGCAGCGGGGAAGACTCGCGCCAGGACGTACCCGCTGGCGGTGGCGGGGTGGCGCAGCCGTGAGCGCCGGGCCGGTCGGGGCTGTTGTCTCCGGTCGCTGACCCTGCCGTACGCTGCTCCTGTACGGGAGACCTGCCGAGCAATCGCGGCCCACACGCCCACGGGCCGTTCTGTACACCTGCTTCCCGGCCCGGCCTGCCTTCCCTCCGATGGGCTACATTCACGGCCACTGGAGGCTGGCGTGGCAGCAATGCAGCACTATCCACAAGGCTCCCCGTTCCCCGGCGTCATCGGCCGGACCGTGACCAGTTCCGAGCCGGCCTGGCCGGCCCCGGTCCGCGCGAAGGCGGGCGCCCCGAACGTCCTCTTCATCGTGCTCGATGACGTCGGCTTCGCACAGATCGGCTGCTTCGGCTCGGACGTCGAGACGCCCACCTTCGACCGGCTGGCCGAGAACGGCCTCCGCTATCGCGACTTTCACACGACCGCGCTCTGTACCCCGAGTCGGTCCTGCTTCCTGACGGGCCGCAACCACCACGCCAATGGCGTTGGCGTCATCCCGGAGATGAGTACCGGCTACCCTGGCTATAACGGCACCATCCCCAGGGAGAACGGCTTCCTCTCGGAGATGCTGTTGCCGCACGGGTACGCCACCTTCGCGGTCGGCAAATGGCACCTGACACCTGCCAGCGACTATGCCGCGGCATCTTCGCGCGCCCGCTGGCCCCTCGGGCGGGGCTTCGAGCGGTTCTATGGTTTCCTGGCCGGCATGACGAACCAATGGGTACCCGACCTGACCTACGACAACCACTCCATCCCGCCGCCGGCCACCCCCGAGGAAGGGTACCACCTGAACGCCGATCTGGCCGATCGAGCCATCGAGTTCGTCAAAGACGTGAAAATGGTCGCGCCCGAGAAGCCGTTCTTCCTCTACTACGGGCTCGGCGCCGGCCATGCCCCCCATCACGCGCCGAAGGACTGGATCGAACGGTATCGCGGTCGCTTCGACCACGGCTGGGACGCATGGCGCGAGGAGATCTTCGCCCGGCAGGTCGAGGCGGGCATCGTTCCGCCCGGCACGAAGCTCTCACCGCGCCCGGAGTGGATCGCCGCCTGGGACAGCCTCTCCGAGGGCGAGCGGCGGCTCTACGCCCGCCAGATGGAAGTGTATGCTGCCTTCCTGTCGCACACCGACCACCACATCGGCCGGGTGATCGACTTCCTGGAAGACTTGGGGCAGCTTGACAACACCCTGATCTTCGTGACCTCCGACAATGGCGCCAGCGCCGAGGGCGGCCCGAACGGCAATGTCAATCAGGTCTTCTTCCCGAACGGGTACCAGGCGACGCTCGACGACAACCTGTCGATGCTCGACGAGTGGGGTTCCCCCACCACCTACCCTAACTACTCCTGGGGCTGGGCCTGGGCCGGCAACACCCCGCTCCGCCGCTGGAAGCGGTACGTCCACCAGGGCGGCATGAGCGACTCACTGATCGTGCATTGGCCCAGGGGCATCCGCGCGAAGGGAGAGGTGCGGGGCCAGTACACCCACGCCATCGACCTGGTCCCAACGGTACTCGACGCGCTCGGCATCGAGCCGCCGGACAGCATCGACGGCATTCCTCAGCAGCCGATTCATGGAGTCAGCTTCGCTCATACCTTCGACGACGCCGCTGCGCCATCGCGCCGCACCACTCAGTACTACGAGATGTTCGCCTCGCGCGCTCTCTGGCACGACGGCTGGAAGGCCGTCACCGAACAGGAGCAGGGCGTCCTGCTCACCGAGCAGGGGCTGGACAGTCAGCGCTGGGAGCTGTACCACGTCGCCGAGGACTTCTCGGAGTGCGACGACCTCGCCGATCGGCACCCGGAGAAGCTGCGCGAACTAATCGACCTCTGGTGGGAGGAGGCCCGTACGTACGACGTCTTGCCACTCGACGCGCGGGTCCAGGCGCGCTTCGCTGAGCCGAAGCCGAAGCTCACTGGAGAGGCCACCCGCTACGTCTACTACCCTGACGCTGCACCGCTCCTGGAGTACGTTGCGGTGAACGTCCACAACCGCTCGCATACGATTACCGCCGAGGTCGAGATCCCGGCTGGCGGTGCGGAAGGTGTGCTGCTGGCACAGGGCAGCCGGTTCGCCGGGTACTCGCTCTACGTCAAGGGCAATCGCCTGCACTACGTCCACAACTACCTGGGCCTCGCGTGGTACACGATCGCCTCGGACACGGAGCTGCCAGCCGGACCGTGTACCCTCCGCTTCGAGTTCGACCGGACCGGCGAGCACCAGGGGCGCGGGGCGCTCTTCGTCGACGGGCAGCAGGTGGCGGAGGGCGAGATTCCGCGCACGGTGCCCAACGTGTTCGACGTGACGGCTGAGGGGCTCTGCTGCGGCTACGACAGCGGCCTGCCGGTGACCGATGACTACGCCGCGCCGTTCCGTTTCACAGGTACGATCCGGCGGGTCGTCGTGGACGTGGACGGTTCGCCTGCCGCCGACCCCGAGGCCCAGACCCGCGCCGCCCTGGCCGCCCAGTAGCCCCCACCCAGACTGCGGCCTCCCGCGCCTCACCCTGACGTATCCGGCCCTCTTCCCAGTGGAAGGGAGCCGGGCGTCTGGCCTGTACAGACCCGAGGGATCGGCGCTCGGTGGCTGAACGTCGCAGCCATGAGATAATCGCTGCGAGAGGAGGCGAGCATGCCAGACAACCTGGACGACTATCACGGTCGGATCGAGCAAGATCCTTCCGTCATGGCTGGAAAGCCCGTAGTAAAGGGCACCCGCATTCCTGTCGAGCGCGTGCTTGCGCATCTTGCGGAGAATGATCGTGCTGATCTGTTCGCCGCGTTCCCCGAGCTGACCGAGCAGGATGTCAGAGCCTGCCTCGCGTACGCTCGCGCTGCTGTCGAGTACCAGCGACGTCAAGCTGCTGGCACGCCTCGCGCCTCAGCATGAGGTTTCTGGTCGATGCCAGTTCCGATGCCCGCCTCGTCGACCACCTCCGCAGCCTCGGGCATGATGTCACCCGCATCGGGACCGATTACCCCGCGCGACTCCGAGACGTCGATGTCCTCGAAACAGCACACCGGGAACAGCGCATCCTCATCACCGACGACCGCGATTTTGGTGAACTAATCTTCCGCCAGCACCATCCTCACGTCGGCGTGATCTACCTTCGACTGGAGACCACGGTCTTCGCGGTCCGCCGTGACCGTGTCGATCGAGTGCTCGCGAGCCACGCAGGCCAACTCGACCATTTCCTCGTGGTGACCGAGCGCAACGTCCGCGTGCGTATCGGCTGACAATGTCCCCGCCGCGGCGATGCATCAGGCGAATAGCGGGCGGGCTTCGGCGGCGGAGGACGGCCAGACGATACGGCGCACCCCATCCTGCCACTGCACGACCAGGAGCGAATGGCCTGCCTGCGCGCCTGTCGCCGGGTCGAGGCGGAAGTCCCCGTAGAGGGTGCTGAGGCGCAAGCTGTAGACGGCCGCTAACAGCGCTTCATCGCCGAGCGTCCCCGCCTGCTCGATACAGTGCTGCACGATGAGGCCAGCGGCGTACGCCTGGGCAGCGGGGTAATCTGGTTCGACGCCGAAGCGGGCATGGAAGGCTGACGCGAACTCGGCGGCGGTGGGGCCCAGGTCCGGGCGAGTGTGGATGCCCGGCTCCCACTGGCTAGGGCCGAAGAGCCCGTCGACATCTGGCCCGAGGACGACACGGGCGTGCTCGATGGACGCCGCTACCAGTCCGACCACCGCTGCCTGAGGCCGTCGTTCGCGAAGTATCCGCGCAAACGCGAGCTCCACCTCGGTCGTCCCGACACCCAGGATCACGTCCGGCCGAGCCGCCTCGACGCGCCCCACGAGGGACGGCAGGTCATCCAGGCGGACGGGGTACGGCTCCTTCAGTACCACCCGCAGCCCGAGCGCCTGTGCGTGCGCCTCGGCGCTGCCCGCGACGGCCGGCGCAAAGGTACCTCGCACGCCATGGACGATGGCGACACGTCGAGCGTCGGGCACGGCGGCCCGGACCATGTCGAGGAGCGGCACGAAGTAGCGGCTGGCTGGTGACGGCAGGTTGACGAGGTAGCGGAAGCCCTGCGTCACGATGGCGTCGGACGAGCCGCCGTGATTCCAGAGCACCCGCCGCCGCCTGTTCGCGACGGGTGCGGCGGCCAGGGTGAGTGCGCTCGAATACGGGCCGATCGACACGTCGACGCGCGCCTCGTCCAGCAGGTGCGCCACGAGAGCGGCAGCCGTCGCGGTCCGGCTGGTGTCGTCGCGAACGATCAGCCGGACCGGCGTCTTCGCCAGCCGATCCCCGGGAATCAGACCCGTCAATCCGCCAGCAGCGTTGACCGCCTCGGCCCAGAGCGCGAGACCACGTCTGGCCTGCTCGCCCTGCACGGCGAAGCGGCCGGTCAGAGAGAGCGCCGCTCCGACCGTCATGGCGGTCTTCGCCACCTCCACACCTCCCCGCGCCCGGCCGAATGCCGGCCCGTCACTGCTGCGATGGGTCGGCGACGACTCACTCCATCGTCGACCCATCGTCGATCCAGTGCGCTGTGACGACCGTCCGGACGGCGCCGGAGCTACGAAGGTGTGCGACCGTCGGTCAGGGCGCGGTAGAGGCGCTCGGCGGTCATCGGGATCGCGGTCAGCCGGACGCCGGTCGCGTCGCGGATGGCGTTGCCGATGGCCGCCGCGCCGGGGATGACCGGCGGCTCGCCCACTCCCCGTACCCCGAACGGCCCGGACCGCGACGGCACCTCCAGCAGCACCGTCTCGATGGGCGGCACTCGTCCCGATGTCGGCAGGGCGTAGTCGAGCAGGCTGCCGCTCAGCACCCGGCCCCCCTCGTCCAGCACGATCCCCTCGTAGAGCGCCCAGCCAATGCCCTGGGCCACTCCACCGTGGATCTGGTCCTCGATGCCGGCCGGATTGACCGCCCGTCCGACGTCCTGAATCGCGACGTACTCGACCACGTGTGGCTGGTGGGTATCCGGGTCCACCCGCACCCGCGCCAGATGAGCGGCGATGCCGGGCGCCCGCTCGGTGATGCCGGAGCGGCCCTGCCCCTGGACCGGCGGGTACTTCCCGTTCATCGCCGTGCTCAGAGCACCGATCCGGTCGAGGCCGATACGATGGTTCGGCGTACCGCGTACCTGAACGTGCGCGTCGGCGATCTCCAGGTCGTCCACAGCCGCTTCGAGCTGATCTCCGGCGATGGCCAGGATCTGCTGGCGTGCCGCTTCGGCTGCCTCGACCACAGCCATTCCAACCGTCAACGTGATCTTGCTGCCGCCGGCATTGCCCGAGAATGGTCCGGCCTCGGTGTCGGCGTTGACGATCCGAATGCGCTCAGGCGCGACGCCAAGCGCCTCGGACGCCATCAGGACGAGGCCGGTATTCGTGCCGGACACGTCGACCGAGCCGACCACCAGGGTCAGGCTCCCGTCGCCGTCGAGCCGGCAGATGGCGCTGGCCGACTGGAGCCCGCCGAACAGTCCGCCGATGGCGACCCCGACGCCCTCGTTCGGGCGGCGCTCGCGGTCGCGCCAGGTCGGATGCTCGCGCAGGCGCTCCAGGCACTGCCGCAGCCCAATCCTCGGCCAGGGACGGCCGTTCGGCATCGGGTCGCCCTCGCTGGATGCGTTTTTCAGCCGTAGCTCGAGTGGGTCCATCCCAAGCTCGCGGGCCAGATCGTCCATCGTCGACTCGAGCGCGAACATCGTCTGGGGGCCGCCCGGCGCGCGGTACGCCCCGGCCGGTACCGTGTTGGTGACGACGGTGTAGCCGCGAATCCGCAGATTCGGGAAGCGGTAGAAGGCGCCAGCGTACAGCGCGGAGTTGCCGAGCGGACCACCCGGGTACAGCCCCGAGTTGACGACGATCCGGGCATCGAGGGCGGTCAGCGTGCCGTCCTTCCGCGCTCCGAGCTTCACGTCGACGGACATGCGGGGGGCCGGATTGGCCGCCTGGAACTCGTCCATGCGGGTGTACACGAGTCGCACCGGCCGCCCAAACTTGACGGTCAGCGCGGCGGCAAGCGGCTGCACCAGCGTGCCCTTGCCGCCAAACCCGCCGCCGAGCACCGGGGCCGTCACCCGAATCTTGTGCTCGGGCCAGCCGAGCGCCCTGGCGAGCGCCTGCCGGGGGAGGAAGACGCCGTGGCTGGACGACCAGACAGTCAGGTTACCGAGCGGGTCGAGGGCGGCGGTGACGGTCTGCGGCTCCAGGTAGCTCTGATGAACGATCGACGTGCGGTAGGATCGCTCGATCACGACATCGGCTTCCCGGACGCCGGCCACCACGTCGCCCCGGTCATAGGCCGCGCGGTCGGCGAGGTTGGGCGAGCGGGTCGCCGGGTCGTCGGGAGTTTCGGCGACGTCGCGGCCGGGCAAGCCGTGCGGCCAGACGGCCGGCGCGTCGGGCCGGAGCGCGGCCTGCGGGTCGAGCAGGGCTGGCAGCTCCTCGTACTCGACGTCGACGAGCGCCAACGCATCTTCGGCGGCGGCCTCGCTCTCGGCCAGCACCACGGCGACGGGCTGGCCGGCGAAGCGGGTCTCGCCACGCGCCAGCGCCTCGTTGGCCCGCGAGGTCGGCGGCGCCTTCAGCACGGAGGCCAGATCGTCGGCGGTCACCACGGCGGCCACACCGGGGCGCCCGAGCGCCCGACTGGTGTCGATGCGCCGAATCCGCGCGTGGGCGAACAGACCGAGCACCAGCCGGGCATGGAGCAGGCCGTGGAGCGGCAAGTCGGCGCCGAAGCGCGCCTGCCCGGTCACTTTCTCCGGCCCGTCAACTCGTGGAACGCGCATCCCCAGGACCGATCCTGTCGCCATGCTTCGACCTCCCCACTCGATCGCCCGGCACTATAGCGCAGGCGTCCCAGTCGCTGGTTCGCTCTGGACGATTCCCCCCACCGCCAACCTGCTGCATTGTTGACGGAACCTGCCGGGCCTTCTACCCTCCCAGTAGCGGACCGTTCGATGGCGCAGGGGAGTGTGGGAGCACGCGCCGCGTGGAGGCAGCATCATGGTCGCGACAGACCGCCAGTTGGTTCGGACCGGATCGCTCGAAGAACTGAAGCGGAAGGGATGCGTGGTCGTCAACGCCGCTGGCCACAACGTGGCGGTCTTCTGGCACGAGGACGATGCCTGGGCCGTCGACAACCGCTGCCCGCACATGGGCTTTCCGCTGAGCCGCGGCACCGTCTGTGAGGGCTTACTCACCTGTCACTGGCACAACGCCCGCTTCGACCTCGCGTCAGGCGGTACCCTCGACCCATTCGCGGACGATGTGCGCGCGTTCCCGACCGTGATCCGCGATGGCGAGGTCTTCGTCGACGTCAGCCCGGAGGCCGGCGACCGCACGGCGCACTGGCACGAGCGCCTGGAGCAAGGGCTGGAAGACAACCTTCCACTGGTGCTCGCGAAGTCGATCCTCGCACTGCTCCAGGCTGGCGCCGAGCCGCGCGAGATCGTGCGTATCGGCGCGAGGTACGGCGCCCGCTACCGGGCGCGCGGCTGGGGCACCGGGCTGACCATCCTCACCGCCATGGCGAACGTGCTGCCGTCGCTCGCCACGGACGAGAAGCCACTCGCGCTCTATCACGGTCTGACCCGCGTCGCCGAGGACTGCGCTGGCCAGCCGCCCCGCTTCGACCTGGAGCCGCTGCCGACGAGCGGCCTGCCACTGGAGCGCCTAAAGGTGTGGTTCCGTCAGGCGGTCGAGGTGCGCGACTCGGACGGCGCAGAGCGGGTGCTGCGAACGGCTATCGCCGGCGGCGCACCGTCGCGCGAGCTTGCCGACCTCTTGTTCGCCGCCGCGACCGATCACTACTTCGTCGATGGCGGCCACATTCTGGACTTCATCAACAAGGCGTGCGAGTTGCTCGACCACCTCGGCTGGAACGAGGCGCCGGCCGTATTGCTGAGTCTCGTCGACGGACTGTGCCGCGCGCAGCGCAGCGAGGAACAGAAGGCGTGGCGATACCCGCTCGATCTGACCGCGTTGTTGGAGCCGGCCTTTGAGCGCCTGCCCTCACTTGTCGGGGAGGTATCCAGGGCCGAGCCTACAGGACGAGCACTGGACCAGTCCGAGTTCGACCGCCTCGTCGCCGTGGTCCTGGCCGACGACCCGGGCGCAGCCGTCGAGGCGCTGCTCGGCGGACTGGAGCGCCAGGTATCACTCGCTGAGCTTGGACAGGTCGTCGCACACGCCTCGAGCCTTCGCATCGCTCGCTTCCCGACCAGCAACGAGTTCGGTGACTGGGACACCGTCCACAACACATTTAGCTCCTGCAACGCGCTGCATCGGGCACTCCTGCGTGCTCCCTCAGCGGAGCTTGTGCGCGGGCTGTTCCACGCCGCGATGCGCATCTACCTGGACCGCTTCCTGAACGTTCCGGCGGCCCGCCTGCCGGACGAGCAGGCGTCGGCCCCAATGGCTGACAGTCCGGCCGGGCTGCTGGACCTGCTGGACCGCGAACAGCAGGTGGCAGCGGCTGCGCGGCTGGTCGACGCGCTCCTCGCAGCCGGACGCGACGACCGCCCGCTCATCGAGGCACTCGGGCGAGCGGTCCTGCGCGAAGACGCCGACTTCCACGACTACCAGGAACTCGAGGGGGCACTACGCCAGTACGCGGCGCTGAAGGCGACCCGACCACTGGCGGCACGGCGGGCGCTGGTAGCGATGGCGCGCTTCGAGGCCGCTCACTGCCCGACGTCGCGAGCGCTACGTCAGACGTATCAGATCGCCCTGCGCCTCCAGCGTGGCGAAGACCTCTTCCAGGAGGACGCCTGACCCGTCGGCGGCGCGGTGGCGGTAACGGGTCAGGCGGGGCGGGGCCGCAGGTGATGAGCCAGGCCGTTCAGCCAGGCCAGCCGAGCGCCTCCTTGACCTCGCGAATGCGCCGGATGTGCGCGTCTGGGCCGGACAGACCGCCGTTCATGGTGTTGACCGAGAGGTGGGTCGCGCCGAGCGCCCGCCACTCCTCGGCCGTCGCACGCCAGTCGTCTGGGGTACCGGTCCCGGCGTTGATGCGGGCCTCGATGCCGAAGCCATCCCAGGATCGGCCGGCCGCCTCGCGCCAGCCGCGCATCTGCTCCAGAGTGGCCGGCCAGCCGCCTTCGAGCGGGCGCTGCGGGAAGAAGCCGTCGCCGAGCTCGGCCGCGCGCCTCAGGGCCGGCTCGGCCGACCCCCCAATCCAGATGGGGATCGGGCGCTGAATCGGGAGCGGCTTGATACCGGCGCCAGTGACCCGATGAAAGCGCCCCTCGAAGGTCAGGACCGGCTCTTGAAAGAGGCGGCGCAGCACGACGATCTGCTCCTCGAAGCGGCGTGCCCGGTCCTTGAAGCTCATCCCGAGCCCTTCGTATTCGACGTAATTCCAGCCGATCCCAACCCCAAGCCGGAACCGGCCGCCAGTCAGCACGTCGACCTCGGCCGCCTGCTTGGCGACCAGCGCGGTCTGCCGCTGGGGCAGGATGATGACGCCCGGGACCAGTTCCAGGCCCGGCGTGGCGGCGGCAAGGAACCCGAACAGGACGAACGGCTCGTGGAAGAGGGTTTCGGCCGTGTACGGCCCGGCCCAACCAGGGTGCGCTGCTGGATCGGCGCCCAGGACGTGATCGTACGCGAGCAGGTGCTGGTAGCCGAGCCCCTGTGCCGCCTCGGCGTAGGCACGGACACCGCCTACATCCGCGCCGATCTCCGTCTGCGGAAACGTCACCCCGAGACGGGGGCGCATCTCACCAGCCATCACTGTCTGTACTCCTTCTCCTTCTGCACGGCCGAGCGGACACCGCACCTGCACTCGAACGGGATGCGGTTCGATCGGGGTGCGGTTCGATCGGGGTGCGGCTCGAACGGGATGCGGTTCGGTCGGGGTGCGGTTCGGTTGCGCGTCATACCCGGGGCGCCGGATGCTCGCTCGCATCGACCGCGCGCCCTGCTCGGCGTGGTCCTCATGCTCGAATGGCCGTACCCGCGGCGGTTCAGTCGCCGGGAGGTTGCTCGCTCTGAGCGAAGCGGGCCGCTGGCGCGGTGCACTTCGGGCATGCTTGCGGCGGGTGCTCGCCGCGCACCGGCTCGCCGCAGATGTCGCAGTACCACTGCACGGAGATCAGCCGAATGATGTCCGACCGGCTGACGATCCCAACGAGCCGATGGCCGGCCAGCACCGGCACCCGCTTGATGCGCCGCTCGACGAGCAGGAAGCGCACTTCGTCGATGTCGGTGTCCTCGCTGACGGTGACGATGCCCGCCGACATGATGTCGCGGGCGGCCTCGCCGGAGCGAGCAAGCACGTCGTATTCGCTCACCAGCCCGATGACAAAGCCGTGCTCGTCAGTGACGGGAACGGCGCTGATCCCATGTTTCGTGAGCAGCCGAGCGACGTCGGGAACCGGCGTGTCGGCGGGCGCGCAGATCACTGGCGCCGTCATGATGTCTTTGACCCTCATGCGTCCGGTACCTCCGCGCGACGTAGGGCGACGTCGTGGAAACTGCCGGCGCCTCGCCAGAACCGCCTACTCTTGGAGAGAGTTGCTACCGAGAGCCAATCAGAAAGGGCGGGGGGCGGCCGAGCGAGTCGCGTGCCGGTCAGGGCGAGAGCAATTCGACAGCAGGTGAAACGATCTGGATGGAGCACCCGGTCGGACGTGGTCCGGCCGGGTGCTGGGCGCACGGACGGCGAGCGCCTGTCTAGACGAACTCCAATCTAGACGAACTCCAACTTGAGCGCCTCGTAGTCGGCGTAGCGGCCGTCCAACTCCTGCTGGACGAGCGGCCCCTTCTTGAGCGCCGACACCTGCTCCTCATAGGTCGGGCGTTCGTCGCTCTCGTAGATGATCCCGATCGGGATCCGGTCGCCCCACTCCTGCGCCTTCGCCCACGCCTGCGCGCGGTTGGATGGGTCGTAGCCCGGCTCCTCGCCCAGTTTGTAGGTTCGTGAGCGGTACCAGTCGTAGGTGTTGATCTTGTTGTAGGTCACGCACGGCTGGAGGCAGTCGACGAGCGAGTACCCGCGATGGGTAATCGCCGCCTGGAAGACGGAAGCCATGTGCTTCGGATCGGCCGCTGAGGCGCGGGCGATGAAGCTGGCGCCGGCCGCGATAGCGAGCGCGATCGGGTTGATCGCGAACTCGATCGACCCCTCGGGCGAGAAGGTACTGATATAGCCGCGCTCGCTGGTCGGTGAGTACTGGCCCTTGGTCAGCCCGTAGACCTGGTTGTTCTCGACGATGTGGGTGATATCGGCGTTGCGCCGCATCGCGTGGATGAAGTGCCCCTGGCCGATACCGTAACCGTCACCATCGCCTGTCACGGCGATGACCTTGAGGGCGTGATTCGCGAGCTTGATGCCTTGCGCCACTGGCAGCGCCCGGCCGTGAATCGAGTTGTAGCCGTTGGCCCGCAAGTAGTGGGGCAGCTTCGAGCCGCAGCCGATCCCCGAGACGAGCAGCACCTCGTGAGGATGCAGGTCCAGCCCTGCTAGCGACTGCTTGATCGCCGCCAGGATGCCGAAGTCGCCGCAGCCGGGGCACCAGGTCGACTTCTGGCCGCCATTGAAGATCTTGAGCTCAGACACGCGCTACCTCCCCGCTCACGCCCGCCTTGCCGGCTGCGTCGAGGCCGGTCCCGTTCAGGCTGACCTTGCCCAGATCGACGTGCGCCTCGCCGGCGAGATCGCCGACGATGGTCGCAACGACCTCATCCGGCGAGATCGGCCGGCCATCGTACTTGTTGATCCGCTTGTCAGCCTTCCGGCCGGTCAGGCCGCGTAGGAGGTGGGCAAGCTGGCTGGTGTAGTTCTGCTCGACCACGATCATCCGCCGGATTTTGCCCAGTTCGGCCGAAATGCGGTCCTCGTCGAGCGGGCACATATCGACGAACTGGAGGAAGTTCGTGACCAACCCTCGCGCGTTCAAGAGGTCGGTCGCCTCACGCAGCGCACCGTAGGTGGAGCCCCAGCCCACGAGCGTCATCTCCGCGTCGGCGGGGCCGTACCAGATCGGTAGTTGCATCTCCTGGGCAGCGCGTTCGGCCTTGCGCATCCGCTTGGACATCTGCTCGTTGCGGTCGTCCGACTCCTCGGTGTTGTGTCCGATGATGTCGTGCTCGTCGCCGGTCGTGATGTAGACCGCCTTCTCGTGGCCTGGGATGGCTCGCGGCGAGACCCCGCTCTCGGTCAACCGATGCCGCGCGTACTCCTCGTCGAGCCGGTCGAGCGCCTGATAGTCGAGCAGGTCGCCACGATCGATCCGGATTTCCTTGAAGTCGATGGCGTCCATGTCGAGCGTCCGCAGCGCATTCGACAGGAACAGATCGCTCAGGATGATGACCGGCGTCTGATACTTCTCGGCAAGGTTGAAGGCGCGGTGGCCGGCTTCGAAGCACTGCTCGACAGTTCCCGGCGCCACCACGATGCGCGGAAACTCGCCGTGCGAGGCGTACAGCACGAACTCGAGGTCGGACTGCTCGGTGCGGGTCGGCAGGCCGGTCGACGGGCCGGCTCGCTGGACCTCGGCGATCACGAGCGGTGTCTCGGACATCGCGGCCAGTCCCAGCGCCTCGACCATCAGACAGAAGCCGCCGCCGGAACTGGCCGTCATCGCGCGAACGCCCGCGTGAGCAGCACCAATCGCGAAGAGGATCGCGGAGATCTCGTCCTCGGTCTGCTTCTGGACGATCCCAAAGCGCGCGGCGTGGGCGGCCAGCCACTCGGTGATGGTGCTCGCCGGCGTCATGGGATAGGTGGAGATGAACTTGCAGCCCGCCGCCAGCGCACCCATCGCGACGGCCTGATTGCCGTTCATCAGCATGCGCTTCGGCGCGCCGGGGACGGCCTTCAACTTCCAGGGGAAGTCGTTGCCGTACTGGTCACGTGCCGCGTTGTAGGCGTACTCCGCCACCTTCAGGTTGCTGGTGACGGTGTCGGCGCCCTTGCGCTTGAAGTTCGACTCGACGACGTTCGCGATCCACTCGAAGTCGAAGCTGGTCAGGCCGGCCATCGCGCCGATGGCGGCCGTGTTCATCATGATCTTGTGGCCGCCCTGCTCCTCGGCGATCTTGGTGAGCGGCATCGCGAAGTCGCGGACTCCGCGTGCCTCGAGCTCGGCCTTCGGGACGGCAATGGCAGCGTCGTGGAGAACGCCGCCGCCTTCGACGAGATCGCGCCAGTGGAGCTCGACCGTCTCCTTGTTGAAGGCGAGCAGCAGATGGAGCGTATCGTCGAACGTGTACAGTGGCTCGTCGCTCACCCGCACCTGATAGAAGTTATGGCCGCCACGGATGCGGGACATGTAGTCTGGCAAGCCGAAGCAGTGGAGTCCTGCCCGTACGACGGCGTGGGAGAAGCCGGCGCCTCCCGATTCAACGCCCTGACCGGCCTCACCGCCCAGTCTAACCTGGAATCTGTTGATCGTCTCGGGCATATGCCCTCCCTGCGTGGCGCGCTGAGATGGTGCGCTGAACGACGTCGCGCACGTGAGTTATACGGAGGTTACAGTGTTATACAGGGGTTCGGTGACACCGAGGCTCCGCGGACGCCCCGCACGGACCCGCCTGCCGCACCGCAGAACGCGGCAGCGCCCGTTGAGAGCCAACGGGCGCTGCCAATCCATCGACGAGACAAATCGTTTCCATCGGTGCACCGAATGATTCGGCGGTATCTTAGCGCTGCCGTGCGCGTTCGTCCAGCGTTTGCGCGAGTGGTGAGCGATCGTCCGCGCGCCACTCCTCACGCTCACCTCACGGCTTCGTCCAGGTCGTGCGCATGATGGCGAGTTTCTCGTCGCTCAGGTAGCCGTAGCGCTGCACCCAGCAGCCCGCCGCATCGCTCGCGAGGACCGCTTCCAGCACCCGGCCGAATTCGGCTGCCGGGCGGTAGCTATGGACGTAGGCGAGGCACGTCCCGCTCGGACCCGTCATGGCGACCGCCTGATTCATCTTGCGGGTCAACGCGCTGGGCGCGATCGGGTGCGGCTCGTCGGGCCGGGGCATGCCATACTCGGCGAGGCTCCGACGGTGCTCGGCGGCCGGGGGTGGAACGTCGAGCGCGGCCTGGACCGCCCGGAGGACGGCGCCCTCGTCCAGGCCCGAATTCCAGGCCAGCAACGTCCCAGCCCACCAGTTGGCGATCATCGGCCAATGGAAGGTGAACAGCTTGCAGCGGGTCTGCTGGACGACTTCACTGACCTTGCCATAGTCCAGGCCGGTGATCGAGCACCAGGGCGGCGGGAAGCCGTTCAGCCCGAGCGCCACTCGCGCCGCGCCGGCCTCGTCCATGACGGCCCGAAGGTCGATCGCCGCATCGCGAACGGACACGGCCTTGAACCGCAGCAGTTCGGCGACGCCGGGATAGTCGAGCAGACCCCCGAGCACGAGGAACGGCCAGTCGGCCGCATCGGTCACGCGGGCCACGTCTCGGGGCCGCAGCCGATGGAGCCGGTCCCACAGGGCGCGGGTATCCCGAACGATCCGATCCCAGTCGTAGCCGAGACGCCGCGCGGTAGCCTGGCAGTGCTCGCAGAAGCAGGTGAAGCAGTCTTCGAGGAAGTAGCAGGTGTACTCTGCCCAGTCCAGGAAGATGCCGTCCACGTCCGAGTAGTGGCGAAGCGCCTCGCGCATGCGCGCTCGGCCAAGTGCGCGGACGCGAGGATTGTTCGGGCAGCCGTGGCCGGCCACGACCCGCTCGCCGATGGCGCCGTCGATCCGGCGCGGGCGGTCGGCCGTCACGCCCGCGCCGTGCCCGCTGCCGATCGACTGACCGCCCGGCGCGCCCGGCAGGGTGTACGGGCTGATCTGGATTTCGACCGACAGTCCGCGCGTCCGTGCCCCATCGATGATGCTTCGGACGACATCAGTCCGTAGCTCCGGTGGCGCGAGCGGCGGCGGGGCATAGGCCACATCTGCCCAGATGGCCGGGTCAGGCTCATGTGGGGAGTAGCCGCGCATCCAGAGCTCGCGCTGGCCCCAGAGCGGCCGGTCCAGCAATCGGACCGCGCCGGCCACGTCGAGCGGCGGTTCGCGCGAGCCCTGGCCAGTTGAGGCCGGGACGTACACCCCGAGCGTCGGCGAGATGGCGGTCGCTCCCGCCCTGACGATGTTGTCGAGAACCCGGTCCAGACCTTCATCCTGGACCTCGGCGGGCGTGAGGACGACGCCAAGCTGACGCTCGTTCATCCAGGCTCCCTCAGCACTCAGCACTCAGCACTCAGCGAAATGGTGGCGATGCTCGCCCAGACCTCCGGGCGGCCGGGGTGGCGAGCCGACTGGATGGTACCCCCACCGCACCTGGAAGGGGCGAGCGCCGCCTCGGGGCGCGAATGGTGAGCCGGAAGGGAGCCCACGAGAAGGAGCGCGTCGGCTGGCATCGCGCCATGCTTGACAGTCGTGCCGGCCAGCACCATAGTGAGGCAGTCGCGGAAGGGGAGGGGACTGATGGAGCGCCCACGTAAGGAGACGATGACCGGCACGGCTGCGGCCCGCCTCGGGCTTGCCGACCTGTTCGACCCTCGCCGCCGCTTCGACGTCCGCACCAGGGACGTCGAGTACCGCCGTGACGGCGCGGAGTCGTGGCTCGCGACGGTCTACCAGCCAGACGGCCCCGGCCCGTTCCCGGCCCTGCTGGAGATCCACGGCGGCGCCTGGAACCACAACGACCGCTTCCAGAACGCCGAGCTTGACGCGGCGCTCGCAGCCCGTGGACTAGTCGTAGTCGCGATCGACTTCCACCTTGGCACCCAGGCGCCCTACCCCGCCTCGATTGCCGACCTGAACTACGCGACCCGCTGGCTGAAGACGCGGGCAGAGGAGTTCAACGCGACGGCTGAGGCGTTGGGCGCGCTCGGCTACTCGAGCGGCGGACACATGGCGATGCTCAGCGCCATGCGGCCCCACGATCACCGTTACGCCGCGCTGCCGCTCGGCGGCGGCCAGGGCGCCGAGGGGTCGGCCACACACGGCCAGGGTGATGGCACTCGGGGTGGCAACGGCCGGGGCGTGGGTGCTCGCGGCATCGATAGCCAGCATCTGAGCGTGTCGGGGGCACCCGGCCGGCGCATCGACGCGTCGCTGTCGTACGTCATCATGGGCTGGCCGGTCCTCGACCCACTGGCGCGCTACCGCTACGCACGGGATCTCGGGCGCGCGGACCTCCTCGATTCCCATCATCGCTACTTCGGCGACGAAGCGACGATGGACGAGGCCAACCCGCAGCGCATCCTCGAGCGCGGCGAGGCCGTCGAGCTACCGCCAGCCTTGATCGTCCAGGGTGCGGACGACGATATCCTCTCGCCACGCACCGCCGAACGCTTCGTCGAGGCGTACGGGCGCGCTGGCGGCACGATCGAACTTGCGCTGTACCCCGGCGCGGGCCACGGCTATGCTCGCGACCCGGGGCCGAATACGTCGCGCACCCTCGATACCATGGCCTCGTTCATCGCGCGGCAACTGACAGCCATCGACCGAGGCTGGTGACAGCCGTAGGTCTGGTGACAGCCGTAGGTGATGAGGCACTGAGTATGGCTACTGGTGCAACGCGCATGGATGGGTATGTGACGGCCACCGGCGGTCAGGTGCCACCAGCCGACGGCGGCTGGACACCTACCGACGCTTTCAGCCGTGTCGTCAGCTTCATCGAGAGCGTCGTCAACATAGCCATCCGGGGAGCGATCGGATGATCGTCGACGGCCACGCGCACGCGTTCCCCTACCTCGGAGCCGCCTCCGGCTACCCCTCCGCCGAGTTTCACACCCGGCTGCTTCAGCGGCATTTCACGACCCACCCCCAGGGTGCGCGACGGGTGAGCGACAATCAGCTTGTCACCGAACCGACCCTCTGGGACGGCAAGACACCCGGCTTCGACGGGCTGCTGGCGGTGGGCTTCCACGTCGCGCGGTTTGGCCGCTTCGAGTGGGAGAAGGACGGGGTCGCCTACTATATCCAGTGGCTGCCGCCGCACCTGGAAGACAACGAGGCTCGCCCGGAGCGAATGCTCGCCCAGATGCAGTACCTGGGCGTCGAGCGGGCGATGCTCCAACGCGGCCGGATGTATGGCATCCTCGACGAGTACATTGCTGACATCGTGCGCCAGCACCCGGACCGCCTGCGGGGCTGCCTGGCGGTCGACGAGAGCCGGGTCGGCCAGCAGGACCAGATCGGCTACCTGGAGCGCTGCGTCCGCGATCTCGGACTGACGGCGCTCTACTTCGACAACGATGCCTTCTGGTCTGGCGCGCAGGGCGTGGACTTCGGCGCACCGCCGTACGTCCCCTTCTGGGAGACGGTCCAGAGCCTCGGCGTGCCGGTGCTCTGGGACATTCGCTTCGTCCAGCGGCGCACTCAGGCCGACTATCTGGGAGAGGTGGCGCGGCTACACCGCTTCGCACGGCAATTCCCGCGTATCCGGAACGTCCTGACCCACGGGCTACCGGCCCATGCGCTGTCAGATGGACGGGTGCCAGACGAGATCGTCGGGCTGCTGCGAGAGCCGAACGTCACCCTGGAGTTGCTGTTCCCGCTCCTGTACGGCGCCAGTTGGGACTACCCCTACGCCGAGGCGCGGCCCATCATCCGCACGCTGTACGAGCAGGTCGGCGCGAGCAAACTGCTCTGGGGCTCGGACATGCCAAATGTGGAGCGAAGCTGCACCTACCGCCAGAGCCTGACCTACCTGACGCGCTACTGCGACTTCATCCGATCGTCCGACCTGGACCAGATCGTCGGCGGCAACGCCAACGACCTGTACTTCAGCCTGACCCCGACGACGTCAGCCTGACCCCCAGCCGTTTCAGTCGTCCCACCGTCACGTACAGTGACTGGCATGGTCGATCCCACCGCCCGGGCAGGGCCTGCCGGCATACCTACGCTGCCGGCAGGCTCGTCGACGTGGGCTAGTCGAAGCTGAAGCAGACCTTGCCGGAGTTGGCGTCGGCGGCGACGCGATACGCTTCCGACCCCTCTTCCAGCGGGTAGAAGTGGGTCACCACCGATTCGAGCTTCACGTCGTGGCGGCGAATGAACTCCGCGATCTCATCGAACTGGTTCGGGGGGTACGCGCTCGACCCGAACAGCGTGAGCTCCTTCATCGCCAGCCGTCCGAGCGGCATCGTGAAGTCGGCCGAGCCCAGCCCGACCAACGCCGCCGTCCCGAGCGGCTTCAGCAAATCGCCGATGACGGCGTGGGCCGGGTTCGCGCCCGACGTCTCGGTCAGCTTGTCTGCGCCATTCGGGAAGTGCTCGCGTAGCTGTTCCCCAACCGGCCCGGCCATCGGATCGAGCACCATGTCCGCGCCAAGCTTCAGGGCAAGCTCGCGGCGCCCGGCCGATGGATCGATGCCGACGATGGTCGCACCCATCGGCTTCGCGAACAGCACTGACAGCAGTCCGACCGGCCCCAGACCCGAGACAACCAGCACGTCTCGGCCGCTCACGCCGAGGCGAGCAAGCGGCGCGTACGCGGTGCCGCCCTGGCAGGCCACGATGGCGCCATCGAGGAACGAGAGATGCTCCGGCAGACGGATCAGGCACGGCTCCTCGACGCGCATGTACTCGGTGTGCGAGCCGTCGCAACCCTGGTGGCCGTAGGAGGCACGGCGATTCGCGCAGTTGTTCTGATATCCAGCTCGGCAGTACCAGCACGCTCCGCAGGTCCGCCGGAAGTACGGAACCACCCGCTCCCCGACCTCCCAGCCGGCGACGCCCGCTCCGACCTCTGAGATCACGCCGCATGGCTCGTGGCCGGAGATGAAGCCTGGATCGAGATGCAGCGGGCTGGGGTGTCGATACGGGTGCAGGTCGCTGCCACAGATGCCGGTGGCCATCATCTTGATGACGACCTCGCCCGGTTCGGCCTTCGGGATCGGTAGGTCGAGGACGGTGACCTCGCGCTCGCCCGACGTTCGTAGCGCCTTCACGGTCTGATCTCCTTCGATCGGCTGCCACGCGGCCATGGCCACGTCCACGCCCACGGTCGCGCGGGGCGCCCGAATATACTCCCCCACTCTGGCTTGTTTCCACGATACTCTGTCGCGAGTAGGATCCCCGGGGGACGTCCACCTGGCGAGTGGCGCCTCGGGACGCTACACGAGGCTAACGCGGGCCACGTCGACGTGGGCGACGGCGGCACTGATGTCGACGCTGGTGACCTGCACACCGAGGACGTATCTGACGGTGGCAGGCGGATATCGCGGCAGGGAAAGCAGAGCATGGCGCAACGGAGCGTGATGCCGGACCCTTACATCTTGCAGGCGCCGGCCGGGCGAGCGGCACTGATCCGGGGCATGGGCCGCATGACCCGGCTACTCCGCGTGACGCTTGGACCGACCGCCGGGACGGTGGCGATTGCGCCGCTTGTCAGCGGACGGCCCCCGGAAATCCTCGACAGCGCGGCGACCATCGCACGGCGGATGACCGGCGTCGGCGACCCGTTCGAAGACATGGGCGCGATGATCGTACGTCACCTCGCCTGGCGGGTTTTCGAGCAGGTCGGCGATGGCGTGGCAACTTCGGCAGTGCTGGCCCAGGCGCTCGTCGAGCGGGCCGAGACATACCTCGCGGCCGGCGGCAGCCCTGTTCCCGTCAAGCGCGGGATCGAACGGGGACTGGCGGTGGTCCTCGACGTCCTGGAGCGGCAGGCACGGGCGATCGAGGAGGCAGAGGAGGTCGCGGCGCTCGTGGCCGGGATCGTGCACGACCCCGAGCTTGCGGTGCGGATCGGGAAGATCGTCGAGGCGGTCGGCCCGGACGGCTCGATCCAGATCGAGGACGGCGAGCGCACCGAGACGGCAACCGAGTACATCGACGGCGTCCGCTGGACGGGGGGATACGCCTCGCCGTATCTGCTGGCTCGGGGCGAGACGACTGCCAGACTCGTCAATCCGCGTGTGCTCGTCACTGACCACGACATCGAGCGGGCCGAACACCTGCTGCCGGCCCTCGAAGCCTGCGTTGCGGCCGGCGAACGCGCCCTGCTGATCGTCGCGCCGGAGATTCGAGACTCGGCCATCGGGCTGCTGGCGTTGAACCGAGAGCGTGGCGCGCTCGATAGCGCCGTTGTGGCAAAGGCACCGCTTTTCGGCGCACAGCGCGCCCGCGTGTTGGAAGACCTTGCGGTCATCACCGGCGGACGGTACCTGCGGGAGGAGGCGCACGAACGCCTCGAGAATGTCCAGCTAGACGATCTTGGGGCAGCGCGTCAGGCCTGGGTCACGGCGACCCATTTCGGCATCCACGGCGGGCGCGGCGACAAGGCCGCAATCCGTGCCCGGATCGGCGAGGCCAGGCAGGAGCTACGCGCAACGGCCGACGATGCCTGGACGCGTGAACGGATCAAGGAGCGGATCGGGAAGCTCGCCGGGCTGGCGGCGAGCATCAAAGTCGGCGCAGCGACGACCGGCGAGCGCGACGCTCTCAAGCTGCGGGTCGAAGCGGCCGTGACGACGGCACGCGCTGCCATGGAGGGCGGAGCCGTGCCGGGCGGCGGGGCCGCCCTGCTCGCCTGCGTCCCGGCCGTCGATGCGTGCGCGCGCTCGCTTCCCGGCGACGAGGCGATCGGCGCGGCGATCCTGGCCCATGCACTCGCCGAGCCGATGCGCTGGCTGCTTCGCAATGCTGGGCTGGCGCCGGCACCGATCGTCGCACGGGCGCGCCAGGACGGGCCTGGATGCGTCTTCGACGTGGTGCGCGGCGAGTGGGTCGATCCGTGGGAGGCCGGCCTGGTGGATCCGTCTCCGGTCGTCCGAGCGGCATTGGAGACGGCTGTCAGCGCCGCGACGCTGGCCCTGACGAGCGACGTGCTGATCCATCGTCGGGAGCCGCCGGTATCGGTACAACCGTAGGCAACTGGCATGGCGCAGTGAGAACTGGCACTCGTTCGGCGGTGTCCGTGCCAGGGCTGAGGTCGTCGCGGCGATCGGACCGGCCGGGCCTGATGCAGCCTGGTAGCGTGCAGCGCGCGGCCTGAGAGGGGGGACCGTGGGGACGGTGTGGGAGCGGCTGGCGGTTCTCGAAGGCGGGACGGTCGTCGGACTGGCAACGGCGATGACGGCCGAGGGTGTGCCGGTGGCCTTCGCCGCGACGCCATTCGGCGCGTTCCGTTCGACGGCCGCCGGCCGCATCTGGGAGCCGCTTGGCGCGCCAGGCAGCGTGCCGGGGGTGGAGATCGTCCTGCCGTCGCCGCGCTATGCACAGGATGGCATCGTCTACGCCGGCGCCCACGACGGGCTTCATCGGTGGAGCTCGGGCCAGTGGCAGCACCTCCTGACCGGCAGCCGGGTACTCGCGCTCGCCTGCCTGGCCGGCGACGGGCCCGATCCCAGGTTGCTGGCCGGCACCGAGGACGACGGCGTCCTCGTCAGCCATGACGGCGGCCGGACCTGGACCGGCGCCAACCCTGGCCTGCTCGACCTGACCATCCTGGCGCTGGCGCTCTCGCCCGCGTTCGAGCGCGACGGTCTCGGATTCGCGGCCACGCCATCCGGCCTCTACCGGACCCGCAACGGCGCCGAGTCCTGGCGCGCGGTCGACATCGGGGGGGACGACGTCGCAATCCAGTGCCTCGCGCTCTCGCCGTCCTTCGAACGGGACCGGCTGATCCTGGCCGGCACCGAGGAGCAGGGGTTGCTTCGCTCGGAGGACGGCGGCCGCTCCTGGGAGACGGTGACCGATCTTGCCAATTGCGGCGTGAACGGCATCGCTTTCTCGGACCACGGCCTCGTGGTGGCTGCGACCGACAGCGGGGTTGCACTGTCCCAGGACGGCGGTACGACCTGGCAGCACACCGGCGGCGATCTCGGGTCGGCCCTGTGTGCAGCGGTCCTCCCCAACGGCGACGAGCGCGTGCTGCTGGCCGGGCTGCCCGACGGCGGCGTGACGCGCTCCGTTGATCTCGGACAGTACTGGGCGGCGGCGAATGCCGGGCTTGCGGCGAACCTGTTGGCGAGCCTCGCTATCTCGCCGGCGTTCGCGACCGATGCCACGCTGTTCGTAGCCGGGGCGCAGGCTGGCATCCTTGGCTCGAAGGATGGCGGGCGGACCTGGAGCGCGCGCAACTCCGGCATCGAGGGTCGAGCCGTCTTCCAGGTCGCCATCTCGCCGGAGTACGCCTGCGACGGAACCCTCTTCGCCGTGACGGACGGCGGCCTCTACGTCAGCCGCAGCCGTGCCGAGCGCTGGGCACCCGTGCCGTCGCTGCCAGCACCGTCGCTGCCAGCACCGTCGCTGCCGCCCGTGGAGGATGGCCAGGCAGCGGCGCCTGACTCATCTGCCCTGCCGGCGCGTCTTGTGGCGGTCACCGCGGGCACTCACGACCATACGGCAGGCAGCCCGGGCAACGTGACGGTACTCGCCGCCCTCCTCGACGGACGGTTGGCAGTCTCCGGGAATGGCAGCCTGACCTGGCGCTCCTTCGACACCCCGTTCGGGACGGCTGACGTCGTAGCGCTCGCTCCTTCCCCTACGTTTGCGCGAGACGGGACGCTCTACGCCGCGACGGCAGGCCCAACCAGTGATGAAGGCGGGCGCGAGATCGTGGTCTGGAGAACCATGGACGACGGCCAGCGGTGGGAACGCTGGCTGGAGGAGCGTGGGGCGCCGCCCGTCTGCCTCGTGGCGCTGCCATCCAATCCGTCTGGCGACACGCTCGCCGTGGGGCTGGGCGGGCGGGTACTCCGTCCGCGCCAGGATGCTTCCGAGGTCAGGGGCGGCAGACGACGGCCGCTCTGGCGCTCGACGGGCCTACCCGGCTCCTCCACGATCCTGGCCGGCCTGGGCGCCTCACCGGACTTTCGGCGCGACCGTACGCTGTTTGCCGCGACGAGTGCTGGGGTGTACGTCTCGTGCGACGGCGGCGCGACGTTCTCGACGTGGCCTGACGGCCCCGCGCTGCCATCCACGGTGACCGTCGTGCCCTCGCCGGCCTACGCCGAAGACGGCGTTGTCTATGCGCTCGGCCTGGGCGGTACGATCTGGCGCCGGCGCGACGGCTGAGCGGCCCGGGAGCACCAGCATACTCCCCCAGACATGTCGAGCGTTGATGGTGCCGAGCGGCCGTCCATGACGGCCTGCCGCCTCGTGCCACACTCCTCCGACCCGGTATCGCAGCAGCGCGCGTGCTGCGCCGCATCTGATCCGGTGCCGCGTCAGCGGGCCGAAACATTGCTTGACAGGGCGCGGGTGCAGACGTAGGATTTCGGCCAGCAACGCCGGCCAGGGTGGATGCGTGGTTCCCGACGTCGCGGACTACACCCTGAGTCGGAGCGATCCGGTGCGTTTCCTCCCAAGCTGACATCGTCGTCATCCGCCGTTTCAACCTCGCCAGTCGTGGCGAGAGTGTGTGCAGGCTGAAGTAGAGGAGACCAGGCATGGCCAAGGGTGTAGCGCCGCGTATGTCACGTCGACGGATGCTGCGAGGCACAGCGCTCGTGCTCGGCAGTCTTTCAGGCTCGGCGATCCTCGCCGCGTGCGGCGGCTCCACGCCGGCCGCGCCGTCCTCAGGGCAACCGGCCTCTGGACAGCCGGCTGCCGCCAAGCCAACTGAAGCGCCGGCTGCCGCCAAGCCGACCGCGGCAGCGGCGGCCGCCAAGCCCACGACGGCCCCCGCGCAGCCGGCTGCTCAGCCAGCGGCCACTAAGCCAGCCGAATCCGCGGCTGCTGCTGCCAAGCCGGCGGCGGGTACACAGCGGGTCGTCATCCGCGACCACGACTGGATTCAGGGCACGCCGGGCCAGCCGAACGACTGGTACGACCAGTTCGTCGCGAAGTTCGAGCAGGAGCACCCGGATATCAAGGTCGAGCGGGAATGGTTCCCGCGCGCCGAGATGCACGCCAAGCAACTGGCGCTTGCCGCGACCGGCCAGATCGGCGACACCGTCCGCATCGACGTCGCGCCGAAGGTCGCCGAGCTTCAACTCAAGGGCGTCGTCCACGACCTGAACTCGCTCTGGGCCAGCGACAAGGAGTGGCAGGACAAAGATCAGAAGCAGTTCTGGTCGGGCAACATCAAGACGTACACCCGCGAGGGCAAGGTCTGGGGGTTGCCGGTCGTCGGCCACCCCGGCAACCTCCAGTACTACATCAACAAGACGATGATCGAGAAGGCCGGCCTGAAGATGCCGCCGGCGGATGGGAACTGGACGTTCGAGGATCTTCAGACGCTGGCGAAGGGTCTGACCAAGAGCGAGGGTGGGCGCACGACCGTCTACGGCATCCTGCCGGGACTCGGGAACGTGACCGCGAACGAGTACCTCGTCGGCCTGATGCGGGGGTTCGGCGGCGACGTCTTCGATCCTGACGGCAAGAAATGCCTGCTGAACACCCCGGAGTCGATCGCCGGCCTGAAGATCGCGGCCGAACTGTACAAGTCTGGGTCCGCCTATCCCTGGGCTGCCGACGTCGAACAGCAGCGGCAGGACTTGTTCATCGGCGGCAAGCTTGGGATCGTCACCCAGACCAGTTTCGCGGCAAAGTCCTGGCCGGACCTGATCGCCAAATCCCCGAACCCGTTCGAGATGGACGTCATCCCGAACCCGATCGGCTCGACCGGGAAGCATGCGACCCAGGTCTCGTCGGACGGGAAGAGTGTTTCGAAGGACACCAAGAACCCGGACAAGGCGTGGATCGTGCTGTCGCGGCTGTTCACCAGCCAGCGGCACGGGATCGAGCGATTCCAGAACGGCCTCGGCAGTCCCGGCAGCCGCTTCGACGTCTGGGATAGCGACGAGTTCCGCAAGACGGCACCCAAGCTCCAAAACATCGCGAAGGTCCTGGTGCTGCCGCCGGCACCGGAAATGGCGCCCTGGTACTACCCGGCGAACGGCCGCTTCGCCGAGCACGAGCCGATCCTCCTCAACGAGTTCATCAAGGTGACGCTCGGGCAGGCGACGGTCGAGGACTACGCCGCCAACGTGGGCAAGCAAATCCAGGAAATCCTGGACAAGCCGCTCGTCTGATCCTGTCCTGGCCGAGCGATTCGGCCGACAGACGCGGGCGAGGGGCCGCGCCGCCTCTGCGCGGCGCGGCCCCTCGATCCCCCGCACCGATCGCCGGCGGCCGGCAGGCGTCGAGTCACCCCCGAGACCGCCCGGCGATCATTGGAGGTCACGGTGCTCGCACGAGCGATACCGACATCACGGGCAGCCTCTCGGCAGGGCTCGCTCCGTCGCGAAGAGGTCTTCTGGGCCTACGCCTTCCTTACGCCCTGGATCATCGGCCTGGTGGTCTTCGTGCTCGGGCCGATGCTCTTCTCGCTGGTGCTGAGCTTCTACACTTACACGCTGGGCCGGGACTACTCATTCGCGGGTCTGGACAACTGGATTCGGGCGTTCACCAAGGACGAGTTCTTCTGGCCGTCGGTCGGCCGGACGGTGGTGTACACGGCGATCGTCGTGCCGCTCAGCGTCTTCGGGGCGCTCTGCACCGCGATGCTGCTGAACCAGAAACTGCGCTTCACCACCGTCTATCGCACGGTCTTCTTCATGCCGCACCTCGTGCCGATCGTGGCGGCCGTCTACATCTGGCTGTGGCTGCTGAATGGGCAGTACGGCCTGATCAACGAGGTCATCTGGCAGATTGGCTACCACCTGACCGGCACCGGCTTCAAAGGCCCGAACTGGTTCGGGGACACGTTCTGGGCGCTGCCGGCCCTGATGGCGATCGCGCTGTGGGGCGCGATCGGCGGCAACATGATGGTGATCTTCCTGGCCGGCCTCCAGGGTATCCCACAGGAGTTGTACGAGGTCGCCGCCATCGACGGGGCCGGCCCCTGGTCTCGCTTCTGGCATGTGACCTTGCCGATGATCTCGCCGACGATGTTCTTCAACCTGGTGCTGGCGTCGATCGGCGCAGTCCAGACGTTCACGTCGGCATTCTTCGCGACCGGCGGTGGACCGGCCTACGCGACCTGGCTGTACGGCCTGCACATCTACCGCACCACGTTCGACTACTTCGACATGGGCTACGGTTCGACGCTCGCCTGGATCATGTTCATTGGCCTGAGCGTCTTCACCTACATCCAGTTCCGGGCCTCCCGCGACCTGGTCTACTACGCCGGGGAGGGTCGTGATGGCTGAGCGAGCCGCACCCGTTGGCCGGGCTGCCGCGACCTCGTCCGACATGCTGTTGCCGGCGCTCAGACTCCTCCGACGGTTCGGGCTTCACTCGATCGCCGTGGTGCTGGCGATTATCCTGGTCTTGCCGTTCTACTGGGCGCTCAGCGGTTCGCTGAAACAGGTGCAGGAAGTCCGCCAGATTCCGCCCCTCTGGTGGCCGACGGTCATCCAGTGGCACAACTACCCCGACGTCTGGAACGTGCGGTTCTTCATCAACTGGGTCCAGAACAGCATCTTTCTGACCGCCGTCGCCGCGACGGGCACCGTCATCTCGTCGTCGTTCGGCGGCTATGCGTTCGCGCGCTTCCGCTTCCCGGGCAAGCATCTGCTGTTCAGCATCACGCTCGCGACGCTGATGCTGCCGGAGTTCGTGCTGCTGATCCCGAACTTCATGCTGTTCTGGAAACTCGGCTGGCTGAACACCTACCTGCCGCTGACGGTGCCGTTCTGGTTCGGGAGCGGTTTCTACATCTTCCTGTTCCGCCAGTTCTTCATGACCATCCCGCTGGAGCTCGACGAGGCGGCGCGGATCGACGGCGCCAGCTACCCGCGCATTTTCTGGAGCATCATGCTGCCGCTGTCGGGGCCGGTCTACGCGACGGCGTTCATCATCGACGCGATCTTTCAATGGAACTCGGTCCTGCGGCCGCTGATCATCCTGAACCGGCCGGAGGCGTATCCGCTCAGCCTTGGACTGCGCTACTTCGTGGTCAGCCCGAATGACGGTTCGCCGAAGGACCACCTGCTGATGGCCGCTGCCGTGATGATGACGATCCCGGTGATCCTGGTGTTCTTCGTCGGGCAGCGCTACTTCGTGCGTGGCGTGGTCATGTCCGGCATCAAGGGGTAACCACGCACCACCTGTCTGGACGTGTCAGCCCAGGAGCGGTAATCCGCCGCTCCCTCTGGCAGAAGCTGGGCGCGGCCTCTCCTGACGCGAGCGGCCGCGCTCAGCGCGAGTGCGGTTCTCCGATGGCCTCCGTTGAAGGAGACCCCCGCCCCGACCCGTTCCCCGCTGGGAGCGGGAGCGGCCAGGACGTGCGACGCCGGGCTACTATGCCGGACATCGGGCGGATGCGCGCGGCGCCAGTAGGGCGCGCCCGAGGAGGGGTTTCGTGAAGCTGCTGTTCTTCGACGACTTCAAGCTGGGCGTGCTCGCGGGTGACACCGTGGTGGACGTGTCCGACGCGGTCCGCGATATCCCCCACCTGGAGCCACAGGATCTCATCGTCGGGCTGATCGAGCGGTTCACGGAGTATCGGCCGAAGCTCGAAGCGGCTGTACAGCAGGGCGGCGGCGTGCCGGTCAGCCAGGTCCGGATTCGGCCGCCGCTGCCACGGCCCGCGAACATCGTCTGTATGGCCGTCAACTACATGGAGAACGGCACCCGCTCCGAGCCGGCCCCGATCAACGCCTTCCAGAAATCCCCGAACGCGGTGATCGGCGACGGCGACACGATGGTGCTCCCGGACATCCCGGCCACCATCTTCGAGGGTGAGGCCGAGCTAGCCCTGGTAATCGGCAAGCGCGCCTCGAACGTCCGCGCCGAGGACGCGATGGACTACGTCTTCGGCTACGCCAACTTCGTCGACGGCTCGGCCAGAGGCGTGCCGGCCTTCTACCAGATGAAGTCGCGCGAGACGTTTGCCCCGATCGGGCCGTACCTCGTGACGGCCGACGAGGTGCCGAATCCCCAGGCCCTTCAGGTGCAGCTCTGGGTGAACGGCGCGTTGAAGCAGGACTTCAACACCGACGACATGGCCCACAACATCCGGCGCTGTATCGAATGGGTGACCTCGATCCACACCCTGGATCCGGGCGACATCCTGGCTACTGGCACGAACCATCGCGGCCTGAGCGCGTTCCAGGACGGCGACCGGGTGGAGCTTGAAACCGAGGGAATGGGCCGGCTGCACGTCGGCATCCGCGATGGCCTGAAGCGCACCTGGGGCCGCGAGACGCGCCTCGACCGCCAGGAGAAGAACCAGGAAGGCACCACGCCCCAACTGACGGGCAAGTACGCGCCGTCCTCACACTAGCAGGAGTTGATTCATGGGTGCGGGCTGAACGTTCGGGAAAGCGGCGACTCTACCACTCGACGGGTATCAATCACTCCCGCGGCGCGATCATGCCGCAGGGGAAGCTGCACGCGTGTCCTGATCTACTATCTACGACCTGATCTACTATCTACGATCCGGAGAGTCGCTGACGTGCCATTCCCAACGTCCAGCCCGTTTTCCCTGGCTGAGAGCCCCCACCTCCAACCCCTCCCCCGTGCGGGTTCAGGGGTGGCTGCTCCAAAAGCGTCGATGCTCAACCACTGGTGGCATGACCCACCAGGCTGGCGAATGGCGGATCTGGCCCGGAACTTGCCGCCTCCGCGTCTGTGCCGGGCCTGCCCGGCATGAGGAGCGCTGATGGCGTCGATGCCTCCGCCCCCAGGCGGCAACCCTCCAGACGGACAGACGAGCGGACAGACAGCGCGCGTCGAGCACGTTCTCGCTGAGGAAGTTGCCCGGATCGACTCACCGGAGAAGGCCGAGGAGGTCGCCCGGCGCGTCGAGCAGTTGGTGGGAATCGCGTCTACCGGGCAGGCCGGGCGCCATGCTGCCGCCGAGCCAGGGTCAGCCGCCACCGACATCGAGGCCGCCGCCAGCACCGGCACGCCGCCGACCCAGATCGCCGCCACCCTGACCGAGACGGCCGCCCAGATTGTCGCGCCGACCCACGACGCTTCGGCAGTGGCGACGGCTGCCGCGGAGGCGCTCCCGCCAACGCCGCTGCCGGCCGCATCTGCCACCCGGCGCGGCCGTCGGCTGCTGCGCAACGCCATGTTGCGCCGGATGGGTCCGCTCCAACGCCTCGACGTGCGCCTCTTCCTGGCCGTCAACACGCTCCCGCATCCGGTTTGGACGAACGCTCTGGCCGACACGATCGCGATCGCCACCACGGGCGGTTGGATCTGGCTGCTTGGGCTGCTCCTGGGACGCTGGATGGGATTACACGATACTCGGCGGGCGCTGCGGGTTGCAGCGCCATCGATCCTCGGGACCACCTGGGCCGTCGAGCAGCCGATCAAGGCGCTCTTCCGACGCCGTCGCCCGTTCATCGATGTGGTACGGGCACTTGTTGTCGGGCGCCGCCCGGATGGCTGGTCGTTCCCAAGCGGACATTCGGCCGGGGCGTTCGCAGGTGCCTGGGTGCTCAGCACCTGGTGGCCACGCCGAGCTCCGATCTTCTTCGCACTGGCCGCGAGCGTCGGGGTGAGTCGGGTGTACGTGGGGGCACACTACCCTGGCGACGTGGTCTCGGGCGCCATGTTCGGCATGGTCATCTCCGAGGCGATCCGGCGCGCGACCCTCCAGATCGTCAGCTAGCGTGTCGGGCAGCCTGCGATAGCCGGTCCCGCCTGCCGGTCCCGCCTGCCGGTCCCGCCTGCCGGTCCCGCCTGCCGGTCCCACCTGCCGGTCCCGCCTGCCGGTCCCGCCTGCCGGTCCCGCCTGCGGTGCTCGGGTGCCTGCTGCTCGGCTGAGCCGGCCTGCTCCCACCATGAGCACGCTCTCGTGGGTCATGCCTAAGAACGGGCGAGGCCGGGTCGGTCCTGGACCGGCCCGGCCTCGCACTCTCACTGATAGTCAGCCCACCTGAGGGCTGCCGCCGCATCCACTGGCAGTTTGCGGGTCAGCGGTTGACGATCTTCACGTCGTACGGCGGCATCATGAAGCCGCCAGGTACACCATCCTGGGCCGCATCGACGCCACTACAGGCGATACCGTCGCGATTCCGGTCTAGCACATTCGGGTCGGTGGGATCGGCCCGCAGAACCGCCTGGGTGTCAGCCTGATTCGTAAAGTCGGTGCAGTTGTACTTGTCTACGCCGGGCGTCACGTAGCTCGCCGCATTGAAGGTGCTCGTCGAGGTTCCGCCGGAGCCGTTCTTCTTCTTGTTCTTCTTTTTCTTCTTCTTGTCCGACGACTGATCCTTGTTCTTCTTCTTGCTCGCCGCCTCGGCCTCGGTCAGCAGGACCGCGTTCCCAACGACGCTCAGTCCAACCGCAACGAGCAGCCCACGGCCGGCCCAGCCCAGGAACGCGCGGCGTGAGTGGCGTGAGCCGGCGGCACCGTGCTCGATCCCGTCCCGCGGGATACCGGCATCCCCACGATCACCCCACGGGGCATCAGCCCCTCCGGTGCCGACTCGTCCGCTGGACGCCCCTCCGATGCCAACTCGTCCGCTGGATGCCCCTTTGACGACGCCCGTCAACTCCGAGGTTGGCTGCACAGTATCTTCCTCCTCGGCGTGGTCCAGTCGGCGGCCTCGCCCCCGACGTCAAGGGCGAGGGCGCCGACCG
>JADLFM010000047.1 GCA_020845495.1 Chloroflexota bacterium
CCGGGGTCGTTGCGCCCGCTCGCGCGCGAGGGTTGATCGGGTGACCCATAGACCCGCGGCAAGCCCCCACAACCTCTACTCCAGCTACCGAGAGATGCTCGTCGAGCACCTCTTCGCTGCCGAAGTCATGCGCCTCCTTTGGCGCCGGGGCAACGTTCGCATGGAGGTCCTGAAGCCTCAGGTTGACGACGGCGGGTACGACCTCGTGCTGGAGGCTAACGACATCGTTCGACACGTCCAGCTGAAGGCCTCGCATTCGAGCGCGTCCACGCACCATGTCAACGTGAGCCTCTCGCTGGCTAGGCGCCCCAGCGGGTGTGTCGTCTGGTGCATCTTCCAGGAAGACACGTTGGCACTCGGGCCGTTCCTGTGGTTCGGAGGCCGGCCCGGGACGCGCCTGCCGTCACTCGATACGTACGAGGTTGCGAAGCACCCGAAGGCGAACTCGAGTGGCGTGAAGTCCGAGCGGCCGAACCTGCGGAGCGTGCCCCGTCGCGCATTCCGAAAGCTCGACGATGTCGAGCAACTTGTCTTGGCGCTGTTCGGGACGATCACCTCACCGTGATGTTGCCGGCGAGCCGCCAGGCCGCGAGTGCCTCGCAGCCGCACGCCTCGCTCCTGGAACAGCGCTCGCCGCGCGACGCGTTGCGCGCCTGCCGCTGCTGCATCAACCAAGCCGATCCACCCAGCGCTGCTCTGACCCTCACGCTCCCGTGACAGTGCGGCCCATCGGTCGGGCCTCGACCGGCTCGCCAGGGTCGGATGTCGACATCCGACGTTGCGACTCCGCCCACTTCACCAGGTCGTCCCGCGAGTACATGACGCGCCGGCCGAGCTTGAGGAAACTCGGCCCTCGGCCTTCCACGCGGAAGCGCTCGAGCGTCTTCGGTGACAGGCCGAGGAACTCGGCGGCGACGGCTTGCGGCATATAGGGCGATCGCGTGTTCTCCATGGCTCTCCCTTCGCGGCCCAGCGGCACGCGCAGGGGCTGTGTTGCAGGCGCCGGGCCGCACGCCACCACCGGGGTTTCACTGGAGAGCTGGGGCGCTCGGACCACCACCTGAGGGCGCCGGGCTACAACCGCCGTCGATCCGCCCTGCCCAACAACAGACCGGCCGTTCAGAATCGAACGACCCTGACTCGACTCAGATCAACGGTCCGCGCCAGGTGACGAGGCGAGCCCTCCCAGCACCATTGAGTCCACGATGCGCTCGGCTTCGGTGCGGTCGTCGGTGAAGATGAGGTCGCTAGCCGTGGTGGGAACGAGGCTCTCCCACGCATGGGCCAGAGCCCGCCGCAGCTCAGGAGCGGAGTCCGCATGCAAGCCGGCTTGATTGCGGCTGAGGTCCGTGACTGACGAAGGTTGCTTCGTGGCCACGACGACGGTGTTCAGCGTCCCGTGCATGTCCATGGTGTGGAGAGTCGGGAAGACCTCGAGGAGCGTGGCCGTCGCTCCCTCGACCAGCCGACGGTCGCTGCCGTCGCCCCCGCGCGTGAGATTGACGGCCACGACCCCGCGGGGGCCGAGCTTGGCGCTCACCTCCCGAAGGAACTCGACCGTCAGGAGGTGCCAGGGTACGTAGGGCGTTCTATAGGCGTCGAGCGCGATGACATCGTACGGCCCGGGCAGCCCCAGCAGCGCCAACCGGCCGTCGCCCTCGACGACGTTCACGCCAGCGTCGTCCAGCGCCAGGTACCTGCGACTGAGCTCGATCACGGCGGGATCCAACTCGACGCCGTCGATCCGCAAGCCACTCGGGTAGGCACGCCGCCACAGTTGGGCGAGAGAGCCGCCGGCCAGGCCCACGATGCACACCCGTCGGGGCTCCGGCGCGACCGCGTCGAAGTAGGGTGCCGCGAGGAAGAGGTCCCAAAGGCCCCCGCCGAGGTTTCCGTCGCGACGCCACACCGACTGCACGCCGGATCCTTCGTTGAGCAGCAGCAGTCGGGCGCCCTCGGGCAGGTCGGCGAACGGACGCTGGACCTCGCCCACGCGAACGAGGTTGTAGGTGGACTCGCGCTCGCTCAGCAACGCCACGCCGGGCAACGTCCGCGTGGCGGGTGCAGGGGGTGTGACGACGATGGTCCCGCACGCCAGCGTGCCGGCTACGACCCCTGCCACCGCGCGTCTCGTCCGAGTAGCAATGAGGCACAGGCCCACGGAACCAACCAGCACCAGCGACATGGCCACGACGAGTATGGTGCGGGCTGTCCCGATCACCGGGATCAACAGCAACACCGGAACGAAGGTGCCCAGGAGGCTTCCCAGGGTCGAGATGGCATATAGGCGCCCGGCAGCGCGCCCGGAACTCTGCACGTCCTGCAGTATCAGCCGAATCGCGCAGGGCGAGAGGCACCCCAGGAGCGTCTCGACGGGCGCGCCGAGCACGACCGCGGCTACGAACGAGCCCCACAGCACGCCGCCCGACGTTTGGGACGCCCACTGCCCGCACCACGACAGCACAGCCGGCGCTACGTACGGAACCACCGCCAAAGACAGGCCCGAGAGCACCATGAGGCCGTAGAACAGGCTGGCCTGTGGCCGGCGGTCGATCAACCGGCCCCCCAGGTAGTAGCCGGCGCACAGGCACAGGAGAACCAGGGCGATGACGTTCGACCAAACGATGTTGCTTGCACCAAAGACGCGTCCGAGGAGCCGCGAGAGGCTCAACTCGACGGCGAGCACGGCGGCGCCACCGACCAGCACGCCCAGGTAGAGCAACCCTCGCTCGGCACGCTGGCGGCGACCAATCGGGCTCACTGAGTTCGCGCGCTAGGGCCGTTCGGAAGAGAGCGCGCCGAGGTCCTTGTTTTCGCGGGCGGCCAGCGCGAAACTGCCCAGCACCGTGCCCCCGTCGATGACATCCAACCGCCCTGGGCGCAGGTAGGGAACCTCGAAGCGTCCGTCCGGCTGAGTCAGCACCCAGGCGCTCACTGCGCCCGCGGGCTGTCTCAGGACCAGGGGCACACCGCCGCGGGCTCGGCCATCCGGCGCCGTGAGCAGGCCCCATACAGAGGCATCTGACGGCTGGAACTCGATGCTGGGCTGCTCGTAGCCCGGCGGAACAGTGCCCTGGAACACTTGCGTGCCCTGGCCGTTCGACAAGTAGACCACCATCTCAGGCGCCACGCTCGACCGCAGCACTCGGTAAGAGCCATCGGGCTGGAGCGGCCAGACACGCTGGCCTCCCGGATCCCGCGTCACGAGCAGCCACCCCGCTGGAATGGGGCTCGTGAAGCGCACGTGCAGGATCGCCTTCCGCTCCCCGAAGCGGACCGTGGCCACGACCCCCGACTCGACCTGAACGTCCCGAGCGTTGTCGCCGCCGCGGACTTCGACCACGGCTCCCGTGGCGCGAACCCACTCGAGGACCACGCGGTGGCGACCCGGAG
>JADLFM010000048.1 GCA_020845495.1 Chloroflexota bacterium
AACCCCCGCCTACAATGGAGGCGTCGCGCTGCGACGCCGGAGCACATCACCTCATCGCGCTGGAACGATGAGATACGTACCGTGGGACATGTCCCACGGTACCCGCAGGCAACATGCAATCGCCCTGGGGGATGCGTACTTTGGCTACTCTGATGTACGCTGTTACCGTGAACCCCCTCGTCACTTCGGTGGCGGGGTGCGAGGCCGTCAGCAATGGCGGCCTTAGCTACGTTAAGGCACGGTTCAGATCTCGGGGATCTGACTTGACAGTCGGTGGGCGGTGGGGGCAAGAAGAAGCCCTGGTGCGCCGGACCGAACTACCACATCCTACCCGTGCACCAGGGAGGAGCCGATGGCTCGACGGCATGGTAGCACGGCCCAGCAGCGGGCGGCGTGGGTGAGTCATCTGCTGGCGGAGAACGGGACATACGGGCTGGTGACGCTGTTGAGTCGGACGGCCGGGGTGTCGCGGCAGACGCTGTACACCTGGGCGGAGCATGGCCGTCGCGCGTTGGAGGCGGCGTTCCAGGCGAGTGAGTCGAAACCGGCGCTCACCCGGCGGTAGAGCGGCAGGTGTTGAGCCTCATGGTTGAGGCGCACGCCACGGTGCGGGGCATCCAGGCCAGTCTGTGGCAGGTGGCGCGGCGGCGGGTCAGTCTCGGGACGATCAGCGCGATCGTCCGGGAGGCGCAACGGCGAGCGCGGGCATGGCTGAGCAGTCACGCGCCGCCGTCGTCGCGTCCGCTCGCGTTGGATGAGATGTACGGGAACGATCGACGCGGGGCCTACCTGCACGTCGTCGACACAGCGAGTTGGGCGGTCTGGGCGGCGGAGGGTCCGGTGCCGGTCGATACCGAGAGTTGGACGTTGGTGCTGTGGCTCGCCCAGGAGCGCGGGCTGCGCTGGCACACGACAATCGACGATGGCGGCGCCGCGATCGAGGCGGCCATGCGGGCGGTCGATCCGACCGGCCAGCACCCTCGCCCTGCCCGGCCTGCTGGCGTTCGCGCCGCCCCTCGACCGCGTCCAGCACGATGCCGCCGTCGTCCTCGGCCCAGACAGCGTCGCCTTGGTCGCCTGGGCTTGGCAGCGACGGGCCATCCTTGCTCCGCGCCGCGACGACCTCGTGGCCCAGTTCCCCCCAGCCTGGCAGACCGCCGCTCGGATGCTCATCGAAACCTGGGAGACTGCCGTCCGTGCCAGCAGCGCCGTGGAGAACTGGCACTCCATCCTCCGCCCTCACCTCGCCGTCCACCGCACCCTTTCGCCGGGCCTCCTCGCCCTGCTCGTCGTCTGGCACAACCACCGCGCCTTCGCCCGCGGCCCCCATGCCGGCCTCAGCCCCCTGCACCTCAGCGGCATGACCGACGCCCCCACCGACTGGCTCGTCGCCCTCGGCTACCCGCCCCTGGTCGCTGACTCAGCTCGCCCAACTCTCGCTCAGCCCCAGCCCCGCGCTGCTTGACCTCTGAACTGTCAAGTACGCTTGAACCTTGCCTTAGCCGCAGAGGGACTCATGCTTCCTGCACGAGTTGACCAACAATCCGTAGCGTCATCTCTCTGACGCACCACGACAGACCCCGTCGCGCCCCGAGATTGGGCGTGACGGGGTCCGCAGCGACCGACTGCTACCGTAGCTGGCGCACCGAGTCAGCCACAATCACTGGTCGGCCTTCCCAGCCATCGAGGTCAGCACCATCAAACGTGATGCCAAACTCGCGTTCGAGGTCCGCGCGAACGAACTGGCGGACCATGCCAGTCACCATGATCCGAAGATCGTCAAGAGCCTCAGCCGAGTACGGTTGCCCATTCCGGTCCAGGAGCGGGCGCGCTCCAACCACGGCGATCTCCTCATCAAACAGGAGATCGTTGTCCTCGACGGTGAACGAGCGCGGCCCGAGCGCCCGGCCCACCTCCCCCGCAATCGTCACGGTGCGCCCGATGTATGCCGATGGATTCTCAGCGATGCCATCAACCGTCGCCTGCTGCGCCTGGGTCTGGGGATCGACGTTCGCCGCTCCAGGGTTGGCAGGGTTGCCGTACGGAGAAGGACCAACCACCCAATACAGGGTCGGGTCGAGGATGATCGAGTCCGCGATCATCGCGGGCTGACCGGCGTGGTCGGAGAAATCCTCATCGGCCAGGTTGATACCAAGCCGCTCTTCGAACGCGCTGGTATTGAACTGGTGGATGGTGCCTCTCACTATCACCTGGCGGTCCTCGAGCGTGTCGAGGCTCATCGCCTGGCCATCGCTGCCGGTGAGCGGCCGCGAGCTGACCACGACCATCTGTTCGTCGAAGAGCAGGTCATCATCCTCAAGGGTGAAGGAGCGGGGGCCGAGCACCTCGCCGATCTCGCCGATAATGGCTACCTCGCGTCCGTAGTAGGTGGCCGGGTCGTCGGTGATGCGATCAACACTCGCCCAAGCGACGACAGCCGGCATGGGCGCGGTACCGGCTGGCCTCTGCCCCGGCTGTTGCTGCGCCGATGTTGGCGTGATCGACGTCGCGATGATGGCCGGCTGGCCTGCCCAAACGGTCCACTCGCTGTCTTGCAAGTCGACACCCAGCTGATCTTCGAAGGCAGCGAGGTTGAACTGGTGCACCGTCCCCGTCACTTGGACCTCACGCCCGTCGTAGTCGCTGGCCACACGCTGCCCCTCGGCGCCACTCATCAACGCATGACTGCTGACGACGGGCAGATCCTCGCTCACGAGCGGATCGGCGTCGCTGATGGTGAACGAACGCGGACCGAGGATCTCCTCCACGGGCCCTATTATCGTGACAGATTGTCCGTAGTAGGCCGTCGGGTTGTCGATGATCTCGTCAATCGTGATACTCGACCCCGAGATCGTATCCGACTCTTGGGCTACTGCCAGCCCTAATCCGGTGACTGGCGACAACGCCATCGCTGCGGCGAGCGCCACACTGAGCATCCGCCTGGGGCTGCGCAGCCCATGTATCGGCGATTCGCCGTTGGCACGCCCCTCATTCCTGCGTACGCGTCGAGAGAACATCTTGAGCACCTCCTATGGTATGACTCACGAGCGGTAGGCGCGTCCTTGAGTGCCTGCAAGACGTTGAACCCAGCACCAGAGTGATTGGCTGACGGATCGGCTCAAGGGCAGCCATCTTCGTAGATGAGCGGAGTGGATTTGTCGTTCCCCTCCTGTCGATCATCGCGAGAACATGCTGTCTGGCGCCGGAACGATGTGACTGCTGGCCTGAACATAACCTGGATAGGTACGGCGGCCAGCCCGGCGGTCACAGCCTATTCGTGCTGTTTAGGGGACGGTAACGGGAGCTAGGGCAAGCCGTGGCGACTGGCTTCGTAGCGACCGCAGTCACCCGCTGTCCGGGCCACGCGCGCGACGAGGGCCGTACGGCACGTGATGACGTCCCACGTCAACGGCTCCGGGTCAGCGCGAGCCCGCCGATCTGACATTCAAGATGGCCGTTGCCTCGCCCCCATTCGTCAGTCGCATCGTGTACTCGCCGGGATTCGGGAGCGTGAGTTCGATCTCTGTGGTGCCATTGGCCCGGAGCGACTGCGGCTGGAGGATGTTTTCGATCACCAGCATGTATGGGCCACCCTGCGTGGTGACGTACATGCGCGTGGCCCGCGATTGGGCGTCGTAGCGGTCAGCCCCGAACCGCCCGTCTTCGACGGTGATTCTAAGCTCCTGGATGTCCTGGGGCGGATCCTTCGCGACCTGCCCTTCTCCAGGTGCCGGGCGTGGGTAGGCGGTTGCCCCGACGGGCAGTGGGCCCGTGTCCGTGGTGGCTCGCCGCTCGGTGCATCCGCCGGTCGAGATCAGGAAAACCAGCGCAGCCGATCCGACGTAGCGTAGGAGCTTAGGTCCGTGGTCCATGGGACGCCTCCATCCGGCTTGAGCCTGGGCCATCGGCCCGCAGGAGCCGTGCCAATGGCGCGCAACGTGCATCCGGGCGCTTGGGATGATGGATGCGATGTTCTTCAACGGCTGGAATGGCATCACCCGTACTCTGGTGGTGGGCCTCCTCGCCTACGTCGCGCTTGCGGGGATGCTGCGTATCTCCGGGAAGCGCACGCTCTCGAAAATGAACGCCTTCGACTTGGTGGTCACGGTGGCGCTCGGTTCCACACTGGCCACGATCGTCCTCTCGAAAGATGTCGCCCTCGGCGGCCCTCCCGAACGGCAGCCGTCCCAGCGCTGCCTATCTGATTCAGCGCTGGGGGGAAGATTGCCGCAATCGCTCGCGGCTGTTCCGAGAGATCCGGCTGCTGGGATATCAGCACAGCGCCAGGACCGTCTCGCTCTTCCTCAAGCGCCTCGAACACGAGCCAGCAGCGTCGGCAGCAGTGCCACCCCGTCTCACCATCACCCGTGCGC
>JADLFM010000049.1 GCA_020845495.1 Chloroflexota bacterium
GAGGGTGGGCGGTACCAGGCGTTGGGTCGTGGACATCGGATTGATGAGCTCCTAACGGTTGGATCGCCGATGAGTGGGGAATGGCGCGATCCGCGACTCCTGACGTCGCGCCGGCCGGCGGCGTTACCTGACCGTTGCCGGCGAGATCAGGAGCGTGGGTATGAGAGTCGAGGCCCCCGAAGCAGCCGGTCAGGACAAGGACGATGACGCCCGCAACGGCCAGGCGGAAGATGATTCGCGGATGCGCGTGCTCCAACTGTGATGGCTTCGACCGGGTACCCGCGTGCTGTACCGCGGAGCCAGAGACCGAGACGCCGGTCTGTCGCGTGCCTTCACACCCTCAGCGTGACCCGCATCATCGTCGGGCCGCGCTCCTTTACCGAGGCGGGATGCGTGTTCCGATCAAGGCTTCGGCTTCGACCAGCGCGCGCAACTCGCGGATAAAGCCATCACGACCCGGCGCCGACAACAGCTGCGAGCGGTATGCTTCGAAGTCGGCGACGTCGACCGTTTCGACATAGTCGAATTCCGTTGGGCTACCGCTGACAAGTGGTTGGAGGCGGAAGACGGAATAGTCGAGGATGGCGGGCACTGATTTCGCTCGTGGATAATCGACGTCGCGAACGAACGCCTCGTACGCCGTCGCCTCGATCCCGCTCTTGAGTCGGTTGAGGAAGAAAACTCGCGTGCTCAACTCTGCCTCCGACTGAGCTTCTGCAAGAAGGCAAAGACCGTCCTCATGCCAATCGATGTAGGTCCTGGCGCAAGGTGCGGCACTTCGTGATCGTTCCAGAACGCACCACCGATGTCCAAGTGCGCCCACGGAGTCTGCTCAGGGACAAATCGCTTGAGAAAGGCGACGGGCGTGATCGCGCCCGCCACTCGCGCACCATAGACACTTCCGGCACCAACATTCATCACATCGGCAATCGCGCTTTGTACCTGCTCGTCGTGCTCGGGCCAAACCGGCAAGGGCCAGGCCCTCTCGCCCGTGGTCGATGCGCATTGGACCAACTCATCAGTCCATGTCGTTGGCTCACCCAACACGGCGAACGCATGATAGCCGAGGGCGACCGTCACCCATGCCGTTAGGGTCGAAATCTCCACGATCTGGGTTACGTTCTCTCTTGGCGCGTAGGCGAACGCATCGGCGAGCAATAGCCGACCTTCGGCATCCGTGTTGTCGACTTCGATGGTGGTTCCGTTCAGCGCCGTGATGACGTCATCCGGACGATACGACGAGCCACTCGGAAGGTTCTCCGCTGCGGGGATCAATCCGATGAGGTTGATGGGTAGTTGAGCTTCTGCGCAGGCGCGCAGAACCCCGAGGACCGTGGCGGCGCCCGCCATGTCGCCCTTCATGGTCCTCAGTTGACCGCTCCCCTTCAGATTCAGGCCTCCCGAGTCGAAGGTGATGCCCTTACCGATAAGCGCCGTCCTTTCGGGACCTGAACCTTTTAGATACCGAAGAATGGTGAATGTCGGTGGGTGTGCCGAGCCCCCGCCGACAGCGAGCACCCCCCCGAAACCTTCTTGCCGCATCTCGGCTTCCGAGAGAACGGCGACCTCGAGGCCATAGGCTTGAGCAAGCTGCTGCGCCGAATCGGCCAGAGCCGTCGGCGTGAGGATGTTCGGTGGACGACTGATGAGATCACGGATATACCAGTCAGCAGCGCCCAAGATGAGCCCCGTCTGCGCGTCGGTTGCGTTTCCATGCTCCGATAGGACGACGAGTTCGATCTCGGCAGCCGGACCGGTATCACTCTTGTACAGTGCGCGGTCATACAGGCCACTGACGAAGCCATCGACAGCTTCTTGGTCGACCCAAGCGTCCCCGTCATCGTTGCCCAACGCCAGTGCGACCTTCCCAGGTGCGCGACCGAGTAGGAATCGGCCAGCAGTGGCAGCGGCGTTCCGCACCTCGCGCGGCCCGGTCACCTGGGTCCCACCCAAGCCTACGACCACGGCACGGCGTGGGCCAAGGTTGTCCGCGAGGTGGAGGAGCAAGACGTCTCCGGCCTCGCCACGGAACTCACCACGGTTCAGCGCTGTGGTGATGGCTCCGCTGGTCAAGCGATCGATCGCCGCTGCCGTCCCGGCCAGCTGTTTTCCCTGAGTTACCGCACATACGACGACGTCGCAATCCAAGCTCGCGATCGGTTCTGCGACCGTGTGGACTGAGTCAACGACATACCGCGCCCTAGATTCCTTCATTCGCGTAGGATATCACACATCACTTATCATTCGTCGCCAACCGATCTGTTGGATCCAGATCTCAGGAAGGAGAGACTATGAGCGTATCGTCGCCAACTTACCTCGAGTCCGAACTGCGACGCTACGAAACGTTCAACCAGCGCTCCCTGGATGCGCATCGCCGCCGGGCGCAGATTCTGCCTGGCGGTGCAACTCGAAACACCGTGTTCTTCGACCCGTATCCACCGACCATGGTGGGCGGCACCGGCAGCATTGTGACGGATCTCGACGGAAATGAGCGTGTTGACTTCCTCAACAACTACACAGCGCTCATCCTTGGCCACGCACATCCCGCCGTGGTTGACGCCGTCACAACTCAGGTTCAGAAGGGATCCGCATTTGGCGCTCCGACCGAGCTCGAGTCCGAACTTGGTGCGATCATCAAGAGCCGCGTCCCGTCCATCGAGCGCTTGCGCTTCTGCAACTCAGGTACTGAGGCTACGATGCAGGCAATGCGGGCGGCTCGGGCCTTCACAGGTCGCGATGCGATCGCCATGGTCAATGGTGGGTACCAAGGCACGCATGATTGGGCAATGGCCCCAGGACCTGGGATCCCCAATGATGTGTCCTCGCACGTCGCTCGGTTCAGCTTCAACGATCTGGACTCGTCCCGGGATGTGATCGAGCGCAATGCCAACCGCTTGGCGGCCATCATCGTGGAGCCCATCATGGGAGCCGCGGGGATCATCGCGCCCGAGCCCGGCTACTTGGAGTCTTTGCGTGAGTTGACACGCGCGTATGGGATCCTTCTGATATTCGACGAGATCATGGTCTTTCGCACCGGTTATGGCGGGGCTCAATCGCGCTACGGGGTGGCTCCGGACCTGACGACGCTTGCGAAGATCATCGGGGGAGGCTTCCCAGTAGCAGCATGGGGCGGCCGAGCGGACGTCATGGAACTCCTGCGCCCCGGGTCCGGGTCGGTGCAATTGGGCGGTACGTACAATGGCAGCCCGGTCGGCCTGGCGGCGGGCATCGCGACGCTGGATCTTCTCCAGAAGGACGACTTCGATGCCCTGAACGGAAGGGGGGAGGCCCTGAGTCAGCGCCTAAACGCCATCTTCTCTCGGCGTGGCGTGCCGGCGCAGGTGACCTGCGTCGGGTCACTCTTCAACATCCACTGGACTGCTGACCCGATTCGCTGTGCGGAGGATGCACGCGCCGGTGCCAACTACCAGTTGCGTACACTGTTCATCGCCCTGCTAAACAAGGGTTACTACCTCGCGCCACGCGGGATGGGAAGTCTGTCGACGGCCATCAGCGAGGGCCAGATCGATGCGCTGTGTGAAGCCGTTGACGACGTGGTCGGCAACATGGCCGTCGATGTGGAGGCTTGATGATGGTCACAGTCGCGGACGCAGTCCGGATCACGGTCGTCGTCGATAACTGGATCGACATGCTTCTGGCCGAGGCGCCTGATGTCGAGAGAACCGGTCTCGTTGAGCACTTTGATCCATCGAGACGGCCCGTTCAAGCGGAATTCGGCATCAGCTTTCTCGTCGAGGTGCGTACGGCTCAGCGTTGGCAACGAATCATGTTCGATGCGGGCTTAAGTCCCACGGTCCTGCTCAACAACTGCCGAGCGCTGGGCATCGATGTTACCCAGATCGACCAGGTCGCCATCAGTCACGGTCATCCTGATCACTATGGCGGGGTCTACGGGCTCCTGCGTGCGATCGGGCGGCGCGTGTCGGTCGTCACCCATAGTGACGCGTTCCTGCCGCGATACGCGCTCATGCCTGACGGGAGAACCTCGGCCAACTACAACGCCTCCCTACGATACGACGAGCTCGAGAAGGCAGGCGCCTCAGTCGTCCTTGCGACGGAAGCAGTGGAACTCGCCACTGGCACGATCACCAGCGGTGAAATCCCGCGGCGCTCTGCCTTCGAGGGTCCACGCGAACCGAGTGCCTTCCACGCGCCAGGCCTGTATCAGGTCAAGGATGGCCGGTTCGGGCTGGACGAGGTGATGGACGAAATCGTGCTCATCATCAACGTCAAGCGCGCAGGCCTGGTTGTGCTGACTGGGTGCGGCCATGCAGGAGTCATCAACTCGCTGAGCACCGCCGAAGCTCTGACGGGGGTTCAGCAGGTCGCGTTCGTGGCAGGCGGATTCCATCTCGGGTTCCCGACGACACCGGCGGAGAACGTCGCCAAGACCGTCGAGGCGCTGCGTGATCTGGATCCTGCGATGGTGATGCCCATGCATTGCTCCGGCGTGGCAGCGGTCGCGGCACTACGATCGGAGTTGCGGGATGCCTTCTTGCATCCCGCTGTCGGCACGTCTGTACGTATTGGCGAATGGTGAGTGAGCCGCAGTCCTGGTTGTTCACGCCGGCCGACCGGCCAAGAGCGCTGCGTTCAGCGTCGGGCCTGAAGGCGTCCGCCCGCATCGTCGATCTCGAGGATGGCACGAGTCAGGATCGGCTTGAGACGGCTCGAGACTCTCTATCCGATGCCGTCGCGAGCCTCGCTCCGTATCAAGAGGTGTGGGTTCGCCTGCATGGTCCCAGCGAGTCGCCGGAGAGCACCGCCATGGACCTCGAGGCCGCCGTGGGTCCCACGCTCACTGGCGTCTTGATCCCAAAGGTGTCGGAGCCAGCCGATGTTCAACTGGTGGCGGAGTGGCTAGACGCTTGGGAAGGCGCAACCGGTGACGTGCACCACCCGGTCCAGATCGGGATCATGGTGGAGACTGCAGCCGCACTCGAGGTCTTGCCACAATTGGCGAGCATGAGGCGGGTCAGACGGCTCTTCCTCGGCATGCAGGATCTTCAGGCTGAACTCGGGATGCGAGAGCCATCCGCGACCGCGATGTACATCCGCGCTAGGGTCGTCGTTGTCTCCGCGGCCAAGGGCCTGGGCCGACCCATCGAGTCGCCCTGGATGAACCTTGCCGACACCGATGGGCTGCGGCGGACTGCGCGAGCTGCTCGTGATCGAGGCTTTGGAGGGATGCTGTGTGTCCATCCATCCCAGATCGACAGCATCGAGGCTGCCTTTGCGCCAACCCATGACGAGATTCGATGGGCAAGACGGGTCCTACGTTCGAGGCCCTCGACGGAGGATGCGACGTGGCTGAGCAACGCCCAAGTCATTGATGCGCCGGTGCTCTTACGCGCCCAAGCGATCCTCGATAGCTCTAGGCAGGGCGCATTCAGCGCACAACGCGGTCCGCGCGAAGACGACTGATCGCAGCAGCGTCGTAGCCGGCCTGTGACAACACCCCGTCAGTGTCCTCTCCAAGCGTGGGTACTCGCGATGGTCGCACGTGTCCAGGCCATCGGATCGCCGGGGCTACCGTCGGCGTTGAGACGCCGCCTGAGCGGGCGACTTCCAGTAGGTCACGATGACGCAACTGTGGGTGAGCAAGGAGCTGAGATAGATCGTTTAGACGCCCGTACGCGATTCGGTTGGCTTCCAGCTTGACGAACCACTCAGCCGAGCCACCGAGTCCGATGGTGCGTTCGATGAGGGCTTCCATCTCATGGCGATTCGCCAGTCGCTGTTCGACGGAACAGAACCGCGGGTCATCGATCAGCTGGGGCTCCACCAACACACGATCGCAGAACGTACGCCATTCACGTTGATTCTGAATGGCCAAGACCACCCATTCCCCATCCTGCGCCTTGAAGGGCCCGTACGGGACGATGAGATTGTGTCGCATGCCTACACGTTCCGGCTGCTCGGCTCCATTCGCGACCGCTGTGAGCGGACCGCCCAGCCAATCGACCATCGCATCGAACATCGTGACTTCGATCTGGGCGCCATGCCCCGACCGTGCGCGACGCAACAGGCCCGCCAACACCGCATTCGCGGCATACATGCCGGCGCCGATATCGCAGACGGGAAGCCCGACCTTTGCCGGAGCATCGACGGTACCCGTGAGGGCGACGATCCCAGTCTCTCCCTGGACCAGGAGATCGTAGGCCTTCCGATTCCCGAACGGCCCATTGTCACCGTAGCCGGAGATCGTGCACGCAACCAAACCTTCAAATGACTGAAGTGAGGCGAGATCGAGGCCCCTGCGGCGCGCCGCATCGGGGGCCATGTTGTGAACGATCGCATCTGCGGTCGCAATCAGGCGGGAGAGGATATCGTGCCCCGACTCGCTGCCGATATCGACGGCAATGGACTTCTTGCCGCGGTTGAGCCACACGAAGTAGGACGACAGTCCGCCCGCGGTGGAGTCCCACTGACGGGCGAAGTCTCCACCGAGCGGCTCGATCTTGATCACCTCTGCCCCGAGGTCCGCTAACATTCGCGTGCAGAGAGGTCCCGCCACGGCCTGCTCGACCGCGACGACGCGGACACCATCCAACGGTGCCATGGACTCTGCACTCATCAACCGCGGACCTCCTAGACACATATCACATATATGTGAGAGTATAGTCCGGCGCCATGCATGACGCGAGCATCTGCAAACGAGGAGTAACGTGGACGAGAGACTGTTCTATCTGGACTACACCCTCCAGCTGCCGGAAAGCTCCCGCGACGATCTGCCGGGATTCTGGGATTGGTACCGAGCGGACAACAGGCTCATGACGTCCCTCATCGGGGATCCAGACGCGCAGCGCGTCTTTGTCTCACGCGTTGGGCCTGACGTGATCATCGAGCGAATCGAGGTCAAGGGCTTTCAGGGGATCAGTCAGTACTTCATTGACCTGAACGCTGCGAAGGAGCGCGTCCCCAATCCCGCGGCGCGGCTCGACGAGTTCTACCGACGTGTAGAGATCAGTGACTTCCGGGTCCGTGGGACGGGTCCGGTCTTTGAGAGGGTCGAAGCCGGAAATCACAAGGTCTATGTCGTTGACAATTACCGGTATCGCCATGCAGCACGCGCACGCGCCGGGGAGATGTGGGACGGGGTGAGGGCCGTCGACGACGCCCTCAGGAGCTCCGTGTCGACGATTCGGGCTATTCAGACCTACACCGAAGTCATCGGTTCCCATTGGCAGTTCTCACGGTGGATTGCATTCGATACGCTGGGTGAAGCCGTCGGGTATCTGGATATTCGTCGCTCGGAGGCGATCGGTGACGAGCCTGGAGTGGGTGGCCTGAAGCAGCTGAATGTGTGGGGTGAGTTGCTTGCATCCTCGGTCATCGAGGAGGTGCCCGCCACATAGTCGGCTATCATGGGTGCTCCTACCCTCGAAGGGCGGGGCACCGTTCCTCACTCAGGCTAATGGGTGTGATGTGACAAATCGCCGACGATCCCCCGAACTCGGACTTCTCGGGCTTGGTCATTTGGCGCCCGCCGAGTTCTTCGAAAGCGTGCGTCAAGCGGAGGAGTTGGGCTACCACTCGCTGTGGCTTGCCGATGAACGATTCTTCAGGGACTGCTGGGTCCTCCTCGCATCAGCTGCAGCCAGCACCGGCCGGATCAGGCTGGGCACCTGTGTCGTGGATCCTCTCACCCGACACCCTGCGCTTCATGCCACGGCGATAGCCACCTTGGACGAATTCAGCGGGGGGCGCACGGTACTTGGGATCGGTGCGGGGATAGCCGGATTCGAGCAGCTAGGTCTGACGCTTGACAAGCCAGTGCTCCGGGTCAGAGAGGCGATTGAGCTCATTCGCGCGTTGCTCTCAGGCCATGAGGTGGACTACGTCGGCCAGACGACCGCATTCCGGAACGGACGCCTCCAGACGGCGCCTGCTCCGGATGTGCCAATCATGATCGCCACGAATGGCCCAAAGATGATGGAGCTTGCCGGTGCTATGGCCGACGAGATCATGGTCCAGGCTCTTGGTTCCACACAGATGCTGGATGCCGTCCGAGAACGCCTCGAAGCGGGTGCCGCTCGACATGATCGTGATCCGCGCGAGGTCAAGATCATCGCGCGCTTGGACACGTGCATCGATGAGGATCGCGAGGCGGCACGAGACGCTATCCGCGCGCCGATGATTCGACACCTGCGTGTCCACTATCCTGAGTTCGGAAGCCAAGGCATGGCAGGCCTTACCGTTCCGGCACCCCTGCGAGAAACGCTCGCGACGTTTGCCTATGGGCACAGCGTAGCTGGGTCAAAGGATGCCGAGCAACTTATCCCCGATGAGTTCATCTCGCGTCTTGCGTTGGCCGGCACCGTCGATGAAGTCGCCGCTCATGCGGCTGAGTTGTTCAGGGCCGGAGTGGACGAGATCACGGTGTTCCCTGTCGCGGCTGATGGGTCGTTTGAAGGCCAGCGGCGCGTTGTACATGACTTTGCATCCGAGGTGATGCCGCGCGCTCTTCGAATGATCTGATGTCTCCTCGCATAGACACGGTGAGCGAGGCCCCGAAACCGTTGAGCGCTCCGGCGCTTCTGGACGTCCGGTTTCTGACGATCGCGTTTCCGCATGGTCGCGGCCTGGTTCCAGTGGTCGACGACGTCTCATTCACGATCCGTCCTGGCGAGATTGTGGGACTTGTGGGGGAGTCTGGCAGTGGGAAGTCGATGACGGCGCTCGGTATCGCACACCTCGTTCCTCCGCCAGGTCGAACGACGCACGGGGAGGTCCTGTTCGAGACGACGGATCTTCGTTCCTTGTCTGCCCGGCAGTTACGGAGCGTTCGAGGCAGCAGAATCGGGTTCATCTTCCAGGATCCGATGACCAGCCTCAATCCGGTACTCACGGTCGGAGAACAGCTCACGGAGTCCATGCGCGAACACCTCGGTCTTCCGGCATCGGTCGCTCAGGAACGCGCGATCGAGCTGATGGCGGCGTGCGGCATCCCGAACCCCGGACAACGCATCGGTGACTATCCACATCAGTTCTCCGGCGGCATGCGGCAGAGGTTGATGACCGCC
>JADLFM010000050.1 GCA_020845495.1 Chloroflexota bacterium
AACTCCCCGTAACTCAGCCCGTCAAGCTTCCGCACTCCTCGACTCTACAGAAGCCCCCACGCCGCCGCCCCTCGCTCAGAGCACAAATCCGTCACGACCCCGAATCCCCACGAGTCTGAACTCTTACAAGCAAACGTTGCGTTAGAACGACACACTGCCGGTACGGGTGCGCGCCGATCACCCCGAACCGCGGCTCGTCCCTCGGAGATCAGGGCTCCCAGGCCGGTCCGCATCCTCCTGTGCCTACCTGTGAAGCGGCGGGTTGCGCGCCTGAGCGCTCCGATGGGACCGACGAACACGTACCGCGGCCTGTTTCTCGAAGCATGTCCGATCGGACATCTATCCACATCTCGACGCAGCCCGGTGCAGACCCCCGCTGACCCAGACTGGTCAGCGTGAGGCGAGGACTGGGAGGACCACCAGCGCGCTCGACCGTCGTTCAGCTTCGACCCGGGCGGCGAGGGCCGACGCGCCCTCGGCCGCGTGGGGGGGTTCGGGAGGGGCGATGCGGACGGTCGCGCCCGGGTCGTTCCTCTGGCTCGCTGGGCGGGATGTCCCAGTCGCCGGAACCCTCGTCGCCGTCCGGTGGGCCGGCAAGAGCCCAACGGTACGAGGCTTCGACGACGCCGCGTCGGAGCAGGCTGTCGGCGATGGCGAGGCGCCCGAGCAACTCGGGGATGTCGATGCGGTCGGCGCGGCGGGAGGGGACATCGGCGTGCTCGAGCGCAGAGCGTAGCTGATTGAGGATGTCGATCGTCTTCTGGAGCAGCCCGACAAGGTCGCCTTCGGCCAGTCGGCTGCGGCGCGCGATGTCCCCAAGCTCGTCCCCTTCGGCCCAGGCCAGTGCCACCCCCTTCAGGTCTTCGTTGATCGGGCGGGAGATGGTGACATGCGCACGCCGCTCTTCATCGAGGATGACGGTCTGGAGGCCGAGCACTTCCTCGCGCAGCCGCATCAGTCGGCGGGTCAGGGGCAGGCCACGAAACGGCGCCTCACGGTCGAAGGCGAACCAGGCACATACTTCCGCGATCTCGGCTGGCTGGAGATGGCTCAGCATCCCGCGCGACACAATTTCGGACAGAGTCAGGGCGTTCGTGTCGAAGATCGAGCGCAGGAGCGATGCCTTATAGGTTGGACGCTCGCTCGCGAGGTAGCCGAACCGTTCGAGCACCGCCCCAATGCCCGATACCAGCGCCCGCGACTCGGCGGTCGCCATGCTGCGTGCCCGTGAGAGCATTTTCTCAGTCTGAGCGAGTTCGCGAGCGGTCTCCCAGGTGACCGGGTCGCTCGCGGCGCGGGTCGCGAGGGTCTCGAAGTGCTGTTTGAGCTCGTCGCGCTCGTCGACGAGCGTTTCCAGGCGGGCGAGATGCTGGAAGCGGCGGAAGCTACGCGCGTACAGGTCGGCTAGCCGCTCCTGGTCGCCGGGCTGTCGCCAGAGGTTCAAGGCTGTGCTGTAATTGGGGCTGAAGGCACTCTCGAGTGGGAGCAACTCACCAGCCATGATCTCGGATGCTCGCTCGAAGCTGACCCACGGCGAGTACAGCACCACCGAGACGCCGCGCCGGTCGATACCGCGTCGGCCGGCCCGTCCGGTCATCTGGCGGTATTCGTTCGTGGTAATCAAGCGGTGCTGTTGGCCGTCCCACTTGCTCATCTCGCCGATGACGACCGTGCGCGCCGGCATGTTGATGCCGAGTGCGAGGGTATCGGTCGCGAAGACGGCCCGCAGCCGTCCGGATGCGAAGAGCTCCTCGACGAGCATCTTCATGACTGGCAGCAGCCCGGCGTGGTGCACCGCGACACCGCGCGGGAGGAGCCGGAGTAGCAATCCGACCTGGCGCAGGGCGCGGTCGGCCGCGGGAAGGTCTGCGAGCCGCCGCTTTGCCTCCTGCACGAGCTCGCTACCGTGCGGCACCGGTCCCAGCGCGATACACGACTCGGCGGCCTCCTCGCAGGCGCGCCGGCTGAACAGGAAGTAGATAGCCGGCGTGAGCTCCTCTCGCTCGAGCGCCCGCATCACCTCCCAGGGTTCGGGGACGTGGTGCTGGCGCGGGCGGCCAGTGCGCTCGGATCGCTCGCCTTCATCTTCGGCCGTATCGGAGGCGTCGGCCTCCGGCTCGAAGCGCTCGGCCCGCCCCCAGGCGCCCGGCCGGCTGATGTTGCGGGCGAGCTCCCCGCCGACCCCTCGGAAGCTCGCTCGCCGCGTACCGGTCGCATCGATCGTGAGCTGCGCCTTGCCGTCGACGAAGTAGCGGTGCTCCAGGGGAACAGCGCGCTCGTCGTGGAAAATGCTCGTCAGTTCACCGTGCGCCGAGCGAATCCACTCCGCGACCTCCTCCAGGTTCGGTACGGTCGCCGAGAGGCAGACGAACGGAACCGATGGCGGGCTGAGCAAGATCGACTCTTCCCAGGCGGTCCCCCGCTCCCGGTCGCCCATGTAGTGGATCTCATCGAAGACCACGACACCGGCCTCGTCGGGCATGCGGCGCCCCTGGACGAGCATGTTCCGCAGCACCTCGGTCGTCATCACCAGCAAGTGCGCGTTCGGGTTGACGACGAGGTCGCCGGTCAGCAAGCCGGCCTCCCGGTCGGCGCTCAACAGCCCGGCAGCGGCCGCTCGTTCGAGCAACTTCCGGAAGTCGCGGAACTTCTGATTCGAGAGCGCCTTGATCGGGGTGGTATAGAGGGCGCGGGCGCCGCGCGCGATGGCGTCGAGGGCGGCGTATTCGGCGACGGCCGTCTTACCGGTGCCGGTTGGCGCTGCCACCAGGACCGAATGTCCGGCCCGGTACGCCTCGATCGCATCGCGCTGGAACGGATCGAGCGAAAAGCCGAGGAGCGCTTCGAACGCCTCCAGGCTGAGCGGACGGTAGTCGGTCGCGGTCATTGTTCTCCCTGATTCGCCCGATAGTGACACGAGTGTACGTTGAGTGCCTGCCTCTCGGCGCCGCGCCATGCTCCCTCGATATGCCTGCTCGATTCAGCCGCTCGTAACATGCCGAGACGGGCGCCCATCCCCCCTACATGGTAGTACGTGCGCGGGGCGGACCCGCAGGCGCCGCTCCAGCAGGCGCGTCACGTGCATCTGCAACAACGCCTCGGCACGCGAGCGCCCTACGATGCTGCGACACTCTCCGAGCCGGCCGCTATACTCGACGCGGGGAGTTGAGAACCGATGAGCGATCTGACCCACCTCGATGCAAGCGGGCGGGCCCACATGGTGGACGTCAGTGCCAAGGACGAGACGGCCCGGGTAGCGACGGCGCGCGGCCGCGTTCTGATGCGCCCGGAGACGCTCAATCTGGTCCGAACGGGCGGCATGAAGAAGGGTGACGTGCTGGGGATCGCTCAGGTGGCCGGCGTGATGGGCGCCAAGAAGACCTCGGACATCATTCCGCTCTGCCACCCGCTGCCGATCACGGGCGTCGACCTCTCCTTTGAGCTTGACGACGATGCCTCGGCGGTAGAGATCACGGCGAGCGCCCGTGTCGTGGGCAAGACCGGCGTCGAGATGGAAGCGCTGACGGCGGTCGCAACCGCCGCGCTCACGATCTACGACATGTGCAAGGCCGTCGACAAAGGCATGGTGATCGATCGGATTCGCCTCGTTCACAAGGTCGGCGGCAAGAGCGGCGAGTACCGGCGCGCAGATGCGTTCGCCACCACCGCGAGTGAAGCGGCACACCCGGTGACTGAAAGGGATCGATCCGATGGCTGATACGACCACCGGGCATCCCGACGACGGCTCGTTGATCTCCTTCGGCATTATCACTGTCAGCGACAAGTCGTCGCGTGGCGAGCGGGAGGATCTGGGCGGGCCGGCCATCCGTGAGGTGATGCTCGAGGCCGGCGCGGCTGTCGGCGGTTACGCCATCGTCCCTGACGAGCGGGAGCAGATCGCGGCGCAGATCCGCCAGATGGCCGATCGTCGACATCTGGATGTCGTCTTCACGACCGGCGGCACCGGGCTGTCTCCGCGCGACGTCACTCCCCAGGCGACGCGCTCGGTCATCGACTACGAAGTGCCGGGCATCGCCGAGGCGATGCGCGCTGCGAGCCTCCAGAAGACGCCGGCCGCCATGACATCGCGGGCGATCGCGGGGGTGCGGGGCCGGACGCTGATCGTCAATCTGCCTGGCAGCCCCAAAGGGGTACGCGAGTGCCTGGAGGTGCTGTTGCCGGCCCTGCCGCACGCGGTCAGCGTCATGCGCGGCGACGTCGGCGATCACCGCCGCCCCGAAGGCTCGTAGCTCTCGGACGGTCAGCGGCGGCGGAGCAGGCCGAGTAGTGTGCGGCGTTCGTCGGCGTCGAACACGCCGAGGGCGAGTGCCGCGATGGCGTAGGTCAGCATGGCGACGAGGATCGTGGCGGCGGCGCTCCACTGGGCGACCAGCCAGGTCGGTATCGCCATCACCAGCGCAGCCAGAGCTGGCCGCCACGCCACGTCCACCAGTGGCAACATCGTGAGCTCCCGACGAGCGATCCACCAGAACGGGACCAGCAGCACGATCTCTGAGGCCACGGTGACGGCAGCGGCCGCGAGGTAGCCATAGGTTGGGATCAGGAGCAGGTTCGCGCCGAGGTTGAAGCCGACGCCGATGGCGAAGGCGGCGGTGAGGGTGCGCTGGCGGTTCCGCGCGATCAGGACGTATTGAAGCAGGCCATTGGCAAAACTGACCGGCAGGTACCAGATCAGCACCCGCAGCGCCGTCGCGGACTGCGGCAGGTAGTCCGAGCCGGCGATGACGACGATGACCCACTCGGCGAGGATCGTGGTTCCCACGGCGATCGGGAACGCCAGCACCAGGAGCAGCTTCAGCGCGGTTGCCGTGATGCGCGCCAACGCCTTCGGGTCGGCCTGGGCGTGGCGCGAGAGAAGCGGGAAGACCGCCAGGACGAAGCTCGCGGGGATCACCTGGAGGCCGTCGATCAGCTTGTAGGCGGTGCTGTACCAGCCGAGGGCAAGGTCGCCGGCGAGTGGCTTCAGCAACAGCGCGTCGATCTTGAAGAACAACTGATTCAGCAGCCCGTTGATCATCAGTGGGAACGAGACCACGATCAGTATCCGGACAAACGACGGGTCGACTGAGAGGCGCGGGACGCCAACCATGGCGAGGTAGAGCCCGCCCAGCAGCGCCAGTGTCAGCAGGTTCGTCACGACCGAGACGGCGGCGAGCCCGACGTAGCCGTAGCCGGCCAGCAGCACGCCCAGGCCGAGCACCACCTTCGAGATCGTCGCGGCCAGGGTCACGCCGGCCGGGACGTCCATCCGCTCGCGGGCCATAAACAGCGCGCTGATGCCACTACTCACGATGCCGGGCAGCAGCCCCAGCACGAGCAGCCAGATCGCCAGCCCGAGCGGGGCCTTGATGCCGAGCGCGGGCGCGAGCGGCCCGGTCAGCGCCATCGTCAAGGTGGCAGCACCGACCCAGAGCGCCAGCCGAAGCGCGATGCTGTTGCCGAGGTAACGGCCGTCCTGGGTGTGGTCGCGGGCGACGTCACGAGTGATGAGTGTCCCCAGCCCATAGCCGATAACGGTGTCGAAGTAGGTTGCCAGGACTGCCGCGAAGGTGTACGCGCCAACGCCCTCGGCCCCGAGGATCCGGAACATGACCAGCGCAAACCCGAGGTCGATGGCCTTGTTGAGCAGGCTCGTCGCCATCGGGAAGGCTGAATTCTTGAACACCCGCTGAGCGGCACTCAGCGTGGGTGTGGCGGTCGTCGGCGGGCGGGGTCGGCGCACGCTGAGGCCGCTGACGACCATCAGGCAGAGCCCGCCGAGCGCGCTCACTAGCAGCCCAACCCGGAAAGAAAGAGGTCGGTAGGCGAACGTCACGAGGTGCTCGCCCGGCCCGACCTCAACGGCTCGGAACAGACCGTAGGCACGCTGGACGGGGCGGGTCTCGCCGTCGACGGTGGCGGTCCAGCCGGGGAAGAACACGTCGGCCAGGACGAGCACCCCGCCGTTCGGCGCCGTTGCGCGGACGGTGACGCGGCTGTTGGTGTAGTCGACGACCTCGGCAGCCAGAAAGGTGGGGCGAGGGGACGCCTGGCCGGCAGGTGTAGCCGATGCGTGGCCGGTCGTCGCGGACGCGGCCTGCAACGCGGTGCGGGCTGATGGCTGGCTCGCAGCCTGCGCTGAGGGTTGGCCGGGCGCCGCCGATTCGAGCACGGCCAGCGTGCGCGGGTCGAAGCTCCGGCCTCGGATGATGGCGAGGGCGGTAAGGCGGTCGTTCACCGGCTGGACCGCGTCGAGCGTGAACGCACGCGGCATCGCCCGTTCGTTGCGATAGACGCGCACGCCGTCTGACTCCGCGAGCGGCGTCCAGTATGGCTGCACGACGGTCTTACTCGTCAGAACGTACTTGACGTTCAGCAGGTCGAGCAGCGGCGACGACAGCGAGCGCTGGTCGAACAGTTTGGCTACTTTGCTGAACGGGATGCCCCGCTGCGGCTCGATCGACTCCAGGTACTCCACATACTCGCGGAGGATGATCGTGTCGTAGCCCCGCACGTCCTGGAGGCCGAACAGCATGTTGGTGTTCGAGGGCAGCGTGTCGTCGTCGCCGTAGGTGACGATGCGGAACAGGCTCGGATCGGCCTGGATCGCCGCGATCGAGGGTGGTACGAAATTCAGCGGGCGGGTATCGGCGACAGTGTTGAAGCGGAGCCCGAACGTGAAGAGGTCGACGACGAGCACGCCAACCACCAGCACCCCGGCGAAGCGCAGGCGGCGTCGAGCGCCTAGCCAGATCACGACGCCGGACGCTCCAACGAGGACCGCCGCGCGTAGCAGGTTTGCCCACTGATACGAGAACAACATGCCCGCGTCGCCAAAACCATCGCGCAGGTGCGGCCAGCGCCGCAGCGCTCGGGCCGCCAGCCCGACACCCGCCTCTGGCATCACAGCAACAACGAGAAGCACGGCCAGCGCGATACTGCCGGCAATGGCCGCGAGCAACCCCAGCCGCGCCGCCCACCCGACGAGCGCGCCATCGTCGTACGCGTCGAATGAGCCGGCGAAGGGGTTGAGCGGTGCGCTTCTCGCGCCGGGCGCATCGGGCTGGCGGCCGAGCGCAGCAGCGTCGCCGTTGGACACGCGGGTCTCCTGGCCTGTGGTCGAAGCCGCCGGCCGGAACGGACGAGCCAGTGCACTCGCCCCAAGGCCAGCAAGCACCGCGATGCAGAGGCTGAGTGGGTAGATCCAGCGGAACGGTGTGTGAAGCTGATTGACGCCCGGCACGCCGTAGTACAGGAGCGCGTAGGCCGGTGTCCCGAAAGCGAACAGTATCGCGATCGACCCGACGAGCGCGAGCACCCGTGCCCCCCCACGCGGCCGGGCCAGGATGGCACAGGCGGCCAGCACGAGCGGCAGCACCCCGACGTACAGCGTGCCCTCGACGTAGTTCTTGCCGCCCCATTCGGTGTCGGTGCGCAGTTCGCCCTTCGGGCGGGTGTGCTCGACCGAGCGGACCTCGCCGGATGGAACGTCAACGTAGCTGTGGTCGGCCGGGTTTCCGAACAGGTCGGGGACGAGGTAGGCGAGCAAGCGCTCGCGTGGCAGGGCGTAACTCAGCGTCTCCTCGTAGTCGGACCAGCCACTGCGGACGTTCGAGCCGATGACTTCGGTAAATGGGACGAGCAGGACCGCCGCGAGCGCGGTTCCAAGCAGCACCATCGCCAGCCCGATGAGGCCGTCGAGGATGGGTGGCCAGATGCCTTTTGCGGTGAGGCCGCGCCAGCGTGGAGTACCTGGCGAAGCATCGGAGTCGGCCTGCCCATCACTCATCTGGGTGGTACGCCGGCCGCCGGCCGTGGCCTCCATCGAGTGTCCACGGCGGCCGATGACCTGACCTCCGATTCGGCCGCCGATGCGCAGCCCCGTATACAGGCCAGCCGTCAGCAGCAGATAGAGGCTCATTTCGAGGTGACCGGCCAGGAACTGGAGCCCGACAATCGTGCCGCCGAGGGCAATCGAGCGCCATCCCCCGCGTGGCCCGCGCTGCATCTGCCGCTCGATGACGGCCAGGAGCGCCGGCAGCCAGACGGCGGTGCTCACCACCATCGGCCAGAGGAAACTCACTATCAGGTAGCCGCAGAACCCGAACGTCAGGCCGGCGACGAGCCCGCCCAGACGAGTCGCCCGAAGTGTCCGCGCGAACCAGTACGCTCCAAGCGCGCCGATCCAGAGGTGGAGCGCGATGAACCAACCGTACGCCTGGGGCAGCGGCAGGAGGTAGAAGAGGACGCCGAGCGGGTAGAGCGCGCCGTTCTGCCCGGCTGCCAGGAACGGCTGCCCGCCGAGCAGGTACGGGTTCCAGAGCGGCAGTTCGCCGGCCCGGAAGCTCTCGACGGCGAAGCGCTTCCAACTGTAGTTCTGGAGGATTGCGTCGGCAATCAGCGAGTTGTGGGGAACGCCGATGCCGAACTCGGCCGCGTGGGCCCGCCAGGGCGGGTAATTGAACAACGCGTCGATGGGCAGGAGCGCGCGGCCGGGCCAGAGTGACGGCCAGACGAACGCGAGTGCAAGAAGCGCGAAGAGGAGCGGAACGGCGACGGACCGGAGCCTCGTTCGGCTCCGGCCCGTGATGATGGCGAATAGTCCCGACCGATCCTGCCGGTTGCCGCCACTCTCAGGCGGGGCAGGGGCGGAGGGACGCGATCGGGGTGCTGGCTCGAGGGCGGACTGCGTCACGCGCTCCAGCGTCGTGCGAACTCGAGGAGCAGCCGGACGCCCACGCCGGTGGCGCAGGCCGGCGGCTGGTATGGCGGGGTCCGTGCCCAGCCTTCGGTGTAGGCGGTACCGGCGATGTCCAGGTGGACCCAGGGGATGTCGGCCACGAACCGTTCGAGGAAGGCCGCTGCCGTGAGCGCGCCGCCGGGCCGGCCGGCGCTATTCTTGATGTCGGCGATCGAGCTTTCGACGTCCTTGCGGTGGTCTTTCCAGAGCGGCAGCGGCCACGCGCGCTCGCCGGAGACGTCACCAGCCTGTTTCATCAGGCCAAGCAATCCTTCGTCGTTGCCGATGGCGCCGCTGGCATGATGGCCGAGCGCGACGACACACGCCCCAGTCAACGTCGCGAGGTCGACGATGGCGTCCGGGCGCTGCTCGACGGCGTAGGCGAGCGCGTCGGACAGGATGACACGGCCCTCGGCGTCGGTATTGTTGATCTCGATAAAGGTGCCGTTGTAGGTCTTGAAGACGTCGCCCGGCTTGTAGGACGAGCCGCTCGGAAGGTTCTCAGTCGCGGCGAAGATCCCGACGACATTGATCGTCAGTTTCAAGTCGGCCGCGAGCTGGAGGAAGCCGATCGTGGCCGCAGCGCCGGACATATCGTGCTTCATGTTCTCCATGTGCTCGGCCGGCTTGAGCGAGATGCCGCCGCTGTCGAACGTGATGCCCTTCCCTACCACGGCTAGCGTCTTGGCGTCGGTCTTGCCGGAGTTGTAGCGCAGCAGGACGAGACGTGGGTCCTTCGCGCTCCCCGAGTTCACGGCGAGGATCGCGTTCATGCCGCGCTCGCGTAGCTCTTGCCTGCCCCAGACCTGGCAGACCAGCCCCTTCGCATCAGCCATCGTCTGGGCCGCATCGGCGAGGTACGCGGGTGTGACGACGTTGCCGGGGCCTTGCGAGAGGTCGCGCGCCAGGTTGACGGCATCCGCGACCGCCTCGGCCTCACGGGCCGCGTCCTCGAACGCCTGGGCACGGTCCTCGTCGCGTTCGATCAGCGTGATCTCGTCGATCGTCGGGCGGGGCTGCTCGGGCGGCGACTTGAACTCGTCGTAGCTGTACAGCCCGAGCAGGCTCGCCTCAACGAGCGTGCGGGCTGCCAGACGCGAGTCCTGGCCGCCAGCCCCCGCGCCGTGCACGACCGTCGCGTACTTGCCGACGCGGAGATCGCGGGCGTGTCGTGCGACGGTTGCAGCGGCGACTCGGAGCGCTTCGAGGTCGAGGTCGTCGCGCGGACCGAGCCCGACGACGGCGACCCGCTCGGCGGCCAACTTTGCACGGTCGCCCTGATTGTGGACGACAGTCACATCGCCGAGACCGCCGCGAATCTCACCATCGTTGATGAGGCGGCGAATGATCCCGCCGAGCGCCTCGTCGACGGCGGCGGTAGCTCCGCCCGGCTCTTCCATCCCCTCGAAGAGGTTGACGACGAGCAGGGGGGTCCGCACGCTCGTCAGCGACCCTCGCTCGACCTTGACGGATACATCCATGCGGGACGTCTCCTGGCTCACGCGTGAAGTAGCGCGAGTATACCGCACCGCCGCCGTGCCCCCTCAATCGCACATCAGCCCTCCTTCTTGGAAGATGGAGTACTGGCATGCGCTTATGAGTTCGTGGAAGGCGATGGGACTCGAGTCGCGTCCGCTCCCGAATCAGAACGCTGCGGGGCCGCCGCCGACGAAGGTGGGCCATGAGGCAGCGCAATGGTCGAGGATCTCGAACGGCACCTGGGTCGCCACGCCCCCGGCCTGGCGCCTGACGTAGAAGGTGAAGCTCGCCGGACCGTCGCCGAACGTGTGTGTCAGATTGCCGCCAGGGTACAACTGACCGTCTATCTCGACCACGCCGTTCGTCGCGGCGCCGAAGCGCAGCCCTTCCAGGCGGTTGTTTGGCTCGCCAGTGGTGCCGGCCGCGACGGTCACGCGCAATCGCCCATCGCCATTGTTGACCGCCGTGACGCTGTTGGCCGGGCGCTGACTACAGGACGCCGGCACAACTGAGACGGATGGCGCGGCCTGATTGTTGGCGGGATTCGGGTCGAACGGGGCCGTTGCGGTGGCGGAAATGGCGAGCGTGCCCTTCAACCCCGTCGTGACCAGCAATTGGACCCAGGCTTGTTCGCCGGGTACGAGCGTCCCGAGCGTGCAGCTCAGGCGGCGGGCCTCATATGCACAACTCGAACCCGGGCGGGGGTTCATGTTCGGGTCGGTAATGACGTGGCTGGTATAGATGAGCCCCGCGGGCAGAGGCTCCGTCAGCAGCGTGACGTTACGCGCGGTTGCCTGCCCAGGCAGGGCTGTGTTCGTGACGCGGAAGTCGAAGCGGGTGAAACCTCCCGCCGCAACCGGGCTGACCGAGACGCCCCCCGTTACCACAACGTCGGCGGCACTCACGGTGACACTGAGTGTGGCCGTGTTCGGAGTCGTCGGATCGGGCTGGAGTGCCGTCACCGTGGCCGTCGTCGAGAACGTACCCGTGCTGCTCGGCACGACGACGATGGTGCCGACTTCATCGGAGTTGGCCGCGATGGTGCCGTAGTCACAGGTCAGGTTCGTTGCGCCGCCGCTTCCTGGTGATACCGTGCAGGCGTGCGGCGTGGCCGTCTGGTAGACAACACCGGCCGGGAGCGTCGATTTCAGTGTGACGTTCGTCGCCTGGCTCGGCCCCGCATTCCCGATACGGTCGTTCAGCATCAGCGGTTGACTGGCCTCGATGGCGCCAGACGCGACCCAGGCGGATACCGCGAGGTCCGCCCATGCCACGTCGGCGTTGGTCTCGGCGAAATTATTGGCGGGGTTCCTGTCGAGTGCTGCCGCCGCGGCCCAGACTCTGTTGACGACGTCGTCGGCCGGATAGGTGGGGAGCTGGACGACTTCCGTCACGATCGTGACTTGGATGCTCTCACCCGGTCGCATGGTCGACAAGGTGCACGAGACGGCGCCGGTGAACCGAAACTGTTCCAGCGGAAGGCTGAACGGCCAGAACAGCGCCACGTTGACCAGCGTGCAGTTGGCCAGAGGCGTGAACGCCGTCAGCGCCATGCCTTCTGGCAATGGGTCGAATACGAGGACGTCTGTCGCCGCGTCGGGGCCGTCATTGCGCACGGTAATGGTGTACTCAATCTTGTCACCATTCCCGGTGATTGCGGGGATCGGCCCGAGAAAGCTCTCCGTCTTGGTCACCGCCATCTCGGCGGTAGGCAGGTAGAGGCGGCCGTACCCGTAGGTAGTGTCGGGGCCGCTTGGCCCCAGGTCGCGGGCGTTCCGCTTGAGGAAGTCGGCGATCCGTGCAGGGCTCGCGTCCTGCCCCTGCTCCTTCAGTCGTTGCTTCACCAGCGCCGCCGCCCCGGCCACCAATGGTGAGGCGAATGACGTGCCGTTGGACATGACAAATTCAGCCGGGTTGTCGGGTTTGGGAGTGCTCACTTCGCCGGGCGCTGTAATCTCCGGTTTGAGCCGTTCCCCTGAGAACGACGTGCCGACGGTCGGACCACGCGAGCTATCTGCTCGGATCGTGGTTCCGTTCTGCTGGAGCGCGCCCACCGTAATCATGCCACTCTGCCGATTATCGGCCGGGTGCATCAGGCTGTAGTCCGCGATCGGGTCGTCCAACGCGTACTGCTCGACATGGAGGTCAAAGGTGACTTGCCCGGGGCGTTGATCGGCGTTACTCGCCCAGGTCCGGACTCGATACGTATAGTCACTGTGGAGCGGTGTGGGGAAGCCCAGATGGTCGAGCGGCGGCTGGCCATCCTGACCGTTCTGAACCTCATGCGATGCCCACACACCATCGGGCATCTCAGGACACCGGGATCCATCAGGGCGCGTACACTCGACGTGGATCTCTAAATCGTTGTTGGAGCGGTTCCAGCCATCGTCAGGACTGGTCCAGCGCAGCCTGACGTCCAGACGCTGACCCGGTACTACATCCTTGATCTCCTTTGCATCTTGGCCTGCGTAGAAGTCGAGCCGCTTGTTCCCATCGTCGTCGCGCCAGCTTCCGTGCCAGTGCTGGCGAGCTTCGTTGCCGGCTGCCTGCGCCCAGAAGATGCTGTACTGAACGGCCCAATCAACCGCTCGGTTTGCTTCGCCTGTGCCGTCCCCTGGCCCTTCCTCTGGCTTGTAGAAATAGCCAGGGGATATGGTGATGACATCAACACCGTTCTCTTGCATGCATTCGACAATTCATCTCAGAATGTCCGAGTCTCCAGATTTTGCGATGTACAGCTTCGCATCTTGAGCGATCTGCTTCAGCACCCAGGCGACACGGGTTCCGTAGTCAGTTAAGTCCTGCAATGAGTCGATGGATCCATATTTTGCGTCGTCGTTGCACTCCAACTCAGCATCAAAAGTTTCTGCAAAATTTCTGTAACCCCGATATCCTGAATCGATAATTCCGACCTTTATACCTTGTCCGCGCACCTGTCCAGCATGCCAAGCCGTGACACCAAGATCACCAAGCGTATCGATGAGTGACGCCGTAGAGATTTGGTCGCTCGTAGTTGATCGATCTTCCGACGGTTGAGGCGCTGAAGGCCCCAAGGCACCAGGCGGAGCGCTTATGAGCAGCACTGTCTGGTGTTCGGCAAGCATGGTCAGGCGCCGGATCGGTACCCATACTGATATCGACTCGTCGATGTCGCGGGTGTACCTGCTCGTGTTGACGCGTGCACCAGCTGCGCGAGCAGCCGCACGGGCGGCTGGCGCCTGACCTGCCTGAGCCTTCACCGTGACGAGAACTTGGTCACCATCGAGGCGCAGGCGTCAGAATTGTACGGCTTCGGTACGCCTTCCCTGGGCGTTGGCCTCGATGAGATCCTTGAGCGGTTTGCTCAGACGCCACGTTTGTGGCCGTCCTGGTGGGTACGGCACAGGCGACGGTGATGGTACAGGGAGAGGCGAGCCTACCGCCTGAGCGAGATCCGGTGAGAGTGACCGCTCGACCGAGGCGCTTTCCTCAGCAAGCTGAGATATGGCGGGCTCGGCCAGGATTACTGGGGTGCCGGCGAGAATCGCAAGGAGGACAATGACCGAGACATGAAGAAGACGCATGGAGACATACCTCACGCCAAGTGCGGCACGCAGTACGATGAGTAAAGGTCTACGTGGACGCCATCGTCCTCGCGGCGACGAACAGGGCGTCATTCAAGACGGCTAGGTTCGCTCTTGACTTATAGGAGTCATACCGGCTCGAGCGAGCCTACAATGGTCTGGAGGCGCTTAGCAGCTACCAGAACCTAAAAGTCGACGCCGTAGTTTGGGGTCTTGACCTTACGGATGCGTGGGTCATTGGCAAGGGCGCATAGCTTGCCAAACTGGACAAATCCCGTCAGACCGCCTTTCGGCAGGTATTCGTGTGGGGCAACCCAGCGCGGCACATGAATATCGTATTGGTCCACGAGATCGCCTACGTCGGCTTGAAGATCGATTCGCACTTCAACGGCACCGTCGCGAAGCCGAATCACTACCTGCCCTCTCCCAGCAATCGCATTCATGAATGACGCTAGGCCTGCGGGATCGGGCGAGCGCACCACGTCCGCGAGGTATCCATCCATGGCTTCCAAACGCCTACACTCGGGTGGCACCGGAATGCGCGGATCGGGGACGGGGGGCGGCCAGGGCACGTCGGGGCCGTACTGCGCTGGCTTCTCGGGAGGCCACTCGGTGGGCCAGCGATTGCTGTAGACGGGCGGAGGGCTTGGGCTCGGCTCTGGCTCGCTGGTCGGCGGCTCGTCGCCCGGGCCATCTGAAGAGGACGCCAGCAGCGTTCTCACGCCCGCAACAGTCAGACAAGCCGCTACCACGAAGGCGATGAGTCCATAGAGACGCAGGGTCGCTCATCCTTGTCCCGCGAATGCGTCACAGCCTATGCGACATGGCGTCGCTTGTCAACCCCTCAACACGATGATCTGGCAGCGGACAATTCGGGGGTGTACGTTCGGGTAGCCGCCGTAGCCCATTCGATGGATCTGCCACCTGCTGAGTCTACGTTCATGTCTCAAGTGATCCACCGGGCGCAGCCCACCACCTGTATAGCGACGGGCGTGCCGGACGCAGATTCGGCCACGAAGAACGGCCACCCGGTGAGGCGCGCTATCGGTGCGGGAACGCCGGCGCGACGAAGCGGACCAGCGCGGCGAGGTCGAGCAGGCCGAGGGTGAGCGCGAGCACGAGCGGTAGGCCAACCGTCAGTCGGCGGCGCACGACGAGCGGCGCGTAGGTGGCCGCAAGTCCCGCGACGAGTGCTACTGCGATTAGCCGCTCGTCGGGCCAGAGGTCGACGGCGCGTAGGGCGCCGTGCGCCTCACCAAGCGACCAGCCGATGGCACCGGCCAGCAGGCCCGTCGTCAGGAGTCGGACGGGCAGCCGGGCCGTCGCGAAGGAGGCGAGCCGGGTCCAGCCAATGGCGAGCAGCACGGCGAGCGGCACGAGCGCGGGGAAGAGGTAGCGGCCCTGGGGCTGGATGAACGAGACGTTGTAGTAGGCCACCTCGCCGGCCACCAGCAGGATCGGGGTGACCAGCAGCCAGCGCCCGTGTATCGCGTCGGCAGGTGGCGTACCAGCGGCGACCCGTGCACCGGCGTCGCCGTGCCGATCGAGGTCGTATGCGCTGCTGACTCCTACGTGTGGGCCAGTGCGTCCGCCCGCCCACTCCGTAACGGCGCTGGCACTCGCGCCGCGTGCAGTGCGCCAGCCGACGAACAGGCCGACGACGGCCAGGAGCGTCAGCGCGAGGTACAGGAAGTAGAAGCCGTCGTCGAGCACCACACCCATCCAGCCGAAGACGCCCCAGAAGCTTCGGAACAGGATTTTGAAGAAGAAGCCGAGCGATTCGAGGTCCAGACTCTCCCAGCGCGGCTGCCCGACCACGACCGCATCGTGACGGGCCATCGCCAGCGGATCGAGCGGCCCGTAGGTCAGCACGTTCCGTATGAGCCACCAGGACGACACCACCAGCCCGACGAGCCCCGCGAGGACCGGCCGCCGCAAGGCTCGCAGCCAGTCGCCGGGCGAGGCTTCGCTCCACCAGCCGTGAGGCGACCCGCTGCGGCAGTCGTGGGGGGCCGAGGACGGTCTGCGGGCGGCGACAGGGGCCGTGGCTCGTCGATGGGCAGTGGAGCGGAGGTTGGCGAGGAGCAGGGTGCCGAGGATGAGCGGGACGTAGACGTAGACGGTGAGTTTGGTCAGGACCAACGCGCCGACGAGCACGCCAAGCTGGAACGCCGCCCGGTCGCCAAAGCCACGCCGCCACCCGACGAGCAGCACGGCTAACGTCAACGCGGCCAGGGCGTTCGCGAGGCTGTCGTTATTGACGGCTGCCGAGATGGCGGTATTCATCGGGGTGAAGGCGACGGTGGCAGCGGCCAGCACGGCGACGTCCGGCCGCCCCGGCGCCACCTCCCGGCCGACGACGTAGGCACAGATGACCACCACCGCCCCCAGCGCGATCGAGAGTGCCCGCAGCGCGAGTACCTGACGGGCGATCGGCAGATCCCAGGTCAGGCGATGGACGGCCGCGCCGAACAGGTAGTAGAGCGGCGGCTGGTGGCTCTCGTAGCGGATACTCTCGATCTCGTAGTCGTTCGGGAACCAGTCGGTCTTCAGCCGTTCGAGCAGATCGGCGTCCCAGTCGCCAGCCTGGAGGACGGGAAGCTGCCTCGTAAGCGCGACGTAACGTAGGTAGGAGAAATGGGCCGGCTCGTCGGGGTTGTTCCAGCGCGGCGTCGCCCGGGCATACCCGACGGCGAGGTAGCCGTAGCCGAGCAGCACCGCGGCCAGAAGCGCCCTCGCGAGCGTCAGGCTGAGCCGAGCGGGACGGCGCTGCCCGGAGGCTGCTGGGGCGGCCTCTGGCGACGGCGAGAGCGCGGGGGTCAGCGCCACGCGCCGGACATCAGGCGGGCGTCGGTTGGCCCGTCTCGATCTTGACGAACAGCGGCGTCGGCTTCGGCAGCGCCTGCCCGACCGGCAGAGGCTCCCAGCACCAGCCGTGGTCTTCGAGCCGGTCCTGGTAGCCAAGGAGCGCATGCAGCCTGGCCGAACTGAAGGGGAGGAACGGCGCGAACAGCACCTTCAGGGCGTCGATCAAGTTCAGCAGCGTGCCGATAGTCTGGCCGGCCTGCTGCTTGTCGATCTTGACCTGTTTCCAGGGCGCGTGCTCGTCGAAGTAGCGGTTCCCGAAGCGGGCAAGCTCCAGCACCTCGCGGATCGTCTCCTTGAAGCGGGCCGCTTCGAGCTGTTCGCTGACGCGCTCGAATGTCTTCGCGATCTCCGCTTCCACGAGCGGATCGGTCGAGCCGTCGCCGGGTACCCGCCCGTCGAAGTAGCGCTGGGTGAAGGTCAGGCTGCGGTGCACGAGGTTGCCCCAGGCCGCGACTAGCTCATCGTTGTTGCGGCGGATCAACTCGTCCGCCGAGAAGTCGGAGTCGGACGTCTCCGGGGCGTTCATGGTGAGATAGAAGCGGATCGGGTCGGGGTCGAACGCCTTCAGCAGATCCGGGACGGTCGTGCCGATGCCAGCGCTCTTGGACGCCTTGGCCCCACCGAAGTTCATGTACTCGTTCGATGGGACGTCGTAGGGCAGGATCGTATCGCCGCGTGCCATCAGGATGGCCGGCCAGATAACGGTGTGGAAGGGGATATTGTCCTTGCCGATGAAGTAGTACTGCCGGGTCGTATCGTCCTTCCACCAGCGCCGCCATGCTTCGGATGCGCCCTTCCGCTCGGCCCATTCAACGCTCGCCGAGAGGTAGCCGGTGACCGCCTCGATCCAGACGTAGATACGCTTGTCCTCGTACCCCTCGATCGGCACCGGCACGCCCCACTGAAGATCGCGGGTGACAGCGCGTGGCTGAAGCCCGCCTTCGAGGAAGTTGACGGTGAAGCGGTAGACGTTGGGGCGCCAGTTGGTGTGCCCCCGCGCCCATGCAAGCAGCGGCTCGTTGAGCTTCGGCAGATCGAAGTAGAAGTGGCGGGTCGGGCGTAGTACCGGCGTCTCACCGGTCAGGCGGCTCTTCGGCTCGATCAGGTCGATCGGGTCCAGCAGTTTGCCGCAGTTGTCGCACTGGTCACCGCGCGCCTTGGCGTAGCCGCAGTTCGGGCACACTCCCTCGACGTAACGGTCCGGGAGGAAGCGGCCGGCCTTCTCATCGTAGAACGCCTCGGTCGTCTGCTCGAAGAGGTAGCCTCGCTCCTGAAGCAGCAGGAACTCGTCTTGCACGACCCGGCGATGGGTGTCGGTTCCGGTCCGGGTGTACAGGTCGTAGCTGATCCCGAGGTCGCGCCAGTACCCGAGAAACTCCTCATGGTAGCGATCTGCGATCTCCTTCGGGGACACCCCCTCCTGCTCGGCACGCACGGTGATCGGCGTCCCGTGCTCGTCGCTGCCCGAGACCATCAGTACGTCATTGCCGCGCAGCCGCTGAAACCGCGCAAAGGTGTCGGCAGGGACGTAGACGCCGGCGAGGTGGCCGACGTGCAGGGAGCCGTTCACATACGGCCAGGCCGTGCAGACCAGAATCGTTTCCGCCATACCGGCAAGTATACGCTGGACGGCCGCGCCGCCTCGATCAGTCGTACCGGCCGCGCAGGTCGTTCAGGCGCACCCGGACGACGTCAAGGAACATCCTGATCGTGTCCCGCACTGGGTCGACGCGGCTGCTCGGACGGTAGACCCAGGTGACGGGTACCTCGCGAATGTGGAAGCCGTGCTTCCGCGCGATGTAGAGCAATTCCACGTCGAAGCCGAACCCGGCCAATCGCTGACGGCTGAACACGGCCTGAGCGCAGCGACGGGTGAACGCCTTGAAGCCGCATTGGGTGTCGTGGATGCCTCGGACCGCCAGCACCTGCACAAGCGAGTTGAAGACCCGCCCCATAATATGGCGCGAGTATGGCTCACCAATGCGGCGGGCGCCGTGCCCCTCGCGGGTCGCAATCACCATCTGATCGCGTTCGTTCAGGCGGTCGGCCAGCCCGACAACTTCGTCAATGGGCGTGCTCAGGTCGGCATCGCAGAAGACGACCCGCTCACCCCGCGCCTCGCTCACCCCAATCTTGACGGCCAGCCCCTTGCCGCGCAGCGACGTGACGATCAGGCGAACGCTCGGGTCGCGCTCGGCGAAGCACTTGGCGACGGCGGCCGTGCCATCGGTACTGCCGTTCACCACGACCAGGATCTCGTACGGCTCGCCGCGCCGATGCAAGTAGTCGGAGGTCGCCTCCAGCGTCGCCGGCAGGCGGGCCTCCTCGTTGTAGGCGGGGATGACGAGCGAGAGCGTTGGGTCGTTCACGAGGCTCGATCGCGCAAATCGTCTCGGCTCGGAGAACGTGCGAGCGGCCTCGGAGGCACGCGCACGTCGGGAGTCTGGACGGCGTCGCGGAGTATAGCGGCTTTTTCATCCAGTGGGACACGCCGGCCGGCCGGCGCACAGTTGCCCTTCGTGCTCGGCAGTGGCAGGATCGGTCGAGCTGGTCGGCCGCGCGGGTCGGCCGTGACTGTCGTAGCCGGCTCGGCCGTCGGCGTATCCTGGCGCACGCCTGTCGAGTGGGCGGGGAAGCTGCGCCGGGTATCATCCTTCGCACGCCATGTCCACCTTGCCGTTTGCCATCTGCCGCCCCGACTCCTCCTCGCGCGCCCGCCTCGGCCGCCTCGAGACGCCGCACGGGGTCATGGATACGCCTGCGTTCATCCCCGTTGGGACGCAGGCGGCCGTCGCGAGCCTTCAGCCCCAGGAGGTCGCGGCGCTCGGCGGACAGGCGCTGCTCGTCAACACCTACCACCTGCTGCTCCGTCCTGGCCCCGATTCGATCGCGGGTCTGGGCGGCCTCCACGCCTTCATGCGCTGGCCAGGTCCGCTGTTCACCGACAGCGGTAGCTATCAGGTCTTCAGTCTTGGGCTCGACTCCACGCATGGTATCGAGACGATGGCCGGGGCGCTCCCCGACCGGGATCGGCGCGCGCATCGGCGGTCAGGCGGCGAGGCCGGGGCGCAGGCCGCCACACGGTCGGCCTCGCGGAGCGCGGCTCAGGTGGCGCAGGCCAGAGTGACGAAGGTCGACGACGGAGGCGTCACGTTCCGCTCGCACATCGACGGTTCGACCCATCGCTTGACGCCCGAGTCCTCGATTGCGATCCAGGAAGCCTTCGGGGCGGACGTCATGCTGGCGTTCGACGAACTGTCCCTACCACGACAGGACGGGGCGCAGGCAGCCCGAGCGCTTCGCCGTACCCACCGATGGGCCGAACGCTGCCTGGAGGCTCGTCGCTCCGACCGAGCGCTGTACGGCGTCGTCCAGGGGGGCGCCTTTCGCGCGCTCCGAGCCGAGAGCGCCGCATTTGTCAGCGGTCTGCCGTTCGACGGGTTCGCCATCGGCGGTTCGCTTGGTACCACGAGGCGCGATCTGCGCAACGTCCTCGCCTGGACCGTCCCGGCCCTGCCCGACGAGCGCCCGCGCCACCTGCCCGGCATCGGCGAGCCGGACCTGCTCTTCGAGTGCGTCGCGGCCGGTATCGATACGTTCGCCAGCGTCGGGCCGACCCGACTGGCCCGACGCGGCATCCTGTACACGCCGGATGGCGCGCTTGCGGTCGACCAGGCGCGTTACCGCGAGGATGACGGGCCGATCTATCCCGGGTGCGCCTGCCCCACCTGTCGGACGTTCAGCCGGGCGTACCTGCGGCACCTGTTCGCCGCCGAGGAACTGCTGGCTGCCACCCTTGCGGCGACGCATAACCTGGCCTTCATCCTCAACCTGACGGCGAAGATCAGGGACGCCCTTGCACGCGGCACGTTTCCTGAACTGCGTGCGTCGTTCCTGAGCCGTTATCGACCCGCCGGGCGACGCCGACCCGCTCCGTCAGCCCTCCCCCAGAGCGGCGAGGCCGTCGAGCAAGTCGTCCCGTAGGATACCGGCGAGGGCTGCTGCGCCGGTGCCGGGTAGCGCCTTCGAGAGCCGCCCAAGCTCATCCAGGAGTGCGAGCGGGTCCACGGCGCGCTCGGGCCCGAGCAGCGAGAAGAGGATCGGGTACGCCTCCGCACTGCCGACCTGTGCCGCCGCGTCCAGGAGGGCCGCGAACCGTTCGTCATCGAGCGTACCGACGCGAACTGTGCCAATCCGAAATGCCACCACGAACCATACCCTCCAGTGCCGGAGAACGGTACCCGAGCGGCGCGCAGTGGTGCAGACCGGGCGACCGAGCGGGTGTATTGCAACGCATGTCGTGGCCGGTTACGCTTGTCAATATGGAGAGGGTACGGATCTGGCGAGGGCGGGTGAGGGCAGACGCGGGTGAGGAGCACGAACGATTCGTGCGCTGGCTCCACTCGGATGAAGCCGCGCTTCAGTATCAGAAGTACCTGCTCTCGGGGTACGCGCTGGCGCAGGCAGGTAACGATCTGACGATTTCGCTCGCGGCCGACGAGCCTCAGCCGATCGTCCGCTTCCTCCGGAATCCCCGGATGTGGCCGGAGTTCTGGGAATTCGTGGGCGCGGGGCCGGGCGACACCGAAGTACCGCCGGGCGCGCTGCGGATTCGCTGGCGCTACGGTGACGGCTTCGTGGATCCAGGCCCGGTCGATCTGCCGGAGTGAGTCGGCTGCACTGGTGGTACTCCCGGCGCCGATCTGACGCGCGCGGCGGACACCGCGATCCGCTTCGGCGAGCACGCTCCATGAAACGCACCCTGGCGAGGAGGAACAGACCGTGGATCTTGGTCTGAAGGGGAAGGCCGCCGTTGTGACCGGTGGGAGTCGAGGGATCGGCCGGTCGATTGCGCTGGCGCTGGCATCTGAGGGCTGTCGGCTGGCGATCTGCGCGCGTGGACGCGAGCGTCTGGAGGAGACGGCCCGTGAGATCGAGGCGGCCGGAGCGGAGGTGCTGGCTGAGCCCGTCGACGTGACCGATCCGGCCGCGCTGGAGCGGTTCATCACGTCGGTCGGCGAGCGTTTTGGTCGGATCGACGTCCTGGTCAACAATGCCGGCGGCGGTGGCAAGGAATCGTTCGTCGAGACGACGGACGCCGATTGGGATAGCGTGCTCGACCTGACACTCTGGCCGGCGATCCGGGCGAGTCGGCTGGTGGTGCCGCTGATGGAGCGTCAGGGTGGCGGCGCGATCGTGATGATCTCGTCGATCTACGGGCGTGAATGGGGCGGGCGGCCAGCCTACAACGTCGTGAAGGCTGCTGAAAATGCGCTCTCGAAGACGATGGCCCGCCAGCTTGCGCCGAAGGGCATCCGCGTCAACGCCGTCGCCCCCGGCTCGATCGTCTTCCCCGGCGGCTCGTGGGAACGGCGGATCAAGGAGCAGCCGGACCAGATGGCCGAGTTCGTGAAGCACGAGCTGCCGCTCGGCCGCTTCGGCTACCCCCAGGAGGTCGCGAACGTCGTCGTCTTCCTGGCCTCGGACGCCGCGAGCCTCGTGCTCGGCGCCTGCATCAACGTCGACGGCGGCCAGTCACGGTCCCTGATCTGAGGCGAGCTTTCGGGTACCAACGGTCAGGAGGAGAGGTCTGGGAGCCGGTCATCTTCCGGTCACTGATGGCCGACGACTCGCTCCCCCTCGCCCTACTGCGAGCGCCGGGTGCTCGGCTCAGGTTCCCACCGTTCGACGTAGCCGCCGCGCTTGAGCGCCCGCAGCGTCTCGACGTGTGCCCAGAAGTACGGGACGTTCGTCGGGACCACGTCGAGGCCGCGCGCTTCGCGCTCCAGGTAGTCGAGCTCCTGGCGCATCGCTCGGGTGTCGGCCGTGACGAGGCGGCCGTTTGTCCCGTTGGCGTTGAGGGTGGCGAGACGGTCACGTAGCTCTGGGGCGTACCGCCGAATCGAGGCGGCGGGCAGCACCTGCTCGGGCATTTCCCCCTCGACCGCGTTATCGAACAGCCAGCGCATGATCGCTTCGGCCCGATCCTGATTACCGATCGCGTAGTGATACTGCGCCATCCAGGCGGTGAAGTGTGGCCAGGGACCGGGGATAGCATGCCGCTCGGCGGGCGAGAAGGGTAGGTAGCGAACGTACCCGCCCATCTCGACGTTCCAGAGCGCTCGCTCGATCACTTCGGCTGAGTTCAGGACCGCCCGCTCGGTCGACGACCAGAGGCTGAAGTAGAACGGCGCCATCAAGGTGACGTCGGGGCGGGGGTCCGGGTAGCCGTCCGGGTCGAGGCGGCGCAGGAAGCGGTTATCCTGGACCATTAGCAGCCCGATTGCGCGGCGGATCATCAGCGCCAGCCGCCGGAACCGCTCGCCGCCGTAGACCCGGTGGCAGAGGGCGAAGGCGGCGGCGTGGGCGCAGTTGTTCCAGATCTCGTACCCGGTGCTGACCTCGGACTCATGAATCGAGGTGACTGTCTCGACCAGATAGAGGTATGAATTGAGGGTGCGCTCGACGGTGTACGCGGTCGCGCGCTCGATCGGCTCGCGGGCCACTTCGATCAGCGTGTCGTCGTTGGCGGCCTTCACGTAGGTCAGAAGCGCCCAGACCGCCAGTGCCGTCGCATCCTGCTGGGAGACGACGGCTGCCGGCCGTCCTTCGGCGTCGTAGCGCTGCGCCCACGAACCATCCTGGGCCTGCACGCGCAGGAGAAAGCGGCAGAGATCGCGCGCGGCGTCGAGCGCGTCGAGTTCGCAGAACGCAGCCACCGTGATCGCGAGATCGCGCGTGTAGACGTACGGGTATTTCCCAGTTGGGGGGGTGGCATATACCGCCCGACCGCGCGGGGACGCGACCGACGCGCGCCGGAACACATCGCGGGTCACCGTGAGGAACCGGTCTAACTCGCCCTGCGCAATTGTCGTCGCCTTTGCGCTCACGCCCACCTCCCGCTCCGTTTCAGTGTAGCCGACGCCCGGCCGCCGATGCCCGGCACTCGATACGGCGATCCGTGTCAAGGAGCCGGCGTCGGATGCGTAGCGAGCGCTACCCGTCCGCCCATACTCGCTGAGTCGCAGCATCCAGTCTTGATGCACCGGTCGTGCGTACAAGACGTGTACCACCAGTATCGCCGCGTGCCCGTGCGCCAGGCGGCTCTGTGGCTCCAGGGCAATCGCATGTTTACTCAGGCGCTCAAATCCGCAAGGAGTGAGCGGAGATAGCGGTCAGTGAGGGCGGCGCGGAGGCGTTTGGCGGACACACGACCTCTGGTCGAGCGGTCTTGTCTGAGCACGTTGAGGGTGAGGTGGCGGAGGAGCGCGAAGTTTTCGGGAGCGTGGCCGACCCTGTGGCCGACCCTGTGGCTGACCCTGACGCGGCAGGCATCCTCGTGGACGGTGACGGCGAGCACCCAATGGAGGCGATGCTCGATGCCCCACTGACTCCGGATGGCGGTGCTGAGCGCTGTGGCATCGGCCGGGAGGCTGGAGAGAGAGTGACGGGCCTCGGCCGACTGCCGCCAACCACAGATCACACACTCGTAAAGGAACTGTCAAGATCAACATGCGATAGCCCTGTCGTGACTCCCGAGCGCTGGACGCTCGGGGATCGGTGTGCTATAGTCCCTGAGCGCTGGGCTCGTGGTGTAGTGGCCTAACATGCGGCCCTGTCAAGGCCGAGACCGGGGGTTCGAATCCCCTCGAGCCCGCCACAGCGTTTCCCAGACTGGACGACGCCGACCCACTCTTTTGGGGGTCGGCGTTTTTGATGCCGCGAGTACGGGCCAGTTCGAGCCTCCGCGTGCGGCACTCGACTACGATGCTCCACCTGAGGGCGGCACCCGGCTACGACCGCTCGCTGCTCCCCCAGTAGCCTTCGCGATTCCGAATGGATCGCCGCTCCACCGAGCGGTCATCCGGAGTATCCTGCGGCATGTCTTCCTCTGTTCCCGGCCGGGCTCGAGGGGCCGGGCTGGTCGCCGCTGCCTCGCCGCGTCTGTTTTACGGCTGGATCGTCGTCGGAGTCTGCTTCGCCGCTCAGATGGTGACCAGTCTCGCCATGCAGGGGCTGTCGACGTACGTCGGGCCGCTGCAAGCTGAGTTCGGCTGGAGCGCGGGTGCGACGGCCGCCGGCCGCTCCATCCAACAGTCGGACACGTTTCTTGGGCCAGTCAACGGCTGGCTCGTGGACAAGTTCGGACCGCGCCGCCTGATGTTCGTCGGCGCGGTCCTCTTCGCATTCTCGTTCGCACTCTTCGGCGTCGCCAATTCCCTGTGGACCTACTACGTCGCCTGCCTGCTGATGGCGCTAGCAAACAGCCTGCTAGGGCTGCTCGTGGTGAGCTACAGCCTGAACCGCTGGTTCCGCCGGAAGCGGACTTTCGCGATGGGTCTGGCGGTCGCCGGATTCGGCGTGGGCGGCGCTGCCTTCATCCCGGCCCTGGTCTGGGCACAGGCGGAGTACGGCTGGCGGGTTGCGGCCCTGGGGAGCGCGCTCGGGATCTTGCTGCTCGTTGTGCCCGTCATGTTGCTGATGCGGGATGCGCCCGAAGCCTACGGGCTGCTACGCGATGGCGACGTCGCGGGCCGGACCGACCCCACCGCTGGCGGGTCCACGCGCGGGGGCGGGCTGGTGGACTACACGCTGCGCCAGGCAGTCAGGACGCGGACGTTCTGGTGCATCACACTGGGGTCGACGTTCGTGATGCTGGTCCAGTCGGCGCTCAGCATTCACCAGTTCCCTCATCTGGAGCGAGCGCTTGACCGAGAGACGGTCGCCTTCGTGGTCGCCGCGATGAACGTCGTCAATATCGGCGGTCGGCTGGTTGGCGGAGTGCTCGGCGATCGGGTGCCAAAGCACACCTTGCTTGGTGTGGTGCTTGTCGGCGCCACGGCAGGTGTGGCGCTTGTGGCCCTGGCGACCTCGCTCTGGCTGCTTCTTCTGTATGCGACCTTCTTCGGCTTCGCCTGGGGGGTGCGTGCGGCGGTGCTCAACTCACTGCTCGGCGAGTACTTTGGCCGAGTGGCGTACGGTCGGATCGTGGGACTGACCCAGACGCTTGCGTCGCCGGGCGCGTTTGCCGCCCCGATTGCGATCGGGATGATCGCCGACGTCACGGGCAGCTACGAGACGCCATTCCTGGCGCTGACCGTCGCGTCGGCCCTCAGCGCCGTGTTGTTCCTGGCAGCTACACCCCCGAGCACCACGCGGCAGCCTGCCCACGCTGAGGGGTAGCCGGGCAAGAAGCCGAGGGCAGCGCCCCCGGCTACATCAGTCCCGACGCGGGTGAGGATCAGGCGTAGCGCGCGAAGAGGTCCGCCATCAACTTCGGCGTGTCGGCTTCGGTACCGGCCTTCTGGGCTTTCAGGTGATCCTCGAAGCTCTCGCCCTCCTGGCTGTAGAGCACACCCAGGTAGAACGGATCGATCGAGCTTGCGTATTCGATCGCCGCGTGCATGTTGCTCGGATCGTGGTCGCCCGGTAGGTCAGCCACCTCTTCGCGGTATGCCTTGAACGTGTTGACCTTGTTGAAGGTGGGGCAGGGGCTAAAGGTGTCGATCACCGCGAAGCCGTTGTGGTTGATCCCTTGGACGATCAGGTCGGCGAGATCTTTCGGCTTGCCGGAGAAGCCGCGCGCCACGAACGTTGCACCGCTGGCGATGGCCAGCACCAGTGGGTTGATCGGGCGGTCTGGCGTGCCCTTCGGAGTGGTCTTGGTGACGAACCCGACCTGACTCGTCGGCGAGGTCTGCCCCTTCGTCAGCCCATAGATGTTGTTGTCCATGATGACGTAGCAGATGTCGAGGTTCCGGCGCGCGGCGTGGATGAAGTGGCCGCCGCCGATGGCAAAGGCATCGCCGTCGCCGCCCATCGCCAGCACCTTCAGGTCCGGGTTTGCGACCTTGACACCCGTGGCGATCGGCATCGCGCGGCCGTGAACGCCGTGGAAGCCGTAGCTGGCGACGAAGAAGGGCAGCCGACTCGAGCAGCCGATACCCGAGATGATGACGATGTCTTTGGTGCCGAAGCCCTTGGCCCGCATGGCATTGTAGAGGCCATTCAGTACCCCGAAGTCACCGCAGCCAGGGCACCAGGTTGGCTTCTCATCGCTCTTGTACATGTCGAGAGGCAGCAACGCGGGGCCAGCCTCGCCGGCGGTCCTGGCCGGGCCGACGCCGGTCGCGGTCGCGCCGCGCGCGCCGATATTGTTAGCGGGCATGCTGATAGACTCCTTCGATCTCGGCAACCAGCCGCGTGACGGTGAATTGCTGCCCGGTATACTCGACAACCGACCGAACGTCGCGCAGGTAGCGAGCGCGCATCAGTTGGGCGAGTTGACCGGTGTAATTCATCTCGGGAACCAGGACGACGCGCTTCGAGGTGATGAAGGGCTCGATCTGATCGTCCGGCAGCGGCCAGATCATGCGCGGCGCGAGGGCCGCCACCTTTAGCCCCTTCTTCGCGGCCGCGTCGATCGCCTCGACGACCGTCCCGAACGTGGAGCCCCAGCAGAGGATCCCGACCTCGGCATCCTGATCACCGTACAAGTGCGCAGGCGGCGCCGCCTTGCGGGCGCGCTCCAACTTGCTGAAGCGTTTGTCCGTCATCTGGCGATGGTTCTGGGCATCCGAGCGAGGTCGACCGGCCTCGTTGTGCTCCAGGCCGGTCGCGACGTACTGGCCGCCCTCCTGGCCAGGGATCGCCATCGGGGAGATGCCACTGTCCGTAAGCGTATAGCGCCGATACCCGCTTTCGACGCCAGGGCCGTGCACGCCGTTCCCCTGGCCGTTCCCGTTGCTCTGGTAGGTGAGACGGCTCTTGATCTCGACGTGCGAGTAGTCCGGGGTTGGGATGCTCTCGGTCCGGACTCCGAGCGTCATGTCCGAGAGCACCAGAACGGGCACCTGAAATTCTTCGGCCAGGTTGAAGGCGTTGATTGCCTGGGTGAAGCAATCCGAGACGGACGCCGGCGCCAGCACGATACGCTGCACTTCGCCGTGCCCGCCGGTCGACGCGAGGAACAGATCGCCCTGCTCCTGGCGGGTCGGCATGCCAGTCGACGGGCCGACTCGCTGGACGTCGACGATCACGACCGGGATCTCAGCCATCGAGGCGAGACCCATCAGTTCGACCATCAGGCTGAGGCCCGGCCCAGACGTCGCGGTCATCGCCTTCTTGCCAGCGTAGGACGCGCCAACGACCATGCCGATCGCCGAGATCTCGTCCTCTGCCTGCACGACCGAGCCGCCAACCCTCGGAAGCTCGGCCGCGAGGAACTCCATGATGTCCGTCGCCGGTGTGATCGGGTAGCCCGCGTACACTCGGCAGCCCGCCACCAGTGCGCCCATCGCGAACGCCTGGTTTCCCGAGACCACGATGCGCGCCTGCCCGCCGGTCTGCGACGACTTCACCTGGAGGGCGCCCCGGTCGGGGATGTTCCGCTCGACGTAGCCGATGCCGGCGTCGAGTGCCTGGTAGTTCTTGTTCAGGATCGCCTCACCCTTGCGCGCGAAGCGCTGGTGAAGGAGCGTGCGAAGGTACTCTGGATCGAGCCCGAACAGCGCCGAGATCGCGCCGACCGCCACGACGTTCTTGCCGAGCTCGAACTGGAGCTCCTTCTTGGCGATGTCGGTCAGGGGGAGAGCATGCTGGACGTAGGTGCCGGGGTTCTCCGGCGGGGTGAACTCACCAGAGTCGTAGATCAGCAGGCCGCCGTCGCGAAGCTCCCTGATGTTGCGGTCGTAGCCCTCCTGGTTGAATGCCAGCAGGATGTCGACGGTATCTCCCCGAGCGTGGAGCCGATGCGGCGAGAGGCGGATCTGGAACAGTGAGTGCCCGCCTTTGATCTCGGCCGGCGGCACCGAGTCGGTCAGGACGCTGTAGCCAGCGCGAGCCGCTGCCAGAGTGATCAACTGACCCGTGCTCAGGACGCCTTCGCCGGCCTCTCCTGCCACGCGGATGACCAGGTCGTCGCGTTGCGCCATCTTTCCTCCCAGCTCTCGCGGCGTCTGAACGATCCGGGGGCACAGAGCCAGGGCCTCAACGCCTCTCCCAACATAAAGATGACGCCTTTCGGCGCCAGGGCGTCAGCGTGAGGGACGACTCGGCCGCGTGCAGTGGGCGATCAGGCCCAGGCCCGGCAGAGAGCCGACGGTAATCCTCACGTCGATTATAGCCCTGCCTATCCAGGGGCGCTAGACTACGCCGCCTGCTCGGCTTCAGCGTCAGGACGGCGATGGCACACCGGGCGCTGGGATGGCAACGGCCGGCGGCGGACGGCGCGGCGGACGCTCGCGGCGGCTGCCCCGCCGATCGATGATCCGCCGCATCTCCTGTTCGATGAGCGCGAAGTCGGTCGAGGACAACAGGTGTACCTGGCCCTGGAACGCGAGCGGCCAGTCTTCGGGCGCCCAGCGCTTGACGTAGAGCATGCGGGGCGCGATCTGGCGCGCGTCGATCCGCTCGTACCAATCCAGCACCACGTCCGGCCGGGTTCTCACTCGCCACGGTGCCACATCTGGGCGCCGCTCGGTGCTGATCCAAACTGGGGCTGGATCCTCGAAGAAGGTGGATGTCACCGTCGCGGTCGCGGCGAACACCTGCCAGCCGCTCACGTAGTAGAGCACCCGGTCGCCCGGCGCCATGCGCTCGGCCTTCTTGCGATGACGGGACTTCAGGCCGAGCATGTCGAAACGACGCGCGCTGGTGATCTCGAAGTTCTCCGGGGTCGTGACGATCATCCAGTGACTACCGGGCATCGAGAAGGCGTCTCCAGGCGGGATGCGTCCCCAGCCGCCGAGCCGGTCGGACGACGTCGTCCGGCGGTGAGAGTTCTCAGTCAGCGTAGCACACCGGCCCGCACGCCCACGAGAGTATTGAGGCTGGCGGGAGGTCCATGCCGCCGTGAATCTCGACCGCGCCCATGGGGAGGTCTGGTACATTACGCGCGGACGGAACGAGCTTTGGTATCGACCCTCCGTAACGGCTGCTCCTCGCGCTCGCACCTCACTGCCGATCGCGTGCCCGTCAGGGTTACGGGGGGCGGCGGTCGATGACGTTCCCGGCGCTCACGTTCCAGCAGCCGAACGCGCTCTGGCTGCTAGGGCTGATCCCACTCATCGTTCTGCTGCACGTGCTCCGTGCTGCCGCCCGGCGCCATGTCGTCCCGACCGTCTTTCTCTGGCGCGACCTGGGCCACGATGCCGACATGCCGCGGCGGGTGCGCCTGCCCCGCCTGACGCTGGTGCTGCTGCTTCAACTGCTGGCCGTGGCAGCGGCGGCGTTCGCGCTCGCCTCGCCGCGCATCACCGCGCCGCCGGGCCGCCATCTCGTGCTGCTGCTGGATGCGTCAGGCAGCATGCTCGCCACCGACGCGAGCCCGACCCGCTTCGATGAGGCGGTCCGGCGTGCGAGAGGGCTGCTGACCGGGCTCGGGCCGGGCGACGTGGCGTCAGTGGTGCGCGTCGGGGCGCATCCAACGCCTCTGGCCGCCGCTGCCGATTCGGCAACGGCGCTGACCTCGTTGGGCGGCGTGCAGGCGGGCGGCGCCCAGGCCGCGATGCGCGAGGCGCTCTTCGTCGGCGCAGACCTGGCCCGTCGAACCCCGGAACGCGCTCCGGAGCTGGTCGTGCTATCGGACGGCGCTTTCGCCGATCCGGGCGACCTGTCGGCGCTCGGCGTGCCGGTCCGCTTCGAGACGATTGGCGTCGAAAGCGCCAATCGCGCGATCGTCTCGCTCGGTGTCGCGAGGCAGCCGGGCGCATCTGGCGACTACTCGGCGTTCGCCCAGATCGCCAACTACGCTTCTCGGCCGATCCCTGTCGGCGCGACCCTCTACGTCGATGACGTGACGATCGAAACGCGCAGCGTCACCCTGCCCGCTCAAGGGCGGGCCGCGGCGACCTTCGACGTGCCGCGTGGGGCGCGTCGGGTTGCCGTGCGGCTGTCGGGTGGCGACGCACTGCCGGCCGACGACCTGGCCGAAGTGAACGTCGACACGGGTTACGTCCGGAACGTCCTGCTCGTCGCCCGTCAGCCAGAAGCGCTCGAGCGGGCGCTCAAAGCGATCCCGGACCTGAAAGTCGACACGATGACCCCTGAGCGCTACGACGGCTCCGGGGCCGAGATCGTGGTGTTCGACGGTGTCCTGCCGGACCGCCTGCCGAGCGGCCAGTTGATCCTGGTGAATCCCCCCCCGAATCGGCCGTTCCTGCCGGTCGGCAAGGAGGTTCAGGGCGTCCAGTTCAGCGACTACGATGCGCGCCATCCACTCTTGCAGGCTATCGACCTCTCGGCGATTCGGCTCGCCAAGGCCGCGCCGTTCGAGCCGCCGGCCTGGGCGAAGGTGGTGGCCGAGGCGCCGGACGGCCCGCTGATTGTCGAGGGGCGGGAAGAAGGGCGCTCCGTGGTCGGGCTGGGCTTCGAGCCGTCGGACTCGGGGATCGACCGGATGATCGCCTTCCCGCTCCTGGTGGCCAACGCTATCTCGTTCCTGGGCGGCGGCGATCTGTCGCCCTCGCTGCCGCCGGGCAAGTCGGTGACACTTCCGACTCGCCCGGGCGTGCGCGAGGTGCTCCTCGACCTGCTGGGCGGCGAGAAGCGGCGCCTGCCTGTGGAAAACGGTAACGTGCGCCTGGATGGCCTCGACCAGCCTGGGCGCTACGTCGTACGCGAGCAAGGTTCAGGCGCCGGCGATCCACGAGTGTTCTCGATCAACTTGACCGACGAGGTCGAGTCAGCCATCGCACCTCACGCGCGCCCGCCCATCGCGGCTGTCGTGAAGACTGGCGAGGACGATATCCTGACCCCACTCGAGGTGTGGCCGTATCTGGTAGGGCTTGGCTTGCTGCTGCTCACCCTCGAGTGGTGGCGCTTCGGACGGCGGAGCTAGCCGGCGATGCGCTATGCCTTCGAGCAGCCCGTCTGGCTCTTGCTCCTGGCCGGGATTCCGGTCGTCCTCCTGCTGGCGCTCCGCTGGTACCGCACGGCGGCTCCCTGGCGAGCCGCGCTCGCAATCCTGCTGCGGACCGCCCTCCTGGCCGCGCTCATCCTGGCCCTCGCTCGCCCCACGCTCTGGCGCCCGGATCAGCAGGTGGCCGTCGCCTTTGTCGTCGACCAGTCGGATAGCATGGGCGGACCGATCCGCGCTGCCGCTGACGGCTGGATCCAGCAGGCGCTCGGCGGCGCTCAGCAGGGTGACCGTGTCAACGTCATCCGCTTCGGACGGCAGGCGGTGGCCCAGACCGTCGCGATCCCGAGTGCCGAAGGCCAGCCGCCTACCCTTGGGCCGGCTCCATCCGGCGTCGATGCCACCGCGACCAACCTCGAGGCCGGTCTACGCATGGCTGGCGACCTGCTGCCGAAGACTGGCGAGCGACGCGTCATTGTCGTGAGCGATGGCTGGGAGAACGTCGGAGACGCCGAGAGCGCGGCGCTGGGCGGCGGACTGGCTGGCCTACCAGTCGATTTCGCGTGGCCGTCGGCGGTGGCCGGCACCCCAGAGGTTGCCGTTCGGGCCGTCGAGTCGCCCCGGTTCGTCCGTGAGGGCGCGACCTTCGAGGCGGTCGTAGTCGTGGACAGCACCGTCGAAGCCGATGCCACGGTTCGGCTCGCCATCGACGGCAAGGCTGTCTCAGAAGAGTCGGTTCACGTCTCAGCCGGGACGAGCCGCTTCACGCTGCCGCTCCAGGCGCGCACGCCCGGCGCGCGGGCGATTCATGCCGAGATCCGACCATCATCCGACACTCGCCCGGAGAACAACGCTGCCAACGCGGTAACTGTCGTGAAGGAGGCCGGCCGGGTCCTGGTACTCGAAGGACACAGCGGTGAGGGGCAGGCTGTGGCGGGCACGCTGACGGATGCCGGGGTCGACGTCGAGATCCAGGCGCCTGCGAGCGTGCCGCCTCGGCCCGAACTGCTCGACCGCTTCGACGGGATCGTCCTCGCCAACGTCGCGGCGACCCAACTGGCGCTCGACCAGCAACGGACGATCCAGCAGTTCGTACGAGACATGGGGCGAGGGCTGGTCGTGGCGGGTGGCAACACGAGCTTCGCGCTCGGCGGCTACGCCGGGTCGGTCCTCGACGATCTGCTACCGGTCTCGCCAGCCCCGCCGCCCCGCCGCGACGACGGCACCGTCGCGCTGTTCCTGGTGCTCGACAAGTCGGGCAGCATGGACCTGTATCGCAGCAATGAGGTGTCGAAGATCGCGATGGCGCGTGAGGCGGCGATACTGTCGGTCGAGGCGCTCCGGCCAAACGACACCCTCGGGGTGCTCGGGTTTGACAGCCGCTTTGCCTGGGTGGTGCCGCCGATACGCATCAGCGGCGCCAACGAGATCCGCGAGGCCCAGAATCGGATCGGTACGATCGTCGCCGACGGCGGAACCAGCATCTACCCGGCCCTCGAGGAAGCGTACAAGGCCGCGCTCCAGAGCGATGCACGCCTCAAGCACATCATCCTCATGACAGACGGCCAGTCGTTCGATGCCGACTACGCGACGCTCGTCGCCAAGATGCGGTCTGCGCAGATCACGCTCTCAGCGATCGCGATGGGGAGTGACTCAGACACCAAACTGCTCACCAATCTGGCCCAGATGGGAGCGGGGCGCTACTACTTCACCGAGCGACCGGCCGACATCCCAAAGATCACCACCCGTGAGACGTCGATCGTGACCCGCACGCCGATGGTGGAGGGGCGGGTGCTGCCGCGCGAGACCGAGCCCAGCCCGATCCTGCTCGGCCTCTCCGGCAGCGTCCTGCCGCCGATCTCCGGCTACGTCACCACCGAGGCCCGCCCACGTGCCGTGATGGCCTTGACGACCGATCGGGGCGATCCGCTCCTGGCGCACTGGCAGCATGGGCTTGGGCGGGTCGTCGCCTGGACCTCCGACACCAGTGGCCCCTGGACGGTCGAATGGCAGCAGTGGCCGGAATACGAGCGCTTCTGGCAGCAAGCCGTTCGCTGGACGCTTCCAGAGCCGACGCGTGCCGACTTCGCAGTCAACGCCGACGTGAACGGCGATCGCGTGGCCTTGCGCGCCCAGAGCATTCGCCCGGACGGCCGCTTCGGCGACCTTCTCGACACCCGGGTGACCGTTCTTGCGCCGGACGGATCGGCCCGAGAGCTCCCGTTGCCACAGACCGCGCCGGGCACGTACAGCACCGCCACGACGGCCGGGCAGGCTGGCGCTTACGAGGCCCGCTTCGTCCAGTACGAGGGGGGGAAGGCCGTGCGCGAGGAGACGATCGGCTTCACGGTCGCCGGCGGCGCCGAGCAGCGGAACATCGGCGTGAACCGTGCCCTGCTGGAGCGGCTGGCGGCGCGGACCGGTGGTCACGAGCTGACGGACCCCTCAGCCGCGTTCGCTCGCGACGACGCGCCGCGCGGCGAGTCCCCGACGCCGCTCTGGTTCTGGTTCGTGCTCGCCGGGCTGCTGCTCCTGCCGCTCGACGTGGCGATCCGCCGCCTCGCCTGGGGCCGCCGTCGCTAGCCACTCCATCGTGGGTGCTACGACCGCGCCCGGCGACGAGAGCGTCGTTCCCGGCCGCTTGCTCACCACGACCGTATCGGCGTGGCTATAATGAGACCGCTATGGCTGACGAGCTTACCGAGCTACAAAAGATCGTCCTCGAGGTCGACGCCCACAACCTGACCGTTCGCGACAGCATCCGGCAGGTCAGTGGCCGAGTGGGCTTCTTTGTCGGGCAGCAACGCTACCTCGAAGAGTTGCGCAAGGCGAAGGAGATCGCCGCTGCAAGAGGCGGCTCCGACTCAGCCCGTTCCTGAGGATTCGGGGCGGGCTGCTCCCCTCGCCTGCTCCCGCCGACCCGGCCTGCCTTCGTGGTAACGGTGCCCCTGCTCTCTCGACGCCCGCACGGCGTGGAGGCGTGTACTGCGCGCTGGTGACCTTACCTGGATTGGGTAGGTAACCTTCGATGTGAACCGCGCGTAGTATGGCCATGCGTGCACTCCCGCGGGCCGCTAACCATGCAGGCTGCGCCGTAGCGGCGCCGTCGTTGGACGCTGCGCCTTCGAGAGCCTCCCCTACAAGTGTCAGCATGCCGACATCGCGCGCATTCGCGGCCTGATAGCCCGCTTCCGGCAGCCGTCGTAGTCTGAGGTACGGCGACTGCGTATGTGGCCAGCACTCCTCTTGTCAGGACTGAACCGCGATGTCATACCAGCCTTCACCTGCCATCGGACCGCGGCGACGCCAGGCCGTACCGGCCACCGTGGCACGAACACCATTCGCGCCGGCAATCCCACCTCGGCTCGTCCTGAAACTGCTCCTTGGCCTGCTGGCGCTGGCCGCCGTCGAACTACTGGCCGAACCGGGCGTGCTGCCGTGGGACCGGCTCTTCGCCGGTGCTAGCGTGGCGCGAGCCGAGGACTCGGCCCCGACTGTTGCGGTCAAGGAGGGGCCGACCGTGCATGAGGCGGCCAGGAGCGATCTGTCAAGAACTCCCGCCAACGAGACGTCCGCTGCTGGAGCGTCCGCCAACGGGACATCCGCCAACGAGACATCCGCCAACGGGACGTCCGCCAACGGGACGTCCGCCAACGGGACATCCGCCAACGGGACATCCGCCAACGGGACATCCGCCAACGGGACGTCCGCCGACTTCGAGGCGCCAGCGCTCGCAACGACCTCGTCGGCTCAGTCGACGCAACGGGTCGAGCCATCGCGCGTCGATCCGGCCCGTCAGGACGTGCTCGGCGATCTCGGGCGCACGATGAGCAGGCCAGCAGGGCCAGCCGCTGGCACGAACACACCGGCCGTGCCCCCTGCCGGGCAGTCGACTCCGACTCCCGCACCCGCAGCCGCGGCTCAGGCGGCCGCACCGTCAGCCTGGCACGGCTACGCTGGCCAGGACGTCTACCGGCGCGCTGCGCCAAATCGCGCGAACAAGCCGCTCGGCATGCTCATCGCCGGTACGCCCGTCGACGTGGTGGACTGGGTGAGCGGCGAGGAGGTCGAAACTGAGAACACGACCTGGGCGCAGCTTTCGGATGGAAGTTACGTTTTCTCGACGGCACTACGGCGCGCCCCGCTGGTGGCGCCGCCCGCACCCCCGTCTGATGCGCCGACGACGGGCCGTTGGATCGACGTGAACCTGCACGAGCAGGTGGCGACGGCCTACGAGGGGCGCACGGCCGTTCGGTCGGTCTTGATCTCGACCGGCCGCCCAGGCTGGGACACGCCGCGCGGCACGTTCGCCATCAATCGTCGGGTGGCGAACGAGACGATGGATGGCTCGACGCTGGCCGGGCAGGGGCCGAATGGCGCCGGCGCGACCTACAAGGTCGAGAACGTCCGTTACACTCAGTACTTTACTGACGACGGCGCCGCGATCCACGAGAACTACTGGCGCCGGCCAGCGACGTTCGGGATGCCCGGGAGTCACGGTTGCATCGGCCTGCTATCCGCCGACGCTGCCTGGTTCTGGGACTTCGCGACGGTTGGGACGCCGGTCATTATCCACGACTGAGCGCGCAGCGCTTCCCAGCCGGCAGGTGCTCGACGAAAACCGCCCGCGCCACTCTCGGAGGCGCGGGCGGTCTTGGTAGCGCGAGGTGTGCCTCAGGGGCGGTCGGTGAGATCCGTGTCGGCAACGTCCGACTCCAACTCGTCAATCGAGTGGGCCGTGGTGTCGCGGCCGAGGATCTTGTCACGCAGGCGTAGGCCAAGGCCGCTCCCCACGAGCCCGAGCCCCACCAGCGCCGCCCAGCGCGGTAGATCGACTGATGCCTGGCCTGCTACTGGCAGGACTGAGGGCGTCTGGGCGGGACGTGGCACGGCCGCCGCGACCGGCGGTATCGGCTGAAGCCCGGCCACGGGCGGCCGAGTGGGGGCGGCCGGAAGGACGCCCGGCGCGGTGGTCTGCGGCGCGTTCCCCAGCACCGGCGGCACGTTGTTTGCCGGCGGGACACTGCTGAAGTTCGGGCCGGGCGTCTCGTAGCGGATTCCGACGCTCCCGTTGTCGTTCCCGTTGCTGTTGGAATTGCTATTGCTGTTACTGTTCGAGTTGCTGTTGCTATTGGAATTGCTATTGCTGTTACTGTTCGAGTTGCTGTTGCCGTTATTGTTCGTGTTGCCCGTTGGCGTGTTGGTGGCTGTGGCCGTAGCCGGCGGCGTGCCGGTCGCGGTCGGCGTCGGGGTCGTCGGAGTTCCCTCGGCAGGGATGGTACCTGTTGGTGTCGCCGTCGGAGGGGTTCCCGAAGCGGTCGGCGTGGCCGTCGCCGGGGTTCCGGTAGCGGTCGGCGTGGCTGTTGCTGGCGTGCCCGTAGCGGTCGGCGTGGCCGTCGCTGGCGTGCCCGTAGACGTCGGTGTGGCTGTCGCCGGCGTGCCCGTCGACGTCGGCGTGGCTGTACTCGTGGGTGTCGCCGTTCCTGGCGTCCCGGTAGCAGTCGGGGTCGCCGTACTCGTCGGCGTCGCCGTCTGGATCGTGACGGTGATGGTAACGGGCGTCCCCGGTGTGGGGGATACCTGGGCGAAGGCCGTCGGCACCCCGAGCGCCTTCAACTCGGGTTTGACGTAGCCGGAGGCGGCCACGACGCCTACGGCCGCACTCGCCGATCCAGCGAACCGCCGTCGACTGATCTTTCTGGTCGTCTTCGTTACTGTCACGGCCCCGCGCTCCTCCCCGTCGTCACCACGCCGACGAGGGCAAATCCCGTACCGGCAGCGCCGTTCGCGGTCCCACCAGCACGGACATCAATGTAGCAGATCGCAGACCGTCTTGCAGGCGCCCGCGCCGTTCACCGTGCGTTGCACTTTCGCGACATTAACGACGCCACGAAAGGCCGCTACGATCACCCGCGCCGGCCTCGAGACGGTTCCCGAGCCTGACTGAATCTGCCCCCGAGCGTGGCGCACGGACCACTCAAAGATGGCACGTATGTCCGCCACGACTGTGGCTATCATGCCATAGCCGACCGCACAGCACAAGACCTCTGCTCGTGTTGAAGCCGTCCGTGACTGGATCTCCACCGTGCGGTTCCTCGATCTCCATCGACCATAAAGGCAGATACTGGCGCTGGCCCTGCCGGCGTCGAGAATCGTGACCGGGCGCGCGTCGGATTGCTACAATCGGGCCGCATCATGCGGGCCAACGGCTTCGGGCGTTCCCTTCCAGTCAAGCCTGTTCGCGGAGCGCGCGGAGGGCGGCAGGCCATGTTTGCGCGGGCGCCTCTCACCTGGGGCCAGTTGCTGGCGGTGCTCCTGACGGGCGTCGTCATCCTGTACCTGCTGATCGCCGCGATCAGCCCAGGCTACGTTGCGGACATCGGGACGAACAAGACCTGGGGCCGCCAGATTGCCCGCGAGGGGCTGCACAACGCCTATCGCATCGACACCGACTACCCCCCGGTGTTGCTGTACTTCTTTGGCGCGGCGGGCAAGGTCTACGAGCAGGTCGTCGACCCATCGTTCAACGAACGAGCGATGCTGGCCAGTCAGTTCTACACCTTTCTCGTCAAGCTACCCGGCATCATCTTCCACCCGATCATTGCCATCGCCATTTACTTGCTGACTCGGCGATTCGGCGCTGGGCTTGCCTTCGGCGGGGCAGCCGCCTACGCGCTCAACCCGGCCGTCGCGTATGACGTCGCTCATCTCGGGCAGACTGATCCCGTTCACGCGGCTTTCGCGCTGTTGTCGGTGGCAGCGCTGGTGTACGGACGTGCTGGCTGGGCCGGGGCGTTCATCGCGCTGGCCGCGCTCACCAAGCCGCAGGCGTGGCTGCTGTTGCCACTCGTTGGGGTCGGGCTGATCCTCTGGCACGGGCGGCGCGGAGCCATCCGGGGGACACTGGCTGGCCTCGGAACCACGTTGCTGGTGCTCCTGCCCTGGCTACTGACGAACCGGCTGCACCATGCTGCGCGCTTCTTCGAGGCGTTGGAGCACAAGTCGGTCAACAGTCAGGCGCTCACTGCCCAGGCCCACAACCTCTGGTGGGTGCCGACGCTCGTCGAGTGGCGCTTCATCAACGATTGGGAGTCGCTGCTCGGGCCGCTGACCTACCGAATGGTGGGGCTAGGTATGGTGCTGGCCCTGCTAGCGCTCGTCATCTCACGGCTGCCGTCGCTCACCCCGCGCGACCGGCTGTTCGGACTGGTCGGGATGCTGACGCTCGGTTGGTTCACGGTCACCGTTCGCGCCCATGAGAACCATCTGTTCATGGCGATCCCGTTCCTGGCGCTTGCCTGGGTGCTCGACCGTCGTTTCGGGCTGCTGTTCGGGTTGGTCTCGCTCAGTCTACTACTCAACGTGGCTCTACACGACCCGCTGTTGATGGCGAACTGGGCGGCGGGACCGGATCCCGGTCAGCCGCTTCCGACCTGGGTCGTCACGGCGCAGGTGGTCAACGTGCTGCTCAATCTCCTCGCACTGGCGCTCGCGTTGACGCAAGCCGTTGGGTTGCCGAGGACGCCGTGCATCCTGGCCCGTCCGGGCGAACGACCGCGCGCGTCTGGAAGCGGACGGTAACCCTGGGAACGCTCGGGCGCGTGGCGCCACCTCTCGTCGTCCTGCTGCTCGCCGCTGCGCTTCGCCTCTGGGCGGTCGACCTGGCGCCGCTGCGGTACGACGACGTGGACGTGTTGTACCGTAGCCGCGACGTGCTGGCCGGCACGCCGACCCAGACCGGCCCGATGACATCCTGGGGCATCCCGGATCCGCCCGGCTCGGTCTATCTGATGTTGCCGGCCGCGGCGTTGCCGTCGCCGGCGGCGAGTGCCGTCGCCTGGGTCGCGCTGCTCAACGTGGCGGCGGTCGGACTGACCTATCTGATGACCCGCCGGCTTTTCGGCCCGCGCACGGCGTTCGTGGCCGGGTTGCTGTTCGCCGTGAATCCGTGGGCGGTGTACTTCAGTCGTCGTTCGTGGGCTGAGATCGTGCCGTTGTTCACAGTCCTTGCACTGTGGGCCGCGTACGAGGTTGTGAGTCGCGGGCGGTCACGCTGGGCGGTCCTGTTCTTCGTGGCGCTGGCACTCCAGTCTGAGATCCGTATCCTGTCGTTCATCTTCGTGCCGGCGGCCCTTGTCTCGCTGCTGCTCGCGCCGCGCCGCTGGGGGATTCGCTGGCCGCTGGCTGGGATCGCGTGCGGGGTGTTGCTCTCGGTCCCGTACCTGCTGTGGTTGATGACGCAATGGTCGGACGTCTCCGCCCGCCTGGCCGAGGGGAATCGCGGGATCGCGGAGGTGCCGGGCACGGCCGCGCTCGAATTGGTGCTGTGGACAGCGGGCGGCTACGGACTGCTCCCCGCGCAGAGTGTCGCGGCGCCCTGGCTCGATCCGCTGGGGCTGGCCGGGCAGGTCGTGCTGGCGCTCGTCGGGGTAGCGCTCGTCGCCGGCCTCGTGATGACGCTGGTGCGGACGGTGCGCCGGCTGCCGTGCTGGCGTCGCTCATTGCTCGCGGCAGCCTGGTTGGTGCTGCCGGTTGGGACGCTAATCGCCCAATCATCCACAGTGTACCTGCATTATCTTGTCGCGCTGTTCCCGGCGCTCTTCATCGTCATGGCGCTGCCGGCCGGCTGGCTCCTCGAACGGGGCCGCGTGCTGGGGTCGGCGGCGGCGATGCTGGTGGCGATCGTGGTGGTGGTGCAGGTTGCGACGACGGGACTGCTCTACCGCATCATGGATGTCTACGATCTGAGCCAGCCACCGGTCGCGCCGTTGGCGCTGCGGCAGGCCGCGCTCGGCGTCCCGCGCGAAGCATCCGAGCAGTTGGGGACCGGCGAGCGCTACGGCGTCGAGCCGCCGATTCGCTACTGGCAGGCCATCGCGGACCAGACCATCGCTGAGGCCAACCGAGCAGGGCTCGAAAGCGTGTTCGCACTAGCCGGCGCGACCGACCCGCTGACAGCCGAAGCGCCGGCCATCCTCGAGTACCTGATGCGGCCGGACGTCGAGCCGCACTTCCTGCCGAGTGAGACGCTCGTCTTCCCCCTGCTTCGGGCGTCGCTCGTGCTCGAACTACCCGACGTCGATCCCATCGAGTCACTGGAGCGCTTCGGCGAGCGGCGTGCCATCGTCCCGGTCCCGACCGTGAGCCGTGATGCCCGCGAGGGCGCTCGTCTAACCCTTATCCCCGACCGTGGGCCGCAAGGGTGGGAGGCGTTGATGCCAGCACGTCAGCCGGCGGCGCTCGAGCGCGAGGTCTGGCTTGTCGGATACCGATCTGAGCGGACCGCACGGGCCGGCGATGTCTTGCCGGTCACGACGTTCTGGCGGGTCGGCCCGACCGCCCCTTCAACCCTCTCGGTGGTGTTGCGGCTCGTCGATCGTACTGGCGCCGTCGTCAGTGGCGACCAGGAGGCGCGGATGCTGCCACCTGTTGACCCTGGAACCTGGTTGCTGGCGCGTCGCGTCGACCTGACCGTGCCGGGCCGCGTCCCGCCCGGGGAGTACAGTCTGGAGGCAGCGATTGTCGGTCCAGATGGCCGCCCGGTGCCGCGCGCCGACGGGAGTGGCACGACGCTTCGCCTGACCACCCTGCGCGTCAGCGGCCGCTGAGCGCTGGTCTCTGGAGCACGTCGTCTCGGCCTGGCTCGCAACTCGGCCTGCACCGCGCTTCGAGTAATCCAGTACCCTCCGACCGTGACCCTTGAGGCCCCTGCCTCCAGCCGCGTCGCCGCTCGCCGGCGTGCCGACCTTGCCCTCATTGGGGTAGCCGCGCTCTGGGGGCTGACGTTTCCATTGGTCAAGGATGCCCTGGACGCCGCCGGCCCGTTTACGTTCGTCGCGGCACGGTTCGGGCTGGCGGCGCTGGTGATGGCGCCCTGGGTCATCCTCCGAGCGCGCGGTCCGGGCCGAAAGGTGCGCTTCTGGGACCGCTCCCTCATTCTCGCGGGCGCGCTCCTGGGCGGCCTCCTCTTCGCCGGTTATGCCTTCCAGACGGCTGGGCTCCAGTACACCGGAGCCGGCCGGGCAGGCTTCATCACCGGCCTGAACGTGGTGCTCGTGCCGCTCATTGGCGGACTGCTCGGGCGGCAGAAGATCGACCGTGCCATCGTCTGCGGCGTGACGCTCGCGCTGGCTGGCCTCGTCCTGCTCTCCCTGCGTGAGCTCGCGACCCAGGCGCTCGACGTCACACTCGGTGACCTGCTGGTGTTCGGCTGTGCCTGGGCCTTCGCCGCCCATATCCTGGTGGTGGATCGCTTCGCGCCCGGGCATGATGTCGTTCCCCTGACGTTCGCGCAGATCGCGGTCGTTGCGGCGCTGGCAACAGCAGCGGCGCTCCTCTGGGAGACACCGAGCGCCGCCGAACTTGGCGCTATCGCCGCTGCCGCCATCTTCACAGGCCTGTTGTGCACGGTGGCGGCCTTCACCTTTCAGGTGTACGCACAACGCTTTACCAGCCCGACCCACACCGCACTGATCTTCTCGGCCGAGCCGGTCTTCGCGGCGCTGTTCGCCTACCTGCTGGCCGGTGAGCGCCTCGGCCCGGCCGAGCTTGGCGGCTGTGCACTGATCCTCGGCGGCATGCTCGTCGTCCAGCTACGCCCGGGGTAGGCGCCCCCATTGAGGCGGACGACGCACCAGGCGCGAACGCCGCCGGGTCGATCAGGCACCGGCGGCCCGGAGGAGCGGGATGACCTCCTCGACGAAGCGCATGGCGCCGTCGAGACGGGGGAAGTCGGCGAAACGCACGATCAGGTGGCTGATGCCCAAAGCTCGGTACTCCAGCAACTGCTCGGCCACGTCGCCTGGTTCGCCAACCACGGATGCCGTTGGCTGATCCGGCCTGTAGAACGGACACGCGTCTGCCATTCGCTGGGCCTCGGCACGCGACGGCGCGACCGCGAGCGCTGAGACGGTCGCCGTCTTCACAATGCTGTCGTAGTCACGACCGACCGCCGCGCAGTGTTCGCGCAGGACGTCGAGTTTGTGCGCCACGACGTTCCGAGGGCTGCCAGGCGTGTTGTACCAGTCGGCGTACTGGGCCACGACCCGCAGCATGAGCTTCTCGCCCGATCCCCCAATCATGATCGGCGGCGGGGGCGTCGGGCGCGGATTGCAGTACGCATCGTGGACTTGATAGTGGGCTCCAGAGAAGTGTGCCGGCGACTCGGTCCACATCGCGCGGATCACCTGGACTGCCTCCGTGAGTTGCTCGATCCGGACCTTCGCCGATGGGAAGGCGTACCCATAGGCGCGATACTCCGGCTCGTTCCAGCCCGCGCCGAGCCCCAGGATGAGGCGGCCGCGCGTGAGTGCCTGCGTCGTGGCTGCCATCTTGGCGAGCAGCGCTGGCGAGCGGTACGAGTTGGCGAGCACGATGTGGCCGAAGCGATAGGATGGGAAGGCAGCCGCATAGTGGGCCAGCGTCGACCATGCTTCCAGACTGTCCCAAGACGGCTGGGTCCAGGGCATCTCGGGCATCAGGTGATCCTGCACCCAGGCCGCTTGAAAGTGCCCGCTCAGACAGCGTAGGTGCTCCTCGACATTCGCGATCAGGTCGGTTGCGGGCGAGCCGTCGCGGGAGAACGTCGCCATCCGCCAGCCAAGTTCGAGCTTGCTCATACCGTGCTTCCTCGCCGCGCTCGTCCGCGCTTGTCGTTCCTGGTCCATCAATGATGGTCGTCAGCCGATTGTACGCGCAGGCCCCAGCGCCCGCACCCCGAGCATCTCAGGGTGGGCCGACTCACACCGCTTCACTGCGCGCGACCGCATCATCACGGGTGGACGCGGCGGAAGCGTCGGGTGCGTCATGACGTGGCGTTCAGCGGCGGCCGAAGCATCATTAGCGCTACTATCAGGATGCGAGTAGCGCTCGCGGGCTGGCCGGGCGATGGCTTGTCCCTCTCGGCGGATCGGGATCGCCAGGACTGCTACGAAACGGTACGATGGCCGCGGCGACCGCGTGAGGCGCCGGCGCAAGAAAGGGGCACGCGCGACGATGGATGTGACGGCGACGGCAGACGGGACGGCGACCGAGCCCAGCACCACGAACGGACTTGCGATGGCGAATGGAACCGTCACGGCGGTGAGCCGCAGCGCGACTCACACCATGATCAAACCGTGCCAGTCGTCGATTCATCTCGTGACCGGCCTGGGCGTCGAGGGGGACGCGCATCTTGGCGTGACCGTCAAGCACCGCTCGCGCGTGGCTCGTGACCCGAGCCAGCCCAACCTACGGCAGGTTCACCTGATTCATACCGAACTGCTCGACGAGCTTCAGGCTTCTGGCTTCGACGTGACCGAGGGCCAGATGGGTGAAAACGTCACCACCCGAGGCATCGATCTGCTCGGGCTGCCGACGGGAACACGCCTCCATCTGGGGGAGACGGCCGTCGTCGAAGTGACAGGGCTGCGGAATCCATGTGCTCAGCTCGACGGCGTCCGGCCGGGGTTGATGGCGGCGACGCTCGACCACGACGAGCAGGGCAACCTTGTCCGCAAGGCCGGCATCATGGGCATCGTGCTGGCCGATGGCGACGTGAAGCCCGGCGACGCGATCCGCGCCGAGCTACCACCTGAGCCGCACCACCGGCTCGAGTGCGTGTAGCCTGGCTCCTCGATCTCGTGCCCTGAGCTAGTGCCCTCGCCCGCGCCGTCTGGGCGAGGGCACCGGCTCTTCTCGATCCTGCTGGGGCGAGCGGTCACATCGCGTGCCGGTGGGAGAAGCCTCGTTCACGCCACGTGCCGTCTCTCCTGGCGAGAGAGCCGGGCACGGCCACGCTGGCACGTGAAGCCACCCAGTCGGCCGCTAGAGCTAGGGGCGACGCTCGGCCGCGCCTCACTCCTCGCGGTCCCCACGTTCAGGCGGCGGATGCCCCCGTTGGCACGATCTCGATCTGATCGCCGGCCTGTGTCCCGGATGCCTCGATCGTGCCGGCCGGCAACTCCACAACACTGCGTGAGCGTCGGACGATCGGGCCGAGGCGCCACGGACGGAGGTTCGGAACGGCTCGAAGGATCCGCCCGTCGCGGTCGAGGTGGAGCACGTCGATGGCGAAGCGCATCCCGAGCATGTGGATCGAGCCGCAAGGCACGATCACCAGACCTTCGCCCGGTGCCAGGGACGTGCGGCCGAGCAGGCCCCGCAGGCGAGGCCAGAACCAGTCGGCCAGATCGGCGCGGTCAGCGAGGACGCGGTCGCGGCTGGCGTTGCGGACCTGGACGGCTGCCGACATGGCTCTTCGCACGACCCCTACTTCGGCCCCTGGGTGACGAACTGGTAGAGGTCCTGGGCGGCCGGCCCGAGGATCACGATGAACAGGGCCGGGAAGATCAGGAAGACGAGCGGAATCAGCATCTTGATGCCCGCCTTCTGAGCCTGTTCCTCGGCCATCTGCCGCCGCCGTAAGCGCATCTGGTTCGCCAGCGTCAGCAACGTCTCGGTCAGACTCATGCCAAGCTCATCCGCCTGGATCAACTGGCTCACCATGGTCTGGATCTCGTCGACCTGGGTCCGGTCGGCCAGATGAAGGAGTCCCTCGCGACGGCTCGTACCCATCCGCAATTCGCCGAGCAGGGTAGCGAACTCGTGACTCAGCGCATTGTCCCACTTCTCCACGATCTCGCCGATGGCGCCGTCGAACGCCAGGCCCGCACTCACGCCAATCGTCATCAGGTCAAGCGCGTCTGGCAGCGCCTTACGTAGCTCGTAGCGGCGCTTCTTGATCGCCCGGCCCAGCGACGTGCTGGGAATGATGAACCCGACCAACCCCAGGCAGCCGGCCACGCTCAACGTCGTGAGGAACGGCGCGACACCGACCATCAGCCAGAACCCGAGGGAGAAGAGGCCGAGCCCGAGGCCGGTCTTGGCGGCCAGGAAGCGGGTCAGCGCCTGGTTGGATGGGCGCCCGGCCAGCATCAATTGGCGCCGCACCTTCTCGATCTGGGTCTGCGGCATCACCTTTGCGCCGATTTTGCCAAGCTGATTGACGAGTGGCGCCCAGTCCATGCCGCGTCGCTTGACCTTGCGCTCGCGGGCGAGCGCCTGGGCGCGGTGGGTCAGCGAGCCGCCGACCCAGATGGCGAGCCGTTCGTTCGCATGGCGCAGATGGGTGCGGTACGCCATGGCTGCCATCGCGCTCAGCGCCGCCAGGCCCGCCAGGATCGCGGCAACCGCCCCGACGAACGGGTAGTCGATGTCTGCGACCGGCGGCATGACCACTGGCAGCATCACCTGACGCTCGGCCGCACGCTCGGTCGGCGCCTGCACAGGGAAGGGCCGCACGAAGCGGAACAGGGCTTCGATCTCTGGACGGCTATTGATCGAAATGCCCAGGTGACCGGCCACGGTATCGCCGGGCGCGACGCTCGTCGGCGTCATCCAGACGACCTCATACGTCCCCGTGCGCGACGTCGGCAGCCGGCCGACGGTGTACACCTCCAACAGTTCGACTGGCCGCCGCTGCTCGGCTACGGCCACATCTGGCAGTTCCAGGTACGAGGGTGGAGCGCCGACTTCGGGCGTGATGCTGAATCGCAGCACCACCTTCGGGAATCGCTCGGTATTGACGCTGACGACCTGGATTTCAGCCTGGCCCTGACTCGTCTGCCCCTGGTCCGTCTGCCCCTGGTCCGTCTGCCCTAGGCTCGCCTGCCCCTGGCTCAGCGCGGTCGTCGGTACGAGCGACTGCCAGGCGGCTACGAGTGCGAGGAGCACGAGCGAGAGCGGGTGCGCCAACGGTACGAAGCGAAACCACGAGCGTGAACGGCTCGCCGAGAGCGCGATGGGTGCTAGCTGCAGCCTACACATCGATGTCGGCAATCTTGCTCATGGCGTAGAAGCCCGCCAGCATGCCGAGCATGCCCATCACTAACAGCATCCGTGCAATGCCCGGCTGGAACAGCTTGCTGATGTAGCCGGGCGCGATCACAAATAGCGCCAGCACGATCAGCACCGGCAGCGCGGCCACGATGTAGGACGACATTCGCTGCTGCGCGGTTAGAATCGCGATCTCGCCGCGAATGCGGAGCCGTTCGCGGATGGTGTGCGAGATGGCGCGGAGAATCTGGCTCAAGTTCCCGCCGACGCGATGCTGAATCGTGATTGCTGTGACCAGCATGTCCAGGTCGAGGCTGGGAACGCGCTCGACCATATTGGCGAACGCATCTTGCATCGGCACGCCGACGCCCATCTCGCGGACGACGAGCGCAAGCTCCTCGTTGATCGGCGGCGTCATCTCGCGGCCCACCATTTCCATCGCCTGGGGCAAGCTCGAACCGGCCTGGAGCGCGCCCGCCATCGCGTCGATCGTGGTCGGAAGTTGCTTCTCGAACTTCTTGAGGCGCTGGCTCTCCATGATCCCGACGGCCATCATCGGGATGTACCAGCCGGCTGCCGCGCCCCCACCGGCTAACCCGAGCCCAAGCAGGACGTCGAGGTCGGGGATGAAGCTCGATCCCACCATCACGGCCAGGAAGCCGATGCTGCTCGCCATCGTTTGCAGCAGGACGAACTGGCTCGCGGCGATCCGGATACCTGCGCGCACGAGGCGTTGCTGAAGCTTTCGGGCGAAGTTGGCGCGACGGAGCCGCTTGTTCATCCGTTCGACGAGCGGAACCGAGGACTCCTTCTTTGGCAGCATCACTGCCACCGGTGTCGCGATCGGATCCCGCTTCACGAAGACCCGCAGCCGGAGCTCCAGTGCCGAGTGTACGCTCACCTGATAGACGGCGAACGCAAGCAGCAGAACGCTCGTGCCCGCGAGGATTGCGACAAGCTCGATGGCCGTCATATCTCAGGCCCTTCCGAGCCGGCTTTCGAGGCCGGCCCGAGGCGCGGCGGCGAACAGGCTGTCAGAGAGCTTGACCCCGTTACGGGCCAGCTTCTGTTCGAACTTGGGCCGGATGCCGGTCGAGCGAAGCACCCCCTCGACTTTGCCCCGCACGATACCGCCTTGCTCGAAGCGGTAGACGTCCTGGAGGATGATGACGTCGCCTTCCATGCCCTGGACCTCCGCGACGTTCGTGACCTTGCGGGTGCCGTCGAACAACCGCTCCTGGTGCACGATCAGGTCGACGGCCGAGGCGATCTGCTCGCGGATGGCTCGGTGGGGCAGTTCGACACCGGCCATCATCACCATCGTCTCGAGGCGCGCGAGGGTGTCGCGGGGGCCGTTCGAGTGGAGCGTGGTCATACTGCCATCGTGGCCGGTGTTCATCGCCTGGAGCATGTCGAGCGCTTCCGGGCCGCGCACCTCACCGACCACGATCCGGTCCGGTCGCATGCGGAGGGAGTTGACCACCAGTTGACGGATCGGCACCTCGCCAATGCCCTCGATGTTGGCTGGCCGTTTCTCCAGCGAGATGACGTGGCGCTGGCGCAGGCGTAGCTCGGCGGCGTCCTCGATCGTCACAATCCGCTCGTTGCTCGGAATGAACGACGACAGGACGTTCAGCAAGGTCGTCTTGCCCGAGCCGGTGCCGCCCGAGACGATCACGTTGAGCCGCCCCTGGACGCAGGCGGAGGCGAAGTCGGCGACCTCAGGCGTGATCGAGCCGAACTGGACGAGATGCTGCATCGTCAGCGCATCGCGTGAGAACTTTCGGATCGTCACGACCGGCCCGACCAGCGAGAGCGGCGGGATGATCGCGTTCACGCGCGAGCCGTCTGGCAGCCGGGCATCGACCATCGGCGACGCCTCGTCGCAGCGGCGGCCGAGCGGCGCCACGATCCGGTCGATGATGCGTCGGATGTGGTCGTCATTCTCGAACTTGATGTCCGTCTCTTCGAGGAGGCCGCGCCGCTCGACCCAGACCTGATCCGGGCCGTTGATCATGATCTCACTGACGGACTCGTCACGCAGCAACGGTTCGATCGGGCCGTAGGAGAGCAGTTCGGCCATGATCGCTTCGAGCAGGCGGACCCGCTCCAGACGTGGCAGCGGCACGCCCTCTTCGGCCAGCGTCTCGTTGAACAACTCCTCGATCGCTCGCCGGCCCGGCACGCCACCCAGGTCGGCATCTGGGGCAAGCTCCGCGATGATCCGGCGCTGGATCCGGGACTTCAACTGGCCGAAGTCGGAGCGGTTGAGTTGCGACCCACCGGTCGCTTGAGCCTGATCCTTCTGGCGGTCGGCCGTCCGAGTCGCGCTCGGGCGCAGCGGATCCTGGTCGTTTCGACCGCCGGTGAGGCGTTCGAGAATTGGCTTGCCCATCGTCGATCAGACCTCGAAGTCGGGGATTTCGTGTGCCCTCATCAACGCCAACGATCCGGATAGCGGCGACGTGACGGCTCGCTCAGCCGGCCCGCCGGGCACGCAGCCGGCCGAGGAGCGGGAGGCGGGCCTTGTTGGCTGGCGTAGGGTTCGTGCTGAGGCTGAGCGTGAGCGTCTCAGCCAGGTCGGCCGCGATCCGCCGAAGCTCGCGGGCGATCCGAGCCTGAGGGCGCATCACCACCACCGGCTCACCCGCGTTCAGCGCCTCGATGACGGGGATGCCGTCGCTCGGCAGCCCATAGGCCATGCTGTGACGCAGGTTCGCCTCGATGTCGGACAGCGGGATGGCGCCATGGCTCCCCAGCCGGTTGATGACCAGCTTGAGCTTGTCGTCGCCGTACCCCAGATCGTGGGCGAGGCCCAGGAAGCGGGCCGTATTCTTGAGCGAGGCGATCTCGGGCGTGGAGACCATCAGCACCAGATCGGACAGATCGAGCGCCGCGAGAACGTGCTCGTCGGGGCGCGAGGCCGTGTCGGCGACGACCACGTCGTAGTGGGCGCGGCAGGCGGCCAGAACAGCGCTCGACTCCTCGCCGCTGATGACCTCGGCGCGTTGGAACTCGGCCGGAGCCGGAAGCACCCAGATCCCGGAGGTGTGGTGCACCAGCGTCTCGTCGAGAAGATCGGCGTCCAGTTCGCGCAGGTGGGCCACCACGTCGGCGATGCTGTTGTCGCTGGCGATGTTCACGGCTACGGCCACATCGCCGGCCATCAAGCTGGCGTCGACCAGAGCGACGCGCAGACCGGTGTGCTGGTGGAGCGCGACCGCCAGATTGGTCGCGACGGTCGTGGTCCCCACGCCACCCTTGGGACCGTGGACCGCGATGAGCCGCCCGACCTTGCCGCTCCCGCCCGAGCCGTTCTGGCGCCGGCGGCGGTCCTCCTTCGCGTAGATCTTTCGGATCAGTTCGACGAACTCGACCGGGTCGATGGGCCGGAAGAGGTACGCGCGTGCGCCTGCGAGAATGCAGGCCTGGGCGGCCGGACGCTGCTCCTCGCTGAGGATGACGAGGATCGGCACCTCGGGGGCGGCTCCGTCGATCTGCTCGACGACGACGGCCGGATCGCCGGCCACCTCGTCGATGATGACGAGGTCGTATTCCTGTCGCTTGACCGCCCGCGCCCCGTCACCGTAGCCGGCTGGGCTCTCGGAGACCTTGAACGATGGCTCGCCCTCCAGGACGCCGGTCAACTCGCCTGGGCCGTCCTCGGCGCCCATCTGAAAGCCTGGATCGCGCAAGATCAGGATACGGAGTCGATTGGTCGGTCCGCTCACGGCGTCACCTCCTGCTTCGGTTCCGCCTTCATCTCCAGTGGGACGCGGAACCGGAACCGGTCGGCCAGGCTGTCCATCGTGACCGAGTCGGTCCGCACGATCCGCTCTTCGTCCGCCGAGCGCAGTGCCAGGTCGATGGTGCCGCCCGAGTCCTTGATGTACTTGATGATGACGGCGTCCTGGTGGTCGACCAGGAGCGCCAGCGGTTGCGCCCCGCCGCCCGAGCGTGCACTCACGCCGCTCGTTCCGACCGAGACGCCGCCCTCACTCCTCTCGCCGATCGCGAAGATCTCGACGTTCTGAAGGGTCGTCTGGGCACTGACGGTCGCCTTGGCGGTGGTCGGGTCACCGCTCCCCATCGGGAGCGAGAGCAAGATGTCCAGCCGGTCGCCGGGCTTGAAGCCAATCTGGCCGGCCAGGAGGTCTGGCATTGGCAGCCACATGACGACCTTGCCGACCGGCACGCGATCGGACATGCTGGGCGCCCGCTTCACCGTCGAGACATGGCCTTGCAGGACGATCTGGTCCTTGTAGATCGTCCCCACCGCGAACTTCCCGACCGCCTGATCGGGCGTAGCCACAGCGCCGGCGGGCACGAAATCGGAGGGGAATGGCCGTACGACCAGCGCGTCCGGAGTGACCTGCGAGCCGTCCGGGATTTCGCGGGACGCCATGACGACGTAGACCTGCGGAATCACCGCGCGGCTCGCCTCGCTCGCCCGCCTGGCGATGTTCAGGACCAGGACGCTCGCCCCGCCCGCCAGGACGATGCCGAGCGCCAGGAGTACGAGCGCTCCTCTCCGCTTCATCTGCTTCCCCTTCGTCTGCTGCTTCAACTGACGGGGCGCATCGCCACGGTAGCGGCGCGCACGTCGTCCCGGGCCGGTTCACGCACCCATCAGCGATAACGTGGCAGCGGGCGATTACGGGTCGCCGGTTCGAGATGACGTGGCGCACCAGCCGACGACCGTCACTAGCTGCCATCCGGCCGGCACACGTGCGTGCCTGGCCGAGCGCGCCGGCGTTGGCCGCATCGGGGCCAGGGCCGGCCACTCGCGTAGATAGCCTGACGCGAATCGCCCATGCACCCAGGGGTGCATGGGCAATTCGCTCGAACTGGAAGACCGGCTTCGCGCCTCGGTTGGCGCCCAGACGTGCGCTAGAGCGCGGCGTTCGCCGAGGAGAAGACGCTGCTGATCTGTCCGCCCAGAGTCGTCAGGATCGCGATCGACACGACTGAGACGAGGAAGATGATGAGCGCGTACTCGACCATCCCCTGACCCTCTTGCCGGCGGGCGATCGAAGTGGTGAGAAGCTGCGACACGAGATTCGACACGGACATCCTCCCAAGGTGGGTCACCTGGTACGTTGCTTGAGCGCGAAACTCAGGTTGCTGTACTTGCTGAAACGCGTGTGGCGCGACAAGGGTGATGGCTTGCCCGGGACTTCGTCAGGAACTTCGTCAGGAAGACCTCGTCCGTGCCGGCCCGGTCGCCAGCTCTCGCACGTGACCGGTCAGCATGCCTGGCTGTGGAGCGGGAGTACTCCGCTATCGGACGGCTGCCGGGGCTGGCCAGACCCTGGCAGTGGGCAGATCGATTCCCGTCGCCGCCAACGGTTGCGAGTCGTGGTGCGTGGCGCGGCTGAGCGCCAGCTCAGCCGCGTCAGAGACCGGCGTTCGCGGCCGAGAACATGCTCGGCAAGGTGGTCCCGAGGCTCGTCAAGGCGGTGACGCAGACCAGGGCGATGGCGAGAACGATCAAGGAGTACTCGACGAGCCCCTGACCTTTCGCGGTGCGCCCCGCGGCGTGCCGGGCGAGGCGTTCGATTAGCTCGGACACAGTCACTCTCACTTCCCCACCTTGATCTCGTCGCATCATTGAAATGAGGCGAGGGTGCACATCGCACTCATGCGGAAATCTACCTTACTCCAACGTGATGAGGGTCGCGAACGTGACGCCTCGCCCTCTGGAGAACTCGTGATGTCGACACATGTGACCCGGACCGTTCGCGCCGGCGTCGCATCGCTGGCTGTCCTCGTGCCAGGTTCCTCGCCCGGATGCGAAGAATCGGGCGTGGCTCGCGGTTGTCGCCTGGGCCAGGGTAGGGGGAACGCCGACCGTGTGAGCGCAGCGTGTAGCAGGCTGCGCGAGGTGCAGGACGCTGCGAGGCCCGCCCGGGGTCGCCGGGCGGGCCTCGTCGCCTTTCGGTCAGCCACGCTCGAGCGCGGCTCTGTGACTGGGTTAGAGCGCGGCGTTCGCCGAGGAGAAGACGCTGCTGATCTGTCCGCCCAGGGTCGTCAGGATCGCGATCGACACGACTGAGACGAGGAAGATGATGAGCGCGTACTCGACCATCCCCTGACCCTGCGCACGCTTGACCATCAGCAGGTTGATGTATGCGCGAAGAAGCTCCAGCACGGTGACCTCCGCCTTCCGTCGTGGGGTCCTATCCCACGTTGCCTGTTTGCGTCAGGAGCGACTTCCTGAGCGCTTCAATGTTGCAAACGCCGGTAGGGCGAGGGAAGTGATGGGATGGACGCACCGTGTCGAAATATGGTCCACCCGGGCCGCTCAGTAGCCCGAGTATGCGACTCCGACGAGGGTGCCAACACCACCGATGCGGCCCGGCGAGGGCCGGTCAGTACCATCAAGCCATAGAACAGATACAACAGTCCGAGTACACGCCCGTAGCTTCCGAGTGCGTACCAGACCAACGGGCCAGTGCAGAGCGCCAGCGCCGCCTGGATGGCGAGTTGCCAGGCGAACACGTCGTGCCGCGTTCGCAGTTTCAGGAGCCCCAGCCCCATCATAGCGACGCTCACGACGATGATCCCGATCTCGGCCGGGTTCACATCGGTCGGCGGGGCGTCGCCGTAGAGCGGCGGATGTAGGCCGAGCAGCAGTCCTAGGCGATACCAGGCGCCGCCGAGCGGTAGCCCGAAGTTCGAAGGCGATTGCGCCGACGGCAGGCTTCCCAGCCGCCCCCAGATCGTCAGATGCCATGCGATGGGCAGCCCGAGTGGCAGCAGATAGGCCAGCCCCTCGCGCAAGTGGCGACGTACCAGGGCATGGAGCCCGAAGCAGAGTGGCACCAACAGCGAGACCTCGCGGGCCAGCACCCCGAGGCTGAGGGTGAGGCCGGCGGCGCGATGGCGCCGGCGTAGTTGGAGAGCGAGGCCAGCAACGACCAGCGCGAAGGCTACTGGCTCGGCAAGATCGGCGGTAAACCCGATCACGATCGGCGGCCCAAACGCATACCCAAGCGCCAGCCAGCGCCATGCGCCGAGCGTGCGCAGGATGTCGAGCATCGCGGCGGCGCCGAGGACGACCGCGATGCCGTTCACAGCCAGCAGCGCCCACGCGATAAGACCTGGCTGCCCCAGCGCAGCCGCCCAGGCGAGGGCCGGGTAGAGGATGCGGGCGTACCGGTAGGCCGGTAGGTCGAGGAACGCTTCCGGGTCGGACGCACGTAGCAGCGGGTCGTGGGCGATGTAGAAGAACCACTGGCCGTCGTAGCCGATACCGTCGCGGTCCACGATGGTCGTCGTGGTCCAGAAGCGCTCGGCTGGCAGCATGGTTCCGATACGGATTGGCCCGGTCGGATTGTAGCCGTACGCGCGCAACAGCAGGATACCGATGACGACGTAACTCACGGCGACGATGAGCAGTGGCGGCGCGGCCCAGGTCAGCCAGGCGCGCAGGCGCGTACGGAGTGGGAGCTGGAGGGTGAGTCGGGGATGAGCGGCCGGATCGGGACGGGCGGCCGGAGCGGGCAGGGCAGTCAGGCGAGGCGCCGCGGTCATGGGCTCGGGCGCCGCTCGAACACGACCGCCTGTCCGTCGCGATAGGTCTCGCGCCATGCGGGCGATTCGGCGACGGCCTCCACCAGCGCGGCCTGTCCCTTGACGTCCAGCGCGAGTTGATCGACACCGTAGCGATCGAGCAGCCGCTCCCAGGTCACATGTCCCCGAACGATCGTCACGTAGTCCTTCCAGACCTCGGTCGGGTGCAGTTCGAAGCGGTTGTCGATGAAGACCGGGCGTTCGGGGCCGAGGCGCCAGCCGAAGTACGCTCCCCAGTTCGTGGCGTTGAAGAGGTGACCCGGTGTGGGGTGCGCCGCCAGATACTCCGCGACCGCGATCGGCGTCTCGGCATCGACGAGTGCCGTACGGGCGGGCGGCAGGGGTAACTGCTCGCGCCACCAGGGCAGGCAAGCCGCGGCCGCGAGCGCAAAGGTGGCGAGTAGGGCGGCGTTGAGCGCTGGCATACCCAGGGCGAGTGGCGGGAGCGCCCGGCCCCGTCGGGCGCACAGGGTAGTCAGCAGATCGGTTGCAGCCCGGGCAACGTACGGCACCAGGACGAGCGACCACCACAGCACGTGCCGGACCGCCTGGACGCCCAGGACCGCGAACAGCACCAGCAGCAAGCCTTCGCCGAGGCGGGGGCGCCGGCCGCTCGCCAACAACCCGACGACCAGAAGAACGCTGCTGTAGAACAGCGCGCCGTAGCCCGTTCGGATGGCAGGCGCCCCCCATTCGGTACCGAGGACCCCTACCTCTGGGCCGACCGCATTAAAGAGGACAGCGTCGCCGACGTAGCGGGTCAAGTCTAGACCGAAGGGGTTCAGCAGCGGCGCGGGCGCGCACACGGCGGCCAGTAGGAGCGACCGTTCAAACGGTGCTCGCTCACCTGTGCGCCACCATCCCCAGGCGGCGTCCACCAGTCCCGCCGCGAGGAGCGGGTAGGCCAGGACGAACGAGCCGTGCAGGTTGGCCCAGACAGCGACCACCAGGCCCAGGCCGAGCCGACCGGCAAGCGATCTCGGCGGAGCGAGCGCGGCGCCAAGTACCAGCAGGAAGGGCACGAGCGTCAGCATCTGGGCGCGCACCGCGAGGCCCGGCACGAACAGGACGGTCGCCAATGCGCTCACCACGCTGGCGACACGCAGATCGGCGCCAGCCCGGACGCAGAGTCGGAGCAGTAGCAGGACGCCGGCGATCGCGACCACTGAGCGCAGGGCGAGGCTCAACTCGACGCCGCCGGTATCGTGGACGAGCGAGAGCGCGACTCGGGCGAGCCACTGGCCATCCGGGAACGGCCCGCGGAGTGGCGTGTAGACCAGCACTTCGGGAGGCGTTAGATGGCCGGACGCGCGAATCAGCGCCCCAAGCTCGATCGTCCACCAGTAGTCGATTGCCTCAATTGGCAGGAGCGCGCTCCCGAGCGCCGCCGCGACGACGGCGAGCCCCGCCCAGACATGGGACAGGCCAGGATAGGGAAGCCTTCCGAGCAGAAGGGTCGGACTGAGCCGCCGGGCAGGCGGCGCGTGGGAGGCCGCCCAGACCATATCGTCCCCCTTCTCAGGCGTTGCCGAGCACTCCGGGCCTCGGGGCGAACAGGTGGCTGCACGAGCAACAGCGATAAATCGGCATGAGCTGTGATGCGTAGAACGGGCTCATCCCGAGCATGACGAAGTCCCGCATTGGCTGCTCGCGCTCGCAGCGCGGACAGGTCATGGTGCGGGCATCGACGTTGACGAGTGTTGGCGTCCGGTGGTCCATTCGGGCTCCCGAGCGGGCGAGGTGGCTCCACTCGATTCAACGCGAGGGCGGCGATGGGAGTGACGCCCAGCCCACTGGCAGCCGGCTCAGGAGATCTGCCGCCGACTCGAGTCGTGTCAAAGGTGGCTGGCTGCGCCGCGGACCGGGCCGCCGGTGCTGCTCTCCACGTGTACTCTGCCCGGCTGGCTGTCTCGAAGGTGGCTGGCTGCGCCGAGTGACGGGGCTCAACCGGCGGCCGGTGGTAATGCCGGGAGTCGAGGGCGCGGACGACGACCGGCCGCTCAGACGATGGCCGGCGGCTACGCCGTACGGCGTATGCGGCGGGACGACGCCAGGAACCAGATCCGGTCTCGGGACTGGCGGAGCCAGGTTGGGTCAGGTTCGTGAGACGGCGCCTGGCGGAGCGCGTCAGCGATCTCGAGCAGTGATAGCAACTCGCCGCCGTTCGGGACGCCCTCCAGGCAGACATCCAGACTGCCGCCTGTTTCCAGGAGGTCCAGACTGCGTGCCAGACTGCCTGCAAGCGCCTCATCGAACGGTTCATCCATGGTCGCGGCACCCTCCAGCTACTGAAACGGATGCAAGCGGATAACGGGGATTGCTCGTTGCACCCAGTCTGGCCGGCAGGCTGTCGCACCGGCTCGTGCGGCAGGGCGGGCCGATGCCCGCTTTGCCGCCACGTCCACCCCCTATCATCACAGGGGGTGGGTCGCCCGCCGCGTAGATCGCCCGCCGCATGGCTCACCCGTCGTCCCCAGGCCGTCGCCGAGGGCTCATCTTGCCCATGCTATACTCGACGGTCTGAATCGTGCAGGTATCGCGCCACGGAGCGGGAACTACTGATGACCCAAAGCTCACATACGCTGCCGGCTGGTCGCCCGGCGGCAGTCAGTCAAGCTGGCGCCCCGGGATCGACAGCCCTCACCTTGCGGCGCATGCTGGGCCGTGACTGGATGAGCGCATGGATGTTCCTGGCGCCCTGTATGGTCGTGCTGGTCGGCCTGATTGCCTATCCGTTCTTCTCGGCGATCCTGCTCAGCTTTCAGGCGAAACTCGTAGGTGCACCCGGCACCTGGGTTGGGCTCAAGAACTACAACGAGTTGTTGTTCGGTAATGACGTCGGCATCGTCTTCCGGCAGTCAGTCTTCGTGTCGTTCGTCTACGTCGCGGCCAGCCAGACCCTCAAGCTGATCCTCGGGATGACGATGGCGCTGCTCCTGCATGAGACGTTTCCTGGGCGGACCGTCATTCGCGGCATCTTCTTCATTCCCTGGGCGATCCCGACGCTGATCTCGGGCCTGACCTGGAAGTGGATGTACGACGGCACCCAGGTCGGCCTGCTGAACATGATCGTACTGCGGACGGGGCTCAGCCACGACCTGGTGCAGTGGCTCGGAAACTACAATCTGGCCATCTGGTCGGTCGTCATTGCCGTCGTCTGGGCCAGCACGCCGTTCTGGGCGATGATGCTGCTGGCAGGGCTCCAGTCGATTTCCTCCGAGCTCTACGAGGCGGCTGAGATCGACGGCGCGAACGTCTTTCAGCGCTTCCGCAACATCACGTTGCCGGGCGTGAGTAACATCATGATCATCACGGCGATGCTTTCGACCATCTGGACGGCGAATAGCATCAACTTCGTGTACATCCTGACCGGTGGCGGCCCGGCGAACGCCACGATGATCTTCCCGCTGCTTGCCTATCAGGTTGGCGTGGCCGGCGCACAGCGCCTTGGTATGGGTGCAACGGTATCGCTGTTCTTCTTTCCGGTGTTCCTGATCTTGATCTACTTCCTGACCAAGCGGATGCTGGCAGACGAGCGGTAACCGACACGCGGACCGGCGTGCGTCCCGTACCTGGGGCGCCCGTACACCTATGAGGACATGATGGCGATTGCGATGTCGCGCCGGCGGGCGCGCCGAACGAAGTCGATCGTGGTGCTGATTGGCCTGATCCTGTTCGGTATCTGGACGTTGACGCCGCTCTACTGGATCGTCGTGACGTCGGTCAAGCCGAATCTGCTCATCTACCGAGAGCCGGCATTCTTCCCGAGTCAGGTGACGTTCGAGCACTACCAGAAGGTGCTCTTCGATACGCTCTTCCTCAACTACGTCAAGAACAGCTTTCTCGTCACGCTGGTGACGACCATCTGCTCGATGGTCGTCGGGACGTTCGCAGCCTACGCCATCAGTCGCCTCCAGTTCACGGGGCGGCAGTGGGTGGCGCGGTCGGTTGTGGTGACCTATCTGGTGCCGGTGTCGCTGCTGTTCATCCCGATGTTCCAGGTCGTCTACACCCTGGGCTTGATGGATAACATCGTCGGGCTGATGGTCACCTATCTGACGTTCACGGTGCCGTTTGCGACCTGGACGATGCTCGGGTACTTCCGCAACGTACCGTTCGAGCTCGAAGACGCAGCCCTCGTCGACGGCTGCTCGCGGGTGCAGTCGCTGTTCCTGGTGATGCTGCCGCTCGCGCTACCGGCGCTGGCGGTCGTGGCGTTGTTCTCGTTCACGCTATCGTGGAACGAGTTCCTGTACGCGCTGGTGTTCATCGGAAGCGACTCGCAGAAGACGCTCACCCTCGGCCTGATCGGCCTGGTGCGCGGCGACACATTCCCCTGGGGACCAATGATGGCGGCATCCCTGCTTGGTGCTCTGCCGCCTGTTGTGGTCTACATCGTCTCTCAGCGGTGGGTCGTGACCGGCCTCTCCGCTGGGGGTGTCAAGGGATAAAGGGAGGAGATCGCGTGGCATCTCGAGGACCCCGTATCCTGGCACGCAGGGACTTCCTGCGCTTCCTTGCCGCCGGCGCCGGCGTCCTGGCCGCCGCCTGTTCGTCCAGTTCCGCTCCAGCGCCTGCCGCGACGAGTAAGCCCGCCGCGAGCAATCCGACCAGCAAGCCCGCTGAGACCAAGCCGGCCGTGGGAGCTTCGCCCGCCGCTGGCGCGTCGCCGGCTGCGGCTGCCTCGCCGGCCGCGGGGGCATCACCCGCCGCTTCCCCTGCCGCTGGTGCTTCGCCGGCTGCGTCGAGTGGTGGGCAGGCCGCGCCGTTCACTGCCACGTCAAACGGCACGAAGCTCACCATCTGGGGCTGGCAGAGCTTCACCCCTGAGGGTGACAAACTCGTCGGCGAACAGATGAAGACCTGGGGTCAGTCGAACAAGACGGACGTCGAGTACGTGGTCGTCGAGAACTCGCAGTTCCCCCAGAAGCTGGCCGCCGCCATCGAGGCGAAGGCGCCGCCCGACATCACGATGCTGACCCAGCCGGTCGACGTCATCAACTTCGCTTCGCGCGATCTGTTCGCCGACGTCACCGACCTGTGGAACTCGGTCAGCAAGCAGAAGGGCGGCTTCTACGACTACGTCAACGGGCAGTACGATATCGGCGGCAAGCAGTACGCCATCCCGTTCGAGGCCGATACGTCGCCGCTGTTTACTCGCCTCGACCTCGTCGAGAAGGCCACCGGGAAGCGCGAGCCGCCCAAGACCTTCGACGAGTTGACCGACATCTCCAAGAAGATCAATGACCCGCCATCGCTCTACTCGCTCGGTATTTGCCTCGGCCGAACGCCGGACTGCGAGGGCAATGCCGTCAACATCATCTGGAACGATGGCGGTACGTTGGTCGACCAGAGCGGCAAGCCGGCGCTGAACTCGGCCGGGACGATTGCCGCGATGACTCGGCTCAAGGGCTGGTGGGACGACAAGCTGATCCCGCCCGGCGCGACCACCTGGGACGACACCGGCAACAACTCGGCCTACCAATCGAAGCAGGCGGCCTTCGTCCAGAACCCGCCCTCGATCGTGGGCTGGATGCAGACGAACGACCCAGAGTTGCTGGCGAATACGACCATGGCGCCAGTTCCCGCTGGCAAGTCGGGCAGTTACGCCTCGGCGGGCGCGTGGTCGTGGTCGGTCTTCAACACCAGCAAGAACGTGGACGGCGCCAAAGCGCTGATCTACTACCTGATGGATCCGAAGCAACTGGCGCCGGTCTATCAGGCGGTCGGCGGCCGTTGGTACCCGATCTACAAGGACATGTCCAAGGACGACTTCTGGACGTCCAAGCCGATCTTCAAGTTCTACCCGGACCTTCTCAACTCCGGGCGTCCGCTCTGGTACCCGGCCAAGCCGGAGCCGAACATGCTGGCGGCGCTCGGCGAGGTCCGGACCCGGAACGTCATTCCGGACATGGTCCAGAACATCATCGTCAAGGGCACGGCCGTCGAGCAGGCAGTGAAGACGGCCCACGACGCGATGACCGAGATCTTCAAGTCGCGCGGCGCGTCGGTCTGACGAGCGCGAGTAGTAAGAGAGGGATGAGGCCAGCGTAGCGAGCCACAGCTTACGCGAGCCACACTTCTCGAGCCCGACGCAGCAAGGACGGGGCCGGCGATTTCGCCGGCCCCGTCGTCATGCTGACCTCTGGTCGGGTGCTGTCAGGAGTCAGTCGGCCTCGCCGTCGCCGAGTTGAATCGCCGACCAGGGGAAGACCGCCACACGCGTGTCTCGGCCGTGCTTCTGTCGTAGTCGATCGATCACGTCGTCCCACGCGCGGTGGAAGCTCGCACCTTCGCGCGCCTCGGGCAGCAACTCGTTCGGGTGAATGCCCGGCGCGAACACGGCTACGTCACGCGGCGCGAACATCGATGCCGGGAAGCTCCCTGTCGCCGGGACGCGCCGCTCGGGGCCGATCAGCGAATGGAAACCCGGGCCTTCGCTCGCGGCGGTGCAGGCGACGATCGTTCCCTGCTCGTGGACCGGCGGATGCGGCGCCGTCCGCCAGAGATTGAACGCCATGCTGATCTGGAGGTACTCAGAGTCCTTCGGGTATGCGGAGAAGATGCCCACGTCGGCATCCCTCGGGACGCGAGTGGCGAAGGCCCGCCGGGCGATCTTGACGGCTGCTCGGTGTGCCTCGACGACGTCCCCGACGACGAGTCCAGCGATGCCGCGCCGGCTCGTCGGCACGCTGTTGACGATCGCGCTCACGCCAGCCATCCGCGCCGCTTCCTCCATCTGGAGCCGGGCCGGGCTCGCGTCGACGGCCAGCGCCGTGGCTGGACCGCTCGGGCCGTGCAAGTCGTAGCACGTTTCGATACTGGCAACGCCCGGTACCACGAGCTTTGCGCCACCCCCGAAGCCCGGGGTCCCGTGCGGGAACAGGCTGCCGACCAGGATCTTGACCTCCCCGGCCAGGAAGTCGCGATTCAGCGAGACCCGGATGCCGCCGCTGGTCGTGCCGACGTAGTCGCAGCGGTCCCAGGAAAAGTGGTTTACGACGCGGACGGTTGAGACGACCTCCTCGCCAAGCTTCTTGACGAAATCTTCGCGAGTAAGCTGGCGGTGGTTCGCCACTCCGATGATGATCGTCACCGCGTCCCGCGAGATGCCGGCAGCCCCGAGCTCGGCCAGGATGCGTGGGACGAGCCGATCGGCCGGCGTCGGGCGGCTGAGGTCGTCGACCACGATTGACGCCGAGCGCTTGCCGCGCGCCAACTCGGCGATTGTGGGCGTGCCGATCGGCGCGGCAAACGCCTGACGGATACCGTCCTCCCCGACATCCGGCCCGTCAGTGGATGGGTAGACCCGAACCTGCCACTCCTCCGGAAAGGTCAGATCCATGGTCGTATCGCCGAAGTAGGCGGCCCATGGAATCCCGACGGTTGTGCCACGTGCTGCAACGGCCATTGGCAGTCCCTCCGTGTTGGGCGGCAGTATAGCAGCGTGGCCGGGCCGCTCCTGGCATCGCGTCGAGGCGTGCGACGGCAGAGCGTGGCTGAACGTGGTATCAGTTGGGCGCGCGGTGAGGGCCGGCCGATGCTGGGCGGACCGCCGGTACGAGCATCGACCGGCACGCGCGGGGAGGGCATGTGAACGCTGACGCGCCCCACGTCATGACTGTGCTCGGGCCGATCCCACCGGCACAACTCGGGCGGACGCTCATCCACGAGCACCTGTTGTTCAACCTGGAGAGCTATCTGCACCCCGTCCGTGACCCTGCTGAGGCGCACCTCGCCGAAGCGCCCATGACGCTCGAAAATCTCTGGTGGGTCCGCGAGCACCCGATGGCGAGCCGGCAGAACCTCGTGCAGGCTGATCCGGCGCTCGCGGCGGCCGAGGCAGCGCGTTTCAAGGCAGCCGGAGGCGGTACGATCGTCGACGTGTCCAGCCACGGTCTGGCCCGCGATGCCGCTGGCCTGCGCCAGATCGCCGAGCGGACCGGCCTGAACGTCGTTGCCGGCACTGGCTACTACGTCGGCATCTCGCATCCGCCAGGGCTGGCGTCGCGCTCGGTCGAAGACCTGACCGAGGAGATGGTCGGCGACATCGAAAACGGGATCGAGGGGACTGGCGTTCGGGCTGGCGTCATCGGTGAGATTGGCACCTCCGAGCCGCTGTTTGAGAGCGAGCGGCTCGTGCTGCGGGCTGCCGCGCGGGCGCAGCGACGGACCGGTGTGGCGATGGTCGTGCATCCTGCGCCGCAGCACCATAGCGCGGCCGAGTTCGGCCGCTGGCTCGACATTCTTGAGGATGAAGGCGCGATCCCGTCCAAGGTCGTCCTCAGCCATCTCGAGGCGCGCTTGCGCGATGCGCCGGATGACTTCGCAGTGCTGGCACGACGAGGGTACGTCCTGGCCCTCGATACCTGGGGAAACACCTGCTACTACGAGTCGCGCGGCTACGCCATGCCGAGCGATGATCAACGGATCGCGCTGCTGACCCGCCTCGTTCGCGACGGGCTCGGCGACCATCTGGTGCTCGCGCAAGACGTCTGCTACCGGCACGCGCTGACGGCCTACGGCGGCCCTGGCTACGCACACCTGCTCCGCGATTTGTGGCCGCGCCTGCTGGCGGCCGGGATCCCGTCCGAGACGCTTGACCGCATGCTCGCCGACAACCCACGCCGAGCGTTGACGGTTGGCGCCTGATCTACGGTAGGCTGGGACTCGGCTGTCGTCGCCCCCGGAGGCGGCGTGTGCCGATCGAGGCTGCCTGGAAGGTTTCGGGCGTCCCGCTGCACGCCAAGGGCTGTTTCGAGCGGCTTGTGATGCACACGGTATAGACAGGCCGGGCGGAAGGCTCTATGATCGGCCGGGGCTAGCCGCACGCCCTGACTTGCTTGTGTCATCGGAGGTGGAACTGTGAGAGCCCTTCGCGCCCCGCTCTTCGGGGCGATCGTCGCGGCCGCAATGCTGGCCGTCCTGTTGCCGGCGAGCTCCCAGGCGCAGCAGAGCGTCACCATCAAGCTCGCCGAGCAGAACAACTCCGACATCAGCGGCACGGCCACGCTGACCGCGGAAGGCAACTCGACGAAGGTCGTTCTCAAGTTGGAGAACGCTGCCGGGCCGAATCCGGCTCACATCCACGCCGGCTCGTGCCCTAATGTGGGCGCTGTCGTCTATCCGCTGGCGTCGGTGACGAACGGCCAGTCCGAGACGACCGTTGCGGCGTCGCTGACCGACCTGCTCAAGGGCGGCTACGCGATCAACGTCCACAAGTCCCCGCAGGAGATCGCCGTCTACGTCGCGTGTGGCGACCTCTCGGCGCAGGCCGCGGGTACTGGCGCAAGCGTCGGGGCGGGCGCTGCTCCGGTTGCACAGCCGTCGCCGGCCGCGAAGCCAGCCACGACCGCTCCGGCTGCACAACCGTCACCGGCCGCGAAGCCGGCGGCTGCCCAGGCTCCGCGTCCAGCCGCTTCGCCCGCGGCCCAGGCGCCGGCCCAGGCTCCTCGCCCGGCAGCATCCCCATCGGCGCTGCCGCGAACTGGTGAGGTCGACTCCTCGCCGCTGATGTGGGGCGCAGCGCTCGGCGGACTCGTCCTCGTGGTCGCGGGCGCGTTCGTCATCCGGCGACGCCGCTCCGCCTGAGCTCGTCACATCCGCCATCGGGGCCGGCGGTGCGGCGTGCCCCGACCATCACCGAAGCGCCCGGGGAGACCACTCCCCGGGCGCTTCGCATCATCCGGTCAGCACGATCGTCTTCGCGTCGCACGGCAACAGGTTGGGCGGCTTGCACGATGGAATTCTCGGCCGGGTACTCCAGAGCCCTGTGATCGATCACCACGATCGGGCTAGAATGCGCCTGGGCCGCGCGAAGGCCGGCCTCCTCACGAGGGCTTGCGGGTGCGAGTGATCAGGCCCTCAGTACGCTGCCAGGCGACGGCCAGGGTGCTATCGCCGCTGGAGACATTGTGGACGCTCTCGATATTTTGCATGGCATCTGGCGCTGGGTCGTCTTGATCGCGGCTGTGGTGAGTCTGATCGGTGCGTTTGCTACCTGGTTCGGGGCGCTGCCGCTCACCATGTCGGTGCGTCGGATCGGGTTGCCATACATCATTGCGCTCGATATTCAAGTCGTCATTGGCATCATTCTCTGGGTAGGCGAAAGCTGGTACTCCCGGTCCGGCTTCTTCGCTATCGAGCACCCGGCGACGATGATCCTGGCGCTCATCGTCGCCCACGCCGGGCAAGGGCTGATTCGCCGCTCGAAGAGCGTCACTGGCCAGGCCCGGACGTTGGCGATCGCGTACCTCATCAGCCTGTTGCTCGTCATCATCGGCATTCCGGGAGTCGTCCGAGGACCGTAACCCCCATGGAGCACCTCCTTCCCGCTGCTGCGCTGCTCGTCTGTCTCGTCCTCGCCGCGTCGACCATGCGGCGTTATCTCGCACGCCATCGCACGCATGAAGCGATCTGGTCGTTGACGTTCACCGCCTTCGGATTGGCGGCGGGTGCGGAGTTGTACGGAGTGTTGTTCGGCTGGACCCCGCCGTTGGTCCGGCTGTACTACCTGGCTGGAGCGTCACTGTCGGTCGGGTTTCTGGCCGCCGGGACGCTCTATCTTCTGGTGCCGCGCCCGCTTGCGCGGGCTGGCCTGTTCGTGGTGCTGATTCAATCGGTGGTGATGGTCCTGCTCGTCCTGCGAACGCCCATCGATCCGTCCCTGGTGGAAACGGCCGGCTGGTCGGCGCTCGCACGTGACGCGAACGTGCGGGCGCTCGCGATCACGATCAACGCGCTCGGAACGATTGTCGTGGTCGTGGGCTCGTTTGGGTCCGCGTATGCGCTCTGGGTGCGAGGGCTTGGCGGGCGCGCAGGCGGCGTCGCGCTGATCGGACTTGGGACGCTGACGGTCGGGATGGGCGGCAGCCTGACCCGGTTCGGCCACGCCTACCTGTACGGCCCGATGGTCGTCGGGTTGCTGGTGATCTACGCTGGTTATCGGCAGGCGAACCGGCGCACGCTTCCTGCGCCACCGGTTGAGCCGCCTGCCGCGACCGCGGAGTCGGCGAGTGCTGTGGCCGCCGTCCTGGCAGACAGCGAGGTGACCGCTCCGGGGAGCGTGCGGGCAGGGCAGGTGAGCGCGAGCATGAGTCGCTCTGATGTCGAGTGCGCATCCAGCGCCGCGGGCGCCGACCGACGAATGCGCGCATCGTGAGCGGATGCCCGGTGCGCCCGATGCCCGTGCCTGCCTGATGCTACAATCGTGCCCACGCCAGAGGCAGGGGGCGACGGTGACGCTCGGGCTCAACAGCGTAATAGCCGGACGTCATGACGCCGTGGCACATCCTCGACGTGGGCGGGGTAGTTGGCGTGTTCCCTGTGTCATGAACTGGCGTGCCATGTACCGCACGACGGACGGCCAGCCAGGATGACCCACGACCCGATGGCGAGCGCGGCACCGGCTCCAACGACCGATCCGGTCGTCGTCGTCTCCGAGGATCTCCAGCGGCTCTCCGAGTATCGATTCGCTCTGCGGCTCGCTCGGATCCAGGCGACGATGCTCTCGGACGTCGATGGGGCCGCAACGCAGATCGCCGAGTCTCATCCATCGATCGTAGTGCTCGACCGAGGTCTCGCGCGCCTGGCCGTCGTCTACCTGTACCGGCAGATTCGCGCGAACGAGGCGCTCGCCGGCACACGCGTCGTGTTTGTCGGGCACCCCGGCGAGCCGGTGCCCGGCGATCAGTACCTGCCGGGCGATGCCTCACCACTCGCGGTCGCGGGCCGCGCGCGAGCGTTACTCGGGCTGGACGACGCCACGGCGGCTGACGGCGCGACGACGGGAACGGCTTCGTCGAGCGGGACCACGCACACGACGCCTGCCGCCGGGCAGCACTCGGCCGCTGAGGAGCCCCTGACGACCGGTGGCGGCTCGGCCGTGACCGAAGCGCCGCCAACTGAAGCGGCCGTCCCTCCGTCGGCGACGTCCGGCACGCCCGAGGCTGCCGTAAGCGAGGCTGCCGCGCTCGCTTCGCCGGAAGCTGCCCGCCCCGATGTGTCACCTCCGGAGCCCGCCCCAGCGCCTTCAGCCGAGGCAGCCGCCGAAGAAGGTGCAGCCGGGCGACGCGAGACATCGGCGGCCGAGGTCTCGGCCGAACCGCTGAGCGACGCTCCATCCGCTCCAGTGACGACACGCGGCACCTCACTCGAGGACGGGCCGGAAACTCACGCAGCCGCCAGTTCGACGATGGTGAGTGTCGAGCCAGGCGCCACTGCCCCAGCCGTACGTGAACCTCCGAGCAGTGAAGTCGTCTCCCCCCTGACGTCCGAGGAAGCAACCGACGAAGCCGTAGCTGCACCGGCCGGTCCTGGTAGTCGGTTGGATGTGGTGTTGTTGCGGATCGGCCTGATTCTGCTGATCCTCGGCGCGGCCGTCCTGCTGTTCCGGCCCGAGAGCTCGTCGCCCGCGCTCACACCGCCGACGGTCGTGCCTGCGACGGTCGCCCCGACCGCCAGTCCCAGCCCGGCGCCGCGCTAGCCTCCGCGGCCGAATCGTCCCGGCGGGGGCAGCGCTCGGTGCCGGCCAGGCCGGCACCGAGCGCTCGGGCTGCCGCATCGAACGCACTCGCCCGCCAGTCGGCCGAGACGCTCGCGCAGGCTCCCTCGCCGGAAACCCCCGCCTGCCTGTCGACGCCGCGGGTAGGTGTGCAGCAGGCACCCACGATCCGTGTCGCCTTCAGTGGTCACAGGACCGAGCGAGTTGTCCCCCGTCAGTCCTCCTGAGCGTACGGCCATGAAGCGGGGTATGGAGCGGGGTGCGGCGGTGCTCCGCGTGTCGACGTCCCGTTCCGAGGACTACAGGCGGATTTCGACGCGCTGCCCCCTGCGGACGTGCTCCCGGCGAAACCGCCGTGCTCTCGATTCGTTGTGCCACCGAGGATCAGACGATTCTTCGCGACAGGCGATTGCATAAACTGTGACCCGATTGTGATGTCGGCGCGGGCGCCGAGGCTGAGGAGCGAGACATGACAGGAGCACGCGTAACGTTCACGCCGAAGCGCGTCCTACTGGTCTCCAACGATGACGGGTACATCCTGGCGTTCCGACGGGCGCTGCCAACCGTCCAGGTCCTGACGCTCGACGAGACTCTGACCGTCACGGCCTTGCGTGCGGGATTCAACGTGGCCAGGGGCATCGACGCGCTCGTGTTGGACGGGAGCGTGCGTGGCGCGGTGCGGCTGCGCCTTTACGGTCTCGTGCGGCCGGAGGACGAGAGCGGTATTGTGCCGGTGGTCTTCACGCGCACCGCGTTCCGGGCTGAGGCGACCGGGCTGGTATCGCTCCTCGACTTCTATCATAGCGATGACACCGGTCCGTTCGACACGGCGAAGTTCGTGCGGCGTGTGCTCGACTGGCGCACCCTCACGGCGCAGCGCGGCGCGCTCGCCGGCGGCCTGGCCGTCACAAACGGCCCGTCGTGCCCCGCCGCCCGGGAATCGGGAGAGCCGGTCACCCTTGGCGTCCTTCGGCGAATTGGCGTCTGGGGCGTGGCTGCCGCCATGGCCGGCCTGACACTCTGGCCCACGGCCGGGCCATTGACGTCCGCGTCGATGGTCGCTCCGGCGCTGGCCGTATAGACTCCGAGCAGCGAACATCTCAGTGGGGGACACGGGCCACGCTCGCGACTGCCGGGCGTTGGTATGGGAGGTGGCCAGGGTATTGGGCCACCTCGGGCCGCCTGGCCACGCTTGCGGCCCTCGGACGCTGGTGTCCGCGGTGCGCCAATCGCATCTCGTTCAGATCTACGTCGGCAATCGGGACGCCGCTGTTACACCATGACGCGGTATCCTGCCAGGAGTCAGTAGGGTACTCATCGTGCCCGCCCTCGCATAGCGTCGTGAACGGGTGATGGCCGGCGCAGACCGGACGGCCGGTCGCGCGGATGGTAGCGCTGGGTCTGGAGGAACGATCGATCGTGGACGAGTCGAGACGGCTGGTGGCGTCCGGGGAGGGGGCGGATCCGCAAGGAGAAAGCGCGTCGCCGCTGGAGGCCGACTGGCAAAGCGAGTTCGAGGAGCTCTCGCGCAGCATCGAGGCCGAATTGAGCCGGGTGCTGACGAGCGGCCGAAACACCATCCAGCGGGTCCAGCAGCACGGCGTGGCCGTCATCCGCGACCTGGAGGCGCGGCGTCGGGGTGCCGAGGATGAACTGGAGGATCTGGCGCATCAGTTCCAGGAGATCCACCAGTACCTCGCGTCCGCGGACGACCATGCCCGCCGTATTCGCTCGCGCGCCGAGCGCGAGGGTGCGGATCTGATCGCCGATGCACGCCGCCAGGCCGAGGCGATCGTGGCGGATGCCCACACCCGTGCGAACGCACGCCTGGAAGCCGCCGAGCGCGAAGCGGCTGACCGGCTCCAGGAGGCCGACAACCGCGTGGCCGAGATGCTCGCCGATGCCCGCGCCCGCGTGTCGGAGGGTGAAGGCGCGCCAGCAGGGGCGGCTGACGAAGGCTGGGGGAATGGTGGTCACGAGGTCGAAGAGCGCTTACGTGACCTTGCAGCGCGAGTTGGCCGCCTGCTCGAAACGCCTGGCCTGACCAACGCCGTTGGCCGCGCCGAACCGCAGCACCAGGCGCCCGAGCACGGCATCACGGCCGCGTCTGCTGCGCCTCCTTCCGAGGCTCCGTCACCTGTGCCGTCCGAGGCGGAGCCGGTCTCGCTGCCCAGCCCCCCGCCGCCCGCGCCTCCGACACACGTGCCTCCGACACACGTGCCTCCGACACACGTGCCTCCGACACACGTGCCGTCGACGTGGCAAACATCCGAGCCCACCACCTGGGAGCCTGTTACACCGCCGCCGTGGGACGAGGCACCGACTCGCGAGGTGGACGTTCACGAGACCGAAACGACGGCGCCATCTGAGCTTGAAGAGGAACCTCCCGCCACCCACGCCCAGCCCTCGGACGTCGAAGCGCCGCCGGAGCAGCCGAGCCAGCGTCATGCCGACGAGCATGACTCCTTCGTCGTCGTCGAGGGCGAGCGCTACGGTGCAGCGCGGATAGCGGAAGAGGAGGAGCCGTTCGATCCAGACGCCCGCTACGGTCAGCCGTCCCCGCCGCCCTCTCCGTCAGCGCCGCCGCAGCCCGCTGAGGCCGGCCCGGCCCCAGTCGTGATGAGGACTGATTCGGATCGGGAACTGCCAGTCGGCACCGGCGCGGTCGGTCAGGCCGTCACCCAGACGCTCGTCTTCCAGGCCGTGCCGAACTTCCAGGCCGCACTTGCGCTCGAACGGGCGCTCAAGGCGATGCCCGAGGTGCGCGAGGTGCGCGTAGCCGACTTCGACGAGCGCCAGTTGACGTTCCAGGTCGTCCACGAGCTAGGCGGGCACCTCCCGCGTGCGCTGCTGGCACTCCGAGGGAACGATTTGGAGCTCGTCGAGGCTCGGCCCGAGCGCGTCGAGTTCGCCTTCCGCGGCTAATATCCGTCGCTGAGCGGATTCGCCCGTGGGCGGGTCCGGTTCTTGCAGTCGTGCCGCACCCATAGTCCCGTACTTTCGCGAAAGCAGAGAACCGAATGACTGCCGAGACCTCGCCCACCCCGCTTGACAAGAGCATTCTCGTCGTCGAGGACAGTGACGAAATTCGCGAGCTGCTCGGCCTCGTGCTCGAAGCCGAGGGGTACCGTGTAGTGACGCTCGAAGATGGGCGGGACGTCGTCTCGACGGCGCATGAGCTGCGTCCGTCGCTCATTACGCTCGATCTAGCACTGCCGGGGAAGGACGGCTGGGCGATCGTGCGGGAGCTTCAGGACGACCCCGAAACCCTCGACATCCCGATTCTGGTCATCTCGGCGTATACCCGTGAGCTCGACGCGCCACTGCGGCGCCGGGTGGCGCGGGTGATCTCCAAGCCCTTCTATATCAATCAGGTGGTGACCGAGGTCGAGGATATCCTGGCTGGCCGACGCCAGCCCTGAGCCACGCCAGCCCTCAGCTACGCCAGGCCACCACCCTGCACCACCACCCTGGGTCGTTGCAGGGTGGAAGCTCGCGCCGCCCGTGCGTCACCGCTCAGCGTCGGAAGTGCGCCCGGCCAGGGCCGCGAGCTAGCGTGCTGCGCTCGGAGCGCCGCGCGACGCCCGGAGCGGGAGCCAGATCGACAGCCCCAGCATCGTGCCGTTGATCGCCGTATTCGCCACCGCTACCGCGATCAGAAACGCTTCGAGCGGCAGCACGGCCAGCAGCCAGATCCGCAGCACCGCTTTGCCAAACGCGATGATCCCCCAGCCGACCGTGACGACCGTGAAGGCCCGGACGACCGCCGCCGACGCGCCATGGGCCGGCGGCACGATGCCGAGCTCGCGGACGATCGCTGACACGAGCGGTCGCCGCACGACGACCGAGCCGATCAGCAGGACGCCCCAGATGACGTTCTCGACGGCCGGGGCCGCCAGGTAGATCTCGACCGAGCCGGTCATGGCCGCGACCGTCCCCTGCGCGAGGATGATCGCCATCGGCACCAGGACAATCGGGTCGAGCCGGCCAAGGCGTCGAAGCTGGACCGCCAGGACGGCCAGCGAGACCGCCATGCCGCAGACGATTCCTTCGAGTGGGCCGGCCAGCCGGTACGCCAGGTAGAAGACGGCGACCGGGATGACACCCGCGGCGGCAAAGCGCTTCGCGCCAGAGATGAGGGCTGGCACGAGGTCGGCGAGCCGAAGGCCGGTCGGCGCGTGAAAGGATGGGCCAGGAGACGAGGTCATAGCAACTGGAGATCCATTCAGGCGCGTTCGAGGCGATGAATCGATAGCGACAGATTCTTCGGCTTGTCCGGCCGCACGTCGAAGCGGACGAGGGCGAGCTCCTCGCTCCCCGCGAAGCTACTCGCGACAATCGTGCCGATGCCGTATTCGGCGTGCGTGACACGCTCGCCACGGCCAAACGACGGCGTGCGAGCCGCTTTCGAGACGCTCGGGCGGTCGACCGGGCTCGCCGGACGGGCGGCTGGGGTCCGCGCGGCGCCGGCCGTATCGGGCTGCCAGGATGTGTGCGAGACTGAACGACCGGCCGAGCGTCTGTCGTCGCCCCGGCCAGTGCTACCCGAGTCACCCGGGGTCGGGTCGTCGGCGGGAGCCAGGTCGTCGGCCGGACTGACATCACTGTCGACGTCCCGGGTGTCGAGGCTGGCGTAGGGGTCGGCGGCCCTGCGCGTGAGCGGCGCGTCGCTCCAGGGCAGGTGACGTGAGGCGACGCCCCGGTCCGGTCCGCCGCTCGCGCTCCGGCTCATCCGGCCAGCCGACTGCTGGCCCCAGCCGCCCACCGCGGACGTACCGCGATTGGCGCCGCCGACTGCCCGACTGAACGACGTGTCGAGCAGGTGAGCCGGGATATCCTGGAGGAAGCGTGACGGCGATGAGAGCGCCTCGCTGCCGTAGGTCGTGCGTCGGAAGGCGTGCACTAGAAAAAGGGCGCGCATCGCGCGAGTGACGCCCACATAGAGCAGCCGCCGCTCCTCCTCCAACTGTTCGCGCGTGTCCACGGAGCGGGCATGCGGGCAGATACCCTCTTCCAGGCCAAGGATGAAGACTACTGGGAATTCCAGCCCCTTGGCCGCGTGCAGGGTGATCAGGGTTACGGCGTCGGACTGGCCCTCCTCCAGACTGTCCACGTCCTGCACGAGTGCGGCTGCTTCGAGGAAGGACTCTAGCGCCTCGTCGCCGGGCAACTGATCGAAGTCACGCAGCCGGACCCACAACTCCTGGACGTTCTGCCAGCGCTCGTCGCCCTCCTCAGTGCCGTCGCGGAGGTACTGCTCGTAACCGATCTTCGCGAGCAGATCGGTGAGTGTGTCCGAGAGCGGCGCCGAGCCAAGGCGCTCGCGAGCCTGCTCGATGGTCTTGACGAACTCGCCGAGGATGGTACGCGGACGCGTCGCCATCGGGACCACCGGTCGGATCCGGTTGCTGGCTGGATCGATCTCTTCGGTGCCGTCGGCGGCGAGCTTCGCTACCTCGAACAGCGGCTTCGCGAGCCGAGCGGACCAGGCCTGAAGCTCGGACATGGTCTTCTGGCCGACACCACGCGTCGGCACGTTGGCGATGCGCAGGAAGCTGACGCCATCGGCCGGGTTGGCAAGCAGCCGCAGGTAGCCCAGGACGTCCTTGACCTCGCGGCGCTGATAGAAACGGGTGCCGCCGATCAAGCGATACGGCACCGCATAACGAACGAAGGCATCCTCGATGGCGCGGGACTGCGCATTGGTGCGATAGGTGACGGCGACATCCGAATAGGTCGCCCCGGCCCGGCGAAGCGCCTCGACCTGGCGTACGACGAACAGCGCTTCGTCGCGCTCGTCGTACGCTTCGTGGAGCACGACCGGTACGCCTTTCGGGTTGTCGGTCCAGAGTCGCTTCGGCTTGCGGCCCAGGTTCGGGGCGATCACCGCGCCGGCGACGTCGAGGATCGTCTGCGTCGAGCGATAGTTCTGCTCCAGCATCACGATCTTCAGTTCGGGGAAGTCACGCTCGAAGTTGACGATGTTGCGGATGTCGGCCTTGCGCCAGCCGTAGATCGACTGGTCCTCGTCGCCGACGACGCAGAGGTTGCGGTACTTCTTCCCGAGCAGGCTGATGAGCTGGTACTGGGTAACGTTCGTGTCCTGGAATTCGTCGACCATCAGGTAGCGGTAGCGCTCCTGGTAGCGCTCCAGGACGTCCGGGCACGAACGGAACAACTCCACCACCCACCCGAGCAGGTCGTCGAAGTCGAGCGCGCGATTCTCGGCCAGCATCTCGCCGTAGCGGGCGTACAGCTTGGCAACGACCTGCTGCCACAGGCCCTGGGCGCGCGCCGCGAACTGCTCGGGGGTGATCAGTTCGCTCTTGGCACCGGAGATGGCCGAGAGCACCGAGCGGGCTGAGTAGCGCTTGTCGTCGATCTCCAGTTCGCGCATGGCGCGCTTGACGAGATCGATCTGGTCGGCGTCGTCCAGGATGGCGAAGCGCGGGTCGAGGCCGAGGCGGCTACCGTCGATGCGCAGCCAGCGGGCGCACGTGGCGTGGAACGTCCCGACCGTCAGGTAGCGGGTGCGGCCAGCGCCGAGCAGCGCGTCGAGCCGGTCGCGCATCTCGCGGGCCGCCTTGTTCGTGAACGTCATCGCGAGCACGTTGTACGGGTCGACGCCGATCCCGTCGATCAGGTAGGCGATCCGATGGACGATGACACGGGTCTTGCCGGAGCCGGGGCCAGCGACGATCAAGAGCGGGCCGTCGGTCGTCGTCACGGCCATCCGCTGAGCAGAATTGAGCGTATCGAGCCAGTCCACGAAGCGCGATGCCTCCCCTGAGCGCACTTTGGAGTATACGGTGCTACTCGCCGGGCCTGGCGCATCGACTGTGGCGCCGTGGGCGTGGTCGAGGGGCACGCGGGTCTGGTATGATCACGTGCGCCGCGCCGAAGTGGCGGAACCGGCAGACGCGCTACGTTCAGGGCGTAGTGGGAGTACTCCCGTGGGGGTTCGAATCCCCCCTTCGGCACCAGCAGGCCACCTGATCGGTATGGACGGGTGGCTTTTTTCTTGCCGGCGCGGCTCGCCGAGCAGCAGTCTTCCTCGGACGCCTCCGCGGCCTCGCCCATGATGGCGTCGGCCTCGGCGAGCGGCAGCGTCGGGAAACACGCAGCAGGCTAGTACAGAGTGGCTAGCCAGACACCCGCAACGGGTCATGCACTCGCGTCGATGAGTGCCGTTCTCACCGGTATAGCGCGACTTCAACGCGCTCATCCGGGAGAATCGCATGGGCTCTCGAAGGCTGTCGTTCGCGCGGGCTCGCGCGGCTCTCTGGCTCTTCGTCATCGCAAGCCTCAGCCTGACTCACACGATGTCACTGGATGTCCAACCCGCTCAGGCAGCCAGCGCAGGCTCGCGCATCTCATGGCAAGGCGGTAGCTGGTACCTCCTGGGAGCCAATGTTCCCTGGTACACCTGGGCCTGCGACTTTGGCTGCGGGTCAGACCGCGGGGTGAGCTCCCCGTCCACGCGTGCGGCCCTGGCCGAACGCTTCGCGCCATTCCAGGCAGCGGGCGGCACGACGGCGCGCTGGTGGACGTTCCAGGGCAACGCCTGGCAGATCACGCGCGATGGGTCGGGCGCGCCGGCCGGTCTGGCTCCATCGGTCTATGCGGACTTCGACGCCGCCCTTCAACTGGCCGAGCAGTACGACCTGTACTACGACTTCGTGTTGTTCTCGGCCCCGAGCGCGTTGCCGTCTGGATGGCTGAGCGATGGTACCCAGCGCGCTCAACTGGCGGCTGCCCTCGCGCCCCTGTTCGCGCGCTACAGTGGCAACCCGCGCGTCTTGAGCTGGGAAGTCTTCAACGAGCCAGACTTCGACGTCTGGAGCAGCAAAGTCACGGAAGCACATCTCCGGGCAACCGTCAAGGCGGTAGCCGATGCCGTGCACGCGAACTCCACTGCCTACGTCACGGTCGGCATGGGGTTCGCCGACGGGCTTCCGATGGTGCAGGGTCTGGGGCTCGATTTCTATCAAGCACACTGGTACGACTACATGTCCGGCGGCACCTACTGTATGCGCTGCAACACCTACAGCGACTACCAGTCCAGGTTTGGCCTTGATGCGCCGCTCGTCGTCGGAGAGTTGTACGCCGGCCCTGAGACCGACGCGCTCCAGCGCTTTGAGGACTTCTACGCGAAGGGTTATGCCGGCACCTGGGCCTGGTCGCTCTTCTGGGACCATACCTACGATCGAATGACGGTCGATCTCGGCGCGATGCAGACCTTTCGCAGTCGTCACACTGACATCGGCCCGGTGGGGTCGTCGTCCCCAGTGCCGACGCTGCCACCTGTTCCGACCTTGCCACCCACGGCGACCCTGGTCCCGACCTCAACCCTGCTGCCGGCTCCGACCGCCTCGGTCGGTCAACCGACGGCAACCACGAGCCCAGGCCCGACCGCTACCTCGCCGGTTGCCTCACCGACAGCCATCGCTGCGCCCGCCCCGAAGGATCGTCGGCCGATCAGAATCAGAGTGGCATCTGACGGGCCGGCTCGTCACACTGGTGCCGGCCCCGCACAGGCTCCCACACCCGGCCGGCGGCTGGTCGTGACAGTGGCGGTCACCACGACCGCCGAACGCCCGTCCAACCGGCTGCGTGAGCTCCGCTTCGCCGAACCTCGGAACGCCAGGATCGATATCGGGACGGTCCAGGCACGCCCAACGGCCTTTACCTATGCCGTGACCGGCGGGCCGGTGGAGTTGTCGTTCGCTGTGACGCGCGTCGGCGATGGCCCGTTCCTGGCGCCGTTCACGATCGTCGACGACGATGGTGAGTGGGCGACGTTTGTCGGCGAGGGCTCCTGACTCCGAATGGAACGTGCCGCCTAAACCAGGGCCACCGTGAACACCGTGAAACCCACAGGCGCCGCGCTTCTGGCCCTGTAGACCCCCCTGGCATTGGTTTAGGGACGCTACTACCTGACGCCACCACCTACGGACAGGTCGAGCCGATGAGCGGCGGTAGGCGCTTCGCAAGTGCGGCCGCCACGATCTGGTTGCCGCGCGGCGAGTAATGACCGCCTCGCGAAAAGAGTCCAGATACGCCCGACCGATTCGCCTCGCGAGCCAGATCGTCCGTGACGTCCACCGCGGCAACCCCGGCCGCTTTCAACGCATCGACGAGCGACTCGTAGCCCCGCGCCTGCCGATGTCGCACCGAGACGACCTCCTGCTCCTTCCCCATAAGCACGACGACCGCCGACGCGCCATCCGCCTCTGCGCTCCGGGCGAACCCTTCCAGTACGCGGGTGGTGACCTCGAAGCGCTCGTCGCCGGGTGTGTACGCCTGGGCAAGCTGAAAGACGCCTGGCTGCTTCGTCTGGAGCGATGCACGGAAGCGCTGGTAGTGGGCAGTCCGTCCGAGCCGGACCAGGGCAAACGCGTCGAACGGGTCGGAGGCGAAGATGCCGGGGAAGTACCAGAAATCGTGGGGACCGAGCTGTTGTTCCACCCAGGCCGGATCGTTCAACTGGTCTGCGGATGACACGGGATTCGGCAGGAGTCTTAGGCCGTCCCCGTCGAGAACGTACCGAGGCTTGCTGAGAGCTATGCCGGTCTGGGGGGTGTAGAAGGGCCGGAAGCGGTTGACCACGCGGTTGACGTTCTCGACCGGAAACCCGATCAGGACGGCACATGGATGGTAGGCCCGTCCGTCGCGCTCGTAGCGCAGCCAGCCCTGGTCCGGCGCTGACGCCGGGATGCCGAAATCGAGCAGTTCTGAGCCAGACCACTCAGTCTCCAGGCGCGCCGTCCAGCAGTCGGCGTAGTTCACCTCGTCGCAGTGGACGAATGAGTCGCCGAACGCGGCGATGCGTCGGAGACCGGCCGGAGCCTCGCGCGGGAACTCTCGGTCGGCCCGCAGCCCGGCCTGGTTCGCACGGTAGAGAATGCCATCGTCGAGGGCGCTGGCGCCGTGGCCTGGCGACCAGCCAAGCACAGCGTCGAACTGCACGTACGAATCGCCGACATCGAGCCGGGCGAGGTCCGTACGCGGGTAGGGGAGGGGGAGCAGATCTTGCACCGGCACCGGACTGGCGAGACGGACGTACGCTTCCGCGCCGACGAGGCCGAGCAGAAGGGCGGCGACGAGGACGATGATAGAGCGTTGGGATGGCAACATGGCGAGACCGGGCGTGAGACTCCAGGCAGCAGTATGGCTGATACGGGGAGGTGAGGCGTTCGGATGTCCGGTGGCTCGGCGCCCTGGCCTCTCGTCGGGGCGTACAATGGATCGAGCGTCCCCCACGGCTGGCCCGTGCGCGAAATGCTGGCCAGCGCACTGGCCTGAGCGTGGGCCGAGCATAGCTTCCAGGAAGCAAGGCCATGGACAGCATTCCGGACATTCGACCTGACCCCTGGCTCACCTGGGTGGTGTACCTCGAGTGGGCGATCTCGGTCGTCGTGGCTATCGCGATTCTCTGGCGCGAGCGTGCGACGTTGCGGCTGCGCGAGCAGCAGCGGGCGCTCGACGCCCTGGCCGCGCTCGATACCCTCACCGATGATCGGCCCACGAGCGGCCTGGCCGTGAACGACCTGGTCGTAGGTGATCTGGTGGTGAGCGAACTTGCCGTGAGCGAGCTTGCCATGAGCGATCTGTCGCCCGATGACGCGGACGCCGATGAGGCCCCCACAGGCAACTCCGGCGAGCGCCGCCCGCTCGGACGGGCAAGCCCCGGCTCCCGGACCTCCCCCTGGCTGTCAGGGCGGCGCGACCTCCCCACGCGTGGCCCGGCCCAACCCAGGAGACGCGATCCCGGCCGGCCCGGACGCTGATCGCCATGAGCGCGGACGCGCTCCAGGTTGGGGTAGCGTAGGCGGTGTGCCCGATGGATCGCCCGTACGGCCGTGCGCGCTGAGCGAGCCAGCCCCTCGTTACGGCGGCGAGATCCGGTCGTGATGCGTCCGCTGCACTCCGGCCGCCGCCGGCCGGGTAGGCTCCTGGGCATGGGTTGGCCTCGCGCACGGGGACTCACCTGGCCGCCCGGGTGCGGAGGCCGGCGGCCCTTCTGAGGTCGGCGGGTACCTGGAGTATCGGCCGGTGGCGCCAGACCTACTCGACAAGGAGGATGCTATGTTCGCGCCGGTCGGCGTACACGTGTCGGTGAACGAGGCGGCAGCAACCGCGCGGGTCGAGGTCAGACTTCCCAGCAACGCCCGCCATCTCGCATTCACGGTCTGGCCCTCGCCGCACGGTCGAGGCTGGGACGTCCGCGAGCCCATCGGCGGTGCGTTCGCGTGGCGTGAGTCGTTCGACGACGCGCTCGGGGTCGCGGTGGCAGCGGCCAGCGAGACGCTCGACGACGCTGGCGGTTTCCTGATCTGAATCCAGCGTCGTCCATGGTGCGTCGGGCTCGGGTAGCTGATGCCGGGCTGTCGGCGAGGCGGGCGAGCGGGTGCGGGCGCTTTCGCGGTCTGTACCTGCTGCTAACCGAGAGGAGCATGGAGCGGCTAGCAGCATCGCCAGAGCGCCATCACCCCACGGCGGGGAACCTGGTCGCCTGGCGACTCCGAACCGCAAGAATTCTGCGAGGACCAGGGCCAACGTCTCTGGTCCTGGTGAGTCGCGCTCAGTATCGATACGCCCACGGTACGGCGAAGAGCCAGGAAAAGAAGAGCCAGATGAGCACCAGGAGGATCAGCAGGTACAGGCATCCGCAGCCGGAGAACGGCCGGTTGGTGTACCCGTAGTAGCGACGGTGCCAGGGATCTGGTGGGGGAACGGCCACCTCAAGCTCCTTGCCATTTTGGGCGCGAGGCAGCAACTTGCATGCCGTTTCACTGGCGGCTCGCCTGTTGGGCTGTATCTGCGTGGCCCGATGGATGGCGCGGATATTGATGCAGACTGTGCCCGTGTCAAGAGTGAAGCCGCCGGACTGAGCGCAGGTAGCGCCGCTCAGGATCGGACCACACGACCTCGATGCGCGACGCTCCAAGGTCGAGGTGCTCGATCGCAGGCCTGGGCGCGGGGGTCGGCCGCTCATGCGCCGCCTCGGCGATTGTCTCGCTGCTCAGCGCCTCGGCGAGCACCCGGCCGTCGAGCGGGGCCGGCGGCGTCAGTCCAAGGAGCGTGAGCAAGGTAGGAGTGAGATCGACGAGGCCCGCCGGCGCCGTCGACACGGCCCCGGACTCGATGCCCGCGCCGGCCAGGATCAGCGTGTTGCGGGTTTCCCAGCGGCTCGCTCCGCCGTGGGTGGCGAGGTTCGGCGACGGCGTGGCTGCCGCGCGCCCGGCCCATCCATGCTCGTTCTGGCCGTCGTCCCATGCGAACGTGACCAGCAGATCCGGCGCGAGCGGTCCGCCGTGTCCAATCGCTCCCAGCGGTAGGGTACCGTCGAGCGTCGGGTGATCGTTGGCGCCACTGAAGACGGCCGCGACGTCGGGCAGGTCGTAGAGACGGCCCACGAGCCGGCTCAGACAGCGGCCGCTGCCGCCGGGCGCGTAGAGGAGTGCTGCGCCCCCGTTCGTCGCCACGAGGCACGCTTCGTCCCCGGCCACTTCCGCAAGTTCGGTTGCCACGTCAACCTGGCGGTCCACCTGCACGTAGCCGTGGTCCGAGACGACGGCAATCGTCACGTCGCGGTCCAGTCCGGCCGCCCGGTAGGCGTCGAGCAGCGCGCCCAGGTGCTCGTCAGCGTCGCGAATGGCGCGCAGGCTAGCCGGGTGGCCGAGCCCGAAGCGGTGCTGGCTGGTGTCCGGGTCATCGTGCCAGACGAGCAAGAGATCTGGCCGGTGCTCAGGAATCACGATCTCAGCGGCGGCGCGGGCGAACCAGCCAGTCCGTTCCGTGTTCGGGGCGGTACGCTCCGGGAGCGGTCCGAGCCGTGCCTCGAATGCCGCCAACTCCGCGCCCGTCGAGAGTGTCGGATGGATCAGTACGTCGCCGCGCTCTCTGAGGCGCGGATGGAGCATCTGAGCTGAGCCGCGCGTGCCGCTGCTGACGATGGCGGTACGGCCCCCGGCTCGCCCGATCGTGTCCGCGAGTGTCGCCTCACGGAACACGCCGTATGCCTCGCCTATCTGGGCCACGCTGTCTCCCTCGCCGATCGAGATGAGCACGCTCGGGTCGACGCGCGGCGCTGAGAAGAGGTTGGCTGGCAGGCCGTGCCGTCGTGGCAACGTGCCCGTTGCCAGGGTGGCCGCGTTGACGCGCGTGACGGTCGGGACGATGGCGTGACTCTCGTCGAAGCGAACGCCCCGCGCTGCGAGGGCGTGGAGATTCGGCATGAGGTCGGGTGTGATGAAGTCTGGCCGCAGGCCGTCCATCACCATGACCAGGGCGCGGGTGGCACGCCGCTGGCTCGATCCTCGCCCGCCGATAGGTTGGCTGTTCGTTCGATGGTGAGTCATGCGCGTTCCTCATCTCGCCGGCGTCAGGCCAGCGCTTCCTCCGGCTCTGACGGGGCTGGCGTGGGTGGGAGGAGCGCCGCCACAGCGCAGATCGCGACGAGCACGATCGAGACGCCCACGAACGATGCCCGCAGCCCGACGACCGAGGCGATGATTCCGCCGAGCAGCGGGCCGCTCGCGTTCGCCAACGACTGCGCTGAGGTCGCTACCCCAAACGCAGTTCCCTGGCGCGTGGCCGGGGTATGCAGGCTCAGTAGCGACGTGACGCAGGAGGCAAGTGCTCCTTGACACAGTCCCACGCCGAACAGCACCACCATCGCGAGCGTGGCTGAGGTGACGAACGTCACCGCGAGGTTGCAGAGCGCGGCGCCCAGCGCGGCTAAGCCCATCAGCAGCCGAAGCCCCATGTTCGATGCCCCGCGACTGGCTGCGACGGAGGCGATCGCGCCGGCCAGCCCGAGGGCCGCAAACGACAAGCCGGCCGTCAGCGCGACATCGTCGGTCGGATCAATGTCGGCGAGGAGCAGCGGCAAGACCGGCCGAATCGACATCGTGGAGACCGATACGAGGTACAACCCCAGCACCAGGAGTGCCACCCCTCGCGATGCAGTCAATTCCCGCAGCCCGCCCTTGCTGGCCTCGCGCCGGGCCGAGGGGGCTGGTTGCCCCTCGTGAATGAAGAACATGGCGAGCAACCCGGCCAGGGTATTGACGCAGCCGGTGCCGATCAGCGCGGCCCGAAAGCCGAGCATGCTCCCGAGTACGCCGCCAATGGTTGGCCCGAGGGTCTGGCCCATGAAGATGGCCGACTGGATCAATCCCATCGCATACGGTACGCGCTCGCGCGGCACCGAGCCCGCAACGAGCGCCCGCGCGGCGCCCACCACTCCCGAGAACACGCCCTGCACCCCGCGCACCCCGACCAGTTGCCAGGGAACCACCACGAATGCGGCGGCGGTGTTGGCGAACCCCAGCGCGAACTGGGCGCGGACGAGCATCGCCTTGCGCCCATGCCTGTCGGCTAGAACGCCCCAGAGCGGCGACATCAGCGCCATCGAGATGCCGCCGGCGGCGTTGGCGGTGCCGGCCCAGATGGCAGCGGCGCCCGGATCCTCGACGCCAAGATCGCGGTTGATGAAGAGGGGTAGGAACGGCAGCGCGAGGTTGCCGCCCGCGATGCTTGCGAAGGTCGCGATCCAGATGACGTAGAGGTTTCGTTGCCAGCGCTCGCCCATCGGCGCGGAGGGTAGCAGATCGGAGCCGGTCGAGGTAGCGCTGTCGTGCCCGAGTGCCTGCCGGTCAGTGAGACGCACGCTCCCGGAGGGCATTCAAGGCAAGTGCCGTGAGCTCGTCCGTCGCAGCCGGGCCGGTGGCGGTCGTAACCGCCGCCTGCCCACCGATCCGCTGGATGAGCGACGCGAACGTCTCGGCGCGCTCGGGCGGGGGCTGCCCGGCGAACGCGCCCCATGGGCAGGCGCCGCTCTCGACGTTGCCGTCCGCCACCACACCAAGCCAGATGGTCGTCTGTGCCAGGTCGCCCGGCTCCAACTCGTCGCCGACGTACTGGTCCAGGTCGTCCACGCCGTATGGGTACGGGAGGGCCGGCGCGCTGGCCGTCTCGGTCTGCTCGGTGGCCGGGACGATGCATGGGGCTGGCCCCACTGTCGCGATTGCGGCGACGTCCTGGGGGTAGAACAGCGCGTACATCAGTGCGGTGTGCGCGCCGCGTCCCTCCCCAAGTACCAGAACGCGCAAGGGGGTCTCTGCCGATTCGCCCCCACCTTCCGGCCGCGTCTGCTCGACGAGATCCTGAAGGAGCGGCAGGTTCGCGAGACTGTGCTGAACGACCTGCTCGGGATCGTCCCAATCGCCGTAGTCGAGCGTCGGAGCGACGACCGCCCACTGTTGGTCTTCAGCTTCGGCGAGGAGCGGTTGGGCTGCCTCCGGCCCAGACTGATCCTCGCCAGGGAGGACCAGTAACACGGTGAGCGGTGCGCCTGGAACGGCGTCAGGCGGGAGGTAGCGCAGCAAGCCGGCGTCCGCAACCGCCTCCGCTGGAGCCGCTGCCTGACGTGAGGCCCGAACCGACCCGATCGTCAGCGCCGTGGCTCCCACCAGGGCGGCGAGGCACGCGCTCCCAATGGCGACAAGTGCCCGCCGTCGACCGGCTGCGAACCTCGGCAGGGCGAGTGGTGGGAGCGTCCAGCCAACTCCGCTCTCGAGCCGCTTCCAGGTGACGACGACGAGATACGTCAGCCCCACCGTGACGATCTGGAAGATGGTGTTGCCCGTACGCGAGCGGTCGTACAGCCGGGCCAGCAGGTCGATGTTGTAGACCACCACGATCACGATTAGATGGATGCCGTATGCCCGCAACGAATTCGTTCCGAGCGGGAGCATCAACCAGCCGAGGGCGCGCCGCATCGGCAGCCACGCGACCGTGGCAAGCGAGTAGGCGAAGATGGCCACGATGGCGAAAGCGATCAGCCGTCCGAAGGCAAGACTTGGCTTGTCGAAGGCGACGATGTAGAGCTCGCCAGCGAGCCGCCCGAGGATCGGCCAGGAGGCGAGTTGGCCGGTATCGTGGGCACGCTGGATCAGCACGAGCACCGCCACACCCACCGAGGAGAGGGCCAGCCAGAGGGTGACCGGCGCCCGGCCCAATACACGGCCGACCTGTTCGCGGTAGTAGCCGAGCACCAGACCGTTGACGAAGATGACCTGCCAGGCGGCGACAGGAAAGTAGTGGACGTTTGTGGCGGTCCATGGGATCGTCGCCTGAGACGGGAAGAACTGATACACCAGCCACAGGAGCCAGGAGCCTGCCAGCACCAGCGGCCAGCGTCCCATCGCGACGATCAGCAGGATCAGCGGCGCCGCCGCAATCATGATCGTGTACATCCAGAGGATGTCGGTGCCGTGATAGGTGTAGTGGAGCGTCAGCGTGCCCACGACCAGTTCGACGGGATCGGACAGGCCGAGCCCGTAAGTTCGGTCGAGCCAGAGGCTCAAATCCGTGAACTGGAACAGGGCGACGAACAGGAAGGTCAGCCCGACCGTCACCGCGTAGAGGGTGGCCGCGCGCCGCAAGATCGAGTCGGCCGCCGGCAGCCAGCCGTCACGATGGATGCGCCGGCCGTACACCATGCCAATCACGAGGCCCGCCAGCAGCACGAACCCCTCGGCCGCCGAGACCACGAAGCGATTCGCGCCGGTGAACGGCGAGAACCAGGAGATCCCGCCCACGTGGTTACAGATCATCGCGAACAGCGCGTAGCCGCGTAACAGGTCGAGGCGGACGTCGCGTCGGCCGCTTTCGCTGTATCGCCACCGCGCGAGTGCCCGGCTGAACCACGTCCCTGTTCGGACGGGCACCTGGGCTTCATGGGAAGACGCGTGCATGGAGGATGGACCAGATATCAAGCAGGTATCGAACGAGTATCGAACGGGCAGAGTGCCGGCGCCCGGCCAGCCTCCAACGGAGTGTCTGGCGCATGAACGGGCTCGGGCGCACGGCCGCGATCGAGGGATGAACGGCAGGGCTTGCCCCAGGTCGTTCGCCCGCCTCACATTCCTGCGAGTATACCGAGCAGCCGCCCTGTCCGAGGGGAGAACGTCGGCTCCTGCCAGTGATTGCCGGTATACTCGCGCCCTGCGACACCACGCGGGAGGGCGGCGAGGGGCCATGGCGCAGCAGGCGAACCTGAGACGAGCAGCGGTCACCTCGCGGAGTGGCGAGCGCCCGGCCCGGTCGGCGCCGCGCATTGGCCTGGGTGCCCGGCTGGCGCTCGTGCTGCTCGGCCTGCTGGCCCCGCTCGTGCTGACCGAGGCTGCACTGCGCGTCGCCGGCGCGTTCATGCCGGGCGATTACCAGACGGTGAGCTTTATGGAGGCTCACCCCGAGTTCGGTCGGCGGAACCGCCCGGGCGCCGGCTGGAAGCGCACGTCCGAGTACAAGTCCTGGATCGAGATCAATTCGAAGGGCCTACGCGGGCCGGAGATCGACTATCCGAAGCCGCCCGGCGAGTACCGTATCCTGGTCGTCGGGGATTCGTTCACCTTTGGCGAGCAGGTGAATCAGGACGAGACGTTCACGTCACTGCTCGAGTCCAGACTGAACGCGCAGGAGAGCGGCCAGACCTACCGGGTGTTGAACGCCGGTTCGAACGGCTGGGCGACGGCCAATGAGTTGATCTATCTGGCGAAGGAAGGCGTCCGTTTCCAGCCGGACGTAGTGATCGTCGCGCTGTACCTCGGCAACGACGTCTCCGACAACTTCCGGCGGGTCTCGACGGTGCTCGACGCGGAGAAGGCAGATCTGGCGCTGCGCGGCGTGGACTCCTTCGATGGCCCACGTCGAATCTTGCGCCACTCAGAGCTGTACACCGTCTTCGAGTCAGGAGTGCTGGCCAAGCTGCCCTGGTGGAGCAGCGGCGAGCAGTACATGTCGGACCGCAAGCCGCCGAAGACCGCTGAAGAAGGGCAGGAGGCCTGGGACATCAGCGAGCAACTTCTCGACCGCGCGCGTGACGTGAGCGAAAGTCAGGGCGCACGCTTCGTGGTGATGGTCATCCCCTCGGCAAGCGTCGTGGCGAGCCGTGCGCCGCAGGCGAAGGACGATGATGATGCGGCTGAGGAGGACGATCCGGACGCCGATAGCGACAAGCCCGGCTTCGAGGATCCGCACGGCACGCTCGGCGAGATCGTCGAGCGAAACAACCTCACGACGCTGGATCTGCTCTCGGCGCTTCGGAGGGCTGACTCGCGGCTAAAGGAGCGGCTGTACTATCGTCAGAACGCGCATTGGACAGCGGCCGGCCACGCTGTCGCCGCCGAAGAGATCGAGCAGTTTCTCGGCGAGCGCGGCCTGCTGACGTCGCACTAGCGAGGGAATGCTCCTCACCCCCCGGCCTCCTCTCCCGCACGCGGGAGAGGAGGCCGGGGGGTGAGGAGCGGGGCTACACGGCGCGCCCCGCCCACCAGCGCGGACATGCCCGCTCCGAGCCAGGGCAGCAACAGCAGGCAGGCCGGCAGGAAGTAGCGTGGGTAGCTGAGCCCTAAGCCCGCGACGATGACCGCCAGATAGCCGACGAGCCAGACTAGGAGCATCGTCGAGGCCGTCCGCCGAGCCGGGTGGCTGGTGTGCCAACGCAGAGCTAGCGTCACGATCCCAAGCACGGCCAGACCTGCCCCGAGCGGGACGGCGACGGCCGGCGTCTCGCTCCACGGCCCGATGCGCGTACTCCCGACCAGGGTGAGCCAGGGGCGGTCGCGTGCGTCAAGGACGGCGAACTCGGGCCACTGCTGTTGCTGAAACGCCATCTCCTCGCGCCGTTCCTGCACCATGCCGACCAGCCCGCTCATGGGTCCGCGCCAGAGGAACGGGTTGACGGCGACGAAGACGACGAGCGCCACGATGCAGGCGAGCCCGCTCCACCCGATCAGCATGCGAACGGTGTGCCCCTCGCCGCGCCGCCACGCACCGGCCGCGAGCAGCGCCGAACTCACCACGATGAGGGGAAGTCCGGCCAGGCCCGTCAGTTTGGTTGCGCTGGCCAGGCCCAAGGCTAGCCCCAGGCCGATGGCCCAACCACTCCACACCCGGCCGTCGATCGTGCGGCGCGCACCGACCGCCGCGAGCAGCGCCGAGAGCAGCAGGAAGAACGCCAGCGGCGCCTCGGCCCAGACGTGGACGAAGGTGTAGCGCAGGAAGGCGCTGCTGAGCGCCAGGGAGACGGCCGTGAGGCCGGCCACGGGGCCGCCGAGCAGGAGGCCGAGCGGATAGAGCAACGCCATCGCCCCCGCCCCAAGCAGCACCATCGGCTGACGGGCGATCGCCAGCACGTCGTCGGACGGCACGCGGCCCTTGCGGCGGTTCACCTCGAAGCTACTGGCCGTGGAGACGTACGGCTGATTCATGGTCTCGAGGTCGTGCCCGTGCGCCGTCAGCCACGCCCCGACGATGTAGCGGGTAAGCGGCGGCTGAGTCCGAGTCCAGTGATTGCTACCCCACTCGTCGCGGGAAACGTCGTGCTGGAGGAACAGGTACCCGAAATAGCGACTCGTGGCGACGTAGTCCGCCTCATCGGCCTCGAAGCCAGCCGTCCGCGCCTCGGCGTTCAGGACGAGGCACGCACAGACGAACAAGACTGCCGTCACGGCGGCGTGCCGCCAGCCGGCCGCCAGGGCAAGCGGCAACCTGGCCGGTCGGGCGACGATGGCGGACGCAGCGCCTCGGATCACGGTATGAGGGTACTGGATCGGCCGGCCGGCGGGGAACCGACGCACTGGTGCACGCTGGTGCTGCGACCGGAGTTGACCGCGCCTGGCCGCGTCGCCCATAACCCTTATATGAGTCTACCGCCGCGCAGCCGCAACTCGGACGTGGCCACGATGCTCGAGGAGATCGGCGACCTCCTCGAGATCAAGGGTGAGCAGGGGTTCCGGGTCAATGCCTATCGGAACGCCGCGCGCCGGATCGAAGGACTGCGCGAGCCGATCGAGCAGGTGCACGCCGAGAGCCGCCTCCGGACAATTCAGGGTATCGGACCAGCCCTCGAACAGAAGATCGGCGAGTTCCTGACGACCGGCTCCCTTCAGTACCTCGAGAAGCTGCGGGCTGAGTTCCCGCCGGGCCTCGTCGAATTACTGACCGTGCCTGGCCTTGGCCCTCGCAAAGCACGGCTCGTCTTCGATCAGCTTGGGGTGACCAGCCTCGCCGAACTGGAAGCGGCGGCGAGGGCGCATCGGCTGCAGGACGTGCCGGGACTGGGTGAGAAGACCGAGGAGCGGCTGCTGGCCGAGATCGAGCGGCTGAAGCTGCGCGTGAGCCGCCACCAGCTCGGCCGAACGCTCCAGGTAGCCGAGGAGCTCGTGGCGGAGATTGCCCAAATCCCCCAGGTCGAGCACGTCGCCTACGTCGGGAGCCTGCGGCGGATGCTCGACACGATCGGCAACGTCAACCTGCTGGTCGCGACGAATGCGCCCGAACTGGTCGGGCAGGCGGTCCTCGGGCTGGGCCACATTCGTGAGGTTCGGGAGGCGGTCGCGGCGCGGGTGCTGTGCACCGTTCGCTATGGCGTCGAGGTGGATCTGCGGTTCGTGGCCCCTGGGCAGTGGGCCGGCGCCTTGCTCTACTTCACCGGCTCGAAAGCCCACGTCGGGCGGCTTCAGGCACTTGCCTCTGAGCGGGGCTGGCGCCTGGACGAGCGAGGGCTCGACACCGGGCCGACCGGCCCTCGCCTGGACACGGCCAGCGAGGACGACGTCTACGCGGCATTCGGGCTCCAGCCAATTCCGCCGGAACTGCGCGAGGACAAAGGCGAGATCGAGCTTGCCCGCGACGACCGATTGCCACGACTCATCGAGCTTTCAGACATTCGCGGCGATCTACACGTGCACAGCGACTGGTCGGATGGCGGCGACACGATCGAGGCGATGGCGCTGGCGGCGCGAGCGCTCGGCCGCGGCTACATCGCCCTGACCGACCATAGTAAGTCACTGGGTGTGGCGCGTGGGCTGACCGAGGAGCGGGTGGCCGAGCAACGCCACGTCATCGACGGCCTGAACGCACGGCTGGCGCCGTTTCGGATCCTCCACGGCACCGAGATGGACATCAAGCGCGACGGCGCCCTGGACTATGAGGACGCAACGCTCGCCATCTTCGACTACGTGTCAGCCTCGATCCACAGCGCGATGGCCCAGGAGCAAGCGGTCATGACTGCCCGTATCCAGCGCGCGCTCTCGAATCCCTGGGTCACCACGCTCAATCATCCTCACGGCCGGCTTGTCGGATCGCGGGCCGCCTACGCTGTCGACATGGATGCCGTGATCGCGACCGCCGTAGCTCAGGGAGTAGCCCTCGAACTGAACGCCCAGCCCGAGCGGATGGATCTGGACGGTGAGGCGGCATTCCGGGCGCGTGTGGCCGGGGCACGCTTCACCATCAGTACCGACTCGCACGCGACCGGACAACTGAGCATGATGCGCTTCGGCGTGGCCACCGCCCGACGCGCCTGGCTTGGACCGTCCGACGTGCTGAATGTCCTACCTCTCGACGGATTGCTGGCGCACCTCGCGGAGCGCCGCCGTCGGGCCGAGGCCGGATAGCCGCCAGGGCTGACGCGCGCTGTGACGAGGTAGGGGCCGTAGTCAGGCAGCGGATTGGGCAACCTCGAAGCGCGTGAGACCTGACGGGGCGCGTGACACCTGACGAAGTGCGTGAGACCTGACGAGACTGCAACGAACGAAGGAGGCGCGATCGATGTCTGACTACATACCGTCCGCCTGGGACTGGGTGCGCGAGCAGGTCGAACTCTACGAGGGTTCAGGAGGGAGAGAAGGAACAACGCTCCGCGACACCGGCCTGCCGGTCATTATCGTGACCTACACCGGCCGGAAGACGGGCGCCCTCCGTAAGACACCGCTGATGAGGGTGGTCACTGATGCTGGGAACTATGTGCTCGTCGCATCCAAAGGCGGTGCGCCCGAGAACCCGACGTGGTATTACAGCCTGCGCGAACAGCCGGAGGTGACGATTCAGGATCGCGAGCAGATGCTCCGGGCACGCATTCACGAGGTGACCGACCCGAGCGAGCGCGCCCGGGCCTGGGAAGCCGCCGTGCGCGCGTATCCTCCCTACACGGAGTATCAGCAGCGCACAAGCCGTCAGATCCCCCTGTTCGTGGCGGAGCCCGTCTAAACCGATACCAGGGGGCTCACCGCCGCGGGTACGAGCGGCCGGTCACGCTGTGTCGGCACGTCTTCAGAGACCATCTGCGCGGGCGGGGCCAGGAACGGCCTGCGGCGGTTGGCCGAGCGCGCCCGCCCGACTTACGCCGCGATCCGAGCGATCCATCGCATCTGGATCGACTGAACGGAGCGACGAGTTCAGCGCGTGGTTGGCCGACGTGTTTGTTGACGGCATTCGTGTCGTGAAGACACAGATGCGGTCAGGCGCCGCCTGCGCGATAGTCGCGGAAGACCTCGGCGCAGACCGTGAGCGCGTCCCAGGAGGTCGGGAAGCCGGCGAGCAACCCCACCTGAAGGATCGTCTCGACGATCTCACGCTCGCTCGCGCCGTTCCGCAGCGCGCCGAGGACGTGGACGCGTAGCTGCGTCGAACGGTCGAGCGCGGCGAGCGTCGCAACCTGGACGAGGCTCCGAGTCTTGCGGTCAGGGGCCGGGGCCTCCAGCGCCCAGCGGTCGCCGTACATGTACTCCACGATCTGCCGCTCGAGGTCCGGCGACAACGTCCGCCAACGCTCGAGGATCGCCTGACCGTCACTGGCACCCCACATGTCGAGGATGACGCGGCGGCCCCGCTCGTACCGATCCTGACTCTCCATCACGCCACCTCCGCGCTCCCCACGGTGACCCCCGGACGACGCACCGCGCCCCTCAACACACCCGCCGGCAGGGAGTCTGCACCACCGGTCAGTACCAGACCGGTCATTCGGAATGTGTAGCACACGCTGCCGTTGCAGCGTGGGTGCTGCGTCGCGCATAGTCGGGCAGCCGGCAAGAGCGGGCGGGGTGAGGCATGCTCGTGCGCTCTAGGGAACGCGGCGAGCAGCCAGGACACGCCAGCCGGCGCGGGCGCGGTGCTCGGATCGCTCGCGTTATCGGCAGGGCGGAAGCGTGGGGCAGATGCAGCGAGAAACAGAAGGGCAGCGGGCGTGCAGGCTGAGCGAGAACCGACTCGCTGGTTGCTGCCGCCGAGGGGGAGTGCATCGTGAACGGCTCTAAGGGTGGTGAGATTCGCGCCCCCGACGGGATCATCATTCGCCCGATCCCTGGCGCCGACTCGCCGCTCGTCAGCGTGGTTGTCGGCGTCATCCCTCCCCGCTCCGAGGACTACCCGGTCCACCTGCACTACGCGCTCGAACAGGTCACGGTCGGTATGCGCGGAACGGTGACGGCGATCCAGCGGCGGCCGGGCGATGCACAGCCAACGGAAGTCGTTCTGGCGCCCGGCGGTGCGATCGCGACGCCGCCGTCCACGACGCTCGCGTTTCGCAACAATAGCGCGGAGGACGCTGAGGTGCTGTTCATCTGCGTCCCCGCCTACCCCTCGACGAATGCGGACACTGAAGTACTGCACGGCGGCCACCGCCCGTTGACCGAACTGGAGCTTCGGCGGTCGGCCGAACGCCTCAGGCGCGCTCAGGACTACCTTTCGACCCAACTCGAGGCGAAACTTGCGGCGCTGCGCTGGCTCGCTCAGGTTGACGATGCCGAGGAGCGGCACCGGCCGTAGGCTTGCTGGGTCCTGGCGTAGCCGTTGCTGACCGTAGCAGGCTGTAGCCTGGCTTGGCGTGGCCGTCGCTGGCCGCGGCCACCGTGCGACACGCTACGATGTGGTGTGTTGGCGCGCCGATGAGGGCGCCCGAACGGAGGTTCGACGTGCCCGATGCGGTGGTAATCGGTGGTGGTGTCATCGGCCTGCTCTGTGCCCGCGAGCTTCGGCAGCGCGGACTCGACGTCGCGCTCGTCGAGCGCGACCGGCCTGGGCGGCAGGCATCCTGGGCGTCGGCCGGCATTCTGTCGTCGCCCCACCCGCACGACCATACTCCTGCGTCTGAGCTCAAGCGGCGAAGCCAGGAACTGTTCCCATCGCTCGTGACCGCCCTGCACGACGAGAGTGGCATCGACCCCGAGCGAACCTGGGATGGGCATCTCGTGCCCGCGTTGACGGCAGAGGAGGCGCACGAGCTTCGCGTGGCGGCCGGCACCGAGGACGCCGCGGAGTACGTCGAGGGCGCTTCGTTGCGTGAAGCCGAGCCGGCGGTCGGGACCGGCGTCGTCGGAGCGCTCTTGCGGCCGGGCGGCCAGATCGACAACCGTCGCCTCTGTCGGGCGCTCGAGGTGGCGAACCGGCGCGCCGGTGTCGACATGCGCTACGGCGCTGCCGTCTCCGAGGTGATCCGTGAGGGCGACCGCGTGGTTGGCGTCCGCACCGTTGAAGGTGACGTCATGGCGCCGATCGTCGTCAACGCGGCCGGTAGCTGGTCCGGCCGAGTCGAGGGTACCGCGCCGACGGCCCCGGTTGCCCCGCAACGTGGCGAGATCCTGGCGCTGGACCAGAGCGCCATCGGGCTGCGGCGGGTCATCACCAAGGTCAACGATCCGTACCTCGTGCCGCGCGCCGACGGCCGTCTCGTGATCGGTGCGACTCGCCGCTACGTCGGCTACGACTCGACCTACACGGCCGGCGGCGTTGCCTGGCTGCTGAACGAGGCGCTGGCGCTCGTGCCGCGACTGGCCGAGGCGCCCGTCGTGGAGATCTGGACCGGCTTCCGGCCGAACTCGCTCGACGGGCTTCCGATCATTGGGAAGGGCGAGGTCGAGGGGTTGTACTTCGCCACCGGCCACGGTCCGAGCGGGATTGCCCCTGCGCCTGCCAGCGCGGAGCTCCTGGCCGATGTCGTCGAAGGCGCGACTCCGAAGGTGCCGGCGGCTGCGTTCGATCCGCTGCGGTTCCGTGGGATCGTGGCCCAGGTCGATCCGCGCGGCTGGGGCGTGCGCGGAGGCCCGAGGATCTGACGGATTGGCGATCGCCTCAGGTGTGACGTGGCCGCATCTCGGCCGGGGCACGCCAATCATCCGCGACTGACCGACATGGCCCAGAACCGACATGGCCCAGACTGGACCGGGGTACAGGCACGCCCATCGAGCCTGGCAGAGCGAGCGCCCGCATACCATGTACGCGAGTCCCCACGCTTCACGTCTGCCAGCGCTCGCCGCGCGACCCGTTACAATCCGCAGCGTGATGAGGGATATGGATCACGATACCCTACCCCCGGGTCCGGCGGATGCGTCATCTGTTGCGACTGGCGGTATCGTCGTACTGGCTGGCGGCGTTGGCGCGGCCCGCTTTCTCCGTGGACTCGTCGAGGTGATGCCGCCAGAGCAGGTGACGGCCGTCGTCAACACCGGCGACGACGCCGAGTTCTACGGCCTGACGGTGTCGCCAGACGTCGATATCGTGCTCTACACGCTGGCCGACGTCGTCGAGTTGAGTCAGGGCTGGGGCGTCCGGGGCGACACGTACGGGGCGCTGGAGATGTTCGGACGGCTCGGGCGCGACACCTGGTTCAAGCTCGGCGACCGCGATCTTGCGGTGCACATCCATCGGACCGACCTGCTGCGGAACGGCGCAACGCCTACCGAGGTGGCCGACGACCTCCGCCGCCGCCTCGGCCTCGGCCCGCGAGTGCTGCCGATGTCCGATCAGCCGGTGCGGACGAAGATCCGCTCCCCCGATGGCTGGCTCGCGTTTCAAGAGTACTTCGTGCATCGACGTGCCCAGGACGAGGTGCTCGAGATTGCCTACGACGGCGCCGAACGGGCACAACCGGCTCCTGGCCTGCTCGACGCGATTCGCACCGCCGCCGTCGTCATCCTGAGCCCCAGCAATCCACTCGTCAGCATCGGCACGATCCTCGCCGTTCCTGGTGTGCGCGACGCGCTGCGAAGCACGCCTGCGCCGATCGTCGGGATCAGCCCGATCGTCGGCGGCGCGACGATCAAGGGGCCGGCCGACCGGATGATGCGAGGGCTTGGAATGGAGGTGTCGGCGGTTGGGGTAGCCAGAGTCTACGCCGACTTCCTCGACGTGCTCGTCATCGACCAACAAGACGCCGAACTTGCCTCCCGGGTCGAGGAGACGGGCGTGCAGGCCGTCGTGACCGACACCATTATGCGGGACGTATCGGCGTCTGCGCGACTTGCGGCCGTCGTCCTCGATGCCGCCGGGTGCGTATGATCGCCAGGCACACCCAATGACCCATCGAACCGAGTGTACTGCTACACGTTCTCGTATCCCGGTCTGGGCGGCCGTCCCCTACAAGGGATGGCCGAATGGAAAGGGGCGCCTCGCCGGCGTGTTGGCGCCCGAGGAGCGCGCTGCGCTCAGTCTCGCCATGCTAGCGGACGTCGTCGACGCGCTGCGGCGCACGCCAGATATCGAGCGGGTACTCATCGTCACCAGCGACGCGGATGCCGTTGCGACTGTAGCTGTCGGGGGCATCGAGCACGTTCCGGAACATGATGAGGGCGGGCCGGATACACCCATCGGCCTCAACGCCGCGCTGACGTTGGTTCAGCGGCAGGCGAGCCGCGGCAGGGCAGGTCGTTTGCTCGTGGTGCCAGCCGACGTCCCGCTCGTCGCGCCCGACGACTTGACGGCCCTGCTCGCGGCACGCCTCGATGACGGACGAATCCCGGACGTCACGCTCGCACCCGACGGCGTGGAGGACGGAACGAACGCGCTGCTCCTGACGCCCCCCGAGTGCATCACACCCCGCTTCGGCGTCGGGAGCTTCGCGATGCATCAGCGACTTGCCTACGTGCATGGCCGCTCGGTCGTGGTGGTGCGCCGCCCGAATCTCGCGAGAGACGTGGACCGTCCGACTGACCTGATTGAGATCGTGACTGACCGTCTGGGCGTAGGCAGGGCAGTGGAGTGGTTGCGCCGAGCCGGCATCGCCGAGCGACTACGGATCGTCCACGCCTGACCCGGATTCCGGATCTGGACGGCAGCGATCCTCACCCCGCCCCACCCCCTCGTTGGCGTAGCGCCGGGCTGCCCGGTGGATCGCCGATGACCCGCTAGGGACGATGGTCAGGCACGCAGGACGAGGATGTCGTCGAGCGACGGGCGCTCACGGACGGGCGGCGACGTGAGCGGGTACCCGATGGTCAGCAGGGCGTGCGGGATCAAGGCTGGCGACAGGTCGAGCGCATCGCGGACGACCTCTGGACAGAACACCGGCGCGCACATCCAGCAGGACGATAGGTCGTTGGCGTGCGCAGCCAGCATCACGTTCTGGAGCGCGGCACCCAGACTGTGCGCCGCCATCGTCAACTCGGCCTGTTGGCGGGACGGGTCGGGGTACTCGTCGAGCGGCTCGTAATACACGCAGCCGATGACGATGGCCGGCGCTCGCGTCAGCCGGCGGTGGGACTTCGCCAACTCCTCCTCGATCTCGGCCGTGGGCAGGCCGTCGCCTTCGAGGTCCGCCCGCCAGCGCCGACCCATGGCATTGGCCAGCCGCTCCTTCGCCGCAGCGCCCGTGAGCACGGCGAACCGCCACGGCACCGAGTGGTGAGGCGACGGCGCGTGACGGGCCGCTGTCAGAACCCGGTCGAGGATCTCCGGTGGAATCGGCCGGTCCTGATAGCTGCGGATCGAGCGGCGTCCGGCCAACACGGCGCCGAGCGCCTCGGCAAGATCGGTCGTGAGCATGCCCGGAGTCTAGCACGCGACGAGCCATCAGCCCTCAATCGTCAGCGGTCCGGAATGAACTGCCTCTGGCTTGTGGCGCTCAATCACTGACCGCTGAGACCTGACGGCTGATAACGTGTCACTCCACTCACGGCTCCAGTACTGCCTTGATGACGTCACTGCGATGCTCGTTGGCGAAGACGAGCGCTTCAGGGGCGTCGGCGAGGGCGAAGCGGTGAGTGAGCAGTGGCGCGAGGTCGAGGTTGCCGGTCGCGAGGAGATCGAGCGCGTCGTCAAAATCCTCGCCGTAGATCCGCGAGGCGATCATCGCCACCTCGCGCTCGCGAAACGCGACGTAATCGAAGTCCAGCCGAGCATGGTGGGGACCGGCCACGAGCACAATCATCCCGCCTGACGCCGAGAGAGCTATGGCCTGATCCAACGTCTCGCTGCTCCCGACGCAGTCGAGCACGACGTCATATGGACCACCCTCGGCGAGTCCGCGCTCGACCACGTCCTCGTGCCGGCTGTCGCCAACGACCGCGCCGAACTGGAGAGCCAGCTCGAGCTTACGGTCCTGGCGGCCGGTCGCGTAGACCCGGTCCGCGCCTCGTATCCGTGCGATCTGGATCGCCAACAGGCCGAGTGTGCCGGCTCCGAGGATCGCCACGCTCTTGCCGTCGAGTGGGCCGTACAGGTTGAAGGCATGGGCGTCGACGGCGATTGGCTCGGCGAACACGCCCTGGTCGGCCGTCACGCCGGTCGGCAACGGGCGGGCGTGATCTTGCCGAACGACCATCTCCTCAGCCCAGCCGCCGCGATACTGCTGGCCGTACATAATGAACTGCTTACAACGGCTGTACTCACCGCGCTCGCAGTAGCGGCACTGACCGCAGCCTCGGATCGGCCGGACCGCCACGAGATCCCCAGGTTTGACTCGTGTTACATCCTGGCCGACTTCCGCGACGGTCGCGCAGACCTCATGACCCTTCACCTGGGGTACCGTGCCCATCTGCCAGTCGCCGCGCCAGCTTGCAAGGTCCGACCCGCAGATGCCCGAACGTTCGACCCGCAGGCGGACCTCGTCGGCCCCACACGACGCGGGCGGAAGATCGACGACCTCCAGGCGACGTGGCCCCTGAAACATGACGGCACGCATACGGCCTTCCCTCCTCGGAACCGGCAGGCCGCCTGCCGGCGCTCCCTGCCCGACCGACAGTGTAGCCGGGCGGGCAAGTGGCACTCGCTCTCTCCCGACTCCCGCACCCCGTACAATCCGCCCATGGTCGACGAGCGAGCCCTCGCGGGGGCCATCCAGGAGCGCTTCGGCGTCGTACCGCGCCCGGCCCAGTTGGACCTGGTGCGACGGTCGGTCGAGGGCGCATCCTCGCTCGGGATCATGCCGACCGGGGCCGGCAAGAGCCTGACCTACCAGGCGTCGGCAGCACTGCTCGACGGCACCGTGCTGGTCGTCTCGCCGCTGCTGTCGCTGATGCGCGATCAGGTCGAGAAGACCAGAGGCATTCTCCGCGTTGCGCGGCTGGACTCGACGCTTGAACGGGCCGAATCGCGTGAGGTGTTGCAGGCGCTCGCTCGCGGCGAGTTAGATCTGCTGTACGTGGCGCCCGAGCGGCTCGCGAACGAGCGCTTCCAGTCGGCCCTGGGACGGGCGAAGGTGGCGGTCCTGGCAGTCGATGAGGCGCACTGCATCAGCGCCTGGGGCCACGACTTTCGCCCGGACTACCTGCGCCTGCCCCTGCTGGTGCGCGAGCTTGGCGGACCGCCGGTCCTCGCGCTGACCGCCACCGCGCCACCGACCGTGCAAGAGGACATCCGGGCGAGTCTCGGTATTCCGGCCGATGGCACCGTCAACACCGGCGCACGCCGGCCGAACCTCGCCCTGCGGGTGGAAGTGCCAGCGGACCGCGAGCGACGCCTCGTCGATCTCGTCACGGCCCCCCCCGATGCTCCGACCATCGTCTACGCGCTGCGGCAGGCCGACACCGAGCGGCTGGCAGCGCTGCTTATCAGGGCCGGCGTGCGGGCACGGGCGTATCATGCCGGCCTCGGCGCCGAGGAGCGTGCCGAGGTGCAGGATGGCTTCCTGGCCGACGAGATCGCCTGCGTCGTCGCGACCATCGCCTTCGGGATGGGCGTCGACAAGCCGAACGTCCGCCGGATCGTCCATGCCCACGCCCCTCGCAGCCTTGAAGGCTATATCCAGGAGGTCGGGCGGGCCGGCCGCGACGGGCAGCCCGCGGTAGCTGTCCTGCTCTACGACGACTCGGATCGATCGGCGCTCGCCAACTTCGTCGAGGCGAAAGCCCCGGCCGACGAGCAGGTGCGGCGCGCGTTGAATGACGCCTTCACCTCGCGCGAGTCGGCCGACGTGGTCGCGTTCAACCCGTACACCATCGGCGATGCCAACGACCTCGACCCGGTCGCGGTCCGCACGCTCTTCGCACGGCTCGAACTGCGAGGCATCGTGCGAGCGCTCACCCCGGCCTACGACACCTATCAACTGCCGCTCACCCACGACGTCACGGCGACGGTCACTGCGCTCGGGGACGAGGACGGAGCGATCTGGCGTCGGCTGGTGGTTGAGGCGAAGCGGGGCCGTACCTTGCTGACGCTGGAGCTTCGGAAGGCGTCTCGTACCGCGGGGATTGCGCCTGACGTGGCATTGGCCGTCTGTCGGCGTGTAGAAGATGAGGGGCTGGCCGAGGTGCGCGCATCTGGCGTCCTCCACCGCTACGCCGTGCTGCGGCGCCCGGACCGGGAGGTCGACACGCCAGCCCTGTTGTCGTCCGTCCGCGACGCCGTCGAAGCCGAACGCCGCCGGCTCGCGGCCGTTCGCGAGTACGCCCTGACACGAGGCTGCCGACAGGCGCACGCGGTCGCCTACCTCGGCGATGCAGACACCAGTCCTTGTGGTATCTGCGATCTGTGCCGAGGCACGCCACCCATCGAGCCAGTGAATCTTCGGACGCCGGATTGGGCCGCAACGTTCGACCGTCGCCTGATCCACAGGCTCCGAGCGAAGGGCGCTGACGCCGTCGCCATCGCGCGGGCTCTGTGCCAGGTACTCACCGCCCACTCGCGCCCGTACCGCCGAGATCCAGCCTGGGGCGCCCTGGAGCGTGCGCCCTATGCCGAGGTGCTCCGCCTGGTGACCGAGGAGCTGGGCGGCTCCTGAAGGGCGTCCCTTGCCGACACGTACGTCAGGCAGAGGAGCCCAGGGCTGGCGTTTCGTTGCGCGCATGCCACAGCAGCGCGCCGGCCAGTCCACCCGTGGCCGTCGCGATGACGTTGACGACGTCGTTCGTGATCCACGCGTACCCGCGCACGAGGTGGACCGGGCGGCCGCAGTGGTCGGTCGGAGCTTCGGCGGGCGTCTCACAGAGCCAGCAGCGGTAGCTGGCCTGGAGGGTCGCGCCTGCTAGCGAGTCGGCAAGCGAGCCGAGCAAGCCGGCGACGAGCGCTAGCGCGAGTGGGCGTGACATCCCGATCCGGCGCCGTCCGAGCGACCGGACGTTCCCGTCGATGGCGTAGATCCCGCCGACGAGCAGTGCGCCGGCCGCCCCCGCGAGCCAGCCGAGCGACGTCACGCCTCCGGAGACACCCGGCTGGACCGACTCGCCAGTCGTGATGAGGCGAGGTGGCGCTGGAGAGCGCACGCCGATCTCGCTTGCCCAGGTGTCGGCCGACGCTGCCGCCAGCGCGCCAAGGGCTGCGCCTGCGCCGCTCGGGAAGCCCGTCGCCGCGAGCAGGCAGCCGGCCGCTGCCACGCCACCGTTCGCCAGGACTTGCAGGCCGTCGCGGCGGTGGCCCTTGGCGGCAACGACTTCGCCGGGCACGGACGCGCGACGTGACAGAGCGCTGCCAGCCACGAACAGCGCGATCGTGCCGAATGCGGGAGCGAGCCCGCCGGCTCCGAACGTCGCGGTGCCGACCAGCGTGGCAGCCGCGGCGCCATCGTCGCTCAGGACACCACGCCGCCAACCTGCCAGCGCAATGGCCGCCCCCAGCCCAAGCCCGGCCAGCCCGCGCAGGATGGGGCGCACAACGCGTCCAGGGGTGCTGGCCAGCCGCGCCGCCCTCACGCCAGACTTAGGGTGCGCCCGGTTTGGGCGATGGCAGCGGCGAGGGGATTAGCCCGTCGAAGGTGCGGCCGGGCAGTCGATGTGAGGTGGCCAGGTCGATGAGCTCGGCGATGGCCGCGCGGGCGGCAGCGGCATCTTCTGGGCGATAGGTCGTCGCGGCGAGCTCGTCGAACTCTTCCCCATCGAGCACCAGGTAGCGGCCATCTGGGTAGGCCCAGAGGTCGAGCGCGAGATCCACGAACGTCAACTCGTCGCCATCGACACGGGCTGGCATGGTGACATTGCAGTACCAGCCGCGTAGGTCGCCGTCGACCGAGTACACCTGGAAGGCGTTGTACCAGCGGTCGAAGAAGTAGTACTCGTAGAAGACGTCCCCTTTCACGAAGGTGACGTAGCCGAGGTCGCGGCTGTCGCGGTCGAAGATTGCGGTGAAGAACAGGACGTGCTCGTCGCGCGAGATCTCCTGACCCACCCAACGGTAGCTCTTGCTGCCGTCGTAGAACAGCTTCTGGATGACGAGCGGCCGCCCGGTGACGGGCGCGTCGTCGGCTGGCACGCGTGTCATGGGCGGACCTCGGCTGTGTGCCTGCGGTCGGCGTCGGACCGGCCCGCGCGCTGAGCGTCGAGCGTGGCCGTTCGCTGGCCGTCAGATGCGGCAGTGCGCTGACCCTCGGATGCGGCTACACGCCGGGCTGCTGCGATGCGGTTCGCGATCATCGCCGCCGATGCACCCGCCCCGATGCCGTTCCCGACGTTCACCACGGTCATGCCCGGGGCGCAGGTTTGAAGCATCGACATCAGCGCGGCGATGCCGTTCCCGCCCAGCCCGTAGCCGACCGGTGTCGGCAGCCCGATCACCGGCACGTCGACGAGCCCCGAAACGACCGAGGGCAGCGCGCCGTCCATGCCAGCCGCCACGATCAGTACGTCGACGCCGCGCGCCAGCATGTCGCGGAGCGGCGGTCCGAGCCGATGGATGCCAGCGACCCCGAGATCGAACGCGGCGATGACCTCACAGCCCATCTCCTCGGCGATGACGCGCGCCTCCTCGGCGGTCGGGATATCGGAGGTGCCGGCCGTCAGGATGCCGACCCGGCCACCGCGCGGCGCCGGCGTGAAGTCGTCCCGCTTCACCAGGAGCATGCCCGAGGCGGGAAAGTGCGTGACGTGATACCCGGGTAGTGCTCGCTCGATCTGGTCGGCAAGCGCCGGTGGCACCCGGCTGAGAATGGCTCGCCCCCGCGTATCGAGGAAGGCATGGGCGGCCGCGAGGCAATCCTCCGGCCGCTTACGGTCGGCCATGATGACTTCCGGCACACCCTTGCGTCGCTCGCGGCCAAGGTCCGCGCGAACGGCGGTGTCCTCGCCCGTCAATTGTGTGTCCAGCCCGTGAAAGCCGTTCACGAGCGCGTCGAGCGCGTCCGACATGTCCGGGATTATACGCAACGGGCAGGACCGGCCTCGCGAGCCACGTGCTCGACTGTCGGGCTGTGGTGCATCAGAACAGCGGTGGGGGCGGCTCAGTGGCCCCTCTGGCTCCCAACAGGGAATCCTGGCGGGGCCGTGCTACAATCGCGGATGGACGCCCGCGCCCCCACCGTCCGATGTTGCCAGGGAGATGCGACGATGGTCCTCAGCCAGATTTCGCCATCCGAGCTGATTCAGCAAGACCGCGAACACCTGATCCACCCGCTCTACCACCCGGACGAGCACGAGTCGCCGATCATCTTTGCCAGGGGCGAGGGTGCGATCCTCACTGACGTCGAAGGCAAGCACTACATCGACGGCCTGTCGTGCCTCTGGAACGTCGCGGTCGGGCACGGCCGGCACGAGCTTGCCGAGGCCGGCGGCCAGCAGCTCCAGACCCTCGCGTACGCCAGCAACTACACCGGCTTCTCGAACATCCCGGCCATCCAGCTTGCCACCGAATTGATGAAGGTGGTGTACCCGAACCTCAGCGCCGTCTACTTCACGAGCGGCGGGGCCGAGTCGAACGAGTCCGCCTTCAAGACGGTTCGCTTCTTCTGGAAGGCCAAGGGCAAGCCAGACAAGGTCAAGATCGTCTCGCGGAACTGGGCGTATCACGGCGTCACGATTGCCGCAATGAGCGCGACCGGCATAGCGCCCTACCAGAAGATGTTTGGGCCGCTTGCGCCCGGGTTCGTCCACATCCCGCCACCCTACTACTACCGCGCGAACACCAACGCCTCGTTCGAGGAGTTCGGGATCGAGGCGGCCAACGAGCTCGAGAAGGCGATCTTGCGCGAGGGGCCGGACACCGTTGCCGCGTTCATCGCCGAGCCGGTCCAGGGGGCTGGCGGCGTGATTCCGCCCCCGCCAACCTACTTCCCGCGCGTCCGCGAGATCTGCGACAAGTACGACGTGCTGTTCATCGCCGACGAGGTCATCACTGGCTTCGGCCGAACTGGCAAGATGTTCGCGCTCGATCACTGGGGCGTGCAGCCGGACATCTTGAGCTTCGCCAAGGCGATCACGAGCGGCTACCTCCCGCTTGGGGGCATCGTGGTCTCCGAGCGCATCCACCGGGCCATCCTCGACGTGCCGCCCTCCGACAAGTGGATGCACGCGTACACCTACTCCGGGCACCCGACCTGCTGCGCCGTTGGCCTCGCCAACCTTCGCATCATCGTCGAGGAGAAGCTAGCCGACCGGGCCGAGGTCATGGGCAAACGCCTGCTCGACGGCCTGCGTGCTTTCGAGGATCATCCGCTCGTGGGCGAGGTCCGAGGCATCGGCCTGATGGCGGCCGTGGAGCTCGTCACGGACAAGAAGACGAAGGGTGCCTTCGATCCATCGTTCAAGATCGCCGACCGGCTGGCGACCGAGTTCCGGAACCGCGGGCTGTACACCCGTGCACGCGGTGAGGTCATCTGCCTCGCCCCGCCGCTGATGATCCCGGAGGATCAGCTCGACCAGATGGTATCGATCGTTCGAGCTAGCATCGACGCCGTGCAGGCGTCGCTCAAGTAGGGGGCCGCCGCTGACCGCGCGTCTCCTGCACGGCAAGCCCGTCGCCGAGGCGATCTGGGGGGACGTCGAGCGGCGCACCGAGGGCATCCTGGCCCGCCGAGGTGCGCCGCCCAGCCTCGCTATCGTTCTGGCGACGGACGATCCGGCGGCGGCAGCCTACCTGCGCCAGATCGAGCGGGCGTTCGGGCGGCACGGGCTCGCTACACGCCGGGACGTCCTCGCCACGCCAGACCGGACCAATCTCGCAGCGTGTTTATCGCGGCTTGGCGACGACCCATCCGTCGATGGCGTCCTGCTCACGACTCCCTTACCGTCGCCCCTGACGCTTCAGGACGCCGCCGCATTGCTTCCCCCGTCGAAGGACGTGGAGGGACTGCACCCCGAGCACGCCGGTCGACTGGCCCAGGGCGGCCCGTCCGTCGTACCGAGCACCCCCCTGGCCGGCATGGAGATCCTGCGAGCGGCTGGATTTGAGCTACGTGGAAAGACGGCGGTGGTGATCGGACGGAGCGCCGTCGTCGGCCGGCCGCTCGCTCACCTGCTCCTTCTGGCCGACGCCACGCTCGTCGTCTGCCACACCAGGACGCCGGACATCGGGGCCTGGACCCGGCGAGCCGACGTACTGCTGCTGGCCGCCGGACGCCCCGGCCTGGTCGACGCGACGATGGTGCGGCCAGAAGCGGTCGTGGTGGACTTCGGCATCAACGTCGTCGGAGACCAGATCGTCGGCGACGCGGCCCCGAATGTCGGGGACGTGGTGGCGGCCATCACACCGGTGCCAGGCGGTGTCGGCCCGGTCACGACGGCGGTACTGGCTCGTAACCTCGTCGATCTGACCGAGGCGCAGGCAAGCTAGCCCGTCGTCATCAAGGCTGATAGCTCCCTCCTTCTCGCTGGCAGGGAGCAGGCCGAGGGCCTCTCGAACAGACGATCCCCCCCGCTCTATGCTCGGCCGCGGCCGGCGGGAGGAGCCGGACGCGAGCGGCCTTCCTGCCTTGACGGCCAGGCACGTGCGACACCGATGGTCACCGGCCATGATAGCGAAGGCACTCAGCCGATGTACGTACGATTCTCTCGACGACGAGCAGACCCTGGCGTCTTCCAGCTCTGAACGAAATAGCGGCTCGCCGTGACGCGACGGCCGTACCATGTCAGCGGGAGGTGTGCGCGGTCGGATGTGGCGAACTGTCGCCTACCTCACGCTGATCCTCGGTCTGCTCGCCGTGGCAAGCCCTTACCCAGGCGTGACGGCGGCGCTCGATGCAACCACGGCGCTCACCACCGCTCAGGTTGCATCGGCCCCCGAAGCGATGGCCGACGGCATCCCCGCCAGTGCAGTTGCCGCGGACGCAATCGGCGAGGCGCGACAGGCGGCCGCCGATACCGCTCCCGCTTTCAGCGGTGATCTGGCGCACCAGCACGTCGAGGCGCTGGCTGTCGACGTCGGATCGAGACCCGCCGGCTCGGAGGCGCAAACGCGTGCCCAGCAGTATCTGCTCGACCACTTCCGTCGTTTGGGCTACCAGGCCGACTTGCAGCCCTTCCCGATCAGGTTCTACCACGACCGTGGCTCCCGCCTCACCCTCGCCGGTGCACCAGACACCACCATCGACGCTCGGACGCTGACCTATTCGGCCGCCGGAACGGTCGACGCACCACTGATGTTCGTCGGGCTTGGCCGCCCTGAAGACCTGGCCGGGCGGGATCTGACCGATCGGATTGCGCTGGTCCAGCGCGGCGAGATCCGCTTCAGCGACAAGGTGGACGCGGCCGCACAGGCAGGCGCGCAGGCTGTCGTCATCTTCAACAACCAGCCGGGCAACTTCAGCGGTAGCCTGGTATTCCCGTCCACCATCCCCGTCGTCGGCATCTCGCAGGCCGACGGGGATACCGTGCTCCAGACGCTCCAGGCTGGCGCCGTCACGGCGCACCTCTCAGTCGACGCCTCCACCGACAGCGCGACCGCCGCGAACGTCGTGGCGACACGCGGTGACGGTTCACGGACCATCGTCATCGGCGGCCATTTCGACTCGGTCTCGGCCGGCCCCGGCGCCAACGACAACGGCTCGGGAACGGCTGTGCTGCTGGAACTTGCGCGCGTCCTCGCGGTACGGGGGTCGCCGTTCACGATCCAGATCGTCGCCTTCGACGCCGAGGAGATTGGGCTGCGCGGCAGCGCCCACATGGTGGCGCACCTCTCGGACGACGAGCGGCGGGCGATCCGTGCGATGATCAACCTCGATATGGTCGGCGTGGGCGACAGCGCGCGGGCTGGCGGCAGCGATGAGCTGGTCGCCGCGGCGATGGACGTCGGCACAGCACTTGGCGAGCGCGTCCGACCCCTCGGCGGAGAGGGGACGGGATCGAGCGACCACGCCAGCTTCCAGGCGGCCGGCATTCCGGCTCTCTTCATCTACCGTTCGTCTGACCCGAACTACCACTCCGCGAACGACCGCGCCGAGTATGTCGACCCGGCCCACCTGAAGTTCGCCGGCGACCTCGCGCTCGGCGTGATAGAACGACTGGAGCAGGGAGAGTGATGGTGGCGATAGACCGGGGACGGATGTGGGCCTGGGGTTGACGTGGGCGTGGGACTGACGTGGGCCTGAGGGACGACCCAGGACGGGCGCGAGTCCACGTCTGGATTAGCGGCAACGTTCAGGGCGTCGGGTTTCGCTACGCGACCGAGGCACTTGCCGAGCGGCTTGGGCTTGGCGGCTGGGTCCGTAATCTCGGCGATGGACGGGTGGAAGCCGTCTTCGAAGGTCCGGCTGCCGAGGTGGCGCGTGCCGTCGCGTGGTGCCGCGAAGGCCCGAGCGGCGCCTGGGTCCTGGACGTAGACAGCCGACCCGAGAGCCCGCTCGGCGAGACCGGATTCCGGCTCCGCCGCACCGAGTATGGAGCCGGATCGGCATGAGCGCGAACGGCCGGCGGATCGTGCCGGGAGCCGAGCCATTCGAGTACGGCGGCCCTTCGGATCTCGGGGTGCTGCTCGTCCACGGCTTCACCGGAACTCCCTACGAAATGCGACCGGTCGGCAAGCACCTGGCCGCGTGCGGCTTCGGCTCTCGGGGCATCCTGCTCCGAGGACACGGTACGTCCCCGGACGACATGATGGGTTGCCTCTACACTGACTGGCTCGAGGATGTGGAGGCCGGACTTGCCGTGTTGCTCGAACAGTACGACCAGGCGGTCCTCGTCGGGCTCTCGATGGGGGGGACGCTGTGCCTGAACGTGGCGGCTCGCCACGCTGACGATCCGCGCATCGTCGGCGTCGTATCGATTGGCGCGCCGCTCGTGCTGGAAGACTGGCGGCTCGGTATCATTCGCATCGCCTCGAAGCTGATCAAGTGGCAAGCCTGGGGGCGCCCCGACATCAAGGACCGGAGCAAGTGGGACTGCCACGTCGGGTATCGCCGATTCCGCACCGGAACCGTTCGCGAGCTCCTGGCGCTGATGAAGGAGACGCGGGGTCGTCTGCATGACGTGCGTCAGCCGATCCTGGTGCTCCAGGCCCGCTCGGACCACGTGGTGCCGCCCAAGAACGCATCGATCGTCTTCAACGGCGTCAGCAGCCCGGACCGCCGCATCGTGATGCTGAGCAATTGCTACCATGTCGTGACCGTCGACTTCGCTGCCGACACGGTGAACGCCGAGATCGAGCGATTTGTCCATCGTCTTGCTGGCGGCCGGCTCGCCCCAGTCAGGACGGCCTCGTTTCCCGAGGTCGAGTGAGCTTGTCGAGTTTGCGTATGCCATCCGTGCGTCGCCTGCTTCCCTCCCGGCCGCTCACGGCCACGGCGGCCGCCCTCGCCGGGGCCGTCGGCCTGGCAGTACTCGTCGGCGAGTACGGGCATCGCCAGATCACCGCCTCTCATCGATCGGACTTCCGCGACGACCCGTCCCGCTGGGGGATCGAGGCGGCTGAGGACGTTTCCCTCACGACACGCGATGGACTCCGGGTTCACGCCTGGCTGTTTCGCGCGCCGACGTCCGTCCCCTCGGTGATCGTCTCGCACGGGCATGGCGGTAACAAGCAGACGCTCCTGCCGGTCGCCAAACTCCTCTCCCCGTTCTACAACGTGTTGTTGCTCGATCATCGCGGCCACGGCGAGAGCGAGGGTCGTCGAACGACCATCGGCTACGAGGAGCGCCTGGACGTGCTCGCGGCGGTTGAGTATCTGGTCGAGCGACGGCTGGGGCCTATCGGATTGCTCGGGATGTCGATGGGCGCCGCGACGGCCATCCTCGCCGCCGCCGAGGATGATCGGATCGCTGCCGTCGTCGCGGACAGCCCGTTCGGGAGACTCCGCTGGGCCGTCGCGCAGGTCGCGCGGCTGCGTGGCTACCCGGCGCGCGTCGCTCCGATGGTGAGCTACCTCGGCTGTCGGATGACCGCGCTTCGCTTGGGTTATCCAATGACGGCGTTCGACCCCGTGGAGGTTGTCGACCGCATCGCGCCGCGCCCCCTTCTCTTGATCCACGGCGGCGACGACGAGATCATCCCGGTTGCCAGCGCGCACGCTCTCTTGGCTCGCGCCGGCGAGCCAAAAGAGCTCTGGCTGCTCGACGGGCTTCAGCACTGTCGGGCGCTCGACGAGGCGTACGAGCCGTTTCGTGAGCGGGTACTCGCCTTCTTCGGGCGCTGGCTCCAGCCGGCCGAGTCCACAGAGACGCGCACCGCCAGCTAGCGCAGACGTCGGGCCAGTGCTGTCACCGGACGCGTCACACCGGCGAGCGCGGGTCAGCCCCGCGTGACCGACCGGCCACGAGGGTCATCGGCCGATGACGTCGGACAAGACGCGGTGAACCGCCGGTACGAGTCGACCGCCGGAACCCTCTCCTGGCGCGGGGCACGCTCGTTTCCTCAGGTAGGCGGACGATGGGAAGGTAAGCGGACGATGGGAAGGTAAGCGGACGATGGGAGCCTCACTACCGGCTTCGGAAGGTGGCTCCGCCGGCGTGCCCGGATCCGGGCACGCCGGCGGAGCCATTGGCCCTACTCGGCTGCTCCAGCCTTCCCGGTGCTCGCGGGGCTGCCGGTGGCGCTGATGACGATGCTCTGAATGTTGGTGAACTCGCGGATGCCAAAGACGCCAAGCTCGCGCCCGTAGCCGCTCCGCTTCACGCCTCCGAACGGCATCCGTGGGTCTGAAGCAACCATACCGTTGATGAAGACGTTGCCGGCCTCGATGTAGCGGGCCAGTTCTTTGGCGCGACCCAGATCGCTCGTCCAGAGCGCGGCGCCAAGCCCATACTCGGTGTCGTTCGCAAGGCGGACGGCGTCCTCTGGATCCTTCGCCCGCACGATTGCCGCGACTGGCCCGAACGTCTCCTCGCGGAACGCCGTCATCTTGAGCGACACGCCGTCGAGAATCGTTGGGGCGTAGAAATAGCCGCGCCGGTCGAGCGCCGTGCCGCCGACAACCGCGTGCGCGCCCTGCTTCAGCGTTGCGTTCACCTGGGTTATCAGCGACTCGCGGAGGTCGCCCCGCGCCATCGGCCCGACGTTGGTCTCGCGCCGGGTCGGGTCGCCGACCTGGAGCGCCCGCACAGCGGCGGCAAACTTCTCGACGAACGCATCGGCCACCGCCTCCTCGACGATGAACCGCTTGGCCGCGATGCAACTCTGACCACTGTTCTGATTGCGCGCTCGCACCGCCATCTTCGCCGCCCCTTCCAGGTCGGCGTCGGCCAGGACGATGAACGGATCGGAGCCGCCAAGCTCCAGTACTTGCTTCTTGATCGCCCGCCCGGCTGCACTCGCGACCTTCTCGCCGACCTCACTGGACCCGGTGAGCGTGACGGCGTGCACGCGCGGATCGGCGATCAGGGGCTCGACGGCCGATCCCGGCACGAGCAGGGTCCGGAACACGCCGGTCGGCAGGCCAGCCCGCGTCAGCACCTCCTCGATGGCGAGGGCACAGCGCGGGACGTTCGAAGCGTGCTTGAGAACGGCAGTGTTGCCGGCCATCAACGCCGGGGCCAGGAAGCGAAGCACCTGCCAGAACGGGAAGTTCCAGGGCATGATCGCCAGGACCGTGCCGAGCGGCTCGAATGCGACGTAACTCTCCAGCGCATCCGTCGTGATGTGCTCCGGGCTGACGAAGCGGATGGCGTGCTCCGCGTAGAAGTCACAGTTCCAGGCGCACTTCTCGATCTCGGCTTCGGCCTCGACGATTGGCTTGCCCATCTCTGCGGTGATGAGCCCTGCCCAGTGTGCCTTGTCGGCCCGTAGCTCGCGGGCGACGCTGCGCAGGTGAGCGGACCGTTCGTCAAAGGACGTGCGCCGCCACCCGGGAAAGGTGTCGGCGACCTGCTGAAGCGCCGACTCCACCTGCGCTGGGGAGAACTCCTCGAACGTCTGGACGACTTGCTCGGTGGCCGGATTGATCGATTGCATGACCATGGTGGTCGGCTCCTCCTCGTCATCCTCTGACCGGTACGCGGTGTACCTACCTATAGGGTAAGCCGGAACCCGCGCCGCCGGCCGGTAAGAGCAGGATCGGTCCATCTCGGCACACGTCGCCCCGCTACTCCGGATCGGTCCACGCGTCGGAGCAGCCATTCGCATGACGGGCGAGCGCTCCCCACAGATGGGTGAGCTAGCGTACCGGTAGTGGAAGACCCTCGACGCCGATCTCCGTCCTGGTGATGTGCCAGCGCCCCAGATTGCTGTTGAAGAGGGCCGTCCCGCGAAAGGCGCAGTTGGTCGGATGGCAGAGCATGTGCGCGTCCGGATCGTCGATCAGCAGTTCCAGCATGCCGTCCGGCTGCGCCCGGTAGATGCGCGACGGCTCGTAGCAGGCGAGGTAGAGGGTGCCAGCCCGGTCGAACGCCAGCCCGTCTGGCAGGGCCGGCAGATCGGCAAGGAACACCTCGGCCTCGCCCGCCGAGCCATCGGCCTGGATCGGGATGCGGACCACCCGATGCGCGAATGTCTCCGCCACGTAGAGAGCGTCGCGCGGGGCGGTCAGAGCCATCCCATTGGCAAACCGAAGCGGCCGATCGTACCAGAGCGTGCCTGCGCCGGTATCGAGGTCGAAGCGCCAGACGCCGGGGCCGGCCTCGTGGAAGTGGTAGCTGTCGGAGACGTAGAGGCAGTTGCGCCCGACGTCTACGACCGGGACGTTCGGGATGCGGATCGAGCGGGCACCGTCGCCGGTCGCGAACCGTTCCAGGTTCCCCGTCGACGAATCGAGACGGAAGACGGCGGCATGCTTCAAATCGCAGGTATACAGGCGGCCTCGCTCATCGAAGGCCAGCCCGAGGGTGAAGCCGCCGGTCGACGCGATCTGCTCGATCCGCGAGCCATCGGCTGCGATCCGGTAGATTTGCCCGTTCTCGCCGCCGCACCAGATGTTGCCGTCCGGGTCGATCGCCAACCCCTCCGGGTGATCGAGTCGGGGCTCGCTGAAGACGCCGTCGAAGAAGATCTCGGATCGCTCGAAGGGGATCACGGCACGCATGCTGCTTCCTCTCAGGGGGCCTGCCGACTCCGCTCGCTGTGGTGCCGGCTGATACCCGGCTGGCCCCCTGACCGGTGGACACCCGGGCCAACTGCTCGACCGCCCGTTCCGCCGATCCTACATCGTCGGCCGATGACTGAGCCGCCGCGTCGATGGCACGCTGATTGTACGGGGCGGATTGAGCAAGGGCCTCCGCTCGCGTATCGCGGCAGTCCCGTCGAGAGCACAGATCGCTGCCACGCTGGCGGCATCTCAGCATTGCTGGTATCGGTAGCCGGCGCTGGCCTGCTCGGGGCCGCGGCCGTCGCGTCGGCGAAGCAGGGGCGACAGGAGGAGAGTAGATGCGCGCAGCATGGATCGTAGCGAGGCTCCGATGAGCGACGTACACGAACCTTCCCAATCGAACCGCCTGCTCCATCATCGCCGCTCGACACTGCGGGCGAGGTTCGTCCAGCCCGTCGTGGTCAAGCAGGCCGGCCTCTTCCTGCTCTGCACCGACATCGGCGACATCCTGGGTGACTCGGAGCAAGGGCTGTACTTCCACGACATGCGCTACTTGAGCCGCCGGGAACTGCGCATCAACAGCCTGCCGCCGGTATCGTTGCTTGCCGACGCCTCCGAAGGGCACAAGGCGCTGTTCGAGCTGACAAACCCAGACCTGCACGACCAGGCTCACAGGGTCACGATCCCAAAGGAGGCGCTTGGGATCCGGCGCGAGATACATCTCGGCAATGATTTCACCGAGACTCTCGTGATCCAGAACTACCTGCCTGAACCGGTCGACCTGATCCTGAGCCTCACCTATGAGGCCGATTTCGCCGACATGTTCGTCGTTCGGGGGATACCAGCGGGCAAGCGTGGCACCCTCCACGGTCCGTCCTGGCACGGAAGGACACTCCGCTTCCAGTACGACGGTGCAGACGACCACGAGCGCCGAACCTCGCTCCGCTTCACGCCTGAGCCGGACGAGCATGCCGGCGCCCGGTTGACCTACCGGGTGCACCTCGCAGGCCGCGCGCAATGGAGGCTTCACTGTGCCTGCGATCTCCGCGATACGCGCGGCGGCGATCTCGAAATGCAGCCTCACGGCGCTGACGGCCCCCACCCCCAGGACCGGGATCGCGCCCGGCGCGGCTCGCTTGGCGCGAACGTCCAGATCCTGACCGACAATCGCCTGTTCGACCGGGTGCTGACCCGCTGCCTGCTCGACCTGCACATGCTGCGGATGCGTCAGAAGGATCAGACGTTCTTTGCGGCCGGCGTGCCCTGGTTCGTAGCGCTGTTTGGCCGCGACAGTCTGGTGACGGCGCTCCAGGTGGTAGCCTTCGAGCCCGATATTGCCGCCAACACTCTCCGAGTCCTGGCGCAGCACCAGGGCGACAAGGTCGATGATTGGCGGGACGAGCAGCCGGGCAAGATTCCCCACGAATTGCGCGTCGACGAGATGGCGAATCTGGGCGAGATCCCCCAGACGCCATACTACGGGAGTGTCGATAGCACCCCCAAGTTCCTGATCCTGCTCGGCCTGCATGCCGCCTGGACCGGCTCGCTCGACCTCCTCCACGAGCTAGCCGACAACGTCGACCGGGCGCTCGCCTGGATCGCGAAGTACGGCGACTCGGATGGTGACGGCTTCATCGACTACATCACACGATCGTCGCAGGGCGCCCGCAATCAGGGTTGGAAGGATTCCGGGAACGGGATCGTCATGGCCGATGGCGCGCTCGCTGAGCCGCCAATCGCGCTGCCCGAAGTACAAGGGGACGTCTACCAGGCGTGGCAATCGATGGCCGAACTGTTCGAGCGGAACGGGGATACCGAGCGTGCCCGCGATCTGCGCTCGCGGGCCGACCGGCTGCGCATGGCCTTCAACGACAACTTCTGGCTGGACGACCAGCAGTTCTACGCGATGTGTCGGCAGGCGGATGGGCGTTTCTCGCACAGCATCTCCTCGAACGGCGCGCATGGACTCTGGACCGGCATCGCCGAGCCGGCGCACGCCCGAGCCGTGGCCGACCGCATCCTTCAGCCGGACATGTTCTCCGGCTGGGGCGTCCGCACGCTCTCCTCGGACGATCGCTCGTACAACCCGGTCGATTATCAGGTGGGTAGTATCTGGCCGCACGACAACGCCTTCATCGTGGCCGGGCTTCAGCGATACGGCTATCACCGCCAGGCCAGCGAGATCTTCACGGCGATCTATCGCGCCGCGACGGGCTTCGAGCAGTTCCGTCTGCCGGAGTTGTTCGCTGGCTACCCGCAACGGGAGGCGAGCCGGCCCGTTGGCTACCCGGTCGCCTGTAGCCCACAGGCGTGGGCGGCAGGGAGCGTGCCGTTCATGCTCGCGACGATGCTTGGCCTGCGACCGGAGGCATTCGAGCAACGCCTGCGCATCGTCAATCCGATGCTGCCGGATTGGCTAGGGACGGTCAAGCTTCAGGGGCTGCGCGTCGGGGACGCCCGTGTCAACCTGGAGTATCGGCGACTGGACGAGCAGACGGTGGTCGCCGTTACGTCGAAGCAGGGGCAGTTGGACGTGATCGTCGAGCCGGGGTGAGGCCCGAGCCGGGGTGAGGCCCGAGCTGGCCGCCGTGCGTGCAGCGGTGCGACGGACCGAGGTCAGAGGCCCATGAAGCGGGCACGCTCGAGCTTCTCCCGCTCGACGGTCTTCCCGCCCTCGCCGTCGCGCACCTCGACGCGCACCGTCCCCCGACCGGCCTGCTCGATTGGGATCTCGAGCGTCGAGTCTGGCGAAAAGTCGCGCACGCGGCGATCGCCATCGGCGGTGCTCAGGAAGAATCCGTAGATCGGTTGCTTGTACCGCCCGGGCGGCACACTGGCCTCCAGCCGTAGCACCAGGTCGGCGCTCGATGCGCCGACCACGACGGCGAAGCGCACCCGCAACCGGTCGTTGGGCAAGAGCAGCCAGACGTCCGGGGCGAGCCGGTCCGCGACCGCCGCACCCATCTCAGTGAATCGCCCGACGAGCGAGGGGCTTTGCGTCAAAATTGGGCCGGGGAGATCTGCCGCTGACAGCCGTACGACCGGGTCGCTCCAGTAATGGAGGCGGCGCTCCAGGGTCGGCCCCAGGAAGGTGTACTCCGGGAAGTTAGGTGCGCCGACGTCCTGAATCCAGACGTCTGGCAACTCGCTCGGCGGGTACTTCTGGTCGAACGTCCGCGCCCCATGTGCCCAGACCGGGAAGTTCCCGTTGAAGATCTCGTACTGCTCGTCGCGCGGCACCGTCATCACCCGGTCGAGCGGCGCCTGCTTGTCGTTCCGGACGACCAGACTCATCTCGAAGAAGAGCGGCAGGGCCAGAACGATCGTGAACGGCCCCCACAGTCGGCGTGGCAGCGCCAGGACCAGGGCCGGCGTGAGCGCGGCCAGCACCAACACCATCTCGATCAGATAGCGGATCTGGCTGACGCTGTACAGGCTCATCGCGCCGAGCACGACGAAGTAGGTGGCGCCGAGCCAGAGCGCGGCCAGCAGGAACGGCCAGCGCGGTCCGAACCGTCGCCGTGCGAACGGCAGCGCCACAAGCGACGGCACGACCACGAGCACGAATGCCGCCCCAAACGAGGCGTGGTTGCTGTCGTAGCGATGCGAGACGTGGCGGATCAGGCCAGGCCAGGAACCGAGCAACGTGAGCGCGGGATCGGGCAGACGCACCCCGAGCGCCTGCATCCGTGCCGCGAACCAGTCGTCCAGGCCATTCGCGACCGCCGATGGCAGGAGCAGCGGTGGCGCGAGCAACTCCAGCCCGAGCGCCGCGCTATTGAACCCGAGCAGGCGCAACCGATCAGCCGGGCGTCCGCTCGCACCGGTGCCGCCCTCGACGTTCGCCGCCGGCCCTAGCAGATAGCTGTGAGCGACGACGTTGCGCACCAGGAACGGTGCCCCGACCAGGCCGATCAGCACAGCGGCCAGCAGCGCGATTCGGCCGGCTCGCAGCAGCCGCATCCGCCGAACCCCGCGTGGCAGCCGTGGGTGGGTGAGCGGCCGGGCCAGAACTGCCAGCCACAGCAGCCCGAGGCCGGGCGCCGCGAACCAGAACGTCGGCTTCGTGGCGAGCGCGAGGGCCGTCGCCAGCGCGGCGGCCGTCAGCCAGCCAGCGCTCGTCCCCGCATAGCCGCGCCGCAGGAAATAGAGCGTCAGGAGCAGCCACAGCCCCTCGAAGAGGTCGAAGTTGCTGGTTGAGGCATGGAGCAGCATGAGCGGCATGGTGAGTGGCAGCAGGCCCGTCGCAATGGGCACGAAGCCGTGGCGAGCACCTGGCGGCAAGATGCTCCGCGCGAACAGGGAGAGGGTGAGCGCGGCCACGCCCATGACCATGGCCGAGAACACGTTGACCAGCGCGTCCGAGCGCAGAAAGAGCAGTTGGAGCGCCACCACGTCCTGATGGAGGTGCTGGAGGTACCCGACGTACGGCCCACCTGCTGCCACCGTGCCCGCTTGCAGCATCAACAGCGAACGGGGCAGGTACGCCGCGATGCTGTCCCAGACGTTTACCCCGGCGAAGAAGGTAGCGATGAGTGCCGCCAGCGCCTGGAGTGCGAAGATGGCGAGCAGCGCCCGGCCGATGGGGTGGATGTCCGCGACAAAACCGCGCGGATCGGGCCGGCGTAGTGGCGTCACAGGCGTCGGTACGGCGAGACTCCCCAGCGCCAGGATTGCCGCGAAGGCGAGCCAGACGGTTGGGTTGCCGTACCCGCCGACGAGCGAGAGCGCCTCTGAGCCGATCGCCACCCACCCGAACGCGATCGTCCAGGTGAGCAGCGCCGCATCCGGCAGGGTGGCCGGCCGCGCGAGCGCCCGCCCCAGCCTCCACCCGCCGAATGCCAGCAGCCCGATCAACACCACGAATGAGGCCGGGCGGAACCGGAGGAGCGGATCGAGCGCGACCAGCAGGACGATGAACGCCATCGTGCCGGCCAAGGGGCCGTCCCACGCCGGCATGGCGAAGCGGGATCCGCGCCGGGCCGTCCTCGCCGTCGTCGACGCGGGAGCGATGGCTGATTGGAGACCGGCGCTCCTCTCGACGGTCAATCCAGGGTCATCGGTCATTCCAGGATCAATCCACCGCGTCCGTTATTCCATCAGGGCGATCGCACGGGCGCTGATGCCGTAGCGCGTCAGCCACCGCATGACCTCCACGGTCGACGCGGTCCGGCGGGACTGGATGGAGCGACGTTGCTTCAAGGCGCGCGGCAAACCGGCCAGCGCCTGCCCGTACGCTCGGAGCAGAAGACCGATCAGCGCACCGCGTGAGGATTGCGCGACGAACTGTCCGCTCGCGCCCCGACCCTGAAGAGCGCCATACGCCTGCCAGACGTAGCGGAGGAACGTGAACGCGGGGCTCACCATCAGGAGCGGCAGCGGCAGATTCTTCACCGCCAGCCAGAGGCGGTTCCGCTCGACGTTGAGCGCCTTCAACTCTGAGAACGTGCTCGTCGAGGCCGAGAAGCGATGGTACACCACGGCGTCCGGCACGTAGAGCGTTCGCCAGCCGCGCAACCGTGCCCGAAACCCCAGGTCGGCATCGTCGCAGTAGGCGAAGAAGGCGTCGTCGAAGAGGCCGACGTCGACGAGCATCGTGCGACGGAGAAGGGCCGCGCAGCCGCTGGCACAGAACACTTCCTCGATCTGCTCGTACTGCCCCCGGTCGCGTTCGAGCCGGCCCCTCCCACGCGTGAGCCCATCCGCGAACACCACGTGCCCGACGTTGTCAAGGATGGTGCGGTCGTCGTAGCTCAGGATCTTCGAGGTCACAGCGCCGACCGTCGGGTCGCGTTCGATCACGCGCAGGAGCGCCTCGACCCACTCTGGCTCGACGACCGCGTCATCGTTGAGTAGCGCGACGTAAGGCGCCCGTGAGGCCCGGATGCCTTGATTGCAGCCGGTGGCGAAGCCAAGATTGGCCCGATTGAGGATCGCGACGACGTGGCCGGCGTGACGCTCGAGGATAGACGGCGTATCGTCCACCGAGCCGTTGTCGACGACGATCGTCTCGATCCGATCGGCGACGGTCTGCCGGCGCAGCGACGTCAGGCACTCGTCGAGGCGGTCAGCGCCGTTCCAGGTGACGACGACCACCGATACGGTGGGCAGACAGCCAGGGGCCGCGCAGGCGGGCGCGGGGCTCGGAGACTCGAGGGTCATCGTTACTGTGCGGCCACTCCCAGGCAAGGCCCGGACCATAGCATCGAAGATGCGTACACGACAAGCGTCCTGCCCAAGTCTGGCAGAGTCCAGGTATTGGAGTTTCAGACATCGGGTGGACGTGGCGGTGGTCGGCTGCCCCCCCTCTCCCGCACGTGGGAGCGAGGACCGAGGCACGAGGCTGCTTCCCAGCGGCCTGCACGCGATAATCCTCGCCGTACTCGCGGGCGATGCGCCGCACGGCTACATCACGATACTGACGCTACCCGAGGGAGGACACCACCATGCGCATTGTTATCGGCGCCGATCACGCCGGCTTCACGCTCAAAGGCCCCGTCGTCGAGCAGCTGCGCGCCTGGGGTCACGATGTCGAAGACGTCGGTACTCACAGCAGCGAACCGGTGGACTTCCCGGACATCGCACAGACGCTCTGCGGCAAAGTCACTGGCGGGCAGGCCAATCGGGGCATCATGGTCTGTGGCACCGGCATCGGGGCGGCGATGGCCGCGAACAAGATTCCCGGGATCCGGGCCGCCCTCTGCCACGATATGTACTCGGCCCATCAATGCGTCGAGCACGATGACGCCAACGTGCTGTGTATCGGCGCGCAGATCGTGGGCGATCAACTCGCATTCGACCTTATCAAGACCTATCTGGCCGCTGAGTTCTCGACCGAGGAGCACTTCCGGCGCCGAGTCCGGAAGCTTGCCGAGATGGAGCAGCAGGCGGCCGCTTACCTTCAGGCCCGCTCGTAGAGAGCCACAGGGGCACGCTCGTCACGCGACCGACCGGGAAGGGGACCGCATGAAGATCACGGCCGTCAACAACCTGTTCATGCACGTGGACCGTCAGAACTGGCACTTCGTCGAGATTCAGACTGACGAGGGCATCACCGGCATCGGCGAAGCGTCGCTGGAGTGGCGTGAGAAGACGGTCGCCGCGGCTGTCGACGAGTTCTCTCGCTACCTGATCGGCGAAGACCCGGACCCGATCGAGCATCAGTGGCAGCGCCTCCATCGCCACGGCTTCTGGCGCGGAGGAGTCGTGCTCAACTCCGCAATCTCAGGCATCGATCAGGCGCTCTGGGACATCAAAGGCAAGGCACTCGGCGTCCCGGTCTATCGATTGCTTGGCGGCCCGACGCGCCAGCGCGTGCGGCTCTACACCCACTTCGGCGGCGCGTCGGCTGAGGCGGCAGCCGAGCAGGCGGTCAGCCTGGTCGAGCAGGGGTTCACCGCCCTCAAGACCGGCGTTGCACGTCCGACAGACGGTGCTGATGAGCGAGCGATCGTCCGTGCGACGGCTGAAAAACTGGCGAAGACACGGCTGGCGGTCGGACCAAACGTCGACTTGATGCTGGATAACCACGGCCAGTTCGCGCCAGGCTACACCATCGAACTGTTGCGCGCGATCGAGCCATACGGGCTGCTCTTCTTCGAGGAGCCGGTGCCACCGGACACGGCCGGGGCGCTTCAGAAGGTGGCCGAGGTGCGCGGCGACGTGCGCCTGGCAACCGGCGAACGCCTCTTCAACATCTGGGAGTATCGGGAGATCCTCGAGCCGCAACTGGTGGATGTGGTCCAGCCGGACGTCTGCCATGCGGGCGGTATCTCGGCGTTGAAGAAGATCGCCGCGCTGGCCGAAGCGTATTACGTGAAGGTCGCACCCCACAACCCAAACGGCCCGGTCGCAACCATCGCGTCGGTCCACCTGGCCGCCTCCATCCCGAACTTCCTGATCCTGGAGATGGCGCAGAGCCAGCCACATCGCGATCGAGCACAGCGCCAGGGGCTCGTTATCCGCGACGGCTGGGCCGAGCTACCGGACCGCCCTGGCCTTGGCATCGAGTTGGATCGGACGGCGATCGCGGCGCATCCGTACGAACCTGGTGACTACGAGCCACACTACAACCAGGATGGCTCGGTAGCCGACATTTAGGGGTACCAACCAGTAGGGCTACCGACGAGTGCCGGCGACTCCCTCTCGCCCCCCGCGGCCGGGGATGAACTGACGAGCTCCGGTGAGCCGGCTCGTGCCCGACCGCGTGGGGGCGAGGGATCACGCCAATCGATACAGATCGTGGGCTCGGATGTACTCGGCGACGGTATCTGGCACGAGGTAGCGGATCGAGCGGCCCTGCGAAACGCGCGCCCGAAGCTCGGTGGCCGTGATGGCAACGCCCGGCGTCACCACGACGGTGATTCGCGATGAGGCGCCCGGTATTCGCGCACCAACGTCGGCTGGGGTGAGCGTCTCCTGACCTGGCCGGCTGATGACAATCATCGGCGCCTGATCGAGCACCCGCGATGGCTCGCGCCAGCGATGAAGCTCGTGGAGTACGTCCATACCCGCGATGAAGGCCAGCGGCTCGCCAAGCTCCGCGCGGAGGCGCTCGAGCAAGTCAACCGTGAATGAGGGGCCGCCGTGTCCGATGTCGGCCAGCGACAATGCGAAGCGCGAGTCGCCCCCGATGGCGAGCGCCGTCATCTCCAGTCGATGGGTGACGTCGGACGATGGCGCACCGAGCTTCAACGGGTTGCGCTCGCTCGGGATAAAGAGCACCTGCGCGAGGCCGCATGTCTCGAGCGCCTCTTGTGCGGCCGCGAGGTGCCCGAGATGCGGTGGATCGAAGGTGCCGCCGAAGATCCCGATCGTCATGCGAATCCGACCGCGCTCAGGAGGCCCACACTGGCTACTCCCACTCGAGCTCGACCGTGCCGAAGTGGACGGTATCGCCGGACTCGACGCCGGCCTGTTCGAGCGCGGCCAGCACGCCCATGCGCCCAAGCGTTCGCTGGAGCATGTCGACGGCCTCGGGGTTTTGCAGATCCGTCATCGCCACGACCCGCTCGACGCGCTTGCCGCGCACCCGGTACTCCTCGCCCTCGCGCTCGACCGTCCACCCTTCTTCAGTCGGCTCCAGGCGGTACACCTTCATGCCGTCGGTCGGGCGCGGCGGTTCCGGTGGGAGTGCCGCCAGCGTCTCGGCGAGCGCGTCGACGAGCTCTGGGACGCCCTGGGTGGTGAGCGCCGAGACAGGCTGCACGCCGCGGTCAGGCGCGGCGGTGTGGAAGCGCGCCACCAGATCCGCTAGCCGTTCGCGGACCTCGGGACGGTCGATCTTGTTCAGGGCGATCACTTCCGGCTTAGCAGCCAGGGCCGGGTTATAGAGCTCCAACTCCTCGCGCACGGCTCGATACGCTTCGACCGGGTCGGACACCGACGCATCGACCACATGGAGCAGCACCCGCGCTCGCTCGACGTGGCGGAGGAACTGGTGCCCCAGCCCGACGCCGCGATGGGCGCCTTCAATCAGGCCTGGAATATCAGCCAGGATGAAGTTCAAATCCTCACGCTCGGCCACACCGAGGTTCGGTTCGAGGGTCGTAAATGGATAGTCGCCGATCTTGGGCCGAGCCGCCGTCAGCACGGCGAGCAAGCTCGACTTGCCGGCATTCGGGAAGCCAACCAGCCCGACGTCAGCGATCGTCTTCAGTTCGAGGCGCAGCGCACGATCTTCGCCTGGCTCGCCCTTCTGCGCCACCGTAGGCGCCTGGTTCGTCGACGTGGCGAAATGGACGTTGCCGAGACCGCCCCGACCTCCCCGCGCTACCATCGTCTCGTCGCTAGCCCTGCTCAGGTCTGCCAGGACCGTACCATCGCTTGCCTGGATCACCGTGCCCGGTGGAACCAGGATCGTCACGTCTTCGCCCTTCTTGCCGTGCTTCTTTGCGCCCGCGCCGTTTCCGCCCCGACCGGCTGTGAAGTGACGGCGGTTCGAGAACTCCAACAACGTGCTGACGCTCGGGTCGGCACGTAGATACACGCTGCCGCCACGGCCGCCATCGCCACCGTCCGGACCGCCGCGCGGCACGAACTTCTCTCGCCGGAAGCTGCTGGCGCCGTTGCCACCGTCACCGGCTTTGACGAAGATCTGGGCCGTGTCGATCGTGTTCGTAATCGGTGTCTGTTCGCTCATCGCCTTCGCTGCTCCGGGTCGACCTTCCGCGTCGCCGGCCGCGGCGGCGCTCGATCGGGGCACATCGTGCGGCACCTGGGAGGCGATCGCGGAGGCGAATTAGCTAGCTGCGTGGTGCGCTAGCTGCGTGGTGCGCTAGCTGCGTGGTGCGGCCTGTGCCCGCAGCCGCCGTGCCGCCAGCCGCCGTGCTGCCAGCGGATAGACCGGCCAGGGGATGGCGGCGGGAATCAGCGGCAGTGTCATCGCCATCGCCGCGCCAAAGATCGGACGGTCGCTTCCAGCCGCCAGGAGGATGAACAGAATCACGCAGCCGACGGCCCAGATCGCCGCGCTCACGAACGCGAGCTTCTGGTACAGCTCGTGGGCCGCCTGGCGGTACAGGGTGTCGTAGTCGGGCGAGGGGGCGTTGGACCAGGTGCCGCCGTCGGCCGTGGCGAGAGCCGCCTCAGCGGCGCGGCCGCGGGACGGGTTGGAGCCAGGGTTGGGGCCAGGGGTGGTGCCAGGAATAGGGGGCCGGTCAGGGAAAGGTGCGCCGGATGTGACGGGCATGGTCGTCCTCTTGGGGACCGAGGTGGGGAGAAGCAACACGCCGCAGCGGGTGTCCCACCCGAAGGATACCCGCCCTGGCCCGGCTCGCGCCCCGAGAAATCACCCGGCTACACTGCTCCTGGAGAGGTCTCGGGCGTACGGTCGGCGCGCGGCATCGGGGCTGCGGGCACCTGACGTGCACAAGCGACGCCTGCGAACGTCGCGACCATCGATCATGGCGACACCATGGTGGGTTCCATTCCGGTGGATCATGCCACGGTGCCGCCGTCCGACCTTGGCGCGTCAGATCGACGACAGCGCCGACAACGAGGTGGTCCGATGGACAACGAAAGCGCTGAAAACAAGGCGGCCCTCTGGACCTTCGTCGGCATGATCCTGGCGTTCAAGCTTGCCACGTCGATCGTCATCTTCATCATGGCTCCAGGTGCCTGGTCGTTCGTTTTCCTGCTCGTGATGCAGTGGTACTGGCTCCTGCTCCCTTGTGCGCTGGTAGGCGCGCCCACGCTGTTCTGGTTCAGGCTGTGGCGGGTCCGGCGCCGCCGTCAGAAGCTGATCCTCTCGGAATGGCAGGTCAAATCCAGGGCTGACTGGAATCCTATCTCGCCACGTGGCAAAATGTGACCCCACCAGCCCCGTCGCGAGGTCTGTACGCATGCCCAGAGCCAACGTCCTTTTCATGCTCGTAGCGCCGCTCGTCCTAATAGCGATTATTGGGACCGTCATCTGGACGATAGGCGACTCGTTGCTGTGGATCCATTATCTGGCTCAGGAGGCGTACTCAGTCGGTTTCTGGCCAACCGACGAGGAGAACGCCTACTACACAGAACTGGCCTCCTTCTGGCCGGTCGGCTTCGCTCTGTTCCTATCGCTCGTCTTCCTGGTCGGCGGGGCGATCGCCTCGCGGCTGGCGCCGCAGCAGCGCCAACCTGGCGGGCCGTCGCACCATTGATCCTGGTTACCGTGCTCGTGCTACCGCGCTCGGCGCCGCCACGCTTACTGGACGGTGCCTGCCGAGACTGGCTACCCTGCTAGCACACGTCCGCTCCTGCTCCAGGTTTTTAGCGCTCGCCCCGCACGACGGTCGGGAACGATACTCGGGCTGAGGCGAGCGCACGGCAATGAGAATCGCTCCGGAATGTGTTTGATGCGCTGAGGCTCGAATTCGCATTTCCCCGTCCTTCTCCACGGCGGTCTGTCGATCCCAACGCGCTCTCGCTCATCTGCTACTGTCGAGGAAGTCATGCTCCGCGCGAGCGTGCGCTACTATGCTGGCAGCCTTCCTCGTCGCCTGACCCACTGACATCACCTAACGGAGGGATCGGATGCCGCTCCCACGGGCATCCAGCGTTGCAGGCAGAGTCCTGCTCGGCCTGGGCGTGGCCCTGACACTGCTGCTGTCTGGCTGCGCGAACGTGCCGCAAACCACGGTCATGCCCAAGACCGAGGCGGCTCGTCAGATTCAGGACCTCTACGTCCTCATCTTCTGGGGCGCCGTTGTCGTCTTCGTCGGCGTCCAGGGTGCCATCTTCTACATCGTCTGGCGGTACCGCCGCCGCCCTGGGAACGAGGTGCCGCCCCAGCTTCACGGCAATACGCGCCTCGAGATCGCCTGGACGATCCTCCCGGCGGTGATTCTGGTGGTCATCGCCGTGCCGTCCATCCAGACGATCTTCGCCCTGGAGAGCGCTCCGCCACCCTCTCCGGACGGCAATCCGGCGCTCGAGATCATCGTCACCGGCAAGCAGTGGTGGTGGGAGTATCGGTACCCAGACCCTGCCAACCCGGATGACCGCAGTAAGGATCAGGTCGTCACGGCGAACGAACTGGTCATCCCGACGGGCCGTACGGTTCGGCTGTGGCTGCGGTCCGACAACGTCATCCACAGCTTCTGGGTTCCGCAGCTCATGGGCAAGCAGGACGTCGTCCCTGGCATCACCAACCACCTCTGGTTTACTGCTGAGGAGCCGGGCCAGTACTTCGGGCAGTGCGCGGAGTTCTGCGGCATTCAGCACGCCCAGATGCGGATGAACGTCATCGCGATGACGCCGCCCGACTATCAGGCGTGGTTCGCCCGCGAATCGGCGGTGGCTCGGCCGAACCCTGAGGCAGAAGATGGCGCGCAGGCGTTCACCGCCAATGGTTGCGCCGGCTGCCATACCGTCTCGGGGACGACCGCGGTCGGCACGACCGGTCCGAACCTTTCGCACGTCGGGAGTCGGACAACGATCGCGGCAGGCATCCTCCACAACACCCCGGAGAATCTGGCTGCGTGGATTCGCGATCCACAGGCGATCAAGCCGGGCAACCATATGCCGACGCTGCACGTGCGCCCCCAGGACGTTGACGCACTCGTCGCGTACCTGGAAAGCATGAAGTAAGAGCGACTGCGGAGGCTCGATGGCAACCATTCTCACGCGCCCCCCGACACCAGCCTCGCCCGTCCAGGCCCCGCCGTCGGTAACGACGCCGCCGTCGTATCGCGGGCTCGTTAGCTGGCTCACGACGGTCGATCACAAGCGCATCGGCATCATGTACGGTGCCACTGCCTTCTTCTTCCTCCTCCTCGGCGGCAGCGAGGCGATGATGATCCGGATGCAGTTGGCGACGCCCAACGGCACGTTCATCACGCCGGATGCGTACAACCAGCTCTTTACGATGCACGGCACGACGATGATCTTCCTCTTCGCCATGCCGATGAGCGTCGCGTTTTTCAACTTCATCGTGCCGCTCCAGATTGGAGCGCGCGACGTCGCCTTCCCACGCCTGAATGCCTTCAGCTACTGGGCGTTCCTGTTCGGCGGCCTGCTCGTCAACTCCAGCTACTTTTTCCAGGGCATGCCCGATGGCGGCTGGTTCGGCTACGCGCCGTTGACGACCAATCAGTACTCGCCAGGACTGCGGATCGACTTCTGGTTGCTCAGCCTTCAGATCCTGGGTGTCGCGTCGATGGCTGGCGCGTTCAACTTCATGGTGACGATCATCAACATGCGCGCGCCGGGGATGTCCCTGATGCGCATGCCGGTCTTCACCTGGAACACGTTGATCACGTCATTCCTGATCGTGTTCGCGTTCCCCTCGATCACGGTCGGCCTGATCCTGCTGATGTTCGATCGCTTCTTCGGCACCAACTTCTACTACGTGCCGAACGGCGGCGATCCGCTGCTCTGGCAGCACCTGTTCTGGATCTTTGGCCATCCCGAGGTCTACATCCTGATCCTGCCGGCGATGGGGATTGTCTCCGAGACCCTGCCGATCTTCTCCCGCAAGCCGATCTTCGGCTACCCGTTCGTGATCTACGCAACAGTCGCGATTGGCTTCATCAGCTTCGGCGTGTGGGCGCACCACATGTTCACGGTTGGCCTCGGCCCGATCGCGAACTCATTCTTCGCCGCCAGCACGATGCTCATCGCCGTCCCGACAGGCGTGAAGATCTTCAACTGGCTCGGGACCATGTGGGGAGGCTCGATCCGCTTCACGACGTCGATGCTGTTCAGCATCGCCTTCGTGTCGATGTTTACGATCGGCGGCCTGTCTGGCGTCATGCACGCGGTCGTGCCCGTCGATATGCATCACCAGGATTCGTACTTCGTGGTGGCGCACTTCCACTACGTGCTCTTCGGCGGCACGGTGCTGGCCTTCTTCGCCGGCCTCTATTACTGGTGGCCCAAGATCACCGGTCGGCTGCTGAACGAGCGGCTCGGCCACTGGAACTTCTGGCTGATCCTGATCGGCTTCAACCTGACGTTCGGCCCGATGCACTTCCTCGGCGTCGACGGCATGCCGCGCCGGACCTACACCTACTCGCCCTCGCAGGGCTGGTCGGGGTGGTTCGGGTACGACTGGCTCGGCTGGAATATGGTGGCGACAGTCGGCGCTGCGATCATCGGCATCGGGATCATCGCCTTCCTGTACAACGTCTTCCAGTCGCTGACGCGGCCCAAGGATGCCGGCAACGACCCGTGGGACGCGGCCACGCTCGAGTGGAGCATGCCCTCGCCGCCACCGGTCTACAACTTCCTGTACGTGCCGACCGTCCGCTCGCGTGATGTCCTGTGGGCCTGGAAGCGGCGAGCGCAAGCGGTCGAGGCATTCCAGGGTGAGGGCGAGGTTACGCTCGCCGGCAGGGAAATCGGCCACGTCGAGTTCGAAGAACCGCATCCGGAAGACGAGTTCAATGCTCGTGCGAACGCAGTGCATGCTGACCCGGCCAGCGTCCATCTCCCCAACCCGTCGTTCTTCCCGCTAATCGTGGCGCTGGGGCTGGTGCTGTTCATGGCCGGCTTCATGTTCAGCCACACCGTGACGGTGGTCGGTGCGCTGTATCTGATCGCCGGTATTGGCGGCTGGGCGCTCGAGCCGGCTGGCTGAGCACGAGGAGACTACGTGGCAACGACGATGCACGATACCCATGCCGCCTCGGCCGGCCACGGCGCGCTAACGCCGCTGGACGGCCCGATGGCGGCTCCCGTAATGCACCACATGCCGACCACGACCGGTGTGGACAACCGCAAGCTGCTAATGTGGTTGTTCCTGGCCTCGGACTGCATGTTCTTCGGCTCCTTGATCGGCACGTTCCTGGTGTATCGGGGGCGGAGCCTGGTGCCGCCCTCCCCGCACGAGATTTTCGACATCCCATACACGTCAGTCAGCGCCTTCGTGCTGCTGATGAGCTCGATGACCATGGTGCTGGCTCTGGCTGCCATCCAGCGCCGCGACCAGATCCGGCTGCGGATCTGGCTGATCACCACGGCACTCCTCGGCACCGTCTTCATCGGCGGACAGGTCTACGAGTTCACCACCTTCTACCAGCACGGATTGACCCTGGAGACGAGCCTGTTCGGCTCGTCGTTCTTCACGCTGACGGGCTTTCATGGCGCGCACGTGACGATCGGCATCTTCTGGCTCTGCTATCTTGCTGCGTCATCGTGGCGTGGCCGACTCAACGCCGAGCAACCGATGTTTGTGGAGATCGCCGGTCTGTACTGGCACTTCGTGGATATCGTCTGGATCGTGATCTTCACGGTCGTCTACCTCCTGCCGCCGCCCGCTACGGCGATTCACTGAGGGAAGACCGATGGTTCTCGACTCGAAAGCAATGGAGTGGGGGAGCTCGCAAGGGCTCGACAGCGCCACGCTCAAGAAGGCCCGCATCCCGATCTACGGGAAGTGGTACTTCCCGGACCTGCCTGCCAACGTGCCGCTGATCAATCTGAGTACTGGTGAGACCGAGACCTTCCCCCCGGGTTATCGGGCGGGCGCGATCCTCTACGTCAAGCGGGAGGATCTCGAGCGCGCAGGACTCGGGCAATTCAAGCGGTCCGCGCCGACGCCGCCGCCGTCCGAGGCCGTGCCTGAGGTTGACGCTGCGGCTGCGGCGCCGGTGCCGCCTCGGCCGGTGCCGCCTCGGCCAGTGCCGCCCCGACCGGTACCGCCACGGCCGTCCTCAGCAGCGCCGACTGCTCCGACGCCACACCAGCCGCCTCCCGACTTACCGACACCACACCTCGATCCAACCCACCTGGCTCCGAACATCGCGCAAGGGCCGGCTCACGCGGCTGCAATCGCGCTCGAGTCGTACGGCACTGCCGAGATGTCGCCATCCGCCATCGCGCGAGAGCATTCGCACCCGGGCGCGGGGGTCTACATCAAGATCGCCTTCATCCTCGCGGTGATCACGGCGGTCGAGGTGCTGACCTTCTACATGCCGGAGTTCCAGCCGATTCTCGTCGAAATCCTGCTGGTCCTATCGGCCGCGAAGTTCCTGCTGGTCGCGATGTTCTTCATGCATCTGAAGTTCGACCACACGTCCTTCGCCGTGTACTTCGGCGGCGGGATACTGTTAGCGATGTGTATCTTCCTGGGCGTGATGTTCCTGGCCATCGGCTCGCATGGCTGGCCAGGCGGCTACTGATCGCGTGCAGCGTTGGAACCGGGCAGACCTGCCCGGTTCCAATGACGTTTCGTGCCGTAGCAGCCGTTCGTAGTGTTGCCGATCGAACTCAGTATGTCGTCGTCGATTGCGGGTTGCGGCCGATGGCACCCTGCATGTGCCAGCCGAACGCTGGCGGCGCTTGACGCGCTAGACTTTCGTCTGTAGGCCCGTACTACCACCTGGACGCCCTCGGCCGGTTCGTGCGGCCGACGTACGTCGAACCTACCCGAGCAGTGCCCTCGCGGAGACCGCCGTGCCATCCCCGATCCTGATGCTTCAGACCCAGCCGATCCCCGATTTCTCCTGGACATCCTGGTCAGGCGATAGCACCCTGCGGGCCGGACTCGTCCTCCTGGCAGGGGTCTACCTGCTCGGTATCGGGCCGCTCCGCACGCGATACCGTCTCGGACCGCCCGTCAGCAAGGCCAGGATCGCCTGCTATCTGTTGGGTGTGCTGGTCCTGTTCATGTCGCTCGAAGGCCCGATCCACGAGTTGAGCGACTCGTACCTGTTCAGCGCGCACATGGTGCAGCACATGCTGATCACGTACGCCGGGCCGCCGCTGCTTCTACTGGGGATGCCGGCCTGGCTGATCCGGCCGGTCTTCAGGCTGCGCGGGGTGGGGCAGGTTGCTCGGTTCGTGACCAGACCGATTCTCGCCGCCGTGATCTTCAACTTCGTCTTCGCTGCCTACCACCTCCCGCAGATCTACGACACCATTCAGGCCGATCATACCTTCCACATCGCCGCCCACCTGGCGTTCATCGTGCTGGCCACGATTGCCTGGTGGCCGGTCCTCAGCCCGCTACCGGAACTGCCCGCTCTGACCTATCCACTGCGAATGGTGTACGTCTTTGCGCAGACGCTGTCTGGTTTCCTCGTCGGCTCGTTCCTCTCGAACGCGCAGACGCCCGTGTACACTGCGTACGCGCTCGCGCCCCGCGTCATGGGCCTCAGTCTCGTCGACGATCAGCGCCTCGGCGGCCTGATCATGTGGGTCATCGGCGGGCTGTACTTGCTCCTGGTGTACAGCGCCATTTTCTTCGTCTGGGTCAACGCCGAGCATGTCAACGACGACGTCGCGCTGCCGCCCGAAGTCCCGTCGGGCCGGCGCCCTCCTATCCGTCCGCTGGCCGCCAGCGCGTCAGCGCCAGCCGCGGCATCGATGAACGGGCCGTCTGTTGTCGAGGAGGCCAGCGGCCAGGCGACCGCCTCATCCTCCGCCCAGGCGGCTGCCCCTACCACGTCGAAGCCACCGCGGAAGCCTAGGATTCGCCACGTCGTGAGCTCTGCGCCGGACAGGTCTCGCCTGAACTGACTCGGGGCGAGCACGGACCAGGGCCGGGATCGCCTGGCGCCGCCTGCCGGCCTCAGGTACCTCACGAGCCGGACCGGCCGTTCGCGGATCGTATCGGACTCACGCTCCCGCCGATGACTTTCTGACGCCATCGCCGTATTTCGTTGCCGGCAGTGACGTTCGCTGCTATGCTGGCGCGCATCGACCCGTTCGGCATCGAACTCCCTTGTGTCCGCGATGGAGCGGTGGAGGCGCAACGATGACAGTCGAGCGTGAGCCGGAGTATGTGGCGATTGGCGCCCAGAGGAGGATTTCCAGGCGATCGGCCCTGAAGGGGCTGACGGCACTGATGGCGGCCGGAGCGATCGCACCGCTGGCCGCGGCCTGTTCCCAGCGCGGGGCTGCGCCAGCGCCACAGGCGACGACGGCGCCGGTGGCCAAGACCGAGAGCAAGCCTGCCGCGGCGAAGCCGGCTGAGAGCAAGCCTGCCGAGACGAAGCCGGCCGCGCCGGCCGCTCAGGCGCAGCCGACCGCAGCCCCCAAGGCTGAGGCCAAGCCGGCTGCTGAAGCCAAGCCGGCCGCCAAGGCCCAGGGCGAGCCCAAGAAGGGCGGCACCCTCAAGTGGGCTGTGATCGGCGAGCCGCCGGCCCTCGATCCGGTGTTCACCACCGCGACGGTGACAGCGAACTTCGGCTGGCACGTCTACGAGGGATTGTTCACGCGCAACCAGGCCCAGGCGCCGAAGATGGACCTGCTCGACAAGTACGAGCCGTCGAGCGATGGCAAGAAGGTCACGATGACGCTGCGGAAGGGCGTGCTCTTCCACAACGACAAGGAGGTGACCTCGGCCGATGTCGAGGCGTCGCTGAAGCGCTATGCGGAGATCCAGGCATCTGGCAAGCTCGTGTTCACCGCGCTCGACTCGATCCAAGCGCCGGATAAGTACAGCGTCGTCCTGACCTTCAAGGAGCCGCGCACCGGCATCCTGCCGGTCTTCCTCTCGCGGGTGAACGCGGCAGTCATGCCGGCCGAAACGATCCAGAAGTACGGCAAGGACAAGGTCGCCGAGCCCATCGGGACCGGCCCGTACAAGTTCGTCGAGCACCAGCCGGACAAGATGATCCGGATGCAGCGCTTCGACAAGTTCACGCCGCGCGAGGATCCCTCGGACGGCCCGGCTGGCAAGAAGGTCGCCTACATCGACGAGATCCACTACATGCCAGTGCCCGAGGAGTCGGTACGGGCCGATGGTGTTGGGACCGGCGAGTACGACTACGGCGATTCGCTCGCTCCGGACAGCTATGTGCGCGTCAAGGGCGTTCCGAATGTCGAGGCGGATATTGGCAAGCCGTACTACTGGTGTGTGGTCCACTTCAACAAGAAGGAAGGTCTCTTCACCAACACCAAACTCCGCCAGGCGGTGCTGGCGGCCGTAGCCGTCGAACCAGTCGCCAGGGCGGCGATCGGCGTGCCCGAGTTCTACCGGCTCGATCCGGGCATCTCCGCGCCCGAGACCCCCTGGTTCACCGACGAGGGCAAAGACCTGTTCAATCACCAGAACGTGGACAAGGCGAAGGCACTGATGAAGGAGGCCGGCTACGACGGCACGCCGATTCGTTGGATGTCCACCAAGGAGTACTTCTACAACTACAACGCCGGCGTGGTCTTCAAGCAGCAACTGGAGGCGGCCGGCTTCAAAGTGGACCTCCAGGTGATGGACTGGGCCACCCTCGTGAAGCGGCGCTCCGATCCGAAGGAGTATGACGTCTTCGTCACCGCCCACGAGTCCTACGCCCACCCGATCCTACAGCCATTCATGGGCGACACCTGGCCCGGCTGGTGGACGTTACCCGAGAAGAACGAGGTCGCGGCGAAGCTGATGGCCGAGACGGACGAGAAGAAGGCGAAGGATCTGATCGTCCAGATTCAGCGCCTGTTCTACAGCGATGTCCCCGGCCTGAAGTACGGCGAGTACTTCGTGCTCAGAGCACGCTCCAGCAAGGTCAAGGGGACCACCAACCCGAGCGACCCGTACTTCTGGAACGCCTGGATCGGCTGATCGGTCGACGAGGCGGAGTACGGTGGGGGCAGCACGCTGTGCTTGCCCCCAGTGTCTGCGTGCATTTCGGACCGGCGCCGGTGCGCCGCTGCACTCGTAGCGCCCGTTCGGTCGGCAACTGGATGATCGAGAACACGTGCTGACGTGGTGGAGGTGCAACGATGACCTTCGAACATGCGATGGAGCAAAGGGAGGGCGGTCCCCCAAGGAGAACGTCGCGGCGGGCGGTCCTGAAAGGACTGACCGCCTTGATGGCAGCCGGAGCGATCGCACCGCTGGCCGCGGCCTGTTCCCAGCGCGGATCGGCGCCGGCGCCACAGGCGACGACGGCGGCCAAGACCGAGAGCAAGCCTGCCGCGGCGAAGCCGGCTGAGAGCAAGCCTGCCGAGACGAAGCCGGCCGCGCCGGCCGCTCAGGCGCAGCCGACCCCAGCCCCCAAGGCTGAGGCGAAGCCGGCCGCAGAAGCCAAGCCGGCCGCAGAAGCCAAGCCGGCCGCCAAGGCCCAGGGCGAGCCCAAGAAGGGCGGCATCCTCAAGTGGGCGATCGTGGGCGAGCCGCCGGCGCTCGATCCCCAGTTCACGACCGCCACCGTAACTGCCAACCTCGGCTGGCACATGTACGAGATGCTCTACACCGTCTCTGCGGCCCAGGCGCCCAAGATGGACCTGCTCGACAAATACGAGCCGTCAAGCGACGGTAAGAAGGTCACGATGACGGTGCGGAAGGGCGTGCTCTTCCACAACGGCAAGGAACTGACCTCGGCCGACGTCACCGCGTCGCTCAAGCGCTACGGCACCACCACGGCGCGCGGGAAGGGCATCTTTGCGGTCCTCGACTCAATGGAGGCACCGGACAAGTACAGCGTGGTCTTGAACTTCAAGGAGCCACGCAGCGGCATCCTGCCGATCTTCCTGTCACGACCTGAAGCGCTCATCATGCCGGCCGAGATCGCGGACAAGTTCGGCAAGGACAAGGTGACCGAATACGTCGGGACGGGACCGTACAAGTTCATCGACCACCAGCCGGACAAGATGATCCGGCTCGGGCGTTTCGACACCTACGTCGCCCGCGAGGATCCGTCCGACGGAGCGTCAGGCAAGAAGGTCGCCTATATCGACGAGATTCACTTCATCCCGGTCCCCGAGGAGTCGGTGCGGGCTGACGGGGTCGGGACCGGCGAGTACACCTACGGCGACTCGCTCGCGCCAGATAGCTACGTGCGGGTCAAGGGCGTCCCGAACGTCGAAGCCGACATTGGCAAGCCGTACTACTGGGCTGCCGCCTACTTCAACAAGAAGGAGGGAGTCTTCGCCAACGTCAAGCTACGCCAGGCGTTCCAGTGGGCCGTCAAGGTCGAGCCGGTCGCCCAGGCAGCGTTCGGGGTGCCGGAGTTCTATCGGATCGACCCGGGCCTCGCGGCGCCTGAGACCCCCTGGTTCACCGACGAGGGCAAGAACGTCTGGAACAGCCCGGACCCCGAGAAGGCGAAGGCACTCATCAAAGAGGCCGGCTACGACGGCACACCGATCCGTTGGATGGCCACCAAAGAGTACTTCTACAACTACACTGCCGCCGTCGCCTACAAGCAGCAACTCGAGGCGGTCGGGTTCAAGATCGACCTCCAACTCATGGACTGGGCGACGTTGATCAAGCGGCGCTCGGACCCGAAGGAGTACGACGTCTTCATCACCGGCACCAGCGCCTACAACCACCCGGTCCTGCTGAACATCTTTGGCGATGGTTGGCCGGGCTGGTGGACGTTGCCCGAGAAGAACGAGCTTGCGGCCAGGCTGATGGCCGAGACGGACGAGAAGAAGGCGATGGACCTGATCGTCCAGTTGCAGCGGCTGGTCTACCAGGACGTGCCCTGTCACAAGTACGGTGAGTACTTCGGGCTCCGCGCCCGTTCCTCGAAGCTGAAGGGGACGATCAACCCACCAGACCCATTCTTCTGGAACGCCTGGCTAACCTGACCGGGCGAGACTCCCTTCGCTCCTGGACGTGATCACGTCTCACCACCCGGCCCTCTCTCCCACGCGGGAGTGAGGGGACCGGGGGTGAGGGTGCGCGCGTACCTCTCTGGGCAGGGAATAGTTTTCACGCCGCGCGGCCGCTGCTATACTGCGCCCACTCGAAGGGCCGCAACCACGTGCGGCCGTCGCCGCCGACGTCGCCGACCGCTGAACACCACTCGATGGAGAGCCTCAGGTGTTCCGATACGCCGTCCGTCGCGCACTCGCAGCCCTACCGGTCCTCCTGCTCGTCTCAGCAGGCGTCTTCACCTTGCTCTACCTGACACCCGGCGATCCGGCGGCGGTGATTCTCGGCCCGGACGCGACGACGGTGCAGATCGAGGAGCTACGGGGTCGGCTCGGCCTCAACGATCCCTGGCACGAGCAGATGCTGCGCTGGTACGGGCGCCTCATCCGGGGTGACCTCGGCCAGTCGCTGTTCCTCGACCGCCCCGTGACCCAGGCGATCAGAGAGCGGGCGGAGCCGACCATCATGCTCACGTTGCTGGCGCTGCTCGTCTCGATCGTCGTCGGGATGCCGACTGGTGTGCTCTCGGCCTTGAAACGCGGCCGGCTGGCGGACACGCTGACGATGCTCGTCGCCATCATCGGCGTGTCGATGCCGACCTTCTGGCTTGGGCTGAACCTGATCTATCTGTTCGGCGTCCACTTCCGGGTGTTGCCGGTGGCTGGCTACCAGCCGTTCGGCGATGGGCTGGCGGCGTCGTGGGCGTCCTTCTGGGAAGACCCGGGCATCGACCGGATCCCAGAACTGTTCGATCCGTTCGGAGAGTCTCTGCGCTATCTGGTGATGCCGGCCATCACGCTCGGGCTAGCGCAGGCTGCCCTGCTCGCTCGGATGACACGCTCGATGATGCTCGAAACCCTGGGCGAGGACTACGTCCGAACGGCGCGTGCGAAGGGGCTGTCCCCGGCCGGTGTGGTCGTCCGGCACGCTCTCCGAAATGCCCTCATTCCCCTGGTGACGGTGATGGGGTTGAGCTTCGCGGTGCTGCTCGGCGGCGCGGTGATCACCGAGCAGGTCTTCAACATCCCGGGTGTCGGACGGCTGTTGATCCAGGGCATCACTCGCCGGGACTATCCGGTGGTGCAAGGTGTCGTGCTCGTCATCGCCACTTCCTACGTGCTGATCAACCTGGTGGTCGACATCGTGTACGGCTACCTCGATCCCCGCTTACGCCAGGGACGTGCCTGAGATGGCCCAGATAGACGCCCGCATCCTCGCCCCGGCCGCTCCGGAGGCGGCCGCGCCGGCCACTCGCGCCCGCCGCAAGCAGACTGCTGTCGAGCGCTTCCTCGCTCATCGCAGCGCGACGGTCGGCGCCGCGATCGTGGTTGTTGTGACCCTGATAGCCGCTGTTACCTGGGTTGGCGTGACGCTGGGCCTCTCGCCGCCGTTCATCCTCACCTACAGCCCGACCTTCGTCGATCCGGCCAATCGCTTCGCCCCGGTCGGCGCGTCCGAGCATATCCTTGGGACCGATAACCTCGGCCGGGACACGTATAGCCGCACGATTGCTGGCAGCATCGTCTCGCTCCAGGTCGGGTTCGGGGTCGCGATCTTCACCATTCTTCTCGGCTCGACTATCGGTCTCGTGGCTGGCTACTTTCGGCGGCTCGATAACCCGCTGATGCGGCTGATGGACAGCATGATGGCGTTCCCGAGCGTGATCCTCGCGCTCGCGATCATGGCTGTGCGCGGACCGAGCGTCGAAAACGTTATCCTGGCGCTGAGTGTGGTGTTCACACCCCGCCTAGCCCGCGTGGTTCGGAGCATCGTGCTCACGATTCGTGAGCTTCAGTACATCGAAGCGGCGCGTGCGCTCGGCACGAGCGACCATCGCATCATCACCCGTCATATCCTGCCGAACTGCCTCTCGCCGATGATCGTCCAGGCGACGTTCATCTTCGCCGAGGCGGTACTCGCCGAGGCCGGTCTCAGCTTTCTCGGCGTCGGAACGCCCCCGATCATTCCGTCCTGGGGCAACATGCTCGGCGAAGCCCGAGCGTTCCTGGCCCAGGCGCCCTGGACGATGGCAGTGCCTGGCCTGGCGTTGATGGTCACCGTGCTCGGGTTGAACCTCTTCGGCGACGGCATCCGGGATCTGCTCGATCCGCGCCTGCGGCGCACCAGTTGAGGCAGCGTCAGTCGATGTTGGCGGGGCGATCCGGAGGCCGAGTCCTGCCAGCTTCGGCTCGACCTGCCCTGAGCAAGCTCAGCCGGGTCGCGCGGATGCAGCGCGCCAGCCGACGAGGCGGGTCGGGGTGATCCGTACCAGCGGCAGACCCTCGAGCGCCATCGTCCGATACTGACGATAGCGCTGGCGGAGCGCGGCAATGGCTCGCTCGCGCTCCGCGCCATCCTCTACCAGCGTGGCGATTCCTCGGACCTGGAGCCAGGCCAGCCGCGACCAGTCGTCAGAGTCGTAGACATCGACGACCAGGCACACGCGAGGGTTCGTTGCGATGTTGCGGAGCCGTTGAAGCGAGCGCGGATCGCCGCGCTTCGGCTTCTCGTCGATCGGAGTGTAGAGCAGGCCGGCGAGCAGCGCGTAGCACACGGGCACCGCGTGAGGTTGACCGTCCGCAGTCACCGTCGCCAGCCGCCCCACCTGACAGGCCCGTAGCAAGGCCGCGTGCTCGTCAGCGATGGCTGTTCGGCCCCGGATGCCGTCAGCTGGAAGATCCGTCACGCGATCACACTCCTCCACAGTCTCCCCCACAGGGAGAGGTTTCTGGCCGCGGCCTCTCGTGAAGCGCTCAGGCTCGGGGCAGGATAGCAAGTAGGGCGCCTGGTCGGGGTGCTCGGACCGGGGTGCTCGGACCGGGGTGCTCGGACCGGGGTGCTCGGACCGGGGTGCTCGGACCGGGGCGCTCGGATCAGGGCGCTCGGGCCGCGACGCGGGCATGCTCTGGCGCGCTCGCCTCGGATGGTGACTGCGTGACCGGTCTGTCGGCACGTGCGCGCGGGCCGCCCGGGACCGGGCTCGAGACCGGGCGTGTGACCACCGCTGGCGAACCGAAGCTGTCGCGTACGAGCGCTCGAATCGGCTCCCAGCGTGGCAACAGCACGGCCGCGCCAGTCGGCATGACCGCTTCGACCGCCATCTGTTCGTCAATCGTCCGGAGCGTGATGCTCCGATCCTCGAAGGAGCGCAGAGCCGTCGTCAACGCCAGGTAGTCGCGCCAGCCAAGATCGCTCTGGAGGTTGCGGCAGCCGCTGAGGATCGAGGGGATCGCTGGCAACGCGCTGATCTGGAGCAGGCGGTGCCGGAGCGCGGCGACGATCAGTTGCTGACGCTGCATTCGATGGAAGTCGTTGTCAGCATAGCGGGTACGCGCGTATTGGAGCGCTCGTTCGCCGTCCATCGTCTGGGGGCCAGGATCGAAGCGCACCAGTTGATAGCCGTAGTCGTCGGTCGGATAGTGTGAATCGACGATTTGCGTCGGCACATCGACCATGACACCGCCGACCGCATCGACTGTCGAGCGGAAACACTGAAAGTCGATCGATCCGAAGTGCTGGATCGAAACCCCGAAGTTTCGCTCGATCGTCCGTTTCAGCAGGCCGATGCCACCGCCTGGCTCGTGATAGAGCTCGCCGTAAACGTAGGCGGTGTTGATGCGGTCGGCACCGTAGCCAGGAATGGTGACGACCAGATCGCGGGGGATTGATACGAGTGTCAGGCGGGACGACCGAAGGTCTACCTGCCCGATCATGATCGTGTCGGTTCGGGGAATCTCGCTTTCAGTGCGCCGGTCCACGCCGACCGCCACGAAGTTGAAGGTGTTCTCACGGAACCACACCTCACGAGGCGCCGGAGTGGGGGTGGGCAGCGTCAGGCGGGCGCCAGGGGTGGGGGTCGGTACCATGGCGAGGGGAGTGCTGAGCGCCGGACTCCTGGATGTGGACGCGCTCGACAGAGGTGATCCAGGGGTGGATCCAGCGTCGAGCACAGTCGTGGCGGAAGTCGCGCCGAACTCGGGTACGTCGAGAGGCGTGCTATCGTCCCGCCCTGGGACATCACGCATCGGGCCATCGACGCTCAGCGCGACGCCCGATCCACCTGTCCCCTCACCGCTCGCGCCTCCCGTCCTTATCGCGTCGATTTCTGCGTCGTCATCAGGTGACAGGGGGGAATCGTATGGATCGAGGCCGGTTGTCGCCGTTACGTCGACCGATTGGACGACGGTCGGCAGCGCGGGGAGCGGTTGGGACTGGAAGCCGTAGCCGAGCAAGACAGCCGGTGTCAGGACGGTGAGGATGGCAACCAGCAGGGCCGACCATGACCGGTCCTGGCTATCGCTGCCCGACACTGCTGCCTCCCGAAACACGTCTCGGTCGTGTCGACCCGCGCAACGTCATCGGGCGTGGGTAGCGCTTCGCCGAGCATACGACACGCCGCAGCCGCCAGCAAGAATAATGCCATCGCGGGCAGCTGACACCGCTGAAGCGCGCACTTCCGTAAACGACCCGGCGGGCTGCGCGTTGCGTGGGCGAGAGGAATCTGGGCAGACGTGCGATAGGCAGGTGGGCCGGCGGGCGGGTGGGCACCGGGCCTGAGTGAAGGTGGTAGGCCCAGATGGGCGCCCCACGCAGCCCTGCCTGTTACGCAGGCGGGGCTGCGATTCGTAGCGAGGCGTCGGGCGGCAGATCAGCCTCGTACGGATCTGCCGCCCGACGCATCCGGATGTCTCGAGTGCCTCGATCAGCCGTCCGCGCGGGCTCCGAGGATCGCGCGGCAGAGCCGGCGGGTACCTTCGCGGATCTCGTCGGGCGCCTCGAAGCTAAAGGCGAGGCGGATGTACTCCTCGCCGCCGCCGTTCGGCATGAAGGCCGGGCCAACCACGTAGCCTACGTCCTCCTGCTTCGCCAGTTCGGCGAGCCGGGTCTGGCTGGTGCCGGTCGGCAGCTTGAGCCAGATGAAGAAGCCGCCTTGCGGTCGGCTCCACGTCGCGTCCGTGCCGCTAAGCCCGCGCTCGAGCTCCCCGATCATCGCGTCCCGCTTGTCGCGGTAGACGTTGCGGAGGTGGGCGACGTGGCCCTCGAGATTCTCGCGCATGTAATAGGTGCAGATACGGCTGGTGAGCGGCGAGACGCCACCCCCGTAGTTGAACGCCGCGAGATAGGGGACCATCGCTGCCGGCGCAACGCACCAGCCGAGCCGCACGCCCGCGCCCAGGATCTTCGAGAGGGTGCCGGTCCGCACGACCAGATCGTCCTGGTCCAGCGAGTACAGCGAGGGCGGCTGCGTGCCCTCGAAGCGAAGCTCGCCGTAGGCGTCGTCTTCCATGACGGCGATGTTGTAGTGGCGGGCAAGCTCCAGGAGGTGGCGGCGGCGCGGCTCGCTCAGGGTTGGCCCAGATGGGTTCTGGAAGGTGTCGATCGTGTAGATCAGCTTGCAGCGCCGGCCCTCGCGCTCCAGTTGGGCGAGGCGGTCGGCGAGGATGTCAGTGCGCATTCCCTCGTCGTCGACCTCGATGCCGATCAAGTCGGCGCCGTTCCGCCGCAGCGAGCCGAGCGTAGCGAGGAAGGTCGGCGCTTCGGTCACGACCACGTCGCCATCGTCCACAAACGTCTGGATGACATGACCGATGGCGTCGCCGGAACCATTGGTAATCAGGATATTGTCGCGACTGAGCTTCAGGCCTTCGAAGACGTCGTACTTGTGACAGACCCAGTCACGGAGAGCGTCGTAGCCGTAGAGCGAGCCATAGGTGAGGGCGTCGGCGCCCTCCATCTCCATCACGTCGGCCATGGCCTGGGCTAGATCCTGGTACGGGAAGGAGCCGGGGTCCGGCTTGCCAGAGCCGAACTGAAAGCGAGGGCCACCGACGTGCTGGGGCGGACGCCCCCCTCGTGCGGCCCGTGTGGAAAGGAGCTCCTGAAAGCGTGCGGTGCCCGTCGCCGTCATCGTCGAAACCTCCTGCCGAGCGTGTGCCAGGCTCTGCCAAGATGGGCTCTGCCAAGATGGCGCGGTCGGCAGGAGGCCCGCAACGGGCATCATCGCCGAGCGTCGCCGCGTGTCGCGTGGGCGCGTGCCGTCACCCGAGGTACCCCATCCCGCGGAATCCGGTTTCCCGAGCCGGATCCCAAGTGCATTACCTGCGCTCTCCTGGGACGGTACCAGGGGCCGAGGGCGGCACGCCGGAGAGGATGCCCGTACCCTGCCTGCCGGGTCAAGCCGCGTGGTAGCATGCCCGCGGAGCTCTGCCCCGGATGCATCGCCTCATCCTGGCCGCCGTCCTCCTCGCCGTCTTCGCCGGCGGCCTGCTGGCTGGCGTTGCGGGCCACAGCACACTCGAAAAGGTCCCGGCCAGACTCGGGCTCGTGGCGCCGACATCGACACCTCAGCCGACTGTCGCGCCGGTACGTCCTCCAGTCGTGCCTCGGCAGCCGGCACCTGGACTGGGGGCCGCGCAGGCATCGCGCGAGGTTGTCGTCGAGGTCACAGAGGCGGACCTCGATGCGCAGTTGAAGCAGGTGCTTGTGGGGCAGTCGCTCGGCATAACCCCCCTTGGGGACGCGCGCATCGCCAGCCTCAACGTCCGACTGCGAGATGGCGAGATCGTACTCGACGGTGACGCGAGCGTCGGGGCGATCCGTGCACCGTTCACGATCGCAGGAACCTTGACCCCGGATTCGTTCGGGCGGGGGGTTATTGGGATCAGCGAGGCGTTGCTCGGCGGCGTGCTCCTGCCGGATCCGATGCGGACGCTGCTCGCTCAGACGCTGCAAACGCAGGTCGACCAGACCCTTTCGAACGCATCGGTTCGGGTGCGCTCGATCGAGATTGCGAACGGCCGGCTGCGGCTCGTCGGGCAAGCCGCCTCGTAGCGGCTTCTGGGCCGGCGCGTACCGTGCGCCGCTGGCGGCGAGCGTTCACCCCTGGCCAGTGTGACGGTCCCCCTCTCAGCCCCAGCGCCTCTCACTCGTGGGAGAGGCGCTGGGGCACGGGCGCTCTCCGATACCGGCCAGCGCGTCGTCGGTCATCCCCTGACGGCGACTGCCCTCGTTGTAGCAGGCGGCCAGACGCGCCTGGCTGCTGTCTTGACAGTACGAGTGACCGTTCAAGACAATCGACGCGTGGATGAGCCGGAGCCACAGTCTGTGGGGGCGGCTCAGGCCCCCACAGGACTGAGTTGGCGCCGGGGCGAGTGAGCGCCCGGTCGGGCGACGCTGGTGTCGTCAGGCGACGGACACGTGGGGCAAGCGAGAGCGGACGGGTGATGAGGGGGCCAGAGCGTGGATCGTCGAGCGGCGGGTAACGGGCACGGGCGCCGAGGTATGCGGGCGCTGGGTGCGCTTCGTCGAACGATCGGGCGGCTTGGGGTGCCGCGCTCCCGTGGCGCGAGCATCCTGTACGTGGTTGCCGTGTGGGCGCTCGTGCTGGTGAGCCTGATGCCGCCGCTCGCCGCGGCGCAGAGCAACGATGGGCCGGACCTTCTCGTGCCGACGTCACGCCCAGGCGCCGCTCGCGCGCCGTCGACTAGGGCCACCGCGCGGTCACGGACCGTCGAGGTCCACTTCGGGGCATTCTGGGGCTCATCTCGGCGGAATGTAGATGGGAGTACGCCGAAATCACCGATTGGGAAGGACGAGCGCCTTCGTCTCGCACTCTTCGATGACACCGTCGTGACGGCTGTCGGGGACCGGGTCGAGGCGCGCGTTGGCGCGAACGGCTTCATCTGGTATGGACACGTGCCCGGTCCATGGCCGAATCCGGTCATGCTGGTGGTCGACCCGACCGCAGACATGCTGACTGGCAGCGTCCAGGTGGACGGCACGAGCTATCAGATCAGCCCGCTTGGTAACGGCGTGCATCTGGTGACGCAGAAGGACACAGCACAGCTTCCCGGCGACCCCGAGCCGCTCCACGACGAGCCAACACCCCCAATCGGGCGGTCCCGCGCACAGTCCAACCCGCGCGCTGATGACGGCTCGGTCATCGACGTTCTGGTGGTGTACACGCCAGCCCTGGCGACCGAGCGAGGCGGCGCGGCAGCGATGGCCCAGCTCGTCGATGGGTTGATCGCAGAGTCCAATACCTCGTATGCCCAGAGCGGCGTCACCACACGACTGCGGCTGGCCGGCCAGCAGCAGATCTCGTACACCGAGACCAGCTACAGCGACGTCGACCTCGACCGGCTCCAGGGTACCAGCGACGGCTTCATGGACAGCGTCCATCAACTGCGCGATCAGGTCAAGGCCGACCTCGTGATGCTGATGGTGCGTGGACCGCTCGGCTACACCCCGGACCCGACCGGCATCTGTGGGCTGGCCTACAACATCGCTGCCTCAGCGAGCCAGGCGTTCGCGGTGATGGACGGCAGCAACTGTAGTCTGGGTATCTACACCTTCCATCACGAGCTTGGGCACCTGATGGGGGCGCGGCACGACTGGGCTGCTGACCCGACCGACAACGTGCCGTACACGTTCAATCATGGCTACATCATGCCCAGCTACGCGTGGCGTACGGTCATGGCGACCACAAGCTGCGGTGGCTGGCCGGGCGGATGCCCGCGCATCAACTACTTCTCGAATCCGTCGAGCTCGTACCAGGGTGCGGCGCTTGGCGTTCCATCAGGCTCATTCCACCCGACCGACAACCGTCAGACCATCAACCTGCGCGCCGCGACCGTTGCGAGCTTCCGTGAGTCGGGCGCTGGGGGCGGCGCACCCGCGAACGACAACCTCGGCGCCGCGACCGTGATGTCATCGTTGCCGTTTAGCGTCACAGTGGCAACGACCAGCGCGACGACCGAGGCGGGCGAGCCGACCACGCCGAGCTGTAACAACCTCCCGACCCCCATCGGGCGCACCGTCTGGTTCCGCTATGCGCCGGCCACGACGCAGCGGGTCACGCTGACGACCCGCGGCAGCGACTTCGACACGTTGCTGTATGCCTGGCGTGGGGCGAGCTACGGTCAGTTCAACAGCGGCTTTTGCAACGACGATTTTGGCGGTTCGCGGCAGGCCGAGTTATCGTTCGACGCCCAGGCCGGCGAGACGTATAGCATCCAGATCGGGGGCTACAACGGGGCGAGCGGGACCCTCCAGTTCCAGGTGCTTGGTGAAGGGATGTTGACGGTCACCAAGAGCGGCAACGGTACCGTAACCAGCGCGGATGGCGGGATCAACTGCGGTTCGACCTGCGCGCGAGCGTACGATAGCGGGACGACGGTCACACTGGCCGCCGCGCCCGCGACCGGGTTCGCCTTTGACGGCTGGGGTGGCGCCTGCACCGAGAGCGGCCCCTCGTGTCAGGTCCGGATCTCGGGAAATACCCAGGTGACAGCCACGTTCGTATCCTGCCAGCCTCGCAACAACGTGCACGTTCAGGCGGCCCCGAACGGTGACGGACGGCTGCGTGCGACGATCACCGCCGGCGCCGGCACGATCAAGGCGATCCAGATCGGCGGATCTCGGCCGATTGACAATGCCCGCGTCGACATCGTGAACGGCCCGAGCGGGATCACGAGCACCACCACCCACGCGCCGTCGGCCGGGACCAGCCAGATTACACTGCTGATCTCGCGGCAGGCGGCAGGCGCAGTGACGGTGCCGCTCACCGTGACCGACGCCTGCGGTGCCTGGCCCACCTTCGTGGGGGGCGGCGCGGCGGCGTTCTGACCCACGGCGCGGCAGACGAGCGGCGCGGTGCCAGTCGTCTGCCGCTCGTGGTCTCTGCCCCGTGTGCCGTCGTGGATGGAACTCGCGTGCCAGCCAGCGGCGACATGCGGGCGCTGTGACAGACGAGCCGTTGGCAGCCGCGGCAGGCTGCGCTGGCTGATCCGCACGATCATGACACGGCGGCGCGACAAGACGCTGCCAGTCCGGCTACCATGGGCGGGCAATGGAGCAAGCTGAGCCACTCGAACAGACGGGCGAGCGTGGACGCCGATTCATGCTCGCCGCACTTCTGACCGCGACGTTTCTGGTCAACATCAGTGCGATCGGCATCTCGCCGTTCTTGCTCGACATCGCCCAGGATCTCGGCACAGACCTGGCAGCCGCCGGCAACCTCGTCGCGGCCAACAGCATCAGTTGGGGCATCGCCTCGCTGCTGGCCGGGTTCACGTCGGATCGGCTCGGGCGGCGACCAATCCTGATCGGCGGGCTCATCGCGCTGGCGCTGTCGCCAATTGGCGTGGCGCTGACGGCGACGTACCTCGTTGCCGCGCTCTGGCGGACCTTCGGTGGGAGCGGCGGCGGCGCGTACATGGGCACGGTCTTCGCCACCGTCTCCGATCACTTCCCAGCCGCTGAGCGCGGCCGAGCGCTCGGGACGATCGTGACCGGGCAGTCGCTGTCGCTGGTCGTCGGTGTACCGCTGGTGACGTACGCTGGCGGCATTCTGGGCTGGCGGGGCGCGCTGGCCGTGCAGGGCATTCTCCTGCTCCTGTCGGCGGCGCTGGTCTGGTCTGCCCTGCCCCGGACCGCTCGGCGGACGGCGGCTGTGGGGCTTCCCGCTCGCGCTATCCTCCAACTGATGACGCCGCGCATCGTCGCGCTGTTCGTCGCCAATACCACCGAGCGATTCGTCTACGGTGGCGTCGCCGTCTACCTGGCGACGTTTCTGCTCACCACCTACGGCATCTCATTCGACGTGCTGGCACTCGGCCTGGCCGTCATTGCCAGCGGCAACTTGCTCGGCAACGTCGTCGGCGGCGAGTTGACGGACCGGGTGCCATCGCGACCCCTGCTGGCGGCCATGTCGCTCGCGGTGACGGCTGGGCTTGCCCTGCCACTGCTGACCTGGCAGCCGGGGCTGATCGTCACCCTGGGGCTCGGCTTCGCCTACACATTCGTCGGAGCGCTCGGCCGACCTGCGTTGCTGACGCTTGTCAGCGAGGTATCGAACGAGGCGCGCGGCACGTTGCTCGGTTTGAACATCACCTTCAGCAGCTTCGGCTGGCTGGGGGCGTCGGCTATCGGAGGCTGGCTCATCACGAGCTACGGATTCGCCGAGCTTGGCTGGGTCACGGCCGGAGCGAGCATGTTTGGTGCAGTGCTGGCGCTCATGTCGTCTCGCTCGGGCGCCCGCGTGGTACGCCCCGCCGAAGCCTGAGCGGGCCGTCGTGGTTGGGGCCGTCTTGATGGGCGGTTCCTGGGGTACAATCCGCACCAGTGTCGACGAGGTGGGCCGAGCCGCTGGCTCTACCCGCCCATCGGGCCGGATTTCGGGTGGGAGTGAACGATGAACAAGCGCAAGAAGGTCGCGCTACACAAGCACCGCGTCAAGCGCAAGAAGATGGAAGAGAAGCGCCAGATGACGACGCTGGCGCGCCGTAAGTAGGCCGCACGCTAGCTCGCACACGGTCGTGCTCGCCCAGCGTGAGCTCCCGCGGGCTAGACTCAAACGGGGGCAGGCGTATCTCCAGAAAGCGTCGTGCATGACGGTATCTGCCGGGTCCGGCTCGACGACGCCGAGCAATGCAATGCTGTCGTCTGCCCGCAGCCCATGACCGCTCGGGCGCGCCCCATCCTGGTTCTCGTCGACGACCTGTTCGTCCGCGCTCGCATCGACGCGGCGGCCACAGCGTGCGGCCAGGACATCGAATACCCGTCGTCCGAGGATGATTTCCGCGCGCGGGTAGGGGCTGTTGTGCCCCGCATCGTGCTGGTAGGGATGGCAGCGACTCGACTGCCCTGGTCGGACCTGGTGCGCGAGTTGAAGGACGATCCAGCCACGGCGGCAGCGTACGTGCTGGCGTTCGGCCCCCACAAGAATCTGGAGCTACGCCGTCGCGCGCTGGAGGCCGGGGCAGACCGCGTCATCGCGAACTCGGCGTTCGTGACGGCGCTGCCCAGCCTGCTGGCGACGCCAGATACGCCAGTCCCAGATGACGAGACCGAGCGGTAATCCAGGCTCCCCCTCCGTCACCGGCCGGTGGGCACCGAGAGGCCCCATCGAGCGCCGCGCGTGCAGACGGTCACACTCCCGACCGAGTTGGCTCAAGACCGACTCGACTCGAGCGGAAGCGTACCAGGTGACGGCGATTGGTGGAGACGCGCGACAGGATTTATGCCGATGAGTGAGGAAGGGGCGGCACCTGAGACGACGGGTGTGGTGGTGGAGCTACTTGGAGCGGTCGACCTTGGCCCTGAGATCGAGGGCCTGGTAGGGCGGCAACTTCGACTGCGTATGGTGACCATCGCACCTGGAGGCGTCTTCGGCCCGATTCACGACCATAAAGATAGGCCGGGTATCGTCTACGTCCTGCAGGGAACGATCACCGACCATCGACAGGGAGTCGCGACGGACTATGGGCCGGGAGTGGGCTGGCCCGAGGATAGGAGCACCACGCACTGGCTCGAGAATAGAGGGACGATCCCGGCGGTGGAGATCTCAGTCGATATTGTCAGGCAGGCATAAGCCCAGGCCCGACGGCTACTGGTACGCGGCCAGACCTTCCGGGCAGGGCACCCACCCACGCTCCATCAGATCGGCAGCGAGAACCCACCGTCCACCACGATCGTCTGGCCACGGATCATCTCGCCACCAGGGCCGCAGAGGAACGCCACCGTCCGCGCGATGTCCCCTGGCGTGACCATTCGGCCGGCCGGCGTCCGTTCTCGGGCGTCGCCGAGCATCTGATCGCGGCGAGGAAAGTGCTGAAGGGCATCTGTGTCCACCAGACCCCCGGACACGGCATTGACCGCGATGCCGAGCGGCGCAAGCTCGACGGCGAGATAGCGTGTTAGCGCCTCGAGCGCCGCCTTGGAGATCCCGACCGCCGCATACTCGGGTAGCACCCGGCCGCTCCCGAGGCTCGAGATGCCGACGATCCGGCCGTTGCGGTTCGCCATCAGGTCGACGGCAGCGCGGGCGCACAGCCAGGCGCCCCGGGTGTTGATGTTGAGAGTCCAGTCCCAGTGTCGTGGCTCCAGGTCGCGGAGGGGGCGAATCACACCCGAGGCGGCATTGTTGATCAGGATGTCGAGGCGGCCCCAGCGCTCCGCGATCTGGCGGAACATCCGCTCGACGCGCTCCGGGTCGCCGACGTGGCCACGGATCGCCTCGGCCTCGCGGCCCAGGACCCGGATCGCCGCGACTGTCTCGAGTGCTGCGTCCTCGTTGCGCAGGTAGTTCACGAGCACGTCGGCGCCCTGGGCTGCCAGCGCCAGCGCTACCGCTCGCCCGATCCCGCGCCCGCCGCCCGTCACGAGGGCGAGCTTGCCGTCCAACTCCATCGTTCCTCCGTACTTGTGGCGAGTATACCGAAGGCAGCGCCCGCGGCCGTCACCCCCACAGTGGGCTGAAAACACTGCGGAGAGATTGGCTGGGATGTGTGCCGGATGCTGGTAGAATCGCCAGTACGGTCAACGGATCGTGCCCGTCCGAGCGCTGCTCTGTGGGTGCCCGGCGTGGGTTGTGCCGCCCGGTGACGGAGGTGGCGCGTGGCGCGGACGTCACAGGTCCTCTTGCGAAGCAGCCGGCGCGTCCTCCACTGGGTCGTGCCGGTCACCTTCGTGTTTGCCGTGATCGCGGTCTTGACCTTCGCCGGCGAGTATATCGCGGACCCAGACCGTGCCTTCGCACTCGGCGAGGTCGGCAGTATCCAGTTCGTGCTCAACACGAACGCGGCGGCGCTCACATCGGCGATGAGCGTCCTGATCGCGCTGGTCCTGTTGTCGGTCCAACTCACGGCACAGCGCTACTCCTTCAACGTGATTGGCATGTTCATTCAGGACCGTGTCAACGCGATCCTGCTGGCATTGTTCATCATCACGATCCTCTTCAACCTCTGGATCGGGCTGACCTTACGGACCGACTACATCCCAGGGGTGCCCGTCCTGTTCGCGATGATCGCGACCACCGTTTGCTTCGCGCTGCTACCAGCCTACATCGTCTACCTCTTCGACATCGTCCGCCCCGACCATATCCTCAATCAGATCCAGGCCGACTTCTTCCGCGCGATCCGTCCAACCGACCGGCGAGGCGCCATCGTCGAGCGGCGCACCCGCGCAGCACGACGGATCGGCCAGATCGGCGACATCGCGCGGACCGCGATCAGCCTGACTGACAGTGCCGTCGCCCGGCACAGCGTCTGGGTGCTGTACGGCAGCATCGCCCGATACGTGGACGCGAAGGGCCGTCTACCAGTGCACTGGTTCGACGTGGAGGAGGTTCAGTTTCGGGGCCGGCACGAACTGATCGTGCGCGAGATCGAGGAGACGAACACCTGGGTCGAGCGACGAATGCTCGACGAGCTCCGCGAAGTGTTCTTCGCCACCTTGAACCGCATGCACGATGTCAACAACACGGTCGCGCTCGTGCTCCGACTCCTCGGCGAGAAGGCCGTCGAGCGGAACGACAGCGGCGTGTTCAAGGCCGTCACCAAATTCTTCAACACCTTCCTGCGTGCGGCGATCAATCAAGGCGATGTCCGTGCCGGCTACCACGTGCTGTATCAGTACCGGCTGCTGGCCGACACGGCGATGGACCGCCGCCCCGAGCTGACCCTGGAGATCGCGCAACGGCTCAGCTACTATGGCGACGCAGCCGCGAGCGGTCCGCTGCTCTGGATGTCGGCCGCCGCCGCCTACGACCTGCGCAGCCTCGCCGAGAGCGCTGACGGGCGCGGCGCCGACTCGGACGTCATCTGCCGCATCATCGGCCATCTGGTCGAGACAGTCCGGCGGGGTGAAGCCAAGCAGTCACCGGCGTTGCCGCAGTTGTACAAGATGGTGGTGGCGCTGGGCGGCTACTTCACGGCACGCGATGCCTGGGACGTAGCGCACCTGTTGCGCGCCGAGCTAGCGTCGGTACCGACGCCGGTCCTCGATCGTGTCTGCCGCGACCTTCTCGAAGTGGAAGATCCGGTCTTCTGGGAGCTCACCGACCGGGTGGTCAACTTCGACTACGTCGACGCAGCGGTCCGCGCCGCCATCCCGCGCTTCCTGTCGCTCGAGCCGACCGTGCCCGCGACTCGTGGCGCCTCGCTGCCTGCTGGGTCAGCCTCAGCCGAAATGCATGCTGGCAGCGGCGCGAATGGGGCGCTTACGCCGGAAGCAGCGCCCCTGTCGCCGACCTGATTCGCTCGGCGGCTGGTGCCGCACCGAGCCGCTCGAAGACGGCAAGCGCACCCTCCAGCGCCTGCTGGCTGCGCGTCTCGTCGCCGTCCTGACCCCGCATCCGGTAGGCGTGGCCCAGGAGCGCGGTCGTCGCACCGACTTCGTAGGGTTGACCGATCTGGGTAGCAAGGTCGGCGGCCGACTCGAGGATGGCTACGGCTGTGACTGCGTCCCCGTCGCGGAGGGTGAGGTGCGCCTCGGCGCGGTCCGCCGCGAGCGAGGTCACCCGACGCCCGAACTGCGCGCCGAGCTCGCGCGCACGCGCGATGTGATGCCGCGCCGCTGTCTCGTCACCGGCTTCGGCTAGAAGCTCCGCCGCGATAGCCTCGAAGGTCACGTCGCAATGCGCACAGCCGAGATGGCTCGACGCTTCCTCGGCTGCTGCAAGTGCGGCGATACAGCCATCTTCATCGCCGGCGAAACGCCGATTCAGTGCCAGGAGCGCGCTCATGGTGATCAGACGATGGGTGTTGCCGCGATCGTCGAGCAGGCCACGCATCCGCTCCGCCGCCGGCTCCAGGTCGCCACGAAGGGTGAGCAGCAGCAGCAGCCACCACTCGAAGATGGCGCCCGCTCCGAGCAGCGTGGTGGTCTGGCCGGCCGATGCCTGTAGGTCGGCCTCGCCTTCGACCCACTCGCCGAGCAAGACCCGCCCGGCCCCGAGGATGCCGCGCGCCGTGTGCTCGGCCGAGAGTGAGCCGATCGAGCGGGCAAGCTCCAGCGCTTCCTCGACGTCTTGCCGCAACCGCTTGTCGAACGTCCAGAGCCCCCAGACGTAGAGCAGCGCGCGTGACGCGAGCGCCTGGACCAGCGGTCGCTGCTCCTGCGCCTCGCGCGCCAGAGCGACCCAGCGATCGGCAAGCTCGGTGATCTCGTGCCCCAGCGCGCCCACCAGGCTCGGGACGGTCAGGGCCTCGAACGCTTTGGCGAGGTGCATCGGCGTGCCATGCTGTTCGGCGATGGCGAGCGCCTTCCGGCCGGCTTCCGCCGCTTTGGCCATCTCGGTCGCCCAGGTATGGACGGTGGCCTGGAGGCTCCAGACGGAGCTCAGGTCTGGGGAGTCGGGCGGGAGGTAGCGTAGGGCCAGGTCGAGTGCGGCCCGCGTGTCGGCTACCTGGCCCTGGTAGCTGTGATAGCGCGACACCTTCAACGCCAGGATGCCGACGTGCCTGGCCTCGACGGCAGCCTGCTGTGAGCCTTCGCTAGCATCCTGCACGCTGGATAGATGGTGATCGAGCGCGGCGTGGAAGTCGTCCACTGCTTCCCGATAGGCGCCCAGGAGCGCCTGGATATCACCCCGCCGCTCGCGGAGCAGCGCCACGACTTCCGGATCGGCGCCGGCGGCCGAGCGCTCGGCCGAGTCGAGCGCGATCGTGAAGTAGGTGACCGCCTCGTCGTTGGCGTACGCGGCGGCCGCCTGTTCGGCCGCCAGCCGGCTATACCGGAACGTCCGCTCCCAGGCCTCGCCCTCGGCGAAGTGGCGGGCGAGGTCGCCGTACTGCTCTTCGAGCGCACTGGCGTAGATCTCTTCCAGCGCCCACCCGACCTGGACGTGGATCTCGCGGCGGCGGCGGAGCAGCAGCGAGCTCAGGGCCGCTTCCTGGATGAGCGCCTGCGCGAACACAAAGCGCCGCTCCGGGATGACCGTCTCCTCACGGATCAGCCCGGCCCGCTGCGCCTCGCGAAGCTGGCGGTCCAGGTTTGGACTGGTGTCCAGGACGCGCCGCAACACCCGCTCCGAGAATTGACGCCCGATGACGGCCGCCACCTGGAGTGTCCGGCGTACGCTCTCCGGGAGCCGGTCGATGCGCGCCGTGACCGTCGCGAGGAGCGTCTCGGGAATCTGGATCTCGCGGATGTCGCGGTCCGCGACCCAGCGGTCGCCCTCGCTGCGCAGCGCGCCGCCGTCAATCAAGGCGCGAACGACCTCCTCGATGAAGTAGGGGTTGCCATCTGCTCGCGACAGGACCAACTCCTCGACGCTGGCCGGTGCGTCCGCACAGGCCAGCAGGCTGCACAGCAGTTCACGCGCGGCACGCTCGGACAGCGGTCCCAGGGTGACCTCAGCGTAACGGTGCGGATACGCCCGTGCGGCAAGCTCCTTCAACTGCCAGGAGGGCGCATCGGGGTCCGGCGTGAAGACGTAGGAGAAGAGAATGGGCGCCTCGTCGGTCAGGCTCATCAGCTCCGAGAGCAAGTCCACCGAGGTTGGATCGGCCCACTGGAGGGCGTCGAGCACGAGAGCGAGCGGACGCTCGCGGCTCAGCCCTCGGAGTACCTCGCGTACGGCCTTGAGCGCGCGCCGCTGCACTTGCGCGGCCGTCAACCCGGGCACGTCGGCCTCTGCTTCGACGCCGAGTATCACCCCAAGCCACGGCGACATCGGACCGAGCCCGAGGCCATCGAGGACGGCGTGGACGCGTGCGAGCACCTGTTCGTCGGACTCTTCGGCCGTTAACCCGAAGATCTCGGCGAGCATCTCGCGCATCAGCCGGTAGCTGAGCCCCTGGCCGAACGATGGCGCGGCAGTTTCCACCCAGCGGATGCCAAGCTCTTCGGCATGCCCCCGGAGCTCCGCGAGGAGCCGTGTCTTGCCGAGGCCATGCTCGCCAATCACGGCAGCCAACTGGCCGCGGCCTCGACTCACTTCTTGCACGGTCTCACGCAGTCGACGTAGCTCGGCGAGCCGGCCCACGAGTGGGACGCGCACGGCTGCACCGAGCCCGGCCGTCGCGCCATGTCGGCTGACGAGCGTGCCACGCACCCGAAAGGCCGGCACCGGCTCGGCCTTGCCCCTGAGGAGAAGTGCCCCGGTCGGTTCGAGATCGAAGACGCTGCCGGCGTGGCGGGCGGTCAGTTCTCCGAGCAGTACCGTCCCAGGGGCCGCCGCCGTCTGAAGCCGCGAGGCCACGTTGACGGCATCGCCGAAGACGCTGTACTCACGATGCCCGCCGATCTCCCGAGCACCCGCGATGACCTCGCCAGTGTTCACCCCGACGCGAAGTTGAAGCTGGAGCGGATTGCCGTCGCGGTCAGTCAAGTCGAGGGACGCCATCGACTGAAGCATCGCAAGGCCGGCGTGGGTCGCACGGACTGGATCGTCTTCGTGGGCGGTTGGCGCGCCGAACAGCGCCAGGACGGCGTCACCCATGAACTTGTCGATCGTGCCACCGTAGAGCGCCACCGACTCGGCCAGGCGGCCGAAGACCCGTGCCAGGATCTCACGAACGTCCTCGGGGTCCAGGCGCTCGGCCAGCGTCGTGTACCCGACGATGTCGGCGAAGAGGACGGTGACGATGCGCCGCTCTTCGACGAGCAGGCCGCGGCCATTGTCGGGCGCCGCGAGATTGGTGCGCCCATTCTCGGCCTCGCCGGGCGTCAGCGGCCACGCCCAGGCATCGAGCGCATCCGAGGCGGCGAACGATCCACCGCCAGTGGATGGTGGCTCAGTGGCGAGCGGCGCCTCGGTGGCGGGCGGGGTGGTGAGTGGTGCCGAGGTGGTACTGGCGGACATCGCCGCGCCGACGCGCGGCCCGAGCGCCGCCGGCGAGGATATCGCGCGCGTCGACGTTGGGGCAGTGGGCACTGTCACGTCCGTTGGCACGCTCTCCGTACTCGCGGCCGACGGTGCATCATCGGGAGGATTTGAGCGGGCGTTCGTGGCCGGGGCGGCCGGCGGGAGCGTCGCATCCGCCGCTGGCTGCCCCACGACACTCGGCGGGCGCACGGAGACGAGATCGCCCGGAGCGACGATCTGGCTGCCGCAGTGTTCGCAGAACGCCTGGCCGAGCGCGGCGGCACTGCCACAGCTCCAGCAAAACACCAGCAGCCGCGCTCCACACACTCCGCAGAAACGCGCGGCCGGCGCGCACGCGGTCCCGCACGTCGGGCACGCCATCACGAAGCCCGCTGGTGGATGGGTGTGCGGCGGAACGAACGCCATGCCTGTGTTATAGACCCACACCTTGCAGGGGCGTAGGAATGGGCGGCGAGGGTTCAGGGCGCGTCTTGTTCCCGGTAGCGCCCCTGGTAGTGCGCTCGACCGATCGTGGTCTGGAACATGAACTGACAGATGGCGATGCCGGGCCGCAGCGCCAGTGGCATCGGACCGGCGTTGTTGATCTCCAACGCCTGATGGTTGTCCACACCCGGCTGGATGAACGCTGCCGTGATGTGGACCATCAAGCCGAGCCGTGCGAAGCGACTCCGCCCCTGGAGCCAGCCACACAGGTCGTCCGGCAGGGTGATGCGCTCGCGGGTCAGGCCGTGGCAGGTCTCGCCGGGCATCAACACGAAGTAGTCGTGGTCCCCAACCTCGATCACCTCGGACACCGCCTCGTAGGCGGCCTCTTCGGTGACGTGGAAGATGTCGCGGACGCGGCGAAACACCCGAAACTGATTGCCAAGGTGTAGGTCGACAGAGGCCGGCCCCACCTTGTCCTCGGAGAACGGGTCGATTCCGATCTCGCCTGTACGCACCCGCTTGATGATCTCATCGCGCGTCAAGATCGACATCCACCGCCACCTCGAGCATTCGACATCGTCCCTCCCTCACATCGACAACGTCAGGTCATGCCGTGCTCAGGGCCCGTGCCCGTGTCACACGTGCCGTGCGCGTCATGGAGCCACGCTGCCAGGCCGACAGGTACTATGCCGTCAACCGTCGCCGGCCCTCCACGCCCGTTCACCACCGAGGTCGATCCCCCACGGAGTCTGGAATGAGCGTGCATCGCGGGCAGGCAGTGCGGCAACCGGAGCATGACATCTGCTGGCCGAATCGGGCCGGCGTGGCCTGACCGAACGGGGGTACGGGGGTAAGGGTGGACGAGTCTGGCGTGCTGCCGCTGTCCGTGGCCGGCCGGCCGACGCGGCTGGAGTTGTTCCTCACGTTCGCCAAGATCGGCCTGTGCGGCTTCGGCGGGGTCGGTCCGTGGGCGCGACGCATCATCGTGGAGGAGCGTGCCTGGCTGAGCGAGCAGGAGTACGCCGAGATGCTGGGGATGTGTCAGGCATTGCCAGGCCCCAATGTCGGTAATGTTTCCGTCTTCATCGGCGACCGGTATTACGGGGCCGTCGGGGCCGCGCTGGCTGTCACCGGCCTGCTCTGCGGCCCGCTGCTAGCACTCCTGTGCCTCGCCGTCCTCTACGACCGCTTCGGGCAGTTGCCAGCCGTGAGCAGTGCCGTGGCTGGGGTTGCGGCCGGCGCCGCCGGGCTGTTCCTCGGAACGGCGCTGCGGATGGCGGAGCGGCTGCGGCTACGCGGCTGGATGCTCGCCATCGCCGCGTGTGCGTTCGTCGGCATCGGACTGCTGCGCTGGTCGCTACTGTTCGTCGTCCTTGTACTGGCCCCCGTGAGTATCGCCGTGGCGGGGCGGTCGCAGCGATGACCGGGAACGCTCTCGTCGATCTCGTGCTGCTCTTCGCTCGGCTGTCGCTGGTGGCAGTCGGTGGGATGAATAGTATCTTGCCCGAGGTCCACCGTCAGGTAGTGGACGTCCATGCCTGGATGACCGACGCCGACTTCGCGGCCATGGTCGCACTCGCTCAGGCATCGCCGGGGCCGAACGGGCTGGTCTCAGCGCTGATCGGCTGGCGAGTGGCTGGACTGGCAGGCTTCCTGGCCGCGGCGCTGGCCGGGAACGTGCCGCCGGCCCTCGTGGCGTTCTGCGTCTCACGGTTGTGGCGGCGTCTCGCACATTCCCCCTGGCTGCGGGCGGTTCAGGCTGGCCTGGTGCCGATCATCGTGGGGCTGATGTTCGCGAGCGGCCTGGTGATCGCCCGCGCGGCCGATCACACGTTGGTGGAAGCGGCGGTGACGGTCGTCGTGGCGCTCGCGGTCTGGCGGTCGCGGCTGAACCCGTTCTGGCTGCTCGGCGGAGCGGCGCTCGCGGGCCTCGCACTCGCCCGCTAGCTGGGGTCACGGGAAGACCGGTGCGCCTGGCGCGGTTCTACAATACCGACCGATGGTCGTCTCGCCCACGCATCACCTGAGTCACACGCATCCGCACCCTCGACCGGCTACTGTCAGCCTGGAGGAGCGGCTGCGCCTGATCGGCGACCTCGCGCGCACCCTCACCACGATCCTCGATCCTCGCCAGTTGATCGAGCGAATCACCGAGTTGATTACCCACCGGTTCGACTACTTCTATACGACCGTCATGCTCCGGGATGGGCCGGATCTGGTCGTTCGGTCGGCGCACGGCCGCGATCATGGCTACGATGAGCGCCTGCTGGGGCTGCGCTGTCGTATCGGCGAACAGGGCGTGTCCGGATGGGCGGCAGCGGAGGGCCAGACCGTCGTGGTGCCGGATGTCGACGCCGATCCGCGCTTCTGCTGGGCCTGGCCCGACCATGGCATCCGTTCGGCGACCCTGGTGCCGCTTCAGGGCCGAGAGCGGCTCATCGGGATGCTCGAAGCCGACAGCGACCGGCTCGACGACTTTCCGCCTGAGGACGTAGTGCTGCTCGAAACGCTGGCCGCTCAGCTTGCCATCGTCATCGAGAACGCCGAACTGCTGGAAGCTGAGCGCAAGCGCGCACGCCGCCTCGCGACCGTCACCGAGATCGCCCGCAAGGTCACATCCATCCTCGATCTCCCGGTCTTGCTCCAGCAGACCACCGAGTTGATTGCCGAGCGCTTCGGGTACCACTCGGTCACGATCTTCTTGCGCGATCCGACCGACCACCAGTGGCTCGTCATGGCGGCCGGTAACAGCGGCGCGGTGCACGTTCCTGCCGATCACCGACAGCGGGTTGGGGAAGGCATGTGTGGACGGGCGGCCGAAACGGGACAGACGCAGCTTGCCAACGACACGGCTATGAACCCGCACTTCATCCAGGGGCCCGGCCTGCGTGAGCGCTCGGAGCTCGACGTTCCCATCGAGATCGGCGGCCAGGTGCTCGGCGTCCTCTGCCTGGCCAGCGAGCAGACCGATGCCTTCGCGGAGGACGATCTCCCGTTCGTGGAGACCCTGGCCGACCAGATTGCCGTCGCCATCGAGAATGCGCGCCTCGTCGAGCGAGCACGTGAGCTTGCGGCAAGCGACGAGCGGAATCGCCTCGCGCGGGAGATCCACGACACTCTCGCACAGAGCCTGATAGCCGTCTCGATGGAGTTGGACGCGATGCAACGGCTCATGACCGAGGAGCCGTCACGCGTCGCGGGAGTGCTTGCGCACGCCCGTGACCTCGCGCACCGAGCGGTCGAGGAGGCGCGCCACGCAATCTGGAGCCTCCGGCCGGCTCCTCTCGAGCGGCAATCCCTGACCGAAGCGCTGACCGCGGAGCTGGCATCACTGGAGCAGGGCGGCGTCGTCGAACGGGCGGCGCTCGAGGTGCAGGGGGAGCCGCGTCCACTGACGCCGGATGTGGAGGCAGCGCTGTTCCGGATCGCACAGGAGGCGCTCGCGAACGTCCGGAAGCACGCCCGCGCACGCCGCGTCCGAGCTGTGCTCACCTACAGCGGGCTGTCGGTCCGCTTGCTTGTCGAGGATGATGGGGTTGGCTTCACGCCCGAACTGGGCCGCCGGAGCGATGGCGGCTTCGGGTTGAGCAGCATTGCCCAGCGGGCTGCGTCGATCGGAGCGGAGTTGGAGCTCGACAGCAGCCCCGGCTGGGGTACGCGGTTGCGGCTCTTCGTGCCTGATGCACCCTCGCCCACGACCCAGGAACGGAGCTCGCCCCGCCGTGTCGTGGTCGCCGACGATCATACGCTCGTACGTGAGGGGGTCGGCCGGATGATCGCGACGATGCCGGGTATCGTGGTCGTCGGCGAGGCGGCGAGCGGCCCGGAAGCGGTCGCACGGGTGCTGGAGCTTGCGCCGGATGTGGCGCTCGTGGACGTGCACTTGCCTGGCTTCGACGGCGTCGAGGCGACCCGTCGGATCAGGGAACAGGCGCCATCACTCGGCATCATCGTGCTGTCCGCCAACGCCCCTGGCGACGTGGTGCTGGAAGCGGTCAGAGCAGGTGCGCGCGGCTACGTACTGAAGGACATCGACGCCGAGGAGCTTCGGGACGCCATTCAAGCGGTCGCAGGGGGCGGTAGCTACTTCACGCCGGCCGTGGCTGCCAAGCTTGCCGGCGGCGTCCAGCGCGGCGGGACGGTCGTGGAGCGGCTGACCCCCCGTGAGCTCGCGGTGCTCCGCTGCCTCGCCACCGGCGCGCCGAACAAGCAGATCGCCGTGACGCTGAGGATCAGCGAGAACACCGTCGAGTCACACCTGCGAAGCATCTATGGCAAGCTCGAGGTCCGCAGCCGGACCGAGGCGCTGCGCCGTGCGACCGAGTGGGGCATCGTCGGACTGTAAGCCCGATCGCCTTCGACGGTGCGCACGGGCCTGCCCACCTCGCACGAGACATCCGCCACCATCCCTGCCCATGACCGGTGCTTCATGGATTTCCGTGAGACCGGAGTGCCGAATTTACGTCGAGCATATGTTCTAGCTACCGCCTATGCTTCTCGTGAACCGGGTGCTCGCGCCGCGTTCGGCGACGGGCATCGGGAGGGGGTGGCACAATGCACCAAATTTGGGACCTGGAGGAGCTTGCTCGGGTGATCCATGCCGAGCGGCTGGCCGAGGCCGAGCAGTATCGACGCGCCGTGCAGGTAACCGGGCCGGAGCGGCCGGTGCGGACCGTCATCGCGGATGCGCTACGCGCGTGGGCGACTCGCCTCGATCGTCAGTCGGTTGCCGGCAGCCCGGACGGCCGGCTGGTGCGGGTATCGTGAGGATGACTGTGAGCGATCTCTTCATCGCCGGCCTGGTCTTCGTCTTGCTGATTGGGCTTGCCCTGGCTGCGCCGAACTTCGGGGTAGACAGCCGTGACGACATCAACCGCGACGAGCACGAGCACCGCGCCAGGTGGTTCGGCGGCGCCTGAGCGCGCCTTCATCACCGACCTGTGACAGCAGCGTGCCCGGCATCCAACCCCGGATGCTGGGCACGCGCATCCGGGGCAGCCCTCATCCAGGGGGCTGCGCGCGCTACACTGACGGCGGCGATCCAGGCCAGCCGTGCTACGTCTCACGGCTGGCCTGGATTCTGCCTGGCCAACCTGCGTGAGCGGGCGTGTGGCCCCGATGGACCAGGTGAGGAGGACGCGAGCGGCGGCATGCGGGAGCAGCATCGTCCGGGCGAGGGGCGCTCAAATAATTCTGGCGGACCGGGCGGCCATCGGCGCCCGCCGGCCCGACGCCCGATCTCGTCGCGCTCGCCGCTCGAAGGCCGCCAGCTCTGGCGGATCGGCGACTGGGGTGGTGCCAGCGAGCAGATCGGGCGTCGCTGGGAGACGCTCGGCGCGCGCTGCATCGAGCGACTGCTCGGCACCGAGCGGGACGGTCCGGACGGTCAGCCGTACCTGCCCCGTCGCGCACTGGTGCTTCAGGCCGATCCGGAGCTCGCGGCGCAAGTCCAGGCGAACGGCAAGACTCACGCCGACGCGATCCTGGCCGGGAGTCAGAACGGCCGCGCGGTGCTCGAGCCGGTCGACTTCAAGTGGACGCTCGAGACAGCCAATCCCCGGCAGGTTGGCGCCGAGGTGCTCGGCCAGTTGCTGACCGATCCGCCGCCATTGCTCTCCAGCAACCTCGCGGCGACGCTCGCCGACCTGCCGTCGCGCGAGCCGCCAGCGTATTGTGACGGCATCTTCCTGGCCCCCGATCACGCTGAGAACCGAGCGTATCTCTTTGGCGGCGGGCCGCTCGATCCGGCCTGGGCCGTCCTCTGTCCGGTCGACGCCGAGGAATTCTTCGCGCCGCTCCCAGGTTGGGATATGGCCCAGGTGCTCGCCCGCTCTGATGGTGCGCTCTTGCGGACCGTGGAGGCCAGCGAGCGGTACTATCGACTCGGGGCCGGGGTGCTTGGCGCAATCCGGCGGCTGGAGGCCGGCATCTTCGCCGAGACGCCAGCCGACGTGGACGGCCCCCTGCTGCTGACACGCACCCGCCGCGAGCGCCGCCTGACGACGACCGGCGAGGTCATCGCCTATTTCGACCGCGCGCTGATCGCCCGGAGCGAGCGCGTCGAGCGACTACGTGAGGTCGAGCGGGCCGGCTATCCGTTCTCTCGCTATCGCGCCGATCTGGCCGCACGGGGCATCGCTCTACCGTCTGGCAGCGAGCGCGACCGGCGGGCGTCGCGCCTCTATGGCGCAGTCATGAAGGCATTGGGAGCCGAGATCCGGTCTGAGGGCCGAGTGCTCGTGGGGCGCGGACGGGCCGAGATCGAGGCACTTGCCGATCTCGACGAACAGCATGTCCGCTGGCTGGCGCGCGGCCGACACCTGCTAGATGAGCAGCTTCGGGCACGCGCCGAGACTGGCGAGGCGGACCCAAGTACTGCGGCGTCCGAGAATCGCTCTCTGGATACCGCCACTGTCGACGACGCGCCTACGGATGAACCGCCGCCGCATGCTGGCTGACGGTCACTCGACGGTCGCGCTCGAAGACCACGTCTTCGTGATTCCAGACTCGGACCAACAGGACGTACTCGCCTGCTTCGACATCGCTCGTGTCCAGGGTGAGGCTGTTCGCCGGCCCATCGGCGAGTAGCCGCTGGTCGAGCCAGACCTGTACCCGGGTCACCGGAAAGTCCGCGCCGACGAAGAGCGACGTCCGGTCGGACCACCCGTCCGTTGGCATCGTGAGCGTCCAGTTTTGGGGTGTTGGGTACTGGAACGCGCCGTAGCGGAAATACTGGCTGATGAGCGGGTTCAGGTTCTCGGTCGTCGCGGCCTGTGCGCGGTCGAGGAAGGCGCGAGGAGTCGCGAGGCGGTCGCGGTGGGTGGCGACGTGCTCGCGGATCAGCGCCCAGAACGTGTCGTTTCCAAGGCGATCGTACAGTCCGTCCAGAAAGCGCGCGCCGCCATGATACACCGTCGTGAAGTACGGGCCGTCTGAGACGAAGTCGTAGACACTGCTGTCGACCCAGCCGTCGCCGCCACCGGCGATCGTCTGCCGGTAGACGGCGGGAGCCTCGTTCGGTTCGGCCTCGGCGTAATAGCGATAGGCGATGTAGGTTGCCATCGCCTCATCGAGCCACGGAGAGCCAATCTGGTCGTTGCCGACGAGCGAATAGAACCACTGGTGCGTGAGCTCGTGGAGCACCAACGAATCGAGGTTGCCGCCAGGCGGTCCAGCCGGGATGCGGTTCGCCAGGATGACGAGGCCGGGGTACTCCATGCCGCCAAAGCTGGCTGGCAGGTCGCCGTCGACGATGACGAGTGTTGGATAGGGATACGGTGTCAGGCGCTCCCCGAGCCAACGTAGGAACTGGGTGCCGCGCGTCAGGTACATCTCGGAACGCGCGGCGTCCAGACCAGCCGCCTGGAGCGTGGTCGTACCGACGGTGGCCGTCCGGACCACAAACTCGGATGAGGCGAGCACGGCCACGTCGCGGACGCTCCTGGCGACGAAGCGCCAGCGAGTGCCTTCCTGCTCGACGAGTTGGCCCGTCGCGACGACCTGGGTCGGGCGATTGGTCGTGAGCGTCAGGTCGAAGTCGGCCACCTCACGGGTGAACGCATCGCCGACGTCGACATACTGTCGGCGATCCCAGTCCTCACGGTGGAGTGAGAGCACGGGCAGCCAGTTGCCGAGGGTGACGACTCGGCCAGTAGCCGACAGTCGATCCGGTCTGGCGGGCGGCGTCACCGTGAAGGTCAACTCGACGTCGACGGAGCCGTCTAGGGCGAGGGGTGCCGCGAAGGGCACCTCCAGCACGCTGCCGTCGAGCAGGGCATCTCTCGGCTCGCCGTCGACCGTGACCGCTCCAAGGGTGAAAGCGCCGATGGCGTTGGGAACGACCTCGAATACGACCCGGTCCAGCACGACGCCGGTCTGATTGCGATAGTGCAAGCGCTCACGGACGTCTACGCTGCCCCGATCGAGGTCGAGTGCCGCCATGATCGTATAGGCCGGCAGCGTCGGGCCGTAGGCGGCGCTGGGGACCGCCGCTGCGCCCAGCGCGACGGCGAGGGCCAGCAGCACGGATACCAGCCCTACTCGTACCGAGGGCCGATGGACGGGAGCACAGGACAACGGTGGGGTAGTGGTGGTAGCCATCGGCTCCTCGCTGTAACGTGTCTCTCACCCGCTAGAGACGATTGTTCGCGAGGAATGGCTCGGCACGCCATAGCCGCGGATGGTGCGTCGTGCCGCTCCTGGATGCTCCAGCCCAGGTCGCTCTTGGATGCGGCCCAGGCTGCTGCTGACACCGTTCATCGCCTAGGAACGGCGACCGTGCTGCGTGAGACCTGCGGGCGCCACAGCCTCGGTCCGAGGCTGTGGCTGAATACGCTCGAGAGGAACGCCGCGACGGGCACCTTAGCGGCATCGTCGGCAACGCTGACATGCTGAGTTGCGTGACCTCGCGTGGCGGAGGCCAGGGTGGGCCACCCTCGTGCGCAGATCGTTGCGTGCCAACGCACGTGCATGCTTGCACGTCTCGTGAACGATCCGTACCATCTGAGTAGACGAGGCGCGCGTGCGCCGGCGCCGGGTGCGCTTACGTAACCCGCGCCGGCACGATCGTCGTCGTCGCCAACTGAAGAGCGTCTGCTCGGTACGAGCTCGCTAGGGGAGCCTCTGGCTGAGAGCCCACGGCAGCGTGGGTGACCCTTAGAACCTGACCAGGTTAGGACCTGCGAAGGGAAGCGGCGGCCGAGAACACACAGTGTTTCCCGGGGCCGCTCGGACATCATGCAGCACGATCCCGTCGCCAGCGTGGCGCGGATCGGAGGAGGGCGGCGTGGACGACGTTCTGGAGATCGCGGGAAAGCAGTTTCGTTCCCGCCTGTTGCTTGGCAGCGGCAAGTTCCGCTCGGCCGACGAGATGCGTGACGCGTATGCGTCTGCCGAGACGGAGATCGTCACCGTAGCGATCCGGCGGCTCGACCTGGACAACCCGAGCCAGAAGACCCTGCTCGACGAGATCGACTGGAATCGCTACACGATCCTGCCGAATACGGCCGGCTGCTACAGCGTCGAGGAAGCGCTGCGGACGGCTCGGCTCGGCCGCGAATTGACCGGCTCGAACTGGGTCAAGCTCGAGGTGATCGGCGATCCGAAGTACCTCTGGCCGGACCCCATCGGCACCCTCGAAGCGGCCCGCCAACTGGTCGAAGAGGGCTTCGTGGTGCTGCCGTACACCACCGACGACCCGATCCTGGCCAAGCGCCTGGAGGAGGCCGGATGTGCCACGGTCATGCCTCTGGCGTCGCCGATTGGCTCGGGGCAGGGCATTCCTCATTTCGGCCGGATCAAGGTCATCATCGAGCAGGCGAGCGTCCCGGTCGTGGTGGATGCCGGCCTCGGGGTGCCATCCGACGCCGCCATCGCCATGGAGCTTGGAGCCGACGCCTGTCTGGTCAATACGGCAATTGCTGAGGCCAGCGACCCGGCGCTCATGGCTGAAGGCTTCGCCGAAGGTGTACGGGGAGGCCGCAAAGCGTTCCTGGCGGGCCGTATCGCGAAGAAGGCGTATGCGAGCGCGTCGAGCCCACTCGAGGGTGTCGTGCGGTGAACGGCGGGCGCCCGGTATTGCCCCTCCCGATCGTCATGTTCGTGACAGGGTGCGAGGGATTCCGAGACCGCCGCCTGGAGGACGTGGTGCAGGCGGTGGTTGAGGGCGGGGTGAACGCCATCCAGGTCCGCGAGAAGTCCATGCCCGCCGGCGAGTTGTACGCGGTGGTACAACGCCTCCGCGCCATCGTCGGCAATCAGGCGCTGCTGCTGGTCAACGACCGTGTCGATGTCGCACTGGCCGCGGGTGCGGACGGTGTACAGCTTGGCGAATCCGGACTGCCGTGCGAGGCGGCTCGCCGGCTGGCGCCGGATCTGGTGCTCGGCCGCTCGGTGCACGACGTGGCGCGGGCCGCTGAGGCAATCCAGAGCGGTGCGGACCTGCTCGTCGTCGGGACCATGTTTGCATCAACCTCTCACCCCGGGTCGCTCACCGCTGGCCCGCCGCTGATCCGGAAGATCGCGGCGAAGACGACGCTGCCGTTGATCGGTATCGGCGGGATCACCGCCGGCAACGCGGCGCAAGTCATCGGCGCCGGGGCGAGCGGAGTCGCGGTCATCAGCACAATCGCCGGCGCTCCCGACCCGCGCGAAGCGGCGGCGCGGTTGGTCGCAGCCGTTACCGAAGCCTGGCCGACCGCGCCCTTGCACAAGCGGCACTAGCGGTTCGTGCTGTGCTGGCCACTGCGCTGAAGTGCCTGCCGCGACCGGCTCGCGAGCGATGGGCAGCGCCACCCTGGGGATACTCGATCGATCTCGGCGCGGCAGACGCACGCGGCTGGCGCGTCGACATCGTTTCGCTGGCTGCGCTCTCGAAATGCGCGGCAGCCAGCGACAAGCAGAGGACCACGATGCAGCTTCAAGTCAATGGAAAACCCCGCGAAGCGGTGGACGGCGCCTCGCTCCTGGCCTTCCTCGAGCAGGCGGGAATCGATCACCGCATCGTTGCGGTCGAGCGTAACGGCACGATCGTCAAGCGGGACCGATTCGCGGAGACACCCCTGGCTGAGGGGGACCAACTCGAGATCGTGCGGATGGTCGGCGGCGGCTGAGCATCGGGCGGCCTGCCCATTCGGGCAGGCCGTAACCTCCCTCGATGGCTGATGTGGCCTGCCCGCGGTGGCGCCTACAGTCTCTCCAGAAGGGGCGCACTGACGCCCTGGGAGGTACGACATGAGCGAACAGCAAGCGCCGTCGGCGCTCGCCGCCCTTTCCGACAGTCTGGCGGACGCGGTCGAGCGTGCAGGGCACTCTGTGGCACGCGTGGATGCGCGGCGGCGACAGTCCGCGAGCGGCGTCATCTGGACGGCCGATGGCTGGCTTGTCACCGCCGATCACGTGCTGGAGCGTGACGAAGATCTCGTCATCGGGCTGCCGGATGGCCGGACCGTCCCCGCTCGGCTCGCCGGACGCGATCCCGGCACCGATCTCGCGCTGCTCCGGGCCGACGTCCAGGGACTGACGCCGATCGAGCGATGCAGCGGGAGCCCGCGAGTGGGGAGCCTGGCGCCAATCGTCGCGCGCCCGGACTCGTCGATTCGGGCGAGCCTGGGCGTCATCAGCGCGGTGCGGGGGCCGGTTCGGACGCTGCATGGCGGCCGGATGGATGGCCTCATCTTCACCGATGCCATCTTCTACCCGGGCTTCTCGGGTGCTCCGCTGCTCGACGGCTCGGGCGCGATGGTCGGGCTGGCAACGTCGCGGTTCGGCGGCGGGCAGGGTGCCGGCGTCGCAATCCCGCTGGCAGTCGTCGAGCGAACCGTGATCGCGCTCCAGGGGCATGGCCGAGTCCGCCGCGGCTTTCTCGGGGTCACCAGTCAGCCCGTCGCGTTGCCCGAGCCGATTCGCCAGCGGGCTGGGCTTGGCGAGCAGACGTCCGGACTGCTCGTCGTCGGCGTTGAAGCGGACGGTCCCGCCGAGGTGGCCGGCGTCACGATTGGCGATATCGTCGTCGCACTCGGCGGCGAGCCGGTCCGCGATACCGGCGATCTCCGCGACCTCCTGGGCGGCGAGCGAGTCGGGCAGGCGTCAAGCCTGCGCATCGTGCGGGGCGGCGAGCCACGCGAGTTGAGCGTGACAATCGGCGAGCGCGCCTGAGGATCTTCCGTATCTGGCTGCCTGTATGACTCTCGCAGGGCGCCTGCCGACGCAGGCGTCCGTTGTGAGGGCAGTCCGGATGGCGCCACGGGCTCTGCGCGAGCCTTCGCCACCCGCTGAGGAGCACCCACGATGGCTGAAATCCTGACGATGCCTGAGGTGGAACTGGCGCTCGCGCAACTTGCCGCACGGCTGCGGGTGAGCGTCGTCGAGATCCGCTCGGCCGCTGGCTTCGGCGCCGGCACGATCTGGCGGCCGGACGGCATCATCCTGACCAATCACCACGTCGTACCGCCCGACCGAGTGTTGGTGCGTTTCGCGGACGGGCGTGAGGCACTGGGCGGCGTCATCGCACGCGATGTATCCAACGATCTCGCCGTCGTCCAGGTTCGCGGCGTGGGCCTGCCCGCGGCCGAGCGGCGCGAGGCGGCGACTCTGCGGCCCGGCGAACTGGTGATGGCGGTCGGGCACCCGTTCGGACAGCGCGGCGCGATTTCACTCGGGATCGTCACTGCCGCCTGCCGGCCGGTCGGAGGGCGGCGGCTGGTCCAGGCCGACGTCGCGCTGGCGCCGGGCAACTCGGGCGGGCCGCTGGCCGATACCCTCGGACGCGTCGTCGCCATCAATGCCATGGTCGGTGGTAACCTTGGCCTGGGCGTCCCGAGCGAGTTCGCCGACGTGCTCGTCCAGGCGGCCCTGCGCGAGCGCGCCGCTTGACTCGAAGAGTCCGCCATGGGCGTTGCTGATGGGGCACGCGGCCGGGAGCCGGGTCAGCCTGCGACGTTTGCTGGATGTATGCCGCTCGCGCGCTCCTCGCCTGACTCAGGCCCTCGTCGCACCGGCCGCTCGGTGAGCGTGTGATGCGTGTAGCGGTTGTCTCTCCCCTGCCAACCGTCCGGGCCGGTCTCCGCGCGCTGCTGGAGGCCGGCGGCGCGGTCGTCGTGACCGAGGCGGCCGCGCTCGGTCCGGAGGCGCTGAGCCCCGATTCGGCGCCTCCGGACGTGGTGGTGGTCGATCCGTACCCAGATGCTGCCGTCGATCCGGCCTGGGCGGCTGGCATCGTCGACGCCGGCGCGAGCCTCGTCGTCCTGGGTGACGGCCGCGACCTGGCGCGACTCGCAGCCGGCCTGATCGGCCACACCTGGGCGTACCTCGGCCGTGACACCGACGCCGATCGGCTCGGCGCGACGCTCGCGGCACTTGGACACGGGCTCGTTGTGCTCGCGCCCAGCATCGGGGACGACCTGCTCGCCGGGCGTGCTGGCGCGCCTCACACCCGCTCGGAGGCGGAAGATGTAGACGATCTGACGGCCCGCGAGCGTGAGGTGCTGACTCTCGTGGCGCTCGGCCTGACGAACAAGGCGATTGCGCGGCGCCTGAGCATCAGCGACCATACCGTAAAGTTCCATGTCGCCGCGATCCTGGCAAAGCTCGGGGCGGCCAGCCGCGCCGAGGCGGTTCACCTCGGCGCACGGCGAGGACTGATCGCGCTCTGAGCGGCCGGTCAGGACGAGAGCGCGGCCACGGTTGCTTTGAGCGACGCGCCGTCCTCGACGTTCAGGGTACGCACGTTCCGGCCCTTCGTACAGCGTTGAATGAGGCCGCTCAGCACCTTGCCCGGCCCGACCTCCACGAAGGTGTCCACCCCCATCTCGACCATCGTTTCCACGGACTCTCTCCAGCGCACCCGTCCCGTAATCTGGGGCATCAGCGCAGCCTTCAGTATGGCCGGATCCTCCGAGGCGGCAGCGGTCAGGTTGGAGACGACCGGGATGCACGGCCTGGCAAACGCGGTATCCGCCAGGAGCGGTGCGAACGCTTCCTCAGCGGTCGCCATGAGCGGCGAGTGGAAGGCGCCGCCGACCGGTAAATCGCGAGCCCGTGCGCCATCAGCTCGCAGTTCGTCGGCCACGGCGGCGACGGTTCTCACGTCACCCGAGATGACGATCTGGCCGGGCGCATTGTCGTTCGCATTCGCCACGATGCCTCGGTCGCGCCAGGACGCTACCGCTTGATTGACGCAATCGAGCGTTGCACCGAGCACTGCGACCATCGTCCCCGGCTGTGCGGCCGCGCTTCGCTCCATGAGCGCGCCCCGCTCGATCACGAGACGCAGGCCGGCCTCGAAGTCGAGGACGTCAGCCGCGACGAGCGCCGAGTATTCGGCCAGGCTGTGGCCGGCCGCTACGACGGGTCGGATGCCCCGCTCTTCGAGGGCGGCGAGACAGGCGCAGTTGACGGCGAAGATCGCAGGCTGTGCATTCGACGTCCGGATCAGTTCCTCTTTTGGCCCGTCGAGCGTGAGCGCCTTGACGGCCGGCGCAAGCTCGCCGAGCCGGTCGAGGACTCGTGTGGCCGCCGGCGAGACCGCTACGATGTCCGCCCCCATGCTGACTGCCGCCGACCCCTGGCCAGGGAAGACGAACGCCACTCTACCCACGCGCGCTACTCCAGGCCGCCGGTCGCGGCACGTCGGTGGAGTGTACCCGCTAGATACCCTGATGCGGCCGGGCCACCCCATCGGCAGCCCGATCGTTGTATCGTTCGCGCCGAAGGGGCCTGGGTCGGCATAGTTGGTGCCGGCCGCTGCGCGGCCTTGCCGTGGAGGATCGATCCGTGCTGAAAACGACCCGCTGGCTGGTCTTGCTCGCCGTCCTGCTCGTCGGGTGTGGGAGCCCGGCGCCGACGCCCACCACCCCGCCAGGGTCCACCGCCGCCTCACCCGCCGCTGGCCAACCCACCACCGTTGCCGCGCCGCCGTCCCCGCTTCCGTCGCCGACGCCTTCGCCCTCCCCAACACCGATCCCACCCACCGCCATCAAGATCGCGACGGTCGCCTCACTCGGTGCGTGGCCCATCGAAGTTGCCGACAAGCAGGGGTTCTTCCGAGCCCAAAATCTGGTTCTCGACCGCTCGACCGACCCCAAGCTCGACGTCGCGGCGGAGGTAGCCAAGAGCGGCCGGGATCTCGGCGTCGCGACGACGGATGACCTCATCCGCTCAGGGCGCGGCGGGCAGGCGCTCGTGATGATCGGCGGAACCGTGAACCGGGCGCCCTATAGCCTGGTCGCGGCCCGTGACGTCCCAGGCTTCGCCGAGTTGAAGGGGAAGATTGTCGGCACGGCTGGCCCGAAGGATGTCTCGACGGCGCTGCTGCTCCGGATCCTCCGCGCGAAGGGGCTGTCGCCCAACGACGTCGAGCAGACTGAGTTCTCCGATCCGAACGTCCGCGAGGCAGCGGTAATGAACGGTACGGCGGGCGCCTCAATCCTGGAGCCGCCCCAGAGCAGCCGCCTGCTCGCGAACGGGTTCTCGTCGCTGGCCGAAGCGTCGGACATTGTGCCCCAGTTCCAGGCCGAGGGGATCGTGGTTCGCCCGGACTGGGCGCGACAGCATGAAGATACCGTGGTGCGCTTCCTACGCGCGGTCATTCAGGCCGAGCGCTGGATCACGACGCCAGCGAACCGTGACGGCGCGACTGCCCTCCTGGCGACCACCCTCGGCATCTCGGGTGATGAGGCGAAGGTGGTGTACGAGCGCTTCGTGGTGAAGATGCCGGCGATTCCCCCAGACGGCGACGTCGACGTGCTGGGCGTTCGCGCCGTCATCGACCTGCTGGCTGACGTCGCGCCCGACGAAGTCGCGGCGTCGTCCGGTCAGGCGACGGCGCCCGCCGCCTCACCACTACCAGTCGCGTCGCCCCCACCCCTGGCCTCGCCGGGCGCCGTGCGCTCGCCAGTCGCCAGCCCGACCACCCGGCCAACTGTACCCTCACCCTCGCCAATCGCACCGCCTCCAGCCCGACCGGGCCAGGTCGATCCGACCCGCCTGACCGACACCACGTACCTCCAGCGCGCCAGGGCGTCGTCCGGGCGGTAGTGAGGGCGGCCCCGACGGATCGGCCGACACCTGACTACCGCTGCTGCTTCGTGAGCCCGAACGCCTGGGTGTAACTCGCCCGGGCGGTTGCAGCCGTGCGCGGCCACCGCTGCCTCTGGGAGCGGCCAAACCTGGCGCGGGTGAGGGTCGTCTCTTTGACAGACCCTCACCCCGACCCTCTCCTGTCAGGGCCGGGCGAGGGTGCAACGAGATGGTGAATCTGAGTGAGCGTCAGGCGTCTCCCTGTTGAAGCGTTACCAGATAGATGCATCCCAGATAACCGCGAAACTGATGGCGTCGGCGCGGCGATGCTGTCCAGTAGACAGGTGCTCCGCCCTCGTCGGACGCGCTGCACCGGGTCGGCGTATCAGTCGTAAGTACGATTTCGAGAGCGGCGCCGAGGGTGACGTGCTCGTGACTTGACCCACCTGGTGTGGGGTGTCTTGTTGGCGGCGTATCCGGTTCAGGGACGACGTACAGAATGTCGAGCCGCAGCCCGTGAAGCGGCAACTGCGCGAGGCCGTAGCGCCGCCCGGGCGCCAGCAGAGATGGGGGCAGGTTCGGAACTAATGCGAACGACGGCCGGGCCGCTGGTGAGTCGATGACGCGCGGCAGCGCAGATGCAGTTGGCAGCGCGCTGTCAGGCGGCGGCTTGAATGGGTCGTGCGTCTCAGGGCAGCTCGCCGGCAGACGGGGTACGCGATGAGGTAGGACCGGGATGGCGCCCTCGAGGAATCCGAACACCTGACGTACCAGCAGTGAGGCCGTGTTGGCGCCCCAGCCGTATCCCTCGCACGAGCCCCAGGTCGACAGGTCGAGGGGCCAATACTCACGGGCGACGCCCGGCGTCGGCCAGGCGGTGCCTGGCACCGTTCGGACGTCGAGCTCGGCGTAGACCCGATCCACGATTTCGGCCGCTATTCGGCCTGTCAGCGCGCGCGCGCCGGCCGCGAGGCCGGCTTCCAGCACCACGTAGCTCCAGGATGGCCAGAGTGTCCAGGGCGGCCCGCTGTAGGCATCAAGTTCGTGAACGAGGGCTACCGTCTGGTCGCGGTCGGCGATGCCGGCGAGCAGTGGCGTAAACGCGAGCGCCGAGTAGCGGCAGGGATCGATGCCCCAGTAGTTGGCCTCACCGCTCGGCGCCAGGAAGCGTCCATGGCGAGCGTCCCAATCGCGGAAGCGGCCCTCGCCTGGATCCCACAACTGGCGGGTGCGCTCGGCGTACTGCGCGGCCACGGTATGCCAGTATTCGGCGTCGCTGGCCTTGCCGAGCGCTTCCGCGAACCGTGCGAGCACGCCTGCCGACTGCGCCATTGCGGCCTGGAGCTCGACCGGGCGCACGTATGCCGAGACCACGTTGTCGCCGGTCCGCTCAGGGTCGAGGCGAGGGGTGTCGTCCTCGCCGGCCTCCCAGGTGCAGCGATAGACGGCCCAGCCGGCGGCATCGGTGCGCTCGGCTAGCCACCACTCGGCGTAGCGCGTGAGATACGGGTAGATCGCCGCCAGCCAGCCACGGTCGCCGGTCAAGGCGTAGAGCCGTTCGAGGTTGTAGAACGGGATGCACCAGGCCGGCGACGTGCCGCAGACACTGCCGTCCTTCGCCACCATGTTCGGCTCGCCGCCCTGGAAGATACAGGGCACGTTCGGGGCAGGGGCGTCGCGGAACAGCGAGAGGAGGGCACGCTGCGCCAGGACCGGGCTGGCATAGGCGAGGCGAACCATGTCGAGCGTGCCCTCGGCGACGACGGCACGCGGCCATTGGATCATCCAGGCTGGCCAGACGTCGCAGAAGACACCGCCAGGCGGCATGACGCACATCCGGGTCGTTTCCAGGTCGTAGACCCAACCCCGCCGCCACGCCGAGGGCCAGTCGCCGACGAGGCGAGCCGCACCGCGCCAGAAGGCATCGTCTTCGGCATAGGCGCGTTCGACAGCCGCTCGAACGACCTCGCCCGGAGACTCGGCTGCAACCGCCGACGCGGGGTCAGAAGAGACGGGCGCCGGGTCGAAGGCTTCCACAGCGGAGGCTCCCACCAGCATCCCGACTTCACGTTCCTGCATGGTGGGGTCTGGCTGCTTGCCGGCACCGGTCGCATCCGTCTGACGGGACGCCAGAGCATGGGTGGCGCCGCACGCCGTGCTCACCGTGACCGCCAGGCCGACGACCTGGCACGCGACGTCCTCACGGCCTTCGAAGCCTGGAGCGAGACCAGGAGCGAGACCAGGAGCGTCGAGCGCTGCCGGGCCGACGCAGGCCGCGTCGAGCGCGGCGGTCTGGAGCCTGACTGAGCCGTAGGGCGCCCCAAGGTCGATCTGCGCGACGGCCGAGCGGTCAGGCTTCGCCGGTGTCACGTGCCCGCCGGGGCCATCTGCCTGCGCACGGTCGACGTCATGCATCCCGCTCGTTGTGCGAACTCGCCAACCCACCAGGGCGATAACAACTTGCACTGGATCGGTGATACTCCGCGATCCTGAGCATCGTTCGCCCGCCGTGGGCGCACGGTCCTCGTCCGATGTCTCCCACACGATTTCGAGGCCGAGGGTGTCGCGCCGGACGAGCGTAAAGCGCGCCTCCCAGATTCGCTCGAATGCCCTCCAGCGGTAGGCAAGCAGACGTGATGAGTGGTGCGGGCTGACCAGATCGACCGCGTCGAACTCAGCACGCGTCCTGAGTGGTGTGCCTAACCCGCCCGCCCTGGCCTCGCCGGGGAGCATGACGACGACGTCGCAGCCGGCCTGCGCCCCAAGTGCCCAGGTCAGCCGCCAGCCCAGGCCGACCGTATCGCGGCTGCTCCGCAGGACACCCCCGTCGCCGTCGTTCCACGACGTGGCCCCCGAAAACGGATTCGCAAGGTAGCCATGGGGTGTGTAGTCGTCGTCCGGGAAACCGCCTCGCGAGCGGGCGCCCTGGGCGGAGGCATCCGGTGGGAAGGGATCGTGAATTGCGCTCACACGTCAGTGTAGCCGGCTAGAATGGAAGGTCTCGTCCAATCTGGAGAGTCCTGATGGCACTCCTCGAACGAGCCGTCGTCGCCTGTTTCCTTCGCTACGGCGGCAAGATCTGCCTGCTCAAGCGCAGCACGCTCGTCGGCTCGTCGCCCGGCCGGTGGCACTGTGTGACCGGCTACCTGGAGCCAGGGGTTGCGCCGCTCGAGCAGGCGTTGACCGAAATCGTCGAGGAGACCGGGCTCGGCGCCGATGACGTGCGGCTCGCGGTGGCGCCGGCGCCGCTTCGAATCGAGCGCCCCGGTCAGGGCTGGGTCTGGGTGATCCACCCGTTCTTGTTCGAGGCAGTCTCCGACACGCTGCGCCTCGACTGGGAGCACGACGAGTACCGCTGGATCGACCCGACCGACCTCGCCACGAGTGACTGTGTGACCTGGATACGAGATGTATGGGGGGCGCTGAGCGCCCCCGACTGACCCGGCCGTGCGGACGTTCGTCGCTGCGTGGCCCCGCACGCACTGGCTCGAGTGAGTGAAGTGGCTGCTCGCCGTGTCTGGGCGACGATGGGCTACGCCCTGAGATCTGACCGAGATGGCACTACGTCGCCCGGCGCGGGCGAGCCTCGGCGACGGCGGTGAGGAGCGCGCGGGTCGCGGCGCCGGGATCGGTGGAACTGAAGACAGCGCTGATGACCGCGACGGCGTCGGCGCCTGCTGCGATGGCCTGTCCCAGGTTGGCCGCCGTCACGCCGCCAATTCCGACGATCGGCTTCTGAACCCGGGTGCGCGCCTGGGCAAGCATCTCGGGGCCTGCCGGCTCCGCGTCAAGTTTGGTCCCCGTCGGGAACAGCGAGCCGAAGCCGATGTAGTCGACGTCCGGGTTGGCCTGGGCTGCGTCCGCCTCGTCCAGCGCCGAGACAGAGAGTCCGACGATCCTCGTTGGGCCCACGATTGCGCGAATCTCGGCCGGAGGGCGGTCATCCTGCCCCACGTGGAGGCCATCGGCGTCGAGATCGGCGGCGAGCGCTGCGTCATCATTCACGATGAACAGCGCACCCGACGCCCGACAGCGCGTGGCGACCTCGCGCCCGATTCGGGCAGCCGTCTCACGGTCGTCGTGCTTGTCCCGGAACTGGACCACGTCCGCACCGGCCGTGAGCGCTGCGTCGAGCCGTTCGAGCAGAACGTCGTCCGCGAGCCGATCGTCAGTTACCAGATAGACGCCCGTGCGCGTCATGCGGCGCAGAAGATCGCCCCGGTGTCGCACGGCCGAGTCGTCAGTCATACTCATTCCTCACGTCGTGTGGTTGTTCGTTTTTGGAAGCGCTCGGTAGAATCCGCGGAGGGCCGTGTCGGTCACTCGTGTCAGGCGGGGACTCCGACGAAGGCGATTGGATGCTCACTCGAGACCCCTGGGTCCGCGCGCTCGTCATCGTGCTGCTGGCAATTGCCGGGTTGTATCTGGCCGGTCTCATCTGGCAGGTCGCCGAGCGATTCGCTGATATTATTTTGCTCTTTTTCCTCGCCTGGGTGGTCGCCTTCATCCTCGAGCCGGTCGTCGACCTCCTTCGGCGCGAGGCCGGGCTCCCCCGCCCGCTGGCGGTGACCCTGGCGTACGTCGGTATGCTCATCGTCGGGGCAGCCGCGGTGATCTGGATGGTGCCGGCGCTCTCACGCCAGATCGCCCAGTTCGTGACCGAGCTTCCAGCCTATCTGGCATTTATCAACGACCATGCGCTCGAATGGCAGGCGAACCTGGAAGAGCGGGGTATCTTCGTCAACCTCGGGTCGCTGGTCCAGATCGAGGAGCTGGTTCGGCGCGCCGAGTCGGTTGGCCCCCCGATCCTCGCGAATGCCGTGACGCTAGCGACCCAGATCGCCAGCGTCATCGTCCAGTTTGTGATTGTCTTGATCCTGTCCTTCTACGTCATGCTGGACGGACAACGGATCAAGCTCGGGGTGCTTGGCCTGGTACCGCCGAGCTTCCGTCAGGACGTGGATTTCTTCTTCTCAAGCGTGAATCGAGCGTTCGCGGGCTTCTTGCGCGGCCAGTTGATCCAGGCGCTGCTCTATTCGGTGGGAGCGGCCGCGATCATGTGGGCGGCCGGCCTCGACCTGATCCTGCTGACGGCGGTGGTGAACACGCTCCTGATGCTGATCCCATTTGTCGGCCCCCCGGTGGCGATCGTGCTGCCGCTCGCCATCACGATTTTCGAGAAGCCCGACCTGTTCTGGATCGTCTGCATCGTCATCAACGCGCTGCAACTGGTGGTGATCAACGTCGTCGCACCCCGCGTGATGAGCAGCGCTGTCGGGGTCCATCCGCTGCTGGTGTTCCTCGGGCTGCTCGCTGGCGCGCGGGTTGCTGGGGTCTGGGGCGCTCTCTTTGGCGTCCCCGCCGTCGCGGTCATCGCCGCGATGATCTCCTTCTACCACGCCACACTCGAGCGGCGGCGAACTGAGGGCTCAGTCTCTGATGCGGCCACGGTGCCCGAGCTCGAGGAGGATCTAGACGAGGCGATGGCCGACGACGTGTCGTCGACACCTCGGCGCACGGGACGAGTCCGGCCGGTGAACGGGCCGCGGCATCCGCCACGGGGGGCTACGGGCCGCGCTGCAACGCGCTAGAGGTGCGGCCCGCGGCCGGGTAGGAGAGCACGAACCTGGAAGCGGCGCTCGTCATCGCTACGTGGCGTCCGCAGCGCGCTTGCAAGTCCGGCGGCTGGCCGAGGCGCGAGCTCTGCGTGTGCCACGACCTCGACGCTACCTCAACCGGCGGCCGACGCCGGATCAGCTACGGGGTCGTATCGTCTTCAGGCGAGATCCGGACGTGAAGCGCCCGATTGTCCTCTCCAGGGCGGCCGGATCGACGAGTACGGTTCCGACGCGGCGTGCATGGCGCAGGAGGCGACAGCGTGGCTGTGCAGCAGGTGGCATCGCTGGGGATTCGTCCGTACAGCCTGCTCGACTACTACCTGACCAGCCTCGTGGCCGGCCTGCGTGCACTGCCCGGGCGTTACCTCCGCGAGTCCGTCGCGCGGGTCTTGAATCCGCTATCGTACACCCGCTACCTGGAGTATCGGCTCGCCATCGACCCGCTTGGGCCGCTCGACGGCTGCCGAGTTCTCGACGTCGGAAGCCCGAAGCTGCCGGTTCTGGTCCTGGCGCGTCACGCTCGCTGCGAGTTGGTCGCGACGGACATTCGAGACTACTTCGTTGGCTCGACGTCCCACTTCTTGACCTGCATCGGCCTGGGTAGCCGCCTCGGCAAAGACATCCATCTGGAGGCCCAGGATGCGCGTCACTTCTCGTATCCAGATGGCTCGTTCGACCGGGTATTCTCAGTCTCGGTCCTCGAGCATATTCCGGATGATGGCGACGCGGAGGCGATGCGCGAGATCGCGCGGATTCTCCGGCCCGCCGGGATCGTGACGCTGACCGTGCCGTTCTCGGCCAGTGGATACCGGGAGCAGTTCAAACGGGGCGACGTCTACGAGCGGCAGGGACAGGCCGGCCCGATCTTCTATCAGCGGTTCTACGACGTTGCGTCGCTGCACGCGCGCCTCGTCGAGCCGTCCGGGCTGACGCTCCTGGACACCACGTATTTCGGGGAGCGCGCGGTGAAGTTCGAGCGGTACTGGAACCGAATACCCATCAAGTGGAAGGTACCGCTTCTCTGGGCGCAGCCATTCCTCGCCGCGCTGTTCCTGAAGCGGCTTCCTGCCGGCCACCGCGACCACGCCTGCGGGGTGGCCCTGACGCTGACGAAGCGGCCAGTGACCGAGGCAAGCAGCCCAACGTGACGAGAAGCCTGGGTGGTGAGACGCGGGCGAGTTACAGCGACGGGAGCGGCTCCGTTCCTGGCGGCGTGACACTCGAGTCGTCGCCGATGTTCGCCGAGAGAGGTCGGCCCTCCAGTCGTGCGCGCTGACCGAGCATGCAGCGGCTCAGCACCTGCTGACTCACCTCTGCGCCCTTGTCGAGGATGCAGTCCGACAGGATCGACCGCTCGATGCGGCAGCCCTTCTCGACGGTGACGTACGGACCCACGACGGACTGAGCGATCTCGGCGTCGTCGGCGACGTAGACGGGCGGGATCAGGGTGACGCCCTCGCGAGGCTGCGCCTGACCGCCGGTTCGGTCGAGCAGGTAGCGATGGGCGTGGAGGGTAGCGTCCGGGGTGCCGGTGTCCTCCCAGCAGTCGACCACGTACGGCTCGAGGTGCGCGCCCTGTTGAATCATCAGCCGGATCGCGTCGGCCAGGAAGTATTCGTCGTTCAGGGTTGGCGGCGCTGCCAGCACGCGATCGATGGCTTCGAACAGTCTGCGGCTGGTCCGGAAGTAGTACATCCCGATCGTGGCCAGCCTGCTGACGGGCGTCTTTGGCTTCTCGACATAATCGACAATCCGGCCATTCTGGACGACCACCACGCCCATCCGCGATGGGTCCGGGATCTCTTTGACGTAGATCAGGCCATCCGAAGAGACCTCGGCAAGGTGGTCGAACGAGACGTCGGACAGGGTGTCAGAGAACAGGATCAGCATCGGGCCGTCCACGAACGGCTCAACGCGGGCGATGGCGTCCGCCTGTCCGCGGGGGTGATCCTGCACGACGATCCGGAGTGGGCGCGAGATGGCCCCGCGGGCGTACGGCTCGACGTCCCGCTGGTGGGGGCTGATGATGAGGATGACCTCTTCGACCCGTTCGTCCACCACCCAATCGAGCAGATGGCCGAGCATCGGCTTGCCGGCGAGCCGGACCATCGGCTTGGCCTTGGAGTGAGTGTGGGGACGCATGCGGGTGCCGAGCCCCGCCAGCGGAATGACAACCTTCATCTGCTGCCTCACATCGCGAGTCTTGCCGGTGCATATTCCTGTCGCGCGTATCCTTGCCGCGCGTATCCTTGCCACGCTCAGTCGCGCCGCATGGGCCGTCCCCCCGCGCCACGATACCGTCGGGGTGTGCCTGCTACCTGGGCGTGCCACTCCCGTGGCGAGCCAGCCGCCCCAGACGCGGCGACGCCGCCTCGCGGTGCGCGGGCGGCGTCCGAGGAACGATCATGGTCGGCCTATGCGGCGGCCGGTTGTGGCGCTTCGTGGATGCCGTAGAACCGATCGTGTCGAATCAGCCGTTCGAGCTGCTCGAGCGGGAGGAGCAGCCACTGGCAGCCGCCGCCCGGACACCAGTCCGCGAGTTGCTCGCGGATCACGTCGACCGTCATCGGTGTATTGCCGTTAGCGAGGAAGACTCGGAAGACGGCCTCGAGCGTCGGCATGTCCGGCGTGATGTAATTGCGCTTCTTCGAGCAGCAATCGTGAATCACCCGCAGTGCGTTCTCCCCGTACTTCGTCCGCCGGATGTCGAAGGTGGCCCGCCCGGTCTTCTTGTCGAGGACGGTGTGGCGTTCTTCGACCTCTTCGTCGAGCCGGCCGGCACACGACTCGCACATCCGAGCCTGAAGTACGTCGTTGAACGAAAAGCCGCGCTGCGCGAACCAGTCGACGTCAATGACGTAGTGAACGTGAGACTGTTCCCGCTCGGTGTCTTCCATCATCGGCTCGGCATCCTCGTCATTCTCTCACACCCACGTCCGATCCGCCCTGTCCTCTCGGACAGGCACGACTGCTGGCCATCGGTAAGGCAATCCGGAGGCCGCATCGGCGGCAGATCCATGCGGATCGTTCAGGCCAACTGGCTCAGAACCTCGTCGGACAGCTCGAGGTTTGTGTAGACCCGCTGCACGTCTTCGAGATCTTCGAGCCGCTCCATCAGCTTCACGACGGCGATGGCTTCCTTTGGCTCGAGCGCGAGCATCGTCTTCGGGACCATCGCCGTTTCGGCCGACGTTACCTTGATCGACTGATCCTCGAGTGCTGTGCGAACGCTCTCCAGGCTAGTCGGGTCGGTGTAAATCTCGATGGCGCGGTCGTCGACCCGGAAATCATCGGCGCCGGCGTCGATGGCCTTGAGCGCGACCTCTTCTGGATCTCCGCCGTTCGATTCGATGTCGATGACGCCCCGGCTGTCGAAGAGCCAGGCGACACAGCCGGCTGCGCCGAGGCTGCCCCCGCCGCGCGTGAAGGCGTTCCGGATCTCTGCCGCCGTCCGGTTCCGGTTGTCGGTCACCGCTTCGATCAGGATGGCCGCACCGCTGGGGCCGTAGCCTTCGTAGACGATCTCTTCGAGTGCCGCCGCGTCACCGCTGCCGCCGCCGCGCTTGATCGCTCGGTCGATGGTGTCCATCGGCATGTTCGCCTCACGGGCACGCTGCACGGCGAGTCGGAGCCGGGGGTTACCGTCGGCATCCGGCCCACCCTCTCGCGCGGCAACCGAGATCTCGCGACCCAGCTTCGTGAAGAGCTGGCCGCGCCTGGCATCGGCGGCGCCCTTCTGGCGCTTGATCTGGGACCACTTGGAATGGCCGGACACGAGGGTGTACCTCCTCTACTTCAGGGCGCAGCGCACCCGGGTATCTGACGAAAAAGTGTAGCATGCGTGAAATCGGAGTCGCAGCCGCCCCGCGCGCGTCGTCATTCCGGTCGGCATGGTCGCGTTTGCCGACCGTGCGCGAGAGCCGGGCTTCGACGATCTGACCTCGGCCGAGTGGGAGTGCGAGCGCTGTCAAGCCCCGCCACCTGTTGATGACGGGGCGGGGTACCTGGCGGATCTCGCCGCAGGCCAGACCGGAGCGCCGGGTGACCCAAAGCGCCGGCGGTGAGCGCTCGGCCGCCGCTTCTATGCCCTTGGCGTGCGGATGGCGAGTCTTACAAATGGATGACGACTGGGGTGCCGATTCCCGCCCAGTCCCACAGGAACTTCGAGCCATCGAGGCGCATACCGAGGCAGCCGTGAGAGCCTGGGTAGCCGAAGCCGCGCGGCGGTCCCCACCAGTTGTAGTGGATTGCCGCGCCGTCGCCAGTGAAGTACTGGGTGTACAGGACGTCCTTCAGGAAGTAGTGGTCGTTGACGCCCGGTACGGTCCGGCTGTCCATGGTCTCGTTGTAGACCCGGCGGAGGATGCGGTAGAAGCCGGGCCTGGTCGTACCTTGCAGGCCCGCCGTTACCAGATCCTGCATCACCTGTTCGTCACCCTGCATCGCCTTGATGTGCTGAAGCGGAGTGAGGGTCACGTCGAGCCATCTGCCGTCGTCGGCGAAGGCGGCCCAGAACGGCGTATCGGCCGGTCCGACCGCCTCCGAGCCAATGAAGACCTGGCGGTTTTCACGCGGGTCCCAGACATGGAGTCGGTAGCCCTGCTGCGGCTCCTCCACCCTGAAGATCTTCCCTGGCTCGACCGTATCGACCGGCGCCGCTACCTCGGTGGCCGATGGCCAGAGCTTGGTGGGTAGATGCGTCGCGACCCACCATGGCTCGAACGACGGGTCGGCAGCCGGCCGCTGAACCTTGCACGCGGGGTCGTCCGGCGAGCACTCTGCCGCTACGGGCTGGCTGGTGAGCGGGAGGGAAAGGACCGCGGCCGTTGCCGCGGCGGTACGGAGGAAGTCGCGTCGCGTGAGGTTCATCGTTGGCGATCCCGTCCTGACAGCGTCCGCGTCGTGTCATCGTCACGGCACCGGCCGCACACACCTAACGGCTCCGGCCGCGCACACGGACATGCAATCGCGGTGCCACGGCCCTGTAACCGATTATGGTGGTCTAACGATGTCTGGTGTCAAGACACTTCGGGCCAGTCCACGGCCTGCTGGCAAGCCTCACGACTGGCCCATTCGTCCTGCGCCCAGACGTGCGATCGTCCACGAGGCTGCCCAACCGTAGAGTAAGTGCAGCCCGATGGCGCGTAGGCGCCCGGCCAGCGTACGCCGAGGCACACCGGAGGAGAGGCCGAGCGCGGGGATCAGGCGCATCGGCCCGATCGACCAGACCAGCAACCCCAGCAAAACGCCATGCACGCTGGTTGGGAGCGGCAGGCTCGCCTGGATCGGAGCGTAGACCGCGCCCCAGAGCATGCCGTAGGTCCAGTGGATCGCGAACGCCATGCTCCGCCGAGTTCCGGGGGAGGGCTCAGTCCCGAGCATCATCGAGCCCATGCGCGCGGCCAGACGCTCGGGTGGCGCGGTCGGCTCGGTATCCTCGTCGGCCGGAACGCCGGCAGCGGCCTGGCTCGCGGCCGTGCCATCCGACGCGGTCCGGACGCGCTCGACCACGCGCATCGCGGTCGTCAGAACCAGCGTGCCGACGAACCCGCCGGCCGCGCCCGTCAAGGCGACGGTGAGCGGGCTGTCCAGGCCGGCCGGTCGGCGCCATCGCCCGATCGACGGCGAGAGATGGCGAACGTCGAAGGGCAAGCGTCGCTCCCCGAGAAGGAGCCGTCCGGGGCAAGAGATCAACGCCATCGGTCCACCTCACGTCCGCCTGGACGCACTACGTCTTCAAGCGCCAGGCCGGCGCCGCTCGACCAGCGACGGAAGGCTTCTTCGCGCCGTAACCCATCCGCGATGTTCGTTGTCCGATTGTTGCGCAGGAACATGGCGTGCTGGCTACGATGCGCCTGCGCGGCCGCGAGTTTACGGTCGAACCAGGGAGTGATATCGAGGCTGAAATCAGCCGGGTCATCTCGGTTGGTGAGCTTATCGTCGGCGTTGGCGCCGGTATTGGCGCACCAGGTCAGCAGTTCGGGCCACCTGCTGACCCCGGATGTGGCCAGTGCTGCTCGGACGATCCGGTGGGTGTAGATATGCTGTGGATGACCGTACTCGCCGTTCGAGCCGTGGGTGACGACGATATCCGGGCGAAGGCGATTCAAGTGCTCGACGACGGCGTCTCGAAACGTCTGGGGCGACGCATCGATCGCCAGCGCCTCACCGCCGATCTCCATCCAGGGATCGACGAAGTCGAGGAATTGGACCTCGACCGCACCAAGTGCCCGTGCGGCGGCGCGCATCTCGGCTTCGCGGAACTCGCCAAGGCGAGATTTCGGCCCGACCGGCGGCTCGCCGACTTCGCCGCCCTCACCCCGTGTGGTGCACAGGAGGTGCAGCGTCTGTCCTTCCGAGACGAGCTTCGCCAGGTAGCCGGCGCCGAACAGGTCATCGTCAGGATGTGCAGAGATCGCGAGCACGGTCGCCACGGGTAATCCTCCATCGGAGCAGCACACTGGGAGCGGCGGTAAGGGAGCGGCCAGAGCGGCGCATGAGAACCAGGCAGCGCAACGCATGAGCAGTAAGCAGCGCATGGGACGTAGCCAGCACGCGCAGAGCGGATAGCGCCAGCGCGAGTGAGGCCGGTGCAGACGAGACCGCCTGTTCCTGCCTCGTTTCGGCCGACCCAGCCTGCGCTCACCTCTGATAGTACGCCATGCCGCGGTCGGCGCTCCTGCTTGTCGGGGCCGCATCCGCGTTTGCTATACTCATCGAGCCGTACGGCATCGGGGTGTAGCGCAGCCTGGTAGCGCGCTTCGTTCGGGACGAAGAGGCCGGAGGTTCAAGTCCTCTCACCCCGACCTGGGTACACGCCCCCAGAGAGCAAGCCCTCGAACAGGGCTAGAGTCACGTGTTCGAGGTACTGCTCCTGGGGGTGGCCGAGACGATCGTGCTCCGCTCGATCCCCATCGCCTCGAAGATCGTCGTCAGGAGCGTCCGCCGGGTCGTCTCGCTCGGCCTCCGTCAGACCCTTGGGAAGTCCCCCAGCATCCGGGCGGCCTCCTCCTGGTGCGCCGAACTCGCCGAGAGCGGACAGTTCGGCGTACATCGGCTGGCGTTCCAGAGGTAGGATCGGTCGTCGCGGTCATCGCCGACCATGTCGCGCGCCCTGCCTCCGCAGGTCCGACCCAGGTTTCCTCAACCCGAAGGATTCGCTGCCTCGTTCATGCGTGAGGAGCGCGCAACTCGGGCTTCGTCGCGGGGCATGACGGGCTTTGCTGGATATGGCCTGTCTCCTGGTCGTCCCCGGATGACGAGCGCCCGCGCATCGGAGGCCGACGATACGCGCCTCCACCGATTGAGGGTGGAGGCGCGTGCTGCCAGTGCCGAGCGGCAGGGGCGGCGTTACCCCAGGGTAGCAAGCGCCGCGTTGAAGGTCTTCGATGGGCGCATTACTGCTGCCGCCTTCACCGGGTCTGGGTGGTAGTACCCGCCAAGGTCCACCGGCGATCCCTGCACGCCAATGAGCTCCTTGACGATGGTGTCTTCGTGCTCCGAGAGGCGCTTCGCCAGGGGCGCGAAGGTCGCCGCAAGCTGCGGGTCTTCGGTCTGGCTGGCCAGTTCTCTGGCCCAGTAGAGTGCTAGATAGAAGTGGCTGCCACGGTTGTCGATGCCGCCGAGGGCGCGGCTTGGCGACTTGTCTTCTTCGAGGAACGTGCCCGTCGCGCGGTCGAGGGTGTCGGCGAGCACTTCGGCGCGCGTGTTGCCCGTGACCTGCGCCACGTGCTGGAAGCTCGCCGCCAGCGCGAGGAACTCACCGAGGCTATCCCAGCGAAGATAGTCCTCCTTCAACAACTGCTGGACGTGCTTCGGCGCCGAGCCGCCCGCACCCGTTTCGAACATCCCGCCGCCGGCGATGAGCGGCACGATCGAGAGCATCTTGGCGCTCGTGCCAAGCTCCAGGATTGGGAAGAGGTCGGTCAGGTAATCGCGCAGCACATTGCCTGTGACCGAGATCGTGTTCAGGCCACGCCGAATACGCTCGACCGAGTAGGCAGTCGCCGTCGTTGGCGCCATGATCTCGATCTGAAGGCCAGCAGTGTCGTGCTCGGCCAGATAGGTCCGCACCTTGGCGAGCAGGTTGGCGTCGTGTGGGCGGTCCTGGTCCAGCCAGAACACCGTCGGATCGCCAGTGATCCGCGCGCGAGTCACGGCGAGCTTGACCCAGTCGCGCACGGCGATGTCTTTGGTCTGGCACATCCGGAAGATGTCGCCAGGGCTCACCTGCTGCTCGAGCACGACGTTACCGGTGCCATCGACAACCCGAACGGTGCCGGCCGATGTCAACTCGAAGGTCTTGTCGTGGCTGCCGTATTCTTCGGCAGCCATGGCCATCAGGCCCACATTCGGCACGTCGCCCATGGTGACTGGGTCGTACGCACCGTGAGCGCGGCAGTCATCGATGGCCACCTGGTAGATGCCGGCGTAGCTGCTGTCTGGAAGGACGGCGAGCGTGTCGGCCTCAGCGCCATCTGGACCCCACATGTGCCCCGAGTTCCGGATCATCGCCGGCATCGAAGCGTCGACGATGACGTCGCTCGGGACGTGCAGGTTGGTGATCCCGCGCTCGGAGTCGACCATTGCCAGGGCTGGACCGTCGGCCCGCTCGGACTCAAACGATGCCTTGATGTCCGCACCTCGAGGGAGCCGATCGAGGCCGGCCAGGATGGCGCCAAGCCCATCGTTGGGGCTCAGCCCGGCGTCCTCGAGCACGTCGCCGTACGTCGCGAACGTCTTGGGAAAGAACGCGCGAACGGCATGGCCGAAGATGATCGGGTCGGAGACCTTCATCATCGTCGCCTTGAGGTGCACCGAGAACAGGACGCCATCGGCCTTGGCGCGGGCGACCTGCGCGGTGAGAAACGCCCGGAGCGGCTCGGCCCGCATTACCGCGGCATCGACGACCTCTCCCGCCAGCACGGTCACCGATTGACGGAGCACCGTCGTCGTGCCATCGTCAGCGACGAGCTCGATGCGGAGTGTGTCGGCCTGGCCAATGACCGCCGAGCGCTCCGTCGAGCGGAAATCGTCGGCCGTCATGTGGGCAACGTTCGTCTTCGAGTCGGGCGACCACTTGCCCATCCTGTGGGGGTGAGCGCGAGCGTAGTTCTTGACCGACGCGGGCGCACGCCGGTCCGAGTTCCCTTCACGTAAAACCGGGTTGACCGCGCTGCCTTTGACCCGGTCGTAGCGAGCGCGTACCTCGCGCTCTGCATCGGTCGACGGGTCGTCGGGATACTCCGGCAGCGCGTAGCCCTGTTGCTGAAGCTCGGCAATCGCCGCCTTCAACTGGGGCACGGACGCCGAGATGTTGGGGAGTTTGATGATGTTTGCCTGTGGGGTCTTGGCAAGCTCGCCAAGCTCAGCGAGCGCGTCAGCCATGCGCTGCTCCGGGCGGAGATGCTCCGGGAAGCCGGCGATGATACGTCCCGCGAGTGAAATATCAGGGGTCTCGACGTGGACCCCAGCCTGAGAGGCGTATGCCTGCACGATCGGCAGGAACGAATACGTCGCAAGGGCCGGCGCTTCGTCGGTCAGCGTGTACATGATGGTTGACTCGGTCACCCGTGTCCGCCTTCCCTCGACAAGGGTCGATCGAAATGATTCACTGTGCAACGGTACCGTAGCGCGACGGCCGCCGCGACGCAATCGAGCGGGGAGTCCCAGTTGCTCAGCGAGACCCAACCCGGAGAGTAGTCTCGAGAGTCTATCGCCTGCGGCAGGCAGCGGCCACCAGGGAAGGTGAGCGGTGGCATGGGGGGCGCGCGGGCCGGCTATGCCTGCCGTGAAGCGCCGTCATGGGATACGTCACGGGGCAGGCCAGACGACAGGTCGACGGTAGGCTCTGTGACGCTTCCCGATCCACGGGGGTGCACGCCAGTCCGCCGCCAGTGGCGTCGCGAGCAGGGCGTCAATCCCTCACCCGAACGTACAATGGCGCCGAACGACCGTTCGACGCCACCAGGAGAGCGGGGCTGCCGGACTAGGATTCGAACCTAGACTAAGTGATCCAGAGTCACCCGGGCTACCGTTACCCCATCCGGCACTGGCTCGCAAAGTATACGAGAGCCGGCAGCGGCACAGCAACGCCGAGCGTTGGCGTTCGAGTCGCGCCGGGTCGTCTCTCCGACGAGGGGTAGGTAGCCCGGATCGAGCACCCGCGGCGTAGCATCCATGATGCCGTCTGGTGCTTCTCGTGCCAGGAATCTCGGTCTGCCGTCAGCCGCTGGTACCCCAGGGGTTATCGATGGCGACGAGCCAGGAGCCGTCTTGCTGGCGGCGCACCACGTCGGTGGTCGTGGCGCGAAGGTCCAGCGGACTGCCGTCCGGGCCGGTTCCGGCGAGCGTCCAGGTGGAGCAGAGCAGCGCGAGGTCGTCCGACCGCACGGTAAGTCTTGGCTGCATGCTGAACGTTCCACGAAGCGCGAGAAACCCCGCGAGGGCTTCACGAATGCTCGCCGCACCGGACACGGACTGACCAGGCTGCGGAACGAGTGTCGCCTGCGGCTCATAGAGCGCCATCAGCCCTTCGAGGTCGTTGGCGTTGAAGCGTTCGACGAACAGGCGATGCACTGACTCAGGGTCGCGAGCGGCCACGGTAGTACCTCCGGTCGATGGGAGTCAGCGGCGGCGGCGAGCTAGCTCAGCCCAGATGTCGTCCGGCGTCAGACCGGCCTGGGCGAGCACGATCAGACTGTGGAACCAGAGATCAGCTGTCTCGGCGATCAGACTGTCGCGGTCCTCGCGAACGGCGGCGATGACGACTTCGGTCGCCTCCTCGCCCACTTTTTGAGCCATCCGGGGCATCCCGCGCGCGGCGAGGCGGGCGATGTAGGAGCCCTCGGGGCGCTCGTCGAGGCGCTGTTTGATGACGTCGAAGAGCTCGGCTGCCGTCTCCGGGCCAGAGGCGAGCGGCTCCTGCCCCTCCAGGTTGGTAAAGAAGCAACTGACCGCGTTGGTATGACAGGTCGGGCCGGCCGGGTCGGCCAGGACGAGCAGGGTGTCGCCGTCGCAGTCGACGTTCAGGGCGCGCACCCGCAGCACGTTGCCGGACGTCTCGCCCTTCATCCAGAGCCGCTTGCGGCTCCGGCTGTAGAACCAGACTCTACCGTCGGCGCACGTCCGCTCGTACGCCTCGCGGTTCATATAGCCGACCATCAGGACGCGCAGCGAACGGGCGTCCTGCACCACAGCCGGCAGCAGGTCGATGTCGTCGAAGCGAGGAGTGAGCGCTGAGGCGTCAGGTACGCTCATGCCGTCACCTCACGCCGTGCCGACACTGGCCGGACCGGAACGCCTCGCGCCGCGATTTGCGCCTTCACGTCGGCGATCCGGATCGTCCCGTAGTGGAAGATGCTGGCTGCGAGCGCCGCGTCCGCCTTCCCCTCGACCAGCACGTCCACCATGTGGGCCGCGTTGCCGGCACCGCCGCTCGCAACGACGGGCACGGTGACCGCCTCTGAGATCATACGGGTTAGTCGAACCTCGTAGCCCTGCTTGGTGCCATCAGCGTCGATGCTGTTCACCACGATCTCGCCGGCCCCAAGCTCGACGCCGCGTTGTGCCCACTCGATCGCGTCCCGCCCGGTCTTGCGGCGCCCGCCGTGGGTCACCACCTCGTACCGCTCGCCGTTCCAGGCGATGTCGATCGAGAGCACGATGCACTGGCTCCCGAACCACTCCGACGCCTCGCGAATGACGTCCGGCCGCTCGACAGCGGCGGTGTTCAGCGAGACCTTGTCGGCGCCGGCCTTGAGCATCGTCCGTACGTCCTCGGCGGTGCGGACGCCGCCGCCGACGGTGAGCGGTATGAAGACGGCCTCGGCGGTGCGGCGCACCACGTCAAGAATTGTCTCGCGCCCCTCGGCAGACGCGGTGATGTCGTAGAAGACTAACTCGTCGGCGCCCTCGCGATTGTACAGGGCGGCAAGCTCGACCGGATCGCCCGCATCGCGCAACTGCTCGAAGGTGACACCTTTGACGACCCGGCCGCGGTTGACGTCGAGGCAGGGGATGATTCGCCGGGTCAGCACGCTTATCCTCCAGCGGCCGTGTCGGCCGCATCCACGCGCCGGACCGCTTCGGCGAGATCCAGGGCGCCCGTGTAGATCGCCTTGCCCACGATGACGCCGCGTACGCCGGTGTCGAGCAGGGACAGGACGTCGTCGAGGCGCCCGACCCCGCCCGACGCGATCACGTCGACCCCGGGCACCGCTGCCGCCATCCGCCGCATCGCCGAGTGGTTTGGACCGCTCAGCATGCCGTCCCGCGCGATGTCGGTGTAGACGATCGCCCGGGCGCCCCGGCGCGCCACGCTCCGCGCGAAATCGAGCGCATCGGTGCCCGAGACGTCCTGCCAGCCGCGCACGGCGACCTGACCGTCGCGGGCGTCGATCCCGACGACGATCCGCTCGCCGAAGCGCGCTAATGCAACGTCGAGCAACGACGGGTCGTCGAGCGCTGCCGTGCCGAGGATGGCGCGGGCGACGCCGACCGCGAACGCCGCCTCCAGGTCGGCCAGGGTCCGGAGGCCGCCCCCTAGTTGGACCGGCACGCGAACTGCCTCAACGATCCGCTTGACGACACCAAGCTGAAGGGGTGCGCCCGCCTGCGCGCCGTCCAGGTCCACGACGTGAATGCGCCGCGCCTCGGATGCCTCCCAGCGCCGAGCCATGGCGGGCGGGTCGTCACCGTAGGTGGTCGAGCGGTCGAAGTCGCCCTGAACCAGCCGGACGCAGCGTCCACCCTGGAGATCGATGGCCGGGATGACCTCGAACACGCGATCAGGCGCGTGCCGGCGCGAGGGAGGGGGCGGCCGGGGCTGGCTCGCAGAGGCTGACGAAGTTCCGATACATCTGGAGACCCGCCTCGGCGCTCTTCTCGGGGTGGAACTGGGCGGCGAACACGTTGTCGCGGGCCACGATCGATGCGAAGGTCACACCGTAGTCGGTCTCACCCACAATCACGTCGTCGGCGGTAGGCTCGACGTAATACGAATGGACGAAGTAAAAATACGCATCGTTCGGGATGCCGTCCAGGATCGGGTGGCGCTTGCGGAAGCGAACCGAGTTCCAGCCCATGTGCGGTACCTTCTGGCCGGCCGGCAGTTTCCTGACCGTTCCCGCGAGCAGGCCCAGGCAGGGGACGCCGCCGCCTTCCTCGCTCTGCTCGAACACGATCTGCTCGCCGAGGCAGACGCCGAAGAATGGGCGGCCAGAGGCGACGTAGCGCCGCAACGGCTCCACCATTCCAAGCCGTTGGAGGTTGCGCATCGCGTCCACCGCTGAGCCCTGACCGGGCACGACCAGGCCATCCGCACGCTCGATGGTGCGAAGATCGTCCGTGACTACCGGATGCGCGCCAACGTGCTCGAGCGCCTTCGCGACGCTTCGCAGATTGCCGGCTCCGTAGTCCAGAATGGCGATCATCGACCCACCTCGCAGTTTCCGCGACCGGGATTGTATCAGACCACCCGGCGCCTCACATGAGGCCGCCGCGTTCGACGAGCAACCCGCCTCGCAAACGTCCAGCAGGCGCGGCCGGAGCCGGGGTCGTTCTGCTCCCCTGATATACTCGAAGGCAACGCCTTGCAGCGGCCCCCGGCCGCTGCCCCACGAGCGAGGGCCATGGTCAGCGCGCCGACTGCCACGAAGTATGAAGCCGTCATCGGGCTCGAGGTTCACTCGCAATTGCTGACGAACAGCAAGATGTTCTGTGGCTGCTCGTCCGACTACGCCGGTGCGGCTCCGAACACCCACGTCTGCCCGGTCTGCCTGGGGATGCCGGGCGTCCTGCCGGTCATCAACCGCCGCGCCGTCGAGTTGACGATCATGACCGGACTAGCCCTCAATTGCGACATCCCCGAAGCGAGCAAGTTCGACCGCAAGAACTACCCCTATCCCGATCTCGTGAAGGGGTACCAGATCTCGCAGTACGACCTCCCGTTCTGCGTGGACGGTTGGATCGACGTCGAGGTTGATGGCGCAACCCGGCGCGCCGGCATCGAACGGGTCCACCTCGAAGAGGACACCGCGCGCCTCGTCCACGGCACCGATTCGAGCGGCACTCCCTGTAGTCTGATCGACGTGAATCGCTCCGGCGTGCCGCTGATGGAGATCGTGAGCCGGCCGGACATGCGCTCGCCGGCCGAGGCGCGTGCCTACCTCCAGAAGCTCCGCGCGATCTTGCGGGCGCTCGGGGTCTCAACCGGTAACATGGAGGAAGGCTCCTTTCGCTGTGACGCGAACATCTCGCTCCGGCCGGTCGGACAGCAGGAGTACGGCACCAAGACCGAAGTTAAAAACATGAACTCGTTTCGCTCGGTGTTCCGGGCGCTCGAGTTCGAGATCCAGCGTCAGACCGAGGCCCTGGAGCGCGGTGAGCGGATCGTGCAAGAGACCCGTGGCTGGATCGACGATCGTGGTGTGACCGTCTCGCAGCGCTCCAAGGAACAGGCTCACGACTACCGCTACTTCCCGGAGCCGGATCTACCGCCCGTCTTCGTCAACCGCGGGTGGGTCGACGAGATTCGCGGCCTCCTCCCCGAACTTCCCGACGCTCGGCGCGAGCGCTACGTCAGCACCTTCGGCCTCACCCTGTACCTCGCGACCCAATTGACGGCCTCCTCTGAGACTGGCGACCTCTTCGAACGGACGATCGCGCTCTATCCAGACCCCCGCAAGGTCGGGAACTGGATTCAGACCGAATTGTTCCGGCTCCAGAAGGAGAGTGACGACGAGGAGGGCGCAGGTACGGTACCCTCGGCCGAGCATCTGGCTGAGTTGCTGAAACTGATCGACGCCAGCACCATCAGCCAGAGCGCTGCCAAGCAGGTGTTCGAGGAGATGTACCACAGTGGACGGTCGCCGGCGGCCGTCGTCGAGGCGCTTGGACTGCGCCAGGTCAGCGACGCCGATGCCCTGCTCGGCGCGATCGACCAGGTCATCGCCGCGAACCCGAAACCAGTCGAGGACTACCGGAGCGGCAAGCAGGCCGCCATCGGCCGCCTGGTCGGAGAGGTGATGAAGGCGACGCGCGGGCGGGCTAATCCCGCCATCGTCACCGACCTGCTCAAGCGCCGGCTCGACGGCGGCGCCTAGCCAGTCGACCCAATGCAAAGCCGCGAAGCCCCGTGCGGAAACGTACGCCGCGTGCGCCGTAGGGGTGTCTGGCCGCGCGCCGGCCGTGTCAAGACCTGGACGGCGAGCGGGGGAACGAACGCGGTCGTGCGCCCTCATCGAGGAGCGATGTCACGACGATGCGGGTAATCTGCACCGGCATCAGCGGTACGGAGCGGATGGCGCTCCTCGACCAGGTGCGTGCAATGGCGGCCCAGACCGGGCGCGACCTTCGTATCTTTGACGTCCGTGAGGTGATGTTTCAGATTGCCGAGGACATCGGCGAGCCGGTCGACGAAGAGACGATCCTCGACATGTTCCCACGGGCCCTGGTCCTCTTACGCGCCGCCGCCCTCGAAAAGATCTGGAGCCTGTGCCAGCAGGCTGGCCGCGATCAGGACTGGATCATCAATACGCACGCCGTGTTTCGCTGGAAGAACACGCTGATCTCCGGCTTCGACCCCTACTATCTCGGGCGGCTCAAGCCAAACCTGTACGTTACCGTTACCTCCGGCGTGCTGACCGTCCGCGATCGCCTGCGCCGCTACCCGCGCTGGGAGGATACGAGTGTCGCAGACCTGTTGAGCTGGCGCGAAGAGGAGCAGTGGGCGACTGAGGAGATGGCGCGGATCTACCACAAGCCGCAGTACTTGCTCGGGCGCGGACTGCCCGCACAGGCGCTGTTCCGGCTGATGTTCGAGCCGCGTGTCAAGAGCGCCTACCTGAGTTATCCGATGCAGCATGCTGAGGGTGACCGCGCCGTGCTCGCCGCCTTCAAGGCCCGCCTCGAAGAACTGGTCGTCGTGTTCGATCCGGCCGACGTCGACGATCTCACCATCGAGCGCCCCGCCCTGGGTGGACTCATGGATACGGACGACCTGCCCCGTGCCGACGCGGCGGCAGGGCGCGACGTCAGCGCCACCCGCCTATCGCACCGGCGTGACCATCCCGCATTCGATAACGGTGACCGTGCTCGGGCGAGCTTCAGCGCGCCAACAGGCGCCAGTCCCGCGCTGGGCGGCCCCGCCGCGGGCGCTTCCCCGGCACCCGATGCCGAGACTGCCGTCACGCCTGCGCCCGACTCCCTGGCCACTGGCAGCGACGCGGCGGCGATGCGTGAAGAGACATTCCCTGGCAGCATCGTGTCGGAGCGCGACCAGCGCCACATCGCCGATCAGATCGTCTTCCGTGACTATAAGCTGATCTCTCAGGCGACCATGGTCGTGGTCCTGTACGACGCGCTGGTGCCGTCGCCGGGGGTCATCAGCGAGATGAACTACGCGCTCCAGACCGGCAAGCGGGTGTATGGCGTCTGGCTGCCAGACACGGAGCCGTCGCCGTTCTTCACGCGCTACTGCACCCGCGTCTTCCGCTCGGAGGACGACCTGTTCCGCTACTTTCAGCGCTACCGGATCGCGGGCACGGGTCGGACGGCGCCTACGCGCTAGCCGAGCCCTGACCCATTCGGGGTCAGGCTACGTGGCCTCCACGGGCACGAGGTCGTCGGGGCTCCACTCGCGCGGCGCCGTAGGGACGGCGCGCAGAATCGCAAACGCCACCACGATCCACACCGCCAGCGTCAGCACCGCCACCGGCCGCCCGAGGTTCAGCCCGTCTACCACGACCGACCAGAGCAACGGTCCGGCAATAGCCGCGAACCGGCCCACCATCGCATAGAGTCCGTAGAACTGGCCGAGGTAGCGCGGCGGCGCGAGTTGGAGCATCAGCGGCCGGTCGGCCGTCCAGGTACCGCCGAGCGCGAAGCCGGCGAGCGGTCCCGCGATCCAGAACAACCAGCCCGGCAGGCCGAACCAGCCGATGGCCGCAGTCAGGACGAAGACGCCGAGCCAGAGCACGAGCACGACGTCAAGGGTGCGTTTCGAGCCGAGCCGGTCCACGACGACGCCCCAGACCAACCCGCCGACCACCCCGGCCGCGATGCCCGACAGAAGCAGCAGTTGCGTGTCACGCTCGCCAAACCCGACCTCGTTGGTGACGTAGATGCCCATGAAGGCGATCAGCGTGTTCGCCGCGTCGGCGTAGAAAACGCGGCCGAGCAGGAAGCGCCTGAGACCAGGGTAGTTGCGCGCGCGCCCGAGCGTCTGGCGTAGCTCCCCGAAGGCCGCGCGGACGGTATCCAGGCTGAGCGGCCGGGCATCGGCGCGGCGTGGCTCACGCACGAAGAGGAAGCAGGGCAGTGCGAACACGAGGAACAGTGCCGCCGTCGCCTGGAAGACGCGCGGCTTGGCCGAGGGATCGCCAGCCAGGAGGAACAATCCGAGCCCGACACCCAGGAACGACCCTAGGTACCCTACCCCGATGCCGATCCCGCCAACGCGCCCGCGCGTCTCGGGAGTGCTGACGGCCGGCAAGAGCGCATCGTAGAAGATCAGACCGGCCTGATAGAAGTAGTTCGCCGCGACGAAGAGCGCCAGAGTCGCGAACAGTCCGCCCTGACCCAGAAACACGGTCAGGGCGACGCAGGCAAGCGTCGTCGCCAGCAGGTAGGGGAGCCGCCCGCGCGCCTGATCGGAGATGGCGCCGAGCAGTGGGGCGGTCAGGAACATCAGCCCCATCGAGACGCTGCTCGCGAGGCCGTAGTCGGCGTCCTGGCCGCCAAGATCGTTGACGATCCAGAGCGGCAGGTAAATCGAGACGATGTTGAACGAGAACAGCGTATTGCCGAGGTCGTAGGAGACCCAGCCGGCCACGGCCAGCCGCGAGATGCGTCGAGCCGCCTCGGTGGGTGTCGGCGCGCCCGGGTCCGCTGGACCGCGCGCCGCGACGCCCTCGTCCATAGCCACCCGAGCGTCTGCCCCGGCGCGCCCGACCTCGTCAGCGCCGGTTGTCGGTGCGGTGCGCTCCGCCGTCTCTGGCCGTTCGCCTGCCTCGCCCACGCTGGTTCCCCTCTCGGCGGCGCCAGTATACGACCTCGTGCCGCTCCACATTGGTGATCTGTCCCCGCGCGTCACTCTGCCCGGCACGGCGGGCCAGCGGGTCACGCTCTCCCCGCTACGCGACCGCCCGGCGATCCCGCTGGTCCTGCGTTGGCTCGGCTGACTCCGCTGCCGCGAGCATCGTCCTGGTGCTGACGTAACTGCGCCAGGAAGATGCTCGCGGCACGTGATGCCGACGCGCACGCCGCATCCTTCGCCCGCTATGAACGTCTCGGCGGGTTCGATCGGGACGCGGCCGAGCCTTTCGCCTGTCTCCATGCGGAGCGCTGGACGGCCTGGCGCGTCTATGGTCTCGGTCGGCCGTCCTGGCTCGATACCTCGATACGCTGACGCGGCGTGCACTCGCGTCGTAGGCCCGCCGCATGACGACCACGCATCCACTGGCTATCGACTGCGCAGGGCCAGGATCTGGGTCGCGTCGTGCGTGGGGCCGGGCGGGCACGCTAGTATCTCATCCAAGATCAAGGGAGTTCGACCCGCCGTGCCATCGGCTGCCACACCAACTCCTGCCACGGCGATTCCGGCCGAAGGTGGAGCCGAACGCCACGTCACGGCAGCCCCCGCGATCTCGGCAGGACTGAGCCGCTCCGATCTGGTCGTCACGCTCGTCACCGTGCTGGCCTGGGGATCGCTCCATCCGCTGGGCAAACTGACCCTGGCCGAGATCACCACCAGCCAGTTGAGCTTCATGCGCGTTGGCCTGGCGCTCGTCTTCCTGGTGGGGGTCTGTGCCGCCACCGGCCGCTTCACCCGGCTCCTGGCGGCGCTCCACCCACGCCGGATCGGCGGCGTCGTCGTGCTCGGCCTGACTGGATTCACGTTGAGCGGCTGGTTCTCGATGACCTCGCTCGGCTACCTGCCGGCTGGGGTCAATAGCCTGCTTGCGAACGCCAGCCCGTTGCTGGTAGCGTTCGCGACGGCCGTGCTCGTGCGCGAGCGCCCGGACGTGCGGACAGTGGTGGGAGTGGTCGTCGGCTTCGTCGGGGTGGCGCTCGTGGCGCTGCGGGGCGGTCTCGATGCGTCTGGCCTCAGTGGGCTAGGCGTCAGCCTGTCGCTGTTGGGCGCGGCCTGCTGGGCGATCTACACCACGCTCGCGCGCCGGCTGATGGCCGGACAGGACATTCTGGTTCTTGGCGCGGCGATGGCGCTCGTGGGCGCGGTCCCGCTCGGAGTCCTGACCTGGCTCGAAGATGGCTTCGCCGAACTGCTGGCGGCATCCGCCCAGACTGATCTGATGCTGCTGTGGTGCGGCGTCGTGGCCACCGGTGCAACCTATACGACCTGGGTGTACCTGCTGAAGCGGATTCACGCGGCTCGCGTGGCGAGTTTCCAGTACCTGATTCCACTGTTCGCGCTCATTCTGGCCTATCCAATCGTGGGGGAGGCGCCGACGCCGATGGTGCTCGTCGGCGCAGCGCTCATCATTGGCGGCGTCGCGACCGCCAACTCCAGACGAGGGCGGTAGCCCGGATACTGGCCTGCTGGAGCGGGAAGAGCCGCTCTCCGTGGGGAGAGCGCTGCCCTGCCGGCTGGGAGTGGGCTGGGCCGAGGGCTGGTTGGTATCTGTCCAGGAACTCCCAGAGCAGCCCATAGAGCAACCGGCAAATGGTTGCGACGGCGCGCTGGCGAGCTATGGCCTGATCCTGGTCCCATAGCAGCCCATAGAGCGACCGGCAAATGGTTGCGACTGGACAGAAGTAGCGGGCAGGCACGGGCACCCGCGACAGTAGAGGTGGAAGCCAACACCGTCGTGGAGGGGCCTGTGCCGGTCCTGTCAGTCTGCCTGTTCAAGCCGTTGTGGGACCAGTTTTCGGCGCTGCTGCCGGAGCGGCCCCGGTTCGCGGCGACCCATCCGCTGGGGTTCCACCGGGAGCGGATCGCGGATCGGCAGGTGTTCGAGCACGTGATCGTCGCGCTGGTGCACGGCTCGAGGTACGAGTGGATCGTGAGCCCGGCCGCTCGGAGGGGACGATCCGTCGTCGACTGAAGGAGTGGGCGGCGGCGGCGGGGCTGAGCGAGCAGGTCCACACCCTGGCTCTGGAACCGTACGATCGGATGATCGGGCTGGAACTGGACGACCTGGCGGTCGCTGGCTGTATCACCAAGGCGCCGAGTGGGGGCGAGGTCGCCGAGCGGCGCCGGGCGGGGGCGAGGTCGCCGAGCGGCGCCGGGCGGTCGCCGGTCGATCGGGGCAAGCGGGGGCTCAAACGCTCCCTAGTGGCCGACGCCGTCGGCATCCCGTTGCACGTCGTCTCTGCTGGGGTGAACCGCCACGACGCACCGCTGCTCGGCCCGACCCTGGCCGGGCTCGACAAGTTCGACGGGCTGCCCGACGACGTGACCATCCACCTGGATGGCGGCCACGATGGCGGCCCCACCCGAGCCGGGCTCGACGGCCTTGGCTTCGCGGGTGCCATCGCCGGCAAGGGCATTCCGACTCCGGCCCAGGCTGGTTCGCGTTGGATCGTCGAGCGCACGCACCACTGGATGAATGGCTACGGCAAGCTCCGACGCTGTACCGAGAAGCACCGACCGGTCGTCGACGTCTACCTCTTCCTCGCTGCCGCGCTCGTCGTCCTCCGACAGCTCATCCAGCGCGCTCGACGCCGCTATCGCTGGCCGACCCGCCCCACAACCCGCCGCCTCGAGTAGCCCCATGTGCCGGTTGCTCTTAGCCGCGCTGAGCGAAACCTCTCCCGCTTGCTGAAGTGGCTGAGCCTACCTGGCTGAGCGGGGTGAACGCGCCTGGTTGCCTCACGCGCCAGGGAGGTGTGGGCGGACGTGGCGGTTGCGTGCGGGTTGGTCCCTCGGATGCTCCGTTCACGCCGTTGGCGCCGACGTCGCCGGAACTGGCGGGACCACCCGCGGTGTCCGAGGGCGCCGGCCGCGCCACAGCCAGCGCACGAGCCGGACGAACAACCAGAGCACGACGAGGAATCCGCCCCAGACTGGCGAAAAAACGGCCAGCCAGATCAGCATCGCCGCGATGCCGCGCAGGGCCTGGCCGAGCGAGCGCACGGCCTCCTCGAACGTCGCGCCAGGATTCCAGCCGCCTCGTGCGAACGCGCCGGTCTCGCGGATCGTGACGGTGATCGTCGCCATGTCCGAGCGCCGTTCGAGCGCCTGTTTGCGCCCCTGGATCTGCTCGATCTGTCCTCGGACGTTGGTCAACTCCCGCTGAATCGCGAGGATGTCGTCGACCTTCTGGGCCTTCCCAAGCAGCGCGAGCAAGCTCTCCTCGCTTGCCCGCAGGTTGCGGAGCCGGGAGTTCAGGTCGATGTACTCCTCGGTGATGTCCTGAGCCTGTGACTGCTCCTCGACGACCCGGTCGGCCAGCGAGCGGAGTTGTTCGAGGGTGATCTCGTAGGTCGCCTGATCGGCCGGGACGCGGAGCGTCACCGTGGCCATGGTGCGGTCCCCATCCTGGCGCACCTGCGAGCCCTGAACGTAGCCATTGTGCTCGCCGGCCAGCCGCTCGACGGCTCGCTGCACGTCCTGGACGTTGCCGACGGCGATGGTCATCGAGACCGTGCGGATGATCATCCGGTCGGTGCTGGGTAACGTCTGGTTGGCCGTGTCGGCCTGCGCCTGAGCGCCACCCGCTGTCGCAGCCTGTCGCGGTGCGGCTGCCGGTCTTGCGGCCGATTCCGCGGCGGGGCGCGGCGGTGCCCCCGATGACGGAGTGCTCGCGGCTCCGCAAGCGCTGGTTGCCAGGACCACGATCAGGCCGAGGAGTGCGACGACGCGGGCGCTCATTGCCTGTCCCCCCGTTTGGTCTGCCGGCGGCGCCGGCCTGTGACTGCTCGCCGTAGGAGACGCCCGACCAGCGGATTCGGTTCCCGCGGGCGTCGCGGGGCTCCGGCGCATGCGTCTGGTCACGGGCGAGCCCGCACAGTAGCATCAGGGGAACGATGTGAGGATGCGATGAGTGACGCACTGCTACTCGATGCGCGTGGGCCGATCCGCACGATCACCCTGAATCGGCCGGAGCAGCGCAATGCGCTCCCTCCGGACGACTGGCTACGCTTGCGTGACCTCCTCGACGAGATCGAGGCAGACCGTGCGGCACGGGTGATCGTGCTGCGCGGCGCCGGCGGCCGCGCGTTCTCCTCGGGCTACGATATCGGCGCGCTCCGCGAGCTCGACGAGCAGGGCGTGGTCCTCTCGACGCCGGACGATCCTTTCGAGGTCGCGCTTGCAACCGTCATCAGCCACCGGCTGCCGATTATCGCCATGCTCAACGGCTTTGCCGTCGGGGGCGGCTGCACCCTCGCGGCCGGCTGCGACATCCGGATCGCTGCCGCCAGCGCCCGCCTGGGCATGCCTCCGGCGCGGCTCGGACTGCTGTACAGCGCGACGGAGCTACGGCCGTTCGTCGATCTGCTGGGGCCAGCCCGCACGAAGTGGCTGTTCTTCTCCGGACGGATCGTTCCGGCCCAACGGGCGCTCGAGTGGGGGCTGGTCGACGAGGTCGTGCCCGACGACGAGCTCGAGGGCTACACCTATGCGCTGGCTGAGGAGATTGCCGCGAATGCGCCGCTTTCGGTGCAGGGCACCCGCCTGATCCTGCGTGAGATGCGCGACTCGGTGCCCGAAGCGTCGGCGGCGCGCATCGCCGAGGAGATTCGCCGCGTCAATACCAGCCGCGACCTTGCCGAAGGGAAGCGCGCCTTCCTCGAGAAGCGGAAGCCTGAGTTTCAGGGTGAGTGAGCGCCCGACAGGCTCGGCCTGACGTTCGGCACGCCCATCCAGGTAGCGATTGGCACGCCGTCACTGCCGGCCACGTGATGGGCCACGGCGCCTCACGATCGCCGAGCCGGCCACTCGGCCGGCCGCCAATCAACGCCCCTCCGGATCATCTCCCAAAACTCATCCCACCAGATGATTGCCCTCCGGCATCCGTCGCATTATAGTGAGCGGCGACATCGGCGTTTGGGCGTCGGTCACGCTGCTCGGCAGCGAATGAGGAAGGGGAGTTATGTCGATAGAACAGCGCACGTTGAGCGGTGTGGCCAGCGGGGCGCGGCGTGCCATGACGACGCGCCGTGGATTCCTTCGGGGGATGGCTCTGGGGCTTGGAGCCGTCGCACTGACAGGCGCCGAGCGGGCCGTCGCCGCTACGCTCCAGACCGTGCAGCCGGCATCAGGGCGTGTCGCGCCGCTAGTGTCCACCCGGGCCCAGGCGAGCGGCACGATCACGGTGTATTCGGCCCTGAACGAGTCGACCAACAACGCGTTCGTGGATGCTTTCAAGGCTTCGAGCACTGGCCAGGGCATCGACGTTCAGTTGCTGCCACTGGCGGCCGCGGGCGAGCTTCAGACCCGCATTCGGACCGAGAAGAACTCGCCGAAGGCGGACATCTTCATCGGCGGCTCGAGTGAGTTTCACGATCCGCTCGGGCAGGCAGGCTTGCTCGAGCCGTATACGTCGCCGAATGCCGCCTCAGTGGACGCGGCCTACAAGGATCCGAACGGGTTCTGGACCGGCTGGTACATCGGCATCTTCGGCCTGGTGCTCAACACCGACCGCTGGGCGAGCGAGATGGGCGATGCGGTGAAGCCGGCCACCTGGGATGACCTGCTCGACCCGATGTACCAGGGCAAGCTCGACATGCCAGACCCAGTCAAGACGGGCGGCGGCTACATCTTCATCGCGACGCAAGTGTTCCGCTTCGACCGCGATGAAGAGCAGGCCATGACCTATATGAAGAACCTGCATGGCAACATCGCCCAGTACGTCGGGACATCGCCGCAGGGCATCGAACTGGTGGGGCAGGGCCAGTTCCTGATGGGTCCGAACTGGGGCCACGACATCCTGACCGCGGCAGGCAGGGGCCAGCCGATCGCGTTCATCGCGCCGGCTCAGACGGCCCACGAAATTGGTGCGGTCAGTATCGTCAAGGGCGGGCCGAACACCGAGGCCGCGAAGTCCTTCGTCGACTGGGTGCTGACGCAGGAGGCGGGCGAGCTGAACGTCAAGCTCTCGAACCGGCTGTCGGTGCTCCCAAGCGTCCCGCCGGCCCCGGGTGCCCCCACGCTCGATCAGGTCCAACTGGTTGCTTACGACCGGCAGTGGGCGACCGATAACAAGGATCGCCTGCTGAGGGCGTGGCAATCGGCCATCGGCATGTAGACCGGGACGGGCGGGCCGGGCGCCGTCATGGCGGCCCGGCCCGCCACGCCCGATCGCGTTATGCGAGTCTTCCTCCGCGAGCCTACCCTCGGCCTGGCCGCGCTGATCCTGGTCGGACTGATGGCGACGTTCATCATCTATCCCCAGGTCCAGGTGGCAGTTGTCCCCGGTCTCTCCGGCTACCAGACGTTCTTCCGCGAGGGGCCGAACTGGGTCCGTGCCACCCAGAACAGCCTGGTCGTGATGGTGCTGAGCACGGCTACCGCCGTGCCGCTCGGCTTCGCCTACGCCTACGCGATGGTGTACAGCCGGATGCGCTGGAAGCCGTTCTTCCGACTGATCGCCATCCTGCCGATGCTGTCGCCCCCCTTCGTCGTGGCCGCGAGCTACATCTTGCTGTTTGGACCGCGCGGCCTGATCACGTACAACATCTTCGGAATCGCCCCGAACATCCTGGGCCTGTACGGTCTCTGGGGCGTCCAGACAATTGCGTTCTTCCCGTACGCCTACCAACTCATCGCCGACGTCCTGGCGCGTTCGGACCCACGCCTCGAACAGGCGGCGCGCAACCTGGGCGCCAGCCACTGGCACGTCTTTCGGACGGTGACCCTGCCGCTTTCCCGGCCGGGCCTCGTGGCCGCGACGCTGCTGGTGGCGATCTACGTTCTGGAGGACTTCGGCAATCCGGCCCTGATCGCCGGGCAATACACCGTGCTGCCGACGCTGGCCTACGGGCTGATCAGCGGGTTCGGCGACTTTGCGGGCGCTGCCGTCGTGAGCATGATCTTGCTCGGGCTGGCGATGATCTTCTATGTCATCCGGCTACGCCTCGAAGGGCAGCGCGGCTACGTGACAGTCAGCGGGCGTGGCTCCTCGATCCCTAGGCCGCCGGTGCCGCCAGCCCTGTCGTGGGCCTGCTTCACCGTCTGCCTGCTGCTGGCGATCCTCATCATCCTGGTGTACGGCGTGTTGATCTTGAGCGCCTTCGTCGAGGCGTACCCGTTCAACTTCCGGCCCACCCTCAAGCATTTCGCCTACGTGGGCGCGCATGCCACCTCATTGCGGAACAGCCTGGTCTATTCGATCATCGCGGCTGGCTTGTGCTCGTTGTTTGCCGTGCTGCTGGCATACCTCGTCCAGCGGAAGCGCTGGACCGGCCGTTCGGTGGTGGACTTCATCGCGGTCGTACCGGCGGCCGTACCGGGCATCTTCTTCGGCATCGGCTACGCGACGGCATTCAATCAGCGCTGGCTCGACTGGTTGGATCGCGGTGCACTCATCACACTGAGCATGATCTTCTGGAACATCCCGGTCGGGTACCGTGCCGCCGTGGCCGGTCTCCAGCAGATCGACCGCTCGATCGACGAGGCGGCGACGAGCATGGGGGCGGGCAGCCTGAGGGCCTTCCGCGACGTCCTGTTGCCAATCCTGCGGGGACCACTCACGACCGGGTTCGTGACGGCGTTCGTGCGGGCTGTGACCACGCTCTCGGTCGTCATCTTCCTGTTCACGCCGTCCACCACGGTCGCCACGATCACGATCTTTCAACTGGTCAACGACTTCAACTGGGGCGGTGCGACCGCCTTCACGGTCTCGGTTATCGGCATGGCCATCGCGGTGCTGCTCGTGATCTGGCTGGTCGCCGGTCGCCGCGTCCGTCTCGACGAGGTACACGGTGGCTGACGCGCACATCCGCCTCACCCATGTCATGAAGCGCTTTGGGAACAACCCACCGGCCGTGGACGACGTGTCCCTGGAGGTACCAAGGGGAAGCTTCACCACGCTGCTCGGCCCGTCCGGCTGCGGCAAGACGACGACGTTGCGAATGATCGCCGGCTTCTACGAACCAGATGGCGGCGATATCTACCTCGGAGACCGGCGCATCAACGACGTTCCGGCCCACCGGCGCGGCACGGCGATGGTGTTCCAGGACTACGCGCTCTTTCCCCATATGAGCGTGGCACAGAATGTCGGGTACGGCCTGAAACTGGCGGGCGTGCGCGGCGACGAACTGCGGCGACGCGTAGCCGAGACGCTTAAGTTCCTGGGCTTGCTCGGGCTGGAAGAGCGCTCCCCGAACCAGTTGAGCGGCGGCCAGCAGCAGCGAGTGGCGCTCGCCCGCGCGCTGGTCATGAATCCTGAAGTCCTGCTCCTCGACGAGCCGCTCTCGAACCTCGATGCCAAGCTGCGGGTCAGCATTCGGGATGAGCTGATGTCGATTCAGCAGCAGCTTGGCATCACCACCATCTACGTCACTCATGACCAGCAAGAGGCGTTGGCCATGAGCGACTGGGTTGCGGTGATGAACCGAGGAAAGGTCGTGCAATGGGGGACACCCTGGGAGATCTACTACCGCCCGCGCACGCCATTCATGGCCGACTTCGTCGGCTCTGTGAATCTGGTGCGGGCAGCCGTGCAGTCGGCGGATGGGGAGACGGCGCGAGTCCGCGTGGGTGAGCAGGATCTTGCTGTTGCCGTCCACGGCCCTACGCCGCGGGCCGGCTCTGAGGCTGTCCTGTCGATCCGCCCCGAAAGCCTGCGCCTGGCATCGCCGACTGACGCGCGGGCGGATGATGGCATTGCGTTCGTCGGAGAGGTCGTGCGACGCGTCTATCTCGGCCAGGAGATGCGCTACACGGTCGCGATCGCCGGCCAGGAGTGGATCGTCGATCGACCGGACCCGGGGGCGTCGCCCCTGCTTGGCGGCGAAGTGGTGGTCTGGGTGAACCCGTCGCGCATCCACGTGATCCCTGACATGGATTGAGTTCGGATGGCCGGCGGCCGAGGGCGTGAGACGAGCGCCTCCAGGGGAGTGCAAGCGGCGGAGCCACGGCCCGCGTCGGGTATGCCGAACGTGTCGGATGGGGCAGCTCCCTCGTGAACCGCGGACGTCGAAGCCGGCGGCGCAGGTGCCCAAAACCCTCCCATCACCTCCGCGCCGCCGGGTACGATTCGTGCCGCGAGCCGCCTCGGCGCGGCTCGCACGGCGCCCCATCCCGACGCCTTATCCCGACGGGAGGATGTGAATGCCCACCTTCGACGATCTGGCCCAGGCCAACCCGAACATCCGCGAGCAGTACGATACCTGGCGACAGGAGCGTTCCGACAACGACGAGGACGCCACTGATTGGGACGCCTTCCGCGAGTTCCAGACCTTTGTCGGTGCGCCAGACCCCGGTGAAATCCCACCGGACGACATGGTCGGCGAGGAGTGGAAGGCCGAGAATCCGTGGTGGTGGGAGCGATACGCGGATCGAGTGCCGACGACCGAATAAGCGATGAGCTGGGCGTAGCCGAGCGGCGCGGTCGCGGACGGGAGACCATCGCTCACGGGACAGCCGCGACAAGCGCTCGATCTTCAGACCAGTGAGCGGATCTCTGCAAGCCTGCACAGATCCGCTCATTTGTTCTGCTCCAATCTCTGCAAGACTGGTATCCTTAACCGGCCATGCCAGACTTCCGCGTCCACTCCGACTTCTCCCCGACTGGCGATCAGCCTCAGGCCATCGCACGCCTCACCGAGGGCGTTCGGTCGAAAGCGAAGCATCAGGCGCTCCTCGGCGTGACCGGTAGTGGAAAGACCGCTACGATGGCCTGGCTGGTCGAGCAGGTGCAGCGGCCGACGCTGGTGCTGGCCCCCAACAAGACCCTGGCCGCGCAGTTGAGCGCCGAGTTTCAAGAGTTCTTCCCCGAGAACGCGGTCGAGTACTTCGTCTCCTACTACGACTACTACCAGCCCGAGGCGTACGTCGCCCGGACGGATACGTACATCGAGAAGGAGACGATCACCAACGAAGACATCGATCGGCTCCGTCACTCGGCGATGCAGTCGATCCTGACTCGGCGCGATACCCTGGTGGTGGCCTCCGTCTCCTGTATCTACGGTCTGGGCGCACCGGAAGATTACGGGCAGGCGGTCATCAAGCTGCGGGTCGGCGAGGCGCGCAAGCGGGACAAGGTACTGCGCCACCTGACCGAAATCTACTACGAGCGAAACGACTACGACTTCAAGCGCGGCTCGTTCCGGGTACGCGGGGATACGCTGGACGTGCACCCGGCCGGTCTCGAGATCGGCGTCCGCATCGAGTTCTGGGGCGACGAGATCGAGAAGATCAGCGAGTTCGATCCGCTGACCGGCCAGATCCTGATCGAGCGGACGGCTGTCGAGATCTTCCCGGCCAAGTACTTCGTGACCACCCGCGAGAAGCTCGAAGCGGCGCTGGGCGACATCGAAGTAGAACTCGAAGAGCGGGTCGCGGAGCTAGAGCGTGAGGACAAGATCCTCGAGGCGGCGCGTCTAAAGCAGCGGACGCGCTTCGATCTGGAGATGCTCCGCGAGACCGGCGTCTGCAACGGCGTCGAGAACTACTCCCGGCACCTGGCCCGCCGGGCGGCCGGCAGCCGGCCCTGGACCCTACTCGACTACTTTCCGGACGACTACCTGCTGCTGGTCGACGAGTCGCATATGGCGATCCCCCAGGTGCGCGGCATGTACTTCAGCGACCGCGCCCGCAAGGACGTGCTCGTCGATTACGGCTTTCGGTTGCCCTCGGCGCTCGACAACCGTCCGCTGACCTTCTCCGAGTTCGAGGGTCACATCAATCAGGTGGTGTACGTCTCGGCAACGCCCGGTCCTTACGAGTTGGAGCACAGCGAGCAGGTGGTCGAGCAGTTGATCCGCCCGACCGGGCTGATCGATCCAAGCATCGAGGTCAAGCCCACGAAGGGCCAGATCGACGACCTGATGGAGCAGATTCAGCAGCGGGTGTCGCGCGGTGAGCGGGCGTTGGTCACGACCCTCACCAAGCGGATGTCCGAGGATCTGGCCGACTACCTGCGTGAGATGGGTGTCAAGGTCCAGTATCTGCACTCCGAGATCGACACGCTGGAGCGAATCGACATCCTCCGCGACCTGCGGCTCGGCGTCTACGATGTGGTCGTCGGCATCAACTTGCTGCGCGAGGGGCTGGACCTGCCGGAAGTCTCGCTGGTGGCGATCCTCGACGCCGATAAGGAAGGCTATCTGCGCTCGGAAAGCTCGCTGATCCAGACGATCGGTCGGGCAGCACGGCACGTCGACGGCCGGGTCATCATGTACGCTGACACTATGACCGGCTCGATGCAGCGCGCAATCGACGAGACGTACCGTCGCCGCCGGATCCAACTCGAGTACAACGAGCGCCACGGTATCGAGCCGCAGGGGATCAAGAAGGCGATCCGCGACATTTCGAACCGGGTGCGGGCCGTGGCCGAGCAGGCCGCCGAGTACAGCGTCGAGACGGGCGAGCGCCCCACCATGCCGAAGGACGAGATGGCGAGGCTGGTAGCCGATCTGGAGGTGCAGATGCGGCAGGCGGCCAAGGAGCTTCAATTCGAGCGCGCGGCCCTGCTTCGTGATCAGGTCATCGATCTGAAGAAACTCCTCGTCGCCGAACAGCCGTTGATCCCTGAAAAGTGGCTGACGCGGACCGGCGCGCCGGTGGCGGCCGCTTCGGACGGCAACCCGAACGGCGCGGCCCACAGGCCGCGCAAGAGTCGATCGCGGGCGAGGCGATAATTCGCCATGCCTGTCGATCAGATTCTTATCAAGGGCGCCCGTCAGCACAACCTGAAGGACATCGACGTCGCGATCCCGCGCGACCGGCTCGTCGTCATCACCGGCCTCTCGGGGTCCGGCAAGTCGTCGCTCGCGTTCGACACGATCTACGCCGAGGGCCAGCGCCGCTACGTCGAGTCGCTGTCGTCGTATGCGCGCCAGTTCCTCGGCCAGATGGACAAGCCGGACGTCGACTACATCAGTGGGCTGTCGCCGGCGATCTCGATCGACCAGAAGGGCACCAGTCACAACCCGCGTTCGACAGTCGGGACCGTCACCGAGATCTACGACTATCTGCGATTGCTCTACGCCCGCATTGGCCGGCCCCACTGCCCGAAGTGCGGCCGGCCGATCCAGCAGCAGTCGGCCGAACAGATCGTCGACGCGGTTCTAGCGCTGCCGGCCGGGGCCCGGATCATGATTCTCGGACCGCTGGTGCGGGGCCGCAAGGGCGAGTACCAGCAGGTCTTCGATGAAGTTCGCAAGGCCGGCTTCGTCCGAGTACGCGTCGATGGAGAGGTGCGCGACGTCAGCGACGAGATCAAACTCGACCGCTACAAGCAGCACACCATTGAAGTCGTGGTGGACCGCCTGGTCGTGCCGGAGGTGATGCCCGTCGAGGATGGCGCGCGGCCGAATCATCCGGACGTCGGGCGGATCAACGACTCGGTGGAGCAGGCGCTCAAGCTCGGGAGCGGCACGGTCGTCGTGACGATGCTGGAGCGTGATGGCAGCAGCGTCGACCACGTCTTCTCGGAGCAGTTCGCCTGCGTCTACGACGGCATCTCGCTCGGCGAGATCGAGCCGCGCACCTTCTCGTTCAACAGCCCGCACGGCGCCTGCCCGACCTGCACCGGCCTCGGCCATCGGCTGGAGATCGACCCGGACCTCGTCATTCCGAACCGGTCGCTCTCGATCGATGAGGGCGCCATCGTGCCATGGGGCAGGGCCGGGATCAACGGCAACGTCTGGTACCGTGACCTCGTCGCGTCGCTGGCGCGGGTGCGCGGCTTCTCGCTGAGCGTGCCCATCTCGGATCTGTCGGACGAAGACCTCGATATCCTGCTCTACGGCACGAAGGGCGAGCGGATCCCGATCCGACACGTCTCGAAACGGGGCGGCCGGGTCTTCGAGTACAAGTCGGTCTTCGAGGGCATCATCCCGAATCTCGAGCGGCGCTACAAGGAGACCGAATCCGATTTCATCCGCTCGGACATCGAGCGGTACATGGCGAAACGGCCCTGCCCGGCCTGCAAGGGCGCGCGCCTGAAGCCCGAGGCCCTGAGCGTCACCGTCATCGGCCGCTCGATTGACGAGGTGACGAGCCTATCCGTATCGGCGGCGCTCGCGTTCTTCACCGCGCTCGAAGAGCGCCAGCCGTTCCTCGACCAGCGGAGTGCACGGACCGCGAAGGTGCGCTTCAAGGACGAGCGCGGGCTGACGCTGACTGACCGCGAATACACGATCGCACGCCAGATTCTGAAGGAGATCCGGGCGCGGCTCGGGTTCCTGGTCGACGTTGGGCTGGACTACCTGACGCTCGACCGTACCGCCGGAACGCTGTCGGGCGGCGAGGCCCAGCGAATTCGGCTGGCCACCCAGATCGGCTCCGGCCTGATGGGCGTGCTCTACATCCTGGATGAGCCGAGCATCGGGCTTCATCAGCGCGACAACGCCCGCCTGATCCATACGTTGGAGCGGCTCCGCGACGTCGGCAACACGCTGATCGTCGTGGAGCACGACGAGGACACCATCCTCGCATCCGACCACATCATCGACATCGGCCCCGGTGCCGGCGAGCACGGCGGACGGGTCGTCGCGGCTGGCACGCTGAGCGACATTCTCGCCTGTCCAGAGTCGTTGACCGGACAGTACCTGAGCGGCGCACTCGAGATCCCGGTGCCGGCGGCGCGGCGGCCTGGCAATGGCAAGACCATCGGTATCAAGGGCGCCCACGAGAACAACCTGAAGGACATCGACGTCGCCTTCCCGCTCGGGACGTTCGTCTGCGTTACCGGAGTATCCGGCTCCGGCAAGAGCACGCTCATCACCGAGGTGCTGTACAAGGCGCTCGCTCAGTCACTGCACCGAGCGCGCGATCGGGCCGGCCGTCACACGGGCATGGAGGGGCTGGAGCACCTGGACAAGGTCATCGACATCGACCAGTCGCCGATTGGCCGGACGCCGCGCTCGAACCCCGCGACGTACACCGGCCTGTTCACCCCGCTCCGCGACTTGTTCACCCAGGTGCCGGAGGCGCGGATTCGCGGCTACAAGCCGGGCCGTTTCTCCTTCAACGTCAAGGGTGGGCGCTGCGAGGCGTGCGAGGGCGACGGCATCCTGCGGATCGAGATGCAATTCTTGCCGGACGTATACGTCCCGTGCGAGGTCTGCAAAGGCAAGCGCTACAACCGTGAGACGCTCGAAGTCCGCTACAAGGGCAAGAGCATCGCCGACGTCCTCGACATGACGGTTGAGGAGGCGCTGGCGTTCTTCGACGCGATCCCCTCGCTCAAGAACAAGCTTCAGACCCTGAACGACGTCGGCCTTGGCTACATCCACCTTGGCCAGCCGGCGACGACCCTCTCGGGCGGCGAGGCCCAGCGCGTCAAACTGGCGACGGAGCTGTCACGGCGGGCGACCGGCAAGACGATCTACATCCTGGACGAGCCGACAACGGGGCTGCACTTCGCCGACGTGGCGAAGCTGCTCCAGGTGCTCACTCGCCTGGTCGACGCCGGCAATACCATCATCGTAATCGAGCACAACCTGGACGTCATCAAGACGGCCGATTGGATCGTCGACCTTGGGCCGGAGGGCGGCGACGCCGGCGGCGAGGTCATTGGGGTCGGGACGCCCGAGGAGATCGCGGAGAACCCACGCTCCTACACCGGCCAGTTCCTCGCACCGCTCTTGCACGAAGGACGCCACCTCGGCCAGCCCGCGCCCCTGGGAGCCAGGGCGAATGGTCGGGTGAACGGAACCGTGCACGGCCCTGGCAGCCGTGGCGAGCGCGAGGGTCCTCGTGCTGGCCGCGAGCAGGCACACTGACGCGCGCCCCGCTCACCCGAGGCGCCGGCGTTCGCCCCGAGTCCCCGTCGTTGACCGCCACGTCTCGCTGACGTTGGGTATCCCGAATAGCTCTGGCACCACCGTATACTGATTCTGGGTACTTCGTCGGCCGACCGGGAGGGCGAACATGAGCGTCACACGCCGCTACACGGTATCTGACCTCGAGCAGATCGAGGCCGTCGAGGGCTGGCGTTACGAGGTCATCGACGGAGAGTTGTGCGTGTCGAAGCAGCCATCCTGGCATCATCAGTACGCCAGCGACGAGATTCAATTTGCCCTCCGCGCCTGGAGTCGCGCGTCGGGGCTGGGCATTCCGATTTCGGCGCCCGGAATCATCTTCGACGCAGAAGACGCAGTCGCGCCGGACCTCGTGTGGGTCAGCGCCGAGCGACTGGTAGACGGCGTCGATGCGGCCGGTCACTTTACGCATGCATCCGAACTGATCGTCGAAGTGCTCTCGCCCGGCGCGGCGAACGAGCGTCGAGACCGCGAGCGAAAACTGGCGCTCTATTCCCGCGAGGACGTCGTCGAGTACTGGATCGTCGATTGGCAGCGACGCACCGTTCAGGTCTACCGCCGCGTCAATGCCTCGCTTCAACTGGTCCAGACGTTGGCGGGCGACGCTCTGCTCGAAAGCCCGCTCCTGCCCGGCTTCCGGCTGGTGATCTCCCGGATCTGGCCGCCTGCGCGGTAAGCCCGCGTAGCTGGCTCGGCCAGCGCGAGCGCGCTTTGACCTGCCATCGAGGCTCTCGTCCCTGTCTCCGAGAGGCAGCGCACTGCTTCGCCGACGCCTTACCTCCGCCGCGTTGGTGCCGTGCCGTCCTCGGTGACTGTGTGACTGGTCGGTACAATCCAGGTGGACGTGTGCGAGTGCGACAAGGTAGCGGGGGCGCCGGAGGGCTAGCGATGCGAGACGTCTTCATCGTGGGGGCAGCGCGAACGCCGATCGGGCGATTCCTGGGCGGCTTGAGCAGCATCTCCGCGCCCGAGCTCGGCGCAGCGGCCATCCGCGCCGCCGTCGAGCGCTCGGGCGTGGATCCGGGCGCCGTCGACGACGTGCTCATGGGCAACGTGGTGCAGGCGGGGATCGGACAAGCGCCGGCCCGACAGGCTGCGCTTGGGGCTGGACTGCCGAACAGCGCCTCGGCGACGACGGTGAACAAGGTCTGTGCGTCGGGCCTGGAAGCGATCAACACCGCCGCGCTCAGTATTCGGGTTGGCGATGCGGATGTGATCGTGGCCGGCGGCATGGAGAGTATGAGTCGGGCGCCCCATCTGCTCCCGGGAGTGCGCCAGGGGCTTCGGCTGGGTCCGGGCGAGCTTCAGGACGCCGTCATCCACGACGGCCTGTGGTGCCCCTTCGAGCGGCACCACATGGGCAATGCCGCCGAGGCAATCGCCGAGAAGCACGGCATCTCGCGAGCCGAGATGGACGTGTACTCGGTGAACAGCCACTGCAAGGCCGTCGAAGCGGCCGAGTCCGGCCGCTTCGACGCCGAGATCGTCCCCGTCGAGGTGGGTGGCAAGCGGCCAGTCACAGTTACGGCTGATGAAGGGCCGCGCCCGGACACGTCCATCGAAGCGCTCGGCAAGCTGCGCCCGGCCTTCACGCCGGATGGACTGGTGACGGCCGGCAACGCACCCGGCCTGACCGATGGCGCGGCCGCCGTCGTGGTGGCGAGCGAGGACGCCGTCCGGGAGCAGGGACTGACGCCGCTCGCGCGAGTCGTCGCTCATGCCACAGCCGCCTGCGAGCCGCTCTGGCTCTTCGATGCGCCAGTTCTCGCGATCCGGAAGCTGCTGGAGAAGACCGGTACGACGCTTGACGACTACGGCGCGCTCGAGGTCAACGAGGCGTTCGCGGCGCAGATCCTGGCTAACGGCAAAGTGCTGGGCTGGGACTGGGACAAGGTGAACGTCAACGGCGGCGCAATCGCGCTCGGTCACCCCCTCGGGGCGACTGGTGCGCGGATCGTCGTGACGCTCCTCCACGCTCTGAGGCAGCGCGGCCTGACGCGAGGCATGGCCGGGCTCTGCCACGGAGGTGGTGGGGCCGTCGCCATGAGCTTCGAGCTCGTGTAGCACCCCCACGAGCTCGCCAGGCTGCTCGCGGCGGGGCCGGTCGGGCCGGCCGTGAGCGCCAGGCTGATGGAGGTCGCGGCAGGACGGGCGGCCTCGGAGGCACACCGAGTCAAGGGCGGCACCAGACGACAGCGTTCTTCTCGATGGTCTGCCGCTCGACCACCTCGAGCACCCGCTCGATGCGGCGGATGCGGTCGTCGACGCGGCGGTCAGCGAAGAGGTTGAAGACTGCGCGTCCGCGCGGCTCCAGCAGGCGCCTCACTGCGCGGAGAAACGGCTTGCGGGTCAGATCGGCCGGCATGGCATCGGCTCGGAAGACGTCAACGCACGCCAGGTCGAAGTGCTCCCCGTGCTCGGCCGCTTCGCGCGTCCACTCGAACGCATCCGCTTCAACGAGCTGGACCTGTTCGGCGTCGGCAAGCTCACGACCGGCGAAAGCCAGAATGTCGGCGTCGTCGTCCACACCGACGATGGGGAACGATCCGAAGCGTTTGCGTAGCAGTCGAACGATCGTCCCGCCACCAACGCCCAGGATCAGCGCCCGTTCGGGACGCACATCTGGGACCATCGCCGCCCAGTAGCCCAGTTCGGCGGCGTCGTCCAGCACCGACTGGACGACGCCGTCCACCAGCAGCACCCGCCGACCCTCGTCTTCCCCCACGCGGACCACTGTGCCCCAGGGGGAGGACAGGCCGCCGCGACGGAGCGTGGGCTCGCGGCGACTTCTCCGTGCCTGACGCCGTTCCGCCTGCTCCTCGAGATCCGAGGGCAGGCGAGACGGCCGCTGTCGCCGAGAGTGACGCTCCACGCGCGCTCTACGCCGTCCCGACGGGCTGGGGCAGCGGGACGCCGACGCTATCGGCGAGAACTTCGAGACGGCCGACCACCTCGCGGTGGTACGGGATGCCAGTCTTCAGGCGCTCCTGCTCCATCGCGAACTCGCGCTCGCCCTGAACCATCACCTGGGGCACGCCCTCGGCTGGCTCAGTGGCCTTGAGGAAGGTAATCATGCGGTCCATGATCGCCTTGAAGTTGTCGACCGAGAGGAAGCCGTCGATGGAGAGGGCGCCCTGGAAGTGGGGTGTCTGGTTGGTGCCACCCGGCCCACGTAGCTCGCCCACGAAGCCAGCGCCGGAGAGCACGCCCGCCAGGACGTCGATCATGACCGAGAGGCCGTAGCCCTTGTAGCCGCCAGTGTCGGCCCCGCCGCCAAGCGGCAAGATCGCGCCGCCCTTCCAGAACTCATCCGGGTCGGTGGTGGGCTTGCCGGCCGCATCGACGATCCAGCCGAGCGGCACCTGCTGACCCTTCATCTTCGCCAGTTCCAGCTTGCCGGCTGCGATGACGCTGGTCGCAATGTCGAGGATGAACGGCGGCTGGCTGCCGGCCGGCGCCGCGACGCTCAGGGGGTTGATGCCGATGCGACGGCCCCGGCCGCCGGTCGCGACGACGCCGAGCCCTCCAATCGTCATCGAGATGCCGATCATGTTGTGTGGGAGCGCGAGGCTGGCATAGTGGGACGATGCGCCGTAGTGATGACTGTTGTTGACCGCCACGAACCCGGCCCCGGTCTGCTTCGCCTTCTCGATGGCCAGTTCCATCGCGACCGTGCCGGCGACCGGTCCGAGGCCGCCCTTCCCGTCTATGACGGCCGTTGCCGCGGCCTGATGCACGATCTCCGGCTTCGCCTTCGGGTCGATCTTCCCCTTGGCGAGGCCGCCGGCATAGCTATCGTTGGTGACGCGGTTCAGGCCGTGCGAGTCAATGCCCATCAGGTCGGCGTGGATGAGCGCATCAGTCGTCATCTGCGCGTCCTTCGACGGCACGCCCAGTTTCTCGAAGACGGCGTTTAGCCACTGCTTGATCTGCGTGGCATCGAAGAGTGTGTAGTCGCTCACGCTCGGGCTCCTCTCTCGGTGGTCCGGTGGCCTTCATGGCTCTCGGGATGGTAGCACCGATTGACTCCGCGAGCGGCGCCTGGCGTCTGAACTGGCGGTCAGGCGGCGTACCATCGGCACGATCTATCGAGGCCTCCCGCCCGATGAAGGCCGCGGCTATCGCTCGTGGGGATGCGGCCGGGAGGGCCTGGAGCGCCCAAGCGAGCGCAGCGTGCACGTCGAAGGCCATCGACACGCGGGCCTGCCGGCGAGTTGTGCCCGATCTCCGTAGGTGTTGGAGCAACGATCCGGGCAACGAACGGTCACCTCCACCGATACCAGGGTGAAGATTTCACATGCGCCCTGGCTACGACCATGGAGATTCCGCCGTGGCTCTGGTTTAGACGCGTGTCGAGGGCGATGGCCGCGGGACACACGACCGGTTACAACCCGATAGAACGAGAATTGGGAGAACGAGCATCGGGAGGGGAGCTGTGGATGTACTGACGGGCGCGCCGGTGGGCAGCATCGACCTGCCGCGCTATGACGGCGGGAGTCTGCTGAACCTGCCGGCGACCATTTGCGCCGCGCTCGGCGTACCGCCACCCACCGATGCCCCGCCGCTCGACCCAGCGATGCTGCCGCTAGCGCTGCTGCAAGACGTTCGAAGCGTCATCCTCATCGTGGTCGATGGCCTTGGCCACGATCTGCTCACCCGCAGCCTCCGCTCCCAGCGGGACGGCGAGCGTCGCCCCGTTGGCGAACGCTCGCTCGGGCCGTGGCTGGTAGCGGGCCAGCATGGCGAGGCTGGTGTCGCCGCCACCTCGATCACGTCTGTCTTCCCCTCTTCGACCGTCCCTGCCCTGACGACCCTCAATACCGGCCTGCCACCGTCCCAGCACGGCCTGATGGGCTGGTGGCTCTACCTGGAAGAGCTTGGGGAGCCGGCCGAGACGGTCCGTTGGGGGCCGGCCGCTGGGCGGGGCAGCTACGCGCAGTGGGAGCACGGCGGCTACGACCCGGCCGCCTTCTTCGGGCACCAGACGCTCCACCAGCATCTGCGTCGTCATGGCGTCGCTCCGTTCGTGGTCTCGCCGGCCGACCACCGTGACAGCGCCTTCAGCATGATGACGTTCGCCGGCGCCTCCTTCCTGGGCTACCGCGCGACTTCGACGCTCCCACTCCTGATTCGTGAGGGGCTCGCGCGCGGCGAGGAGCGCCAGCGATGTTTCGTCTATGCGTACTGGCCGAACGTCGACCTGGTGGCGCATCTGGCGTGGCTCGACTGGCGCTCGTCGCTGGACGGCGTGTTCGCCGACGTGGCCGAGGAGATCGCGGCGCTCGACTTCGCGCTCAGTCGGCTCGTCGAGCGTCCCGATCCGGACGGCTCGACCCTGGTGCTCCTCACCGCCGACCACGGCCACGTGTTTGGTCGGCGTGGTCAGGTGCTCCGCCTGGATCTCGATGCACGCCTGCTCGACGATCTGATCTGCGCCCCAACCGGCGAGCGGCGGCTCGTCTACCTGCATGCTCGGGCGGGCCGGACTGAAGCGGTCCGTGGCTACTGCCAAGAGCACTTCGGCCATGCGGCACACGTGCTCGATCCAGCGCGGCTGTTCGCAGAGGGAGTGTTTGGTCCAGGTCAGCCCGGCGCGGCGAGCCGACACCGCGCCGGCGACGTCGTCCTGCTCGCCCGCGATGACTGGCAGTTCATGTGGCGTTTTGCCCGCTATCAGCGCCCCCCGTTCCTGTTCGGGAACCACGGCGGCCTGGATCCCCGCGAGATGGAGGTGCCCCTGCTTGCCATGCGAGTCTGACGTTCGTCGATGCAGATGAGATGACAGACCGGCATGTTGACCGTTGCCTCGTGGAGTGAGGTACGGACGGCCAACGCAGCACGGGCAGCATGCCACGCCGTGCCCGGTGCGTCATCTCGTCGCCTGACTGGTCGGATCCAACAAGGCGGGCATCAGACGAGCCGCCCGACCCCTTCACGGGTCGGGCGGCTCGTCAGTCCCGGCGGCAGGCGTGTGGCGTACCTGCCAGTCGGTCCACTTCAGGCGATCGACCCGCAGCGGTCGATGCGCCCTTCCTGAGCTAGCGCCCCTTCACCGGCGTGAAGCCGGTCCGAGCCGTTGCGCTGCCGGCGCGCGCGTTGCAGGTCACGTCGATCGGGATGTGGTAGCCATAGGTGGTGCCGCGAGCGTCGAGCGTGAACGAGCCGACGCCGTTCGAGCCGGTTCTGAACCCGCCGACCGGCTGGCGCGCGGTCGCCGTTCGATAGTAGATCGTCGCCACACAAGAGGCACCCGAGATCGGCGCCCCGCCCTGCGTTGCTGTGACCGAGACCGTGACGACGGCGTTCTCGGAGATCGGGTTGGCGGGGGAGGTGCTCGCACTCAGACTAAACGCGCCGGCCGGCGGTGCGGGTGGGGGCGCCTGCCGCTGGGCCGGGCTCGCCGGCTGGGCGGGAGGTTGCGCCGGAGCGCGTGACGCCGGTGCGGGAGCTGCCGCCGTGGCCGGTCCAGGTTGCGCCTCGGCCTGTGCACCGTCGTCGGCAGCCGTCTCCGCGGGCGGCGGAATAGGCGCGAGTGTGGGCTTTGCGTCAGGGGCGGGCGGCTGCGCCTGGGCGACGGCGGGCGGCTGCGTAGCAGGCTGGGACGCGGACTCGGCCGGTGCCGTCGGCTGGGCGGGCGCCGTACCCGTCTGAGTGGTCGTCGCATCTGCCGCGCGGGCAGGAGGCGCGGCTGCCGGAGCCGGAGCAGCCGACGGTGCCACCGCAGCCGGTGTCGGCATGCCAGGGAGCCGGTCACCCTGGGGCTCAGCGGTCGCCTGGGCCACCAGGGTCGGCGCGGTTTCTTCGGTGCTTCCGGCCTGTGCAGGCGTTTCCTGCACGACAATGATGGTGGGTGCGGGAGCCGCCGTCTCCTGCGACCCCGTAAGCGGGTAGAGCGTCTGCAAGCCGAGCCACACACCGCCGAGGATGGCGACACCAATCGAGCCTCGCACGAACCAGCCGATCAGATTCGGGCCGCGCTTCGGCGGGGGACGACGCGAGATGCCGAGCGGGCGAACGGGCGGGCGCGAGGACTGTCGGTTTGGCGTTGAGCCAGTCGAGATGCGCCGAACGTTGGCCGGGCTGTCGTGGTCTGGCCCGTCCTCGCCGTCGTAGTCGAAGCGATCGTAGACCGGCGTGCGCCTCATAACGAGCACTCCCGTGTCGATGCGAGCATGGGCAACCTCCGGCTGAGGGCAGGGTGAAGCAGCAAGCGAAAACCGAACGTCGTCGAACGAGGCCGCGCCTGGTGACGACGTTAGCGGACGGGGCGTCCCGCCGAGGGGATGAGGGTTGGCTGCATTCTACGGGCGCTCATGGGGCACTGGGGCACGCCCATCGTCACAGACGGGGCACCGGCGCGCCACAACGGCGTACACGCTGCCCTCCCCCTGGTACCTGCGGCCTGTCAAAGCGGCCTCAGCGAACGCCTGGCGGCCGCGCAGAGCCATCTGCGCTGTCGCCTCGGAGCGCCAGGGTCTGCCGCTGGCAGGGAGCGGTGAGGGAGGCTCCGCGCGTGAGAGCATGCGGTCTCCACCGCACCTGAGCGGCGCGCTCCCTAGATGCCCGCGGCGTCTCTATCGCTTCAGGCAGTACCGCTCGGTCACTACCCTGGCACGTGCCAGCGACAGGCGTGCGCGTTCGCTCACCACCCGCCGACAACGACGATGGGAGTGGAGCCGACGCCCACTCCCATCGTTGCGTGCCACTGGAGGTTTGGCCGTTCTCCGGTCGACTTACGCCCCGATCAGGCGCAGGCCGGGGAATTCGCGTCCCAGCGGTTGTAGAGCGGGTCTTCGAGGCGGGCGAGGTGCTCACGGGTGTCGAGCCAGAGTGTCGCCCACTGCGCCGCGTCGTCGAGCACCGCTTCGGGCCGGCTCTTGCTTCGCGCGACGAAACCCGGGAAGGCTGGCCGTCCGCTCGGTTGCCCGACCGGCTGGTAGCGCAGATCGAAGCTGATCCGGACCTGATCGTTGGTCACGTTGTCGAGCGACGCATGGATGGTCCGCTGGTGCATCAGGAGCAGGCTGCCCGCCTTCATAGGTAGTGGTGTCGCCCGCTCCAACTCCAGCAGGCTGGCCGGGATCCGGACGCCGAAGTCGGACGGGCAGTGATCGGATAGCCCTTGTCGATGGGTGCGCGAGATCACCTGCATGCAGCCGTTCTCGATCGTTGCATCGGTGAGCGGCATCCAGACGGTCAAGATCGTCGCTTCGTCAGCCTCGGGTAGGATGACACCGTTGTCCTGATGCCATTCGACCTTCTCCACAAGTCCGTTGTAGCGCCCCGCCGCCGGGATCGCTCGCCTGGGCAGCTTGGTGCGGATGTGCTGGACCGGGTTCGAGAAGACCTCCGGCCCGACGATGCTCTCGACGACGTCGAGGACGCGCGGATTGCGGAGCAGGTTGAAGACGGCCGGCCCGACGTGGATCGGCGTATCGTACGTGACCCCGGCCTGCGGCAGGCTGATGTCGAAGTAGCTGGAGAACAGCCGCTGGCTCTCCATGCAGATCTGGGTCAGCCGATCCGCAAACGGGAGCTCCCGGTACGTCGAGCGGATGGCGCCCTCGGCGAGCAAGCCTTCAGCGAGGCCGTCCAACACCTCGTTGTACTCGTCGAGCAGCGGCTGAATGTCCTGCACTGGGTCCAGGACGTTCTCGACGACCAGATACCCCTCATCCGCGAACTGCTGAAGCTGTGCTGGTGTGAGTGACGCCATCATTGCCTCCCCTATGGTGTAGTGCGTCGGCAAAGTGCGTTTTCCGGCCTGCGCGTCTGCCCGGGCACATCTGGGCGCAGCGAGCGAGTGGCCGGTCGAACCGCCACTCGCCGCGCGCGCAAGGATGCGAGCTTACCAGGGCATCGTCCGGGCGGTGTGCTTCCGACCGATCTCCGCCGCCGCCTGAGAGTTGGTACCTGACCCGATGGTCACACCGGCCGCGATCTGGTCGATCACGTTCTCAGGGGTTACCTGCTCGAGGAACCCGATCCTGGCTGCCTTACAGGCGGCAAGCACCCGGTTGCGCGCAGCCTGCATGTCGGCCGGGTACGGCGGGTCGTGCGCGTCCGGGTGCCCCAGCGACATGCCCATGTCGCCCGGCCCCCACTCCGCGAAGGCGATGCCCGGCACGCGCGTCGTCTTCTCGGCGTTCGAGAGGGCCGTCGTATTCTCGATCTTCAGACCGAGCAACAGGTCGCCCTCTGGGTTCAGCGGCCAGGGATCGGCTTTCTGGAGATATTCGGGCACCGACACGCCCCAGATTGCTGCCGCGCCCTTCTGGCCGCTGCTGCCCCGCTCGCCTTCATCCAGGCCCGCGCCAACGCCAGCACGATTGAATGGATAGCGGCACGCTTCCACGAACGCCCTGATGGCCGCCGGCTGGTTGGCATGCACCAGCAGCAGACCGTGCACGCCGCACCCGAGCACCTGGCTGACCATCCAGGCGTTGGCCCGAACGATGGCCTCGCTGCGACCGGTCATCGGCAGGGTGGTGATGACGGTCGGCGTGCGATGACCGCTCCTGGTCGGGCCGCCGTCGACGAGGCCGTGCATGAACGCCTGGAGCCCGACCGGATCGAACGGATGATGCTCCATGTCGACGTTGATGAAATCGGCCCAGGTCTGCGCCAGTTCCTTGCCGCGTTCGTAGGTCGGCTCGTTGACCGTGGTGTAGTAGATCGGCTGCCCCTGCGCGAGCAACTCGACCGCGCGATTGATGCGAGGCATGGTGTCTCCTTTGGGCATCGAAGTACATCCGGCAGGGTAGCACACTCCTTATCCTCGCCTTCCACCGTCCACGGCATCTGGGGTGCCCCTCAGCTTGTTGCGGGGAGCGGGTTGCGCTGGCGTGAGCGAAAGAAGGGCTTGCGCCAGGGATGGGCAGCGGTGGGACGATTATCGACGGCACGGGGTGGAGTCGCTGGGGCCGCG
>JADLFM010000051.1 GCA_020845495.1 Chloroflexota bacterium
CCGTCTCGACGATGGCGAGCAGTCGCTTGTCGGTCTGAGGTAGGTCCAGCCCGAGCAACTCGCCAGCGTACAGCCCGATGCGCGCACCCAGGATCTGGCGAGGACAGAGTCGAGCGTGGAGCGGCAGGAGCCGCTCCACGACGCGATCAAGTCCGACGGGTGGTTCGGACACCACTGTCGCATTCATGCCTTGTAGACTCGGACGGTGGCTTCCTTGTGGGAGGCCTGGCCCGATAGCGGATCGGACTTCGACGGCCGCAACGGACCATCGGTGGTGCCGCGTCCGGCCGCGTTCCGTCCGAGCGCCGTGTGGCCGAAGCCGTGCTGCAGGCCGACGACCTCGGGGTGCATCCGCTTCGAGACCTTCAACTCGCCCTTGACCTTGCCGTACTGCGACTCGATCCAGACCGGGTCGCCATCCGCCAGATCGAGACGGCCGGCCGTCGTTGGATGCATGATCAGCGGGCTCGACGGCTTGATCTCCAGCAGGAACGGGTTGTTCTGGGTGCGCGTATGGGTGTGGCTCGCCTCCTTCCAGTTGATCAGGTAGAGCGGGAACTCCTTCGACGGCTGCCAGTCGCGCGGGGTGTACACCGGGAGCGGATCGACCGCGTTGCCATTGGCGTCCTTCTTCGTGGCCAGCGACTTGGTCACCAGCTCCAGCTTGCCGCTCGGCGTTGCGAATCCCGCGAGCGGCTTGCCGCCGACTACGACGCCGATCTTGACGCCGCCCTGGTCCTTCGGCTTGTCGTAGACCAGCGTGCCGTCGGCCGTCTGGTCCCCTTCGTACCACGCCGTCTTCAACCGATCCTCGGCCAGCGGGAACAGGAACTTCTCGTAGCGCGTGCCCCGCTTGTCGACCCAGACGGCTCCGGGGAGCGCCTTCAGCTCGGGGAGGGTCAGGCCGGCCGGGCTGCCCTTCAACTCGGCCGACATGTAGTCCTCGTACCACTGGGTCAGGTCGTCGATGGGCTGGCCCGAGAGTAGCCCGAGCTTGAAGAACTCCTTGCCCTCCTTGGTCTTGAGGCCCAGGCGCCGCCCCAGCGCCGTGAAGATCTCGTACTCGGCCGGCTGGCCGAACAACGGCTTGACCACCGGCTGGCGCAGGCCGATCACCGGCCAGGTCACCCAGTAGGTGATCGCCTCGTACCGTTCGAGATAGTTGGTCCCCGGCAAAACGTAGTCGGCCATCATCGCCGTCTCGGACAGCATGGTGTCGACGACGACCAGCGTCTCCAGCTTGGCGAGGGCCTTGGCCGTCGTCTGCGGACTCGGGACGGACATCATCACGTTCTGCATGACGACGACGCCCATCTTCGGCTGGTACGGCCCCTTTCCTTCGGCGATGTTCGAGAAGAGCTGGGTGTAGACACCGGAGCTGTGCCCCATCGGATACTTGCTCAACTCGTCGATGCGCGGCTGCTTCAGCCCTGCCGCTGCGACGTCGTCGACCGGCTGGTCGACGTGCTTGAGGCCGGCCTTCTCGGGGATGACCAGCGCGCCCTTACGGTCGACACCGCCGATCAGGACCGACAGCGCGGCGATGGCCCGACCGCCCTGGACGCCGTTACTGTGCTGGCCCGGGCCGCTCCACACATCGACGATCGCCGGCTTCGTGGTGGCCAGCTCGCGGGCAATCCGCTCGATGGTCTTGGCCGGGACGCTGGTGATCTCCTCGGCCCACTGCGGCGTCTTGTCGGCCACGTAGGCAGAATACTCCGCGAAGCCGACGGCCCAGCTCTTCACGAACGGCTCGTCGTACAGCTTGTCGCGGACGATGACGTGCCCCAGTGCCAACGCCAGCGCGCCGTCGGTGCCCGGCCGCACGGCGATCCACTCCTGGCCCTTGACGGCCGTGTCAGACAAGTACGGATCGACCACCACCATCCGGGCGCCGTTCTCGATGGCGCGGGTGATGATACGCGGCAGATAGTCCCACTTGATCGCCGAGGTCGGATTCCAGCCGAAGAGCAGAATGTATCTGGTATTCATGAAGTCGGTGAGTGGTCGATCGTGGCCGGTCACCGTCTTGAACGACGCCTTGCGCGCCACGTCACACAGGTTCGAGTGCAGGCCCAGATTCGGCGTGCCGTAGAGCTTGGTGAAGTCGGTCTGGATGTCGACGAACGAGGCGTCCTCGCTGAGCCAGAACAGCTTGTGCGGCTCGCCGGCGTCGCGCAGCGCCTTCATCTTCGCCGCGACCTCGTCCAGGGCCTGGTCCCAGGTGATCTGCTGCCACTGCGGGTCCGCGCCCGGCGTGCGGTCGGGGTTGGTCCGCTTGAGCGGGGTCTTGACACGGTCCGGATCGTAGAGCGCCTGGATTCCAGCATTGCCCTTCGGGCAGAGGGAGCCTCCCTCCTTACAGCCGTTTTCGACCGTGTAACCGTCGAAGAAGTCAGTGGAGATGTTCGAGTAGTTGACTGGATTCCAGTGGTTCGGCTCGATCTTGTCGACGACGCCGTTCGCGACGTGGACCAGGATACCGCTCTGGCCGCCGCACATCATGCAGGCGGACGGTGTCCATGTGCCGGCCTCGCGGCCCCACTGCTGGGTGCCGGCAGCACTCACAGGGAGTTGATGCTCCTTCGAGCCCACGCTGGTGCAGGCGGCCGAGCTTGCCCCTGCGGCGGTGGCCGCAACTGTCGCGGCGACGCCTGCGCCCTTAAGGAATTTGCGTCGTCCGACCTTTCTATCACGCGCGGACATAGGGGGCCTCCTCGATAGCTGGCGGGACGAGCACGCCGTCATGTGGTCTGATCGGTTGTCGAACGACGGGCTCCTTGTGCTCCGGCTCCTCGGGCATCAGCATCTCGCCGAACCCGAACATCAACAGGCCAAGGCCCGCGATGCCGATACTGACGAGCCACTCCATCATGCTCGGGAAGTAGTTGGTGCTGACGCGGGCGGACGCGAACGCCGCCGTGATCCCGCGCACCTCCTCGACGGTGAAGCCCGGGATGACGATGTTCAGGCGAACCGCCAGGAACCCGAGGGCGATCAGCAGTCCAGCCAGGGAGACGAAGCGCGGATCTTTGCGGGTCGGAAACACGAGCAGGAGGATCGGGAGCAGCGTCCCGAGCACGATCTGCCAGCCCCAGAAGACCCACCAGAATGATCCGCCGACGATGGCCTGGAGTGCGCCAAGGTGGTCTGGGCTACCGCTGTAGAAGCCGACCAGCAGCTCCGAGAACTGGAACAGGACGTCCAGGAGCAACAGGCCAAGCACGAGCTGGCCCAGCGCCAGCACGGTCTCACGGTTGCGGGTCCAGCCATGCTGGAAGATGGTGGCCACCAGGGTCAGCAGCGCACCGCCGCTGGCCAGCGCCGAAAGTAGGAACAGGATTGGGAACAGGCCGCTGTTCCAGAGCGGCCGGGCTGCCACGACGCCGAACAGGGCGCCGACGCCGCCGTGGAACATGATGGCGACGGGCACACCGATGGTTGCCAGGACCCTGACAATTTTGCGGTCGCGTTCGGCCGAGGCATCGGACGCATCGTGCGAGCCGAGCGAGAGCACTCGATGAATGCCCGCGCGGAAGCCGTGACCACGACCGTCAACAACCATGTCGCGTCGAATGAGGAACCAGAACTCGACGACCAACAACAGGAAGTACGTCGAGTACAGCCAGATCATCCAGGCCATTGGCGACTTGAAGTTCGGGTAGACCAGGACGTGCCAGGCACGGTCCATGTGCCCGAGATCCACCCAGATCGAGAGGAGCGCGAGCAGCAGCGTCACGATGGCCGTGAAGACCGAGAGCCGTCCGACGGCCTCGAATCGCTTGATGCCGAAGACGTAGACGAGTGACGAGATGAGGAACGACCCGGCCGAAAGCCCGATGAAATAGATGTAGGCCGCGACCCAGAGGCCCCAGGGAACGAGGCTCCCATAGTTGGCGTCGAGGTGTCCTCTCGTGAGACGATCGTACCAGCCGACCGTGCCCACCAGGAAAAGGATCGCTCCGGTGACCCAGAATATCGTTTTCAGCGCGCGTGCTTGCATGATCCTCTCCCCCTACAGCAGGTAGTAGACGTTGGGCTCGGTGCCCAGCTCTTCTTTGAGTCGGATCGCCTGCCGTTCGCTGAGGAGGCGCGAGACCTCGCTCTGGGGATCGTTGAAGTCGCCGAAGTGGATCGCCTTGCCGGTACAGGTCTTGGCGCAAGCCGGCCAGCGTCCTGCCGCCTTGTCGTACTGACCGTTCTCGTCCTGGAGATGGACGCAGAAGGTGCACTTGCGGACGTTGCCGACTGGCGACTTCTCGGCTTGCCGGACTCGGAATTGCCCGTACTCTGGGGATGGGACCTTCGAGAACTCGGTGCCGGCCGTGACGGTCGGATAATTCTCGCCGAAGTCGAAGTAGCGGGCGCCGTACGGGCAGGCCGTCTCGCAGTAGCGGCAGCCAATGCAGCGGTCGTAGTCGACGACCACGATCCCGTCCTGGATGCGCTTGAACGTGGCCGAGACGGGACAGACGTCGACGCAGGGCGGCTTCTCGCAGTGGAAGCACGGCTTGGTCATGAAGATTGGCTTGTCGTCAGGACGGTTGCCGATCGCCTCTTCCACGACGACGGTGTACGAAACCCCAGGCGGTGTCTTGTTCTCCTGCTTGCAGGCCACCGTGCACGCCTTACAACCGACGCAGCGGCGAGTGTCGATGACCATGCCGTAGCGATACTTGCGCGTCGTGGCGCCGTTCGTCGCGGCCGAAGCCGGGGTCGCTGCCATCATCTCGATGACGGCTCCACTCCCCATCGCGGCCGCGAGGGCTGTGGCACCGGCTTTCAGCAGGTGGTCGAGCAGGGTCCGTCGACTGGCGTCGGCAGGACCTCCGACCGAGCTCATGGGCAGTGCCACGCTGCGTGGAGACAGGCCCCTGGCCGTGACCATCTCGGCTTCCGCTTCGGCTACTGGCGCGCCGCGGGCCAGGCCGGGTCGACCATCGTTTGCCATCGTCGCCTCCCTTTCCGGATGCAGCTGCGCATTCCGGAGACGCTCCACACTCAGTCAGACCGCTCGCCAGTCGCGGCAGGCGCGGTGACCACGGGAGGCCCCCTCGTCTTGGGGCTTCAACTCCAGAAAGGGAGCGCAGCTAATTGACGGGGCATGGTCAGCGGCGCGGTGCGCGCCAGCGCGCATGGACGAACGTCCTGCCAACTAATCTACGAAGATTGATCTATCGATAGACATGGCAACTGTCCCGGACCCGACGGGACAATCCGTATGACGAGATGCTCCCGGCTACCCTCAAACCGAGTCGCAGCCACCAGGAAGGATTGCCCGGTAACCGGTGTGGAGCGCTGCGGAGCAGTCCGGCGTGCGATCCAGGCAGCCCATTTCTACGCGCGCCGACGTCTCTCGATGGTCCACCGGACATGGTTCCCAGGAGAGTCGGGACAGGTGACCCCCTCATCGGCGCGTCGAGCGCGCTAACGTATCGATGGACATTGATCTTTCACCATCCAATCGAGGGGGCGAGGCTCCCCATACGATCTCTTTCCGCACGATTAGGAGGCACCATGCTTTGCCACGAGTGCTTGATGGAGGGCGACGAGAGCCCGTCCGTCGCCATCTGCGAATACTGCAAGGTGTTCCTCTGCAAGTCTCATCTCATGGCGCTGTACCGCGAGGGTGCGCGGCTGGTGCCGTTCTCCAGTTGCGGACACGATCGCGCTGGCGCTCCGCGACTGAGGTCCAGACCGCGGGACGCGGCTC
>JADLFM010000052.1 GCA_020845495.1 Chloroflexota bacterium
CCGGGGACAACATCCAGATGCAGATCGAGCTGATCACGCCGGTCGCGGTGGAGGACGGCCTCCGCTTCGCCATCCGCGAGGGCGGCCGAACGGTCGGCGCTGGCGTCGTCACCAAGATCAACGACTAATCTGGCACAATACTCGGGTTGGCAGGAGCTGGGCAACCGGCTTCCGCTTTCCTGACACTGCTCACGAGGACACACGGCGATGGCGAAGAAGGCCGACCGCAATCTGATCACCCTGGCGTGCCCGGATTGCAAGGAGCGCACCTACCACACCGAGAAGAACCGGCGGAACGATCCGGACCGGCTGGAGCTGCAGAAGTTCTGCCCGCGCTGCCGGAAGCACACCGCCCACCGCGAGACACGGTAGGACGAGTTCTCAGTTTTCAGTCATCAGAGGGAGCCCTCTGAGAACTGATGACTGATACCTGTCAGTTGTCGCTCGTCCGGTTGTCGGCTCGCGCGCCGACATGCGATAATCCGCGCAGGCACGGCCAGCCGCGTCTCAGACGCGCGTAGCTCAATTGGCAGAGCAGCGGCCTCCAAATCCGCAGGTTGGGGGTTCGAGTCCCTCCGCGCGTGCCAGTGCTGACTCGATAAGAAGGCCCCTCCCAGAGTGATCTGGGAGGGGCCTTCTGGTTGTCTGTACCGTAATGTGGACCGTAGTCCGAGGTGGGAGCTGTTCGAAGGACCCGCTAGACAGCCTCTCGTGACTCCGGTCCCATGCTCCTCTGAGTACGTTTGCAGGCGATCTGCCGCGTCCTCATCCAGTGCCGGAACCGTGTTCGCGCGCCACCGCCTGCTGATCGAGAATGCCACTGATCGGCTGGTGTTCGACCGCTACGTCGCCCCGAAGACCGAGGCCGCATGGCGCCAGCAGCGCTACCGCGCCCACCGCGACAGCCTGAACGTCTTCCTGCACCATGACGATGTTGAGCCCACCAACAACAGCGCCGAGCGCGACCTGCGCCCCTCCGTCATCCACCGCAAGGTCATCGGCGGCTTCCGCTCCACCTGGGGCGCCGAGGCCTCCGCCATCCGCTCCACCATCCTCGCCACCGCTCGCAAGCAGGGCCGGAATCTCCTCGACGCCTGCCGCGCCGTCACAGGCCCGTTGCCCCTTCACGCTATCCCAGCCCGCTCGTAGCCTCTACGTGGGTCGTTACGATATCTTTAACACTACTCTGGCGCCTTCCCAAACCCGGCCCTACTTTGGCGTCTTCGCGGCGTTTCCGACCTGCCTGAGGCGGGCTGACGGGCGCCATTTCGCTTGGTTTTGGGAAGTCCTCCACGTCGATTCGCCCCTGGGAAGGCATGACGCCAGAGTAGTGTTAAGTCATTCGACGCAACAGGGGCCGTTTTCGTGCCGCACGGCACGAAAACAACCTTGATTCATAGACCAGTCTCTGGTGCTCCAAGGAAGGTGTCATGGGAACCAGGATACACGACGGTCATTTAACCCGTAGCGCATAGGGAAGCACAGCAGCATGAGAATCGGCCTGCTGAACCCATGGGAACACGCCGCTGAGAATCAGCTGATCCCGGTACTCACGGCCGTCGCCAATCAGCTCGGACACACGGCGTTCGAGTGCAAGAATACACAAGATATCTTTCAGAAACAGCCCGACCTCATTATTTCAATGTCACGCACCCAGCCGAAGCTTACCAATGTGCCTACCTACGGCCTGCTTTTTGACCCGCGCGATATTCTGCTGCGGAAGGCAAGTTATCTTGACAATATCTATAGCTGGGATGGCGTATTCACTATCTTCGACAAGCTACAAGATTTCACTTCCGATTTGATGTACGCAGCCCGCCGCGATGTGAGGGTAGGCTACTTCTATCCAACATGCCGAACCATTGTCTGGGATACGCCTATCGATTTCGGGTCAGCAACCCTCGCCTATTTTGGAACGAATTGGGATAGACGTCGCGAGAATGTCTTTACGCATCTTGACGGCGAACTGTGGATGGAAGTGTACGGGCCACCGCATGGCTGGACATTCTTGAAAGGTTCAACGTACAAGGGTTCACTGCCATTTGACGGTCACTCCGTGATCCAGCGCTACCACAACTCCGGCGCCGGACTTTGCCTATTCTCGGACAGCCACTTCGCAGACGATATTGTCACCAGTCGCATCTTCGAGGTTAGCGCAGCCGGCGCCATCATAATTGCCCCAAGGATGCCGTGGCTCGAACATCACTACGGTGAGACGGTTCTCTATCTGGATCAGCACCTCCCAGACCAGGAAATAGCCGAGCAGATTCGCTCCCACATGGATTGGATCAGAAGTCACCCGTCTGAGGCCAGCGAGTTAGCAGCTGCCTCGCACAAGATCTTTACAGAGCAGTTCAGCATGGAGCGGCTGCTAGCAGGGGCACTCGACTTTCACGAGACGTCGACGCCTACCACTAGCCTACCTGCAGAGACCCCTGACCTGACGGTCATCGTAACCTGTCAGAATAGGTCAGCATCGGCTCTGCGGCGCACATTCGAAAGTCTTGTACGGCAGGGGTACCCTTCGCTTCAGATCCTCGTGTCCGTGGGTGTAGATTCAGGCCTGGACGCGTTCTGCCGTGTGTTGGACGAGTACGCAGGACGTCTGCCGGGCATCTCCCTGCGGGTTGCGGATGGGCCATATGCTTCAGCACTGATCTGGGGGCCACTCCGTGCTTGTAGCGGTGATCTCGTAGCCGTAGTTGAGAGCGGCGATGAGTGGATGGATGGGCACATCGCATACGCACTGGCAGCCCGGTCTGCCAATGCGGGCGCGAAACTGCTCGTCTCGGGCTGCATTCAGCATCTGAGAGAGCCTTACCGCTCAGAGGGCGGCAATATGGAGATCAGGCGTCTGCGGCCATTCCCCTTCTTCTATCAGCCGCCTGATCCCGTCCGAGAAGCGCTCGACTTGCCGATTAGTTCCGTAATCTTTCAGCGGGACATACTCGACGCATGGAGCCTGCAAGATCCGCAACTCAACACGGGCAGTTCGGCGCATCTGGTCATGTCCCTGCTGGAGAAGGCATCCCCCACCAGCACGTATCACGCCTCCACTGTGCACTATGACCCTGAGGTCGCGATCAGTGTCTGGCCGACGCCCGATCAGCTTGACGATCTGGCGCGTCTGCGCGCCCGATTCGTTGGGCGAACCTTCTCAGCGTTCCCACGATTGACCAACATTGATGCTCTGCGGGATGCGGTTCAGCGTGTTGAGAATCAGCAGCGGTTGGAGCAAGAGCGCAGGAGTAAGCATGGTGATGTCGTGGAGTACCTCCTGCCGCCGCAGTTCGCGTACGCGGTGGGCGCCGAGGCCAACTGGGACATTTGCGACACGCCAGTCACGTTGGCTGCGTTGCAGTTCCAGGGGACATCCCGCCCCGAAGATTCCTGCGCCGACGGAATAGTCCTTCCTCTCATCATCGAGCCTGAGCCGCGACCGTGGGCCATTGGCCTCGTTTGGACGCCCACGCTCGTCGATGAACGGCCGCACGTAATTCGCATCATCTGCCGCATTGAGCGGGGAACAGCGGCCTTTGGTGTGCGAGCAGTTGCCAGCGAGCATATGGATCACCGTGTACTCGTCGGGAGCCATTCGGGGCACGTTGTGGTGAACCTGCCAGTGCGACACCCATCGACGTTCGGTGGCATTGTCATTCAAGCAGCCCACAGCGAAGAGCCGGTACGCGTCATACTAGAACATGCTGAAGTTTTTGCCGCTAGTATACGGCTGCCCGTCTCTGAGATCGAACGGTTCATGGAAAGGCAGCAGATGCTCCGGGAGGAAGTCGACTCACTCAGTGCTGAGCGAGATGCACTCATACGGGAGTTGAGCGCTAGCCGCAATCGCATCCGCGAGATCCGAGCATCACGAGTGTGGCGACTCGGTCAGTTCTATTGGCGGCTGCATGGCTACCTTACCCGCCCGATACAGGGGCGCAGGAGATAGAATCTGCGGCCATCCGTGCCATCGTATGGACATCCTGACCAGGTCGTGATCGCAGAGGTGACGGCCGGTCCGGAGCCCGAGGACTGGCAGCGCGTCCGTTGTGTCGATGATGTCCAGGGGTAGCGCCTGCATGACTGAGCCTACTCCGACAGTGACCGCTTCTGGTCTGGAGCTGCGTGTCGACGCTTGGTGTGGCAGGCGTGTGCGACGGCCTGCTGGTAGCGTCGCCAGTGCGACCAGGCGAGGACGAAGTGGGCAGGCCCCTGTACAAACCTCATAAGTCAGAGTATTCTGTGCACGATAAAACAGGTCTGGGCGGCACGCTCAGGGCTGATGCGCCGTTAACTCCACTAGTCAGGGTCACAGCGAGCATGCTCGTGGCCTAGGGGGAAGTCTGTGGGCAGCAAGCAAGTCCAACAGGTCCGTGGGTTGTCTCGAGTAGTTGGCCGGCGTGGAATTATTGCCGCCTGTGCAGCAGCAGCAACAGCCATCGCTGATCGATTCGCCAATCAAGGGACGGCACAGGCGGCTGACAACGATCCTCTTCGTATTGGCACGACCAACCTCGGCACTGCTCAAACAACTCTCGCCCGTACTAGTGGTGGCGCTGGAGTCGCTCTATATTCCGTTGATACGAATGGGACTGGAGCTAACTTTGGCATTCGGGGAGAGGCCACGGGTGCAGGCGTTGGCGTCTTCGGTGTTTCCGATTCTGGAATTGGTATCAAGGGAGCCAGCAATACCGGACCAGGGGCTTTTCTTGATTCGAACACCAGCACGGGCTTTCAGGGCCGATCCGTTTCGGGAATCGGTGTTATCGGATCAACGAACAACAACGTCCTGTTGTCAACAGGACAGGCCCCACTCGGTGCGTTCGCAGCTCAGTTTGTGGGGGGGCATGGCGTCTTCATTGATGGCGATCTGCAGGTCACCGGCATGAAGAGCGCGGCTGTCCCTCACCGAGACGGTTCGCTGCGCAGGGTCTACTGCATGGAGAGCCCAGAGGCGTTCTTCGAGGACTTCGGAGAGGCGCATCTAGTCGGTGGGGCGGTACAGATCGCGATCGACACGGATTTCGCTTCTATTGTCCGAACGGACAATTATCACGTCTTTTTGACACCTTATGGAGACTCGAATGGCCTGTATGTTGCCAATCGGACACCAAGAGGTTTTGAGGTCCGTGAGCAGGGAGGGGGGAACTCATCGACACAGTTTTCCTATCGCATTGTAGCAACTCGAGGAGATAAGGCTCAGACTCGTCTCACTAGGACCACGCCTCCACCAAATCCGAAGACTCCGCCGCCCCCGAACTTTAGCGGGGACGAGTCCACGAGGAGAATCCGCGGCCGGTAAATGACTCTCTCAAGACGGCATCGAGGCTGCATGACCTGCTGAGCAGGAGGTGCAGGATGGCGAGGGCGAAGAAGGAACGAGTGCCACTGCCGGCGATCTGGCGGGTGCCGGATGAGTTGTGGAGGATTGCGGACCCGATCATCGCGGTAGTGGACTCGCCGAACCAGGTCGGTCCGACGCGGGTGCCGGCGCGGCCGATCCTGGACGCGATCATCTCTTGGGGCGGACCGGGTGCCCGTAGAACCGGTTGCCAAGCGAGCACCCAACGACAGCATGGCCCATCAGGCGTTCCTGCGCTGGCGAAAGGCGGGGGTGTTTGCGCACCTGATCGAACGCTGTGAGGACCTTGGCGGGGTTGACTGGGAGTGGTAGGCGGACGGTGGGGCGATGAGGAATGCCAAGAATGGTCTGTTGTTTGGGATCTGGGGCGGGTGGGACCGTGGCGCGCGGTAACTGCGCGGGCTGCTGATCGGCGCGGGCGAGCGCCAGGTTTTCGGACGCTTGGTGTGAAATTCATCCTCGGCTCCTATCAGATGGGGTCACGTGGCCTGATGCCACCAGGCTCGGCGCTCCCGAGTCTATTTGCGCGACCAAGAAGCGTCGTCTGTCGCACCGACAGGGCTCCGCAGCGGCGAGTGACTCCCTTTGGGCCGTTCGTGACTCGGTATCTCGCTGCTCAGCCGAATTTCATACCAAGCGTTTTTATCTCTTCCTTGCCGCCGCCCTCGTCATTCTCCGTCGTCTCATTCAGGCCGCTCGCTCCCGCTCCCGCTGGCCCACTCGGCCCTCTACCCGACGCCTCAAGTGACGCCTATTGCCGTGCGCTCTAAAGCGACGGGAGGGACGTCATATTGAAACCCGACGTTTGCCGGGAACTGGTTGGGCATCGAGGCTGCCGGCCTGGTGCGCGGTGCTTGCCACTTCGCCTTCGAGACCAGCGGCCAATCGTTTCCCGGCGACGGTCCGGAGGCGGAGTGTTTCGTGGCCGAACTCCGTCGCGCCGGCGGGGTGAAGCCCGGCGATCTGCTGGCGCTCGACATCGAAGACGGCAGCGGCGAGCTCGGGGACTGGTGCCTGCGCTGGCTCAAGCGTGTCGAGGTACTGACTGGTGTCCATCCGCTGCTCTACACCGGCGCATGGTTCAGCGCGCTGCACGGACTCGGTGCAGTGCCGGCGCTCGCCGAGTACCCGCTATGGCTGGCCGACTACGATGACGAATGGCCCGGCGCCCCACGGCCGTGGGAACAGGAGAGCATCTGGCAGTACAGCGACGCGGGGCGCGTGCCCGGTATCACCGGCGGTGTCAACATGAACCAGTTCCCCGGACCTCGCGAACAGTCGCTCGCGCTCGGCAAGCCGGGTTCGACACCGGCGCCCGCTCCAGACGCTTACATCGTTGGCCAGGGGATTCGCGACCTCATGACCGCGAATGGCGATGCGCCGGCGTCAGGTGAACTCCAGTTCAAACGGGGCGACAAAGATAGGTGGGCCGAGGCGTTCGGCCAGAGCGGAGCCCGCTATGTGTACGTCTCTTCGCTCAACCGCACCTTCCGCTACGAGCCTGCCGCCTGACCTTTCCGCAGTGGGGGACTGATCGCGGGCCAATATCCTACAATGGTGCCCGTGATCTTTCTGTCGTTCTGGTTCGTTGCGTTCGCGCTCGCGTTCCTTCCGGCTTTCTGGCTTGTACGCTATCCCGGCCCAAGACTGATCCTCCTGGCGGTCGGGTGCGTCATCTTCCACGGCCACTTCGCCGGGCCGGCCGGGGTGATCCCCATCGTCGTGCTGGGCGTGCTGACGTACCTCTGCGGTCTCTCGCGTCGACCGCTGCTCTGCGCCTTCGGGATGGCCGCCTCGATCACCGCCCTGGTTTTCTACAAGTACACGCTCTTCCTGGCGACCTCGCTTATTGATCTGTCGCCAGATGCCAGCGCTTATCTGGTGGCATCGTCCAAGACGGTGCTGCCGGCCATGCCGCCGCTCGCCATCAGCTTCTTCGTCTTCGAGTTCGTGCACTACCTGTTCGACGTCCTCCACGGCTCGCCTCCGATCCGGAACCCGCTCCACTTCGGCCTGTTCGCGATCTTCTGGCCCTCGTTGGTGGCCGGCCCGATCAAGCGCTACCAGCAGTTCATCCCGGCGCTTACCAAGGGCGTCGCCACAGTCGCGGGCGAAGATGCCGTGCTCGGCGGGCTCCGCGTGGTAGGCGGCATGTCCAAGAAGGTCGTCGCCGATAACCTGACGCTCTGGATCGACGCGCACGCACCTCGCTTCGAGACGCTCGATCTGCCGTCGCGTTGGCTGTTCCTGGCGTTCCTGGCGTTGCGGATCTACCTCGACTTCAGCGGCTACTCGGATATGGCGATCGGTTACGCCCGGATGATGGGTGTGCACCTCCCCGAGAATTTCAACTGGCCGTACTTTGCCCGAAGCATCGACGACTTCTGGCGCCGATGGCACATCTCGCTGTCGAGCTGGATCAGGGACTACGTCTACATCCCGCTCGGCGGCAGTCGCCACGGGATCGTCCGCAAGCTGTCCAATGGCATGGTGGCGTTCGCGATCTGCGGCCTCTGGCATGGTGCGGCCTGGAACTTCATATACTGGGGCGTCTACCACGGTGCCGGCCTCGCGTTCTCGGCCAGTTACGCGCGCATCCCCATCATCGGGCCGGCGGTGACTCGCGGGCTGGCCTTCGTGCCCGGACTGCGCTGGGCCCTGACGTTGCTGTTCGTGGCGTTCGGCTGGCTGCTCTTCTTCTATCCCACGGAGCGGGCCTGGCAGATGGCCATCCTGCTCTTCACGCCGCTGGGGGGCTGACAGTGGCTCGGATCGTCGTCTGGGGACTCTACGGGCTGGGGACCGCCGTGCTCGTCCACTACCTGCTGTATCGCATGACGCTGCCGCTCCAGCCATTCATCTATCAGGCGTTTTGATGCGACGTCCGCACATCCCTGCCTTCCTCGTCGGTATGCTGCTAGGCCTGGCGCTCCTCTCGTTGGCCGGCCACCTGACGATGCATGAGAACCTGTTCCCTGGGTTCGTCCGCTTCCACCGCTACATCAACGGCGAGAGTCTGTTCTATCCGACCGCCTCCGAGATCATCGCCGTAGCGCGGGATGCGGCGACCGACCGGCAGATCCTCGTCATCGTCGGCGGCAGCTCCATCCTCCACGGCGCCGGCCAGGGCGCGGCCGAGCTCTGGACGGCCGACCTGCAGCAACGACTCGGAGACAGGTACGGCGTCGTCAACCTGGCGTTCCCGGGCGGGGCGCCCGGTGAACATGGAAGTGTCGCCGCGCAGGCATTGATCCAGGAGGGACGGTCCGTCGTCTTCGCCACGCAGGTCTTCCCGGCCGGCGGCGAACACGACGGAGGAGCCTACCGAGCCGTGGTCTGGGACGCCGCAGCTCGGGGGATGCTGCTGCCTTCGGCAGATCGCGACGCCCTCCTCTCGATGCCCGGGCCGCTCCTCGAGCAGAGAACCGAGCTCCGTGTCCGCGCGCAGCTCGACCGTGCGCTGGCTTTCACCGACCTGTGGGTCACGATCACACAGGAGGTCGTCTCCACCGTCTGGGTGCCGCTCGCCGACCCGCTCGTCCCGTGGTGGTCCCCTCGGCGCCTGACGACCGACCCCGCACCCGGTATCCTCCCAGTCAACCCGAACTACGTGATCGAGAACGACGTCGGCTACATGCGTGAGACGCTCGCAGAAGCGGCTAGTTGGTGCGAAGAGCGAGACGGCCACTGGCGCCAGCGCATCGATCCACAAGCCGAACAGCGCTTCCTCGAACGAATCGCAGCCCAGATCCCACCGGGGCTACGGGAGCGATCCGTGACAATGGTGACGGCGTCGAGCCCGCAATGGTCAAGTCGTCTGCCGAGTGAACTGCAACGGTGCCGACTGGAGTATCTCGGCAAGGTTGTGGACCAGTTGAACGGCGCTGGGTATCACGCAGTATTGGTGGGCGAGGACTGGACCGCTGAGGACTTCGTGGACCGCATCCACCCCAACGCGAGCGGCGGCAGGAAGATGGCCCAAGAGATCGCGCCGCTGGTCCGGGAGATCGCCGGGCGCTAGACCGGATTATTCACCGGCTCCAGGTGTGAACGCGCGAGGCGCGGGCGAGGAGCCGCCAGAGGGCGAGTCCCGGATGGTGGGAGCTGAGATGGAGGCAGACATCTGGGATGCCAAAGTCGGTGCGTTCGCGGACCCAGCCGGCGATCTTGATGACGCGGAGGCGGAGGGTATCGAGCTGGAGGCGTGCGGCGCGGGCGGCGAGCAGCCAGCGTCGGAGCTGGTCGAGGAGCCAGTAGGCGGCGGCGTGCAGGGCGTTCTTGAAGTCTTTGATCCAGTTCTCCGACTCGCCGCGATCGACGTCGTGGTCGTAGCCGGCCAGCGGGTCGTCGGTCCGGATCGTCACGACGAAGCGGGTGTTGGGGCCCTTCAGGACGATCTCGGCCTTGAAGACGACGCGGCGGGCGTGGGGCCAGGAGTCGGCCTGGTAGTGCGCCGCGTCCGCCAGGCGAACCTTGGCGCCACCCTGCTCGACACTCTGGGCCTGAGCCATCTGCAGGAGAGGAGCAGCCATCCGCTCCAGGACGGGGTTGGGGACCAGCCCGATGGTGTAGTCGACCGCGTTAGTCCCGCACCAGGTGTACAGGCGCGGGATGGCAAAGCCGCTGTCGGCCCGGAGTTCGACCGGGATGTCCGGCCAGGCCGCCCGCAGCTTCCGGAGCAGGCGTCGCAGCACCAGCACCACGAAGCGGCTGCCGTGGACGTCGCCAGGGCGCAAGACGGCCGTGATGAGGTAGCCGGTGTCGCCATCGAAGACCAGCAGCGGGTGGTACATATGCTGGCGATCGTAGCCATGGTACGCCACCCCCTCCTGCTCACCATGCGCCGGGTCGTCGGTCCCGTCCAGGTCCAGCAGGATCCGGCTGGGCCTGCCAGCGCGACCACGCTCGCGGACGTACAGGTCCGCCAGCGCCTCGGCGAGCCCCTCGACGGCGTGGCGGTCAACCGCGTTCTCCAGCCGCGACAGCGTCGGCTGGCTCGCTGGCCGGCAGCCGCCCGCACGCCAGTTTGAACGCCGGGTCCATCCGCAACCGGTCGGCATCGTTCTGGTCCTCGTAGCCGCACGCGATCTGGAACACCCGTTGGCGGACCAGCCGCTCCAGGCTGTGCCGCACCCCACTGCGTCGCCACTCCGGCACCCGCGCCGCCAACGCTGCGCACACCCCCAGCGCCGTCTCCGCCTCCACCAACCACGGCAGCCCGCCATCACTGGTCAGGTGCCCACCATCGAACTGCACCCCCAGATTGACGTCGTCCTGCCAGAACCGGAAGCCGACGCCCGTCCCGACCGCTGTGGCACACTGACACATCGAAGCACCGTCCAGATGTGGGTTCCGTCAACTCCCACAACCGGCCGGTGCTTCACTTTCTTCCGGCCTCGCCCGATTCAGCTCCTATCAGACGAATAGTCCGGGCTAGCCTTTCCTCAGCGCCTCCAGCAGCAACCGCCATGCTTCGCGCTCGGCCGTGGGCTCAGCGAGGTCGTACATCAGTTTCATGACCTCTTCTCCGACGCTGCCGCGGTTGCCGCGGTGCACCCCGAGCAGCCGTATGGTCGGCTGCGAGGAAATCTCGGCGGTTGCCCAATGCAGCCCCTTCGGCGGCCACAACGCCAGCAGGACGTCGGCGTTGCCGGCCTCGAGCAGTCCACGGATCACCGCGCGGTAGATGTGCAGCTGGGCGAGTGGATCGGTCGTGGCGGTGCGGTACTCGTCGGCCGAGCGGATCTCGGCGCGCCAGAATGTTCGCGGACAGACCGTCTGGGACGGGCAGCTCCTCGGGCCGCAGGGTGAGGTGCGGGGCCGCGTCGAGCTGACCGCCGATGGTCGTGGACGGGCCAACCAGACGACACTGGTCGGGAACGCCTACGGCGCCGACGACGAGTTGCTGGCGACCGTACGCGTCAACCTGGAAACCGAAGATCAGGCGCGCCCGGTCGGTGGTCGTGGCCTGAACGACACTGCTGTCAGCGTCGCCTACGGGGGCCAGCAGCTCCGCACCGTCACCCTGCTGGTCGATGGGACCGGCAAGCCGAACCCGCAGACCGGCCCACCAGCCCGCATCACACCCGACCCACGACCGTCGCCGGAGGTGCGGCCATCACCACAGCCACCAACTGCCTCACCGCCAACCGCCTCACCGCCCGCGCGGCTGCCCGGGCCGGTGCGTGACGCACCACCCGTCGCATCACCTGCTGCTACCGCGACCACGCTTCCTCCGCCGACGGCGACCACACCGCCCGCCTCTGGCGCTCCGGCTGAAGGCGCTCCGAGCCTCCAGCTCGACGGGCGTCAGCTCCGGCTGGCAACCCTTGAGCTGACCAATGCGAAGCCGCGGCTGCTGCCGTCCACCACGGCGCTCTCCGGTCAGGTGCTGGCGCTGAGCGGGAAGCCGCTGGCCGAGGTCACGCTCACGGTGAACGGCGTCTCCGCCCAGACCGACCGCACCGGCCGATTCCTGCTGGCGCCGTTGTCCGACGGGCATCAGGTCGTGACCATCGACGTGCGCACGGCGAACCGTCTGAAGCGTCAGTTCGGGGTGTTCCAGGCCGGGGTGGATCTGGTCAAGGGCCAGGTCAACGTGCTGCCCTACACGATCTGGATGCCGGCCCTGGACACCGAGCGCACGGTCCAGATCCCGACCACCACCACCAGCGAGGTCGTGCTGACGACCCCGCACATCCCGGGCCTGGAAGTCCACATCCCGGCAGCGGCCCAGATTCGTGACGCCGACGGCCATCCGGTCCACGAGATCGGGATCACGGCGATCCCCATCGATCAGACGCCGTTCCCGATCCCACACTTCGTCGAGGTCCCGGTCTACTTCACCGTCCAGCCCGGGTCAGCCGTCGTCGACGCGGCCTCCGGCGCCTGGGTGGTCTACCCGAACTACTCGAACCTCCCAGCCGGTGCACGCGCCGACTTCTGGCAGTACGACCCGAAGAAGCGCGGGTGGTTCATCTACGGCCAGGGCACCGTCACCGCCGACGGCAAGCAGGTCGTGCCCGATCCGAACGTGCGCATCTTCAACTTCACCGGCTTCATGTTCAACGGGCACGGCTGGAGTATGCCGACCATCGGCGGGGTGATCGACAACTGGACCAAGGACGGGGACCCCGTCGATCTCGAGACCGGCCTCTTCATCCTGGAGAAGACCGACCTCGCCCTGCCCGACACGACCCCGCTGGCCCTGACGCGCACCTACCGGCCCAACGACAGCCAGAGTCGGCCGTTCGGGATCGGGGCGACGCACCCGTACGAGATCTTCCTCTGGACCACGATGGCCAACGGCGGCTGGCAGGACTACACCAAAGTCTGGCTGGTGCTGCCGGACGGCGCCCGCGTCTACTACCCCCGCATCTCGCCTGGGACCGGCTGGACCGACGCCGTCTTCGAGAACACGGACGCGCCGACGGCCTACTACAAGTCCCGGATCACGTACCGATCCTGGGGCTGGGACCTGACGTTCCAGGACGGGACGGTCTACCGCTTCGGGGACAACGCGCCGCTGCAGTGGATGCGCGACCGCTACGGCAACCTGACCCGAATTTTACGAACCGGCACCGATGCCTACGGCAACGGGACCGGCCAGATCACCCGCGTCATCTCGCCCAACGGCCGCTGGATCGCCTTCACCTACGGGACCGGCAACCGCGTCTCGCAGGCGATGGACAACCTCGGGCGGACCGTCGGCTACACCTACGACGGCTCCGGGCGGCTGACGAAGGTCACCGATCCGGCCGGCGGCGAGACCGAGTACACGTACGACGC
>JADLFM010000053.1 GCA_020845495.1 Chloroflexota bacterium
GGACGTTCAGGGCGAGCCGCCCCTGGGGCTTCGTGACCCGGAGTGCCTCGGCGAGCCAGGTAGCCATGAAGCCGGGCCAGCGATCGGCCCGGATGTCGCCGCCGACGTAGTCGATGTCGAGCGCGTAGGGCGGGCTCGTGACCGTCAGATCGATGCAGGAGTCGGGAAGGGGCAAGGCGCGTGCATCGGCCACGGCGAGAATGGGGGCGGGCCGGTGAACAGTGTCTGGCTGTCCATGATCTGATCGATGGTGTGGATCGCGCTCTGACATACAGATAGATTGACGACTTCATTATATCGCAATGATGCAATTTACAGGACGAGAGCTGAAGAGTGTGTTTGTCAACCTGGTCTGCTCGGGCTTCCCTCACCGACCCTCTATGTAGCTGGTATCGTTGGTCGAGACAGCTACTCGCTCTCGAACCCCTGGTTGGTGAACTTCAGGGTCCGGGCGTTCTCGGTAACCGTGCGCACGACATTCTCCGGGAAGCCACCGGGCATCTCGGACTCGATCTCGAGCGTCACTCTCACAGTCGAACCGACCAGGCCGCTGAGGTGTGCGATCAATTCGTCGGCGATGCGGCCTGCATCGCGGCCAACGCGGGTCGGATCGAGTGACACCGTGCCGTGGAACCGTGCTGGAGCGGCTGGCGGCATGGGTACCGGCGAGATGGGCGTTGTGGATGTGGCGCCGTTTCCGGTCGTGCCACCCGCCGCCCAGCCTGGCGTGGCTGTTCCTGCACCCTCGCGTTGTCCGGGCGTACCGACCGGCGCCGGTGGAGCCTCGGCGTCCTGCTGCCGTCGAACCGCCTCGGGCCGCACCAGCAACCCGGACTGGTTATCCTCCGAGACGTTGACGAGCTGGCCTCCCCGTAGCCCTCGATAGCGTCCTGCTCCCTCGTCCCACTCGTCGGCGTATCCGAACGTGTCGCTGCCCCAGGTCAGGAGGCCCAGCCCGTCGCGCACCGCTCCGAGTACCACCGACTGGTCCTTGACGCGGGGGAGATAAAGATAGCGGCCGAAGTCCTCGAGGAGCTGCTTGATCGCGACGTGATCGCCGCGCCAGAGCGGCACGCGCTCCAGCTCCATGCAGAGCCGTGTCCCGGCTAAGGCCGTCACCAGCAGCTCATCATTCCGCAGCTTCTTGCTGGCGCGCACTGCCAGGGCGTCTGATCCCGTGAGGCGGATCGCCTGCCACTCGACGGTTGCTTGCGGTGATGTCTGGATCGGCACCAGCAGCCACTGGTACGCTTCAGGGAGACGGGCTGTCACGGCGCCATCGGCCGACGCTCGCTGCTGCTCAGCCTGACGGACCTGGTGTGGCGACAGGTCAAGCGTGTCCTTCTCGGTCAGAATCGATTCCCAGGCGAGGAAGCGACGAACTGCTTCCTCCAGGTCCTGGAGTCGCGTCTGATCCGCTGCCAGGAACACCAGGGTGTTGCGAAACAGGCGTGGGGCGTTGCCGCGTGACTCGAAGATCGCCTTCGCGGCGGTCTCGGCCGTGTTGCCTGGCACCCTGCTATACGGATGCTCGCTGCTGAGGACCACCAGGCGGGCGTCCATGTCGTCTGGGACCTCTTGCCCCGAGCGCGGCAGCGGGTGAATCCGGCTGAAGTCACCAGTCTGGCGCAGGTTGGCGCGCAGGCGCTTGTCCAGCTCCTGGAGCACCGGATCAGGATTGCGCTTGAGCTGCTCGGCTCGATCCTCGGCGATCTTCGTCACTGTTGGCTGGGTTGAGTACCAGTAGCGCGACCCGTCCTGATAGAGATAGGTGGCCGCCGTGCTCAGCCGACGCAGCGCGTCGCCGAAGATCGCTGGTGACTCGCCGGGCATCACGCAGCCGAGCTTGACGCGTCGATCTTCGAGGCCCTGGTTGGCGGCCGCCATGGTCGGGGCCGAGCCGAGGTAGACGGTACGGGCCACGCGACGACAGGCGGAAAGCTTACCCAGGTTCGGCACCTCGCCGTCCAGGCGCAACGGTAGGGCGTTCGGCCCGTCCACATCCTTCTCGATGACTGGCACCCAGTTGTCGGAGAGGTAACGGGTCAATTCGAACTGGACGCGCGGGTCGTCGATCGGAATGTTTGCCGGCAGAATCAGCGGGTTGCGGTCGCCCTTCTCCCAGAGGCTGTGGATCACCGCCGCCATCAGACGCAGGACACCGCGTGTACGCTGGAACTTCACCAGGGTGGACCAGTCGGTGTAGAGGCGGTCGAAGACCTCGGGGTGGATCGGATAGGCTGCCTTCAGCCGCTGCTCGTAGTCCGACTCTTTGCACTCGGCTGGGAACTCCTGGTGCTGCGTGCGATAGAGATCGAAGAACGCTCGGGCGACGGTGTCGCGAGCCACGAAATGCTGGCGCTCCACCAGCGGCTCGAAGAGGCGACGGCGAACGATCTCGAAGCCCTCCTCGGCGCTGGCCGGGCGCCAGGACGCTTCAACGCGTCCGACCGCGTTGCGCAGCCGATCCAGAGCAGTCCGTCCTCGCTCGCCGCCAACCTCAACATCATCAGCCTGGGTGTGCGGCGAGGCAGTCGTATCGGAGGCCGGCAGACTAATCACGAGTAGACACTGGTTCGCTAGCTTGGCCGACTCCGTGAGCACCTGGGCGAAGGTGAAGTGCGTCTCGAAGGTTCCGCCCGGGAGGTCCGATCCGTCGTGGAGCTGCCGCGCATAGGCGACCCACTCGTCGATCAGGATCAGCGACGGTGCGTAGGTGTTCATTAGCTCGCGCAGCACGTCACCGGGGCTGGTGGCCCGCTCGTCGTCGGCGCGGACCCGTTCGAACGCCCGCCGTGCCTCCGTGATGCCACCGGCCGCCTCGCCAAGCTGCCAGGCAAGCTCGCCCCAGAGCGTGCGGACGACCGTGCCGTCTGCCTTGGTGATCGGGTTGCCTGGTGAGATCTTGTTGCCGACCAGCACGACGCGATTGACCTTCGGCAGCGCCTCGACCTCGGCGTCCTTGAGCACCTCGTCGATGCCGAGTATCTCACCAGGTGGCGCCTCCGAGAACAGGTGATAGAGCGCCAGCATCGAGTGTGTCTTGCCACCACCGAAGTTGGTCTGGAGCTGTACCACCGGGTCTCCGCCCTGACCGGCCAGTCGACGGGATGCGCCACTGAGGAGTTGACGCAGGCTGCTGGTGAGATAGGTGCGGCGGAAGAACTCGGCGGGGTTGCGATACTCGTCCACGCCCTCGCCGATGTGAACCTGCCAGAGGTCGGCGGCGAACTCGGCCTGCTGGTACCGACCGCTCGCGACGTCCTGATGGGGCGTGACCACCTCACGCCATGGTGTGAGGGCGCCGGTCGCCTGGCTCTCGATGGCTGTGCCGGCGCCGCGACGCCGCTCGACGCGCATCTGCTCGTCGAAGATCAGTCGTCGTAGCTCCATCTTCATCTTGTTGATCTCGTCGGCCTGAGACGCCGAGACCGAGGTCAGGAGCCGGGCTGCTGAGTCGAGCGCCCGATCGGTGTCGTCACCGGAGAACGCCTGCTGGTGTGCCCACTTGTTGCGGACGTCACGTAGCTCACTCACCAGGCTACGCTCGGCGAAACCGAGGGTGTTGCGGAAGACGGTGTTCCAGTGCTCCCACATCAAGCGTAGGAGGAGGGCCGCGTCGAGTCGCGGCTCGTCCTGATCGGCGGGCCAGTTCAGCTCGTTGCGCCAGCCGGCGGTCGCCTCGGTGATCCAGTACTTGCCGAGCTTCGCCTGGAGCTCCCGCTGGACGAACGGTGCTAGCCCCTCACGAAGCAGATCCAGCGCTTTGCCCACCCGTTCGTAGTTGGTGATCGCCATCGGTCACTCCCGCCCGAACATGCTTGCCTGCTCGAGCATCGTCTGGCTTACTTCACGGGCCAATTGACTAACCTCGGGCCAGCCGAGTACGAGAGCGTTGTATGCCTGCGCTTCCTGCGACCACTGCCGCTTTTCGCAGACATTGAAGAGACGGTAAGCGAGATCACGGGCGATCTCGCCGTTCGTCCCGATCTTGCGAAGCAGCGCGGCCGCTACCTCGTCGCCAGCCTTTTCATGGAAATAGACTCGGAGGAGATGGTGTGTCGCCTCCCACACGGTGAGGCGGCGGTCAGTCAAAGGATCCCAATCGACAGGTAGCTCATCCGGCCTGAGAAGGCGGACCTCACCCGCGCGCGCACTGATGATCCCGGCCTGGACAAGGGCTGCAATGGAGGTCACCTTTGCCTTGCTTAGCAGTTCCGCGTCGCCGAATGTCCCGGTTCTGAAACCATGCTGGTCAAACCAAGCGAGCGCCCATCGCGTGGCAGCATCAAACTCGTCGTCTTCCTGGGTCAGGACTTCGGTCAACGTCTGGTTGATCAGCGAAAGTGCAGATCGCACAGTCATGGGTCGCCCATTTGTCTCAATAATTCGACTGTAACGCGAGTAGATGGCCATACCTGGCCCGATCGCCGCTTGAGCAAAGTCCACCGGCGCGACGTTGCCTTGCTGAAGGTGTCGGAGTGCCCCGGGTAGCTCACGCTTGAGTTCCGAAATGAAAGAACGGCGGTCAGTCTGTAGAGACTTAGTGCTACGAGGGCGGCAGGCAAGCACAATGTACGACGCAAGCGCGTTGGTACCAACGGAAACCATTCGCCATTTTTGTGATGCTCGCACTGGCCACGTAGCGGTAATCTGGAAGCCACTGGAAATTAGGGCTTCAAGAAGAGTCTCCCATCCTGTCGTCAGGTCTACGCCCGACGCTTCAGATGCGCCATCTGCATCGCCACCTGCCTCGTCATCCTGTTTGAAGGCATAGAACACAGTTAGTGGGAAACGCGCGTCTAGCGTCCCTCTGAGGCTCGTGAATGCGCGACCAAATCCAGTCTCAAAGTGCTCCTTTGCTGCTACGCGACTACCACCGAATCGATCAACCGAGGCAATCAACTCAGGAAGCTTAGGGGTGAAGAGTGTGCTAAATAGTTGAGGATACTGAGAGCCGATAGTCCTTCTAAGCCAAACATAAAAGAAGTCACTCAGAGTTGCGTAACTTATGTTGTTATAGTATGGTGGATCAGTACTCACGAGAGCACCGGTTGTCGGCTCAATTGGTGAGGCTGAAGCATCGCTCTGAACAGCAGTCCCCAGCCTATCGGAGTGCATTGTTACTACGCAACTCGAAGTTCTGGAAATGCAAGTAGACCAGCCCCCAACTACGTCAGCGAGTATATTGGCCTCCGCAAAGTCGAAGACCATGGGAAGCGCTTGTCTCTTAAACAAATTCCTCAGAACTTCGTCCGATGGATTCCAAGTACACAAAGAATTATTGAGATCGGCGCATCGCGAGACAGTCAGTGCAAGAAATGTAACTATGCTCAAGGCATAGTGCTTCGCGTCAGCGGGCGAGAGTCCCGAGTTACTGGCATCTTGCTCAACATCACTCGCCACTTCCTGTACCAGATCACTCAGGGTCATCAGTGCCATCAATTGACGTGTCGTGAACAGGCGCCCCCAAGTATTTAGGCCATATGCAGTGCATACGCCTCCGGTGATCTCGGCCCGTGTTGGCAGATTGCCCGATAGAAACTCGGAGCGCGCCTCATTGACTTCAGGACTATCGAGTCCGGATACAGCTTCATGGATGGAATTCGCGGACAAGAACATCTTCCTTCGGCCGCCGTCAGCCACAAGCGCTAACAGGCGAACTCCGAGTCTCCCTGCCTTTCCTTCGGACTGAATATATGATCGGGCGATGGGCGTTCGTGTCAGAGTGCAGATGAAATCTTTCGCTTTGCCGGCCTTCGTCCCGAATCTAAGCTCGGCTATCCGATCAGCGGAAAGTTCGCCCGTTCGAACCTCAGGGCGCCAGCCGTCAACTGCTGATTCATCGAGAACGAGTTCAACCCAGGTCCTGCCTCTGCCTTTCGATGATAGGAGCAGGCTTGATACTAGTGGGACGTGTCGACCTCGAGCTGACGGGTCGGGGCTCGCGACGGTCCGGGCCCAGATCCAGGCAATAACTGTGGCCTGAGAGCCGCCAAGCTCCCTTGGCAAGGACGCTTTTGGATAGAGATCACCTATTTTCGACAGGGCGCGCTCACGGATTATGTTTCCGTAATAGACCAGATCGGCTGCGAGTCCCCTAGTACCATGCCAAGCGTCCGTGCCTCCGATCCGACCACGAGCTTCCGGGTTCACAGGCGCCTGGTCGGTACATCTGGGTGCCAGTTCCAAATTGCACTTGTTCAGGAGCACGGCAACCGGATTGAGATCTCCGGCATGCGCGTCAAAACCCAGGCGGTTTCCTTCTAGGGGAATGGAACCTCCACCCGCAAATGGATCAAGCAGCGGCGGGAGCTGATCGTCGCAATGCTTGAGCATCTCTGCCCGTGCTTCGGCGTAGATTTCGGGATGCTCATGGAGCTTCTTGCCCATCATCTTGCGAACGATGTTGAAGAGTCGCTCGCGCTCGGCGTTCTGTGCGCCCTCGGTTGGCCACCGGTCCAGATGCTCGGAGGGATCATCGACTACCGAGGCGAAGAGCACAGCGCGCGCGGTTGGCAACGGCAGCCGCGCCCACCATTGGTGGATCCCCTTCGGATGCGGCCCGATGCCCGGCATCTTGTCGTACGCCGAAGCATCATTGATTTCAGGCAGGGGCAGGGCCACCTCGATCAGCTTCTTCGGTGTAACGGTCATCGTGGAGCCTCCGCGCGGGCAAGTAGCTCTCGGAAGTTGTAGTTCACGCTTGTCACACCGAAGTCCGGCTCGCGCTGGAACGGCTGGCGCAGGTAGTGAACGGCATGGCTGCCGTCGCCGCGAAACTCCACCATCGCCAGGAGGAAGTCGTTCGGTTTATTGAGCGAGTAGAGGATCTCATTCTTTGTCACCGTGATCGTGTCCGCACCTGCGACGCGCCCCTTCACTTCGATGAAACGAAGCTTGCCGGTGCCGGGGACGCGACTCTCGATGTCGTAGCCGAGCCGCTCGTACTCGCGGTCGGTCGGCTCGAACCCCAGGCTGCGCTCGATCTCCATCACGATCGAGCGGGCTCGAGCCGCAGCCGCCTGGGTGTCGACGCTGGTGGTCGTCGAGGCCGACCGTCCCATCATCGCGGCGATCAGGCCAGCCGGTACCACCATCACACCGCCGATCACGACCGGCGGCAGTGGCGAGACCTGACGCTCCAGTCTCAGATCAGCCATCCGTTTTTCGAGTCGCCCCTGGAGGTTGTCTGCTCGCTTTCGTGCTTCGTCCGAGTTGAGCCGGGCGTTTGGCCTGCCGGCCTGCTCCTGGAGCTTCAGCTCCTCGGCGCGGAGATCCCAGTAGTTGATCTCCTTGGTCAGCCGATCCTTGACCGCCGCCTCGGTTTTGTCGATCAACGCGAGCTTGCGCGAACGAATCTCGGTGAGGTGCTCGGGCACCACGTTGGCGACGGCGTAGCCTTGGGCCGTCTGCTCCAGCTCTCGGCCGATCCAGGCGCACTCTGCCCGGGCGAGCAGATCGTCCACCGTCGGCTCGTTGCCTGCCAGTGGCCGGTAATCGAGGTACGGCGCGTAGCTGGGATGTCGGGTGTTGCCGTCGGCGTCGATCTCGACGTGGAGCATCCGTTTCGAGACGATCCGCCGTTCGCCTGCCCGCGTGAGACTGCCATCCTGGATGGCGTGCTCCAGGTAGAAGAGCACGCGCGGCATCGTGCCCGGGTCGCGCTCGTCCACCAGCACCGTGCCCCGACGCAGCAGGTCGCGATGGCGTTCCAGCGTCAGGTCGATGATGGAGTCGAGCAGCGGATGGCCGGGACAGATGAACGCGGCCGGTGATTGACCCGGCGGCGCTACCAGCGCCTTCTCGAAGGCGACGCGCTCGTAGCGCGGCAGCACCGGCTCGCCGGTCCCGATCGAATGATCGCGGTTGCGGATCGGCGCCGGCACATGCGTGATCTCGTAGCGGCGTGACTCGCGTTGCTTCGTCGTGCCGCCGAGCCGCCGGAAACCTTCCAGGAAGAAGCTCTCGATGTAGTGGGGCTGGAGGCGTCGGGCCTCGGCCCGCTCCATCTCCTCGCGGATCCGGTAGACGCGGCTGGCGTCCATGGCATCGTGGGCCAGGGCACGATCCTCGATCAGGTCCTGGAGCTGGGATGGATCGAAGGCGTTGGCGACCACCCGGGTCAGGCGGGCGCGCACGTCTTCCTGCTCGCCGTAGCGGATCGCCTGGATCAGCAGCTCTCTCAACGGCTTCCCTTCGAACTGCACCTTGCCAAGCACGTCGAACACCTGGCCGCCCAGGGCCGCTCTGGCCTCGTCGAGCTTCTCCAGGAGCGTCCGATAGACATCGCCCTCGCGGGTCTCGTCGGCCACCAAGTTCCAGAGGTGGCAGACCTCAGTCTGGCCGATGCGGTGAATACGACCGAAGCGCTGTTCGAGCCGGTTCGGGTTCCACGGCAGGTCGTAGTTCACCATCAGATGCGCGCGCTGAAGGTTGATGCCCTCACCGGCCGCGTCGGTGGCGAGCAGCACCTGCACCGTGGGGTCGTGGCGGAACGACTCCTGCGCCCGCAGCCGGTCCTCGCGTCCCATCCCGCCGTGGATCACCACCACGGCTTCAGGCCGGCCGAGCAGGGTCGTGATGCGCTGCTGGAGGTAGTTGAGGGTGTCGCGATGCTCGGTGAAGAGCACGAGCTTCTGGTGGGGCGACGCCACGGGCTTGGCGACAGGAGTCACCTGGTACGGCGCCGGCTGCTCGGCCACCCGGTTGGCGATGCTGGCCGGCGTGAAGATCTCGCCGAGCAGACTGGCCAGCTCGCGCCATTTGCGATCCTCGTTGCTCCCCCGAACGGCCTGCGCGAGTGACTCCAGACGCTGGAGCGGCTGGATCTCAGCCTGCAGCTCGGCGATCGTCCGCGCGGCGGTCGCCTGGTCGAGCACCTGCTCCTCGGCCGCCTCCAGCTCGGCATCGGGTGCGTCTTCCAGGTCGTCGATGTCCTCGTCGTCGAGGCTCGGCAGCGCGGCGGTGATCATCGTGGCAACGGCCGCTCCGCGTTGGAGCAGCTCCAGTTCCCTGAGTCGGCTTTCGAGCCGCTCGCGACGCCGGCGCAACGACTGGTAGATCGCCTCAGGCGAGGAGGCCAGCCGCCGCTGGAGGATCGTGAGCGCGAAGCCGACGGTGCCCGCGCGCTTGTCGTTCTGCAGCGCCTCCGCCCGATTGAACTCGTCCCGCACGTAGTCGGTAACTGCGCGGTAGAGTCTCGCTTCGGCGTCGGAGAGCTTGTAGGGCACGGTGTAGGCGATCCGCTCGGGGAAGAGCGGGGTCGCGTCGAACTTGACCAGGCTCTCCTTCACCATCCGCCGCATCAGGTCTGACACGTCGGCGGTGTGCGGGCCGTCGCGGAAGCGCCCCTCGAAACGGTCGCCATCCAAGAGGGCCATGAAAAGTTGGAAGTCCTCTTCCTTGCCGTTGTGCGGTGTCGCCGTCATCAGCAGGAAGTGACGGGTCAGCGTCGAGAGGAGCTGCCCGAGCCGGTAGCGCTTGGTGTACTTGACCTCGCCGCCGAAGTACGAGGCCGACATCTTGTGCGCCGCGTCGCAGACGACGAGGTCCCAGCGGCACTCCGGCACTTGAAGCTTTTCCTGTACGCCCTCGTTGCGTGACAACTTGTCGAGCCGCGCGATAACGAGATTCGTCTCCAGAAACCAGTTTCCGGTGCGGGCCGCCTCCAGCTTGTCGTTGGTCAGAATCTCGAAGGGCAACTGAAACCGCCGGTACAGCTCATCCTGCCACTGTTCGGCCAGGCTGCCGGGGCAGACGACGATGCAGCGATGGAGATCGCCACGCGCGAGCAGCTCC
>JADLFM010000054.1 GCA_020845495.1 Chloroflexota bacterium
CGTCCGCACCTCCACCTACGACCGCGAGGTAGAGGATCGGGACATCATTGAGGTCCAGCTTGAGGTAGCTTGGCTGCTCGGCGTCGGCCGGTAGATCCCGCTCGACGGCGCTGACCCGCTGTTGGACGTCGCTCACCGCGACGTTCGGGTCGACCCCCTCGCGGAATTCGACGGTCACCGACGCCCGGCCGTTGCGTGAGACGGACGACAGGGTCTTGATGTTGCCGAGGCCTGCTATCGCATCTTCGAGGCGTCGTGTGACCTGCTCCTCGACCGCCTGGGCGCTGGCTCCTGGGTAGACGACCTGGACGGTGACGATGGGGAGCTTGAGCTGGGGGGACTTCTCCAGTCCCAGGCTGACCAGGCTCAGGATCCCGAAGAGGACCAGCGCCAGATACGCCGCCAGGACGACCACGGGGCGATGCACTGATAGCCGGGTCAGCCCCATGGCGTCACATGCTCCTCACCGAGTCCACATGCCAGAGTCGCACACACGAGGCTGCCCGCGGCAGGTGCGAATGTCACATACTTGCAGGGATCCGTCCCCACACGTGGCCGGCCACCTTAGCGGCGCCGCGTCGGAACCTCCTGGGCCTTGGTCCGCGCCAGCTGCGGCCCCCGGAGGATGATGGCGATGCCGCCGACGAGCATCGCCGCTCCCAGGAACGCGGTTGCCGCCGGCCCGCTGGCCCGGCCCAGGTCGCCGGCGCGCGGCAGGACTTGCGGCAGGGCGCCCGTCGCCCTGAATCGAGGCATCGCGTCAGCGTACCAGGCAGCATCGACCGGATCGAGGATCGGGCCGACCTCTCGCTGGATCAGGCCATCGCTCACGTAGAACGTCGTCGTGATGTGGAGCGGGCCCCGTCCGTCGAAGCGCGTGACAGCGTTCTCACCAACCAACTTCGCGACCACCGCGTCACCGTTGACGGTCAGACCTTCGATCGCGATGTGCGGGCGCAAGACCGGGGCGATGATCGTGCGCTGCCGGCCGGCGATCGCGGGCTTGCCGCGAAACTGCTGCCCGAGAGCTTCGATGACCGCATCATCGGCGTACAACGCGATCGCCTCGTCGGCATCAGCGCGGTTCACCGCTGCCACCCAGGCCCGCACGACATCCTCTGGAGAAGCAGCCCGTACGACGTCGCTCGATGGTGCCGCCAGGGCCGGAGATGCCACGAACGCCGTCGTGAAAATCAGAGCAAGGCTTGCTACGAGTGCCAGCGTACGCCGGGCGATCCGCATACAACCGCCCAGAACACCACAGGACCGTCGATACTCGCACACGTTGCCCTCCGGGGCCGCTTACTGGCCAAACAGTCATTAGTACGATAATACTGACTGGCGAGTCACTAAGCAAGGAGGGTCACATGGCGCAGGTGCCCGGCCGGGTTCGGAATCGCCGCCGCAAGCAAGAACGGCCGGAAGAGATCCTCAATGCCGCGCTGACCGAGTTCGTAACCTGCGGCTACGGTGCCACTCGGGTCGACCAGGTGGCCCGCCGGGCTGGCGTGGCTAAGGGCACTGTCTATCTTTATTTTCCGAGCAAGGAAGATCTGTTCAAGGCCGTCGTGCGGCAGTCAATCGCCGTCCGATTCCAGGGTCTCGGGACGGCGGCCAGCGGCTATGTTGGTTCGGCCGAGGAGTTCCTGCGTGGACCGTTGCGCCAGCTTCTGGGCGGGTTCCTCCGGTCGGATGCGCGAGGACTCGTGCGAATCATGGTGGCCGAGGCGCATCTCTTTCCGGACCTGGCCGAGTTCTACTATCGCGAGGTCGTGCTGCCGGCGCTGGAGGCGCTTCGGGTCGTCATAGCGCGGGGAGAAGCCACCGGAGAGTTGCGGCAAACCGAACTGGCGCGACTTCCCCAGGTGCTGCTCGCCCCGGCGTCGCTCGTCATCGTCTGGGAAGCACTCTTCAGTCACTTCGAGGCGCTCGACCAGGAGCTCCTGCTCGACACGTATCTGGATCTGTTGCTCGACGGCATGAGAGCGCGGCACCCTCCGGGCTGACGGCGGTTTGGCTGGCGGGCAGCACCTGCGAGCAGAGGTGCCGCCGTCGGCCTCAGGAACCGGTCGGGCGCCGGCAGGCGAATTATCCGTACACATCAGGCGGAATGCCGCACAGCACGCATCTGCGCGGCCTGAGACGCCTCGTCAACGGTGCGGGCATGGCGCGTCAAGCGCAGCGTCGCCAGGGCACCTGAACCAGTCGTCATGCGTGCAGACCTCGGTGATGGCATCGTCTCAAGCCGAGGATCGCCTTGGCCCGTAAGGCGCGGCCACTCGGATTGAAGACGGTCACGACCACCCCAGCACGGGGCAACCCGAGCGGGCGGCGATCGCGAGATTCTCGCCCGTGCTGCCGCCGAGGTCGAGGACGGCCACGCCGGCTTGGATCTCGGTGGTGAGGACCGGGATTGCGAAGCGGGTGAACGCGTCCTCGTCGCTCGTTGGCAGTTCGACAAGCGGGCTGGGTGCCCAATCGCCGTGGCGAAAATCCTGCCCACGCGACACTTGTGCTGGGCATCGGGACCCATTCCGACCATGCGGGAGGGCCCCCCTGGCCCCACCTGATCGAGTGGTACGGAGAACTACCCGGCCGGATGGGGTACTGGGCTGGGGCCGGCGCTCAGAATTCCTCTACGGCATTCCTTCGCGTTGCTGGAGCTTTTGAGTAACGTCGTCGCTCCGGGCAGAGGTGTCCACCGGACATGGCAGGCCGCGCGAGCCATCCACCGCCAAGCAACGGTGTTCGTATTCGTCACTTCGTATTCGTCACTAGGATGGGCATCCAGGTGATCTTGCTTCGCCGCCCCGCCTCCTAGCACGCCATCGTCTGAGATCGTTGCAGCCTCCGGAAGGATGTCACCATGAGCACGCCTGCTAACGCGCTCCAACCGACTATCGTCGCTGACTATCGCGCGGTCGCTGCCTTTCAGGCCGGACGCTTCTCACCAGTAGCGCTCGGTCAGACTGACCACGTCAAGGTGGTGCTGACGTGTTTCGAGCCGGGCCAGTTCATCCCGGTCCACACGCCTGGAATTGATGTCACGCTTGTCATTCTTGAGGGCGAAGGGACCATTGTGGCCGGTGATCAGGAGGCCGAGGTGCGGTCCGGCGCCGTCGTGATCGTGCCGGCCGGCGCAGCCCGCGGCGTCAAGGCCACCACGCGCCTGATCGCCGTCCACTTGGTGTCGCCGCCACCGACTGAAGCCGATCACGCCGAGGTCCAGAGCAAGCTGCGGCAAGGATCATGGCGCTAGCAGCTGTTCGCACACCGTTCCGGC
>JADLFM010000055.1 GCA_020845495.1 Chloroflexota bacterium
CTATCTTTATATTCACATGCCGGAGCGCGACTCCTATCACCTGCTGAATCCTGAACAGCGCAACATCCCATCGCGTGGGCCTGTACGCCTGGGCGGGACACGCCCGATGCGGCTGGCTCCCATCCTCGCGGTGGCCGATGCACGCGCCCTCCCGCTCCCCGACTCCTGTGTCGATCTGACGGTCACCAGTCCGCCCTACGCGCTCGACATCGGCTACGTCGGCGGCGAGATCCGGGCTGATCGCTGGCCCAAGTTCATGGCCGCCTGGCTCGCCGAGGCGTTCCGCGTCACGAAGCCCCAGGGCCGTCTCGCCCTGAACGTCCCGCTCGACACGACGAGGGGCGGCAAGCGCCCGACCTACGTCCAGGCCTGCTACGCGGCACTCGAGGTCGGCTGGACCTACCAGGCGACCATCACCTGGCACGAGGGTCACACCTCAAAAGGCGACCGCTCGCTCGGGACGATCAACTCCTCTAGACGCCCCCACCCGATCGACTCATCGGAGATGGTCGTGCTGCTCTCGAAGGGCGCCTGGGGGCCGTCATCGGCCAACCGAGATGACATCACGCCGGCCGAGTGGCAGCTCTACGGTCGCGGCCCCTGGCGTTTTCCTGGCGAGCCGCGACGTCCGGGCGGGCACCCGGCCCCGTTCCCCGAGGAGCTGCCGTACCGGCTGATCCGCTACCTCTCCCGCGTGGGCGACGTCGTCCTCGACCCGTTCGTCGGCAGCGGCACGACCACGGCGGTGGCCCACCGCCTCAGGCGCAGGGCGATCGGCTTCGACCTGGCGCCAGCGTACGTCGTGATGGCCCGGCAGCGAATGTTGAGCTGAGCCTGAACAGACCTAGCTCATTCCGTCGGTGGCGTATCTAGCTGACACCGTGACGATCCGAGAAGAGCCAGCTATCCTTACGCAGATCCGCTGATCAACGGACTCTGGAGTCGTCACATGAACCTGGGCCAGTACATCGCGGGTGAGCGCAAGAAGCTCGGCCTGAGCCAGAAAGATCTCGCCGCTCGCATCAAGAAGGAGGATGGCACATCGATCTCGCCCCAGTACCTGAACGACATCGAGCTTGGTCGCCGTCATCCCACGTCCGATTACCTGCTCGAGCAGTTCGCCATGCACCTGAACGTCGAGCCGGACTACCTGTACTGGCTCGCCGGCCAGCTCCCGCCCAATGCGCGCGACGGCACTCACAGGCCGCCCGAGATCGTCCACCGAGCGTTCCAGGCATTCAGACGAACCATCCAGGAGCAGTAAACCTGTGCGCTGGCTGCCCGACCCAACCGGCCGTTTCACGCAACGGCCGTACTACGACCAGGGTGAGCTTGACGTCATCTGCGAGGGTGTCATCACAGACTTCCTAATTGCGCGCCATGGCCGCGTCAGCTTCCCGATCGACACGAACGATCTGACCGTCCTGCTCGAGCGCGACGCCGAGCACCTCGACCTCTATGCTGACTTGAGCGAAGAACATGGCGATGTCGAGGGCGTGACGGACTTCTACCCGGGACAGAAGCCGCGCGTCCGCATCGCATCGACACTGTCCGAGGACCCCCGACGTGAGCACCGGCTCCGGACCACCCTGACCCACGAGTACGGCCACGTTCACCTGCACAACTTCCTGTACAGTCTCGAGCGCCCACGCCCGATGTTCGCCGAGTTCACGCCGCTCCTGTCGCCGACCTGTAAGCGCGAAACGATGCTTCAGGCGCCAAAGTCAGACTGGATGGAATGGCAGGCGGGCTACGCCTGTGGGTCGCTCCTCATACCGATCACCGCCTTGCGCGATCTCATGCGCGACCTGACCGTCGAGCTGGGGCTCTATGGCAGCCCGACGGCCGATTCGTCAGACGGACAGGCCGTGATGGGAGCGGTAAGCCGGCGGTTTCAGGTTTCGGTGGACGCCGCTCGAGTCCGCTTGAGCCAGCTCAATTACCTGACCATGGGCCACCGCACCGCGATCCTCCATTTCGACTGACTGACGGCTTGCCAACCGGACGAGTTGTTGCATCCTGTATAATATGCTCATCCGCAGATCAGCCAATCAGCAGATCACCTGGCTGACACAGCGAGATCCTGGAGGCAATCCCCATGAGCAGGCGAAACGAGCGACACATCGTCCCGAACCCCGGCGGTGGCTGGGACGTCAAGAAGCCAGGCGCTGAGCGCGCCAGCGGCCACTTCGACACCCAGGCTGAAGCTGAGACTCGGGCCAAGGAGATCCTCGGCCGCTCGGGTGGCGGCGAGGCCGTGATCCACCGGCCCGATGGCCGCATTCGGGATTCGGACACTGTGGCACCCGGGAACGACCCGAGCCCGCCGACCGATCGCAAGCACTGACGATCAATGCGTCGATATCGCCGCCAGTCGAACGTGCGTTCTATAATCACATCTGGGACGGCGTCTCGAGCCCGGACCGCTTCAGCGCTGAGTGGCCGAGCTGTTCTTTGACGGAGGAGTGACTTGGCCAACGTCCAGCCGCAGTTCGACCAGTTCCACGAGGCGATCAGGCTCAGGCGGTTCGTCGAGAACCAGACCCTGCGCGAGAAGCGCGACATCATCCGCGAGAAGCTCTGCGAGCGGCTACCGGGCGTCTTCGAGCGCCACAACGAAGTGTGCCCGCCCTTCTACTTCCGGGATCAGGGTAGCTACGAGATGGGCACCGGGACCAAACCGCTCAACGGCGACTTCGACATCGATCAGGGCCTGTACTTCGAGGTCAGCACGACAACGTACCCGGACCCGGTCGTCCTGAAGCAGCGCGTGTTCGAGGCGCTTGAGGGGCACACCAAGGACGTGCGGATCAGACGGTCCTGCGTCACTGTCTTCTACCAGCGTGACCAGGAGCCGATCTACCACGTCGATATCGCCGTCTACGCTGACGGATCTTTGGAGACGGACGGCAAGGCCCGCCTGGCGAAGGGGCGGGAGCATTCCGCGCCCGAGTATCGCTTCTGGGAAGTTTCGAACCCACAGGGGCTGACCGAGAAGATCTTCGCCCGGTTCGAGGGACCGGCCCGGCGTCAGTTCCGGCACGACGTCCGCTATCTGAAGCGCTGGAGGGACGAGAATTTCTCCAGCTCGGGGTACGCCGCGCCGTTGGGCATCGGCCTGACGATCATGGCGTACGACGACTTCCATCCCACGTTCAGCGACCCGTTCGCTGGGACGCCCAACGACCTCGAAGCGCTCCGCACCCTGATTGCTGCGTCGCTCGCGAAGTTCCGCGACGTGTGGGATCCTGAGACACAGACGTGGGCACGCCGTTTGACGGTCAAGCTGCCGGTCGAGCCGTGGAACGATCTCTTCGAGCGCATGACCAACGCCCAGATGGTGGACTTCGAAGGTAAGCTGAAGACGCTGTTGGCCGCGCTCGAGGCGGCGGCGCGCGCGGTCGATCCGGTCGAGGCATGTACCGTCCTGCAGCAGGTCTTCGGGCAGGACTTCCCGATCCCGCCTCGCGAGGAGACCGCGAAGCGACAGCCGCGGGCGATCATCTCGTCGAGCAGCAGCGCGTAGCCCACGTGCTCGACCCGAACCGATTCGACGAAGTCTTCCGCCAGGCGGAGGACCTCGGTCTTGTCAGTCAACCGCGCCGTGTCGACGCCACCGAATTCGGTGGCGTCGCAGCACTCGAGGGCGAGGTCGATGTCGAAGGGCGACGGGCCACGCTCTGCCTCGTCCTGGACACTGGTTTCCCGCTCAAGCTGCCCCGCTTCTTCCTGCGGCCGCCGGATGTGCTCGGCCTGCTGCCGCACGTCGATCGCAAGGGCACGGTGTGCTTCAGCGACTCCGAAGGCATCGTGCTGGATCGGCGGAACCCGCTACAGATCATCGAGGAGGCGTTCGAGCGAGCAATGGCCGTCCTCGCCGACGGCGTAGCGGGCCGGAACCGGGCGGATTTCGGTGCGGAGATCGAGGCGTACTGGCGGGACATCACCGGTGTTGAGACCGCGTGCTCGATGCTCAACCCAGGCGACGAGGCGTGTCGGCTGGTCGTAGCGATCGGTCAGATCGAGGAGAATCGCCGCCTCTACATTGCCCGTGACGAAGGTGATCTTGCCGCGTACTGCAACGGGAAACCCCTGAACGGGACGTTCACGCTCCAGCGCGGTCTCTTCCTCCCGCTCGAGTCTGGAACGCCGCTCATTCCCCCGCCGTCGATCGGGCCATTCTGGACGGTGGAGGAAGCCCGCCGCATCTTGCTCGGTGGACTTTCTGACGCGAACCGCCGCCGGCTCAGAAAGCTGATCAAGCGACGTGCGCGGATCAAGGAGTACGTCGTCGCCAGCTTGCCGCATCCTTCGGGGGGAGCAGCCCTTTTCGGGTTCCGTTTCGACAATCCCGGCAAGCGCCATCCGCTTGCCGAGGGAAAGGCGGAGGGTCAGGTTCGGCCGCTCCGGCTGTTGCGGCGCGACCGGTCGTATCTCGTCGAGCGCGGCGGGGGTGACGCGGGGCTTACCAGGAAGCGGGTCCTCCTCGCCGGTTGCGGTGCGGTAGGGGGTCATCTCGCCTTCGAGTTGGCGCGCGCGGGAGTCCTCGACATCACACTCGTCGATCCAGACATGCTGGCACCGGAGAACTCGTTCCGCCACGTGCTCGGTAGGCGACACTGGGGGCAGTTCAAAGCTCAAGCACTCAAGCACGAGATCGAGGCGGACTTGCCGTACACGCGGGTCGCGTGTCACACCGTGACGATCGAGCAGGCTGTGCTTGATCGAGCGATCAACCTCGCCGACTACGACCTGATCGTCCTTGCTCTCGGCAATCCGACCATCGAGCTTCAGATCAACGAGCACCTGCACGAGATCCAGAAGGGTCCGCCCCTGCTGGTGACCTGGGTCGAGCCACTGGGAATCGGCGGCCACACCCTCTTGACCGGCGAGACGCACGACGGAGGGTGCTTTGAATGTCTCTACACGCAGACGGACGGCGAGGCATCCTTCGTCGAGAACCGGGCGGCGTTCGCCGCTCCCGGCCAGTCGTTCGGTCGGGATATCTCCGGCTGCGGGACGCTCTACACACCCTACGGCTCCGCCGATGCGGTCCGCACCGCCGTGATGGCCACTCGTCTCGCCATCGATGCACTGACCGGCAGAGAGCTCGGCAGTCCCCTCCTCTCCTGGAAGGGCGACCCTGATGCATTCCAGGCTGCCGGGTTCCGCCTGGCGCCGCGTTTCTCCCTGAGCGAATCGGCGCTGGCCGAGACGCAGTACGCCTATCGCAACATCGGGTGTCGCGTCTGCAGCCCCGAAGTCCGCCAGCAACCGTGAAGCAGTTCGGACCGTCTGTCGATCACCTGATCTTCGCTCGCCCCAACGGGGGGCGTGTCCAGATAGGAGCAGCGCCCCTGGCCGCTCTCGTCGCCCACATCCAGGACGAGCCTGCCAAGCCTGAGGCGGGCGGCGTGCTGCTGGGGCGACACATTCGAGACAGCAACGATATCGTCGTGGACGGCGTCACGACGCCGATGGCTGGTGACCGGCGAACCCGTCGACGTTTTCGTCGAGGAAAAAAGCGACACCAGGCGGCGATCGACGAGGCGTGGCGCGTGAGCAACGGCACCAGCACTTATCTCGGCGAATGGCACAGCCATCCCGAGCCACTCCCGACTCCTTCTCTCATCGATCGGCTCGACTGGGGGCGGAAGATCCTGTTCGACCGACACGCCGACCCGATTTTCTTCGTGATCGTTGGGATCTCCGAGATCCGCGTGTGGGAGGGCCGCCGGAACGGCATCCCGACACAGCTCCCCCATCTGACGGAGGACGAAGCCGCGCTATGAGCACGCCACGACCGAACATCCCGCTCGCGACGAAGCTGGAGCTATGGGCAAAGGCAGCCGGCCGCTGCGAGTTTCGGGGATGCAACAAACTCATCTACAAGGATGACCTGACCCAGAAGAAGTCTAACCTCGGCAAGATCTCGCACATCGTGGCGTTCAGCCCCAACGGCCCCCGGGGCCATCCTACCCGGTCGAAGCTGCTGGAGATCGACATCGACAACCTCATCCTGACGTGCCACGACCACGGTAAGATTGTCGATGACCCAGGCCGTGTGTCCGAATACCCCGAGGAGCTGCTCGTAGAGTTCAAGCTCGAGCACGAGGCCCGCGTGCGGCTACTCACCGAGAGCAAGGAGGACGCCCAGACGCACGTCCTCATCGTGCAGGCGACGATCGACGGGAGCCAGGTTGACATCAGCGAGACAGACGTCTTCCGTGCGATCCTGCCCAGGTACTCGGCCGAAGAGACGGCATACCGCATCGATCTGAGCAGCTCCAGGATCCACGCTACGAAGCAGCAGGTTTTCGAGGTGTTGGCGGGCGCGCTCGACGGGGAGATCCGGTCGATGCTGAAGAGCAAGACCTGGGGGCCGAAGATCAGGAGGCTGTCAGTCTTCGCCCTGGCACCGATCCCGCTGCTGGTGTACCTGGGCCGCCTCTTGGGAGATATCCAGTGCATCGACCTCTATCAGCGGCACCGGGGCAAGCAGGATTGGACATGGCAACCCGACGAGACCCTGGCGGAGTTCTATGACATCTTGCACCCCTCGGCGAGCGATGATGGGGAGCGCCCGATCGCGCTCCTGATCTCGATCAGCGAACCGATCAGGCACGAGGAGGTCACGGCAATCTTCGGCCAGGAACCGCTCATCCACGAGATCAAAGCCAGGAGCCCGGGCCGCGATTTCCTCCAGACGCGGACACGGCTGGAGGCTTTCGGCCTGGCGGTTCGACAGATGCTCGATCAACTCCGAAAAACGTACGGTCATCATCGCCAGGTCCATCTGTTCGTGGCTGCGCCAGCGCCGGCCGCCATCGAGATCGGCCGCAACCTGAAAGGGCACGACCCGGCCTTCCTGGTGTACGAGTACCGCAAGGCCGAACGGACCTTCTTCCACGCACTGACCGTCAACAACGGAGATCGGGACGGGGCGACGTGAGCCAGCCACGCCTCTTTACGCTGATCAGGTACATCGACGAGAGCGGCGTTAGCGGGACGGGCCGCGTGCTCGACGGCGTGATCTTTCACACCGGCCAGGTGGTCGTCTGCTGGCGGACCGACATCAACCCCGAGTCAGTGGGATACAGCAGCATCGCCATTTATCCCTCGTGGGAAGCCTTCCTCCAGGTCCACGTGCGCCCACATGCGGAGGGCGCGATGGAGGTCCAATTCGGGGACGATGTCGACCGAGACAGCCCTGCTGCCCAGTAAAGCGCCTCTGTTTCCTCAGCCCTGCATCTCTCGTCCCCGCAGCGGACGCATCTCCCCCGATAAGAGCCGAGGCCGTTGAAAAACCCTCCATCAGCTACGGGCAACGCCCAGAGGCCCGCTCGACACGGAGCGGGCCTCTGGTACGTGGGGGGGGGCGCGCCCTCAGACCGCGCGGAGCGCACCGACCGTGGCACGGGATCCAGGCCAATCATCGGAGCGGCGACGGGCCACGACGGCTCCCGGCGTGTCCTCACATCGGAAGCGTGCCACGAGCTCCTTCAACTGCTCGGCCATGGCCGCCAGCTCCTCGGCCTGGGCACTCATCTCCTCGACTTGGGCGCTCATCTCCTCGGCGGAGGCCGAGACTTCGTCGGTTGCGGCGCTGTTCTCCTCCGAGACGGCCGCGATCGATTGGATAGCGCTCGTCATCTGGCCAGCCTGGGCCGCCATCTCTTCGGTTGCGGCCGAGCTTTCCTCGACCACGGCCGAGATGCTGCTCATCGTGTCGACAACGGTTCGCGCACCGACCGCGACCTCTTGGGCGGCGACCGCGATCCCGTTGACCTGGCCAACCGTCGCCTCGACGGCTGTGAGGATCTCCCCGAGTGACGCTCCGGCCTGGTCCGCTTTGAGGGATCCCTGCTCGACCTTCTCTGAGCCGACGGCCATCGCCGTCACCGCGTCCTTGGTCCCGGCCTGGACCTCGCGGATCAGGTCGCTGATCGCCTTCGTCTCCCGCTGACTCCGTTCGGCCAGCTTGCGGACCTCATCGGCCACCACCGCGAAGCCCCGCCCGTGCTCGCCAGCTCGCGCCGCCTCGATGGCCGCGTTGAGCGCCAGCAAGTTGGTCTGCTCGGCGATGTCGTCGATGGTCTCCACCACCGTGCCGATCTTCTCCCCCAGCTTGCCAAGCTCCTCCACTTTGCCGGCCGCCTCGCTGACGACGGCCTTGATCTCCTGCATCCCGGCGACCGTCTCGCGGACGGCTTTCGCGCCGTACTCGGCCGAGGTTCGGGTCTGCTGGCTGGCCGTCGCCACGGTGTGCGCGTTGCCGGCCACCTCGTCGATGCGGGCCGCCATTTTGGACGTCGTCTCGGACGCGATCTGGATCTGGCGGGCCTGGTCCTGGGCACCCTGCGCAACGTTGTCGATCACCTGGGCGAGCTGGTCAACAGCCTCGTTTGAGCTCTGGGCCGAGCGACTGGTCTCCTGGGCGCCGCTGGCGACGTTCTGGATAGCTGCCGTCACTTGCTGGACCGCAGCCGAGGTCTGGCCGCTCGCTGCCCCGAGCTGCTGGGAGGTCTCGGCCACCTCGTCTGCGGTCGACCGGACCTGGGTCACGATGCCCTGGAGGCCCGTGCGGCTCTCCTCGTAGGCGCCCATGCAGGCCACGATCTTGTTCCGGAGGGTGTTGGTCACGACCGCCAGTTGGCCCAACTCGTCCTTACCATACCCTTCGATCAACGGCGTGACCGGGGTCAGCTTGACACTGAGGTCGCCGTCTGCAACCGCCCGCAGGCCGTCGGCCAGCCAGGTGGCGCACTTGTCGGCGAGCGACGCAAGGGTTCGCTGGACCGCTCCCACCCCGTTGACAACACTGCGGGTGATGGCGAGCGCGACGCCAGCAGCGAGGATCACGGCGACGGCGGTTGTGCCGAACAGGATCACGATGGACAGGCTTGCGGCGGCCTGGGCATCCGTGACGATCTTCGTCGCTGTCGCCTCCTGGATGTCACCGATATGCTGAAGTCCCTGCATGGCCCGTGCGAAGAGCGGGCCGGCATCGTTCGCACGGTTCGCACTAGCCTCGACGTTCTTGCCCTCGTCAAACAGGGCGAGCGTCCGCTCTCTGCTCTTCAGGTAGCCCGAATACGCTTCGTTCCACGAGGCGAGCGCCGTTCGTTCCTCGGTAGAGAGGTCCGTGGCCGCGTATGCTTTCATGGCCTCGTCGATCTGCTGAATCCACTTCGTCCCATCGGCCTTGATCTTTGCCCGGCCCTGCGGGTCGGACGTGTCATAGGCGAGCGCGCCAATCCTCAGTTCGTAAAGGCCCTGCTGAGCCTCGCCCGCCTTGAGGAGCGGCACCACCGTATCTTCGTGCAGACCCTTGAGCTCTGCCACAAACGTCGTGGTATTCCGATAGCCGATGGTCCCCACCACGACCAGCAGGAGAATGATCGCTCCAAACGCGCTGAACAGCTTCACGCGCAAACGCATGTCGTTGAACCAGGTCATTGTTCCCCCCTACCCCGACGACGGAGCAGCATCCCAACGTCGGACCGCCGAGGCCCGCAGGAGTCGTTACAGTGGGGACAACGTGAAGAAGATCTGTGGGGAGATCGGCCAGGTGACCGATATATGAACCAAGTTGAGGATCTAATATGCTGATAACCCAGGCAGATATGATGTGTTGCACTTCTCGCGGCGGGTAAGGGAGGCTCATCGAGTCAGGTTATCCCTCGCAGGATGGGACGGATGACTCGAACGCGAAGCCGATCCGGTTCGGCATCGTGGCTCGCACCCGCAGAGGGTCGGAAGAGCGGTCGGGGCGTGTGCCGAGTCAGCGGAAGGTGTGGTCATTCGCGTGCCAGTGCTGTATGACGACCAGTACCGGGGGCCACGCTGGCGCTATGGCCTTCGGCGCCAGCATCTTGTGCACTATCTGACCGGTCCAGCCAGCGACTGGATCCTGTTCTCTGAACGTCGGTCGAGCGATCCCCGCTTCCCCTTCGGGACGATCGATTTCGCCCGGGAGCTTCCAGAGCACGTCGCCCAGGCGCTCGACCTGCTGCTCGTCTCCGTTCAATGCGGCTCCCCTAGAGGTTCGCAATGCGAGACGTGACCGCAATGCCGAGCTGTCACTATTGCAAGGCACTCCGGTCCGGGGCGGCGATCCTGGTCGATGGGCCGGGTGTTTCGCCGCCCTACTTCCTCTGTGACCGCTGCTGGCTGCTGCTGGTGCTGGGATTCTCCGAGGTCACGTCCGGCAGCGCACTCGATGCCTACCGAGCCGGACACGGCCTCCGTTTGTCGCTGACCGAGATCGACGAGCTCCTGTTTCAGGGCGTCATGATTGTCGAGCGCGCGCATCATCGCAGGCTACTCGCCGATGATGAAGCGCGGGCTCTTCGCGCAGACCTTGATGAGCCGCCCCTTTCACCATGACCAACGTCTCGTGGCGCCCTTGCTGCCTCGGTGCAGTCGGGAGGGCCCGCCCTCCGAGCGCGCGCACCACACATGAGGGAGAGCGGTACAGCTCTGACGCGGTTTGTCACTCATTGCGTCTGTGTACCGTTTGACAGTCAGCGGCGCATCATGACCTCCTCGATGGCCGTAACTATCCACCATGCGAGGACCGTTGGATGGCGCTGGTCACTGCCCCCGCTGCTCGTGGAGCCAACCGCGCCCAAGTCCTGGGGCGTTTGGCCTCGGCCGGCCTGGCGTTCGTGCTGTTGCTGCTCGCGGGCTTCGGCGGCTGGGTCGCGTTCACGACGCACCGGGTGGCGAGCGAGGTCCGTCGTTCTGCCGCCTTGAGCGACGCCTGGGATCACGCGCAACACGCGGTCACCGCCGAGGAGTCCCTTGAGCGCAAGTACCGACTTGAACCTGGTCCACAGGTCCGTGGCAGGCACCATTCAGCCGCCAGGGCACTAGAAGCGGCGCTGGATCAAGTGCGTTCATTGGATGACGGCGACGATAGCGCGCTCATCGCCGAGATGCTCACCGACCATGCGCGCTACCTCGACGCGACGGAGCGGATGTTCGCCGCCGTCGACGACGGGGACGTGGCCCGCGTCAACGAGATCGATGAGGCTGAGGTAGACCCAATCTTCGATGCGATCGAGGAGCGGGTCAACGATCAAGCGGCCGAGCATGCGTCAGAGGCCGCTCGACACCTGGAAACCCTCGGGCAGACCGAGGGGATCGTCTATGCCGCTACCCCGATCGTCTTCGTGCTCGGCCTGATCTTGATTGGCGCGTTCTGGATGGTCCTGCGGCTGTACCAACAGCGCGTCGACCAGGCTGCCCGGCGTGAGCTGCAGCTGGTGAAGGCCAGTGCTGAGGCTGAGCAGGCCCAGGTTCGCCGCAGCGAGGAGCGGGTCCGCTCCCTCATCGCGAATGCCTCGGACGTGATCGTCATTCTCGATCCGTCGGCGACGCTGCTCTACCACAGTCCCACCGCCGAACGAGTCTGGGGTGCCGAGCCCCAGGCACTGGACGGTCGCAGCCTCCTTGGTCTGGTCCATCCAGACGACCGGGCCGCGCTGCACACGATGGTGACCCTGGCGCTTGAGAGCCCCGGAGCCAACCGGGTGACCGAACTGCGCATGCGAGATGGTCGCGGCGAGTGGCGGGACTTCGAGGTCATCGCGACGGATCTGATCGCCGATCCGAACATCGGGGGTATCGTCGCGACCTTCCATGACATCACGGAGCGCAAGACCTTCGAGCGCGAGTTGACGCACCTGGCCTTCCACGACGTGCTCTCAGGCCTGCCCAACCGCGCCCTGTTCCTGGACCGCCTCGAACGTGCGCTGGCGCGAGCTGAGCGGAGCCATCGTCGGGCGGCGATCCTCTTCCTGGACCTGGACAACTTCAAGGTGGTCAACGACAGCCTGGGGCACGAGGCCGGGGACCAGCTGCTGGTGGAGGTGGCGCGCCGCCTGCTGGCGGTGACCCGTGCTGAGGACACTGTCGCACGTCTCGGTGGGGACGAGTTCACGATTCTCCTTGAGGACGTCGGCGAGCTTGAGGACGCGACGCGGATGGCGGAGCGCATCGCCCAGGCCCTGCACGACCCGATCAGCCTCGGTGGGCATCAGACCTACCCGAGTGCGAGCATTGGCATTGCCATCAGCGTGCGCGGCGACCGTGCGGACAGCCTGCTCCGGAACGCCGACCTGGCGATGTACGGCGCAAAGGCGAATGGTAAGGCACGCTTCGAGGCCTTCGACCCGAGCATGAACGCACGCGCCATCGAGCGCCTCGAACTGGAGGCCGACTTGCGGCGTGCGCTCGACTGCGGCGAGTTCCATCTGGTGTACCAACCGATCCTGGACCTGGACACCGGGCGCGTCGGTGGGCTGGAAGCGCTGGTCCGCTGGCAGCATCCCCAGCGCGGCCTTATTTCACCAGTCCAGTTCATCCCGATCGCCGAGGAGACCGGCCTGATCATCTCGCTCGGGCAATGGGTGCTTGAGGAAGCGTGCCGCCAGGCGCGGGCATGGCAGCGCCTGGCTCCGACGGAGCCGCCCCTCCAGATGAGCGTCAACCTCTCAGCACGACAGTTTCAGCAGCCCGACCTGATCGCGCAGGTAACCGCGACACTCGCCGCGTGTGATCTGGACCCGCGCTCATTGAAGCTGGAGATCACCGAGAGTGCGGTCATGCAGGATCCAGACAGGGCTGCAGCCACGATGCGCGAGCTGAAGGCACTCGGGGTCCAGTTGGCACTCGACGACTTCGGGACCGGCTACTCCTCGCTCAGCTATTTGAAACGTTTCCCCCTCGACACGCTCAAGATCGACCGCTCGTTCGTCGACGGGCTGGGACAGGATGCCAACGACAGCGCGATCGTGCGCAGCATCGTTGCCCTGGCCAAGACCTTGAGCCTGACGATCACCGGCGAGGGGGTCGAGACGATGGAGCAGCTTGAGGAGTTGAAGGCGCTCGGTTGCACGACGGGCCAGGGGTACTATTTCGATAAGCCGCTCCCCGCCGCCGACGTGAGCGCGCTCCTGGGCCGGGTCAGCGACGAGCGGGCGGCCTGACCCGAGCGCTCCTTGGAGTGAGCATCGGCCCGGGCCCTCGGTCGGCCGTGCGGGAGGTCCACTGCATACGTGGCGCCCGCCATGCTACACGAGGGACGCGTCCCGAGAGTATCGTGACCGACACGGGGCACCTTGGGGACTTGCCAGAAGACCACGGCACTGCTACGCTGGGGATACCAGGTTACATCACAGAAGGCCCCTTCTGTGTAGAGAATCGGTCCCTATGCCCAGACGTCGCTCGATCGCTTCAACTGAGACCAGCACTCCGCATCTCGCGGAATTCACTTCACGAAAGGTGGAGGGCTCCGTCGTGCCCTTCGCCGGGGCTGCTCCGGACACCGTCGAGAGCCTGTCGGCCTGGGTCACCCGCTACCTGACCCTGGCGGTCGTCGGGGTCAGATCCGAAGAGGTCGCCGATAAGATCGCACTCCACCTCGAGCGCTTCGGTACCTTCTATAAGGAAGCCTACGGCCACGACCGAATACGAAACATCCTCAAACGCGACGCCCTGGCCTGGCAACGGGCGCTGTCTGATCAGGGACTGGCGCCGGCGACGGTCAACAATCACCTGGCGTCGCTCTCGGGCTTCACGACCTGGGTGCATGCTCAGGCCCCGCACCTGTTTGCCGTCGGCGACCCGGCCAAGGGCATCAGCGAGCTGGGGCTGCCGCCGCTGGAGCCGCGAACCCTCTCGCCCGAACAGGTCAGATCGCTGAAGAGTGTCTGCGATCGCCTCGAGCGGTTCCATCAGCTCCGAGGCCGCCGCTGGAATAGAACGCCCGAGCAGATCCGAGTCCGGGCCACGGGTCGCCCGCTGCGGGATCGGGCGATCGTCTACGTCCTGCTCTCAACCGGGCTGCGTCGTGAGGAACTGGTGAACGTTGATCTGGACCAGGTACGTCCACAGACGCCCGCCGATTTGCGGCGTGCACGGCAAGGACGGATCGCCCGCGTTCAGGGCAAGGGCAAGACCGAGCGGACGGTCTTCTTGTCGGCCGATGCCAGAGCTGCGCTGGCCGACTATTTGGAGAAGGAACGGCCCCGCGATGACGGTGAGCAGACGGTCGCCCTATTCTTGAGTGCCGCGAGTCTGCCGACTCGGAGCTCAGATGGGCGGTTGTCGTCCAGGGCCATCAATCTGCTGCTGGAGCAGATCGGCCGCTGGCACGATGCCGAACTGCCCGACGCTCGACGTCGGATCTCGCCGCTGCGGCCCCACGACCTGCGCCACACGTTCGCGTTCCACCTGGCTCAGGTGACGGGTGCCGACGCCTATGAGCTGGAGCGCCGCCTCGGTCACCGCTCGCAGCGCTACATCCAGCGCTACACCAACCCGCCCGAGGCCGTTGCCGCCAGCTACGTCGAGGAGTTCTGACCGGAGTTGCCTACGAGGGGGTCAGACCATGATGGGGACCAAGGCGCGCCGCTTCGCGCCGCTCTGCAATCGCTCCATTGAGGATCTGGTGCCGGCCGGCAACTTCTACCGGCACCTCGAGACCAAGCTCGATCTGGGTTTCGTCCGCGACCTGGTCCGCAGCACCTATAAGGAATACGGGCGACCGTCCGTCGATCCGAGGGTGTTCTTCAAGCTCCAGCTCGTGATGTTCTTCGAGGGCCTCCGCTCCGAACGCGAGCTGGTTCGGGTAGCCGCTGATCGGCTGAGCATCAGGTGGTACCTCGGCTACGATCTGGACGAGGAGCTGCCCGACCATTCGAGCCTGACCAGGATCCGGAAGCGCTACGGCCTGGCGGTCTTTCGCCGCTTCTTCGAGACGATCGTCGAGCAGTGCAAGGAGGCCGGACTGGTCTGGGGCAAGGAGCTGTACTTCGACGCCACCCAGGTCAAGGCCAATGCCTCCCTCGATTCGATCGCGCCACGCTTCGCCATCGAAGCGCACCTCGGTGAGCTGTTCACCGAAGAGGATGCCGTCGAGCCGGCCCCGACCGATGATGAAAGCCAGCCGATCATGTTGCCTGCCCCGATCTCCGAGGCCGAGCGTGAGCAGCTCGCCCACGCCAACGAGGAGCGGCACGACTGGCTGGCTCGTGATGGTGCCCCAGATCGGACGATCATCCGAGACGGGTATCGGCGCCGCTCCGACTTCGAGGCCAGCACCACCGATCCGGACGCGGCGTTGATGGCGCTCAAGAAGGGTGGACTCCACTTTGGGTACCACGACCACTACGCCGTGGATGGTGGCAAGGCACGCATCATCCTTGAGGTGCTCGTGACCCCCTCTGACGTGATGGAGAATCAGCCGTTCCTGGACATGCTCTGGCGTGTCTGCTCGCGCTGGCAGATCCGCCCCGATCAGGTGACCGGCGACACCACCTACGGGACCGTCGAGAACATCGTCGCCGTGGAAGATCAGGGGATCCGCACCTACGTCCCGCTGCCGGACTTCGACCAGCGGACACCCTTCTATGGCGCCTCACGCTTCACCTACGACCCCGACCGCGACGAGTTCCGCTGCCCCGAAGGCCAGGTGCTCCGTCGAAAGACCGCCAAGTACACCGAAGGCGTCGTGGTCTATCAGGCCGAAGCCGCGACCTGCAAAGCCTGCCCATTGAAGGCCGCTTGCACGGAGAGTAGCCAGGGGCGGCAGGTGCGGCGGTCACTGTACGCCGAGTACCTCGATCGTGTGCGCGCCTACCACGAGACACCGGCCTATGAGAAGGCGATGGCGAAGCGGAAGGTCTGGGTCGAGCCGCTCTTTGGGGAGGCCAAGGACTGGCACGGGCTCGAGCGGTTCAGACTTCGACGCCTGTGGAACGTGAACATCGAGGCGTTGCTGATCGCGACTGGCCAAAACCTGAAGCGGCTACTTCGCAAGCGAGGCTGGGGGCGCCGACCGTGGCCGAATGGGGCTCCGGAATCTCCAGTTGCGCGCCGAATGTTGGCCCATCCAGTCAGCTGGTCGCCTTCACTCGTCTGATGATCGCTATCTCGCGATCATCAGCATCGTCCAGAGCAGTGGACAGAATCCTGGAAGCCGACTTTTTCAACACGCTGCTCTATTCTCGGAACCACGTACGTCAAATGACGTACGCCGCCATCCGGCTGCCTTGATCTGGTCCGGGCTCCTGTTCTGTCGATTTGCCCGGATCGACTCTGGTTCCAGATAATGAGCATCGCTACCCGTTATCGGAACCTCTTTTTTCCAGGCTCCGATTTGACCTTCAGCGCTCTTCGGCGTACACTGGTCTCATGATTGCACCAGAGCGACGTTCAACAACACAGATTACAAAGGCGCCAGAACGGCTCATCGCGCCTGTCGCTGCCGTTGGCCAGGTTGTTGATCCGCTCGACCTTGGCGAAGGCGCCAAGGCGTTCATCCGGACGCTCGAGGGGCGCAACGCCAGTCTGGAGACGATCCGCGCCTACTCGACGTCGCTGGCCCAGTTCCTCGGCTACCTCGCCGAGTGCTACCCGGCCGGTCTGCGGGCCGACGAGGTCCAGCAGGAAGACATCGAGGAGTATCTGATCACGCTCTCCCGACGCGGGCTCTCCGGGGTGACAAGAGCCAACCGCCTGGCCGCCATCCGCGAACTGTTCCGCTTCCTCGTCAAGCGAAAGCTGCTCCCCCACTCGCCGGCGATCGAGGTATCCACTCCCAAACGCGAGCAGAAGGGCCGGGTCTGGCTGCGCCCTGACGAGTACACGAAGCTTCTGTCCGCCGCCGGTGGCAACCCTCGCGACTTCTGC
>JADLFM010000056.1 GCA_020845495.1 Chloroflexota bacterium
ATGGGTTCCGTCGCAGCAGCCGGGTCTCTGCGGCCGTCAGCTCCCCGGCGACCGCGTACAGGAAGACGTGGGTGTCAAGATTCAGCATCTCACGCCTCGCCGGTCGAGAGGATGTCGCCCTTGATCGTGATCTTTCCGCGCAATGAGCCGATGAGGGTGGCGGATTGCGCTCGGATCGGAATGAGCTTGGCCACCGGCTTCCCACGCTTGGTGATCACGAGGCCGTCCTCGTCGACCTCGTCGAGGATCGACAGGCACTGCTCCTTGAACTTGGCCGCCGCGATCACTTTCATGGTCGCATGATGTGACTGGTCATTCGAACGGTCCATGATCATTCGTCCGTTGAGCCTGTCCCGGTTGCGTTGACGCTCACAATGTACGACACTTGGACGTGCAATTCATGACGCGAATTCGAGGAGGCGCCGCGTGCCCACGATCAGCATCCGTGACCTTGGGCGTCGGCCCAGCCAGGTCGTCGACGAGGTGATCCGAACCGGGCGCCCGGCGATCGTCACTCGCCACGGGCGGCCAGTGACCGCGCTGGTGGCTCTCGATCCGGACGCGCTGGAGGATCATGTGCTGGCCCACGCGCCAGAGTTCGTGCGTTCGACACGTGCTGCCGACGCCGACTTGCGGGCCGGGCGCGTGCGCTCCGCGGCTGAGGTGTTCGCCGAGCTGGACCGATCCTGAGCGGTCCGCGTGATCGGTGTCGTCCTTTCCCGGCGCGCCGAGCGGGATCTGCGCCACGTTGGCGCGGGCATGGTTCGCGATCGGATCAGGGAGGCGCTGGACGGCCTGGCTGCGGGCGCGACGACCCTGGACATCAAGCCGCTCGCTGGAGCTGAGCCTTGGCATCGGTTGCGAGTCGGCGACTATCGGATCTTGTATCGAGCCGTTGACGTCGAAGAGGCCGCTGGCTCGGAGGCCAGGTGGTTGGTAGCGCGGATCATCCACCGCCGCGATCTCGAGCGAGCAGTTGCGACACTGGCCTGAGGCTCCAGCGCCTGGGACGCTCCACCCTTGTCCTCCGCCTGACGTTCGAGTTCTGGCGTGGGACGAGGCCGGACGGGCCGGCCCTGGCCGATCCAACCACGCTGAGCCTGACGACAATGTGTGTCGGGGCAATTTGTGGGTCGTGGCCGACACACGTTCGCTGTAATCTGCACGCGTGGCGACGCGCGAACCTCGAGGCAGAAGGAGCCGCGACGCGATCTACCGGCAGCTGGCCGAGGCTGCGGATGAACTGCGCACACGCCTCAGCGGATTGCCGGCGCCGGTCGAAGCCCAGGACATCTGGGGCGACATCTGGTACCAGGAGGCGCACCACTCGACCGCCATCGAGGGCAACACCCTGGTTCTGCGCGAGGTCGAGATCCTCCTCGTCGAGGGACGGGCGGTCGGGGAGAAGCAGCTGGCCGAGTACCTGGAGGTGCGCGGCTACGCCGATGCTGCGGAGTGGGTCTACCAGCAGGGGCTGTCTTCCGGCGATTGGACCACGGGCGACCTCGTCACGCTTACCGAGATCCGGCACATCCACGCCCTGGCGATGTCCACGGTGTGGGAGGTGGCGCCGCATCCCGATGCCAGCCCGTCCGAAGGGCCGGGCTCATTCCGCCAGCACAACATCAGGCCATTCCCGGGAGGCATGCAGCCCGCCAGACTGGCCGGATGTTCCGGCCCGGATGTCCGATTGGGTGCGGACCGCATCGGAGCTTCGAACGGCAGCGGGGCCGTTTCCGGAAGCACTCGCCCAGGTCCATGCCGAGTTCGAGCGGATCCACCCATTCCTCGACGGCAACGGCCGTGCCGGCCGGCTGCTGACCAATCTGCTGCTGATCCGCATGGGCTACGCGCCGGCCATCCTTCGGAAGGCCGAGCGAACACGGTATCTGGCCGCGCTCCGTCGCTCTGATGCAGGGGACCACGCGCCCCTCGCCGAGCTGCTGGCGCGCGCCGTACTCGACGCCCTCATGCGCTTCATCGTGCCGGCGGTGGCGGGTCCGGGGCGAGTGGTTCCGCTGGCCGCCCTCACCACGCGTGATCTCTCGGCTCGCTGCGGGCGGCCGCCGAGCGGGGACGCCTTCGCGCCCTGCGCGACGAGCGCGGTCAGTGGCGGAGCACTCGAAACTGGGTCACCCAGTATCGCAAGAGCCGCTACCGGCGCGAGGCGTAGCGAGGAGCTCGTCTCGCTAGGCTACAGTCTGGGGGCTGTCAACACTGCATCTTGGCAGCCCGATGTGCTGCATCTTGGCGTGGCGCAGGGCGCTCGATTGGGTGTAGGTTCGGACCATGGTTGACTCGGGGTTCCCGCTCGATGCAGGTCGCGTCATCGGCACGCTGGCGGCCATCTTTCGCGAGCAGCGCGACCAGCGACTCGCCGACCTCTTGGCTTCGGCCGTAGGTAGGATCGAGCAGACCGGTTACGACAATTGGGACGGCGGCGTTGACATCTACACGCTCTATCTCGAGGTACCGGTCGAGCAGTACGCGATTGTCGAACCGGAGTTGGAGGATATCGAGAAGACCATCGGCTCGAAACTCGGGAAGGCCGTGCGTCTGCCTAGGGTCTGGCTGAACACGGTCGCTATCATCCCGATCCTATCGGGCGACGTGGCCGCCATCGACCTGGCTCAATCCTCACCTCCCGAGGCGGCTCACATCTGGGAACCGGACACCGTCCGGCTATTCCTGAGCCACGTCTCCGCCCATAAGGTAGAGGCGGCAGCCCTCAAGTACGAGTTGCGGCAAGTCGGAATCTCAGGCTTCGTCGCTCATGAGGACATTGAACCGAGCCTCATTTGGCAGGACGAGATCGTCCTGGCGCTCAGGACGATGCATGCCATGGCAGCCGTCCTCACTCCTGGCTTCCACGAAAGCAACTGGACCGATCAGGAAGTCGGCTATGCGCTCGCGCGCCGCGTGGTCATCATCCCCATACGTGTTGGACTGACGCCATACGGCTTCATGGGAGCGCATCAGGGGTTGCCCGGAGATCTCGACCAGCCGCAACGGGTGGCCAGGAGCATCGCACGTCTTGTCGTGCGCACTCGTTCGACGCAACCGCTGATGTCTGCAGCGCTCGTCGGAGCACTGGAGAAGGCCAACTCGTTTGCTAGCGCCAAGACCGTCATCGGACTTCTCGAAGAGGTTCCCAGGTTGAGCAGCGACCAACTGGACCGAGTGACGGCCGCTGCCAAGGACAACGATCAAGTGAGCGGCTCGTGGGGCGTCGCCGAACGCATCGACGCTCTCGTTGCGAAGCATCGACCAGAGTCTGTGACGGCGGCTGAGATGACGGTGGATGACATTCCCTTCTAGCCGGCACATGACGTCTGGTCGCCTGAGACTGATCACGCGATCCCTACGGCCTCGAGGACACGCTGTACGCGTAGGCCACCTAGCAACCCAGCCGCGCGAGGTACAGGCGACTGACCGAGGCATCCTCAGGTCCGTCTGCGCCGTGCGGGGGGGGGGGGGCTTCGTTGACCGCGCGTACGCGGCGGCGGAGGTACGGAGACCGGCCTGCGCCGCGTCCAGGGTCAGGTTGACCGCCCGATCCGAATCGGTGACTATGGTGGCGGTCGCCGACGCGGAGCGCGTCATGCGCGCGAGACACCTCATCGACTGGGTGAGGGATCCCGCTCAACCTGCGCCGTGCTCGGGAATCATGCGCTCTAGTTGGCGAATCAGGCGCTCTGACTGAGCGTGAACATGGTGGCCTTAGCTCAATCGGTAGAGCATCGGATTGTGGCTCCGAAGGTTACGGGTTCAAGCCCCGTAGGCCACCCCAGCCCAAGACCTACAGCCAGTCGCGTCGCCGGAACCAGGTGAGGGCGCCGATGATGGCCAGGACCATCAATCCCAGCGCGAGCGGGTAGCCGAGCTGCCATTCGAGCTCGGGCATGTGCACGAAGTTCATGCCGTAGATGCCGGCGATCAGGGTCGGAACCATCAGGATGACCGTGAACGCGGTCAGGCGCTTCATGATCGCGTTGAGCGAGTTGCTGGTGACGGTCAGCCGCGCATCCAGCACCGATGCGAGCAGATCCCGATACAGATCCAGCTGGTCCAGGATCCGCACGAGGTGGTCGTACAGGTCCTGGAAGTACGGCTCGACCGCGGCGTCGACCACCTCGAGGTCGCGGCGCAGCAGGGCGTTGGCCGTGTCGCGCATCGGTCCGAGCACGCGTCGCAACTCGAGCAGCTGGCGCTTGATGGCCAGGATCTCGCGCAGGCTCTCGCGCCCGCCGTCGCCGGTCAGGACCTGGTCCTCCAGCGCGTCCATGCGCTCGGCCATGTCGTCCAAGATGGGAAAGTACGAGTCTGCGGCGGCGTCGAACACGGTGTACAGCCAGGCGCCGGCACTCGGTCCGGCACCATTCTCGCGCCGTCCGAAGCGCGTCACGCCAGCCTCGATGGCCGGCGAGTCGTGCCACTGGACCGATACCATCCAGCCCGGGCCACCGAGCAGGTGCAGTTCGCCCAGTTCGAAGGCGGGGGAGTCGCCGTCGTTCGCATCCGCGGGCCGCAGCGCCTCGTACATGACGAGGACGTGCTGGTCGGGGTAGAGGTCGAACTTCGGCCGTTGGTGCCGCTTGCGGACGTCCTCGAGCGCCAGGGCGTGGACCGACAGCTCGTTGTGCAGCAGATCGAGGTTGGCCGCCGATGGATTACGCATCGCGAGCCAGGTCATCGTGTTCGGCGTGGCGATGAGCGAATCGATGTCGCTCAGTCGCTCGGCGGGCTGCTCGTGAACCGATCCGTCCGGGTGACGGACCAGGCAGCGCACGGTCGGGTCGGCTTCGGCTTCCGCCATAGGTCCGAAGTGTAGTCACGCACAGGCCGTGAGGCGCCTGGTTGACACGCGCGCGCCTTCGCAATAACCTGATACCCACAAGTATCACGTTGGAGGCCTACAGCGCGCCGATGATGCCCACTGGTGAGCGCGTCGCCGTTTGGCGGACCGTCATGCGCACCGCCAACCTGCCCGAGGGCATGACCAAGCCACCCGATGCCGTCGCCAAGTGGCTGGTCATCACCCGGGCCGCGGTGTTCAGCATGACCGCCACGTCGGGCGTCATCGGCGGCCTGCTGGCCGTCGGGGCCATGCGTCTGACCGGCGAGGTCAGCGTCGACTGGCTGCTGCTGGCGCTGGCGGTCATCGGCCTGGTGGTCGCCCATGCCGCCAACAACATGATCAACGACTACTTCGACATGACTGGCGGCGTGGACACCGACGAGTACGTCCGCGCCCTGTACGCGCCACACCCGGTGTTGTCGGGCTGGGTCACGAAGCGCCAGCTGGGCGCTGCCATCCTGATGGCCAACGCGATCGACCTCGCCATCATGCTGTACC
>JADLFM010000057.1 GCA_020845495.1 Chloroflexota bacterium
CTGGTGTGGCTCGCGACGACCCAGGCCCGCAACGCCGCCGCCACCCACGCTCACGCCCGCAGACGGCAGCGTAATCGCCTCGCTCTCGCCCTCAACCCACCATAACATATGTCGTTGTAGTACTAGCGGTCCTGTCCAGCATGGACGTCTACCGTGCCTTCGGGGCCGTCAACGAGGGCCGCGAGACCGATCCGCTCCCCCTCGACGAGACGTCACCGGTTCGCACCGAACGTTACCCCTATCGGGGCAAGATCCCCGGCATGGACGATTACGAGAAACTGGACGTCGAGGCGGTCTACCTACGCCGCCAGGGCACCGTGCTCCGACTGCCGATGGTCTACGGCGAGCACGACGTCCAGCGTCGCGAGGAGCCTATCCTACGGCGCGTCAGGGCCGGCCGAGCGCGTATTCCAGTCGGGCCGGGCACGTGGCTCTGGTCGCGCGGCTATGTGAAGGATATCGCGACGGCGGTTCGGCTGGCGATCGAGACGCCGGCGGCGGCCGGCGAGGTGTTGAACTTGTGCGAGGCGCAGACCTGGACGATGGACGCATGGCTCCGCCAGATTCTGGCGGCAGCAGGATCCTCGACCGACCTGACGCGAGTGCCCGAGGATCTGCTGCCGCGCGATCTCGGCCTGACCGGGTCGATTCGCCAGCAGATCCTGGTCGTCCCGGCGAAAGCGCGCGCACTGCTCGGCTGGACCCACGGCGATCCGGAGGACCGGGTCCGACGCTCGGTCGCTTGGCACCTCGCGCATCCGCCGAGCGAGCCGGAGTCTGACTTCTCAGCGGACGACCGCGCGCTCGCAGCCGCTATCACCGACGCAGGCTGATACCGCTTTCACACCCTCCCCCGCGAGCCTGCGTACACCTCGTGGGGGAGGGAGTATTCAGTGCTCCGAGCCCGGCGTGCCCCGAGCCCGACGCTGCCGAGGAACGCCCTTGCGTCGACATACGCTGGCGCTGGCTACACCTCGACAGCGCCCTGGTCGACGGCAAGCCCCACATCACCCCCGAACGCCACTCGCGCTTCGACGAGCATCGGCTCAGCCAGGGCGTCATCCGGAAGGTGCGTCAGGTACAGGCGTTGCGCGCCGGCCGCCCGTGCGGCACGGCCGGCGTCGCCGGCCGTCGAATGTCCCCCACGGTGAATGGCATCAGCCTGTGCGTCCAGGCCGCCGGCCTCGTGGAACAGGATGTCGACACCCTGACACGCTTCGACGAGCCGGTCCGAGGGCCGAGTATCGCCGCTGTAGCCAAGGCGTACGCCATCGACGTCGACCACACAACCCAGCGCACCACCCTCCGGCGGCTCGTGATCCACGAGAAAGACCGCGAGCGTGCCGCCATCCGGCAGCTCCGCGCGCTCGCCATCTTGAAGCGACATCCATCGCAGGGCCGGCGCGAGGTTCGTCGGTGTATTCGAGCCAGTCGCTTCGAAGAAGCGTCCGAGCGCCGCAAGGACGCGCGGTTCCGCGTAAACGCGCGTCTCGATCGCCGTCGGACTCTCGCCGGCGCGGACGGTCTGGACCCGCTGCCAGAGCAGTAACGGATTGAGGCCGCCCATATGGTCGGCATGGCGATGGCTGACGAAGATGTCACGCACCCGCCGAGGATCGACGCCACCCGTGAGGAGCGCCCGCACGACGTCCAGGCCATCGCCAGTGTCGAGGAGAATCGGCGGCAGAGAGCGGTCGGCGCGCTCGACGAGCAGGCACGCCTGGTAGCGGCATTCGTTAGCGGCGCCGCCGGTCCCGAGCAAGAGGACGCGCGGACGGGTCATCGATCGTCACCTCAGCGGATGCTCGGCGCATCGCGCGCCCTGGAATGATGGCCGGTCCACAGGCGCCACGTCGAGGCGAACGAGGTATCAGTCATCAGGCATCGGCACGGGCCACTCCCCCGGACGACGCTCGCCTGAGGACTGTCTGCGGGGTGTTGATAGCGCGTTACTCTCGTCAGTGCGGAACGGCTCTGGTAGCATGGGACTCTGCGCGGGACTGCGTGTGGGGGGAGGACGTGCCACAGGTCGACCATCTCATCATCGGGGGCGGACTGGCAGGCGTATCGGCGGCCGAGACACTGCGGGCTGTCGGGGTGCGCGGCTCGATCGCCATCGTCTCGGGTGAGATCGACCCTCCGCACGACCGCCCGCCTCTCTCCAAGCAATTCCTCCGCGACGAGCGCTCGCGCGAGCAGGTGCTCCTGAAGCCGCTCGACTTCTACCAGGCGCAGCGGATCGGCCTTGCCCTCGGCACGCCTGCCCTCGAGCTCGACCCGGCTGCCCACGAAGTTCTCCTGGCCGATGGTACGAAGGTCGGGTACCAGCGGCTGTTGCTCGCCACGGGCGGACGGCCCCGCAAGCTCGGCGTGCCCGGCGAGACCATGCCAGGGGTGTACGAGCTTCGCACGCTGGCAGAGGCCGAGCGCTTGAAGGAGGCGGCCGGTGCCGCGACGAGCGTCGTGGTCATCGGGGCCGGCTTCCTCGGGCTCGAGATCGCCGCGGCGCTGGCGGTGCGCGGGCTCGAGGTGACTGTCCTGAATTTGGGTGACCGCGTCTGGCCCGGCATCGTGCCACCTGAGATCGCCGCCGCTATTCAGTCCGACTTCGAGGCGCGGGGGGTTACCTTCCGCCACCTCGTGCGGGTGACCGCGTTTGAGGGCAAGGAGCGCCTGGAGCTCATCATCACCAACGCCGGCGACTTCGAGGCGAGCTTCGCCATCGTGGCGGCCGGTATCCAGTTGAACACGGAGCTTGCCGAGGCAGCCGGCCTGGACGTCGCCGGTGGGATCGTCGTCGACGAGCTACTCCAGACTTCGGCGCAGCACGTCTACGCGGCAGGCGACGTGGCAAGCTTTCCGGACCCGTTCGCGAGCCTGGATGGGCAGCCGGTCCGCCGCCACGTCGAGCACTGGGACAATGCGATCGCGCAGGGGAAGGTGGCCGGCGCGAACATGGCCGGGCGGAGGCTCGCCTACCGGCGGGTGCCGTACTTCTGGTCCGATCTGTTCGAGATGAACGTCAACGTGCTCGGTGCGCTCGACGGCGCCGAGCGGACGGTTCTGCGCGGCTCGATCGAGGAGCGGCGATTCACCTATCTGGTGCTGCGTGGCGGCCTGATTCGCGGCGCCTTGATGGCCAATCAGGTCCGCGACCGCAAGCCGCTGGCGGCGCTGATTGGCAAGCGCATCCCGGTTGGGGACCAGATCGAGCAGCTCGCCGACGCGTCGTTCTCACTGGCGGCGCTCGCGGGGTGACCGGTCAGGGACACGGCCAGTGGTCGGGCGCGTTCGATAGCGGCGGTCGCGCACCACGCGCGGTGCCCAGACGAGTAGCGCCGTGAGTATCACCCCATGAACCGCACTGACCGCCTCCTGGGCATCTTGCTCGAATTACAGGCCCGTGGAGGCGTACGCGCCGAGGATCTGGCCCAGACATTCGAGGTCAGCGTCCGGACCGTCTACCGCGATGTCCAGGCGCTCTGCGAGACCGGCGTGCCGGTCGTGGCGACACCCGGCAAGGGCTATCGACTTCTCGACGGCTACTTTCTCCCACCGCTCAGCTTTACGGCCGATGAGGCGGCGCTGCTGGTCCTGGGTGGAGGATTCGTCCGCGAGCGAGTCGACGCCGGCCTGCGCCGAGCGGCTGACGAGGCGCTCCGCAAGTTGAGGGGCATCCTGCCCCCTGACCGCCGCGCTGAGACGGAACAGCGTCGCAAGGCTCTGGCCTTCGCGACGATGACCCCGGCGGTTGCGGACGATCCCCGATTGGCGCTGGCGCGGCGCGCCATCGACGAGCGGCGGGTGGCCCGCCTGCTCTACCACACCTATCGACGGCCAGCGCCGGAATTGCGTGACGTCGAGCCGGTGCGGCTCATCCATCTGAATGACGGCTGGTATCTGGCCGCCTACTGCCGGCTCCGGCAGGCGCCCCGCGTCTTTCGCCTCGACCGGGTCGACCGGCTAGCGGTACTGGAGGAGCGGTTCGTGCTCGACGTACGGCACCACGACCCGCCGCACCCGCCGATGCGCCTGGGTGGATACCCTGAGGCCCGCGTCCGCTTCGAGCCGTCGGTGGTACGCTGGGTCCGCGAGCGCCAGTCATTCACCCTGCTGCGCGAGGAGCCCACGCCCGGCCGGACGCGGGCCGGTCCGGTCTTCGTCTACGCGATCCGCGACGAGCGCGAGTTGATCGGCTGGCTGCTGCAATGGGGACGCAGCGTCGAGGTGCTGGAACCGGCCTCGTTACGGGAGCGGCTCACCGAGGAAGCACGGGCGATCCTGGCATGCCACGGCGAGCCGCCGAGACGGGCCGCCTCCGAACCACGGCGCGCAGAGTCACGGAGCACGAGTTCGGACAAATGTTCGGGTTCGGCGTCGGCTCCTGACAGGCAGTTGTCAGGAGCGCGGGCGTAAGCTGACGGTACAGGTCGGGCATGCGGCGACGGGCGCTCCGACCGAGTACCGGACAGGAGCCGGACCGTGATCGAGGGTTTGACCTACGTTATCGTGACCACGGATGACGTGCCGCGTGCGCGCGCCTTCTACACCGAGAAGCTGGGCCTGGCGACCGAGGATGACATCGGCGACCAGTTCAGCCAGTTCACCACGCGCGACGGCACCCGCTGGGCCGTCATGCAGTCGCCGTCCCACGCGGCGCCCCGAAGCGCCGAGTTGTACCTGACGGTCGGCGACCCGGATGAAGCGTACCGGGTGTGGCAGTCGCGCGGCGTCGAGATGGTCACCGAGCCGCACGACGAGCCGTTCGGACGGACGTTCGCCTTCAAGGACGCCGACGGCCGGGTGCTCCACGCCTACGCGCCACCTCGGCCTCCCGCATGAGGGCGCCAGCCTTGGAGCGCCAGCCTTGGAGCGCCAGCCTTGGAGCGCCAGCATGTGGGTCCGCTGCCTAAATGGTGGAAGGTCAGGCGTGCCGATAACGCCCTGGCACGCTGACATGGAGAAATCGAGCATGAGAGTACGTTTCGTTGCCGGCTTCGCGCCGATCGTCCCCGATCTCGCCGTTGCCCGCCGGCTCTACGTCGACGTCCTCGGGCTGCCGCTCGAAGGCGACGACTACCCGATGACTCACGCTCTGGACGGTGTGAAGCACTTCGGGCTCTGGCCGCTGTCGGAGGCTGCGCGCGCCTGTTTCGGGATAGAGACCTGGCCGTCGGACGTACCGGCTCCGCAGGGTAGCCTGGAGTTCGAGGTGGATGATGTGGATACCGCGGCGGCCGAGCTCGAGGCCAGGGGGTACCGCCTGCTGGTGTCGGCGCACGTCGAGCCATGGGGTCAGACGGTGGCGCGGCTACTGGGACCGGAGGGATTGCTGATCGGACTCACAGTGACGCCGTGGTTGCGAGAGGACACGTCGCAGGCGCCCACGTCGTCGTAGGCCAGGTCTCGAGGAGTTGGGCCTGCTACGCTCCAGCAGGTCTTGACGCTCCGGTACCTGGGCTTCGCGCTCGAACACCTCGGCGCACTCCTCGCTCGACCGGACTGTAGCCTGGAGGCTGCGCTCCAGATCCAGCGGCAGGTGCTGGGGGAACGGGGTGCCGAGATGGGGGGCGATCGACGCGGCGCTCGGGGCGCCGCTCGACGGACGGATTGAGGCGGGCCATTGGAACTGGCTGCACGGTGCCGAGGCGTCGGCCGTCGTGCAGATGGGGCTGATAGGGAAAGGCACAGTGATGGAAGAGCGGTATACGCCCGAGCAGATGAAGCAGTTCGAGGCGCTCGGCAAGGAGGTACCGCCCGAGGAGATCCACGCGGTCGAGGAGGGCTGGACGGCACTGCTGGCCGAGGTGCGGGCGAAGCGCGATCTGGACCCAGCGAGCGAGCCCGCCCGCGACCTTGCCGACCGGTGGCAGGCGCTGACCGAGCGGACGATGCGCCACTACGAGAAGTACCCGGAGCTCGCGGCTGCCATCGCCGAAAGCTACCGCCAGCAGCGGTATACAGATACCCCACGGGCGCCCCAACCGGAGGACTTCGCGTTCATCGCGCGGGTGAACGAGGCGCGTGGTACGAGCGGCGCCGGTGGGGGCGCCTCATGAAGCCCAGGATCACGCTCCTCACTCTGGGCGTGAGCGATCTGGAACGGTCGCTCACCTTCTATCGCGACGGGCTCGGGTTGCCCACCGAGGGCATCCTCGGCCAGGAGTTCGAGTACGGGGCGGTGGCGTTCTTCACCCTTCAGAGCGGGCTGATGCTCGCGCTCTGGCCGAGGACGAGCATCGCCCGCGATACCGGCCTCCAGCTCCAGCCGCCGAGCGCGACCGAGATGACTATCGGGCACAACGTCGGCAGTCGAGAGGAGGTCGACGCGGCGATGGAGCAGGCGGCCCGCGCCGGCGCAACTGTCGTCAAGCCTGCCGGCGAGACGTTCTGGGGCGGGTATGCAGGCTATTTTCAGGATCCCGACGGCCATGTGTGGGAGGTCGCCTGGAACCCGCAATTCGTGAGTAACGAAGGGTGAGTGGCGAGTAGCGAGGGGTGAGTGGCGAGGGGTGAGTGGCGAGTGGACGGGAATACGACCTGCCCGGCTTGCGAGTCGCGAGTCGTGAGAACAGGGGCGTGGCTGGGCCGAGCGAGGCCGCATGGCTGAGGTGCGCGGCGTGCCTGAGGCGCGCCGCGCACCTCGGCCATGCGGATCCGGCCAGTGACGTGCGGCCGGCCCAGTCCATCGGGAGCCATCGTTTCACGTGAAACATGGCGTCCTGCCAGTCCCCACGACAGCCGTTCGGTGGACCCTGATCACGCCCCAGGCCGCTCGCCACAGGCTCACCAGACCTGGTCGACCGGAAGGTCCAGCGCCAGGCGTCGGCCGCCTGGCTGTAAACGGCCTCCGGAATGGCGAGCACCGAGTAGCTAGCATCACGGAGCATGGCAACGTACTCAGCGCCGAAGGCGTTCGCGCGGTCATGCTGGGCGGCCCGCTCCGCAAACCACGCTCCTGGCTCGGCAGCACGTGCGACGAAGCGGTCACCGCCGGCATGGAGGGAAGGCGGCCACCATCTTCCTCGGAGCCGACATGGTGGATACCCGCCACTCCAGCGGCCCTACGGCCAGGGGGAAAGCCGACCCGGTCTCAGTCCAGGATTGCCTCGGCCTCGATCTCGACCTTCCAGCGCTGGTCGAGCAGGCCAGCCACGACGACCATCGTCGCAACCGGGCGAACGTCGCCGAAGGTCACACCGTGCGCCTTGCCAACACTCTCGGCATGCGCGGCGTCGGTGAGGAACATGCGCGTCCGCACCACGTGGCGGGCCTCTCCACCAGTCTCGTGGAGAGCGTGGAGGATGATTTCGAAGCAGCGGCGGGCCTGGACGCCGGGATCCGGGTCGCAGGTGCCGTCTGGCCAGACCGGCGCCGTTCCCGCAATCAGTACTCGATCGCCGACGCGCAGCGCACGGCTGAACCCGATGGTCGGCTCGAAGGGGGACCCTGACGAGACACGCTGTCGATCTACCATGGCTCGATGCCTCCCGTGCAACGATTCTAGCGGCCATGCCGGGCAGGCATGCCGGGCAGGCACGCCGGGCAGGCACGCCGGGCAGGCGCGCCGGGCAGGCACGCCGGGCAGGCACGCCGGGCAGGCACGCCGGGCAGGCACGCCGGGCAGGCACGCCGGGCGCAATCTTCGGCGTCCACCTCGACAACCGGGCCGCTCGAACCTGACAGTTCGGGGGCGCCCGCACTAGGGAGCCGCGCACGCGGGAAGCACTAGCGGCCTCCCACTCGGCGCGTCAGTACGGCCGCTCCGAGAAGTCAGGCGCGCGCACGACTCCGGGAGAGCGGCATGTGATCCGCGCCACGACATAGCCGCGATCCCAGGGCGAGCCGGGCGCCGCCCCGGCCGCGATCTCCTCGAGGTCGTAGCGTCGCGCCGCGACCGGCACGTTTCCCCGCGCCAGGACGATCAGAAGGCTGCGATCGTCTGACAGTTGGTCGCGTTCGTCCGGGTTGTGACAGTCGCCGTCCAAGTCGCGCTCGTCTCCGTCCGCACTGTGCCAACTCTCTTTTTCGACCGGTTGCCCCCCCTTCACGCCGGACTGCCCCTTATTCGATCTGACCCGGTCGAGTTCACCGTCTGGTCGGACTTCGGCCAGCGTCGACGGGACGCCGTCTAGTTCCAGCCATGCCACGAGCACACGGCGGAGCCGGCCTTCGGTAAGCGTCCAGTCGCCCCGCAAATTGCGATCGAGAACGACCGTCTCGCCCGGCTGGCGCGCGGCGAGCAGCACAGCGTACGCCGCGAGGAGCCGCTGATTCTCCCGCCTGTCACGGACGGCATCGGCATAGAAGGCGGACAGGGACAGGAGTGAGCCAAACGCGAGCATGGCGACAGCACTGGGCAAGAGGCGAGACGACGCCCAGCGCTGGGCCCAGGGCAACACGAGGGACGGCAGCAGCCAGAGACCTGCAGGCGGCGCGGTCGATAACTGCCTGGCCGATTCCTCGTCGGCCACACCTGGACGAGGTGCCTGAGGGCCGGCGACGAACGCCGCCACCAACGCGCCGAGCGCTCCGAAGACGACGGGCGGCAGCGCCCCGATGTAGCGGGCACGCATCACGATCGGGTCGTACGTGCCCTGAACCGCAGGAAGGCACAATAGCGCCGAGAGAACCAGGAGAGCCGGCAGAGGCACGCCGCGCCGCCAGAGCCAGCCGAGCCCCAGGATGGCGAGGCCGAGGGCAAGCAGGAGGAGCGGGTGCCAACTGGGTGGGAACGGCGTCTGCCGATCGTTCACGAGGCCGGCGAGCGACGCGCCGAGCGTCAGCAGAATGCGCCCCACCCGTTCGACATACGTGGTCTCGGTCAACTGCTCGCCGAAGTTGTACGTCACCTGCATGCGGCTGGCAGCCTCATACCAGGCGGTCGGGCCGACGACGACGGCATGCAGGACCAGCGGCCCGAGACCAACGATAACGGCCAGAACGGCTAGCCAGGGCCACGGCGATTTCAGGATACCTCCGCCGCGCCAGAGCCCGAATGCGGCGATGGCCGGCAGGATCGTGAGCACGGTCGGATGGGTCTGGAGCGCCAGCCCGAGCATCAGCCCACCAACGACGAGCGACGGCCCGGAGACGAGTGACGGACGGAGCGAGGGCAGTGCGCCGTGGCTGGACGGCTGGGCGCCGGCGAGTGGTGACACGCACAGGGCGGCTGGCCGCGCGGTGGTGCGTGCTCTGAAGGCGCGTTGGACGAGCCAGACAGCCATGGTGGTGAAGAACGGCGTGATGCAGTTCCCCCAGCCGACATGACTGTTGACGACGATATGGACGGCGTTCGTGGCGAGCAGTAGGGCCGCGACAGCGCCGGCGATTCGGGCAATCAGCGGGCGCCCGACCGAAGACTGAATCGCGAGCTCACGCCCGAGCAGATAGGTTGGCACGATGGTCAACGCGCCGAACACGAGCGTCACGAGGCGGGGCAACCAGGCGAACGAACCGAACGTCCAGAGTGCGGCGGCAACGATGTAGTTGTAGAGCGGGCCATTGTAGACGTCGTCGTTCGTGAGCGGGATGACCTGGGTCCGGAGGATCGAATACGCCAGGCGGGCCTCATCGCCCTCGTCGGTCCAGATCGGAATCGTCAGGAGATGGGGCCAGCGTATGAGCGCTGCCAACAGCACAAGCGCCGCCGGCAGCGCAACAGCCTGGAGCACAACTCGGAGACGTCCTATAGCTGCCGACGGCTCCAACCCCTCAGGGGGCACCTCCGATGCCGGGCAATCCGGGGACGGGTCGGTCAGGCCTGCCTGGCCGCCGGGAACGGTCACATCCACGGTGAGCGTCCTCCGGCGCGGGTGACGAGCGCCACCGCCAGGAGCGTGAGCCGAGAAATGCTGCCGTTCAAATACGCCACTGGCCGACAGCGTCGAGATAGACGGTCGGCAAAGCTTCGGGCAGCGGCGGACATGAGAGGGCAACGCATCGGTGCGGTGGAGCCCCTCCACGAGCGAGCGCGAGTATAGGGCACGGCGCGCCCGTTCGCCAGCGCTGGGCATGCGTCGCGCGTCAGCATAGGAGGCAGATACACGGCCTGCACGTGCACCGCCCGCATACTCGCGACCCAGCGCAGGCTGGGCCAGCGAGACTTGTCACCTGGGAGCCAGGAGCATCTGAGCCGTGCGTAGCCAGCGCACACGTGAGGAGGCGCGGCGACCGGTCCGGTATCCTCCTGACACTCAGATGAGCCTTTGACGCGATCGTCACCGCGCGCTGCGGACGCAGGCTCACCGGCCGGCAGACACTCTCTGGGACGCCGCATGGTCGGCATGGAAGGGACGCGGAGCGCGATGGCGGACGTAGCGGTGATCGGGGCGGGGATTCTCGGGCTGGCCGGGGCGCGGCGGCTCGTGCAAGGCGGCGCGCGGGTGACGGTGTTCGAGCGGGAGCCGCTGCCGGGCGGGCTCGTCGTCGGGTTCAAGATCGGGCAAAGCTGGCTCGAACGCTACTACCATCATCTCTTCCGCTCTGACCGCCGGACGATTGGATTGATCGACGAGGTGGGACTCGGCGGTCGAATGGTCTGGGGCCGTCCCCCAACGGCGATCCTCCGCAGGGGCCAGATTCGGCGGCTGGATGGCCCGCTCGAAGTGCTCCGGTTCACGCCACTCTCGTTTCCGGCGCGCCTTCGGCTGGGGATGGGGGTGGCGGCGCTGAAGGCGATCCCGAATCCGGAGTGGCTAGAGGGGCAGACGGCCGCGCGCTGGCTCCAGCGCTGGATGGGCCGCGAGGTCTACGAGGGCGTCTGGAAGCCGCAACTGATCGGAAAGTTCGGGCGCGAGGCCGACCAGATCGCAATGCCCTGGATGTGGGCGCGCATCCACGACCGTACCCCGCAGCTTGGCTACCTGCGCGGCGGCTTCCAGCAGTTCTACGAGGCGCTGACCGCCGACGTGGAGCGTCACGGCGCGACGTTGCGGCTCTCTTGCCCGGTCGAGGCGATCGAGCGGCGCGGCGACAAGGTCGTACTGGCCACCCCGAGCGGCGAGGCAAGGTTCGACGCGGTCCTCTGTTCGTTGCCGACCCGCCTCTTCCTGAAGGTCACGCGCGGCCTGCCCGAGTCGTACGTTCGCGAGTACGCGAACCTCGGCGAACACTATGCGGCGCACTGCGTCATCCTGGAGCTAGATCGACGACTCCAGCCAGCCTACTGGGTGAGCGTCGCCGATCCGGGTTACCCATTCGTGGCGCTAGTGGAGCACACCAACTGGCTCCCGCCGGACGATTACGACGGCAGCCACGTCGTCTATCTGGGCAACTACCTGCCGATGGACGATCCCCTGCTCCGGATGAGCGATCGGGAGGTGCTGGACACGTTCTTGCCGCACCTCGCGCGCATCAACCCGCGCTTCGACCGCTCCTGGGTGAAGGCGGCGCATGTCTTCGCCGCGCCATACGCGCAGCCGATCGTTCGGGTCGGCTACCGTGAGAGCCTGCCACCGCACCAGACGCCGCTGCCGGGAGTCTGGCTAGCGAACATGGGCCATGTCTACCCACACGACCGGGGCCAGAACTACAGCGCGATCCTCGGCGAGGAAATGGCCGACACGATCCTCGCCACCACCGCCTGACAATGTATCCTCCGCCCGAGCGTTCTCTGACCATTCAGGACCGGGGTGGAGCGAGCGACGCGGCCTCTGTGAGCCTCGCCCTGGTTTTTTGCGCCGACAGGCCGCCGTCTCGACAGACTGACGAGGTATCCGATGTCGCAGATCGTTTCCACTGACGTTCTCCAGCGAGCGCAGGCCCGTCCGCTCGGCGCATACACGGAGGGGCTGGCCCGCTACGCGAGCGAGTTTCGCTACGACCACCTGCCCGACGACGTCCGGCAGTTCACGCGGCTAATCCTGCTCGATACGCTCGGGGCGATGGTCGCCGCGTCGTCGTCACGCTACCCGCTGCGAGGGTCGCTCGGGGGCTTCGTCAGCCGGCAGGGCGGGGCGACGGACTCGACGCTGCTTGGTCTGGGCGAGCGCTCCGCGATCGTCAACGCCGCCCTCTACAACGGCACCCTCGGCTACTACTGCGACATCGAGAGCCACCATCCTGGCGCGATCCTCCACGGCGCGGCCATCGTCGTGCCGACCGCCCTGGCCGTGGCCGAGGCGCGCGGCAAGAGCGGCGCAGACGTACTCACGGCCGTTGCCCTCGGCCTCGACGTCGGCTGTCGGGTGAGCTACGCCATCGACCCAAACGCCCTGTACGCACGCGGCTTCCATCCGACCGCCGTGTGTGGCGCGTTCGGGGCGGCGGCTGCTGCCGGCTGGCTGCTCGGCCTGGATACGACGCGGATGGCCAACGCTTTCGGGCTCACCGCCAATCAAGCGTCCGGCCTGCTCGCCTGGGCCAGCGATCACACCGAGACCTCGCGCCCTTTCAATCCGGGCATCGCGGCTCGGAATGGCGCGACGGCGGCGCTGCTGGCTGAGGCCGGGATGGGCGCTCCCCAGAACGTTCTCGATCCAGCCGAGAAGTACAACGTCTTTCGTGCCTGGGCCGTCGAACCACGCCCCGAGGAGTTACTGGATCGGCTTCACGAGCGGTATTTCATCATGGAATCGGCGGTCAAGCTGTACGCCTGCTGCGCCTTCCTGCACCCGGCGCTCGACGGCATCATGGCGTTGCTCGACGCGGGCCAGGTGTCCGCCGAGGAGGTGCGGGCGATCACGCTTCGCTTCAGCCACTCTGGCCGCGCGATGATCGACCAGAACGAGTTGAAGTCGCACCGCGCTCAGTACATCCTGCCGATTGGCCTGCTCAACCGTCGGGTGGTGCTGGACGACATCCTGTTCGAGCCACGCGATACCCGCGTCGCGGCGCTCGGAGAGCGAACCCGGGTGGTGGGAGACGACGACCTGGAGCGATTCTACCCCGACCGCTACCCGTCCATCGTGGAGTTAACGACCGATGACGGCCGGACGGTGAGTCAGCGCGTCGACTGGCCGAAAGGGTACCCACAGAACCCTGTCACCCTGGCCGACGTCGAGCGCAAGTTCCGCGACCTGGCGGCGCCAGTAGTCGCCGTCGCGATGGCCGAGCAGATCGTCGAACTGGTCGGCGAGATCGAGCGCCTGGAGCGCGTCGACGACCTGATGGCGCTCGTCGCCCGGACCGGCTAGTCCGTCACATGCGGCTGCCGGCGGTATGCGCTCGCGAGCCTGCCGCTCTGATATCGGTGGGGCCGATTACCCGGCTGGAATACACAGGCGACGCCATCAGAGAGATCGTCGTCGGCACGTGAGAACGAATTGTTTCACGTGAAGCACACTCACCCACGATACGACGTACGGGCGGCTATCCGCCCGGCGAGGGCAGTCCGGGTGACCGGGCTGCCGCCGCCGAGCCGACGGCACAGTGATGACAGCAACGATCCTCTGACACGCTGCCGTCTCGCAACCCAAGGAGCGGCGAGCGTCGCCTATCCTTCCATCGTGCTCGTCGCGGTCCGATGGGCCTGCCACTCGTGGCGCAGTAACCCGAAGTGGACCACGTCATAGCGATGGTCATCGCGGTGGATGGCCTCACGCCAGACGCCCTCGGGCTTGAACCCCGCCTTCTCGTAGGCTCGGAGCGCGCGGACGTTGTAGCCGATGGTCGTCAGCCAGACGCGGTACAGGTTCAACTCCAGAAAGGCGTAGCGAAGGATCAGGTCGATGGCGTCGCTTCCGTAGCCGCGCCCCCAGTACGCCGGATCGCCGATCGCGATCCCGAGCATGGCCGTCTGATGCGTCCACTCGATCTGGCCCAGGGCCACCAGTCCGATGAGCGTATCGTCGGCGAGGGTACGGAGGCGGAAGACATATCCGTTCGGCGCGCTGAGAAACGGCGTCTCCCAGGCCGCGTGCGCCTCCGGCGAGAGGGGGCGCGCCGGATCGTTGTCGAGGATTCGCAGGTACTGATCGTCCTCGCTCCAGCGGGCGAAGGCGTCGTGGTCGGACGGCAGGGGTGCGGCGAGTCGCACCAGACGACCCCTGAACAGGGGAGTGAACCGAGGCAATGCCTGCTCGGACGGCAATGGAGTGCCCTTTCTGATGGCAGCAAACATCGGCATGGCGAACACGACCTATCGCACGGATGAGCGCGATAGGTGAAGGTCGGCCGCACGCTCCCACACAAGGGGGAACGCAATCCCATCTCGGGATCAGCGGCCGGCGGCTCGTCCCCGGGCTGCCATTGGGCACTCACACTCAGTCAGGCTACAGCCAAGCATATCACGCGCCGCCTGGCCGCGCGTCACTCGGCCGTGCGCCATCCGCCCGCCCCTCCCCTGGCTCAACGCCATCCAACAGCACACCGCCCGGCCGCCCATCATCGAACCGAGCATCTCGCGCATCGGGTGACGCGGCCAGGGTGGCGTACTGCTCGGCCGCGACCTGGCGGTTGTGCGCGTCGGTCCAGGACTGAAGCTCTCGCAGCTCGGCGAGTGCCTGGCGCTCCTCGGGCATCAGGCGTCGCTGCCTCTCGGTGGCCTCGAGATCAGCCAGGCGCGCGGCGTGCTCGTCGCGGAGGGCCACCGTGCGGCCTGCAAAGCGCGCGTGGAAGGCTGCCCGAGCGGCGGCTTTCGCGCGCCGATTCTGGATGCGGACGAGCAGCAGGTAGGCGAGGATACCGGCGCCGTGAGCGGCGCCTGCGATCGCCGAAAGTGCCGGCGTCGCCGCGTTGTAGATCCAGCGAAAGTCTCCGACGCCGCTGACAACGCTGATACCGGGGTAGAGCACCAGCACGAGCAGCAGCGTCGCGTGCGCGAACCCCATCGCCACGTCATGCCAGACGTCGCGGAGGCGCAGCGCGGCGTAGCCGGCGGCGAGCCCGAGGATGAGGCTTGTGCCTGGGCCGGCGGCGGCGATGAGCCATTCGGGAGTCGAGCCGAGGCGGCCAGTGTACTCGACGTAGCCCCAGTAGAAGCGGAAGTGGAGGCTCAGGTTACGGGCGCCGAACTCCCACGCCACGAGCCAGTGCGCCACTTCGTGGGCGAGCACGCCGAGCGGTGTCAGCAGCAGGAATCCGATGCGGTTCGCCAGATTACGGTCATCGGCGGTGTAGGCCATGTCGGTGAGGGAGCGCCAGCGCCTGGGGAGTTGAATCAGCGTGTACGCGGCGGCGAGCAGGTAGACGAGGCTGAGCACGTCAGCCGACGGCCCGATCATCCCGCCGCCTCCTCATCAGCCGCCATACGACACTCGATCCCCGTCACTCACAACTATCTGCCCTCGGCTCGCTCGCAACTCACCGCTCGCCATCCTCCTCTCGACTCCCTGCTCACGACCCTTGGCTCGTCCGTCTCACGCCCACCGGCCCACGAAGGGGCTCTCGTAACGATTGGCCGTCGCGAGGAGGGCAGCCCGGGCTGGCTCCTGAAGCGGCTGGAAGCGCTCGGCGGCAGCCAGAAGCCTGGGGAGGATGGTGACGTCGCCGGTGCTGCACAGGGTATCAACGGGAAGCGACAGATTGAACGCGACCGCTCGATCGATCGAGTCTCGATCGTCGAACGGCTCATACCAGCAAGCGTAGGTCTTCTCGCGGTTGCCCCAGGGCCGCTTGGCGAGCGTCTTGATGATGTGGACGCCAACGTCACGGCGGGCGCACTCGTCCAGCAGCACTTCGACATCGCGGCGGTACTCCGGGATCGACCAGAGCACGAAGTTCAGCGGGAACATGACGGTATCAAAGTCGAAGCGACGCAATGCCTCCAACTGGGTGCGCGGTGCATCGTGGGTGTGCCCGGTGATCCCGAGCCAGCGGGTAAGCCCCTCGTCGCGAGCGCGTATCAGGGTCTCGAGCGCGCCGCCCTTGCGGGTGACCTCGTCAAGGACGTCCGGCTTCCCGACTGAGTGAAGCTGGTACAGGTCGAAGCGGTCCACGCCGAGCCGCTCGAGGGAGCGATGGCACTCGGCCCAGGAGCCTTCGGCGTCGCGGATGTTCGTCTTGCAGCCGAGAAAGACCTGATTGCGGATCGTCGGCATCCAGGACCGAAGCCGTAGCTCGGCGTCGCCGTAGCTGGGTGCCACGTCGATGTGGTTCACCCCGTAGTCCAGGGCGGTCTGGATCGCGATGTCGGCGGTGGGTTGATCGACCCGGCCGATGCCGGCCGCGCCGAACGCGACGACGCTGCTCTCGTGGCCGGTGCGGCCCAGGCGACGCTTCTCCATGGATGTCCCCCCTGGCGAGTGGTGAGTGGGAAAGACGGGCGGCACTCGAGATCAGGGTACCTGCCCGGCGGCATCCCCGGCGATGTTCCTCGCTGCATCGGAGCCTGACACGGCGGTGCACCGTCGTGAGCGTCGAAGCACTCGCAAGCTGGATGCTCCGGGCAACGGAACGGCCGCTGGTACGAGTGTGACACATACGGGGATCGGGTGCGTCGGGCGTGCGGGGCTTGACGAGAAACTCGCCGGCCTCCTATTGTCGGCGCGGCCAGTCGATGCAGCACGTCGGTCATGGCCGTCCGACGTTCGGCCGGCCGACCCAGGCTCGGACAACGGTGCAGTAGCGCGTGGGGCGAGCAGGGTGTGGGCGCGGGGGCAGTGTGCGGCGTGTGGGCGCGGGGGGCGACGCTTGATCGTCGGTGCTGACGCGGCAGTAGGGCGAGGGACGTGCGGGTGCGGGGGAGCGACAACATGAGGCGGTGGCGGCGGTACCGTCTGGCAGCCGAGGGACTGCTGGTCTTCGCGGTGCTGGCGGTGTCACTCGAAGTCTTCTTCTCGGCAAGAGCGAAACTCGACTCGGACGAAGCTGAGTGGATTGGCACCACGCGCTACTTTCAGACGTTGTTCGTGGAGCACGACGTCTCGCCCGCGTCCTGGCCCGACGAGTACTGGACACGTACTCAGCCGATGGTGGTGCGCTACGCCATCGGCGGCTGGCTCTGGCTATGCGGCTACGACCTGTACGCCCTCGACCCCACCTACGACCACACGGCCAGTCTGGCGGCTAATCGCCGGGCCGGCCTCGGCCCGTCAGACGCGCTCCTGGCCGACGCGCGCGTGCCGATGCGCCTGCTCGCGGCGCTGGCCGTCACGATGCTCTACCTGGTGGTCCGGATACTGGCCGGGCCAATTGGCGGGCTCGTCGCCGCGACGCTGGCCGTCGGCAGCCCGTATCTCCAGGAGCACCTGATCCGCGCCAAGGCCGAGTCAACGCTCATGTTCCTGCTCTTCGCGGGACTCGTCGCCGCGGTCGTCGGGATACGGCGATCTGGGCAAGCGGCGCCGCGCATGGGCTGGAGCGTCGGTGCGGGCGTGTTGTTGGGGTTGGCCTTCGGCGCCAAGCTGACGGCCGTGTTGATCCTCGTGGCGGTGGCACTCTGGGGCATCTGGTCGGCCCTGGCTGACTGGCGACACGGCTGGCGCTGGCCGGCCGGGGCACTGGCCGCGGCGCTCCTGGTCTTCCTGGCCAGCAACCCATTCCTCTACCCCGATCCGGTCGGCCGAACCTGGCTACTGTTCGCCAACCGCCAGGAGGAGATGGCGCGCCAGCAGATGAACGTCCCGAGCCGCGCCGTCTACACCTTCGGCCGGCGCGTGGCGCTGGTCTGGGATCGGAGCACCTTGAACGATGCCCTCGGCCCCTCGCGGCTCGACACACCGGTCGAGGCGATCCTGGCCGTCGTCGGCGCGGTCTGGCTCGCGGCGCGAGCACTCCGGCGACGGCCGAGCGCCGACGGCTTCGTGCTGCTATGGGCGGTCTGTCTCTGGTGTGGCGTGACGGCCGGCCTCGGCTTCTTACTCCAGCATTATTTCGTACCAACGGCGATGACAGCCCAGTTGCTAGCTGGGCTTGCGGCCGGCTGGTCCGCGCGCGCGGGCTGGACTCTCGCACGCCGCTACTGGCTCGCGGCCCGCCCCCTCCTGCGAGCATCGCCCCCCAGCTCGCTTCCGTAATAGCCATCGGCCACCGGAAACGAGCAGGAAAGCGCGCACCTGTATGAGGAGGCGAGCCGCCGCGAAGCACGACCGTCTGATGGCGGCGCTCGTTCCCCTGGGTGCAGCGGCAGTCGCCTTCATGGCGGCGCAAGGGTTCGGGCGTTTCGGCTTTGGGCTGGTCTTGCCGGCCATGCGCGACGCGCTCGGTCTCACGAACGGCGAGATGGGGACGCTCGCCGGGGTAGGTCTGGTCGCCTACCTCATCTCATCGGCGCCGGCTGGCGCGCTCGCAACCCGCTACGGCACCCGCTGGGTCGTCGTCAGCGGCCTGCTGGGAATCGCGGCCGGCCTGGCAGGGACCGGCTTCGCCACCGGCTTTGTCCTGGCAGCCGGCTGTCAGGCGCTCGCCGGGATCACCGCGCCAGCGGCGGTCGTCCCACTCCTCGCGGTCGGGAATCGCTGGGCGCCACCGGCGCTCCAGGGGCGTGCGACCGGATTGGTTGTTGCAGGCGGGGGTCTCGGACTGCTGGCCGCCGGGGTGCTCGTGCCCTGGCTGCTCGGCCCGAACGACGCGCTGGCGTGGCGGCGAGCATGGTGGGGGCTGGGGGGAGCGACGCTCGCGGCGGCTATCGTCGCAGCGTTGTTCCTGCGTGACCCGCCGCGCCGGACACCACCAGGGCCGCGGTCAATGACCCGTGTGCAGCCGGAGTCACCCGCTGTCGTCAGGACTGCATCAGCGCCGGATGCGAGGCCAGATGAGCGGATCGGATCGCGCGAACCACCAGGGCACAGCCAGCGTGAGGGCTCACGGACGGGGATAGGGCTGGTCTACCGCTCGGGAGGGGTCTGGAGGCTGGCCGTCGTCTATGCCCTGTACGGCGTCGCCTACATCGTCTACGGGACGTTCTTCGCGGCCCACCTCCAACAACGCGGCCTCGGTGCGGCTGAAGTCGGGCGGCTCTGGGCGCTAGCTGGGCTGGCCGCTGCTGCGAGCGGATTGGTTGGCGGACTGCTGGCCGATCGCCTCGGGCCGACAACAGCACTGGTCACGATGTTCCTGCTCGAAGGCGGGGGGCTCACAACGCTGGCACTCGGCGATGGGACCGCCTGGTACGCCCTTTCGGCGCTGCTGTACGGCATCTCGATGTTCGGGTTCCCAGCAGCAGTGAGCAAAGCCTGTTCGGCGCTCGTGGGGCCACGCCTCGCATCCGCGGCGCTCGGGCTGCTCGCCACAACGTTCGCAGTCGGACAGGCAGCCGGGCCAATTGTCGCAGGGGTGCTGGCTGACTACACCGGCTCGCTCGGGCCGGGCCTACTGTTCGCGGCAGCGTCCGATGCGTTCGGAGCGCTCGTCCTGCTGGTGCTGCGGGAAGCGCCCCTCCAGCACGCTGACAGACCGCGGAGCTCAGCGGGAAGACGGCGAACATCCCGTCAGTCGACTGGCCGGCCTGGACCGTCTGTTCCGAAGGCACCCGATCGGGATAGGGAAACCGGCTGACCGTTCTTCGTGGCAGGCGCTGTCGAACTGATGCGCGTTCATTGCCAAGCGCGTTCATTGCCAAGCACGTTGAACGATGCTGCTCGCCGATGATGCCAGAGCGCACCGTATCATCTCCTGGTGAAGCACGCGTTGATGGACCATGGCGTTCACCAGCCGACCGGAGAGGGTGTGCGGTGCTCGGCCTGGAGGGCAAGAGCCACTACACCACCGCGGCCGAGCATCGAAGGGAGGGGCGAGCCGTGCCGAGGGCGTCGAGGATGCAACACAGGCCGCGCTACGAGCCGCCGATCTGTGTGTTTCGGGTCCGCATGCGCCCCTCTCCCTACGGGCCAGCCGACCCCGAGAAGATCTGGCGCGAGATCGAGATCGCCTCTAACCAACCGCTCGAGGAGCTTGGCGATGAGATCCCCCGCGCCTTCGGCTTCCACCTGGATCACCTCTGGTCGTTCTACCTGCCTGGGCCGACGCCGCGCCGCCCAGTCGAATACACCTGCGCCAACGCCGTCGAGGCTAACGAGCAACTCGGCATCCAGGACATGCTCACGCAACTCCGTGGGATCTTCGCCCTCAGCGATGCCCCGTACGGCGCGCAGAGCCGGTTGCTGGCCGACCTGATGGAGCCATCCCCGATCGACGCGAGCACGGTAGCGATCCGCGACGTCCCGTTCCCAAAGAGCCCGGATCGGCTGCTCAAGAGCGGGAAACTCGCAAAGCCGCAGTACCGAGAGTTCCGCTACGTCTTCGACTTCGGGGACGGCTGGACGTTCGGTGTCAAGGTCGTCGGGACGCGCGACGAGGTCGAGCCGGGGGCCAGCTATCCGCGCGTCGTCGCACGTCAAGGTGAGGCGCCACCACAGTACCCCAACGGGGACGACGAAGAGTGGGACGACGAGGAGGACACTGGCGAGGAGACATGAGCCGCGCGCCGCTGGCGTCGTTTGCCTGTCACCATTCTGGGCGAGCGGACGGCCCGAGACCGGGATCGCAACTGGCAATCCGACGCGATATGGAGGGTACCCGAACGATGCAAGCACTGATCTACACCGGCCCCGACCGACTCGAAGTTCAGGACGTAGCCACGCCGGAGCCGGGTGACGGCGAAGTGCTCGTCCGAGTCCACTACGTCGGCATCTGCGGCACGGATCTTCATCTCTGGCAAGGCGAGATGAAGGCAGCCCTCGTGCCCGTCATCGTGGGGCACGAGGTCGTCGGAGAGGTGGTGCAGGATCGCTCCGGCCGTTTCGCACCCGGCGATCGGGTGGCCATCGAGCCGTTGCTGGTGTGCGGCGAGTGCCGGGCCTGCCGTGGCGGCTTCAGCCATGTCTGCCGGAATTTGAAGGTTCAAGGTGTCCATGCGAACGGTGGCGCGGCTGAGTACATGGTGACACCCTCCCACCGGCTCCATGCGCTCCCGGACAGCCTCTCCTGGGAGACGGCCGCGCTGACCGAACCGACCTCGGTAGCGGTCCATATGAATCGACGGGCTGGTATCCAGCTTGGAGACGTAGTACTGGTGCTGGGCGGCGGGCCGATCGGGCTCCTGGTGGCGAGCGTCGCGCGGGCAGCCGGCGCGGGGCGCGTGCTCGTGTCTGAGGTGAGCCCGACGCGCCTCGATCTGTGCATGAGCGTCGGCCTGGAGACGATCGACGCACGTGCAAGCGACCCGGTCGAGGTGATCCGTGGCCTGACGAACGGCGAGGGCGCGGACGTGGTGGTGGAGGCAGTCGGGCACCCGGCGACGGCCGCGCAGATGACCGAGGCCGCCCGCCCGCACGGCACGATCCTGATCGGCGGGATCGGCGCTGGCGCCGTCCCGACCGATCTGCCGGCCGTCGTCTTCAAGGAGCTTACGTTCGTCGGCTCGCGGGTCTACGAGTCGCGCGACATGGACACGGCGATCCACCTGCTCGCTTCCGGCGCGGTCAAGGTCGATGGATTGATCACGCGAATGGTGCCGCTAGCGGCTGCCGTGGCGGACGGTTACGAGCGGCTTCGCTCCTCCCGAGACGAGATGAAAATTCTGCTGGCGCCATAAATCTCGGGGTGCTCGCGCCTTGGCGGTGTGTCGCGCAGCGCCCACCCAGGTTGCATCGGTTGGGTGTATCGGTTTCTCCAGCAGCATCGGGGTAGATCCCAGGTGCGGCATCCGAATCGACGGCAGCGCATCTGCCAGGCCGAGAGGAGGACGGGGCAAGTCAGCCGCTGATGCACAGGGCGGCGGCGACATCGCGAAGGGTGGCCGCCTCGGCGTCGCTGACCTGACGGAGCGGGCCGCCTCGGCCGTCGTGTTCGGCAGCGGCCTGGGCTACTCGCTCGCCCACGAGCAGCAGCCAGCGTTTGTACTCGGCCGCCTCGTCGGGCATGACCTTCTCGTCGAGCAGGTCGGCGGCCTGTCGGCAGCGCGCCAGCACGTCGTCGAGGAAGTCGTCGCGGCCGTCGGCGGTGCGCAGATCGTAGCGGCGGCTGATATCGGCGAGAAGTTGCTCGCTGGTCTCAACGACGGCCGCGTCCTGGCCGGCCAGGGTGCGCACCAGCCGATTGCTGGCCAGGAAGCGAGCCATCGTGGCCGGCGCGTTCACCGCCGTGGCAAGTTCCAACAGGGCGCCGCGCGCGCCGCTATCGCTGGCGTTCAGCATTGTCAGCCCAACCAGGATGGGCGTCTCGCGCAACAGTCGGTCCTCGTCCTCGGTCAGCCCCCAGGGGTTCGGCGCGGTGTCGGCGAGCGGGGGCCGCCCGAGACGCTGGCCCGGCTGGACGTCCTCGCCACGGGTACGCTCGACCTCGAGCGGGCCGACCCGCCAGATCTCGGCACAGTACTCGCGGATGGCGCGGTCGGACGAGAAGTATCCGCAGCGAGCGGCGTTCAGGATCGACATCCGGGTCCAACGGTCGCTGTCGTCGAAGGCACGGCCGACGGCGTCCTGAGCGTCCACGTAGGGTTGGTAGTCGGCCAGGAGCATATACGGGTCTTCGGTAAGAAGCCCGTTCACGATCGGCTGGAATACGTGAGGGTCGCCAGCCGAGAATCGGCCAGAGGCGATATCGTCGAGGACGGCGCGGAGCGTGGGGTTCGCGTCGGCGATGGTAGCTGGGCGATAGCCGAGCGCCTTGCGTGCAACAACTTCCTCGGCAGTCAGTCCGAAGAGGAAGAAGTTGTCCTCGCCAACCAGCTCGCGGATCTCGACGTTCGCGCCGTCGAGGGTGCCGATGGTGACGGCGCCGTTGAGGGCGAGCTTCATGTTACCGGTGCCAGACGCTTCCTTGCCGGCCAGCGAGATCTGCTCGGAGAGGTTGGCGGCGGGGTAGATGCGCTCGCCGAGTGAGACGTTGAAGTTCGGCAGGTAGACGACCTGGAGGCGCTCGGAGACGACCGGGTCGGCGTTGACGACGCGGGCGACCTCGTTGATGAGTTTGACGATCAGCTTCGCCATCCGGTAGCCCGGCGCGGCCTTGGCTCCGAAGATGACGGTCCGCGCGATCGGCTCGGACGACGGGTCGGCCTGGAGGCGGTGGTAGAGGGTGATGACGTGGAGCACCTTCAGCAGTTGCCGCTTGTACTCGTGGAGACGCTTGACCATCACATCAAACAACGACGCCGGGTCCACAACGAGGCCGACCCGGTCGCGGATCGTGAGCGCGAGCAACTGTTTGTTCTGGCGCTTGACCCGTCGCCAGGCGGCGCTAAACTCGGGGTCATCGGTGAGCGGCTCGAGCCGGCGAAGCTGGTCGAGATCGGTGATCCAGCCCTCGCCGATGTGCCGGCCGATCAATTGCGCGAGGCGCGGATTGGCGAGCTTCAGGAAGCGTCGGGGCGTCACGCCATTCGTGACGTTCAGGAACTTTGCCGGCCACAACTCGGCGAAGTCCCGCAGGACGACGTCACGCAGCAGCCGCGACTGAAGGGGCGCGACGCCGTTGACCGCAAAGCTCCCAACACAGGCGAGGTGAGCCATCCGGATTCGCTGTTCCGGCCCCTCCTCAAAGATCGAGAGACGGCGGACGCGATCCTCGTCGCCGGGGAAGCGGGCGCGCACCTCGTCGAGGAAGCGGCGGTTGATCTCGTAGATGATCTCGAGATGGCGGGGCAGCACTCGCGCAAAGAGGCTCGTGGGCCAGCGTTCGAGCGCCTCGGGCAGCAGCGTATGGTTGGTGTACGCGAAGACCCGGCTTGCAATCGCCCAGGCCGGATCCCAGCCCATCCCGTGTGCGTCGATGAGTAGTCGCATCAACTCCACGATGCCGATCGAGGGATGGGTATCGTTGAGTTGGATGGCGACCTGATCGGCCAACTGCTCGATCGGGGCGCCGCTGATCCGCACGACGCGCAGGATGTCCCAGAGCGAGCAGGCGACGAAGAAGTATTGCTGTTCGAGGCGCAGTTGCCGGCCCTGAGCGGTGCTATCCTCAGGGTAGAGCACCTTGGTCAGGTTCTCGGAGAGCACCTGGTTGTGGACGGCGCGGACGTAGTCGCCGCTGTTGAAGGTCTGAAGGTCAAGCTGGCTGGTGGCTCGGGCGTACCAGAGCCGGAGCGTGTTGACGACGCCGCTCCGGTAGCCCGGCACGAGCAGGTTGTACGGAACGCCCAGGACGGTGCGCTCGGGCACCCAGCGAACCTGATAGCGGCCATCCGCGTCGGTTCCCGACTCAGTGTGACCGCCGAAGCCGACAGTGACGGCCATCTCGGGATGAGGGAGCTCCCAGGGGTCGCCACGGGTGAGCCAGTCGTCGACTTGCTCGACCTGCCAGCCATCCTGGAACTCCTGACGGAAGATGCCGAACTCATAGCGGATGCCGTAGCCCACGCTTGGGATGCGGAGCGTCGCCAGGGAGTCGAGGTAGCAGGCAGCGAGTCGGCCGAGGCCGCCGTTGCCAAGACCTGGCTCCGGCTCGAGGGTCCGCAAGCCGTCCAGGCTGAGGCCAAGATCGGCGAGCGCTTCACGGGCGACGTCCTCGCTGTCGGTGTTGAGCAGGTTGTTGTCGAGTTGCTTCCCGACGAGGTACTCAGCCGAGAGGTAGGCAACGAAGCGGGCCTGATTGTCGATGCCGGTATGGACGGTGTCGAGCCAGCGCTGAATCAGGCGGTCGCGGACGGTCTGGGCCAGCGCGAGGTAGCAGTCGTTCGGCGTGGCGAACGAGAGATCGGTGCCGCGCCGGTCGTGCAGGTTCGAGAGAAAGGCTCGACGGAAGTCGGCGACGGGGGTGGCGGCGCCCTCGGTGTCGATACGAGCGCGACCGCCGCTGACCGGCTGCTGCATGGTGGCCCCCTCCAGAGGATGATCCTCCACGAGCGACAGGGTACACCTTCGGGGGGCAGAGCCGGGGCTAGCAGGGCAGCACGCTCGGCCCCTGAGGGGCGATTCCTCGATACAAAAGGAGCAGACGGTGGAGAGTCGGGGTACCCTGACGGCTAGACGACGATGATGCCGATCTCGCGCGCCAGATCCTCGAACTGTTGGCGCGTGACGATCGTGCCCGTCAGATCGTGCTTGCGGATGTTCCAGCCGGTGAGGGTGGCGCCGCGCAAGTCGGTCTGCGCGAACTTCGCCTCACGAAACTCGAGGTTCGATAGATCGGCGTCCACGAATGACACCTTCTCGAGGTTCGCAAGCGACAGGTCAGCCTCCACGAGCAGGCAGCGAGTGAAATCGGCGTTCGCGAGGTCGAGTCCGCGAAAGTTGCTGTAGGTCAGGTTGCAGCCGCGAAAGGCCACGGCGGTGATGTCCTCGACCTCCGTGAAATCGACCCCGAGCAGTTTGCACTTTTCAAACTCAGCGGAGAACAGCCGGGCGCCGCGCACGCGCGCGTTGGCAAGGTTGCAGGCGCGGAACTGGGCGGCATTCAATCGGGCGCCGGTGAAGTCAGCATTCTCGAACGAGCACTCGACGAACGTGCATTCCTTGAGGCTCGCTTTTTCGAACGAGAGGCCGTCGAACACTGTGCGCTCGAACCGGTCGCCCTCGCAGATGGTACCGACGTCGTCTTGCGAGAAGACCCTCGTCCTCATCACACCATCTTTCGCGCCGAATACTGGGGCACCAGATACCGGGGGGCACTGAAGCGTGCATGCGGATCTCACGGGGAGTGTCACCTGCCAATCCGCGGCCCGCTGATGCCGCGGCCCGGACTGGCAGGCGTCTGGGTATCGGGGTCGGCAGCCGTCAGCCGGCGCGGGATGGGACGCCTGAGGCGGCACTGGCCCGGAACGCCTCGACGATGCGAACGACCTCGGCCTCGTCGACGTGGACGGTGCCCTCGGCGGCCTGCCGGCTCAGGTCGAACAGGGCGAACGCCTTGGCGCCGTTCGGGGTCTCGCGGTACCTGGGGACCATGTGGCAGTGGAAGTGCGGAAAACTCTCGCCCATCGCCGCCGTGTAGATTCGCAGCGCGCCAGTGATCTCGCGCAAAAGTCCCTCGAAGTGGCGGAGCGTCGGCCCGAAACTCTGGGCTTCCGTGTCGTCGAACTCGGCCGGCTCGGGGACGTGGCGGCGGGTCTGGAGGGTCAGCCAGCCGGCCACGCCGTACGGCGGCGCGCTGTGCCGTACGACCCACAGGTCATCCTGGTACAGCAGGCCGTGGGGCACGGCGAGGGCGCCGCTGCTCACGGCACAGATCCGGCACTCGGGGGCGCTCTGATGGTCGGGCGTCACACTCACTCTCCTGATGACATCGAGTTTGGAGGTTCGAAGCTGGAGGTTTGGGGCTGGGGGTTTGGGGTTAGAGGTTCGGGCGTGCCCCCACGGGCGGCGCTCGCCAGGAGCGGCACGTATGCTCGCCAGGATAGCCATTCGTATCAGCACCGCCATTCCTGGTGAAGCGGCACGCCCTACAGCACCGCGCAGGTCGACAGGATACGCCTGCCACGCCGAGGCAGTTGCGCCTGCGCAGACAGTTGTACCCCACAAGGTCATGTGTGCCCCGCACGGCGCTCTCGGCCCGGCGAGACCGGGTCGAGGTACGGGCTCGGTGCGGCGGCGCGACAGGATGTGGCGCCGCGTGGGCCAGGTACAGAGGACGGAAGCGCGGCCGGGCACTGGTGGAGGCGGGGGTGCGGGTGAAGGGTAGTACCAGGTACACGCCCTTGACCGATCGCCGGAGGGGGCGTATGCTGCCAATGGAATAGAACATTTGTTCGAATACGGAGGTAGGTTGTGACCGCTCCTGTCGTCGATACCCCCGGACGCGCGGCCCGGCGGCCCCGAACGCCTCGCATCTCCACATCGTCAGCCGCACCACCTGTCCGTACCCAGAAGCCTCCGCCGGAGAGCCGAGCCGGGGGGCCAACGGTACGGCTGGAAGTCAGGCGCGGCAGCAGGTCGAACGTCAGCGCCGAAGCCGAACTGGCGTCCGCTTGTGCTACCCCTCCGGACGAACCGGTTGGCTCGGGCGCGCAGGGAGGCTCGGACGAGCATGCCAGCCGGCCACTCGACACGACGGCTGTAGCTGGCATCGAAGGGCTAGCCCAGGAGACGGCGATGCTCCGCGCCGCGATCCGACGCCTTGCCGAGGGCGGAGATGCCGGCCGCGACGTGCGCATTCTCGCCGAGCTACGCCATCAAGTCGGGGCGCTCTGCACGGCGCTCAAGACCCAGCACGATCTCCAGGGGAGCCTGGCCGACGACCTGTCGACCGAGCTTGCGCGCGCGCTCGAAGAGCTTGGCGACACCGTGGGGGTGCCGCGATGAGCGGACAGTATCGATTCGAGGCGGAGCAGGGCGGGCGGCGGCGCGAGGGAGCGCGTCATGAGGGGCCGGGCGCCCTGGCACGGGCGCTCGAACGGTGGCGGCGCGCCCTGCCGGCCGAGCGGGCCGCCTCAGGCGAAGGGCGCGGCCTACCGGCCAGCGTGAGCGAGCTTGCCCGCCGCCTGGACGACAGTGGCTGCGCCTACGGCCGGGTCAGCGCGGCGCGCCTGGAGCACCTGACGCGGGCGTACGAGCGCCTCGAGACCAAGTTGAACGCCGTCCTGATGGCGGCGACGGGGACATTCCTGAGCACCCTGGCCGGCTTGCTCCTGTACTACGTCCGGGGGGCAGGGCATTGAGCCAGCGGAGGCCGATCGACGTTCGAGATGCCCGCCGGCCGGCCCGCCCGCCAGCACAGCCGGCTGAGAGCGAAGCTGCCGATGAGCCGGAGGGGCGTGGCGATACGCTCAGAGAGGTCAGCGGCTCGTTGGCGGGCGACTCGTTGGCGATGGGCGGCCTGGCGGGCGACTCGTTGGCGATGGGCGGCCTGGCGGGCGACGCGTTGGCGGGCGGCTCGTTGGCGGGCGGGTCGTTGGCAGGCGACTCGTTGACGATAGACGGTGTCGCGGCGGACGATCTGGCGGCGGACGATCTGGCGGCGGAGGACGCGCAGATCACCGCCACTGCCAACGATCTGGCCCGCGCCTACCAGGCCGGGCGGACCGAGGCACTCGCCGAGTTGTTCGACCTGCTGCGCCCGCTGCTCCAGTACCCGCTTGGGAGGTACGGGCACGGGCGGCGCGGGCTCCCTTCGGCGCTCGACATGGACGACCTCCAGCAGCAAAGCTGGCTCATTCTCGACGGCCTCGCCCGGCGCTGGGATCCGGCTGTCGGCGACTTCCCGGCCTATATCCGACGGGCGTTCGCCTGGGAGCTCTGGCGGTACGTTCGGTCGCTCTCGCCGAGCCGGCGGGCTAGAGCCGTCCGGGTGGACAACGTCCAGCATGACGACCTCCTCGAGCGGCTAGGCGAGCAAGCTGGCGCGGATGGGCGCGCCTGGGACGACGATCTGATCGTGACCGAACTGCTGGCGGAGCTCGATCCTGTAGCGCGCTGGACGCTGCTGCTCCACATCCTCGAGGATCGAGCGCTCGACGATGTTGCCCGGGCGCTCGAACTGACCCAGGCGACCGCCTACCAGACCTACCGGCGGGCGCTCGATTGGCTGCGGCTGCGGGCCGACCTGGACATGGACCCGGACGACGCCCTCGCACGCGAGCCAACTGGCCGGCCGGCCATCGAGCGGCTCGTGGAGGCGCTGCACGCCGGCGCGGGGCCAGGCCGTCGGCTGCCGGGCCGAGCTTCAGTCTGTGCGGCGGCGAAGCTCTCGGAAGTCCGCTTCGCCCGACTGATGGGGCTCCTCATCGAGCTCGGGTGTGTGGAGGGACGGTCGGCGCGCAAGCCGGGTCGACTGATCCACACGACGCCGGCCGAGACGCTCACCCACCTGCGGCACGCAACGGCGCGCATCGCCGCCGAGGTATGAGGCTAGCCCTACGTGCGAAACGCGTGGCAGCACGCTGGCCGCCCCGCGTCAGGCGGCAGACGTCATGGACAGGCGGCGGGCGGCATGGGCGGCTGCACCCCACCGCCCTGCCCACGCCTCCACTGGTGCTTCGTCAGCCGCCGAGCGGGTCGAGCAAGGGCAGCACCCGATCGAGCCGTGTGATTCGGTGGTCGAAGCGGCTGCTCGTGCCGTAGTCGCCGCTCTGGTGCGCCTGCTCGATCTTGACGGCGACCATTCCAAGATCCCTGGCAGCGTCAAGTTCGGTGAAGGCACCGTCGGCCACGAACATGCAAGCGGCTGGCTCGACGCCCAGGGAGCGGCACGCATGCTCGAAGATCGCGGGGTCCGGCTTCGCGACGCCGACCTCGTAGGAGAGTACGAGCGCTTCGAAGGAGTCGGCCAGCCCAATCCGCCGAACGACCTCGCCGGCCTGCGCTGAGCAGTTGCTGACCAGTCCGCGCTGGTACCCGCGTGCGCCAAGCTCGGCGAGGAGCGGCAGCGCCTCCGGATAGAGCGTGACGGCCGAGGCCCAGCCGGCCGCCTCGACCTCGGCCAACTCAACGACGAGCGCGGGTGACGGATCGACGCCAAGCTGACCGAGCATCACCCGAATCTCGTCCTCCAGGCCGCCGAGCTTGCCGAGCATCCGATCGAGGACGTTGGCGTGCCAGAGGGCGGCCCATGCGTCCGGATCGACGCTCGCGCGTACTGCGAGTTTGTGGCGCGTCTCACGGACGGCCGCGGGTGTCAGGTAGAGGAGCGTGTCGTACAGATCGAAGAGGACGGCGCGAATCCTCGTCATCGCGTCTCTCCGGGTGGCGCGTACGCTTCGAGGATGCGCCAGAGTTCGTCGCGAACGACCGGCCCAGCCTCGACCGGGCGCCCGTTGACCATCACCCACCGTCCGTCCTCGGTGACCCGGCCAATCGGCGCGACCGGGATGCCGCGCTCGCGGAGCCCCGTCAGCAGCCGTCCCGGCTCCGGGCAGGCGATCAGCAGCGCGCCACTCGAGATCAGCCGGAGCACGTCCGCCCCAAAGACGGTGCACACCGCGCGGGTTTCCTCCCGCACGGGAACGGCGCTCGCGTCGACCTCGAAGCCGACGCCGGATGCCTCGGCCAGTTCCCAGAGCGCGCCGAGCACCCCGCCTTCGGTCGGATCGTGGAGGGCAGTCGCTCCAAGCTCGGCGGCAAGCACCCCTTCCGGCACGACGCTCAGTTCCTGGGTGAACGTCTGGGCGCGGGCAATCGTCGCTGGATCGAGCCGCCCACGCAAGACCGACTCCAGATCGGTCGCCAGGATCGCCGTGCCTTCTAGTGCGGCCGCCTTGGTCAACAAGAGCGTATCGCCGGGGCGGGCGCCGCTCGACGCGACGACGCGGTCCCGCCGCGCCCGCCCCACCGACGTCATCGCGACGATGGGCGCGGTCACGCTGGCGGCGACCTCAGTGTGCCCGCCGAGCACCTCGATGCCCAACTCGCGGGCCGCCCGGTCGATATCCTCCATCATCCGAGCGACGTCCGCCTCGTCAGATGTTGGGGGGAAGATCAGGGTGGCGAGCACGCCGACCGGCCGAGCGCCCATCGCGGCGATGTCGTTGCAGGAGACGTGGACGGCGTACCAGCCGGCCCCGGCACCGGCACCCGTGATCGGGTCCGACGACAGCACGCAGACCTCATCGCCGAACGCGACGGCCGTCGCGTCCTCGCCGATGCGAGCGTGAATGACGACGTCTGAGCGGCGCGTCCCCAGCCGATCCAGGACGAGCCGCTGGAGCGTGGACGGATCGAGCTTGCCGGTTCTCAGCCCCACCGCCGCCCCCTGCCGGTCGCTTGCCCGCACATCATCGCTCCGTTCCTCCACGACACTGTCGCTCTCTGCCCCTCTCGTTGCTCGCATAGTACGGGAATCGTCGCGGCGGCTGGCCGGTTGACGGCCAGATCAAGTGTTGACGAGACCGGCGAAAGGTGAGACCGGCGAGCAACAGGGGGGGCACCGCGTCACGCCAATCGGTCGGAAGCGTTCAGGACGAGCGGGATACCGCGGGCCGCGCGCCCACGCCCGTTGTCGAGATGGAAAGCAGCCGTCTGAGGCGCCCCCCTCGATCTGCGCAATGACGCGCACACATCACGTTGCTCCTCTCCTGAAGCAGCGGCGCCGCGAGCGGCGAGCAGGCGTTCCATTCTTACAAAGATGTGTCAAGGGCGGCAGGACTTGTGTGTGCCCTCCGAATTCGCTACATTGAACGCTACTCCTGCATTCAGCGCGGGCCGACCTGGCGCGCGCGAGCGAGGAGACTGGCACCGCGGTCGGGTGTGAGAGGCGGGGAATGTGGAGCCCCGCGATGCGCGCCTCCAGAGCGTACGAGCGTAGCCGTATGCCACTTCGCCCCGGCGTCGTGTATACGCCCAGGCTGCCCACAGGGTTCGTCGACATGGCACACCTGGCCGTTCCGGGCGCGACGAGCGTAGGGTGACCGGCGAGAATTGCCCTGGCTGAGCCGCCAGAGATGCCTCACCAGTCCTCGTCGCCTGCCCAGAGCGGACCCGGTGATGGTGGGTACCCTCCTGGCATTCGAACGGTAGGCGGCGCTCGCCTGCGCCCGGTCAGGGAGTTAGAAAGCCAGACACTATGACACGGCACGTTGCTACTCAGCGCCGCGTTGCCGCGATCCTCGTCGCCGATATGGTTGGCTACAGCCGGCTGATGGAGGCGGACGAGGAATACACCCATATCTGGCAGATGCGCCTGCGCGCCGAGATCCTGGACCCGGGCATAGCCAGCCATGCCGGGCAGGTCGTCAAGAACACCGGTGACGGTTTCGTCGCGGTCTTCGATAGCGCGCTCGACGCGACTCGCTGTGCCCTCTTCTTGCAGCGAGCGGTGACCGCCCGAACTGCCGAACAGCCCGCCGAGGTGCGGATCAGCTTTCGGATGGCGGTGAACGTCGCCGATATCATCGTCGAGGCCGACGATATTTACGGCGGCGGTGTCAACGTGGCCGCGCGCCTCCAGACTTATGCCGAGCCAGGCGGCATCGTCGTCTCCGGCGCGGTGGTCGAGCAGGTCGGCAGCAGTCTGACCGTCGGCGCGATCGACCTCGGCGACGTGCACCTGCGCAATCTCAGCCGCCCGGTGCGGGTCTTCGCACTGCGCGTTCGGCCGGCCCCGTCACGCCTGATCGGCGATAGCCTGAGCGGGGGCGAGGCCCGGCCGTCCATCGCCGTGCTGCCGTTCCGGATGCACCCGACCGACCCGGCAGAAAGCTACTTCGCGGACGGGGTCGTCGAGAACATCGTCCAGGGGCTCGCGACGCTCAAAGAGCTGTTCGTCATCTCGCGCCGCTCGACGCTGAACTACGGTGGCGCCTCGATCGACGCCCGCGCCATTGGCCGCGAGCTAGGGGTGCGCTACGTGCTGTACGGGAGCGTCCGCCGCACCAGCGGCCGGCTCAGGATCGGCACCGAGCTCAGTGACGCCGAAACCGGCACCGTCGTCCGTGCCGACCAGTACGATGGCAGCCTCGCCGATCTATTCGAACTACAAGGCCAGATTGCCATGAACGTGGTGCGGACGATTGCGCCGCACGTCCACGAACGAGAGTTGGTACGAGCGCTCCGCAAGCAGCCACAGAACCTCACCGCCTACGACCTCGTCCTTCAGGCGCTCGATCTCCTCTACCGGATGGACTACGAGTCATTCTCGCGCACGCGGGGCCTGCTCCAACAGGCCATCGCCCACGACCCCGGGTACGCCCCGGCCTACTCCTACACGGCGTACTGGTACATCCTGCGGGTGGGCGAGATGGGCTCGACTGACATCGACGGAGACTCCGCAGCAGCAGCGAGTCACGCCGCCACGGCACTCGAGCTCGACGACGAAGACGCCCAATCGCTAGCGATCGCCGGGCACGTCCAGGCCTATCTGATGAAGGACTTTCCATTGGCACTGTCGCTCCTCGACCGCGCCATTGCAGTCGGCCCGAGCTCAGCGTTGGCGTGGTCGATGAGCAGCGCCACCCGCGGCTTCATGGGCGATGGCGCGACAGCGCTGAAGCATGGTGAGATGGGCGTTCGCCTCTCGCCGCTCGATGCGCGCCTCTTCTGGCACGAAGGGCTGTTGGCCCAGGCGCATTACGTCCTGGGTGACTACGAGGAAGCTCTCGAGTGGGTGCACAGCGCGCTCGAACGGAACGAGTCGATTCGCTTCAACATCCGCACCCAGATCGCCACACTCGTGGCCCTCCAACGGATGGACGAGGCGGCGGAGGCCGCTCGACGTCTGCTCTACCTGCAACCGGACTTTCGGCTGGGGGTGTACTCCAGACGCTGCCCGTTTCAGCCTCCGATCCTGGATCCCTGGCTCACACGTCTGGGATCGGCGGGACTCCCCATGTGACGTATGCCCGGGCCGACACTCAGGCCCGTGGCACGAGGATAAGGAGGGGTGGGCATGACCGGCAATACGGGCAATACCGGGAATACCGGGAATACCGGCAACACGGGCAATACGGGCATCGCCGGCGATATGGGTACCTGGTTCCTACCGGACCGGGTGGATCTCCCTTTTGTGACCCTACGCGACCCAGCCAACGCCGCGACGACACTTGGCGAACTGTACCCTACAGGGCTGACCGCGTTCCCGCAACGGTACTGGGCCGCCAAGTGGAACGCCTGGCTCGTGCTGGATCAGTTCTCACAAGCTGGGCCCTGGACGAAGGATCTCGACGATGCTGTAGCCGACGTGGACGCCGAGTTCAGGCGGGCCGGCGCCCTGGACACCGAGTTGCGTAATCTCGTACGGGCAGCGCGGGACGAGCGGGCTGAGGCGATGGGAGAAATCCTGTCGCAAGACATCGAGTTCTTCAGCGACTTCATGGGGCTGCTGATGATCGCGCCCAGTTCGCACCCGGGCACCTATCGCGTCCTGCACATCGCCAGTCTGATCGCGTCGTTCGGCGCGCTCCACTACAAGGGCATCTACAACCGGGCGCGGCCGTCGCAGCGCTGCCCGGCGCTGCGGCCGCCGATCCCGGTGCCGGGACATTCATCGTTCCCCAGCGGCCACGCCACGCAAGCACACCTGATGGCTCGCTGTGCCGATCACATCCTCACCGGCACGTTGTCGACGACTGACGCCCGGATCTACCGCGCCGGCCTCACCGCGCTCGCACGCCAGGTGGCCCGCAATCGGGAGATCGCTGGCGTGCACTTTCAGAACGATTCCGAAGGCGGCAAGGTGCTCGCGGACAAGGTGTTCGCGCGGCTCGCGGCGCTGACCAGCGGGCGATTCTTCGACGCGGTCCAGGCCGCACGGGACGAATGGCGGCAGCCTGCGCAGTCTCACAGCGGAGCCGTACATACCGCTCAGACGCAGGTCGCGCAGACAGGGGATGGGCACGCATGAGCGAGAATCCACCCGACGTGCCGACGGCCGCCCAGACACCTGCTCAACCATCTGCCCAGGCGGCTGCTCGGACGACCGTCGAAGGCGATATCGACCTGGACCCCCTCCGGAAAGAGCTCGAGGAGACGACCCTGATCTGCGATCCCTCAGGCATCGATGCCGAACTGCTGCGGATAGCGCCGGAGGATCGCCATCAGTGCGGATTGCCGCCGGAACCGGACGAGCGCACCGAGCCCGCACAGTACCGATTCTGGCACGACCTGTTTGAACCACTCCCACGGTTCGTCGACCCGGAATTCAGGTTCGTGCTCCACCAGTTCCAGCGTACGTTTCCGGTGCGGACCGCCGTCATCCGTACGTCCCACGAGGGCAGCCGTAACTGGTCTGGCGCCTACATCACGCCCCGAGACGGGCTGATGTTTACGGGGGTATTTGGCGCGTGGCGCATTCCGGAGGTGTCGCGGCCGGACGGCACGCCGTCCGAGAACGAGTACGGAAGCTCGACCTGGATTGGGCTCGACGGCCAGCGAAAATATCTCGATTCGTCCCTGCCGCAGATTGGCACCGCGCACTACCTGGTTCGCGACGGAAGCAGCCTGGAGCCCAAAACCTGGGCCTGGTGGCAGTGGTGGAACCGAGACCAGCCAGCGCCACCAGTTGAACTGGCGCTGAAGGTATCCCCAGGTCACCTCATCCTGTGCGCACTGCTCGTCGTCAACGCGACGCAGGTCATGTTCTTGATCAAGAACCAGGACACTAGCGAGATGTGCAAGCCGTTCATCAAGACGGCGCCAAAGGCCAGGATGCCAGATGGCACGGACGTGCAGGTGCGCATATCTGGCGCGACTGCCGAGTGGGTCATGGAACGGCCCGCGGAGTGGCCCACCGACCGGCTCTACGAACTGCCCGACTACGGCACGGTCACCTTCAGCAGGTGCTTCTCGGTCGCCGCTCCCGATCCAGGGCGCTTTGGACGCGAGGAGACGGTCGAGGCTGCCCGTCTCATCCGCATGTACGCCGTCAAGGAGCGCCCAGACCGAACGCTCACCATCTCGACGGCGAAGCGAAGCGGCCCATTCAACATCACGGCGAGTTACGTTCCCGAGGGCTCGCTACAGTTTCCCTGATACCGGTCCACCGCGGCTCGGCCGCCGTCTGCTCCGCCGGAGCAGACGGCGGCCGGACCAGCGGGCACACGTCAGCCGTGCCACAGGTCATGCGACCGTCGCCACGGCGTGCCTGGCCCTCGCGGGCGCGACGCCCCTGACGCGCCTACGATGCGGCGCGAGCCGCCGCTGAAGCCGAGTCGGCTGTCCACAGGCAACTCGACTGGCGCCGGTGGCCGCTCGTGACCGTGGCTCTGTACGCGGTCTCGGCGCTATGGCTCGTCGAGAGTCGAGGTGCTGCGCTCGGACGCACGGTGCTGAGACGGGGGCGCGTTCTCACGGCGTTCCGCCGCCAGCGACACAGGCGGCTCGTCCAGCGGCTCGAACTCGCCGTGCAACAGGCCGTGCAGGTCGTCGTCCTCGTCCGGAACGATCTCCTCTGGACGTCGGTTGTAGAGCGCCGTGAGGGCCGGCGGCACCACGATCGTGGTGAGCAGGCTCATGATGACCACGATCGAGAAGGTCGTCCCGGAGATCGCCCCGAGCGACATCCCGATGTTCGCCACGATCAGCCCCACCTCGCCGCGCGGCGCCATCCCGACCCCTACGATGGCCATCGAGCGCCCCGCCAGCCCCCAGGCGCTCAGCCCGCAGGCGACGAGTTTTCCGACGATCGCCAATGCTGTAACTGCCAGCGCCAGCCCGAGCACCTGAGCGTCCAGGAAGACGCGCCAATCAACACGCGAGCCGGTGATGACGAAGAACAGCGGGACGAGCAGTTCGTAGAGCGGGCGCGCCTTGCGCTCCAACTCGTACTGCTCGCGCAGTTCGGCGAACACCATGCCAGCCAGGAACGCCCCGATGATCGCGGCTAGCCCGATCTGAGCCGCCAGTGCGGCCAATCCGAGCATCGCGAGCATCGCCACCACGAAGGGGGCGTCGTTGAGACGCAGCCGCTCCAGGTTCGCGCTCCATCGGGTGACGGCGTGGCGGCCAGCCAGGGCCACGAACGCCGTGAAGCCGATGGCCTGGGCCGCGATCAACCCGATGGACGCGATCGAGACGGTCCCGGTCTGCCCGAGCGCCGACACGACCGCGAGGACGATCATCGCCAGGACGTCATCGATGACGGCCGCGCCGAGGATGATGCGGGCTTCGACCGAGTGCAGTGTGCCGAGGTCGGCGAGGACGCGGGCGGTGATACCCACGCTGGTAGCGACGAGCGACGTGGCGATGAACAGCGCCTCGATGCTGGTCTTGCCGACAGCCGCCGCGAACGCATACCCGAGCAGGAACGGCAACACCACACCTGCCACGGCGACGATGCCAGCCCGCGCGCCGACGCGCAGGATGTCGGATAGGCGTGTCTCCAGCCCAACGACGAAGAGCAGGACCACGACGCCAAGCTCGGCGATCACGTCGTAGATGGCCGAGAGTGCAAGCGCAGCTTCGGTCGGGTCGTGCAGGGCGTGGATCAGCCCCTCGCCGGGCGTGCCGATCAGCCCAAGCGCGAACGGCCCGATCAGGACGCCCGCCAGGAGCTCCCCCACGACGGGGGGCTGGCGCAGTCGCTCGAAGATCTCCCCGGCGAGGCGGGCCACCAGGAACATCAGGAAGATATCTGCCAGCACTTCGGCGGCCATGTGCATGGTTGCACCTTACGTTTGTGGCGTCCGAGGATAGGGCCAACGGTCAGTGATCCGTGTTTATGTGAAGAGAAGGAGGCATCGGCTGCGCCGTGGTGTACTGGCGCGCCCTGCCCGCACGGTCAGGCAGCCTCCTCGCCGTCTCGTACCTGGATGCGCAGTCGCTGAGAGTCAGGGCCTAGACACAACCGGCCGTAGACACAAAAAGAGACTGCCTGCGCAGTCTCCTCCGAGCCGGTCGGATACGGGCGAACCGGCGCCCCCGGAGCCATAGTGACCCACACCGGTAAGTGTACGGGGGTGAATCCCCAGCGTCCACGTCCCACTCTCCGCGTCCGGCGTCGAGGAAGGAGTGGGGCCGGGGAGAGAGCCCGCTCACTCCCGCTGATTGGGAAGCACGGTCAGACGTCGGCTGCGAGCCGGGCGGTCAGGTCGAAGATGATCTTCGTGCCGAGCGTCAGGTTCTCCAGGGAGAGTCGCTCGTCGATGCCGTGGTAGCCCTTCAGGTCATCGGCGGTGAAGATGCAGGGAACGATCCCGTAGGCCGGTACGCCGTGCGAGCGGAAGAAGCGCGCATCGGTGCCGGCGACGAACAGCGACGGCGTCACGACCGCGCTCGGGACGTGGGCGCGGCACGCGTGCTCGATGGCCGCGAAGCCGGGGCCATCCCAGGGTGCCGTCGCGGCCGGGTTCGGCCAGTACCCGACCTCGATCTCGATGGCTGGATCGTCGACGATCTGCGCCAGGTTCGAGACGAACGCTCGCGCGTCGGTGTCCGGGAGCAGCCGGCAGTCGAGGCTAATCTCGGCCTGCTCGGGCAGCACGTTGATCTTGTAGCCGCCGGAGAGCATCGTCAGGCTGATCGTGTCACGCAGCAGCGGGCGGGTCGCGCGGTGGGCGCGGACGTCCTCGCGGGCGCGCTCGCCGCCCAGACGCGCGAGCATCTCGGCGATCACCTCCGTCTCGCGCTCCTCGGGCGGCTGAGTCAGGAGTTTGTTGGCGGCCCGAATCAAACGGTGCGTCGCAGCCTCTTCCCAGGGCATCGAGGCGTGGCCCGGCTCGGCCCGCGCGATCATCCTGAGCCAGAGGATCGGCTTCTCGCCGACCGAGACCCCGAAGACGTCGCCGGCCCGGAAGAAGCCGCGCATTCCGGAGCCGCCCTCATCGAGCATGAAGCCGGGGTCGAGCAAGTCCCAGTGGTCTCTGGCGAGCACGTTCGCACCCAGGACGCTCCCGACCTCCTCGTCACAGGTGAGCATCAGGACGAGATCGCGAGAGAGAGGGACGCCGAGACGGGTGAACAGGAGCACGGTCATCAACTCCATGATGCCCATGCCCTTCATGTCGAGCGTGCCGCGCCCGTAGACGTAGCCATCGGCCACTTCGCCCGAGAACGGGTCGAACGTCCAGTCGGAGGCAACGGCCTGGACCACGTCCATATGGCTGGAAAGGAGGACCGCTTTCCCGGTGGGTCGCTCGGCGCGCAGCCGGGCGACGAGGTTTACCTTGTTCGGGTCGCTCGTGGGGAGGGTGATCGACTCGATGCTCGCGCCGTCGAGCAAGTCGCGGATGAAGTCTGCCGTCTCGATCGTCCGGCCCAGCGGGTGCGAGCTATCGATCCGGACGTACGCCGAGAGGAGGTTGGCGGCCTCACGGGTCACGGCGTCCCAGTCGACGCGCTCGCAGAGCGGATGCGGGGCCGGCGCGGCGGCCGGGCGGTCGGTCATCGGGGCTCCTTTCACCTCTCGCTACTCGCCACCCTCGTCTCGGCCAGGATCGCTACGACGTCGTCGAGGGTCTGGCCGCGCGTGCGGGTCTCGGGTGTCTCGTTCGCAAGGGGCGTCCGGCCGACGAGCCGGTACATCTCGGCGGCGCCGGCCAGGATCTCAGGAGTCAGGCCGAGGTGCCCGAACGTCGCGGCGATCTCTTCCATCTCGCCGACCCAGCGGTACGCTTTGGGCGGCATGCCGGGCATGCTCCGCTCGACCCAGCCGAGCAGTCCGCTCTGGCTCTGCTCCAGTTCGGCGCGGAGCGGTGCGGCCAGCCCCATCATCTGCCCGGCCACCAGCAGCTCGGTCGCGAGGGCGGTCAACCCTTTGGTGAGGGCCGCGTAGCACATCTTCAGGCCAGACGCCTGCCCGATCTCGGGGCCGATCGGGAGGATGTCCAGACCGTCCGTCGTGAGCTGCGCCAGGTCGACGGCGTGCTCGCCCGAGACGTAGAGCCGGGTCTTGTGCTCGCCGCGCTTTGGGGGCGGCCCGATGATGCCGCCGTCCACGAAGCGCGCCCCGGCTGCCGTCAGGATCGCGCCGATCTCGCGAACGGTCTGCGGCGCGATGGCGTTGCACTCGGCGTAGAGGATGTCCGCGCCGGTCGCTTGCACGGCCACTGCGACTCGCTCGGCGAGGCCACGCGCCTCGGAGGGAACGAGGATCGCGAGAATGGCGTCAGCCTCGCGGACGAGCGTCTCGTAATCGGGGACAGGCTCGATGCCAGCCTGGGCGGCGAGGCGTGCCGAGCGCTCGCTCCGACCGGCCAGACAGGTGATGGTTCGAATCCCGCCTGCTCGTACTACCGCGCCGACAGCCGATCCCATCGCGCCCGGGCTCAGGATGCCTACCGTTCGCATCGCCAGTGCTCCTTCCCGCCGTGCCGTCGCGTGCCTCGAACGCCTGTCGGTAGGGCGGCGATCGCCAAACCGCTGCCGGCAGTCTAGCGGGGAGCGAGCCCAGGCTCAAGGATGCCAGATGCTCCGGCCCCCCTCGGCATGCTCCGGCCCCTTCGGTGCGGCGGCCGTGCTGGCGCTCCAGCGGGCATCAGCTCCGATCCGGGCGGCCAGCAGCGCGGACCGCACCGCGCGGTTCGCCGGCGTACGTCAGGACTCCCTCTCGGAGCGAGCAGCGCCGGCTCTGGTACACGCGCTCAGCGCGAGGGCCGAGCCGCTCCCTCACCGGCCGCGCCGAGGAAGAGTTGAGGGTGGGGAAGGCTCGGCTCGAGGAGGGCCGCGATCTGGCTCAGCACGCGGGCAGTGGCGCCCCAGATCTTGTGCTCACCGTAGCGGTAGAACGCCACCCGACGCATCCCCGTCGGCAGCGTCCAGATCTCTTCATCGACGTTCGCCGGGTCGAGGAAGAGCGCGAGCGGCACGTCGATGACCTCCGCCACCTCGTCCGAACTGGGCTGAAACCGCGGGCGGCGCGATGTGTAGGCGACGAACGGAGCGAGCAGGTAGTGACTGACGGTAATCAATTCCGGATCGAGCCGGCCCCAGACCATCAGCCGGGCCGGGTCCACCCCGAGCTCTTCCTGCGTCTCGCGGAGCGCCGCCCGCAACAGCGAGCCGTCTTCGGGCTCGTAGCGGCCGCCGGGCAGAGAGATCTGTCCGGCGTGCCGCCGCAGCGTTGTCGGGCGGCGGGTCAGAACGAGGTACGGCGCCGGTTCGGCGCCAGCGGGAACGGCGCAGGGGTAGAGCAGCACCAACGCCGCCGCGTGGGTCCGTCCGTCCGGATCGGGGGCAGGCGGTAGCTGACTGCCGGTTAGGCCAAGCCCGGCGATGAGCAACGCCTCATGCAGGCGTGGCAGCAGGGCCGGACCCGTTGACGGCGGGCATGCCGGCACCTTCCCGTCCGTCAATCCATCCGTCGGCCGGTCGCCCCAGTCGAATCGGGCGACCGGCCGCCGGATGGCTTGACGGGCGGGAAGGTGCCGGCAAG
>JADLFM010000058.1 GCA_020845495.1 Chloroflexota bacterium
CGCACCGTGTCCAGGAACTCGTCGTAGTGCCCCTGCCCTTCATGGTCCAGGGCAAGCATGCGGTAGGGCGTCGCCGACAGAATGAGGACGCCGGGACGCCTCTCGAAGAGACGCGCCGCGATGGATCTGCGGCTGGTCGCCTCCTCGATCACTTCCCGGAACCGCTGGACCTCATCGAGAATGACGAGGTGAGGCTGTAGATCGTCGAGGAGAACGCACTGCGCGGCGCTGCGAAGCATCCCGACGATCAGGTTCCGGCGCCTCCGGCTTCCTGCATCGGTCGGCTTGAACTGGTCGACCTCGCCGCGCAGGACTTCGGAAAGCACGAGCGTCGCACCGTCGACCGCGATCGGCTTTCTCCACTCCTCGGCGATCCTCTGCTGGAGCCCGGGGCGGAGCTTGCGATTGAACTCCAGCCGCAGGACGGCGAATTTCGTGGCCGCCTTCCAGCGCTCTTCACCGGCGCCGCATCGGAAGTACTCCCGCCACTTACCCTTCCGGATGTCCTGCCGGAGAACGCGGTGAACCAGGAATAGCAGCAGCTGCCGCTCCCACGCCAATCCGGTGCCCTCGGACAGCGACGTGCCGGGAGTGAATGAATAGAGCTGAAGGTTGTCGCTGGCTTTGGTGCTCCACGCTAGTTGGGTGATCCTTCGCAGCGACGGCTGCGCGTTCGGCGCAAGCTTCGTTCGGTTTTGGTCGGCGATCTCGGTGTTCGAACATAAGTACACCACGACCAGCTCTCGGCCCCGCCGGCGCCGCAAGAGTTCGTCGATCACGCCGCGCGCGACGACGGTCTTGCCCAGCCCGACTTCGTCGGCGAGAAGAAATCGACGCGATCCGCCGGCGTTCGTCAAACGCTCGCAGATCGTCTCGACCGCGGCGCGTTGAAACTCGGCGAGTTCGAGACTAGACACCGGCACCTTCCTCTTCGAGCGATTTACGGAACACCGCCCAGAACTCGCGGAACGTGCTCATGTTGGATGCGTCCCCACACGCGGCCAAGACGGCCTCGACCTCGTGGATGCGGCTCGGGTCCGCCGTGCACGCTTCGAGGATTCTCTCGATCGTCGCTCGTCTCAGCAGAGGATCGCCCGCCTGCCAGACCCCCGACTGTCCCCCGCGCGCGGCCCGCGATATCCCGCCGGGCAGGCCCGCCAGCACGTCCAACAACAGGCTGCGAGCGTCGACTCCCTCGAGAAGGCGGGCGTTCACGGCGTTATCCCGTTCATCCGCCTCCAGTGCTCCGAGGTTCAGCTCGAACTGCACGACGAACGGGAGCTCGACGTCCACGTGGTGCTCGATCCAGACCACGACGTAGGCGAAAGCCGCGACGTCCTCGAGCTCGATTCCCTGGAAGGCTGCGCCTGGACCGTAAACGAGCCGGTAGTCCGCGCGTGCCGACCGATCTCGCTGCAGGAGCGGCACGATCTCAGCGCACATGCCCGCCGGCCACTTCTGCTCGCCGGCGGAGGACGGCGCGAGGAGGCGCAGGGTCTTCTTCGCAGAGTCGTACTCGCCGCGAATCTGGTCCGCGCGCAGGAGGCGCTTGAAGTGTTCGAGGCGCTTGGCCGTCTCCCGCTCAGGGTCGGCAGCCACAGTCTGGCGGACGTACCTATCGATCCATGGGTGCAGCTGGTCCTTGGCAGGTGCGACGAAGGCCTTCACAACCGCATCGATGCCGAGGCCGGGTCTGAGCGACACCATCGCCTCGCAGTTGACGTTCGGACCGCAGCCCCAGCCTGGACCCGTTGCGTTCGCCGAACCGATCAAGGTCTCGCTGATGCCCTCGGACTCCCAAGCCAGCAGCTTGGCGTGAAGTTCCAGTGATGGCACCTCTTCGTCGGCCTCGGCGGAGACCACAAAAACCCGGGCGTTCGCCAGGCGCTCGTGAGTGTCGTCGGAGAGTTGATCGAGTTCGTCCTGGGTGCTGACGAGCGTCAGTGCGTCGGTCCGCTCGCACAGACGCTTGAGAAAGTCCGTGCGCAGGAATGGCGAAATCAGGAGGGCGCGCGAGATGGTCCGCGGCAACCGGTTGACGAGCACGCGGTCGCCAGGCCATTGCCAATCGAATCTCAGGCCCTGCGCCGCTTCCCGAGGCACTACGAACTCGACGTACTTGAGCTCCTCGATCAGCTTCCACAAAGCCTTGGGGAGATCACGGGAGGCCGCCACTTTCCGGCAGAAGGCGGCGACATCCGCGCCGAACTTCTGCGTGCCGGTTCGTCGCGTCCCTTCGAACAGTGCGCCAAGCTCCCAGCAACCGGAATCCGTCACGTTCCTGCTTGCCGTCAGCAAACGATAGATCGGCTCCACGCTATGCCGTTCGGGCCGGGCCACCGGATCGAAACGCAACGCCCAGACCTTGGGATGGAAAGCGCCGCCGTCCATCGCCTTCGGCCGGAGTATTCGGTCGTAGAGAGCAAAGAGCCGGTTCGTCGTCGCCGGCGGGTGAAGACTCCCGCCGTTCACGAAGACCCGCAGCCGAGATCTCAGCCTCGCCACCGACGTCAGGACTGCGGGGGCATTGTTCAAGGGCTCTTCCACGTCGGCCCCGACGAATGCCAGGAGCACGGCGGTGAAGAGCTCGAGGTCCAGGCTGAAGGTCGTGCCGATGCACGCGCCGAGCACGAATCCAGGCGGCGGGCGCAGCGCATCCGTGAATGCACTTCGCTGGCGAGTGACGTCGAGAACGCTCACTGGCCGCGCTCCATGCCGACGAGGATCTCGAAAACGAAGCGGGACCCGATGCCGTGTCGGTAGTCGAACTGGTAGACGCCGACGCCGACCCGATCGGGCTTCCACTGTCTTAGGTGCTTCTCGTACTTGAGCCGCGCCTTCGCCGGCTTGACCCGTCGCTCTCGCTCTCGGATCAGAGTCCTGGCCTTCTCGTCGCGCAGCAATGCTTCGGCCGACGAGGCCGCGACGCAGCGCTCGAGCCAGCAATCGATAAACCAGCGATCGCCTCGGTTGCCGGAGCGCAGTGCGGAGGCAACCGTCGGGACCGTAACAAGCTCGCTCGTGCGCCACTGGTTCAAAGGCTCTCTGGCCGCGGTCCACCAGTCCTCGAAGATGGGGGCCACGACGTCGGCCGCCTTCTCGATCCCCAGCTTGTCGCGCGCCTCTATCAGCAGGGCGTAATACTGCAGAGTGGCTCCTCGAACCAAGAGACTCAAACTTCTGGCGTGCCCCACCCAAACCGCGAGGCCCTTGGGCAGCTTCGGGCACTCCCAAGGCCAGTCGATGCCGACGAGGCGATGCTGGAGCATGTGCGACAGCAGCGATTCGGGGAATTGCGACGTGAACCGCATGTGGAGGTCCGAGGCTTCCGCCCTAGTGAGCTCGAAGGTTGCGCCTGGCCTTATCCGGCCGTCCGAATCCAGGAAACTTGCCGGCGGGAGGTCATCTGCCCAGAACCGCACGCCCTCCGGCCCCTGCGGCGTCTTGTCGTCGTCCTGATATCCGCGGCGGCTGCGCCGGATGTCGTCGAACTGCTCCTGATACGCGCTTTCGGAGAGATTCGACGTGAAGATCCCGAGTTTCTTGAGCCCACTCCAATAGATCAGCGATGGGAACTGCCTCAGGTTGATGCCGGCGTCCCGACCGATGACGCCGACCGCCTCCGTTTCGGAGAGGACGTCCCTCAGCTCGTCCTGCCGTTGCCGGGACAGATGGGGAACCTGGCTCGCACGTACCCCTTCGCGCTCGAGCGACCGATAGATGCCGGCGATGAAGTAGAAATATCGCGCAGACCGCATCAGGGTGGTTGTCGCCGGATGCAGCAGGTCGGAGAACCGTCCCAGAAGAGCGAGGAACCCGAGCTCGTCGATGACGCCTTCTTCCTGAAGGGATCGAATGAAGTCGCGCGCTCGCGCGAGATCGTCCGTGCGGAAGTCCAGCCACGTCACCGCGTCGTGCCTCACGGTCGCCTCCCCACCGCTGGGCGCCGCTCCGTGATTGGGGTCGCCCTGGGCTCTCGCCGATGAGATGGCCTGCCGCTCAAAGCTCGCTCGCCGTCACCTGGATCGCGCCAGCTCCGACGGGCAGGACGATCCATGCCTCCGCGACGGAACGCCCCGTAGCACGCACGAGGGCATCCGCGTAGACGGACAGTTGCCCGCCGTGCTCCTGGGCAACCTGATCCCATCGATCCCGCGGCGCCGGATTTGCCTTGTGATCGAGAAGCACCCAGCCAGTCTTCGTCTCCAGGAGGAGATCGATGCGGCCGTGCATGACCTGCTCACTGGGAAGAATCGACTCGATGGGTATCTCGGCATAGCGCTTGCAGTCCGGCCAGCGCGCGGAGATCCACGCATCCAATGCCGCGATCTGTCGAACCAGTGCGGACGGTTCGAGTGCGCCCGCGAGTCCGAAACCGCCGAGGATGCGCGCTGCCCGGGGCTCGTCGAAGGGCACGCTCGGATCGGTGAACGCCGTCGCGATGCAGGCGTGGATCGCGTCGCCGAGAGCGGTCATGTCGATTCCCGCCGAGAGCGGGATGCGATCGCCGATCGATGCGGAATCCGTGATCCTGCAAGCCCGGGCGTGGGTGGCCGAGGCAACCAAGGTCGCCGGCAGCCGCTCGGTGCGCGATTCGGCGCTACGGAACCAATGGAGCGGCGCATCGGGTTCGACCGCGACAGAGGGCGCGGCCGGCGCGTCGAAGCTGCGGAAGTCGCACGGGACGCGCGAACCATCGGGGAGAGACACCGCGTCGTCCGCGACGTCCTGCGCCAGCCACGGCGCATTCAGCGACCCGAGCCACTCGCACGCGCCTCGCTTGGCGGGGAACGCCAGGACCACGCAGTCGCGTGCCCGTGTCGCGCTCACGTACAGGAGGCGCTTGGCCTCTTCGATCGCCTCCGCACGCAGGCGAGTTCCCTCCGCCGACTGGCCAATGGTGTCGGCGATGTCGACCTTCTTCTGGGCGCCGAACGGCCACGGCCAGTATCGGATCCACCGGTCCTTGAGCGGGGCGGCGACGTCGAGGCGTCCCTCGGACCGCGCGCCGACCGACCAGATGCGGTCCTGGATGTCCTTCTCCAGGTCCAGCAGGACGACGATCGGCCACTCCAGTCCCTTGGCCGCGTGGTGCGTCATGATCTTGACCGCATCGACGGGCGGTTGCGGGAGCATGTCCTGTTGGGCACCGGCCTGCTCGCCGAGCCAGATAATCAGGCCGGAAACCGTACCCGGCTCGCGCCGAGCAAGGCACGCGTCTTCGTAGGTCCTAGCGAGGCCGAGGAGAGCCTGCAGGTTCGCCAAGCGCACCTGGGCGACGAGTTCGTTGCGCCGCCAGCGCAGCACGCGGCCGGCGAGATCGCACTGGACGACGAGGAGCTCCATCGCGGCGTAGGGCGAGAGCAGCGGCGCCTGCTCTCGCAGCTTCCCAATGCGCGCGAGCAGCGGGTGACCGCCCTCGGTGCCGTCCCGCCACTGCGCGCTGTCGCCCCCGGCTTCGAGGTAGCGCAGGCGGTCCGCGAGCCAGGACTCGGGCTCCTCGCAGTCGGCCAGCGAAACGATCTCCGCGCTCGCCAGGGTGTCGCGCGGGTCGTTGAATCGACGCAGGCACGCGACCGCAAGGACGGCCTCGGGTGTGGAGAGGAGCCCGGACTGCTGCGTGGCCCATGGCACCGACGCGATGCGCAGGGCCTCCGCCACCGTCTGGACGCCCGCGTTGGTCTTGCACAACACCGCGATGTCCCCGAAGTGAGCGGGTCGGGGGTTGCCGCTCGACGGGTCGACGACGCGATAGCCTGAAGCGACGAGAGCTTTGACGCCTTCAGCGAGTGCGGCAGCCCGCTCCGTCACGTTCCTACCGTTGAGCATCCAGTTCGCGAGTGCCGCGTCGGGGACCAGCTCTTTGCGGACGGGCGCCAGTTCCACCTCCTGGCGCGAGAGCCCGGGCGCAAACGCGTCGCCGAAAGCGCCGTTGACCAGTCGAACCAGGCCAGGCCGAGAACGCCGCGACTGGCCGAGCACCTCCTTCGTCCCGCCCATCGCCGGAAGCTCGGCGAGCACCGCCTTCATGAGCTCGGCGTCGCTGCCCCTGAAACCGTAGATGGCCTGTTTCACGTCGCCGACCCACACGCTCTCGCGGGCAATGCGCGACAGGCGCACGAAGAGTTCGAGCTGGATGGGGCTCGTGTCCTGGAACTCGTCCACGAGAAGGAGATCGAGTTCCTCCGAGAGAGCCTCGACG
>JADLFM010000059.1 GCA_020845495.1 Chloroflexota bacterium
ATTGCATCTGTGAGAAGAGGGCCGACCGGCGATGGGTGATCTGTACTGGGGCGATAACCTCGACATCCTGCGGAACTACGTCGCCAGCGAGTCGGTTGACCTGATCTATCTCGATCCACCGTTCAACTCCAACCGCAACTACAACGTGCTGTTCCGCGAGAACGGCAAGAGCGAGAGCGACGCGCAGATTCAGGCGTTTACCGACACCTGGCACTGGAGCGAGCAGGCCGAGCTGGCCTACGCCGAGCTGGTCGAAGCCAACCACGTCCCCCAGCGCGTCTCCGACCTGATCGTCGCGATGCGCTCGTTCATCGGCAGCAACGACGTGATGGCCTATCTGGTGATGATGACGCTGCGGCTGCTGGAGCTGCACCGCGTCCTCAAGCCGACCGGCTCGATCTACCTGCACTGCGACCCGACCGCCAGCCACTATCTCAAGGTGGTGATGGATACGATCTGGGGGCCGAGGAATTTTCGGTCAGAGATCATTTGGAAACGTAGTAGTGCTCACAGCGACACGAAGCAAGGTCGCAAGCAACATGGGCGGATCCACGACGTGATCCTTTTCTACTCAAAGAGCGGGACTTGGAAGTGGAACCCTACCTTCGCCCCATATGATCCAGAATACCTAACAACCCATTATCGAAATATTGAACCCGGCACCGGACGCCGTTACGAACTGGACAACCTGACCGGGCCAGGAGGGGCGTCGAAAGGAAATCCAAGATACGAAGTAATGGGAGTTTCAAGATATTGGCGCTTTAGCGAGGCGCGTATGGCGAAGCTCATCGAAGAGGGCCGGATCGTTCAATCTAAGCCTGGAGCCGTCCCAAGATATAAGCGGTATCTCGACGAAATGCCAGGAGTCCCGCTCGGAGACGTTTGGACTGACATCCCCCCCATCAACTCACAAGCCGCCGAACGCCTCGGCTACCCGACCCAGAAGCCCGAAGCCCTGCTGGAGCGGATCATTCAGGCCAGCAGCAACCCGGGCGACGTGGTGCTGGATCCCTTCTGCGGCTGCGGGACGGCGGTGGCGGTCGCCGAGCGGCTGGAGCGCACGTGGATCGGGATCGATATCACCCACCTGGCGATTGCCGCGATCGTCAGCCGGATGCAGTCCGCTTTCCCCGGCATCGAGATCAACCGCCACGGCGAGCCGCGTGATGTTGGCGGGGCGCGGGCGCTGGCCGAGGTCGATCGCTACGACTTCCAGAACTGGGCACTGGCCCTTGTCGGCGCACGGCCTGTCGCCGAGGACAGTCGCGGCAAGTCGAAGAAGGGCGCCGACCGGGGCATCGACGGCGTGATCTCCTTCCTCGGCACCGACGCGAAGACGCCGGCCCGCTGTCTCGTGCAGGTCAAGTCCGGCCACGTCAGCAGCGCGACGATCCGCGACCTGGCCGGCACCGTCCAGCGCGAGGAGGCCGAGATGGGCCTGCTGATCACGCTGGCCGAGCCGACCGGGCCGATGCGGACGGAGGCGCTGGAAGCAGGCTTCTTCCACTCCGAGTTCATGCAGCGCGACTACCCGCGCCTCCAGATTCTGACAATCCGCGAGGTGTTCGAGGGCAAGACCGCGCAGCTCCCACCGCTCTACAGCCCCTACCGCCTCGCCGAGCGACGACAGCGTGGACAGGGCCAGCAACGCAGCCTCTTCGAGCGCCACGGGTAGCTCCTCGACCCGCTGCACCATGCACGGCTGCTCGCGAATGCGTCAGCCCCAGACAATTCACGATTCACGATCCCTAAGGGTCATGAAAACCGTGAAATCGTGAACTCGAGCGATTCACGCTGCGGAGCACGTGGTGATCTGCACGGTTCGGCGGTGATAGATAGGGGTGGTCGGACCAAATTCATGAGTTCACGATTTCATGCCCCTAAGGGGTCGTGAAATCATGAATTTGGGAATGCGGCGCTCATCCACTCCGGCTCCTTCGGCAGGCAGTTCAGGTGGTAGCCGCGTTCTCGATCTTCCGGCAAGGGGAGTAGCCGGTCGCACTTCGTGCAGAACTGTTGCCCGGAGCTCGATTTAGCCTGCGGTTGCTCAGCACTGACCACTGCCGATTTCACGTGCTGGCGAGATTGCCACCGGCTACGATCCGAGACTGCGCGGCCCTGTTGCTTCAACGTGGTCAAATGATTGCGCACCGTGCCAGCCGACAGACTCAGGGTTTCCGCCAGCTCGTCCGGCGTCGCGCCGTCCGGGTGCAGGCCCAGCTCGCGCGCCACGCGCTCCAGCGCCGGCAGGTGGTCGCTGATGCCGGAGAGGCGCTCGTCGCTGACCTCCATGCGCTCGATCGTGACAGCATCGGAACCGAACGTCAGGCCGATGCCGAGCGGTGCGGCTTTCGGGCCGAAGTTGTGCTTCGTCTGGCGCAGCCACAGGCCACCGGCGTCCGCCTGAATCAGCTGCAGCGCCGAGCGCGAGAGGTTGCGCTTGAACACCGAGCCGAACTGCGTCGAGTGGCCCAGGTTGCCGCCGGCCTGCACCTTCGGTACGTGGTCGATCGCCAGCACCGTGCCCCAGCGGCGCAGCAGCGTGAAGAGCGAAACGGTGTCGTACGAGCGCTCCAGGTCGGCCCCGGAGGTGGCAGCCATCAGCGAGTCGATCACCATCAGCCCGGCGCCGGTCAGCGTCAGCGCCTCATCGACCCGTAAGATCTGCTTCTCGTCGATCAGCGTGCCGTCCACCCGCAGGTAGTGCAGCCCGGCTGGCGGACGATCCAGCCCCAGCCCGCGCGCGACGCGGAAGGCGCGGCGCCCGAACTCGTCGACATCCAGCTCGGCATCGACGTAGAGGACCGGCGTGCTGTCAACATCCAGCCCCAGCCAGGGCAGGCCCAGCGCGACGTGGCAGGCGAGATGCACCGCCAGCAGGCTCTTGCCGGAGCCGCCGTCGGCGTAGAGGCTCGTCGTCGCATCAGCCGGCAGCAGCCCGGCAACGCGGTAGTGGCGCGGCTCCGGCTCGACGAAGCGCGACAGATCGACAACGCCCAGGTCGGCGAAGCGGCTCGCCCGTTCGGCTTCCCACTCCTCCGGCGCGTGGTCCTGTAGCATCGCCAGTCCCATCAGCGTCCTCCCTTCGGCCCACGAAACTGTGGGATCGGCGGCTTCGACGGCAACGACGGCGCGACCTCCAGCGGCTCCTGCGGCCCCCACTCGATCTTGCCCGGATCAGCCGTGCGCTGTGGTAGCTCGGCGGCACTCACGAGAGCGATCTGCTCCTTCAGCAGCTCGATCAGCGTATACACCCAGACGCGCGGACGCTCTTCCATGAGTTGGCGTTGCTCGGCTCGCCGCAGCCCATCCGTCAGATCGTCGAGGCTCATCTCGTCCAGGTAGAACTCGTCGAGCATCACTCGCCCATCAGGCAGCTGCACCATCAGTGGCTTCGGGCAGAAGTAATCGAGCAGACGTTCCAGGTGCTGCTTCACCTCCGAGTCCTCGTCGCGGGGCTGCCAATGCCCCCTTCGGAGTGTCACGAATTCCTCCGTCCACGCATGCGCGCGTCATAACGAGTCTGGCCCGCCTACCGGCGTCCGACCGAGAGTGACAACCCCCTCTACTTATACGAACAGGATTTCGAGGCAAAAGTGCGACATTTTCGTGGAAACTGGGTGGTGAGTGCCGAA
>JADLFM010000060.1 GCA_020845495.1 Chloroflexota bacterium
CGTTGACGGAGAGCATCCCAGTGACCTGGCCGCCCTGCCCGAAGTGCGCGGTGTAGTAACCAGGGAACGCGTCCGGCTCTTCGGACTGGTTGCCTGGTAGGTTGGCGTCGAGCCACTGCTTGGCCAGCTCACGGGCGCGGTCGGCGCTGACGGTCGGTTCGCCGGCAGGCGTCGTCCAGGCCCCCATCATGCCACCGTGGGCGGACGCACCGTGGCCATACTGGGTGTTCCACATCATGGCCGGGCCGAATTCAAGGAAGACCGCGCCGTTCTGCTTGTTAGCCAGCAACTCAAACGCACCGCTGCCGGTGCTCTGATCCTTCACCACGGCGTAGTAGTTCTGTGTGAACTCCATCACCTCGTCGAGTGCGAGATTCGGGTTGCCGAGGCGGTCAACGTACGCCTGAAACGCTGTCTGAGCGTCGGGAAGAGATTGCAGCGGTGTCGCGGTTCCGCTCCACGGGCCTGCCATCATGCCCGGCCCCGTCGCCCCGCTGCCCATCATCCCGGGGCCCATCATGCCCGGCCCGGCCGTGCCGCTGCCCATCATCCCGGGGCCCATCATGCCCGGCCCGGCCGTGCCGCTGCCCATCATGCCGGGACCGCCTGTCGTGCCGGGACCCATCATCGGTCCGTGCATGCCGCCCGGTCCCCAGGGGGTGCCGGCCGGCGGTGAGCTCGGGGACGTAGGCGCCGACTGTCCCAGCGCCAGGCCGAATGTGCCGACCGTCAGCGCCCCGGCCAAGAGCGTGCTACCAATGAGCGCAAGAGTACGATGTCGCATCAGATTCCTTCTTTCATCTCGTCCATCGTGTCATGATTGACGGCTGTTTCCATTCCGTTCATTTCAAGCCAGAGTCTGTTTCGCCTCCTCGTACTCCGCCCGGTCAATCTCACCCTGTGCGTAGCGCCGCTTCAGGATCGTCTGGGGATCCTCCTCGCGCCGGGGGGCGCGTGCGCCGCTGAAGAGGGCGCTCACACCCCAGACTGCCAACACGACCACGACAATCCAGAACGCCATGCCGATCAGCATGCCGACCGGGCCGAACAGCCCCATGCCTGCAATGCCGCCATATCCCATCATGTCCTTGCCTCTTCCGTTCGAGCGTGGACCTCGTCGTCCTGATCTCAGTATGGGCCGACCAGATCAAGCTCCCATGCCGAGGAAGGTCAAGCTTTGCTCAAGCGGACTGGCTCGTAACGGCAGGAGTCGCGACCGGCAGCGTGAAGCGAAACGTGGAACCCCGACCTGGACCGTCCGACTCGGCCCAGATTCGACCACCCATCGTCTCCACAAGCGCGCGGGCGATCGTCAGCCCTACGCCAGCACCGCCCAGTGCTCGACTGCGCGACTTGTCGACTCGGTAGAAGCGGTCGAACACACGGGGCAGCTCGTCGGCCGCAATGCCGATGCCCGTGTCGGCGACCGTCAGCTCCACGAACCCGTCTTGCGCGCGGCCGGCGACTACTACCTTCCCTGGTGCGGGCGTGTAGCGGAGCGCGTTGCTAAGCAGATTCGTCAGGACCTGAATGGCACGGTCACGGTCGGCCCGGATGTGTGGTAACGACGGCGGAACGTCGAGTGTCACCTCTATCTCCTGGGAGGCGAACCGCGGCGCAAGGCGTTCGACGGCGACCTTGGCGATATCGACCGGGCTGACGTTCATCATGTCCATCGAGAGCTGGTGGGCCTCGGCACGCGAAAGCTCCTGGAGATCGTCGATCAGCCGGCGGAGGCGACCGGTCTCGTCATGCATCTGAGCCCAGGTATCCTCGTTCGGCTCGACAACACCATCCAGGAGCCCTTCGAGGTAGACCTGGAGCGTCGCGACCGGCGTGCGAAGCTCGTGCGCCACGTCGCCGATCAATTCGAGTCGTCGCCGCTCTGTCGCCTCGAGCGTCGCCGCCAGAGCGTTGAAGCTCTCTGCTAACTCGCCGATCTCGTCGCCGCTGTCGCTCGCCATCCGTTCTGAGTAGGCGCCGTTCGCCAGCCGGCGACTGGCCCGTGCCATGCTGCGGATGGGGCCGACTACTCGTCCGGTCACGAACGCGCTCACGACGCCCGCCGTCACCAGCGCGAGCACGCTGGCAGCGATCAAGGCCTCGCCGACCGCCGCCCGGAACGCGTCCTGGGTACTGGCCTCGATCTGGTTCGACGACGCCTGGCCCATCATCCCACCGGGCATCATGCCGCCATCCATCATGCCGGTCATGTGACTCGTGAACGCCGGCGGAGCGATCAGGCTCACGGCCACCCACAGCGTGCCGACGCCGACGACGATGACCGCGAGATACGACATGAAGAGTTTGACGCCAAGTCGCGCGCGCAAGCGTCCGGTCATCCCCCGCACTGTCATCGGCTGGCTCCGGGGTCGAAGCGGTAGCCGGCGCCCCGCACGGTGCGAATGAAGCTCGGGCGCGCGGGATCAGTCTCCAGCTTTTTGCGGAGGTTGCCGATGTGGACGTCAACCAGGTGGTCGTCGTAGACATCCTCACCCCAGATCCGCTCCAACAACTGCGACCGAGTGAACACGCGGCGGGGATGGCTTGCGAGGGCGAGCAGCAGGCGATACTCAAGCGCGGTCAACGGGATCGGCTCGCCGCCTCGGCTCACCTCGTGGCGCTCCTCGTCGATGACCAGGTCTCCGAACCGCTGTGGCTCGGTGACCTCCTCTGGTGCCGGCGTGCCGAATGCCCGTGGGCGCCGCAGCATCGCCTTCACACGGGCAACCAGCTCGCGGGGGCTGAACGGCTTGGTGAGGTAGTCGTCGGCACCGACCGAGAGGCCAACGATCTTGTCCACCTCTTCGGCGCGGGCGGTGAGCATGAGTACATACGCATCCGAGAACTGACGCAGCTGTCGACACACCTCGACGCCGTCGAGCCCGGGCAGCATCACGTCGAGCACGATGAGATCTGGCCGGGCGCCGCGGGCCTTCTCCAGGCCGGTGGGGCCATCGAACGCGGCGACGACGGTGTACCCCTCATGCTCCAGGTAGCCGCGTAGCGCCCGGACGAGATTCTGCTCGTCATCGACGACGAGGATCGTGGTCACGCCGTCACCTCCGCACCGGACCACACCAGCCGTTCCACTTCACCATACCGCTCGGGGCACCAGTTGTATGCGGTGGAGTGGACCGCAGCGGATGGCGTCCAGACGTAGCAGGGTGAGGAGAGGCCGTTGGTAGCGATGCTCGTCCCCCCGAGCGATTTCCTTGACGGCGGACTCACCCGAGTTCCGAAGGGCGTCTCGCATGTTCCAGCGCCAGTTTCACGCCAAGTCCTGAGGATTTCCTGAGGCGCAAATGAGCGTTGGCTGAGAGCTGGCGCGGGTTCTTCCTGAGCACCGTGATGATTGGACGGCGTGGTCGCTCATTGGTCTCTCTCAGGAAACCCTCAGGTTGGACTCAGGCCCGGCTCAGCCACCGCCGATACGCTCTGGACAGCACGATGAAGTCCGGCCCAGAGCGGACTGGAGGATTCCGGATGAACGAGAGACAGATCCGACAGGCCGCTGGGCGCTGGATCGTGCGAGCTATGCTCGTCGCGTTGGGTGTGGCCTCGATTGGTCCGGTCGGACCGGCCGTGGCCGCGACCCCCAACGTTGTCGTGGTGCGGCAGACGGACGATGCGCAAACGAGCTCTGGAGGCGGCGTGACGGTACGGGTGAGCCGCTTGGACATCGCTGACTCTATCGCGTTCAACGTGGTGTTGGACACCCACTCCGTGAACCTCGAAGGGTACGATCTGGTCCAGCTCGCGATACTGCGGACGCCGTCCGGGGAGGAGACCGCGCCGCGCGCGTGGGACGCCCCTGCCGGTGGTGCCCACCGGCAGGGAACGCTTAGTTTCCCGTCAGTCGCTGCTGATGGCACGCCGCTCATTCAGCCCGACGGCGGTCAGACTGTCCTGGTAATCCGCGACATCGCGGGCGTCGCCGAGCGGACGTTCAGCTGGTCTGGATGATTCAGTCGGTGCCGTACGAGCGTCTGACGAGGCCAAGAGCGCTCCGGTCGTCCCATAGTCGGCACTGCCTGTCTCGCATCGCTAGCCCTTGCTTCAGGCGAAACCTGACATGCTAACCATCAACATCGATCCAACTATCGTCCACCTGGGGCCGCTGGCGCTGTCCTGGTACGGACTTGCCATCGCTGCAGCGATCACGGCCGGCTCCTGGCTGACCTGGCGCGAAACAGCCCGGCGAGGAATCCCGACCGAGCCGCTCGGTGACCTCATCATCTGGGTCATCGTCGGTGGTCTCATTGGCGCCCGGCTGCTCCACGTCGTTGATCGTTGGGACGTCTACGCCGAGAACCCGACCGCGATCCTGGCGGTCCAGAACGGCGGGCTGGCTATCCTCGGTGCGATCCTGGGCGGCACCGTCGGCGGCGTGCTCGGCGCCCACCGCCTCGGCCTGCCGATCTGGCCCCTCGCCGACGCGACCGCGCCGGGTGTCGTGCTCGGACAGGCGATCGGCCGCCTCGGCTGCCTCGTCACCGGCGATGCGCTCGGCCCGGCCACCGACGGCTCTTGGGGAATCGTCTACCTGAATGAGCATGCGATGGCCCCAGCCCTTGGCGTCGCCTATCAGCCGACCTTCCTCTACGAGATGCTGCTGGCCCTGGCGATCTTCGGCACCCTCTGGAGCGTGCAGCGGCGGCTGCACGTCGATGGACAGCTCTTCGCCCTGTACCTTGGACTCTATGCCCTCGGGAAGTTTGGTCTGACCTTCCTGCGGATGGAAACGGTGTGGCTCTGGGGACTTCAGGAGGCACAACTCGTCGCGCTCGGCATGCTGGCGGCGGCCATCGCGTGGGGTTGGCTCGCCGCGCGGGGCGCTCGCACGCAGAACGCTCGGCTCGTCTCTCAGTAGAGTAAGGTGACATCATGGCGACGCAAGTCCTCTCGTCCAAGGCACCCGTGGAGATCGGAACGATGCAGCGCATTCTGGTGGTCGACGACGACCCGTCTGTGACGAGTGTCCTGAAGCGCGGCCTGTCGTACGAAGGGTTCGCCGTCGATGTCGCGAGCTCCGGCGTTGAGGGGCTCGCCACCGCCCGCCAGCACCCCCCCGACCTGGTGGTGCTCGACATCATGATGCCCGGGATGGACGGGCTCGAAGTTCTGCGACGGCTCAGAGGTGGTGACTCCAAGCTGCCCGTGCTGCTGTTGACGGGCAAGGACGCACCTGCTGACCAGGTAGCGGGACTGGAGCAGGGCGCCGACGACTACGTGGTCAAACCGTTCACGTTTGAGGTGCTGGTCGCCCGGGTTCGGGCGCTGCTGCGCCGCAACGAGACCGATCGCCCGGAGGTGCTCCGATTCGCCGATCTGAGCCTCGACACGGGCACCCACATCGCGCGTCGTGGCGAACGGGACATCACCTTGACCAGTACCGAGTACGACCTTCTCCAGCAGCTCCTGCTGCATCCACGACGGGTGCTTCCACGCGACCTGCTGATGGAACGTGTCTGGGGGTACGACTTCGGCGGCCACACGAACGTGCTGGAGGTGTATGTGATGCAGCTCCGACAGAAGCTCGAGGCCGAGGGCGAGCCTCGGCTAATTCACACGCTGCGAGGTACCGGCTACATCCTCCGCGACCCGTAGCATGTCGCTCCGTCTGCGGCTGGCGCTCTGGTACGGTGGGCTGACGGGGATCGCGATCGCCCTGGTCTGCTTGCTAGCGTATGCGATCCACAGTCGGGCACACTACGACGATCTCGACGGGACGCTGACGAACGCGGCCGAGCACATCATCGACGAGTATGTGCTGGCAGCCACGCCGGCCGATCGCGCGACGCGCATGGCGGCCTCGATCTCGCTCGGGTTGGCGGTGCGACTCTACGGGGCCGATGGGCAGATAGTTGAGGAGTCGCCCGGCGCGTCGGTGCTCCCGCCGATCGACCCCAGCGCCGTGCTCGCCCATCCCTCCGGTCCGCCCTATGACGCGATCGCCCACCTGGCACCGGCATTCGCGCCCGAAGCTGAGCGCCACGGCGCGTTTGGCCTCGTCAATGATGGCTCGGGCGTACGCTGGCGCCTGCACGTGCTGGAGGTCCCCGGGCGGAATCAGACGGTTGTGGTTGGGGCGTCGCTCGAACGGATCGACGCATCGATCATGCGATTCCGGGAGTTGATGATCGGGATCGCTGCGATCAGCACTCTCGTCACATTCGCCGCGAGCTGGCTGCTGGCGGCTGGTGCTCTTCGCCCGGTGGCCGTGCTAAGCGCGACGGCGCGAGCAATTGCTCGCGCCCGCACGTTCAGCAAGCGGGTGACGCCCGGCCCGCGCCGGGATGAGCTCGGCGAGCTCTCGCTGACGTTCAACGAGATGCTGGACAGCCTGGAGGAGGCGTACCGCGCTGAGCAGCGGTTCGTCGGGGATGCCTCGCACGAGCTTCGGGCACCGCTCACGGCGATCCAGGCCAACCTCGATCTCCTCCAGCGTC
>JADLFM010000061.1 GCA_020845495.1 Chloroflexota bacterium
CTGTTGGGTTTAGCCCTGTTCCGTGAGGATGTACGACTTCTTGACGTAGTTTGACCAGAGTAAGAAGCTGAGTCCCGAGCGCTTCGAAGGAACCGCTGTCGCAGAGCGAGCGGTGCCACGAGTGGAAAGGTCAGCGGGAGCAGGAGGCGGCGTGCGACTATCAACAGCGGGTTCCGGCTGTTGACGTAGTTGAACGCGCGATCGGTGGTCTGAACTAGACGCCTGGCGATGCCGATCCGCTCATCGTGGCAGGTGTCTGGCAGTGACACAGGCGCCCGCCCCTGCATCACCAGCGCCAGCTTCCAGGCCAACTTGTACGCGTCCTGGAGCTCAGACTGTCGAGCGCTTGTAGGCAGATCCGGCGATTGGGACGACGGCCAGCACCGCGGTTACCTGTCGACGCTCTCAGCGACTCCATTGGGCAGCTTCCCTGTCTCTTCCAGCAGGCACAGCCCCAGATCGAGGAGGCCGGTCACGCACGAGTCGGCGACGCGGTAAAAGGATCGGCCTCCCGCGCGCCTCACAGCGACGATCCGGTTGTCAATCAGCCGTTGGAGTTGATTCGAGATCGACTGTGCCGACATCCCGACCTCGGCAGCGAGGTCAGTAACACAGAGCTCATCGGCGCGCACGAGCGCGTGGAGCAGTCGGAGACGCGTGTCGCTCGCCAGGATCTTGTACAGGCGAACGAGCTCGTCGGCCTGCGCAAGGTCGAGGAGCGAGCGGTCGGCGAGCTTCGGCTTGCCAATCGCCGACAGGGCACATTCGGATGGGGACTGCCTACTCATAGCTCAAGTATTACACAAGATCGTGTACTAGTGTGATACCCTAGCCGCTGGCGCCCCTATGTGCGGTCGCCTGATCAAGATCGCCTGCATGGGAGATGCCAGTCCGATGCTATGGGCAACTCGCCGCTCCACTGAGTCCGGGGCCGCGCCGACTCGATTCGACGGACCAACCATGCTACTCGTCGCGGCATGGGGGGTCTTCCTGGCGGGTCCGGCCCAGACCTACGGAGTATCGGTGTTCGTCGATCCGATGCTGACGACGTTCGGGTGGTCTCGCTCGCTGATTTCCACGGCCTATGCAGTGGCCACGCTGGTCGGGGCCGGCGGGGTCATTCTTACCGGGCGGCTGCTCGATCGGTATGGGCATCGGAAGGTACTATCCGGCGCAGCACTCGGTTTCGGCCTCGCCATGGTGGTCATGGGGGCCGTCGCAGAGCCGCTGACGCTCACGCTCGGGCTGTCCTTGCTCCGTGGCTTCGGGATCGGAGCATTGCTCCTGGGAAGTCGAACTCTGGCGTCTCAGTGGTATGTGAGGCGGCGTGGGCGGGCCTTGAGTCTGGTCGCCGTCGGAGGTGCGCTTAGCCTGGCATCGGTGCCGGCGGCCAACGGATGGCTCATCGGCCAGTTTGGATGGCGCGTCGCCTGGTGGCTCGATGCGCTCGTCGTCTGGCTCCTATTTTTGCCACTCGTGGCGTGGCTGGTTCGCGATCGTCCGGAACAGGTCGGGCAGGTTCCTGACGGCATGCCAAGCCCGCTGAGAACCAGTGGCGATAGTGACGGCACCGAACCAGCCTGGCACCCGAGGGCCGCGATGCGGACGAGACCGTTCTGGCTTCTCCTCGGGGCGAGCATGGTGCCTGGGCTGGTCATCACGGGGCTCGACTTCAATCTGGTGTCGATCCTGAGCGAGCGTAGCCTTGCACCGGGAACCGCGGCTCTCGTTTTCACCGCTTCATCGATCGTCACTTTGCCTGCTTCGCTCACATCCGGGTATCTGGTCGACCGCCTCCCGAGTAGATACGTGCTGGCAGTCGGACAGCTTCTCCTGGCGATAGCCCTGGCCTGGCTCCTGTTTGCCGATTCGCTTGTCCAGGCGATCTTTTATGGGGTGTTGCGCGGTCTCATGCTCGGGCTGTGGGAGGTTGCGCTCGATGCGACCTGGCCTACTTATTTCGGCCGCCGCCACCTGGGTGGCATTCGAGGCGTAACCTTTGGAGCCGAAGTCGTCGGGGCGGCGATTGGTCCGCTACCTTTTGGCCTGATCTATGACCTCCTCGGCGGCTACAGTACGGTACTCGCCGGTGTCACACTCCTGCCAGTTGCCGCGACGGTCGCTGTGCTACTGTCGTTCCCGCCTGGCATCCCGACCCTTCAGAGGAGAGTCGATCATGCTAATCACGGCCGAGGACCTGCAGCGGAAGGCTAAAGACGTAGCGATCGGAAGTGGCCTTCGTTGAGAGGAAGCCTGCGGAGCTCTCTGCCGTCTGCGCTTGCCACGCTGACCGGCGACGGATGGCTGCTGCTGGCGACGCGTGCGCTCCGGCTCTTCGCGATTGGTTTCGTCTCGGTGATCCTGGCCATCTACCTGGCGGAGTTGGGCCTGGGTGTGGCGACAATCGGCACCATCTTCACATCCACCCTCGCCGGAAGCACCGTGCTTACGATCACAGTCGCGACTGTCGGCGATCGGTTCGGCCGACGTCGCCTGCTGATGCTCACCGCCGCGCTCATGGCGTCCGCCGGCTTGATCTTCGCGCTCACCGACTCAGTCTGGCTCCTCGTCATCGCGGCGTTCATCGGCGTCATCAGTCCGGGCGGCGGCGACGTCGGCTCGGCACTCGCGCTCGAACAAGCAGCGATGGCGCAGACCGTGCGCGGTGAGCACCGGACGACCGTCTTCGCCTGGGGCAATCTCGTGGCATCGGCCTCAGCCGCACTTGGTGCCCTGGCGGCCGGCGTCCCGACGCTGATCCACCAGGTGGGCACCGCGACGCTCGATGCCTACCGCCTGACCCTACTAGCGTACGCGGCCTGTGGCTTGGTGCTACTCGGGCTTTTCGCCCGCCTCTCACCGGCAGTTGAAGCGCCGATCACTCACGTCGATGGGGCGAAGCGCTGGCTCCGTTTGCATCGTTCCAGGGGTCTGATCGTCCGTTTTTCCGCTCTGCTCGCGCTCAATTCTTTCGCCGCTGCATTCGTGGTTCAAGCATTCGTCGCCTACTGGTTCTACATTCGATTCGGCGCCGATCCGGCCACCCTTGGCCTCATCTTCTTCCTCACCAACGCGGCCGGTGCGCTGTCGTATCTGGCGGCGGCGCACATTGCGAGCCGCGTCGGCCTGATCAACACGATGGTCTTCACCCACCTACCATCGAATCTGCTGCTGATGTTGGTGCCCGCCATGCCAACCCTTGAGCTGGCGGCGCTCGTGCTGATCATGCGCCATGCGCTCTCCCAGATGGATCGTCCTGCCCGAGAGTCCTACACCATGGCGATCGTCGCTCCCGATGAGCGAACCACCGCGGCGAGCCTCATCAACATTGCCACCGACGCGGCTGCAGCAGCCGCCTTGGCGGTGGTCGGGGTCGTATCCCACTTCGTCACCCCCGGTGCCTTCTTCGTCGTCGCCGGGATCCTGCGCTGCGTCTACAACGGGGCCCTATTTGGTCTCTTCCGGCACATCCGCCCGCCAGATGAAGTCCATGGGATGGGGGGAGCACCGGACCAGTTCGGCAACACTCGGCATAGATAGACAAACGTCGATGCATTGCTGTATGCTGCCGTCATGGCTAGCCGAATGCGACCAACTGACTGCTGCTCGCCAACGACGCCGTCGGACCTCGCTCCGAGTCGGCGCGATCAGCTGGTGGCTGTGTACCGCGCCCTTGGTGACGCGACTCGTCTGGAGGTGTTTCGCCTGATCGCGGCCCAACCGGGCCCCATTTGCGTATGCGACATCGTCGACCGATTCAATGTGAGTCAGCCGACGATCTCTCACCATCTCAAGGCGCTGCGCGACGCCGGGCTGGTGAAGGTGTCGCGTCGCGGGGTCTGGGCCTTCTATGCCGTGGACCCGGCCGGCCTGGCGATCTTGAAGAAGGCCCCGGCCGATTTGGTACCGCCCGAACTGATGCCCACCGAGTTGGCCGACGTGAGCTGACCCCCTTTCTTGCCAAGCGATATAGACATCTGTCGATGTCAGGAGGATCCGATGGCCGTTGAACCGTCCGCCGCGACCGTGCGCGAGACCGTCCGCGAGAAGTACGCCGAGCGAGCCCGCCGCGTCAGCGAGGAGAGTGGCTCGTGCTGCGGCACGACCAGTTGCAGCCCGATCACGTCGAACCTGTACGGCAGCGACGAGGTCGGGGTGATCCCCGAGGACGCCGTAAAGGCATCGCTCGGGTGTGGCAATCCCACCGCGCTTGCATCGCTGGCCGAGGGCGAGACCGTCCTCGATCTGGGGAGCGGCGGCGGCATCGACGTACTGCTGTCGGCCCGGCGCGTCGGCCCAACCGGCTTCGCCTACGGCCTGGACATGACCGACGAGATGCTGGCGCTGGCCGAGAAGAATCGCGTCGAGCAGGGTGCCCAGAACGTCACGTTCCTCAAGGGGCACATCGAGGATATTCCGCTTCCTGCGAACACGGTCGATGTGATCATCTCGAACTGCGTGATCAACCTCTCAGCCGACAAGGGGCGGGTGATCCGCGAGGCATTCCGGGTGCTGAAGCCGGGCGGGCGGTTCGCCGTGTCCGACGTCGTCACCCAGGGGAGCCTGCCGCCTGATCTAAAGGCCGATATGGAAGCCTGGGTCGGCTGCATCGCGGGTGCCCTCGAAGAGGGCGAGTACCGCCGACTGCTCACCGCCGCTGGTTTCGACGACATCGACGTCGAGGTGACCCGCGTCTACGAGATCGACCAGCTTGCCCAGAAGGCGCAGAACACCTGGAACGCCGAGCACTATGACCGCTTCGCTGCCTCGGGTGGTCGGATCGTAAGCGCGTTCGTACGCGCGAAGAAACCGGGCGCGACGTCTGAGGGGAGCTGCTGCGCACCGACCTGTTGCTCGAGCTAACGCGCCGGGCACGATGTGTGGGCGCATCGGGGAGGCCTCGGTCCGGGAACACCGAGGTCTTCCCGGTGCGCCATGGCGGTAGATTGGTGAGCCAGGCGAGGGGTCAACTGCTGCGTTGACTCGCAGCAGTCGCCGTCGATGAGGACGGCGCGGCGCGCACATGTCGCTGGCCGCGCGGAAGGGGAGCGATGATGATCTGGACCGTGTGGCTGCTGACGGCGACCCTGGCCCTGACACTCCTACCTTCCAATGTCGTGCCGACTGCCGTGCCACTGTTGCGGCAGGAGTGGGGAACGACGGATGCTGAGCTGGGGGGCGTCTTCACCGCCTATCGCCTGGGGTATCTCGCGGCGGTCCTTCTCGTGTTGCCGTTGACCGATCGCTTCCGGGCGAGCTTCGTCATCGGTGGCTGCTCGGCCGTGGCCGCTCTGTCGTTCCTGCTGTTCCCGTTCCTCGCTCACGACCCCTGGAGCGCTGCCCTGCTCCGATTTGTCGCGGGCCTCGGTCTGGCCGGCGTGTACCTCCCGGGCGTGCGGGTCGTAGCCACCGCGGCGACGGCTGAGCGGCGCGGGCTGATGGTAAGCATCTACGTCTCGGCGTACTACTTCGGCGCGGCGCTCTCGCTCTGGGCTAGCGGAACGCTGCTGCCGGCGTTCGGATGGCGCGGCGCGTCCGTCGTCTTGGGAGCGATCTCTGCGTTGGCGCTGCCCCTGGCATTGATCGCGACCTGGCGCATCTCCCCGCCGCCGAAGCGGAGTGCTCGATTCAACCTGGCCGTACTGCGGAACGGGCCGACTCGGCGGACGATCCTGGCGTATGGGGCGCACTCGTGGGAGCTGTACATCTCCCGAGCCTGGCTGCCCGCCTTCCTCGCGGCCGTGCTCGTCGGCCAGGGTCTAGGGGATGTCGAAGCGGCCTCGGAGGGCGCACAGTGGGCCGGGCTCATCGCCGGCCTGGGGACGGCTGGAGTCTGGCTTGGCGGCTGGCTCTCAGATCGCTGGGGGCGAGCCCAGGTCGCGGTCACGATCGCCATGGCAAGCGGGTGCCTCTCACTCCTGTTCGGCTGGCTCGGCCTGGTTGGCTGGTGGGTCGTGATCGCCGTCGGCTGCGTCTACGGCCTGATTCTGGCGGCCGATTCGAGCATCTACTCGGCCACCGTGACGGAGGTCGCACCTGAAGACCAGCTCGGGTCAGCGCAGGCCGCCCAGGCGTTCACCGCGTCGTTCGCATCATCTGTCGCGCCAGTGGTGGCCGGTTTGATGCTCGACCTGGGCGGCGGATACGGCGGTGCTTTCGCCGTTGCTGGCATCGTCGGGCTCGCCGGAGCCTACAACCTGTTGCCGCTGGCTCGTCGTGGCCGTGGCGGGACGGCGACCGCGGTGGCAGAGCCGCAGCCAGGCTGATGCACGCCGGAGACAGACTCACTTGGACATGACGCGGTGCAAACCTGCCAAGGCGTCGCGTCCTTCCCGGCCAGATATATCCCACCTATGAACCGTGGATCACAACTCCCGGGGTGCTGGTACCGTGGAAGCGTCGACCATAGGAAGGCCGGGGTGCGAATCCGATGACCAGGCGCCGCCGCAGCGACATCCTCGTCCACATCCGGTCCCCTTTGAACACACGGAATGCCGGCGACGCCAGATCAGAACGCCGGCGCCAACAAAGGCACCCAGGACCACAGCCGCGATGAGGCCCGTCTCGATCGCCTCGGTAGCCCAACCGATGAGCAGAGCGAGGCCGGGAAACGTCACGACGAGCAGCGGTGCGCTGCAACAGACGACCGCGCACGCCGCGGTGAGGCCCGCTCCGCCGAGAGCTAGTCGAGAGCCAGGTAGATTCATCCGAGTCCCCCGTGATCTGGTCAAGTGCTCCTGGGACGTGTCGATCACGTCTGCCGTTCGAGCCGGACTGCGGATCCAATGGTGCGGCGCATCATGGCGACGGCGACCGCCGCAACCCCAAGATGAAGCGCCGTGATGAGTGCGGCCAGCACGACGAGGAGTCGATCAGCTCGGCCAATCTGTACGACCACCTCCCGACCGTCGAAGACGCCTGTTACGACTCCGAATGTGGCAGCCGCCACCAGAATCGGCCCGGCGGCCGGCCGCAGCCAGACGCCTATGGCGAGTAAGACCGAGAACACCACGACCCCGATGATCGCGGCAGGCGACTCTGGGTTGATGCCAAGTGTCCCGGCGCGTGCGCTGTCGATCACAGCAGCGCGCTCCCGTCGTTCTTGCTCTTCAGAATGGCCTGTTTCGGCTCGTTCTCGCTTCACACTCGTGGCCTCGCCTTCACCACGTGGTGCCTCACCAGCACGCTCGATCGTAACGCCAATCGCGAAGCGCGCCGCTGAGCCGAAGAGGAGTGCGGCCAGCAGAAGCCGCGTTCTGGCCACCCAATTGTCCACAAGTCGTCACCTCCGCTACTCCAGGGCGGTACCCATGCCGGCGAGCGATTTCAGACCGTCAAGCAAGAGCAGCCCAACGAGCGTCACCTCGATCGCCTTATCGGCGTACCCGATCGTCGTGTACGGCTGACCGAGCACGACCCACAGAAGGATGGTGAGGGCCGTGTGGCTCATAAACAGCCAGCGGATCGGCCGGCCATACCGTTGAAGCAGCGGCACAGTGAGCGCCCCCACCAGGGCGATATAGCCGAGACCGTTGAGGTAAAAGCCAACCAGGGTCAGCGGGATGGCCAGGACGATGTGGATGATGGCCGTGGCCAGCGCCAGCGCGACGATCCCGCCTCGTACGGAGTCGAGACCCGCCCCTCTGAGCGGGCTACTCTCCGCCATCATCACCAGCCTGCTAAGCTCACGACACGGACTGGCGCCCGAACGTCGCCTCGAGCGCGTCAAGCTGGAGAGGCCCGGCGGTGATTCGAAGTTGTAGCCCGCTCTCTGTCTTCAGGCTCCAGCCAATCGTCGAGCAGCACAGCCGCTCAGCCTCCACCACCGCCTCGACGAGCTGTGCGGCGGCCGGGTCGAAGTCGATCACCAGGCCGTCTGCGTCGCGGGTCAGCGACGTCACCGACCCAACGATCTGATCGATCGTCGGAGCACCCGTCGGGCGCAGTCCCACCTCGCACATCAGCGTCTCCATCAGGTCGGGGGCATGGGGTTCACTCATCCTGTCACCTACCAACGACTCCAGCGGAATTACCTGCTGACTCGGCGCGCATCGGCAGAGACCAGACTCACCGCCTTCCCCGTCCACTAGCAGGCATCGACCACACTCAGCCACGGTCAGGCCTGGGCGCACGTCGGCAACGATCTGACGGGCATCCTCCTCCAGTGTGTCCAGCTCGCCACGGAGCGCCTGCAGCTCTGCGATCTGCTGATCGATCCGCGCCCGCTGCGCGGCCACAAGCTGCAGGATCTCCTGGGCGTAGGCACCACATTCGGATGCAAAGGCACGCTCAACCAGTCCCTTGACTTCAGGAAGCGACAGCCCGAGCAATCGTGCGCGGCGGGCCAGCCGCAGACGGCGGACATCGTTTGGCGAATACAGTCGGTACCCTGATTCGGTGCGCTCGGGGACAGGGATGATTCCCTGGGCCTCGTAGAACCGAATGTTGGGGACGGAAAGGCCACTCTGATGAGCAACCTTGCTGATGGTGAGCTTCTGGTCCATGCCTCCAGCCTAAACCCTCAAGTCACTTGAGGGTCAAGCCATTTCCGAGCTCGCCCGATAGAATCGGCATCGAAACTTCGTTGCCGAGGTGGTTCGTGATCGAGGTGGTGCGAGCCTTGGTTCTCTTCGCGGTCGCGGGGCTCGCCGAGATCGGCGGCGGATGGCTGCTATGGCAGTGGTTGCGTGAAGGCCGCTCCTGGCCGTGGGGGCTGGTCGGGGCCATGGTCGTCGTTCTGTACGGCGTCATCCCCACCTTGCAGACCGAACCGCACTTTGGCCGGGTCTACGCCGCGTACGGTGGTGTATTTATCGTCCTGTCACTGCTGTGGGGACGGGTCTTCGACGGCTTCGAGGCTGACCGCTGGGACCTA
>JADLFM010000062.1 GCA_020845495.1 Chloroflexota bacterium
CTGGTGTGGCTCGCGACGACCCAGGCCCGCAACGCCGCCGCCACCCACGCTCACGCCCGCAGACGGCAGCGTAATCGCCTCGCTCTCGCCCTCAACCCACCATAACATATGTCGTTGTAGTACTAGCCATCGTGCTGCTGATCTGGGCGATGGTGAAGACTCGCTTCCTCTTCCGGATCATCCCGCGCTGACTCCCGTCCTGCCACGCGCCACGCGCGCTCCGGGTTCACGACCAGGGATCGCCAGGCAGCGCGAGGCTGGCGTGCTCTGCGGGCAGCCGCCGCCCATCAGGAGTAGCTGGGCGCAAGCCGCCGGCAGATGCCGAGACCGCCAGGCCTGTGCTTGACGCTGGACTGACGGCCGGGTGGAGCCTGACTCCAGCGCGCAGGTCAGGTAGTTCGAGGTCAGATACGCGAAGGTGTGGTACGAGTCTCGAAATGTGAAGGACTCTTAAATGATTAATGTCCTTTACATTTTCCCGGCGACTCTGTACACTGCTACCTAGTCGAGCCGCGGGCCGGCCCGGCCAGAGTTCACACGTGGCAGGGGGCCAATGCGGCATCGTCTGACACCGCTCGCGCTATCGGTGGTGCTCCTGTTGGCCGCCGTCGCATGGTCGCCTATCCAGCGCGACCGGCAAGCAGAGGCCGCGAACCTGGTCCAGTCTGATGGCGGCGCTGACATCGCCAGCGTGCACGCCGCGCCCGCTGTGCCCAGTTCGAGCACCGCCCGCGACGTGAGCGCGACGCCCCTCCCGGACTACGTCTTCTACCCGCCGGCCAACACCAGTACAGGGCAGCCGATTCAACTCCTGGTCGTCTTACACGGGATGGGCGGTAACGGGAACGACATGGCGGCGCTGTTCCAGAGTGTGGCCCGGCAGAACGGCTGGGCGCTGCTCGCGCCGACGATGCCGTATCACGATTACATGGACCCTGAGCAGGTCCGCCAGGACGGTTCCCTGCTGCCGAGGCTCAAGGCGCTCATCGACGTGCTGCCGGACCGGACGGGCCTGACATTCGAGCCGCGTGCCCTCTTCTTCGGCTTCTCGCGCGGCAGCCAGGAGTCGATACGCTTCTCGCTCATGTTCCCGGATGCCACGCTCGGCGTAGCCGGTCTGTCGGCCGGGTCGTACACCCTGCCGGCCACGACCTACCAAGATGGGCAGTCAGGCGCGCTCCGGGCGCTGCGATACCCGTTCGGCACCGCCGACGTCGATACGATCTGCGGGCGCGCCTTCAATCCAGCGGCCGTACAACGCGTCGCCTACTGGATCGGAGTCGGGGCCACCGACGCCCGAGCTGAGGACGTGCCCCGTCAGTGGGACCAGTACGTCGGCACGACGCGACTCGAGCGGGCGAAGCGCTACGTCGACATTCTCCAGAAGTTTGGTGCGCGTGCCACCCTGACCGTGTTCCCCAACACGGATCACGAGGTCAACGACGCGATACGTGCGGATGCGGTCCGATTCCTTGCGTCGCTCTCGGCCGCCAGCCCCGTGGCTGCATCTGCCAACTGACCGTATAATCGCGCGCTCGACCAGGAGCCTGCTGGTGCTCGGCGCCCATCACCTGCCGCGAGGTGCGACTCGCCGGCTCCGATGCGTGCTCACCGCGTATCCGCTCTGGCCCATGTCGAGCGCGTCGAGGGAGGTCGCGCTGGTGGTCGCCGCGTCGCAACCACTCGAGAGAGCGGTTGCCCGCCCCCGCGTTCGGTGGATCGTGCGCGAGCACGTGTTCTCGGCACTGCTCGTTCTCACGCTCGCGTGCCTGCTCCGTCTGCCGTTCCCGGATCTGACGCCGTTCGGGCATGACGAAGCGCTCGAAGCCGAGCGCGCCCGACTGATCTGGTACGGTGCTCGCCCGGTCGACTCCGAGATTACCTCCTGGTGGATTCCTGACCCGGCCGGCCTGCTCTACGTGTACTCGCTGGCCGAGGCGTTGCCCCATCCGGCGCGTGCACGCGTCCTGCTGGTCGCGTCGCTGAACGTCGTCAGCGTTATGCTCTGCTACGCGCTGGCTCGGCGCTTCTACGGTCCGCGCGTGGGACTGATCGCCGGGTTCCTGTATGCCGTCAACCCCTGGGCAGTGACGTTCGGTCGACAGCCATGGGTCATTACCCAGCCGCTGCTCACCGTCCTGATGCTCTTCTCGGCGGCAATGGTCGTCGAGCGGCGCGACCGTCGCTGGGTGATCCCCTTCTTTCTCGCCGGGGCGGCCCAGACCCAGACCCACCTGCTCGCGGTGCTGTACGGTCCGCCGGTCGCGCTGACGTTGCTGCTGTTCATCCGCCGTTGGCTGGTTCCCCAACTGGCTCTCGGAGTGGTTGGCGCGGTGACGCTCGTCGCACCGTTCGCGCACCATATCTGGACGATCTGGCCGAGCATCGCCGATGCTCTGGAACGCGGCAATCGTGGGCTGACCGTCGCGCCGGACAGCAGTGCCGTGACGCTCACGGCCTGGCTGCTCTCGGGCCAGAATCTAGAAGCGAAGCTCGGCTTCCCGGACCCGGCGATGGCGATGCTGCGTGGCCCGCTGGCCCTCGTCACCGTGGTGACGGTCGGTCTGCTGCTCATCGGCATGGTGGTTGCGGCACGCGCCTGCTGGCGTCGAACGTCCGGCTGGGAAGCCGACGCGCTGCTGCTCATCTGGCTGGGAGCGCCGCTCGCGTTGATGACCTGGCAAAGCTCGGCCGTGTACATCCACTACGTCCTCTGCCTGGTGCCAGTCCCCTTCCTTATGATCGCGCGTGGGGCCGGGGCACTGTGGCAGGCGCTGGAAGCGCCCGCGATGCGCGACCGTACCACCCAGAGCCTCCGCCGTCTCTGGGGCGACCCAGACCCACCGCAGCGCACGTCGACCGAACGCGCGCCAACTGCCCACCAGGACGGTCGACCGCTGCCTACCTGCTGGCCGGCCGGCCGTCCAGTCGTCCCGTTCGTCACACCGGCCGTCCTGATGGTGGTCGTGCTCGTCCAGGTAGCCGCCGTTGGGGCATTCTACGCGGCACTCGACCGGAGCCTCGCGCTACCGCCGTCCGAACGCTCGCCCACTGACGTGCAGCAGGCCCTGAACGCCGAAGACTTGAAGGCACGCCAGATGGGGATCGGCGAGATTCACGGCCTGCCGTTGCAGTACTGGCAATCCGTGGCGGACCAGACCCGTCTGGCAGCACGAAACGCCGGCGCCCGTAACGTAGTCGTCGTCACGGGCATTCAGGATGCCGCGAACCGCCAGCTCGACAAGCGGCGCAAAGCGCTCGCCTACCTGCTCGGACCGGACCTGGAGCCGCGCTTCCCTCTCCAGGGGTTGACCGTCCTGCCGACGCGAAACGACGCCCTCGCACTGACGATCCCAGAACAGAATCTCCCGCGCACCATTCCACTCGGACCGGCCCGCCTGCTGGACGTGCCCCTACCCGGCACGAACGGGTCGACGCGCGGCTGGCTGATTCGTGCACGACCCGCCCACGAGCTTGTTTCGCCACGCTGGCGCACGGATGCGGCGTTCGTCAATGGCGCCCGGCTGCTGGGCCTCGATGGGCCAACCGACGCTCAACCGGGTCAGAGCATTCCCCTCGAAGCGTACTGGGTCGTCGAGCACACACCCGCTCCAGGCGACGACGACGAGCCGTACGTCGCGCTCGTCGACACCACCGGGAGGACCGTGGCGGTTGTCAGCCGAGGGGGGCTTCCGAGTGGGGAGTGGCGCAGCGGCGATCTCCTAGCCCAGCGGATGACGCTGACGGTGCCGGTGAGCGTACCCGATGGGACGTATCACCTTCAGGCCGGGCTGCGCTCGGCCTCCAGCGGCCAGACGGTGGCGTTGGAGAACGGGGATCGAACGCCGGATACGATCGCGGCAGGCGGACTTGTCGGCGTGCTGGCCGGGTCGATCTACGTCCGGGCTGGTGCAGCCGAGGAGGCGCCCTCCGAGCCGTCACGGCCTGTACGCGGGCGGCGCCGACAGTGAGTGGCAGCATATGACGAAGACGACTCGCCGGTGTCAGCGTCCTGGTGGGGTATCCTGTCGGGTCGGCGCACCGAGCACCGCGAACAGCCCGCTACAGTTGCCTGGCAGCGGCATGGCGACAGGGGAGAGGCGACGATGAAGATCGGGGTCCACCTGGCAAACGGCGGCGTCTGGGCCACGCCCGAGACAATCGTCGGCCTTGCCGAGCGGGCGGAAGCACTCGGCCTCGACTCAGTCTGGGTGTCGGATCACGTCGTCGTTCCATCCGCTATCGAATCACCCTACCCGTATGGACCGCCCGCAACGTTCTCGCCCGAGGCGTCACAGAACTACTTCGAGCCGTTCGGCGTGCTCGCCTACGTGGCCGGACGGACCCGCCGCATCGAGCTCGGCACCACAGTGCTCGTCCTGCCGCAACGTCAGCCGCTGCTCGTCGCGAAGCAGTGGGCGACCCTCGACGCGCTGTCCGGTGGCCGCACGATCCTCGGGATCGGGGCCGGCTGGATGCGCGAGGAGTTCATCGCGCTCGGCGCCGACACGTTCGACCGACGCGGACCGGCCACCGACGAGGCACTCGCGATCCTGCGCGCTGCCTGGAGCGAGGCGCCCGAGATCGCGTTCGCTGGCACGGTCTACCAATTCGAGCCGATCCGCGCGCTGCCAAAGCCGGCCCGGCCGGGCGGCCCACCAATCTGGATCGGCGGGCACGGCAGACGCTCGATCCGGCGCGCCGCCGAGCTTGGCGACGGCTGGCACCCTATCCGCATACCGTTAGACGAGCTTCGGACCGCTACCGCGACGCTGTACGAGTTGCTTCCCCAATACGGGCGGCGTCCTGAAGATGTGACGCTGTCGACGGTCGTCACGGCCTGGGCGCCCGGCACACACCCAGACGGGCCGGATCGAGACTGGGCGCTGGCCGGCGATCCGGATGCCTGCGCCGAAAAACTGCACCGCTACCAGGATGCCGGTATCCAGCACGTCGTCGTCAACGCCTTCCCCCGCGACAGACCTTCCGCGATGCTCGAGACGCTCGACTTCCTGGCGAGCGAGGTCCGCCCGAGGCTGGATGCCCTATGAAACGCCCGTGTAGCCAGATGCATTCCACGGGCGTGAGCACCGAGCGTAGCCGATACCGTCGCTCGCTCGGCGCGTTACGGCGCCCGCGATGCGCGCGCTCTCGGGCTGCCGCCTGCTGGCCGGGGGGCTAAGGCGTGCGTGTCATCGCCGGCACAGCGCGGGGCCGGCCGCTCCGCGCGCCCACCAACGCCACAACCCGTCCGACGGCCGACAAGATCAAGGGCACCATGTTTTCGATGCTCGAGGCCGAAGCGTTCAGGCGCGGCTTCGCTTCTGAGCCCGGCGACGAGGAGCGCGACGGGCGCTTTGCGGCGGCGGTCGCGTGGCCCCGCGTGCTCGAACTGTTCGCTGGAAGCGGCGCCCTGGCAATCGAGGCGCTGAGCCGTGGAGCACTGCACGCCGACCTCGTCGAGCCCAACGCAAGCGCTCGCCGCGCCATCACTGCCAATCTGGAGAAGACCGGGCTGTCAGAGCGGGCTACCACGCATGCCCTCTCGAGCGGGAGCGCGGTGTCGACATTCGCTGGCCCCTATGATTTAATCCTGCTCGATCCCCCGTACGACGCCGAGGGCATTCCGCAACTCCTGGAGCAGATCGCCAACGGTACGCTGCTCGATCGCTCGGGCGTGGTCGTCTGGGAGCACCCGCGCACGCAGGCCGCACCCGACTGGATTGGGCAGGGCGAGTCTGGACTACAGCGCCTGAAAACAAATGCACATGGCGGAGCGGCAGTCAGTCTGTACGGCGCGGCCGCCGCCGAATGAGCGCGATGGAGGACGACCTGAGCCCGCACACAAGGAGCCTGGCTGAAGGCCCGGTACGGCGGATCGCCATCTATCCAGGGACGTTCGATCCGATGCATTGCGGCCACGTCGATATCGCGCGGCGCGCTGCCCGGATCTTCGACGAGGTCATTGTCGCCGTGTTCGACCGGCCTGCCAAGAAGCTATTGTTTTCGCCAGAGGAACGCATCGAACTGGCCCGGCGCAGCCTGGCCGATGCGGACGATGGCTGCATCGTCGTGGAGGGCTACTCCGGACTGACGGTCCAGTACGCCCGGGCGCGCGGCGCCTGTGCGATCGTGCGCGGCCTGCGCGCGGTGACCGACTTCGAGTACGAATACCAGATGACGACCATGAATCGGCACCTGGAGCCGGCGGTGGAGACCGTCTTCCTGATGACGTCGCTCCAACACGCCTACCTCAGCTCGACGATCGTCAAAGAGGTCGCCAACGGCGGCGCCGCCATCGACGCCCTGGTGCCGCCACCGGTCGCTGAGGCGCTGCGCCGTGCCAGCCGTACGCGGCCCTGACAGCCGGGCGTGAGGGAGCGGCCATGAGGACGCGGCCATGAGAGAGCGGAGCTCGCCCGACTCGTCGACTGACTCGGCGGCCGTCGACTTCATCTACCTGCTCGACCGTCTCGAAGAGGCGCTCGTGACCGGCTCGCGGGTGCCGCTGACCGCCAGGACGCTCGTCGACGAGCAGGAGTGCCTCGAAATCCTCGACCAACTGCGCGTCGCAATGCCGAACGAGATCAAGGAAGCGCGGCGAACCATCGCCGAGCGCGAGCACCTGCTGGCCCAGGCCCGCGAGGAAACCGAGCGGATCCTTCACAGTGCCGAGGTCCGCGCCAATCGCCTCGTCGAGGAGCACGCCCTGGTTCGCTCGGCCCAGCAGCGTGCGCTCTCCATCGAGGAACAGGCCGAGCAGGACGCGATGACCATCCGAGCCGAGGCCGAGAAGTATGCTCGGGCGATCCTGGTGCGGGTGCAGGATCGGCTCGATCAGGCGCTCGGAAGCGTACGGGCGGGTGTGCGAGAGCTCGAATCCGGGGATATCGGGCGGACCTGACCTTTCGTCCAGGTCTCCGGAATCCTCATGCCAACCGGTCCGATGGACGGCCGAAGGGCATGTGCTTACCCGCTGCCTGACACCAGACGCTGGCCAGCCGGGCGTGTGCCCCGAGCATGGAACCGGACGCATACCCTGGGCGGGCCCTGGTACGAGGATTCGGCGGCCTCGCCACCGTATACTTTAGGTGAGTCGAGCCCGAGCGTGCGTGATCCACGATACCCGTTGGTGACGCCCCGCTCGCCGGTGTGGGAGACTCACACCGGCTCGTATGTAGCTCCTGGGTAGGCCGATCGTGCACGTCGTGATCAATGAGAAGCTCATCAAGACCAGGGTCCGGCTCGCCAGTGCCGCGCACGTCGCCGCGCTGGTCGTCTTCGCCGTCGGCCTGTTCATCTCCTGGAACAATCCGATCCCGTCATTCGAGGAGATGGCAGGAGCGTACGGCGCGATCATCGCCGGCCTCCTACTCTACAACCTTGGCCAGATCTTCTTACGCCGGTTTGGGCCGCGCTTCCGTCAGGACTCGGTGCTGACGAAGGCGCTCAAGAGCCTCGATCGCCGCTACACCCTGCTGGCGTTCCCGTCGACCAGGCTGCCAGACTACCTCTTGATCGGACCGAGCGGGATTCAGGTGATCGTGACACGCGGGCAAGGCGGAGCTGTCGCCTGCCGGGCCAATCGCTGGTCCCGCGAGACCAGCAGCGGCCTCAAGCGCGTCTTCAGCCTGTTCGGCGGAGCCGCCTTTGGCGACCCGGGCCGCGACGCCACACGGGGTGTCGAACAGGTGCGGGGCTGGCTCGAGCAGCGCGGGATCGCCGCCAGCGACCAGCCGCCTGTCGAAGGGGTCATCGTGTTCACCCACCCGAGCGCGAAGCTGCGGATCGACGGCTGCTACTACCCGGTCACGACCCTCAAGGGGTTCCGGAGCACCATTCGTGGCGGCAAGGCACAGCGCGACCGGGCGCTTAGCGATGCGGGGGCGGCCCGCGTGGTGCAGGCTCTGACCGGATGACGGATGCGGTCCGGCGAGGGGACGGCGGCTTGCGCCGCTCGCCGTCGAGCCGCGTTGTCCTGGCACTCCTCGCCGTGCTGCTCGTCGGAGCGGGCTGTATTCCTAGCGCCGGCGCTCCGGCGCCACGACATATCCCCCTCGATGCTGCGCCTGCCGCGACACCCCGGGCTCGGTCCACGGGGCCGGGCGCATCGACGATGCCAGGGCGCGTCGTCGTCATGCTGAACGACGGCGCGTCGATTGCCGACCTGGCCGACGACGTGGATGGCGGCGATATCCGTGTCGTCGACACGATCCCGGAGCTTCGAGCGCTGGTCCTCGGCGTTCCGGTCGGTGCCGAAGACAGCACCATCTCACGGCTCCTTTCCGATCCGCGTGTCGCCAGCGCCGAGCGAAGCGCCCTGCTCCGCGCTCAGACCACGCCGGACGATCCGATCTATCCAGAGTTCCAATGGAGCCTGCGAAAGATCGGTATGGAGCGCGTCTGGGAGGTCACGACTGGCGCACCGACGGTCGTAGTCGCAGTGCTGGACACCGGCGTCGACGCCACCCACCCGGACCTCGTCGGGAACCTGCTCACTGGCTACGATTACGTCAATGATGATCCAGACCCAGCCGACGACTCATCGCACGGGACCTACATCGCCGGCGTGATCGCGGCGATTGGTGATAACGACGAGGGCATCGCGGGACTCGCCTGGCAGACCAAGATCCTACCGGTGAAGGTGCTGGACGACGAGGGGCTTGGACCCGATGCGGCGGTCTCGAAGGGGATGATTTACGCCGTCGAGAATCGCGCCAAGATCATCAACCTCTCATCCGGCACGACCCAGCCGTCCCGGGTGCTCGAGGAAGCCGTCCGGTTCGCCGAGCGCCGCGGCGTGCTCGTCGTGGCCGCCGCTGGCAACAGCGGGGACAAGGAGAACGAGACGATCTATCCGGCCGCCTATGCGCCGGTGGTCGCAGTGGCCGCGACCGATGAAAAGGATAACCCGGCGTCGTTTTCTCAGCGACAGCCCTATGTGACGATCTCTGCGCCTGGCGTCGAGATCCCGGGGCCGGCCTGGCGGGGGGCCGGCAAGGGGGCCTACATCCTGAGTAGCGGCACGTCGGCCGCCGCGGCACACGTGTCTGGGCTGGCCGCCCTGATGCTCTCAGTCAGTCCCGGCCTCACACCGGCCGACGCACGGAGCCTCATCTACAAGACCGCCGAGCCGCCGGACAGTCGCAATCGCGGCGCGTTCCTCGGGGCCGGGCGGATCGACGCGGCACGGGCGGTTGGGTCGTTGCGTCCGCTGGGCCCGGTCGTTCGCCCAACCCCTCAGCCAACTGCGACGCCACGCACTCCTGGCGTGCCGGGCCTGCCGCAACCGCCGCGCTTGATCTTGCCCACGCTGCGCCCACTTCCGCAGAAGCCGCTGACGGCCGAGCCGACGACCTGGTACTTCGCGGAGGGCAATACGATGCCGGGCTACGATACCTGGCTGGTGCTGCAAAACCCGCTGGATGGGGCAGCCGCCGCCCGAGTCACCTTCATGACCCAGGATGGTCCCGTCGCCGAGAGCATCGTCAGCCTGAAGCCGAACAGCCGACGGAGCATTCACGTCAACGACGTCGTCCCTGGGGCGCTCCTGTCGATGAAAGTCGAGTCTAGTTCGACGCTGTTCGCCGAGCGCTCGATCTACTTCGGCCACGACGGAACGAGCGGAGTAGGAACCCGGACGCCGGCTCGCACATGGTATCTGGCCGAGGGGTCGACGCAGCCGCCGTTCGATACCTGGCTGCTGCTCTTCAACCCGAACCCCGATCCGGCCACGGCTCATCTCGTCTTCATGCTCGAAAATGGGGAGACCGTAGAAACCGATCAGCCGCTCGCACCGCAGTCACGGACGAGCTTCGACGCCAACGACGTTCTTTCCAGCGCCGGCTTTGCGACGGCCGTGACGGCCGATCTTCCCATCGTCGTCGAGCGGACGATGTACTTCGGCGGCGGTGGCGGGCACACCACGCTCGGCCTCAAGACGCCCGGGACGACCTGGTTCCTGGCCGAAGGTGACAGTCGGAGTGGCCGCGACACCTGGATCTTGCTCCAGAATCCGAACCCGGACGTCGTTGCAAATGTGGCGGTGACCTTCATCAAAGACGATGCAACGACCAGTGTGGCCTACTACGCCCTCGATCCCAACACCCGCCTGAGTGTCTTCGCCGACACGATCCTTCCCAACACGTCTTTCGGAGCCCGGATCGACGCCGACCAGCCGATCATCGTCGAGCGGTCGATCTACGTCGCGGACGGCGCGGGCGGCCACAACTCGACGGCTGTCCCGATTCCGAATACCGAGTGGTTCCTGCCGGATGGCTCGACGCGTGACCCGTATCGTGAGGTCATCGCCGTGCTCAATCCGGGCGACGAGCAGACGCAAGTCGACCTGACGTTCATGCAGCCGGACGGGCAACCGCCGGTAACGCACAGTTTCTTATTGCCGCCGACCAGCCGATTGAATGTCGAGCCGCGCACCTACCTGCCCGACGCAGACATCTCGACCCGGGTACTCTCTGATCACCCGGTCGTGGTCGAGCGCTCCATGTACTTCGACCGTGGCGCTATGAACTCGCCCGGCCAGACCCGCTAACCTGGAGACCCGACCGCCAGGCCGCAGCCCCTCGCTCTCGCGCTGTCGGATGCGTCAGCGTCGCACTGACCCGCGGGACGTAGCGCCGCGTCAACCCCAGCATGCTGGCGCGGACGGCGAACCGGGCCAGTTCGCGGCTCAGGCTGGACGTCTGCCCCCCATCTGGGGGTCACCGACTCTGCTGGTGGCCACGAACGCCCTCGATGCCACCGGTCAGGGAGCCGACGCGGGGACTCGAACCCCGAACCTGAGGTTTACAAAACCACTGCTCCGCCAATTGAGCTACGTCGGCATGAGGAAGCGGCAACGCTGCTCCCAATGTGGAGCATACCAGAGCCCCAGACGACTGGCCACTACCGGTCGTCTGGAGCTCTGTCGGCCTGGTCCCCCCTCCAGTTCGGTGCGCGATCCGGACACCACCTCGTACGAGCCCGCCCAATTCTCGTGATGATGCGGCCCGCTGGTCTCATCACCGAATTTCCCGCCGAGGGTCGGTCATCCGCGATTGGACCAACACGGCCGGGCAGCCGTCCGCGCGCCACGCACATTGACCACTCTCGGCGCGCTTCCCGCCCCGACGCTAACCGCGCACCATCTGGAGGTAGCCGGGTAGCGTAACCGTGCCGCTGGAAGGAAAGCCGTTATCCGGCTCGTCGACGAGCCGAAGTTCGTCGCGCAGAGCGTTGACCGCCCGTCGCGCGATGTCACCGGCGCTCCCGCTCGGCAGCGCGGCCACCGCTTCACGAACGGCCCGTTCCCAGAGGTCGTGGACCCGTAGGCTCTCACGGAACACCTCGGCCACTCGGTCCCCACCCGCGACCGGTCCGAGGTCGCCGTCCGGCCCCTTGAAAGCGTGCCCCATCAGCAAGCGGCGCGGCTGGATCGCCTCGGCCTTCTTGACGCTGGCCGGATACAGCGCGGGCCGCTCCAGCACCGGCATCCCGCCGGGGCGGCTGCCTCGCGTCTGGAGCGAATCGCCGGTGATCAGGATGCCCTCGGATTCCCAGAGGTAGCAGACCGCTCCGTCAGTGTGCCCTGGCGTGTGGACGACCCGCAGTCGCACGTCCTGGCCGAGGTCGACCACGTCGCCATCTTCCAACACCCGGTCGACGCCCACTTCCCGCCCGAGCAGTCGTAGCAGGAACGCCTCACGACCGGGGATTAGCGACTCGAGGCCCAGCATACGTAGCGTCTGCGCCGAGTGCTCCAGTTGGAGCGCGTGCGAACGGGCGCGTGGGGCGTCGGCGCTATGTAGGCCGATCTCGGCGCCAGCATCCTTGAGCTCGGAGTTCCCGCCGAGATGGTCCATATGGCCGTGGGTATTGAGCACCAGATCGACGTCGCTCAAGCTCAGGCCGAGTGCTGCGAGCGCCGGCGCGACATCCCGCGTCGGGGTGCCAAGCACGCCGCTGTCGATGACTGCGGTCTTCGCACCACGCACGATGTACACGTTCGTGAGCCCGCCACCCTCGAAGGGCGATGGCACCCGGTAGACGCGCTCGCCGAGCTTCTCAAACGTCGGTGCGGTCCCCTCGGACGCGGTCATGTCGTAGACTCCCTCCCCGGCCCGCCACGCGGGCCGGCAGAGGACTTGTACCAGATCGGGCGCCAGGCGGCTTACGCGGGTGGGTGACCGACCGTTGGCGCGGTCTGGCGAAGCGGCCGCCGCAGCCAGTCGGCGATGGCCTGGCGATGCGCCTGGAAGGCGATCTGGCCTGGCAGGCCGCTGCGTGGGAAGAAATGCGCCTCCTCGGCGTCATCGCCGGCAACCAGCGTTCCCCCGGTCGGCCGGGCCCCGTAGACGGCCAGATGGGCGACGTTGCGCGGATCGTCCGTCCCGAAGTACAGCCCCCAAAGCCCGGCAAGTTCGACGACCAGCCCGGTCTCTTCCGCGGCCTCGCGGACGGCTGTGTCTTCCGCGAACTCGCCATACTCCACGAAGCCGGCTGGCAGCATCCACTGGCCCTGGTACGGCTCGTGAGCGCGGCGGATCAGCAGGATGCACTCGTCGTCGACGATGGCGACTGCCGCACCGAGCGCATTCTTGGCGTAGTACACCCAGCCACAGGCCGGGCAGACCGGCCGCTCAATCCCGCCACGCAGTTCGGGCACGGTCATCGTGCCGCAGCGGGCGCAGTGCCCTGGCCGGCTCGGGTCGAGGAAGCCGCTTGGATCGATCTGCTCCACGCGCTCACCAATCACTTCAGCCTTGTGCTCGCCACTCACCGTTGCATCACCTGTCACACCCCTCGCGCAACTGCCCCTTCATCGCTCGTCACTCACTGCTCACCACTCGCTCCCCACCGCTCACGACTCGCCGCTCACGACTCGCCGCTCGAGGAACCCGCGCATGCCTGCCCGTGCATCCTCGGTCAGAGCGCAGAGCGTACTCACGTCCCGCCCGTGACTCAGCGCCCGTTCGAGCGACAGATCGCCGACCGTCCAGGCCCAACGCTTGATGGCGCTGACCGCAGTTGGGCTGAGCGTTGCCAGGTCGTGCGCCAGTTGCGACGCGCGTGCAGCGAGCCGGTCGCTCTGCACCACCTCGTTGACCAGCCCGATTCGCGCCGCCTCCGCCGCGCCGATGCGCCGCCCCGATAACGCGAGATCCAGGGCGGTCCGAAAGCCAACGAGCCGAACGAGCAGACCCATCACCATCCCCGGCATCAGCCCGAGTCGCACCTCCGGGTAGCCAAGCTGGGCATGCTCCGCTGCAATGGCCAGGTCACACGCCGAGACGATGCCAGCCCCGCCTGCCAGCGCGTAGCCGTTGACAGCGGCAATCGTCGGCGGTCGGGTGGCGAGCAACGCCCGGTAGACCTGCTCAGCGACCGCGAACGTGGCTGAGGTCGCGGTCGCGTCGCCGCGTTCGCTGGCGGCCAGCACTGTATCGAGACGAGCGCCAGCGCAGAAGCTCGTGCCGCTTCCAGTCAGCACGACCACCCGAACCGACTCATCAGCCGAGGCGTCGCGAAGCGCCGCCGCAAGACTCTCGCCAAGCTCCGGATCGAGCGCATTGCGGGTGGCTGGTCGGTTCAAGACGATTCGCAGGGTGCCGCCGTCACGCTCGGTCAGGATCGCTGGCTCGGGCATCTTTCCGCACTCCCTCATGAACGTGAAACGCGGGTCAGTTTCACCGACGCTCCCTCTGCCAGGTCACAGCCATCGTCGTTCCGGTTGCCCACGTTGGTCCCATGCGCCGCGACGGTCGCCGACGGACGGCGGCGTGACACTCGCCGGTTGCGCTCTCGACGCAGGCTGCGGTTGTGCCGGCCCTACAACCAATCGTTCCGATGGAGGATCCAGGCTGCCACACCAATTGCAGCCGCCATGACGCCCAGTGCATACGGATAGCCAAACTTCCAGTGGAGCTCGGGCATGAAGTCGAAGTTCATGCCGTAGATGCTGGACACGATCATTGGCAGAGTCAGAATCACCGTCAGCGCGGTGAGGCGCTTCATCGTCTGGTTGAGCGAGTTCGATTGAAGCGTCAGGTACGAGTCGAGCACCGCGCCGAGTCGGTCGCGGATGCTGTCGACCGTATCGGTCTGGCGCAAGACGAAGTCCACAAGGTCCAGGAAGTATGCGTCGGTGCGAGCGTCAAGGCGAGGGTCGTCGCGGCGCGACAGTGCGATGAAGACGTCGCGCTGTGGAGCCACCGCCCGTCGAAAGGTGGCGATGTTCCGGCGAAGCAGCAGGATCTGCCGGAGCGTGCGGCGGTCGATTCGCTGAAAGATCCGCTCCTCGACCCGCTCGACATGGTGGTCGAAGACGTCGAGAATCGGGAAGTAGCTCTCGACCAGCGCCGACGCAATCCGATACAGCAGGAAGCCGAGCGGGCTCGGCTCGATGAGACGCGGGTTCTTGAGCCAGCGCTCGCGCACCTCGTCGATCTCGGAGACCGGGCCAGCGCGCACCGTGATCAGGTAGTTGCTGCCGGTGAACACTGCCACCTCTCGGATCAGCAGCCGGCCGTGCTCGATCAGTTTCGCCTCGAAGAGAACGATGAGCGACTGGTCCTCGTAATCGTCGACTTTCGGGCGCTGATGGGGCGCTGCGAGATCCTCGATCGCTAACGGATGGAGCGAGAACTCTTGCTGGAGCCTGGCCAGCGTCGACGGATCTGGCCGCTCGACGTCCACCCAGACGAGCGTGCCCGGCTGGTGGAGCAAACGCGAGCACGCATCGACGGGAATATCCTGCTGGATGGTCCCGTTTCGGTATACGAGAATACGCGGGTGCCGTTGCGCTGCGGTAGGCCCCTCCGTCTGGTTTGGCTCCTCGATCTGGACCATGTATCCAGCATACCGGCCCGCGCCGGGCCTGTCGAGATTCATCCGATCTCGGATCGGTCAGGGTCGCCTGTTCGCAGCGGGCCGTGCGATGCGCCCACCGTCTGGCGTCGAGGGCATGGTGTTGGCACGCAGCCTTCAACGGCGGCGCCTGCTCGTCCGCTCGGCGAGCGATCGGGGCTCACTCGGGACGCGATCAGGAGCCCGAGTCGGCCTCTGTCGAGACGCTCAGGATGGCAGGTGTCCCGCTTGCATCGCTCGTCTGGAAGCGAGCCCAGATGTACCCGCCGGCGACGTCTCGGTACCAGCCTGCGCCAGCTCCGTCGAACCGATCAAACGACGCGAGCTCAGGCAGCGCCGTCTCCTGGCCACCCACCGTCAGCGTCACGCCGCTCGGCTCGCGGACCTCCTTGAAGCGGACCACCCAGGTCTCGGACCACGGGTCGATGGTGAGCGTCAGGCCATCCGTACGCTGCGTACTCGTGATCGTCACGTCGTGCTCGGCATCGGGGTGGAAGGTCCGGCGGCTCTCGCCATCTGGATACACTAGCAAGGTCGTCGCACCAGCCGAGCCCTGCCCGCCGTGGCCGGTTTCGCTGTCGACCACGTCGAGGGGGATAATCGCGCCCGACCGAAAGAAGAGCGGGATACGCTCGAGCGACGCCTTGTACGTGACCCTGGCCGGGCCTTCGTAGACGTGGCCGTCGTTCCAGTAGTCGAGCCATCGATCCCCAGCCGGGATATCGACCTCCCGCCGCTCGTCGCGCCTGACGATCGGGGCAACGAGCAGATCGTCGCCCAGCCAGTACTGCTGGCGCTCGCGGTCTCCGTTCCGAATAATCGGGACGCCCGTTCGATGCGCCTCAACGCCCAGGCCATACAGATATGGCACGAGCTCGCGGTGCAACCGCGCATAGTACCGATAGATCGTCGCTACATCGCCGTCACGGTCGAGTTTCCAGGGCCGGTGCTCGCCGCGTCCGCCGTTCTCCATCAACGGGCTGAGCGCGCCAAGCTGAGTCCAGCGGATGAACAGCCGGTCGAAGCGCTCGCCGGGGCGGTATCCGCCGATATCGGAACCGAGCACGGCGTAGCCGGCCTCGGCGGAGGCCAGGATGTTGTCGAGCGCCTCACCGATGCCATTTCCGCCCCACTCCGGGTTCTGGTCGCCGACCCAGCCGGCTGGGTTCGCCTCGACGGGCGCGTAGCGGGTGCCCCCGTCGATCGGGCGTGCCATGATGACCGCATCCGGGCTGCGCTCGGCAACGTAGCGGTAGTAGGCTCGGTAGTAGGCGTCGCCGTACTCACGGTTGGTGCGCGGCCCAGCCGCCGTCTGGACGATGTCGGGGAGATTGCCTTCCGGGCTGTCGACCTTCCAGCCGTCGATGCCGTACGCCCAGGCCTTGTCAAGTTGCCGGTACCACCAGGCAACGGCGTCCGGATTGAAGAAGTCGACGGCCGCGCCGACGCCCTTATCCCAGGTGACGGTCTGCCCACGGTTCACGAGGTACCCGGCGTTGACCGCTTCGCTGTAGAGCGGCGACTCACCGCGCCCGGGGCCGTCGAGTGAGGACACGTTGATCATGGCCGTGGCCCAGAGGATCACACGGACGTTTCGCGCCCGCAGGTCCGCCATCAGGCGTGCCGGATCGGGATAGTTCGAGCCGAAGACGTAGGTGTTGTAGTTGGTCTGCCACGGGCTGTCGATGATGACGACACCAACCGGAATGCCCCGCTCCTGGTAGTCGTCGACCAGTTCGATGACCGCGTCGGCGTCGTTCTCCTCGTCTTCCCAGATCCACGGCTCGTAGACCCAGCGAGGCGTCAACGGCGGCCGGACCGAGTCGTTGCGGGCAAACTCAGGCGTGCCCGCCGCCCGGCTCGTCGCACGTGGATCGCCGGGGAGAACGGTAATGAAGACGGCCAACGCAGCCAGGAGGACGCCGGAGACCAGCCGAGCCGGGCGGTGCATGGCATCCTCCTCACTCAGGGTTTCTTGACACGGCGGTCGGGACTATACGGGACTCCGTGCGGGCGAGGCGCACATTCTCCTCCGAGTTTCAGGAGGGATGCTCGAACAGTGCACGAGCGCGCACCCTTCGAAGCGACGGTGCAGGTGGGCCGGCCCGACGACCGCTGCACGGCCTGTGGCACACTGGCGGCGATGCCCGACATCCTGCGAGTGACGCGGTCAGTAAGCCCCGAGCACCAGCAACATCGAGGAGTGCCATGACCAGCGATCTGCGCGCCGATCTCGTCTGCCTGACCCGCGCCGGACATGACCGCGTCGTCGAGTGGCGGCGCTCCATCCACGCCTGGCCGGAGTTGTCGTACCAGGAGCATCGCACGGCTGATCTCGTCACTCGCGTGCTCACCGAGGCGGGCATCGAGACCCGGACCGGGATCGCCGGTACCGGCGTGGTCGGGTTGCTGCGTGGGCGCGGGCCGGGCAAGACGATCGCCGTGCGGGCAGACATGGACGCGCTCCCCGTGCTGGAAGCGACCGGCCTGCCGTTCGCCTCCCAGAAGGAGGGCGTGGCCCACGCCTGCGGGCACGACAGCCACGTGGCGATGGCGCTCGGCACCGCGGTGGCCCTCGCCGCTCTCCGCGACCGTTTCGACGGGAACGTCATGTTCCTGTTCGAGCCGAATGAGGAGACTCTGGACAGCGGTGAGGAGGCCGGCGCCGTCCGCTTCGTGCAGGCCGGCATCCTCGACGATCCGCACGTCGATGCCGTCTTCGGGCAACACGTCTACCCGGAGTACCCAACCGGGCAGGTCGCCCTGCGCGCGAACGTCATGATGACCGGGTTCGATTACGTCGATATCACGATCGTCGGGCAGACCGCGCACACCTCGACGTCCCACAAGGGCGCCGACGCGCTGGTAGCCGCCGCGCATGTCGTCACCGCGCTCCAGACGCTTGCCAGCCGCGAACTGGATCCGATGGAGTCGGCCATCGTCCATCTCGGGACGATTTCGGGCGGCACCCGTCGCAATATCCTGGCCGACCGCGTCGAGTTGACGGGCACCGTCCGCATCTCCGACCAGTCGCAGCGAGCGGGGCTTCGCGAGCGGATCGAGCGTGTCGTGGCGGGGGTCACGTCGGCCCTTCGCTGCACCTACGAGCTTCGTTACGAGCAGGTCGCAGCGGCGGTCGTGAACGACCCGGGCTTGACGTCGCTGGTCGCGAGCGTCGCCGCCGATCTGCACGGCTCGGGTGGGGCCTATTGGATGCCGATGCCCCGGCCCACCGCCGAGTCATTCCAGGTCTACGGCGCGGGCGGCCGACCCTACGTCTTCTGGTTTCTGGGCGTCGGCAATCAGGAACGCGGCTGGGAGTGGGCCTCACACCACCCCCACTTCACCCTCGACGAGGACGCCATGTTGTCGGGTGTGGAGGTCATGGCCGGTACCTGCCTGCGCGCCCTCGGCGCCTGGTAACGGCGCAGCGAATGGCACCACTGTTGGCGCCGTTTGCTGCTGCGCTGCCTGCGCTACGACGCCGAGCGGCGGGTACGGCGCTTCTGGTTCACGAAGTCCACCAGGATGTACTCGCCGAGCCGCTCGGGCGTCGCGAAGAAGGCTCGCCCACGGTTGATCTTGGTGATCTGATCGACGAAGCTCATCAGGGCGTGGCTGCGCTCGAGCATGAAGGTGTTGATCGTGATCCGCTCGCGCGTGCAGCGCTGCACTTCCTTCAGCGTCTCCTGATAGGTCCGCCACGTCGGGGGGTAGGAGAACTCGACCCGTCCGCCCTCGAAGTGGGCCGTCGGCTCGCCGTCGGTGATCATGATGATCTGGCGATTGGCGGTCTTGTTCCGCGCAAGGAGTTGCCGGGCTAGCATGAAGGCGTGTTGCATGTTCGTGCCGTAGACCCACTCATTCCAGGTCAGCCCCGGCAGCGCCTCGGGCGACAACTCACGGGCGTAGTACGAGAAGCCGATGATGTACAGGTTGTCGCGCGGGTACTGGCTCTTGATGAGCGAGTTCAGCGCCATCGCGACCTTCTTGGCCGCGCTGAAGCAGCCTCGCAGGATCATCGAACGGCTCATGTCGAGCATCAGCACCGTCGAGGACTGGGTGTTCAACTCCGTCCGATAGACTTCGAAGTCCTCGGGGCGCAACCGGACCGGACGACCCGGCCCCTGCCGTTCGACGGCGTTCATGACCGTGCCCTTGAGGTCGAGCAAGAACGGATCGCCGAACTCGTACAGCTTGACGTCGTCGGTGCGGTCGCCGCCGGTGCCGCGATGGTCGGTCTCGTGCCGCCCGACCCGATCCTTCTTCAGTTGCGCGAAGATGTCTCGCAGCGCCTTCTGCCCAATTTTGCGGATGGCGCGGGGCGTCAATTCGTAGCTGTCGCCCTTCTTCTCGACGTAGCCGGCGTCTTCCAGCAACTTCCGTAGCTGCTGGAGCTGTTCGAGCGCCTGGGCCGCATCGTCGCCAAGGAGGCGGCGCAGTTCATCGGCGTTGAGGTCGTCAAGGTTGGCGGTGTCCTCGGCCTCACGAAGCTGCCGCTCCATGCGATCCATCGCCTGAAGGTCTTCCATCAGCTTCATGGCTTCCTGAAGCGAGAGAGGCTCGTCGCCCCGAAAGGAGTAGCGCTGGCGCATATCGCCCATCGGCGCCATCTCCTCCAGGTTCATAGCCAGTTCGTCGAGCTCACGGCGTAGCTCCTGATCGCGGAGGGCGGCATCCATCATGTCTTGAAGCTGCCGCCGCTGGCCAGGGCTCATGCTGTCCATCAGCGAGCGCATCTGGGCCATCTGCTGCTGGAGGCGATCGACGAGTTGTTCCAGGTTCTGGGCGCCGGGGAAGAACTGACCCCATTTGTCCATGAAGCCATCGAAGTCGGGAGTGCCGCCTTCGCCGGCCTCGCGGAGCATCTCGTTCAGGTCGCGCAGCATCTCCTTGGCGGCTTGCATCGCCTCCGGGCTCATGTTCTGGATCGCCTGCTGCATGCCCTGGAAGGTCTGCTGCATCATCTGCTGCTTGAGCATGTCCAGCAGATCCTGGAACTGCTGGCGGGCGTCCTGATCCATAAAGTCGTAGCCGGATAGCTCGCGGATCTGGCCGCCCATGTCCTTGGGCAGCTTGTCGAGTTGCTGGCGCTTCTGGTCGGCCATCCGCTCGAGCATCTTCTGAAGCCCGGCCTGGTCGGGATTCTGAGCCGACTTCTGGCGGCCTTCGTCAACCCGGCGGTCGATGCCCTGGCGCTCGGTCTGCTGCACCTGCTCGAGCCGCTTCCGGATGTCGTCCACGATCGACGACAGGTTGTAGCGGTCCAGGTTCTCCTGGCGGCGGTTCTTCAACTGGTCCATCAAGTCCTGGAGGCCGCGCATTCGGTCGCCCTGCTCGGTCTCGGCGCCGCGCCGGAACAGCCGCTGGAGCGCCTTCCAGAGGTCGCCATCCTCGAGTAGATCGTCGGACATCGCGTCCATGACCTGCTCGGCGTCGAGGCCGAAAATCTGCTGCGAGCCGTCCCAGCGCGAGTAACGGATGGCCATGATGCGCTCCAGGAGACGTGAGTGGCGGACGAGTCGAGAGTGAGGAGTCGTGAGTCGATGGTAGCGAGCAACGAGCACGGAAGGGGTAAGGATCGAGCGGTCCCGGTTCGTTTGCTCGATCGTTACCCCCTCCTGGCCACCTCCGACCGAACCAGGAGGCCCGCCTCAGCCTGCTATAGCTCGTCAGCCTCGGAAGCTGAAGCGGCCCCGGGTGCCGATCACGCGGTCCTTGTTCACCTTGCGGTGCAGGTGCAGGCCCTCTAGCACGAACTCCATCGCCGATGCGACCGCCGCCGGGTTACCCGGCGCGCCGAGCTTCTTGATGGCCTCGGTCAGCCCTCCCACCTCAGCAGCCTGAGCCATGTACTCGAGCGATGGCATCGTGTCCGACACCTCGACGCTCAGCCCGTTCTCGAAGTTACGGACCAGTTCGTCGAGCTCGGTGACGTTGAAGTTCCGATTGAAGACGTTGAGAATCGCCCGCTGGACGAGTTTCTCGACGACCTTCTCTTCGCTCGTATCGCCGACCGTCTCGAGCTCAATCTTCCCCCCAGTCGACTGGATGATGGCGGCCAGGTCGCTGACACGCGGAGCGACCTGCTGCTCGCGCAGGCGAATCGACCGCTTCAGCGCGTTGGAGAGCAGGTTCTCGTAGTTGCAGATCGAGACTCGAACGCTCACGCCAGAGCGCTGCGAGATGTCCGAGCTTCGACGTGCGAGGTGGGTGATCTCGGCGAGGACTTCCTTCATGTAGTCGGGTACGGTGGTCTCGAAGCCGGCCGGATCGAAGTGGGTCCGCTCCTGCTCCATGATGTCGATCTCGTGCCCGATCGTGCGCGGGTAGTGGGTCCGGATTTGCGACCCGAACCGGTCCTTGAGCGGGGTGATGATCCGCCCGCGATTGGTGTAGTCCTCGGGGTTGGCGCTCGCCACCATGAAGATGTCGAGATCCAGCCGTACCTTGTAGCCCCTGATCTGGACGTCGCGCTCTTCCATGATGTTGAGGAGCCCGACCTGGATGCGCTCGGCGAGGTCGGGCAGCTCGTTGAGCGCGAAGATGCCTCGGTTGGTGCGCGGGACCATCCCGTAGTGGATCGTCAATTCGTCCGAGAGGTAGCGCCCCTCAGCCACCTTGATCGGGTCCACCTCGCCGATCAGATCGGCGACCGTGATATCCGGCGTCGCGAGTTTTTCGCCATAGCGGCGGTCACGCGGCAGCCACCCGATCTCGGCCGCGTCACCGCGTTCCGCAACCACCGCGCGGCCAGCCGCCGAGATCGGCGCCAGCGGGTCGTCGTTGACTTCCGACCCGGCCAGGACCGGTACTTCGTCATCGAGGAGAGAAGTGAGCGCGCGGGCCATCCTGGTCTTGGCCTGGCCTCGCTCGCCGAGAAAGATGACGTCCTGTCCGGACAGCACCGCGTTCTCGATCTGGGGGAGGACCGTCTCCTCGTAGCCGACGATGCCCGGGAAGATCTGCGCGCCGGCCGCGATCTTCTCAATCAGGTTCTCCCGCATCTCCTCCTTGACGGAGCGCCGGCGGTAGCCTGATGCGATGAGCTCTCCAACGGTCGACGGCTTCGCCATGCTTGCTCCAGTCCGGTGAGGAAGAAGGCGCCCCGTAGGTGGAGCGTCCTGACAGTAGGGGATACCGATACGATGGCAGGTTGCCGGTCAGACTGTCAATTTGGCGTGTCAGAGCACCTGTACGACACGCCCGGATCGGCTGTGGGGCACAGCGCGGTGCCGCCCACCGCGCCGCCCGCGGACCCGTGGACACGCGACGCCGCGCCAGGCGAAACGGCCGTGGGACTGGACGCCGCCTGCGGACCTGTGGGCACGCTCCATGCACACCAACCGCCCTGCGCGGCGGTGGGCCGGATTGACGATGGGCCGCCGCCGCCGCTAGACTTCGGCCGCTTCGGAGGAGGCTGGCGGCCAGCGGCCTTACAGCACTCGCGCTCGGGGAGTGGCGGCCGACGGAACAGGGGGCAAGGCGGCGACGTGATCAACCTCCTGCTTCGCCTGCTGGTCAGTGCCGGAGCCGTCTTCCTGGCACAGGCGATCCCTGGAGGCTGGGTCCACGTCGACAATTTCGGCGTGGCGCTGCTCTTTGCCATCGTCCTCGGTATCTTGAATGCCATCGTGCGGCCGGTTCTGCTGCTGCTGACCTGCCCGTTCACGTTGCTCACCCTCGGCCTGTTCATCTTCGTAGTCAACGCGCTCGTCTTCTGGCTGGCGTCCGCGCTGATCCCCGGGATACAGGTGAATGGCTTCGTGGGGGCGCTGATCGGCTCGTTGATCGTGAGCGCCTGTAGCGCCATCGCCAGCAACTACCTCGAGTAAGGGTCCAACTGCGTCGATGCTTCCAGGTACCTCCGCCACGTCCGCCTATACGCCCCGCCGCGAGGATCGCAACGGCCACGCCGCCGGTCGAGGTCCGCTGCGCTTCCTGCGCCTACTCGTACCCGGACTTCACCTCAAGCGCTGGCTCGGACTCACCCTCATTGGCCTGGTCGTACTTGCACTCGGACTCGCCTACCTGTTCGTCGAGTTGTACCGAACGCTCGAGTTGCCGGCCCAGACCACGTACCTGACGCTCCAGTTCATCCCGCGCTGGCTACGTGGCTTGCTGTTCGTCGCGGCGGGCGCGGCGGTCACTGCGCTCGCGGTGGTCCGCCTGAACCGCAGCCTGATGGAGCCATTGGCACGCTCCGGCACGAGCGTCACGAACGGCGTCGACATCGTCGACGCGCTGGTATCGTACCGTCAGCGCGAGCGGGGGCCGAAGATCGTTGCCATCGGAGGCGGGACCGGCCTTTCCACCATGCTGCGCGGCCTCAAGCACTACTCGGCAAACGTCACCGCCATCGTGACAGTGGCGGACGACGGCGGGAGCTCCGGCCGGCTACGGCGCGAACTGGGCGTGCTGCCACCGGGCGACTTCCGCAACTGCATCGTAGCGCTCGCCGACGCCGAGCCGCTGATGGCCCGGCTGTTCCAGTACCGCTTCGGGCAGGGTAGCGGCCTCGACGGCCACAGCTTCGGTAACCTGTTCATCGTGGCGATGAGCGGAATCACCGGCAATTTCGAGGAGGCGATTCGCGAGGCATCGCGGGTGCTGGCCGTCCGAGGTCAGATCCTGCCGTCGACGCTCGAGAACGTCACCCTCTGCGCGGAGCTAGAAGACGAGGCCCACGTCCGAGGTGAGTCGAAGATCTCCCAGACGACCGCTCGGATTCGGCGGGTGTACCTCCAACCCGACCGTCCGGCTGCCTTCCCGGAGGCCGTGCGCGCCATCCTCGACGCCGATATGGTGATCGTCGGCCCGGGCAGCCTGTACACCAGCATCCTGCCGAACCTGCTCGTGGATGGCATCGCCAAGGCCGTTGCGTCGACGGAAGCACTGCGAGTCTACGTCTGTAACGTTGCCACGCAGCCCGGCGAGACCGACGACTTTCGCGCCAGCGACCATCTCCACGCGCTGCTCAAGCATCAGCGCGAAAACCCGATCGACGTGGTGCTGGCGAACCACAATCTCGAGGGGGCAATCAAGCCCGAGTGGAACGTGAAGCACGTCGTGGCCGATGTCGACGACCTCTCGCGACTGGGTGTCAAGGTCGCACTTCATGATGTCGTCGATCCGAACAACGCCCTGCGGCATAGCCCCGACAAACTGGCCGCGGCGTTGATGCAGTTGTACGACGGGCATCGGGCCGCAAGCCCGGGCGCGAGCCGGTCGCTATCGGCTGCGTCGTGAACAGCGAGGGCGGGCGGCGGGACGGTATACTTGCTGGCGACAGCACTGCCGGCAACGGCGCCCGGTTCGCCGCCCTACGAGGCGGAGGAGGCCCGACGCGTGGAGACCTATCTCTATATCGTACAGATCATCGTGTCGGTCATCCTGACCGGCGTCCTGCTGTTGCAGGCGAAGGGGTCAGGATTCTCCGCCACGTTCAGTTCGGACTCCTCGATCTACCGAACCCGGCGTGGGGTCGAGAAGACGATCTTCAACCTGACCATCATCCTGGCGATCCTGTTCGTGGTCGTCTCGGTGCTCAGCGTCGTCTTCAGCACGGTCTAGCCCAGCACGGCCTAGCCCAGCACGGCCTAGCCCAGCACGGTCTAGCCCAGCACGGTCTAGCCCAGCACGGTCTGGCCCAGCGCGGTCTAGCCCAGCGCGGTCTAGCCCAGCGCAGCGTCGCCGCCCGCTCGCCGGCGAACGTCCTGGCACGTGGCCCGGCCGCCTCATAACGGCCGCACGACGCACGGCTCTCAGGGCCGGCGCGTGCAGGCAGTGGCGATGTGGCCGTCTCGGCGACATCGGCGCTGGCTACCGCTCGCCGTCACCCTGGCGGTGTTGCTCGCGGCCTGCCTCGTCGGCGCCGGGCTCGTGGTCGTGGCTGGCACACCCCCCGTCCCCCGCACTGAGTACGTCGAGGCGGTGGCCGGCGACCCGCCACTCCTGAACCCGCTGCTCGCGCGCTTCACCTCGTCGGGCCAGGACGTCACCCCCCTGGTCTTTTCGGGGCTGATCCGCGCCGACCCGGCCGGGAACCTCGAGCCGGACCTGGCCGACACCTGGGAGGTTGATGAGGCCGGTACGACCTATACCGTTCACCTCCGCGACGGGCTGCGTTGGCACGACGGGGAGCCGCTGACAGCCGATGACGTGGCCTTCACGGTTCGCCTCGCACAAGACCCCGCGGGAGCGGACAGCCAGGATCTCGCCGACCTCTGGCAAGGCATCGAAGTCGAAGTCCTCGATGCACACACGCTTCACTTCCGCTTGCCGACCCCGCTAGCGTCGTTCGCCGAACACCTGACGCTCGGGATCCTGCCGCGGCACCTGCTCGACGGGGTCAGCGCCGATGCCCTGCCACTCCATCCGTTCAATCGGCACCCGATTGGAAGCGGCCCGTTCCGGGTTGCATCCTCCGAGCCGGAGCGTCTGGTACTCGAGCGGTTCCCAGGGTACCACGGTCCAGCGCCTACCCTCGAGCGTATCGAGCTACAGATGTTCCGTGAGCGGAAGGATGCCATGGCCGCGTTGCTGAGCGGCCGCGTCGATGGACTGGCGAACCTCAGCGCCGACGAAGCGGCCCGCGCAGCCGCTGCCGGCCTCGTCGTCTACGCGCTCCCAGAGCGCTCGAAGGTGGCGATGCTCTGGCTGAACGTGCAGTCGTCGAAGCTTCAGGACGCGGCCGTCCGGCGGGCGCTCGCGCTGGCTATCGACCGTGAAGCGCTGATCCACGATGCGCTGTCAGGGCAGGGCGAGCCAGCCTACGGGCTGATCCCGGTGCAATCGTGGGCCTTCTCGCACGTGACCGCGCTGGCGCGCCACGATCCGGGCGCCTCCACCGCCCTCCTCGACCAGGCCGGCTGGACGTTGGGGGCCGATGGCATCCGCCAGCGGGACGGCGAGCCACTCCGCTTCACGCTGCTGACCGCCGGCCTGCCGGATCGTGCAGCCATCTCACGCCAACTGGTGGACGAGCTGGCCAAAGTTGGCGTGGCGGTCGACGTCCAGGAGGTTCCGGCTGACGAGTTGACGGACGAGTACCTCACGCCGCGCCGCTATGAGGCAGCGCTCGTCGGCCAATGGACGCCGGGCAACGACCCGGACGTCTATCCCCAGTGGCACTCATCCCAGATCGGCCGGGCCGGTGGGAACTACGCCGGATTCACCGATCACGACGTGGATCGGTGGCTCGAAGTAGGGCGGCAGGTGCGTGACCCCGACGCGCGTCGCAATGCGTACCAGCACTTTCAGGCACGCTGGGCCGAACAGCAGCCAGCCATCATGCTCTATCACCCGTTGACCGCGTTTGCCGTGGCGCGCGACGTCTGGGGTGTCTCGGCCGATCCGTTGCCGGATTCATCCTGGCGCCTGCGCGGCGCCACGTCCTGGCACCGCGTCACAACGCCTTCACCCATGCAGGAGGCCCGCGCAGCCATCGTCGAGTGGATCTCGAAGTGCCTGGGGCGGTGATCCGCGGAGGCGAGGACGGCTGCCACTCGCAGTCCCTCGCGCGAGCGCCAGGCGTCGCAGCGCCCCACTGTCTCGGTCACGGAGTCGGTGAGCCGTTGGGGGTGGGAGTCGGCGCAGCGCCCTGGCGCGGACTGAGGGTGAGGACGCCGTGCTCGTAATCGATCGCGATGACCCCAAAACCGCTCAGGACGTCGGACCCGATCAGGCCTTGAGGCCCCTGGCCCTCCTGGGGTTGGGCGAGATCGATCGTCGTGATCGTTCGCGGCGGCAGCTTCACGTCGCCCATCCGCCAGGTGGAGACTTCGACATTATTTGCCGGAGTCGAGCCTGCAATCCCGGTGGCTTCACCGGCCGGTCCTTCGATCTTGAGCCCAAGTTGGCCTATGAGGTGACTATCGACGACCGAGCGCGACGCGCCGGTATCCAGAGCGAAGGCGAACGGACCTTGCTCGTTGATGAAGACGGGGACGAGTGCCAGGGTCGCGCCCTCGGGCCCCTGGACGATGAGCAACGGTACTTGTTGCTGCCCCGTGGCAGCCCCGGTGCCCGACTGGCCCAGCGGCTGAACGCTGACGCCATCCCTGCCGACGTGCACCCCGATGCAGCCGGTGAGAGCCATCGCCAGGCTAGCAAGCAGGAGTACCAGGACTGGCCATCTCGAACTGCGCGATACCTCGCCCATCCGGCGTGCCTCCCAGGTGAGTCCGCAGCCAACTCTCACAACCACGATTGGCGGGCCGGGGCCAAAGCTGGGGCATCGTCCTGCTGCTGTCTTGCAGGGGGCGGAGCAGCGCCCGCGGTCCGGTGGTCGCCTCAGCACAAAACGTGTCGGCGTCCCGCCGAGGCCCTGCAATATGCGGTCCACCGGATGCAGTGGTCCGCGCAAGTCCTCAGGTCGAGGTGCGGGCGAGGAGGTGGCTGGTCCGTACGAACTCAGGGCGAGACGGACTCAGGCAAGCAGGCACACGGATTCCGGGTGGCAGAGGCTGCTAGATCGAGGGGTGTCCTGAGACAGACGGCCGCTACCCAGGCCCGGAATCCGACGTATCCACCCACAGACGGATGACGACGTCGCGCTAGCTGGCCAGTGCCAGGGAGCGCCGTTCGGCGACGGGCGTCGGCCGGGCGAACTCGCCCTCAGCCTCGCCCATCGGCGCATGTTCGAGACGGCCGCGCTCGGCCAGCCAGCGCATGAAGCCGAGGCGAGCAAGGTTCGGCTCGCGCGGCTCTTCGACGAACATCTGCAAACTGGTGTCGTACCGTCCTACCGGCTTCATGGCTCCCTCCCTGCAAGCGCCGCGGACCGTCCAGTCGGCCGGTCCCGCGATGTTGGGTCCATCCGCATCCCTGCGGCTACCACAATCATCGACCGTTTCGGCGCGCTCAACAGTCACAACGCAAACACAGTCGCTGTCGAGATGCGAACGGATCAGGCGCGCGTCAGGTTTCGGGGATGACGCTGCGGGATGACAGTCTCGCGCCGCCGGGCGTTGCGTGGCCGCCTCGTGGGCCGCGGTCGACGAGCCGGACCAGACGGCACCGGTGGTCAGGCCGGAGCCAGCGGGTGGCGAGATGCGGCGGACTTGGGTGTCGACGCGGCTCCGGCGGTCGGCAAGGTGAACGAGAAGCGACTGCCTTCGCCTGGCACGCTGTCGGCGGTGGCCATGCCGCCCATCGCCTCCACCAGCTCGCGAACGATCGCGAGGCCCAGCCCGGCCCCGCCGCTCTCACGGTCGCGGCCGTCGTCGCCACGGTAGAAGCGGTCGAAGATCCGAGCGAGCCGCTCCGGCGGAATGCCGATTCCAGTGTCTTCGATCACCACCCGCACCGCCGTGCCAGCCCGCTCCGCCCGCAGTGACACCAGCCCGCCTTCCGGCGTGTAGCGCAGGGCGTTCCGCACGAGATTGCCAAGGACCTGAATCACCCGTTCGCGGTCGGCGCTGACAGGCGGAAGGTCAGGCTCACTGGCGACCACCAGGGAGATCTGTCCCTCGCGGCGGGCCAGCGGTCGAAAACTGGCCGCCACCTCGTCCAGGACATCGCCGATCTGAAACGACGCGACGGTCAGCGGGAGTCCCCCACTCTCGGCCGTCGAAAGCAGGAAGAGCTCGTCGACGAGTCGGCTCAGGCGTTCCGTCTCGCGCGTCAGCACGGCGAGCGACTCACGCCGCCGGAACCCGCTGGCGGCATCGCCGAGCAGCAGCAGCGAGTCAGCATGACCGCGTATCGAGGCGAGCGGCGTGCGTAACTCGTGGGAGACATTGGCGATGAGCTCTCGGCGGGCGGCCAACGCCTGTTCGGCGTGCCGTCGCTGCGCGTCGAGTTCCGCTACGGTCGCCGACAGCCGCTCGGCCATCACGTTGAACCGGCCCGCCAACTGCCCGACCTCATCGTCCGCGCCCACATCGACACGGCGGCTCAAATCGCCAGCCGCCAGCGCTTCGGTCGCCCGCCCCAGGCGTTCGAGGCGGCTGGTAAGCCTTCGCGACAACAAGTACGCGACGAGCGAAGCGGAGGCGAGCGCAAAGACGAAGGAGGCCGTCAGCACGACCATCGATGCGGCCCCAAGGATGGTGATGCCGCGCACTACTCGCTGCGCGGGGTTCAGCGCTGGCGCCTGATCCTTGGCGATGACCACGATGGCGACGAGCGCCCCGGAGTCGGACAGGATCGGGGCCGCTCCCAGCGCCGATGGTGCGCTGCCGTCGCGTAAGATGGTCAGACTGGCCGGGTCACGCTCCCCGGCGTGGACAGCCGCGACGAGGCGCTGCCAGTCTGTCCGCTCAGGCGGAGAGAAGCCGGCACCCGTCGGGTCCGACGAAGCGAGCACTGCTCCGCCGGGCGCGAGCAGCACGACGTAGTCGAGGTGACGAAGCGACGGCCCGAAGGAATCGAAGCGCGCGGCGGGCTCGGCCGAGAACACTCCTGGCCCAACTTGCACGCGCAGGTTGCCCTCGACGAGCGCATGCAGGGTGGCGTTGAGCGCCACTGCCGGCGCGCCGTGCGTCACCATCCCTTCGATACCCCGGCCGGCGATTCGTGCGGCCTGGGCCGGCTCACGGTTCGGGCCGCTCTGAACCGCGACCCAACTGCCGACCAGCAGGACGAACGCGCCGATCATGCTCACCAGCGTCACCGCGATGGCGACCAGGTGGGACAACGTCAACTGCCAACGCAGGCGCGATGGACCGTGCGTCACGTGCTGGTCCGTTCCCGCGCCGCGAAGCGATAGCCGATGCCCCACACCGTCTCGATCCGGTCACCCATGACTCCAAGCTTCTTGCGCAGCCGCAGGATGTGGGTGTCGACGGTCCGATCGAAGCCGCCGTAGTCGAGCCCCCAGACCCGCTCCAGCAGATAGTCACGGCCAAACGCCCGGCCAGGGTTCCGCACTAGCAGCGTCAAGAGGTCGAACTCCTTGGGCGTCAGGTCGAGCGGCGCGTTAGCGAGCGTCGCGGCGTGCTGGCCGGGATCGACGCGGAGCAGGCCTGCTTCAAGGACGGGCGGAGGACTCTCACCAGCCGCAGCTTCTCGGAAGAGTTCGACACGTCGGAGCATCGCTCGAACCCGAGCCATCAGTTCGCGGATGCTGAACGGCTTGGTCAAGTAATCGTCAGCACCGACCTCGAGCCCAAGCACTCGGTCGACCTCCTCGGAGCGGGCCGTGAGCATCAGGATCGGCACGATGCTGTCGCGCCGCACCCGCCGCGCCACCTCGAGCCCGTCGAGCTTTGGCAACATCCAATCAAGGACGAGCAGATCCGGCCGCTCGGTCTGCACGGCCAGAACGGCCGCCGCCCCGTCGAAGACCTGGACGACGCGGTGCCCCTCATCTTCCAGATGGCGGCGGAGCAGCCCGTTCAAATCCTGCTCGTCCTCGGCCACCACAATCGTCGCCATGCCGTCCTCGCCCCTTGATCTTCGCGCACACGAGCCCTGGAAATTCTGCTCGTTGGCCACTGTTAGCCGACTGCTTCCCCCTGATAGTAGTAACAGGCCGTCACCGTCACATCGCCAACATGTCACCAATGTGTGAACGCCTGCCAGCCCGTCCGCGGGCGTCGCACGAGATGCGGAGCACGTCCAGCCAGTTCACCAAATCGTCACAGCTTCGTCGAACGGGTGTGACGAGCGGCCGATATTGTCCTCTCTGACGGCGGCGGGACACGAGCCTGCCGCGACAGTCGTGGAGACTCACGATGAGTCGGACGCGATTCGCACTTACCGTGGCCGGCACCTCACTCGCTGTGGCGATCGGCCTCGGCATCGTCGCGATACTTGCGGCGCCAGCCGCGCTGGCCAGCGCCGTCTTTGGCGACCCGTTCGGTGGTCCCTTTGGGGGTGGCTTCGCCGACCACATTCCGCCTGAGCTTCAGGGGCTGAAGGATCTTCCTCCAGCCGAGCGGTTCGCGCATTTCACGGGCGCGCAGATCAGCCTGAAGGACAAGGACAACAAACCGTTCGTCATCTCGATCGTACCGGGCACACTGACGAGTGTCAGTCCAAACAGCGTAGCACTGGCGGCAAACGACGGTTCGAGCAAGACCTTCGCGCTCACCAGCACGACACTGATTCGCAAGCGTCCAGAGGGCAACACTCCGCCTCAGCAGGGTCAGACAGTGCTCACCCCTGGCGACCGGGTGGTCGTAATCGTCAGGGACGGCGAGCCGGCGGCGCGTGCGGTCGTGAGCGGAGGCAAGACAGGGTTTGGCGGTCCTGGCGGTCGCGGGCCGTGGGCCGGCCCGTGGGGACAGGGTCGGTAGCGGGCAGTATCCCCACTCACTCCGACCTCACAAACCCCCATCCCAGACCCCTCACCCTCGGCCGCTCTCCTGAGGCCCAGGGTGAGGGGGCGCTCCGCTGGGAGCGAGGGGCGAGATCGGAGCGGAGATCACCACAAATGCGGCCGCTGGCCCTACAATGGCCTCGTGCGCATACAGATCCTGTCGTCGCGCGTCGGCGGCGGCCATCAGAGTGTCGCTCAGGCGTTGCGGGAGGGGCTCGCTGGCCTCGACGAGCCAGCCCCTGAGGTATGGCTCGACGACCTGTACCTGCAACTCGCGCGCTTTCCCGCCTCGCGCTTCCCCTGGATGTATGCCACCTTGACCCGACGCTTTCCCCGCGCCTGGCGGTGGGTGTTCGACGTGACCAACCGCCCGCCGAGCGGCCCCCGCCTCAACTGGATCGGCGACGTCGTGGGCGGGCCAGCGCTCACCCGGCTGCTGGCGGCACGCCGGCCGGATGCCGTTATCACGGTCCTGCCGGGGACCACCGGCTTCGTCGCTCGCTCGGTGATGCGGAGCGGGATCCGGGCGCGAGCAGAGGTCGTCGTCACCGACTGGGCTGACGTGCACCTCGGTTGGGCATCGACGTTCGAGGCCCACTACACGGTACCAACGGACGCCGCCACCAGCACGTTTCTCTCGATTGGCATCCCACCGGACCACGTGACCGTGTCCGGCTTCCTCCTCCGCGAGCAGTTCGTACGGGCACGGCCTGGGCCGGAGGCTCGGCGTGCGGCCCGCGAGCGCCTCGGGCTGACGGCGGACGCGTTCGTGGTCCTGGTGATGGTTGGCGCCGAGGGCTCGCCGTCAATGCTCGCCTACCTGCGCACCCTTGCAGCAACCTCGCTTGGCGCCGACATCCTGGTGGTGTGCGGACGCCTGCGCCGCTTTCAGCGCCGAGTCGAACGGCTCGACAGCCCGAATCGACTTCAGGCGCTCGGGTTCGTCGACCACGTGGCCGACCTGATGTTGGCGGCCGACGTGCTCGTTACCAAAGCTGGCGGGGTTACCCTGGCCGAGGCGTTTGCGTGCGGTGTGCCTGTCATCGTGTTCGATCCCTTGCCTGGACAGGAAGAAGGCAACGTCCGCTACGTGACCTCGCACGGGGCCGCGATGCTTGCCGACTCACCCAGCCACCTGGCCGCACTCACCGCCGAGTTGGCGGCTGCTCCGGCGCGTCGTCTCGCTCTGGCCGAAGCCGGTCGGGCGCTGTCACGACCCGAAGCCACCGTCGAGACGGCGCGGGCGATCGCCGCGCGAGCTAGCAGTCGGTAGTCGTAGCCTCCTCGACCATGCCAGGGGAGCGGCCCGATCTACTCTCCCGTCCCGAGGGTCCGTCGCGTACGTCCGATGAATTCGGTTGAGACTGCTCACACGTAGATGAGGGCACTGGCGGGTCATGCATGACCGGTCCGTGACTGACCGACTTCGCGTATCGCGTGGCGGCTGCGCTCGCTGCCCGGCTCGAGACGGGACCAGGCGACGCGCAGGCTCGACCATCGTTCGGAGGTACGACTTGCAGGCGTTTTCCCGTCTCCACCCCGGCTACGGCATCGCCATCGTTCGCGTCATGATGGGGGTGATCCTGATCCTGGCCGGCTGGCAGAAACTGGGCGGCATCGAGCGGTTCACGGGGTTCGTCAGCTCGATCGGTATCCCGGCCGCCCCGGTGCTCGGCCCGCTCGTAATCGCGCTCGAGGTCATCGGCGGCATCCTCCTCATCGCCGGCCTGCTGACCCGCTACCTGGCAGTGCTCTACGTCGTTCAGTTCACCGTCACGTCGCTCGTCGTCCAACTCCCGAACCAGGGCTGGAGCGTCGCCCGACTCGACTTCCTGATTCTGGCCGTTGCGACCATGCTGGTCGTCGCCGGCGCTGGCAAGCTATCGGTGGATGACTGGCTCGCGGGCCGTCGGGGCGCCAGGGGGCGAACAGCCGCATACGCCTGACCCAGGTCCGCCCGAGGTTCATGGTGTGCTGATGGCCGGGGCATGTACCCCCGGCCATGGTCGTCTTCGAGGTACACTCCCGGCTCGGTGGGTACCCGGCGCCTGAAGCACGTCCCGCACGAGCGCTCTGCCAATCGAGGCGCCACGGCTCGAACGACCGTCATCTCGGGTGACCGGTGCAGGTGTCGCTTCAGCAGCATCCGTCAGTCAGCACAGACGCGCCACAGTCGGTGCGTCTGTGCTGACTGACGGACATTTAGCGGGAAAACCGGCCCCCATTGGGTGCCGCACCCCTCATCGGCCGCCTCCTACCGCATGGTCGAGAAGGTCTCCCCTTGACACGCGAACGAGCGATCCATATCATCCGCTCGATTCGCCGCTGAATGACGGCGACCTCTACCCTGGTCCGGGGATACTTAGATCCTCGGTTTCGCCGTAGCGCCGCCGTGAATAACCGCTCGACCATCGTCAGAGCGGAGGATTTGTCGGATTTCTGGGCCTCGACCCACGCACCATGGGAGTCTCGGAGATGAACGAGGAAGTTCCCGGACGGATGATCAGCCGTCGTAAGTTCCTGCGGACGACCACCGCGTTCGCAGCGCTCGCGCTCGCGTCGGCCTGCGCGCCGTCCGCGCCCGCTGCCAAGCCCGCGGAGTCGTCCAAGCCGGCCGACACCAAGCCAGCAGCCGCCCAGGCCACGAGCAAGCCGGCCGAGTCCAAGCCGGCTGAGTCCAAGCCAGCCGAGTCGAAGCCGGCTGAGGCCAAGCCAGCTCAGCAGGCAGCTCCGGCCAGCGCTTCCAAGCCGGGCGAGGTCCCGCGGAACCGCACCCTGACCTACATCCACGGAAGCTCGGTAAAGCAGGGCAAGTTCACCGAGCACGATATCTGGAACCCCTACGCAATCGGCGCAAACCACCAGGGCGGCTCGATGCTGATCTACGAGCCGCTGGCGTTCTACAGCGCGTACGGCAACAAGGAGTACCCCTGGCTGGCCGAGGCCCACGAGTACAGCCCGGACTTCAAGACGCTGACCATCAAGACGCGCTCTGGGGTCAACTGGAGCGACGGCAAGCCGTTCAGCGCTGAGGACGTTGCCTACACCTTCAACTCCCTGCGCGATCTCGGCCCCAAGGTGAAATGGGGCGTCGACGTCGCCCAGTTCCTCCAGGAAGCGAAGGCGACCGACGCCAACACTGCCGTCCTCACCTTCAAGGTGCCGGCTCCCCGCTTCTGGGACTTCGTGGTCTACAAGTACGACATCGGCGTCTACATCGTCCCGAAGCATATCTACGATGGACAGGACTGGACCGCCTTCCGGGCCTTCGATCTGGGCAAGGGCCAGCCCGTCACGACGGGCCCCTGGGAAGTCAAGGTCGGGACGCCCGAGCAGAAGATCATCGACCGGCGCGCTGACTGGTGGGCGGTCAAGGCCGGGCTCGCGAAGCTGCCGAAAATGGAGCGGCTGATTATGACGCCGTTCGCCAACGAGCAGCAGTTGGCCCAGGCCGTCATCGCCAATCAGTGCGACTACGGCACCAGCCTTCAGGCAGCCACCTTCCCGACCGTCCTGTCGCAGAACCCCAAGATCATCACCCACTCCGGCCGCGACAAGCCGTACGGGTACGTCGACTGGTGGCCGATCTCGCTCTATGTCAACAACACCGTCAAGCCGTACGACGACAAGGACGTTCGCTGGGCGCTCAGCTACTACATGAACCGCCAACAGATCGTCGACGTGGGCTGGGACGGGGCTGGCACGCTCTATCCGGTCACGATGCCCTCGTACCCGGGCCTGCGGCCGTACGTCGACTCGATCAAGGATCTGTTCGACAAGTACCCGACCCTCGAGTACAACGTCCAGAAGGGCGATGCACTCCTGACCGGCAAGGGCTTCAAGAAGGGCAGTGACGGCATCTGGGCCGACGGCCAGGGCAATAAGCTAAAGTTCGAAATCCTTGGCTCGAACACCTTCGCGGCGGTCGGGCCGGTCGTGCAGGAGCTGTTGAAGCGAGCCGGCATCGAGGCGACGTACGCCCAGCCGCCAGACTCCGACGACCGCTTCTTCAAGGGCGACTACGTGGCCAAGCTGTACGGTCATGGCGGCAGTATCAAGGATCCGTACCTGACGCTGCGGCTGTACCAGACGGCGACGGAAGCGGTGCCAGGGGCACACCTGGCTAACTTCCCGAAGTGGTCGAACAAGCCGTTCGATCAGGTCGTCGACGAGCTTGCCATCACCGCTCCGGACAACACCCAGAAGAGCATGGAACTGTACCGGAAGGCGATGGAGATCTGGCTGCCGGAGATGCCGGACATCGTCCTGACCGAGTTCTACCACCGCATCCCGATGAACACGACCTACTGGACGGGCTGGCCGACCAAGGACGACCCGTACGTGAACGGCGCCTTCTGGCACCTCACCCACCAGCTCGTACTCAACCACCTCGAGCCGACGCAGTAGAGCGGAGTCGCGAGCGAACGCGTCATCAGGGGTCAGGGAGGCGGCCAGCCGCCAGTACCCTGACCCCTGATGCCTGACGACCGATACTTCATCTGCCCGCGACTCGCGTCCCGGAGACGCCATGCCACTCGACTACTTGATCAAGCGGGTCGGGTTCTTCCTCCTCATCGTCTGGCTCGCAGCGACGCTGAACTTCTTTATTCCGCGGCTCTCGGGTCAGAACCCCATTCGGGAGCGGATGATCGAACAGGCCGTACTCGGCGGCTACGTTCATCAAGGGATGAACGAGATGGTGGCCGAATACGAGCAGCGCTTCGGCCTGGATCAGCCGCTCTGGGTCCAGTACGTCAATTACGTGTCCGATCTCGCTCGCGGCGATTTTAACTATTCGATTGCGAACTATCCGCGCACGGTCAGCGAGATGCTCGCCGAGGCGCTCCCGTGGACGATCGGCCTGCTGCTCGTGACGACGCTGCTGTCGTTCACGCTCGGAACGTTGCTCGGGGCGTTCATGGGCTGGCCGCGCGCTCCGGCCTATCTGAACTACATCTTGCCGCCGCTCCTGGCGCTCCACGCACTGCCGTACTACCTGTTCGGGCTGGTCTTGATGTACGTGGTGGCCTTCCAGACCGGCTGGTTCCCAATCTTCGGCGGCTACACGCCGGGTACGATCCCGGACCTGTCACTCTCGTTCATCCTCGATATCCTCCTACATGCCTTCTTGCCGGCCATGTCGATCATCCTGGTCAACATCGGCGGCTGGGCGCTCACGATGCGAGCGATGGTAGTCACAGCTCAGGGCGAAGACTACATCACCTTCGCGGATGCCAAAGGATTGAAGGATCGTACGATCTTTCTGAGGTATGCGGTCCGCAACACGATCCTGCCTCAGGCGACGGCGTTGGCGCTGGCGCTGGGCCAGATCGTGAGCGGCGCTGTGCTCGTCGAGGTGATTTTCGGCTACCCGGGCGTCGGCTCCGTGCTGTTCGCGGCAATTCGGCAGGCGGACTGGTTCCTGATTCAGGGCGCCGTGTTCACGGTGGTCGTGACGATCGGTCTGGCCACACTGATTCTCGACCTGGTCTACCCGATCCTCGATCCGCGCATTACCTACCGGAGCGCCTGAGATGAGCGTGACTGAGAACCTCGTCGCTGACGACCTCCGGCCAGGCGCCGAGCCAGCCGGAGCAGACGCCGTCGCCTTCGAGAAGCCAGATACCGTGGGCGCGGTGCTGCGCTACCTGAAGCGGAATCCGTCGCTGATCGTCGGCACGCTCATGCTGCTCAGCCTCGTCCTGTTCGCGGGAATTGGCGCACTGGTGGTCGACACCGAGCGCGCCCGTCCGCTCTCGGTCGTGCCAATTCAACCGCCGTCCTGGGAGCTTCCCTTCGGCAGCGACCGGCAGGGACGTGACCTGCTGGCCGTGATGATCGCCGGGACGCCCCTCACCTTCCGGATCGGCTTGATCGCGGGCCTGATCGGCGTCGGCATCGGAAGCATCTTCGGCTTCGTCTCCGCCTACTACGGTGGCCTGACCGACACGCTCATTCGGGGCGCTGTCGACATCGGGCTCACGGTGCCCGGCCTGTTGGTGCTGATCATCGTGGCGGTGACGATCCGCCAGGGCATCACGGTCAACCAGATGGCGCTCGTGGTGGCCTGCCTTGCCTGGCTCTATCCCGCGCGTATCATCCGCTCGCAGGTGCTGTCGATGCGCCAGCGCACCTGGGTGCAGGTCGCTCGCCTCTCCGGCATGCACGGTCCGGAGATCATCGTCAAGGAAATGCTGCCGAATCTGTTCCCCTACCTGTTATCGGCGCTCGTCAATAGCATTTCCGCGGCAATCCTGGCATCGGTGGGCCTGGAGGCGCTCGGGCTTGGCCCGATCGAGTCACCCACGCTCGGCATGACCGTGTACTGGGTCCAGTTCAACGCCGCCGTCATAAACGGCTGGTGGTGGTGGTGGGTCGCACCAATTGCGATCCTCTTCGTCCTTTTCGTCGGCTTGTTCATGGTGTCCGTCGGCCTCGACGAGTTCGCCAACCCGCGGCTCCGCCGCAGCGTCTAGCGCCAGGTCAGGCGGAAGAAGGAGGCGCCTCCGCTCGACGTACTGTTGCTCCGACGCAACTGGGTTCTCGCTCAGCCGCCCACGATTCACGCGCCGCCAACAACAGTCCACGCCATGTCTATCGGCAGCCCACGCGGACCAGGTTTTCCTACACGCTCGATGAGCGCCCCAGTCACCCTGTGGCGTCCCACATAGCGTTTCACTCACCCAGGAATGCCCGACCCGCGGTCGAACTCATCGCAATCATCGCGCACCGATGCGCTCGCGACATGGTCACGAAGGAGTGCCCCAGGATGAATCAGCACACGTCCCGACGCCAGATCAGCCGCGTCGTTTCCTGCGTTTCGCGGTCGGCGTCGGCGCCGCTGTGAACGCGGCCGCACTGCTGGCGGCCTGTGGACAGCAGCCGCCAGCCGCTCAGCCGTCCAAGCCTGCCGAAGCCGCCAAGCCTGCCGAAGCCGCCAAGCCGGCCGAAGCCGCCAAGCCGGCGGCCCAGGCTCCGGCTCCGGCTCCACAACAGGCGCCAGCCGCGCAGGCCGGCGCCGCCAAGCCGGCCGAGGCGCCGGCCAGCGTCAAGCAGGTCGCTCGCAATCGCACACTCATTCAAGTGCGCGGCGGCACGCAGGGCAAGTTCATCGCGCACGAGTTGTGGAGCCCGTACGCAATTGGTTCGACCCCGCAGATCGGCCTGAACGCTATCTACGAGCCACTCGCCTTCTACAGCGCCTACGCGGACAAAGAGACGCTCTGGCTGGCGGAAAGCTACCAGTACAGTCCCGATTACAAAGAACTGACGATCAAGACGCGCCAGAATGTGAAGTGGAGCGACGGCAAGCCGTTCAGTGCCGAGGACGTCGCCTACACCCTGAACACCCTCAATCAGCTTGGCGCGAAGGTGAAGTGGGGCAAGGACGTTCAGGAGGTCGTCAGCGAGGCGAAGGCGACCGATGCGAACACGGTCAAGATCACGTTCCAACGCCCCGCGCCGCGCTTCTTCTACCACATGCTGTCGTACAAGTACGACATCGGCCTGCACATCGTTCCAAAGCACATCTTCGACGGTCAGGACTGGACCACCTTCACGCACTTCGATATCGCGAAGGGCTGGCCCGTCACCACGAGCCCCTGGCAGGTGGTATCCGTATCACCGACCCAGATGCTCATGGATCGTCGGGACAACTGGTGGGGCGCTGGCGTGGTCAAGGACTTTGGGCAGCTTCCCAAAGTCGAGCGGCTAGTCTGGCTGCCGGTCCAGGGTGAGCAGCAGATCGTCCAGGGCCTCATCTCGAACGACCTCGACTTCACCACCGGCATCGAGGTCGACTCATTCCAGACCGTCTTCAAGGGCAACCCGAAGGTCACGACCTTCACGGGTCAGCAAGCGCCCTTCGGAAACATGGACTGGTGGCCGACGTCCCTGTACGTCCAGACTCAGAAGGAGCCGTTCAACAATCCAGAATTCCGCTGGGCGTTGAGCTACCTGATCGATCGCGACCAGTTGATCAAGATCGGGTGGGGCGGTGCGGCTGAGAAGACCGAGCTCCCGATGCCGGCCTATCCGGCCCTCAAGCCGTTCTTCGACGCGGCGAAGCCGCTCCTTCAGAAGTACCCGACGAACGAGTTCAATCCCGAGAAGGGCCACGCGCTGATGTCCAAGCTTGGCTGGAAGCGAGGCTCGGACAACCTCTACGTCACGCCGACAGGCGCGAAGTTTACCCTCGACATCATCGGCAACTTCGACTTCCCGTCCGTCGGCCCGGTGCTGGCCGAACTCCTGAAGCGGCAGGGGATCAACGCCACCTACGCGCAGCCGCCCGACTTCGGGCCGATCTTCCAGAAGGGCGAGCACAACGCCGCGATCTTCGGCCACGGTGGCAGCATCAAGGATCCGTTCGAGACGCTACGCCTGTACCAGTCATCGTCGGTCAATGTGCCGGGCGGCCACCTGGTCAATCTGTCCAAGTGGAAGAACGACGCCTACGACAAGGTCGTCGACGAGGTGTATGTCACACCCCCGACCGACAAGGCGAAGGTCACCGAGTTGTTCTTGAAGGCGATGGACATCTGGCTGCCAGAACTGCCAGATATCCCGCTGATGCAGTTCTACCACCGGCTGCCGCTCAACACGAACTACTGGACCGGTTACCCCACCCAGGAAGACGCGTACATCAACCCGGCGTTCTTCCACTCAACCGGTCCGCTCGTCTACCACAAGCTCCAGCCCACCCAGTGATGCAGGGAGATCGGGGTGAGGGGCACTCCTCCCCCCCGATCTCCCTCGGGGGAATCATGCGGCCTGACTACGTGCTCAAGCGTTTCGTCATCTTCCTCATCATCGTCTGGGCGGCCGCGACCCTCAATTTCTTCATCCCACGCCTCGGCAGCCGCAGCCCGATCGAAGACAAGCTGATGACGCAGGCGGCGACCGGCGGGTACTTGCAGCAGGGCGTGCAGGAGATGGTGAAGGAATACGAGGCCAAGTTCGGCCTCGACAGGCCGCTCTGGCAACAATATCTGACGTACCTCTCCGACGTCATGCATTTCGACTTCAACTACTCGATCGCGAACTATCCTCGGCGGGTCACCGACATCTTGTTGGAGGGTCTCCCCTGGACGATCGGGCTGCTCACCACGACGACGGTGATCGCCTTCACGGTGGGAAACCTGCTGGGTGCGTTCCTGGGCTGGCCACGTGCACCAAAATGGCTGCACTTCCTGATGCCGCCGCTCCTGGCACTCCACGCGCTGCCCTTCTTCCTGCTCGGCCTGATCCTGGTGTACATCTTCGCGTTTACCTTCCAGATTCTCCCGCTGTATGGCGGCTTCACAGCCGGGACCGTCCCTGACTGGAGCCTGCCATCAATTGTCGATGTGATCCAGCACGCAATCCTGCCGGCTACGTCGATCGTCCTGGTGTCAATTGGCGGCTGGGCGCTCGGCATGCGGGCCATGATGGTGACCACCCAGGGCGAGGATTACTCGAACTTCGCGGACGCCAAAGGTCTGAAGCCGCGCTCGATCTTCTTCAACTACGCCATTCGGAACGCGCTCCTGCCTCAGGCGACCGCACTCGCGCTCGTCCTCGGTCAGATCCTCTCCGGCGCGGTCCTCGTCGAAGTGATCTTCGGCTACCCCGGCATCGGCACTGTGCTGTTCCAGGCGATCCGCGGCTCAGACTTCTTTCTGGTCCAGGGCATCGTGTTCGTCGTCATCATCTCGATTGGACTGGCGACCTTCGTCCTGGATCTGGTGTATCCCTTGCTTGACCCCCGCATCACGTATCAGAGAGGCTGAGATGAGCGTCGCATCGACAGTCACGGGGGATCCACGGCCCGGCGCCGATCCGGGCTACATCACACCAGCCAGCGAGATCACGGGCGGCGGACAAGGCAGCCTGGCCGAGCGCCTGACGGCTATCGGCAGTTATCTACGCCGCAACCCGGCGCTGCCAATCGGCTTGACGATGCTCCTGATCCTGGGTATCGTGCTCGTCGCCGGGCGTTTCATGGTTAATCTCGAAGACGCCCGCGCCGTGTCGGTTCAGCCGCTGCGCTCACCCTCGTCAACGTTGCCCCTCGGCAGCGACCGGCAGGGGCGTGACCTGTTCGCGGTCATGATCGCCGGAACGCCACTCACCCTCCAGATCGGTCTCACCGCCGGCATCCTGGGCGTGAGCATCGGCGCCGCCCTGGCGTTCGTCGCGGCCTACTACGGCGGCCGCACCGACAACCTGATTCGCGGCATCGTCGACACCGGCCTGACGATCCCCGGACTGATGATCCTGATCACCGTGGCGATGAACGTGCGCGGCGGTCTCACCGTCAGCCAGATGGCCCTGGTCGTGGCGTCGCTCGCCTGGCTGTATCCGGCACGCACGATCCGGTCACAACTGCTGACCTTGCGAGAGCGCGGCTTCATTCAGATCGCGCGGATGTCAGGCATGAATGGGCCGGAGATTATCGTCAGGGAAATGCTCCCGAATCTGCTTCCATACCTCGTCGCCGCGCTCGTGAATTCGACCTCAGCAGCGATCCTCGCGTCGATCGGCCTCGAAGTCTTAGGATTAGGCCCGTTCGAGTCGCCGACCATTGGGATGACGCTGTATTGGGTGAATTACAATGCCGCCATTATCAATGGCTGGTGGTGGTGGTGGGTTCCCCCCATCGTGGTGATCGCCATCGTCTTCATCGGGCTCTTCCTGGTCACGATCGGACTGGATGAGGTGGCAAACCCGCGCGTTCGGCGCCAGGTCTGACCTGGCCGCGCGAGCGTAGATCCGTCGACCACGTTCATAGGGTGCATACAAGGTAAGGTTGGCATGCCAGCAGGAGTCCTCGAGGTTCGGGATCTTCAAGTCCACTATCACACGCCGCGCGGGGCCGTGCGGGCTGTCGACGGCGTGACGTTTGACATTCAGGCCGGCGACCGACTGGGCCTGGTCGGCGAGTCCGGCTCGGGCAAGACGACGATTGCCCTCGCGTTGATGCGGCTGATCCGTCCGCCAGGACGGATCGAGGGCGGCGAAGTCATCGTCGATGGGACCAACCTGCTCTCACTTTCCGACGAACAGATGCGGGAGCGCCGGCTCGCCACGATCGCGATGGTGGCGCAGGGCGCGATGAACTCGCTGAACCCGGTCATGCGGGTGCGCGATCAAATTGCCGATGCCCTCCGCGATCACGGACAGTCGCTCTCGAAGGCTGACCTGAAGGCGCGCATTGGTGACCTGCTCGAGTGGGTCGGACTGCCGAAGCACGTGGCCGACATGTTCCCGCACGAGTTGAGCGGCGGGATGAAGCAGCGCGTCTGTATCGCCATCGCGATCAGCATGCGCCCCAAGGTCATCATCGCCGACGAACCGACGAGCGCCCTCGACGTGGTCGTACAGCGCCAGGTCATGGACACCCTGCGGCGCGTCCAACTCGATCTAGGCGCCGCCGTCATCCTGGTGGGCCACGATATGGGGTTGATGGCGCAGGCCGTCGATCGGCTCGGCGTCATGTATGCCGGCACTCTAGCCGAGGTCTGCGACATTCGAGCCATCTTTGAGGATCCACTACACCCGTACACCCAACTGCTGATCGCCAGCTTGCCGTCACTCGAGAAGAAGGGCATGTTCCAGGGCATTCCCGGTCTGCCGCCTTCGCTGCTCAACAAGCCCAAGGGCTGCTCGTTCCGGCCCCGCTGCCCGTACGCGATGCCGCGATGTGCAGAGGAAGAACCGCTGCTCGCTGAAGTCAAGCCTGGCCGGTGGGTCTCCTGCCACCTGTACCCCGTAGAAGCCGAGGTGGCCTCATGACCGCGCTCCTCGAAGCTCGAGGCGTCAGCAAGGTGTTCGGCGGCGGGCTGTTCGACCGCCGGCGGAACGTCGCGCTGGAGAACTTCTCGCTCGCCGTGGAGTCGGAGCCGCCGTCGATCCTCGCGGTCGTCGGCGAGAGCGGCAGCGGCAAGACGACGCTGGCGCGGCTGTTGCTGGGGCTGGCTGCACCTACCTCTGGTGACGTGCTCTACAAGGGAACGAGCCTGCGCGCGCTCAACTCGCCACAGCGGCGCCAGTTCCTCCGCGACGTCCAGGTGATCTTTCAAGATCCGTACGAGGTCTACAACCCGTTCTACCGGGTGGATCACGTCCTCGAGACGCCCATCACGAAGTTCGGACTGGCCGGAACCCGGACCGAGGCGCGGGCAATGATCGAGTCGACTTTGCGGGCGGTGGGGCTCCGCCCGGAGGAGACGCTCGGGCGCTTCCCGCATCAACTGAGCGGCGGCCAGCGCCAGCGTATTATGGTCGCCCGCTCGCTGTTGATCCGGCCGCGCCTCATCATCGCCGACGAGCCGGTCTCGATGGTGGACGCATCATTGCGCGCGACCATCCTGGGGAGCTTGCGTGAGCTCAATCGCGAGTTCGGCATCTCCCTGATCTACATCACCCATGACCTGACGACGGCGTACCAGATCAGCGAGAACATCGTCGTCCTCTACCGTGGCTCGGTCGCGGAAGTGGGTGACGTCGAGCACGTGGTCGGCAATCCGAAGCACCCGTACACTCAACTGCTCGTCGGGTCGGTGCCCCTGCCTGACCCTGATCGTGCCTGGCAAGGAGAGCCGCCACCCTCGGCCGAGGCGAAGATCGCGGCGAGCGCGCCGCATCCTGGCTGTGCGTTCGCGTCACGCTGCCCATCCGCGATGCCGGTCTGCCGCGAGTCGAAGCCGCCGCTCTATCAACTCGACGAGTACCGGGCAGCCGCTTGCTACCTCTACCAGGGCTCACCAGAAGTGGCCTCAGACGAGCTCGGCCGGGTGATGGCACCGCCTCCGGTCCAGGTAGTGTAAGCGGTTGGCCCCTCTCCTGCGCGCGGGAGAGGGGACGGGAGTGAGGGGGGCAACCTCGCGCCTGATGGTGGGGCATCGGCGCCGTCTGATAGACTTGCCCGACGCCGCCTGAGGCGCCCCCTCACGATGATGGCATCCGCGAGCGACGCGACCACCATACCGGCTGCAATCGTAGGGACCGCTGGCGCCGCGAATCGTGCCCGCCGACGTGCCTGGATCTGCCTATGGCTTGCATTCGTGGTCTGGTGCGCTATCGCTCTGAGCGGCCTGATCACGGCCGCCAACTACCGGCGCAGCGCGACCGACGCGCCCGCATCCCTGCTCCTGGTCGACCGTGGCACCGTCTTTCACGAACCGCCTGGTATGGTCAGCCAGGTGCGCGCTCGCCCGAGCATGCCGGTGGAAGAGGGCAGCACCATTGAGGTCGGCGACAACGGCCTCGCGTCAGTGGAACTGTTCGACGGCTCGACCATCGCACTGCTGGCCAACAGCCGCCTCGAACTGACCAACGTGCGTGTCGGCAAGTATAACGCCGACCATACCCGCGTCATCCTCGGGCTGCTCGATGGCGCCGCCCAGCTCAACGTGGCCGGAAAGCTCCCCTACGGCCGTGAGATCGTCCTCAACACGCCCTACGGTCAGGTCAGTCTGAGCAAGGGCGAGTACCTGGTGTGGGTGCAGGACGATGGGACGAAGATCTCATCGTACGTTGGGCGAGCCAAGGCCGGTACCGATGAGACAGCCGTGCGGCTGCGCGACGGTCAGCGCGCCATCCTGCCGTCGAACGGCGTTCCGCGCGGGCCATTCATCTTGAGCGACAACCTGATCCGCAACGGCGACTTCTCCCGCCAGTTGCAGGGCTGGACGATGCTCGACAAGAGTGAGCCCGGTCGCCCAGACGTGGGCGGCACCCGTCGTCTGATCGACGAGACGATTGCCGGTCGCCACGTGCAGGCGCTCAGCATCGCCCGAGATACCGCGAAGGACACCCATAACGAGACAGGCATCACCCAGGAGATCAATCGCGACGTCTCGGCCTATCGGAACGTCTGGTTCACGGCCTGGGTGAAGATCAACCACGCCAGCCTCTCTGGCGGTGGCTATCTCGGGTCGGAGTATCCGCTCATGTTCCGGGTGAGCTACACCGACGAAAAGGGTGGCCGCCCCGGCTGGTCACACGGGTTCTTCTACGCCAACCCGGAGAATCGCCCGTCCGATAATGGCGAACAGATCGCGCAGGCCGAATGGTACCCCTTCCTCGGCCGGCTTTCGGACCTACCTGACCGGCCGGTCTTCATCCGTTCGATCGAGGTGCTATCGGCCGGCCACGACTTCGACGCCGACGTCGCGGACATCCGCCTGATCGCTGAGTAAGCGTGACCGCTCGCCCGACGTGGGCGGCGTCAGGCGCCGGCAGCCGTCGCGCGACGGCCCGTTGCCTGATTACTGGCCGGATGGCTGGAGACCTCGCGGACGACACTGAAGACATCGCGCACGCCCTCCAGCCGATGAAGGACGCGGCTCAGCTTGTCCAGTCCCCCGACTTCGACCGTCGCCCAGACCGTGGCTGTCTGATCCTTATGGACGACGGCCGTCTGAGCCGTCATGCTCAGACCCTCGTCCGCTAGCAGCGCCGCCACGTCTCGTGCCAGCCCGACGCGGTCCCACGCCTCGACACGGATCGTGACCGGGAACACCTGCTGGTCGGTGCGGCCCCAGTCGACGGAGACCAGCCGCTCCTTGTCCTGCTCGTTCTTGACGCTGGAACAGCCTGCGCGGTGGACGGTCACACCCTTGCCGCGCGTGATGTAGCCCACGATGTCGTCACCGGGAACCGGGTCACAGCATTTGGCGAGCCGGGTCAGCAGATCGCCGACGCCGAGCACGCGGATACCGCGCGTGTCCGGCGTCGTAGCCCGGCGCAACGCTGGCGCCTCTTCTTGAATCTCGGCCTGGCGCAGTTCGCTGGCCACACGAGTGGCGACCTGATGCGGGTGGATGTCGCCATAACCGACTGCCGCCAGGAAGTCGTCGAGTTTCTCGTACTTTAGGGCCGTCGCGATGTCGTCGAGTCTGAGCCCCTCGATCGACAGGCGCTTCAGTTCCTTCTCCAGTAGTTCCTTGCCACGCTGGACGTTCTCCTCACGCTGCTGCTTGCGGAACCACTGGCGGATCTTCTCGCGTGCATTGGCGGTATGGACGTAGCCGAGGTTCGGATTCAGCCAGTCACGACTCGGCCCCTTCGAGCCTCTAGCTGTGATGATCTCGACGATGTCGCCGTTCTGAAGACGATGGTCGAGCGGTACCATCCGCCCGTTCACCTTCGCGCCGACGCACTTGTGCCCGACCTCGGTATGCACCCGGTACGCAAAGTCGAGCGGCGTCGCGCCCGCCGGCATCTCCTTGATCTCGCCCTTGGGGGTGAAGGCGTACACCTGATCCTGGAAGATGTCCGTCTTCAACGAGTCCACGAATTCCTGGGCGCCGGCCGCGACATCCTTGTGCCAGTCCATCAACTGGCGCAACCAGGCAACCTTCGCGTCGAAGCGCAGATCCGGCCGCCGCCCTTCCTTATAGCGCCAGTGGGCGGCTACGCCGTACTCCGCCATCTGGTGCATGTCGTAGGTCCGGATCTGGATCTCGAGCGGGTGCCCGCCCACCGCCACCACGGTCGTGTGGAGCGACTGATAGCCGCTCTCCTTCGGGTTCGCGATGTAGTCGTCGAACTGGCCGGGGATAGGCCGCCAGAGGGCATGGATCTGCCCCAGGACGCTGTAGCACTCCGGCAGCGTGTCCACCAGAACTCGAACGGCGAGCAGATCGTAGATCTGGGAGATCTCGGCCGAACGGGCACGCATCTTCCGATAGATGCTGTAGATGTGTTTGGGGCGGCCGGTGATCTCAGCCTTGATGCCGACCCGCTTCAGGTCGGCGTCGAGCAGTTCCACGACGCTCGCGATGTACTGCTCGCGCTGGACACGCCTCCCCGCAAGCTGGCGGGCAATGTCCTTGTAGATGGTCGGCTCGAGGTGGCGAAACGCCAGGTCTTCGAGCTGCCATTTGATCTGCCCGATGCCCAGGCGATTCGCCAGCGGCGCATAGATCTCCATCGTCTCCTGGGCAACCCGACGGCGCTTCTCAGGCGGGCGGGCGTCAAGGGTCCGCATATTGTGGAGCCTATCGGCAAGCTTGATGAGCACCACGCGGATGTCGTCGGCCATCGCCAGGAACATCTTGCGCATGCTCTCGGCCCAGATCGCTTGCTTGTCGATCGGGCGCGCGGCCGGGCCATCTTCCTGGAACCAGGGCACCCGGGAGAGCTTGGTCACACCGTCGACGAGTGCGGCGACCTCGTTTCCGAACCGGGCCTCGAGATCGCCGATCGTCACGCCGCAGTCCTCGGCGACGTCGTGCAGCAAGGCCCCGACCACGGTGGCGCAGTCCAACTCGAGCTCGACGAGCGTCTCGGCGACAGCCAGCGGATGGGTGATATACGGATCGCCCGACTCGCGAGTCTGCCCCTCGTGGGCCTGGCGCGCGAACTCGAAGGCGCGGCGGATCGCGTCGACCTCGGATGCGGACAGGTAGGCCCCGGCGTGTTCCAGCAGCGCGCTCGCCGAAACGTCAGTCACTACCACCGTGCGCCTCCACCTGGAGCCCCAATTGTCTCAGTATATCACCGCACCGGTCGAATCCCGCTCGTCAGCGTCCTCATAACCACCCTCGCCAGCGCATTCGCCAGCCCCCGGCCTGCTGAAACTGCCAGCCCCCGGCCTGCTGAAACTGCCAGCCCCCGGCCTGCTGTGCCTGCCAGCCCCCGTCCTGCTGTGTCTGCCAGCGTTGGTCGCCCCCACCCGTAACGTTCCTTGGGCTATCGAGCGAACGGGAGGTTCGGCCAGCCGGGCACACCGCCACGCCCATCGGCGTTCTGAACCGCCTGAAGGATTGCCCGCATCGTAACCTCGGTCGCTGCCCAGGTCAGGATGGGCGGGAGGGGCCAGAGCCGACGTCCATCAGGCGCCGTCGACAGCGCGAAGAAAGTGTCGCCGTCCAGCGCCGTATGGGCCGGCCGGACGGCGAGGGCGAGGCCGTCGTGAGCCGCGCCGGCTAGCCGCGTGGCGCCAGCTTTGTCGAGCGGCGCATTCGTCGCGACGACGCCAATCGTCGTGTTGGCACCTGGGATCGGGCCAGTAGCCCGATCGTCGGGCTGCTCTGACGGGTTTGCGTTGGCCGTACCGTAGGGATCCCAGCGCAGCCAGCCATTCGGGCCGCGAGCACCGGCGACCGTGCGCCGTCCAGACTGCTCCACCACATCGCCAGCGGCGTTCACAGCGACCAGCGCACCGACGATCGTTCCATCCGGCAGCCGGAGGCTGGCCGTGCCGATCCCGCCCTTCGTCGCGAGGTCGGGGCCTCGGAGTTTTCCGACGGTCGCGCCGGTCCCCGCACCGACGCTCCCTTGAACTGGCGAGTCCTCGGCCGCCGCCTCGCACGCCAGCATGCCCATCTGGCCGTTCGGGCGGGCCCGCGGATCGCCGATGCCAAGATCGAATAGCACTGCACCGACCACAATCGGTACCACCACCTGCCTTACGCGAAATCCCACGCCGCACCGTTCGAGGTACTGCATGACTCCGGATGCTGCATCCAGGCCATAGGCGCTCCCGCCCGTCAAGAGGACCGCGTGAACGCGCTCGACCGTGCACTCTGGTCGCAGCAAGTCCGCCTCGCGCGTGCCAGGCGTCGCGCCTCGTACGTCGACGCCACCAACGGCGCCACCCTCGCACAGCACGACGGTGCAGCCAGTGACGCCACTTTCGTCCGTTGCATGCCCCACTCGCAGGCCAGGTACATCGCAGATCGAGCCCCAGGCTCGTTCGGGCGGCTCGCGCAGACGCGAAAACGTCATGTGTGGAAGCTCCTCCCCATTGCCGGTCGGGCAGGTAGCCTGGCCGTTCGTGACGCCGGTTGGCCTGTTATGTCACGCTGGAGCCGGTCATACCTGGACCGTGGGGCTGCCGAGGACTAGGGGTGTCACCCCTGCGCGCTACCCCACTGCTCACTTGCCACCGCCGAGGGTGTGCCCGTACAGTCCGAGTATGTCGCCAGCCTCGCGAGCATTGCACGCCCTCGCTCACTCGGTCCAACCCGCCAGGACGTCTGGCGACGGACATGCATCCGAGATCGCAGCCCTCCAGACCGCGATTCTCGCCTGTCGTGCCTGTCAGCAGGCTGGTCACATCCGCAACGCGGCACCGGTCCGTCAGCCGTGGACACCGATGCAGCGGACGATGATCGTCGGGCAAGCGCCCGGCGCGCAGACCGAGGTAAAGCGCTACCACTTCGCCGGCCCCGGTGGTCAACTGCTCGGCCGCTGGCTGACCGCCGCGGGCTACCCGGCCGAGACCTGGCGCGAGCACTGCTACATCACGTCGATGACCCGCTGTTTCCCCGGCAAGAATAGTCGTGGGCAGGGCGACCGCAAGCCGAGTCCGGCCGAACTGGCACTCTGCCGGCCGTTCCTCGAGGCCGAGCTACAGCTGGTCCGCCCGAAGGTCGTTCTGCTCCTTGGCACGCTGGCCATCGACTCCTTCCTTGGCCGGCACCCGCTCGAGGCCGTCGTCGGGACGATCCACGAGCGCGACGGGCGGCTGTTCCTGCCGCTGCCTCACCCCTCGCCGGTCAGCCGCTGGCTCAACCACCCGGACCATCGTCGGCTCGTCGACCGGGCGCTGACGCTACTCGCGGAGACGCGCGCTCGCCTCGATCTCTGACCGCCGCTCCGACGCGCGCCAGGCGGCATCGACACGGGCAGGTGCCTCGTGAAGGGGTCCGAGGGAAGCGTCAGGAGCGCACGGCGCGGGGAGCGCACAGCGCCGGCGTGCGGTCGCGGGCGACGTGGAGGCGTCCGACGAGGGTCACGCTATCAGGCGCGCGGATCGCCGCCACGTCCGGCCCGCATCAACCAGGTGTGCGTCTTGGCGCGCAGTTGGGCTGGAGCGAAGGGCCGGACGAGGAAGTCATTGGCGCCGGCCTCGAATGCCTGCACGACGTACTCCGGCGGCGCGGACGATCCCAGCATGATAATGGGTGTATCCTGCCTCACCCCACAGGCGCGCAGCGCCCGGCAGGTTGCAAAGACCTCACGCCGGTCACCGTCGACCGCCAGTAGCACGACGTCAGGCTGCTCGGCAGCCGCGCGAGCCGCGACGTCAGCGTGCCCGCTCTCCTCGACCACCTCAAACTCGCCGGCCAGCAGCGCGAAGACGCGCCGTCCGAGCTCCGCATCGTCGTTGATCAGTAGCAGTTTCGGCCCACTGACGCGTGGCGGGTCGCCACGAACCTCGGCGGCGCGGAGGCGCTCGTAGGTCAATGCATTGTCGATCGCGAGCCCACAGCGGACGGCAAGGCGCTTGAAGCTCTCCACATCAGTGACGGGAAAGGCTCCGCCGCCTCGCCTGTTCAGCACTTGCAGCACGCCGATACTACGGCCGTCGCCGGCACGGAGCGGGCCACACAGGATGCTATGGGTTCGATAGCCGGTTTGCCGGTCCACATCGGGGTTGAAGCGAGGGTCGGCGTACGGGTCGGCAACATTGATGAGCACGCCCGTAGTCAGGACATGACCGGCGATGCCACGGTCGGCCGGAAAACGGATCACTTGCCGCCCGACGCCAAGTGCCACTCGAGACCAGAGCTCGTGCCGCTCCTCATCGTAGATGAAGATCGACGAACGATCCGCGTCGATGACCTGGACGGCTTCGCGTGCGAGAAAATCGATGAGGGCGTCAAATGCCCGCTCCGCCGGAGCGGCGTCGGTGGAGCGGATCTCATCATCGCTATCCATGGCCACCCCGGCCAGGGCACGTCGTCTGGCCCGCTCCTCGTCGCTCGCACTGTCGCCGTTGCGACGACCCTCTACCCTGCCGCTGCCATCGTACCACGGGATGACGCGACTGACTCCTCAACGGGTGTCCCAGAGTAACTACGGACATCACTACATGACTACAAGAAGGGAATTTCGGCGTGGGGGCTTGCGTGAGGCCGGCGACTCTTGAATAACGCAAGCGCGGGACACCTGGACGGCTGTCCCGCGCCTGTGACTGGTACGCCCGGAGGGACTCGAACCCCCGCATCTGGCTCCGGAGGCCAGCGCTCTATCCACTGAGCTACGGGCGCATCATCGCACAGTGTACCCCGAGCGAAATGCGCCTCGCAAACATCCGGTGCAGCCTCGTGCGGTCTCAGCGTCACCTCGCTGCCGGGAGACAGGCAGCGAGATGTGAGTATGCTTCCCCATCCGCCGAAGGGCGTCGTGGAGGCTCTGTGTCTCGTCAGTCGCGCCTGGTCGCCGCCCGCTCGGCGAACAGACGGGCAACATGCCGCATACGCTGGGCAGCGGTCACGTTGGTCAGCGCCGCCAGGCCGATCAAGACAGCCAGCAGCGCGTACTCGTGGACGATCATCCCGATCCCGAGGACCACGATACGCTCGGGCCGCTGAAACAATCCGACCTCGCAGTCGAGCCCCAGCCCTTCGGCACGCGCCCGACAGTAACTCACCATGAACGAGCCAACGAGCGCGAGCCCCGTCGCCGCTAACGCGGTCACGTCGTCACCGCGAGCGAACCAGACGAGCAGCCCCAGAAATACGACCGCTTCCGAGTACCGATCCAGGACGGAGTCCAGAAACGCGCCGTACGCGCCGGCCGTACCGGCGGCCCGCGCGACGGCACCATCCAGAAAGTCGAGCGCGTTGACGACCAGGAACAGCGCCCCGGCAATGCTGATCCACCCCTGGGTGACCATCAGTGCGACGACGACGTTGAGTGCGAAACCGGCGTAGGTCAGCCAGTTGGCCTGGACGCCGGCACGGGCCAAGGACGCCGCCAACGGCTGCACCGCCTCCCGGAACCCGAGCTTGAAACTTCGCATCCAGACCGCCATTGTCAGCCCATCACCATTAACGCCGAACCTTCATGATCGTCATCATCAGCGCGCCAGACGGGCCGCCATGCCGACGGTGACCCGCCAGGAGCCCCGTATCTTCCGTAGACCGCCGATCAGTCGACCCGACCGTACCTCCGGATCTTCCATGTGAGCATCGATCGTTTCGGCATAAAAGTCGAGCACCTTATCCGCCACCCGCGACCAATCGTAACTGGCCGCCGTCTGCCGGCCGCTTGCGCCCATGCCACGCCGCAGGCTGGCGTCGGCCAGCAGCCGTGAGACGGCGACTGCCAGCGCGGCCGGATCTCGTGGCGGCACCAGCAGGCCCTCACGGCCGTCAGTCATAACCTCGGCGTATCCTCTGATCGCCGACGCGACGATCGGCCGGCCGGCCGCCATCGCTTCCAGCAGGACGATACCGAAGCTCTCCTGCCCCGTCGACGGCGCGCAGAAGACATCGGCCGTCTGGTAGTACCGCACCAGATCGTCCGCCGAGACGTAGCCGGTGAAGACAACGGACGTCCAGCCATGCATCGAGACGTAACGCCGGTAACTCTCCAGGCGCCGTCCGCCTCCTCCGACGACGATCAGACGTGCCTGGGGGAACTGGGCTTGCACGCGCGGCCACGCTCGCAGGAGATACTCCAGGCCCTTGCGCTTCTCGAGCCGGCCCACGAACAGGACGTCGAGCCGATCGTCCTCGTACGCTGGGAGCGGCTCCATCGGGGTGGCGAAGCGACCGTAGTCGATCCCGTTCGGGATGATCCGGTAGTCACCGGGAAAGCGATCGGCCACGAAGTCGCGGGCCGGTCCAGACACGGCGATCTTGCCGTGGAGCCGACGGAACAGCGGCTTCAGGACCGGCTTACCGTAGAAGTAGGCGGTGTTGGTACGGCTGTAGGCGTGAAACGTCCCCACGTTCACGGCCTGTGAATGCCGCAGCACGGTCAGAGGGAGGGCCGGCATCATCGGTTCGTGGAGATGGACGATGTCGAAGCCCTGATAACTCAGCAATCGCTTGACCTGGACGTACCCGCGCAGTGGCAGCGTGATGCGCGCCACCGAGCCGTTGGCCGGAATCGGCATCGGCCGGCCCACCCGATGCAGCGTCGGCGGCTCGGACACGTCAGCCGGGTTGACTGACGAGGGTGCGATCACATGGACCTCATGCCCGCGTCGCATGAACTGTTCGGCTAGATTCCGAACGTGCTCGGTGACCCCGCCAGGATATGGATAGTCGTAGGGCGAGACCAGCGCGATCTTCACCGCGACTCCTTCCCCGGCGGGACCGAGTGTCCGTCTGGACAGTGAACCGAGGCACGATGACCGGGCGACCCCTCGCGTGCGTCGAGCCGATCAGTGCGCGCCCCACACACGCTGGAGCACGGTCCACTGCTCCGGGTGTCTGGCGATATGGTACTCTAGCCGAGCGGTGACGCGATCCGTTATCCGCCGGAGATCGGACCGCAAGTCGCCCGTCCGGTCGATACATACTGGTGCATCAACCGTTCCGTCGACGCGGCCGTCACGGCGGCGGCTCACGACGGCCGGGATGATCGGTGCGCCTGTACGCAGCGCTAGCAGGGCCGGGCCAGACGGCAGGCAGGCATCGCGCCCAAAGAACGGCCGTCGCAGGCCACCTCCGCCAACGTCGCGGTCGACGACGAGGAAGACCAGCTCGTTGCGTCGAAGCGACGCCGCCATCTCAACGGCGAGTCGTGGCCCGAGCGGCACGAATTGCACCGAGTGGCCATCGCGCACGCGCACCATCAGATCGCGGAGTGCCGGCGGTTCGATCGGCTCGACGGCACAGATCCCTCTGGTGCCGCACGCGACCGCCAAAGCCTGCGCCCCAACGAGCGGACTGCTCAGGTGCGCTGTGACCATGATCGCGCCGGTCCCGCGCGCCAGCGCCGCCCGAACGTGTTCTGTCCCGTGCAACTGGACGAAGCGCAGCAACTCGGCGTCACTCATGTACGACTGGCGAAAGGTGTCGTAGTAGTTCCAGAGGTTGTGCCGAAAGACCTGTCGGACCGCTCGGGTGTGACCCGGCCCTCGCGCCCCGAGCACCTGCGCCAGGTTCTCCTCAACTGCCCGCCGCGCCCCGGTCGAGAGCCGATAGGTGGCGCCGGCAACGCCCGCGAGGACCGGATACGCGATGCGAGGGGGCACCCGCTTGGCCAGCCACAGGGCTGCGCAATACCCGTCGACCGTCAGACGTGCCCGCCAGTCAGGCACGCTCAACCATCAGCCCCGATCTGCCGTCGTCCGGATACTCCCCAAACCCGGTGTGCGGGCGCCAGAAGCGGCGAAACATGTACCACTGGTCGGGGTACTGGCGGACTCGCGATTCGAGCCAGTTGGCGACCCGCTGGGTAAGAGCACGGACGTCCTCGTCGCGCCGACCCGTGGGGGTGTACGGGATCGGGGGACTGACGAGCGCAATGAACCGGTTACCTCGCCGAATACCGACCGCGCCGAGCACCGGCGATCCATCCCGCAGTGCCAGCCGGGCGACCCCCTCGGGGAGCCGTGTCTCGCGCCCAAAGAAGGATGCCGGCACCCCACCCTCGTCCATCGGGCGGTCGAAGACGACGGCCACGACCTCATTTCGCCGAAGTGCCGCGTACAGGTCGCGGACACCCGTCTCGATCGGGATGGTGTTCATGCCAACCCGCCGCCGAATCTCCTGGACCCGCGCGTTCCAGGCCGGCGGCTCCAGCGTGTCGACGATCGTGTTGACCGGGTACCCACGCCCGGCCAGCACCGCCGCTGGTAGATCCCAGTTGCCGACGTGCCCGGTCACCAGCACGAGCCCCTTACCCCGCGCTAGCGCGTTCGGAATATGGTCCCAGCCGACGACCGTGCAGACTCGCTCGCGCTCGGCGCGTGTGGTGGAGGGTAACCAGAGCACGTCGATCATGTAGCGCGCGTAGTTGCGAAAGACCTGCCGAGTACGACGATGAACGTCGCGGGCCGTGGCGCTCGGGCCGAGAATCTGGCGCATGTTCGCCGCTGCACGCAGATAGTGGCCCCGCCAGCCGAAAACGACCAGCGGAGCCAGCAGGTCCGCCAGGATATACAGCCAGGTGCGGGGCACGATGCGCACCAACGCACTGCCGAGAATGTGCCCCCAGAGCGCGAGCATCAGGTCAGACGGGGACGCTGCCCCTACGCCTCCTCACTCTCCGACGCGGCCGATGGCGTGCGCTGTGCCTTCGCACTCGTGCGCCCGTCCTCGCTCGCCGGACCGGATGCCGGAGCGCTCTCACTGGCGGCGGCGGTGCCGCCGTTCGCCGCGCCGCGCCCGCCTGGTTGCGCATCGCGGATGAAGGCGTCGACCATCTCCCTCGCCACCTCGTCAGTGTGCTGGATCGGCGGTGACTTCATGAAGTACGCCGCCGGCCCTTCCAGGGTGCCGGAGATGTCGCGGTCGAGCGCGAGCTTGGCGCAGCGAACCGCGTCGATGACGACGCCGGCCGAGTTTGGCGAGTCCCAGACTTCCAGCTTCAACTCGAGGTTGAGCGGCACGTCGCCAAAGGTCCGGCCTTCGAGCCGGATGTACGCCCACTTTCGGTCGGTCAACCACGGAACGTAGTCACTCGGGCCGATGTAGACGTTGCCGTCGCCGATATCGTAGTCGAGCTGCGACGTCACGGCGTTCGTCTTGGAAATCTTCTTCGACTCCAATCGTGACCGTTCCAGCATATTGTAGAAGTCCATGTTGCCGCCGACGTTGAGCTGACTGGTTCGCTCCAGCTTCACGCCGCGATCCTGAAACAGCCGTGCCAGGACACGGTGCGTGATCGTGGCACCAACCTGGCTCTTGATGTCGTCGCCAATGACCGGCAGATTATGGTCCTTGAATCGATTCTGCCAGTACTCTTCGCGCCCAATGAAAACTGGGATACAGTTGACAAAGGCGCAGCCAGCGGCGAGCACCTGTTCGACGTACCACTTCGTCGCCGTCTCACTCCCAACCGGAAGATAGTTTACGACGACGTCAGTCTTGGTCTCGCGTAGGATTCGCACGATGTCGGCCGTCGAGCCCGGCGCCTTCTCGATCTTCTGCTGGAGGTAGTGTCCAAGGCCGTCGTGCGTCATGCCTCGCGAGACCGGGATGCCGAGATGCGGAACTTTCGAGAAGACGTACGTGTTATTTGGCTCGACGAAGATCGCCTCGGACAGATCCTTCCCGACCTTGTTCGCGTCGATGTCAAATGCAGCGCTGAACTCGATGTCGCGAATCCGGTATCCGCCCAGATTGACGTGCATCAAGCCGGGAACGGCGTCCTCGTCGCGGGCGTTCTTGTAGTACTCGACGCCCTGCACCAGGGCCGAGGCGCAGTTCCCTACGCCGATGACCGCCACTCTGACTGCGCCCACTGCGCGTCCTCTCCCCCGCTCATGGGGCGAGTCTCGGGCTCACCCTGGGGCTTACCCTGGCCGCGCGTCCCGGCTGCCGGGCTGGTCCCAGCGGCTCGGCCTCGTGCGGGCTGACCCGTCGCCCATGGTAGGATTGTCAGGTTTGCCGTGTCCGCGAACAAACATACCGGTAGGGTAGAAAGCCGTGCAAGAGACTCGAAACGCACTCGATGAGCTTCGCGCTCACATCTCCGATCTTCTGGTGCGTCTTTGACTACGCTGGTAAGCAGCAGCGTATCGCGACGCTCGAAGAACGATCGGCGCAACCAGGCTTCTGGGACGACGCGGAGACGGCACAGACAACCCTGAAGGAGCTTTCCGGGCTCCGCGACGAGCTCGGTCCGTGGGAGCGGCTCTCCACACGAACTGACGACGCCCTCGTTCTGCTCGATCTTGCCGAAGAGGCCGACGACGCCGACACCGCGGCCGAAGTCGAGGGCGAGGTTCAGGGTATCCGCGACACCCTCGCCGATCTCGAGTTCAAACTCGTGTTGTCTGGTCCGTACGACCGCAACAACGCGCTCGTCGCGGTCCACGCCGGTACCGGCGGCACTGAGGCCCAGGACTGGGCGCAGATGCTGCTCCGGATGTACGTCCGCTGGGGCGAGCGGCATCGTTACAAGGTCGAACTGCTGGACGAGACCGAAGGAGAAGAGGCCGGCGTCAAGAGCGCGACAGTCCTGGTCAAGGGTGAATTCGCCTACGGCTACCTCCGCAGCGAGCGGGGTACGCATCGGCTCGTCCGACTGTCGCCGTTCGATCAGGCCCACCGTCGACATACCTCGTTCGCCAAGGTCGAGGTCATGCCGGAGGTGGACAATACGATCAACATCGAGATTCGACCCGAGGACGTCAAGCTCGACATGTTCCGTTCTGGCGGCCCGGGCGGCCAGAACGTCAACAAGGTGAGCACAGCCGTCCGGCTGACCCACGTGCCGACGGGCATCGTCGTGTCCTGCCAGACTGAGCGCTCGCAGCTTCAGAATCGCGAGACGGCGATGATGATGCTGCGCTCGAAACTACTCGAGCTGGAACTGGAGAAGCGCGAGGCGGAACAGGCCAGCCTGCGCGGCGAGCACGTCGAAGCCACCTTTGGCTCGCAGGTCCGCAACTACGTCCTGCACCCCTATAAGCTGGTCAAGGACGAGCGCACCGACCTGGAGACCAGCGACGCCACCGGCGTGCTGGACGGCGACCTCGACGAGTTCATGAAGGCGTACCTGGCCTGGGCGGTCGGCCGCGACGGCAACGCCTGAGCGACCGCAACGCCGATCTCTATCCTCAGCGTCCCATCGGCGCCTCTCCATCGCGTTGTATCGTGATGGAGGGGCGCCACGACGCGAGAAGCCACGCGCCAGGGCCGAGACTCGCCCTCCGGGGAGCGGGCATGGCAACAGGCACCTGGACGCTGCGGCCAGCCGAAACGGCCGCTCCGGCGGCGAGCATGACCGTCATGCAGACGTCGATCCGACACCGGGCAGTGACTGCCGCGCTCGCGGTCGTGACGATCGTCGGCGGCGCGCTCCGGCTCTGGCAGGTTGCGGCCTGGCCGACGTTCCTCGACGAAGATATCTACGCAGCGGCAGTGATCCGTATCCCCAGCCTTCCGCCGGCTGAGGCGGTCTGGCTGGCGGCCGAAGCGCCCCTCAAGGGACCGCTCGTCGTCCTGCTCCAAACTGGCCTCAAGGCGATCACGCACGTCGACGCACTGACGGCCGGCCGGCTTCTGTCCGCCGTGTGCGGCCTCTTCACTATTCTCCTGTGCTACGCGCTCGGGCGACGGGTAGGGGGGCAACTGGTTGGGCTTCTGGCAGCCAGCCTGTACGCGCTGGCGCCGCTGGCGGTCCTCCACGAACGGATGAGCAATTTCGATGCGCCGCTCACGCCGGCCGTGCTCGGTGCAACCCTGCTCGCATGGGCAGCGCTGGAGCGCCCTTCCTGGCGGCTAACGGCCGCCGCTGCTGTCGTCGCGATCCTGGCCGTGCAAGTGAAGGTTCCCGGCGTGATGCTGGCGGGCCTACCAGTCCTGTTCCTGGTCGGGCCGGCACGCGGACACGGGGCGCCTCCGATTGCCCATGCTGCTGTGCTGATGGCTGCCCCGATCCTGGGCTACATGGCGCAAATGCTCAGCCCGATCGCGCCACTGCTCCAGTACCAGAACTCGGCCATGATGACGCCGCTGGAAGGCTCCTGGTACCACCTGGGCGAGTTCGGCGAACTGCTCGTTAGCTACGTCGGCTCGTTCGGCGTCGCGTTCGGCCTGGTCGGCCTCGCCATGCTCGCACGTGCCGATCGCCGTGCAGCCATCCTCGTCGCGGCATCCATCATTCTATGGTCCCTTCCCTGGATCGCCCTGAGCCGCTTCACACCCTCTCGTTACTATCTGCCTGCGCTCCCATTCGCAGTCATCGCGATTGCCTTCGGACTCGTCTGGATGGGCCGGCTCGCGCCGGCGGGGCGACGGCGGCTTCTGGCGACCGCGGCGCCGGCGATCCTGCTAGGAGCCTCCTGGCTGGCCAGTTCGCTCGGGCTCGTCACAGATTTCGAGCATGCCACGCTGAGCGCGGTGGACGACTGGCAGTATCGCTCCGGCTGGCCGTCCGGCTACGGCTATCCGGAGGCGGACCGACTGGTACGGACACTCGGCCTGCCTGGTGCGACCGTCGCCTACTTCACCGACGGGCAGCACCTCGTCGCGGCCGGCCTGGATCGACCGTGGTCCGCGGGTGTGCGCTCGCTTGGGTGGCTTGGGGATCCGACACCGCTCGCCGACGCCGGATCACCGCTGTACGTGGTGGTCGACGACGGCCGCGACCACGTCCTCGTGTCGACCGGTGCTGCTCTCGTAGACCGCCCGGCGCTGGTTCGGTCGATTCGCCCAGACCTCGCGATTCTCGCGCACTTCCCGCGTCCTGGAACGACTCAGGGTGTCTGGGTGCTGGGCACACCGTAGTGCCCGAGGCAGCCCATCCGCGTCACCGAGCCTACGGCCGCGGAAGGTGCCCTGCGCAATCGTTCCGACCGCTTCCCCTGGCTCCGGGCACGTTCCAAGCTACGGCGCGTTCTGGACCGCGAAAACCGCCACTCCGTCGGCGTCATAGCTCGGGATGAGCGTGGAATCGGCGGGATGGCCAGCGCCCAGTAGTCGCTCGTATGGGCCGACGACGACGAAACGAATGCCGTTGTGGTGAAGGAAGGCGCGCCGCTCGTCGTCCAGAACGGCTCCGTCCATCAGGCCGGCGTAGAACCAGGACGCCACGCGCTCCTTTGCTGCGAAGTCCTGCGTCGCGACCCAATGTCCGACGTAGGCCCGCCCAGGAATGACGCCACCGACCAGGTTGCCGGTGAGCGTCTGTCCCAGCACCACGTCCTCGGGCGTTGTCCGCTCCGCCAACCAGTCGACCGCCTGGCGGAGCGCCACCGGCTGGAATGCCGACCGGTCGGTTGGAGCCGTCACCCGGACCTCGCTTGTGGCGCCCACCAGCACGAACGTGTAGAAGAACGCCGACGAGCCGATTAGCAGTTCGGCGAGCACGGCTGTCCCAAGCGGGCGCACCAGCACGGCCGGAACGCCTCGTAGGGCGCGCAGCCGGTGCCAGAGTGGTGGCAGACCGAACGCCGCCAGCAGGGCCAGCATGGGGTGGAGCGCGTAGGCGAACCGGCGCTGAAATCCGACCGGCGCGTACATCAATGCAACGGCGACGCCAATCCAGACCAGTACGAGCAGCCGCCCGGCCGTGAGCCGCCATGCGACTGGTCGAAGTCCGAGCAGCACCAGCGGCACCAGCAATCCGAAGCCGGCCAGCATCTCCAGTGGCGGCGCTGTCACCGTCTGATTCTGACGTCCGTAGGTTGCGCCCCAGAACGGATCGGTACCAAACACCAGCAAGTTGTAGAGTAGGAACGGGGCGGACCCGACGACCACGACGCCGGCGGAACAGAGAGCTCGCCTGTCACCTCGCCGGCGTTGCGAGCAACGTACACCCGCATACACCACCACGACGGCAGCCGCGGATACTAGACTGAAGGGGTTGGTGACACCCAGCGCGACGGTGAGCACCAGCGCCGACAGGCAGGCCATCCTACCGCCTCGGCGGGCCGCCCGCGCCACCGCTCGCAGGAGGAGCAGGAGCAGCCCGAGGCCGACCATCAGGTGAGGACTGCCAAAGAGCACCAGGAACGTTGACAGTTCTGGATCGTTCAGTTCACGAGCGGCTGGCAGTTCCCCGAGTCCGAGCAGCCTCCCAACGATTGCCAGCGTTGCGGCGATGCCCGAGCCGAAGACAGCCAATGCGAAGGCGACGCGGCGTCGCCAGAGCACCGGCGTGACGAGCGCGGTGGCGTCATAGAGCGCCAGCAGGAGGAAGAGCCGCGCACCCGTCCCTGACCACCGATACACGATCTCCGGCGCGACCCCGAGCCCCTGCGCCAGCTTTCCGAGCATCACGTACAGCCCGTACATGAAGGCCGGCGCGTGCGGCTCCGACGACAAATGGTCGCGGATGAGCCAGGCCCCGGCCGCACCATCTCGCATCGCCGCAAGGTATTGCGCCACGTCATGCGGCGCCCAAAATTGTCCGGCGAACGCCCAAGCACCGGCCGCTCGGGCATCTGCGAGCAGATGTGGTACCTCGACCAACCCCAGGATGGCGAGGCTGACGATCGACGGCCACCCCCACCCTCGGAGGTGTGTGGCTAGCGCTGCCAGGGCACGCCGCGCTGGCATACCTGTCCATCCGTCTGGCTGCCTGAGCGACCCGATAGCTGCGGGCGGCATCCGGGCAGACTCCGTTGATGGGTGCGGTCGGCTGGCGACGCTCATGCTTCCCCCGGCAGCCTCCAAACTGAAGCCGTTGCCTACTCCCGACAACGCGAAGCGCCTCCGCCCGGTGATGGCGGAGGCGCTTCTTGCCGTCAGCGGCCGCTGCGAGGGGAGTCTCGGCCACCGGTGCCGTTGCTCTCGCAGTCCCGACCTGCCGAAACCGATACCCCGATGGATCCCACATGTACCCTGGTGACAAGCCGTGGAGATGCCAGCGGGACGTTGGTTTAGCGCATCGGCGAGGTGTCGGTGGGGATCAGGATGGTGGAACTCATCTCCACGAGCAATGCCGAACTCTTTGGCACGAACGCTGACCAGACCGGATCCGCGAGCACAGTCGCTCGTACCTGTGCCCGCTGATTCAAGTCGTCGTAGACCCAGAGATGCACGGCCTGATTCAATTGCGCGACCTCAGTCGTCCAGAGTCCGACGATCTTCGAGTACTTCTCGCGGGCGGGCAACGCGCCCTTGAGGAGGCTCTTCCAGACGTTGACCTTGCCTGGCTGGGTCCGATACGTCCGCAACTCGTAGACGTGGCCGCCGCCTTCTGGCTCCCGCAGTCCGACCTCTGGATCGAGCGCCAGGAGCATGTTCTCCTGAGACATCAGAAGCGGCTGGATGCGCGGCACGTACTTCGTTGTCCAGTCGGAGTCTTTGCTGAGTGCCTCGCGGAGACGCTGCCGCTCGTCCAGACTCGCGTACTCCCACAGGTGGACGTAGCGGTTGAGGGTGCCGAACTCGGTCGTCCAACCGCCCACGAAGCGGCCGTACTTGTCACCTCGAACCGGGCGCCCAACTTCACGCTGATGCGTCAGGTACTCACCTACCGCACCTGGCTTGAGGGTGTAGATCCGTAGCTCGTAGATCACAGTGCCCCTCCTTCACGCCAGGATACCCTGTGCGCTGTCACCCATCGGGGCAGCGGCCGTGACGCTCCTCCTCTGGCCAGATCCCCTCACCCCCTAGCCCCCTCTCCCGCGCGGCACCAGGAGAGACGGCGGGGGCGCTCAGTTGGTCTCCCCCCTGACGAGCGAGGAGGCTCGGACGTCGCACCCCCCTCACCCCCAACCCCCTCTCCCGCGCGCGGGAGAGGGGGTTGGGGGTGAGGGGAAACACCCATAGCTCGGACTCCTCCGACGGCCGCTGGCCACGTACCGTCAGGCGTCGCGCGGAGGTCAAGAACGCCATATGCTGCACCATCTGCTGAACCGCACAGATGGCCTGCCCTTTGACGTACCACGGACGGTACGGCACGTCCAGGCACTCGCACCCTTGTCACGCACCCACTCCCAGACGTGGTCAGCCCTTCCCGAGTCCAAACAGTGCCGGCAGGCCCGCGATGCTCGGCAGCAGATGGGTATGGGGCGTTGCGCCGAGGGTCTCGAGACCATGTGCGCCGCTCAGCACCCCGATGACCCAGCCGGCCCGCGCGTTGCTCGCCGCCCGTAGGTCGAGCGGCGTGTCCCCGACGACGGCAACCGTTCCGATGTCGTGGACGCCGAGGTCGATCGTAGCGCGGTAGATTAAGTACGGCGCTGGCCGACCCGCGGGGGCATCGTCGCTGGCGAGAACCCGATCGAAGAGCGCCTGCCAACCGAGCCGCCGGACGAGCAGATCGACAAGCCCCCGATCGAAGCCGCTGGTGAGCGCCACCTTGATGCCGGCGTCGTGCAGGGCCTTGATGGCCGCGCTGGCTCCTTCGATCTCGCGGACTGGCCCCTGTTCGTACTCGCGGCGCAGGGCGGCCTCAAAGACCGCCAGCGCTTGCCCCGCAATCTCGTGCGCCGAGTCGGCGGATCGGTTTCGCGCTGCCAGTTCTTCGAAGACAGCGCGTTTACTGGCGCCTCGGCGCGCGGCCAGATCAGCTTCGGTGAACGGGATGTCGTACTGTCTGAGGGCGAGCCGGTACGCCTCGAGCACGGCACCCTCTTCCTTCATGGTGGTGCCGGCGAAGTCCGTGACGACGAGCGTCGGACGCACAGTAGAACCTCCTCTGGTAGGAACTCCCGCTCGTGAGTGCGCCTGCTGATGCGTGTTCCTGGTTGATACGGCCAGGGCTTGATGCTCGCGAGTCCGCGACGGTCTGCGTGTTCGTCTGACTGGCCCTCGGCGACGTGGAGGATTCCAGCAGGGGCACGCTCGCCAGGCCAGCAGAGGGTGGCCTTGGACAGTCCGAGCAGACGCTTATTCGTCAGTTGTGCGGGCAGGGGTGAGGCGCTGGTGAGCGAGGTAGACGCGCCCGTCACACACGGGACAGAGGATGAACCGTCCGTCTGGCCGCGACACGAACAGACGCCCCTGTTCGTCGTGGTCGACGCGCGTGGGTACCCGTGAACGAATGTAGCGACCGGTCTCGTCTACGAATCCTCCGATGTCCCAGCGCGCTCCAGGGTGGATCTCCAGCCACGCCTCGGCGGCGCGGATCTCAGCGGCAAGCTCGGCGTCGGGCTGCCAGGCTGGCCGCTCATCGGCGAAGGAAATTTCGGCGCTGCAGGTTCGGCAGGCCAGCGTGAGCGTCCAGCGCATAAGCCCTCCGCGCGTCATGCGCGGCTGTATGGTAACGCCCACGGGCGCTCAACGGTACTCCGCGCGCGTCGGCGCCTCGGCGCCGAGGCCGGGTGATAGTCCACTGGTTCGCTGGCCGAGCGTTTCACTCCTCGGCCATCGCCCGGATGGGTACGGTTCCCCCCTGACGGCGGGCCAAGTACCAGGACAATCATGGCAACACTGCGACATCTCACGTTGACATGCGAGCGGGCTGTCCGCGGGACATCGAGCCATCAACCACGTACGGCGCCAACGGTGATGCCGCGCACAAACTGCCTCTGGAAGATCACATACAGCACGAGCGTCGGGATGAACGAGATCACAATGCCGGCGAACAGGAGACGGTACTCGCTGACGAACGAACCCTGGAAGAACAGCAGGCCGAGCGGGATCGTCCGCATCGCATCGTTCTGAATGAACAGGTATGGGATCAGGAAATCGTTCCAGGAGCCCATGAAGCTAAACACCAGCAAGGACGTCAGCGCACCCATCGAAAGTGGCAGCATGATGTGCAAGTAGACTCCGATGTCGTTGCAGCCGTCGATGCGCGCTGCATCCTCCAGGTCTGCCGGTAGAGTCCTGAAGAACGCGCGCATCAAGAAGATGCCAAACGGCAGATGAGCTGCTACCTGCGGCAGAATGACACCCGGTAGAGAATCGAGCAATCCCATGCCACGGACCGTGCCGTACAGGGGTATCAAGATCGCGTTTGTCGGGATCGCAAGGCCGACCAGAAAGCCCAGGAAGATCCAGGTGTTCCCCATGAAGCGCAGGCGCGCGAAAGCAAAGCCAGCCAGCGACGAACACGCCAGCGTTAGGAGCACCGATGGCACCGCGATCGCCACACTATTGATGAAGTACGTGCCAAATCGCCCACGGCTCCACGCCTCGGCGTAGTTCCCCCATCGGGGCGATGCCGGAATCGAGAAAGGGTCGATAAAGATGGCATCGTTGGTCTTCAAGCTGCTCAAGACCGCCCAGGCGAAGGGGACGACCGCCAGCGCGAGCGCCATCACCAACACTGCATGTACGGCCACGCGCCCCATCAACCCGCTGACCGCGAAGCGTTGACGGCTCGCTGGTCTGGAGATCGATCCTACGGCCATCGTCAATCCCCCCGCTCGCGCAACCACACGAACACGCCGGTGACCGAAAGAGCGAGCGCCGCCAGTATCGTCGATAATGCTGCGCCGTAGCCGACATAGATATCTTCGAAGGCACGCTTGAAGATATAGGTCGAGATCACCTCGCTCGCGTAGAACGGACCACCCTTGGTCGTCGTCCAGACCAGAGTGTAGGCCGTCAGCGAGCCGATAAACGCCCCCGAAATCAGCAAGGTTGTCACGTTGCTCAGGCTCGGGAGGGTCACATTCCTGAAGGTATGGTAGGCATTAGCGCCGTCCATTTTGGCAGCGTCATACAGCGATGGGTCGATGGCTTGCAGGCCAGCCAGGTAGATCATCATCGCAAACGGCACAGCATGCCACACGCCAGCCAGGTTGATCGCCACCAGTACCGTGTTAGCATCTCCGAGCCAGGGGCGTGCGAGTGACGCCGCTCCGACCGCGCGCAGCACCTGATTCACGATGCCGATGTTCGGATCGTAGATCCGGCCAAAGATGATCCCCACGACCGCAAGTGACAGAACGTACGGCAGAAACAGCCCCACCCGGTAAACCGTCCGTCCACGCGTGACGCTGGCGATCAGGGTCGCCAGCAGCAGTCCGAGCGTGACCGGCAGGGTCAGGTTCATAACAAGGAACACAACGTTGTGGCCCAACGCCCGCCAGAAGATGGGGTCGGTGAACGCCTGGGTGTAGTTGCCGAGCCCGACCCAGGTCCAGGCAGGGCTCAATCCGTCCCATTGGTAGAGGCTCCACCAGACGGTCCGAAGGAATGGGCTCAAGACGAACGTGACGTACAGAATGCCCGCAGGCAAGATGAAGAGCCACGCCGTCGGATTGATGGTGCGCTGCAGAGTGCGTCGGCGGACCCCCGACATCGAGGGCGCGGAGGCTGGTACCTGACTCACACGTTGCATGCAATCTCCTCGAGGCGAGTGGCACCCGGGACCCGAGCGCCACTCGCCGAGCGCCTGCTGAGCGCCTACGCTTTCGGTACCTTGCCTTCGGACTTGGCCTTTTCCCAGGCTGTCTGCATCTGTGCAGCCCAGTCTTTAGTCGTCAACTGACTGCTCAGAATGCCGCCGAGCCCGTTCCAGTACACTTCGACGACGTTGCTCGGAATGACGACGCTGACGTTGTAGCCAAGTTCCTCGCCCTTGGCGATCAGCGCCAGCGCCTTGGCCGGCACCGGCTTGACGTTCGCCTTCGTGGGATCGAACGTGGTGGGGGCGGCCTGCATGAAGACCTCATTCCAGATCTTCTGCGCATCCGGACTCATGAGGAAATCGAGCCAGGTGGCTGCGAGATCCTTATCTTTCGCCTTTTGCGAGATTGAGAAGCCGCCTCCGATACCGCCAGCAATTTGCGGACCCTTCAGCGACGTGTTGATGACCGGCGGTATGAAGTAGTCGTAGTCGAAGTTGGGATTATCCTTCTTGCTCGTCTCCATCGCCGCCAGCGCCCATGTACCGTTCGACCACATGGCGTACCGATCCGAGGCGAAGGCTGCCTGGACAGCCGGCATCTCGAGCGCCAGCAATTCCTTCGGCAAATACTCCAAATCGAGCAACTGCTTCATCCGGTCAGCGGCCTCGATGACGGCCGGCTGGTCCCACCGGTCGTCGCCGTACAGGATCTTCTCAAAGCCGTCCTTGCCAAGCGTGCACATCAGCAAGAGGCTGAATAAGTGCCCCGGCTGTGACCGAGCCTGACCTGCCAGCGCTAACGGCTGGATGCCCGCGCCCTTGAGCGTCTTGCACAGGTTGAGGAAGTCGTCCCAGGTGGACAGCTTTACTTCGCTCACCCCGACCTTCGCCAGGAGCGGCTTGTTGTAGTAGATCGGGATGAATTCAACCTCATGCGGCACGCCCCAGATCTTGCCGTTGATCGTGGCCCGCTTCTTGGCCCAGCCGAAGACCTTCTGGAGGTTCGGAAGCTTCTGGTAGTACTCGTCCATTGCAACCACCAGGTTCGCATCGACTAGCGGCTGGTGGTATGACGGCGGGATATCGCGCTGGAAAACCTCCGGGCCAGTGTCGCCGGTCAGTGCTACCTTGATGATGTTGTTCATCTCGGCCTGATATACCCGCTTGATGTCAACCTCGGGATGTACCGCGGCGAATGCCTTCTGCATGGCATCCCACCCCTGCTCAGCGGCAGGGGTGTTCGCTTCCTGCCAGAAGACGAGGGATTTCTTGCTACCGCTCCCGCCAGCTGAAGCTGGCTGGGCGGCAGACGGCTGGGTGGCAACTGGCTGAGAGGCGGCCGGCTGAGGAGCAGCCGGCTTATTCGGCGACGTCGCGGGCAATGGGGCAGAGCTGCAGGCGGCGATCACGGCGCCTGACGACGCACCGAGCAGGCTGAGAAACCGGCGGCGTGTGACGAAGGTTGACCCATCCATTGCGGTGTATGCTCCCCTTTGACGCGATGACTGATTCCGGGCGATGAATCGTGGCGACATGGCTGCGCTTGTCACACCCTCAGGGTGATGGGTGTGCCCCTTCCGGTCTGGGATGGCAGTGCGGCATCTGGGCGTCACTGTGCCCCGACGGAGGCGGCCCTGATGAATCGCGAATGACCAGGCGATAGGGCAGGAACTGACGGATCGGCGGACTCGTGTCCGCGGCAATTCGGCGCGCCAGCACCGCAACGGATGCCTGGCCGGCGTCGTACGAGGGCGAACTCGTGGTGGTGAGCCGGGGTGTCGTGATCGACGCTTGGGGGATGTCATCGAAGCCGACAATCGAGACATCCCATGGAACGTGCAGGCCAAGCTCGCCGGCTGCCAGCAGCGCGCCAATCGCCATGAGATCATTGCCGGCCAGCAATGCCGTGGGCGGAGCCGGCAGCGCGAGCAACTGCCTGGCCAGCGCCCGCCCCGATTGCTGGGAATAATCGCCGAGCACCATTAGCGACGGATCGACGACCAGGCCGAATTCTCGGTGAACCTGGAGGTAGCCGGTCACCTTCTCGGGCTGGGCATCCAGCCGGGATTGACCGACGATGAAGCCAATGCGGCGATGTCCCAACTCGACCAGGTGACGGACCGGCAGTGCCAACGTGGCCGGGTCGTTACCTATCGAGTCGAAGCGAGCGTCATCGAGGCGGCGCCCCTGGAGTACGACCGGCGCTCGAAGGTGATCGAGGACCGCGATCACTCTCGGATCCGAGCCTGACGGATAGAAGACGATGCCGTCCACCTGACGGCTGTCGAACGTCTCCAGCAGTTGGCGCTCGCGTAGGGCATCGCGGTCGCTATTGCCCAGGATGGTGGTACAGCCGATCGCCTCAGCGGCGTCTTGCACGCCACGGGCGAAGGCCGGATAGAACGGATTCATAATATCCGGGATGATGACGCCGATAGTATGCGAGCGCCGGGTGCGAAGGCTCCGCGCCAATGCATTCGGCCGGTACTTGAGCCGCTGTGCCGCGCTGCGGACCCGTTCCTCCAATTCGGGACTGACGTAACGTGTCTTGTTGAAGACATGTGAAACCGTCGTGACGGAGACTCCCGCGGCGATAGCAACGTCCTGGACAGTGGGCACCCAGTCCGATCCTCAGGCAGAGCAAAGGTTTGCGCAAACGATTCGTGCTAGCATAGGCACGTTCCGGCGCCGTGTCAAGGCGGCAGATGCCCCACTCTGTCATCTCACCGTGGAGGACGCCCCGTGGTCACAGTCCAGGTAACCGAGCAGCTCTCCGACCAACTGACACAGCACGCACACGCCTGTCTCGTGGCCGGGCTGATCGGCGATGCGATGGGCACCCCCACCGAAGGTAAACTGCCCGAACAGATCGAGGAGCAGTTCGGCTGGGTCGAGGAGTTTTCGGGAACCGGCACCGATGACTCGATCATGAAGGATGTGCTCTGCGACGCGCTGATCGAGACCGATGGCTACGCTACCTCGGACGATTGGGCTACTCACTTGATGCGCCGGCGCGCTGATATCTTCGGCGAGAAGCGGAACCGCTTCTTCGTGTCGGTCATGCAGATGATGCGGAAGCTCGGATCCGGCTACCTGCCGCGCGAGGCCAGCCTCGGCAATCTGCCCAGCTCGAGCTCGGCGATGGCCATCGCGCCAGTCGGCATCGTGAATGCCTGTAACCCTCGCGGCGCGGCTCAGCAAGCGCAGGAGCTTGCGAGCTTGATTCACACCAATGATGTTGGTTTTTGTCAGGACGGTGCCGTAGCGGTTGCGGCGGCGGTGGCAGCAGCGCTGACACCGGGCGCCTCCATCGACGACGTGCTTGAAGCCGCCGTCACGTACATCAAACCCGTGAGCGGCGCGGCCTTCCGCACGCTGATCGAGGATGCGCTGGCGTTGGCCCGCAGCACGGGTGATTACAAGACCTTTCGGGCGGCGTACCACGCGCGTTTCCAGCAGTACATCGCCTGCGACTCGCGCGAGACGATTCCGGCAACACTAGCACTGTGCTTGCTCGCGAATGGTGACCCGACCCAGGTCATCATCTACGGTGCGAACTTCGGCCGTGATACCGATACGATCGCTACCATGGCCGGCGCGATTTGCGGTGCACTCAAAGGCCCGAGCGCGCTCCGCGCTTCCTGGATCGAGATAGCCGAGGCGACGGCCACTCGGAATCAAACTGGGCTGGCCCGGCGGCTCATTGAGGTCGCACAGGTGAAGGCCGGCCGCGAGGCAGCCGCCTGGAGTGCGCTCGGATCGGTCGTCGCGATTCGGTGAGCGACGTGTTCGTGAGCGACGTGTTCGTGAGCGACGAGTGGTGGCGTGGGGCGAGAACTCGCCCGCGTCGCCGCCCGTCAGCGGCGCCGGCGTCGAGGTGTGACCCGGACAGGCTAGCGTGGGCGCACGAGCAGCGATACCGACTCGACGTGGTACGTCTGGGGAAACATGTCGATGGGTTGGACGTGCTGGAGCACGTAGCCGCCCTCTCGTAGGATGGCGAGGTCGCGGGCCAGCGTCGCCGGCTCGCACGAGACGTAGACGATCCGCTCGGGCTGGGCCACGGTCAGCGCTTCCAGCACCGCCGCATCGCAGCCGACGCGCGCCGGGTCGAGCAGCACCTTTGTGGGTCGCTCCTCCAGTCTCGGGAGTACGTCCTCTGTCTTACCGGCGATGAAGCGCGCGTTCGGCAGATCCCGGCAGTTCGCCTGGGCGTCCTTCACCGCCGCTGGTGATTCCTCGATGCCGACCACCGAGCGCACCAGCGGCGCCAGGATCGCCGCGAACGTGCCGACGCCGCAGTAGGCGTCGACGATGACATCGTCTGGCTGGAGGTCGAGACACTCCAACGCCACCAGCACCAGCGTCTCCGCCATCGAGAGGCCGTCGACAGGGATCAGGTCGGCGAAGCGATGGGCGATCTCTTCGGTCGGGAAGTCGGCCGCGCGGTGCTCGCGGCGGGTGTTCACCTGGAAGAAGGCAGGAGCGGCCACCCGGAACCGTCGCCCAAGCAGTTGCTCGTGCAGGTCGGGCTGGCCCGAAGGGATCGGCTCCTCGGTCGCGGCCGCCTCCCGCTCGACGTTCTGCGGAATAGCGGACCGGGACGTCGTGCCTGCTTCCGTCGGCTCAGCGGTCGATGGCCCAGTGGCATCGGGCGGCTCAGGTGTAGCAGCGGAATCTGGCCCTTCGGTCCACGCATCAGGCTCGGGGATCTCGGCAGTCGCAATGGCATCCGGCGCAGCCCCGCGCAACGCTGCCCAGGCATGATGGGCCGGGGCGTGAGTGACGACATCGGTCAGGGGCAGCGGATCGCCGAGAGGCGGCAGGGCCGGGTTGATCAGAAGATCGCCGGTGTTCGCGCCAACGCGGATCGCCAGTTGATGGGCGCGAAACCCCGGCAATCGGCGCTGAAGCGTGCCAAGAATCCCGTTTATGGTGGGCTGCATCAGCCAGCAGTGGTCGATCCGGAGCAACTGGCGCGTCCCCAGTCGCGTGAAGCACAGTTCACCATACTTCCGGCCCACCGAGAAGCGAGCATGATTGCGATAGTGCCAGGGCTGGTCCATGCCAATGGTCGGCAAGACGAGCCGTTCGGCCTCCGCGTAGCCCCCAATTCGGCGTAGTTGCTCGGCCACGATGTCCTGCTTGAAACGAAGCTGGGCCGGGTAGCCAGCATGTTGCCATTGACAACCGCCGCAGGTGCCAAAGTAGACGCACGGCGGCTGCACCCGGTCCGGCGAAGCCGTCTCGATCTCGACGATCTGGGCGCGAGCGTAATCACCCTTGTCTTGCACGATCTCCGCAACGACTGTCTCGCCGGGCAAGCCGTACGGCACGAAGACGACCCGACCTTCGAGACGGCCAATCGCCTCGCCGCCATGGGCAACCCCGCTGAGCTCGAGTCTGACCCGCTCGCGTGGGCCGGTCGGCCGCGCAGCGCGCCGCTGTCGGCGAGTCATGCCGGTGCGCCGCCAGCCTCGCCCGCCGCATGCGTCTCTGACTGGCCAGCCGCTCGTGCAGTTGGGCGCCTGGCCGCTCGCAGTACGGGCTGCCCGGCCGATGCGCGTCCGCCAGGCCGTTCAGCATCTGCTCGTGCCTCGAAGCGCTCGACGCCCTCGCGGACCCATTCGGGAATTCGGATCGGCCGCAGCGTCTGGTGCGCCAACAGCGCGTGGTCGGTGTACCCCGTCACCACCAGGACCCGGTCGTCCGCCCGCCAGATCTCGTAGTCCATTCGGAAGCGTACCTTACCCATGGAGGAGCAGCGCGCGAACACCGTCAACTCATCGTCGAAGCGCGACGGCGCGTGGTAGCGCTGGTACGACTCGACGAGCGCGCCAGTCATCTTCCGGTCTTCGAGCGAGCGGTAGTCGACGCCGGCCGCTCGCAAGTACTCGACGCGCGCCACCTCGAAGTAGATCAGGTAATTGGCGTGGTAGACGATACCCATCGCGTCGGTGTCGGCGTAGCGGACGCGAAGCCGACAGGAGAAGGGAAAACCGGGCGCGAGGTCAGACACGGCACGCTCCGGCCACCAGGATCACGGCTGCCAGGCGGGGCTGGCGAGTTACGGCCGCGCTGGTGCCGGCGCTCAGCCAGTTCGTCAGCCGGCGTGCGACGGCCTCGTCAGACTGGGGGGTCAAATCGCACCCTCGCCACGCAGCCGAGCGATTTCCTCGGGTGACGCTCCAAGCTCGGTCAATACCTCGTCGGTATGCTCGCCCAGCATCGGCGGGTGGCGGCGGACCGTCGCCGGGGTGTCGCCAAGCTTGTAGGGGATGCCGGCCATCTTCACGCCCCCGAGTTTCGGGTGCGCCACCTCGAGCAACATGTCACGCGCCAGAACCTGGGGATCGTCGAAGACCTCGGCAATCGAGTTGACCGGCCCGGCCGGCACCCCAACCGCGATCAACGCATTGACCCACTCGGTCGCCGTGCGGGCCGGCAAGACCGTCTCGATCAGCGGCACCAGTTCACCCCGATGGGCAACTCGGTCGGGATTGGTCCGGAAGCGCGCATCGTCGACCCACTCCGGGTGGCCGAGCACTGCCGCGAAGTCGCGGAACTGGCGGTCGTTGAGCGCCCCGAAGGCGAAGTAGCGGTCGCTGGCTTTGAAGAGCTGGTACGGCACGATGCTGTTGTGGCCGTTACCGATTCGCGCCGGCAGACATCCGCTCGCGAAATAGTCGGTCGCCAGGTGGATGAGCCAGCCGACGACCGTTTCGAGCAAGGACAGGTCGACGCGCTGGCCGGTCCCCATGCGGTCGCGGTAATGAATCGCGGCCAGGATCGCCGAGCAGCCGGTCATCGCCGTCGTCAGATCCCCGATGGCGACGCCGTACTTCATCGGCTCGCCCGCCGGCTCGCCGGTCACACTCATGATGCCGCCCATCGCCTGGGCCATGTAGTCGTAGCCGGGCCGCTCGGCATACGGGCCGGTCCGGCCGTAGCCGGTCACCGAGCAGTAGACGAGGCGAGGGTTCACCTCTCTGAGCACCCCTTCGTACCCCAGCCCGAGCCGCTCCATCGTCCCGGCCTTGAAGTTCTCGACCAGAATGTCGGCATCGCGAACCAGTCGCAGCAGCAGATCGCGTGCAGCCGGGTGCTTCAGGTTGAGCGTGACGCTCCGCTTGTTCCGGTTGACGGCGAGGTAGTAGGTGCTCTCCCCGCCGACGAAGGGCGGCCCCCAGCGACGGGTGTCGTCGCCGGTCCCAGGCTGCTCGATCTTGACGACGTCGGCGCCCATGTCGCCGAGCATCATCGTCAGGTAGGGGCCTGCCAGAACTCGCGTGAGGTCGACGACCTTCAAGTCGCTCAGTGGGCCAGTCATGGAAGCGACGTCAGTCTCCTGGGAAAACAGTTGAAGTCGGGGGCGACTCTGGCCGATTGTAACAGGACGCCAGGCTGGCCATACTGCCGACGTCGAGCCAACACTGCGAGGGACTATGGCACAGACGACTTCCGGCATCACCATCCGTGCAACTGCGCCTGCCGATCTGCCCGCGTTCACCGATACGCTGGGGTTGTCGTTTGGCGTCGAGATCCTGCCCGACGCCCGTGCCCGCTTCGAGCAACTCATCGAACCGACGCATCAGCTCATCGCGACTGAAAATGGCCGGGTGGTGGGGACGGCCGGCGTCCTGCCCCTCCGCATGACCGTGCCGGGGGGCGAGGCGGCGGCGGCCGGCATCACCCACGTCGGGGTCAGCCCGAGCCATCGTCGGCATGGCATCCTCCGCCAGTTGATGCGGCGCCAGTTGGACGATCTGCGGGCGCGGAACGAACCGCTCGCGATTCTCTGGGCGTCAGAGAGCGCCATCTACCAGCGCTTCGGCTACGGCCTGGGCACCCTGCGTCTGGCGATCGACGTCGAGCGGGGGCGAGAGGCGTTCATCGGCAATCCAGAGCCGGTCGGACAGGTGCGAATCGTGGACGTCGAAACGGCACTGCGAACGCTCCCTGAGGTCTACGAGCGAGTCCGGGTCAGAACCCCCGGCGCGTTTGCGCGTTCCCCGATCTGGTGGAAGGATCGGCGTCTCATCGATCTGGAGCGCTTCCGTCGGGGTGGTGGGCCGATGTTTCGGGCGATCCTCGAGATCGACGGCCGGCCGGAGGGCTACGCGCTCTACCGCATTCACGGCGGCTGGAGTGACGACAACCTGCCGAACACCTGGCTCGACGCCCTCGAAGCGGTCGGGACCACGCCGATGGCCGTGCGTGAGATCTGGCGGTTCCTGTTCGGCGTCGACCTGGTGACCCGCGTGCGGGCCAACCGGCTCTACGTCGATCACCCGTTGTTCTTCCTGCTTCAAGAGCCTCGGCGCCTCCGAAGCCGGCTGATCGACGGCATCTGGCTGCGCGTCGTCGATCTCGTCGCGGCGCTCGAAGCCCGCACCTATGGTGCCGAAGACACCCTGACGCTCGCCGTGGACGACGCTTTCTGCCCCTGGAACGCCGGCGTCTGGAAGCTGGATGCCAGTCCTGATGGCGCCCACGTCACGTCGACGACCGCCGAGCCTGACCTTCGCCTGTCAGCAGCCGACCTCGGCGCACTGTACCTCGGGGGTGTCCATGCTGCCAGTCTGGTGCACGCTGGCCGCATCATCGAGACCCGCCCGGGTGCCGCACGTCGGGCGGACACGCTGTTCGCTTCGGACGTGCCGCCCTGGTGCCCCGATGATTTCTAGCGCATGCAGCATCGAACTTGATGGTCTGGCAGCACAGGCGCCCGCGCCGAACCAGGCGGCAACATCGGCCAGGTGAACATGGCGAGGGCAATCCGGGTGGAAGCCCGTAGTGCATCGGTGCGGACTCGGTGCGGGGTGAAGCGTGGCTCAGGCGGCGATTTTAGCCACGCCCGGTGTTTCTCACCTCCGCCCGCCCTCGTCGGCGTGATGAAGGCAGCCGCCGAATCCCCTCAGGACGCCGGCGTCACCGCTGGGATCGGCGTGACAGGCGGGATCGGCATCGCGGCGCCGGTCGACGGCCGCTGGATCCGGATCACGATGGTAGCCGCTCCCAGGCAGAGGATGCCGCTCGTCATGAAGGCGAGCTGGTAGTCGCCGAACCAGGAGTGCATCGCTCCTGCCGCGAAAGCAATCGCCGCCGCGCCGAACTGGTGGGCCGCGAAGATCCAGCCAAACACCACCCCCACCCGCTCGCGCCCAAACGTATCGGCTGCCAGACGGATAGTCGGCGCGACGGTGGCGACCCAGTCCAGGCCGTAGAAGACCACGAACACCAGCAGCCCGAAGTACCCTGTCCCGTATGCATACGGGAGGAAGATGAGCGACAATCCGCGCAGGCTGTAGTACCAGACCAGCAGTTTACGGTTGTCGAAGCGGTCCGAGAGCCAGCCGGAGAGCATCGCGCCGGCCACGTCGAAGACGCCGATCAGGGCCAGCATACTCGCGGCCGTGACTTCTGGGATGCCGTGTTCCATCGAGGCCGGAATCAGGTGGGTGCCGATCAGGCCGTTGGTACTCGCACCGCAGATCGCAAAGCTACCGGCCAGCAGCCAGAAATCGCGGGAGCGGCTGCACGAGAGGAGCGTCTGCACCGCGGTGCGGAACGGTGCGGCGGCCGGCCCTACGGCGGCCGGCCCTACGGCGGCCGACTCGACCTCCCCAAACGGCCGCAGCCCCACATCGCTCGGCCGGCTGCGCATCAGCAGCGCCACCAGGGGGATCGCCAACAACGCACAACTGGCTACCAGCAACGAGGCCGCCCGCCAGTTCAGACTCACCACCAGCGAGGCCAGGATCGGTAAGAAGACTAACTGTCCCGCCGCGCCGCTCGCCGTCAGGACGCCTGTGACCAGTCCGCGCCGCTCAGTGAACCAGCGATTCGCGACAATCGCAGCCAGCGCCCCCGCCATCGAGCCCGAGCCCATGCCTGCCAGGACACCCCACAGGAGCACGAGGTGCCACGACGATTGCATCAGCGGCGTCAGGCCAACCGCCACCACCAACAGTGCCAGTGCGGCGACTACAACCTGCTGCACCCCGAAGCGATCCATCACCGCCGCTGCGAACGGCCCGCACAGGCCGAATAACAGCAGGTTGATCGAGACGGCCAACGAGATGACGGCGCGGTCCCAGCCAAACTCGGTCTCGAGCGGCACCATGAGTACGCCCGGCATGGAGCGCACGCCGGCCGACGCCATCAAGACCAGGAACGTCACGCCCGCGATGACCCAGGCGTAGTGGATGCGACCCCGAGACAACGATGCGATCACGAGGGTGTCTCCTCACGTGTGGCCTGGCGGCCTCTGGACGGTGTGGACGTGCGATTCGGCGGGGCACTCCTGTGTCGGGCGGCATCGGCGCGCTGGTACCGGCGCCGGGCGCGCTCGCTGGCGGCCGGGCCGGCGGTGAACGCCACCTCGAGTTCCTCGATAGGGCGGCCTGTAGCCCGATCCACCATCACCGGGTCCACCACTCGGCCGGTCTCGATCTCGACCAGCGTCAGGGTCCGCGCCTCGGCTGGCGTCTCGCGATACTCGATGGCATAGAGCGCCAGGAGCAGCGGCCGAAACGTCCGTCCACGCTCGGTCAGCACGTACTCGAAACGCGGCGGGCGCTCGCTGTATTGCCGCCGCTCCAGCAACCCATCCTCGACGAGCGACTTGAGGCGGCGGGTCAGCATCGCCGGCGTGATCCGCAGGTTCTGCTCCAGTTCGTCGAAGCGGGTGAACCCGTCGAACACGTCCCGCAGGATCAGCACGCTCCACCAGTCGCCGACTGGATCGACGCCGCGTGCAATGGGGCACTCGGAGGTCTTGAAACTGACGCGCTGCATCGCTCCTCGCCTGCCTGGACAGTTAGTAGCATCATGATAGTTACTTTGCGTGCTCGGCGCAAGTCATGGGAGCTACGCGGGCGTGTTACACGCGCCTGCGCCTGCTGCGCGCCCCCCTGACCCCAGGGAACGCCCTCACCCCCGGCCCCTCTCCCGCGTGCGGGAGAGGGGCCGGGGGTGAGGGCGATTCGTTCCCGAGCGCCGCGAGCGCGAGCCTGGAAGACCAACGGCGTGCTCTCCGTGCACGAGATTGGGAAGCCCGGAGAGCAGACGCGCCGGGCTGAAGCTCCCATGCTGCTGCGTCGACTCGGTTCCATTTCTTGTTGGTCAGCCTGTCTCGGCCCATTCCTCGCAGCTCACTCCATCTGGGAGCGTCGGGCCACATGACCGCCGGATGGAGTCAGCAACGGACTTTGGAACCGAGTCGCTGCGTTCCGCCGAGGGGATACGCGTGACGTCGCGGGGAAGAGAGCAGGGCTAGCGAAGCGGCGGTGCCACCACGTCGGCGGGGATCGGGCAGACGTAGGCTCGGCCACCCGTCTTCTCGCGAAGCTCCGCCTGGGCACGTTCCAGAAGCCCGGGCGTCAGGATCGCGTCGAGCGCGGTCGCGGCGAGGGCCTTGGCGGTGTGGAGCATTGCTTTGTGGGCGCCCGCCGACTTGCCCTGGGCCACGACCTGCCAGCTATGCCCTGGCGTGCCGATCGCCCAGCAGGCACCGTACGCCTGTGCTGTCGGCGTGATCCAACTCACGTCGCCAACGTCGGTCGAACCAGCCCTCGCGAGCGGCGTCCCATCGAACGGCAGCAAGCCGGAGTGGAGTGGCAAGGCCGGGTCGACGTCTGCACCATACTGCATCAGACTCGATCGGATGTGCTCTTCGGTGAACGAGGTCCGGATCGCCTCGGCGAACGCGCGGTCCTGCGCGTCGAACGGCACGTCACCCAGATGCTTCAGGTTTTCGTAGAGATCCATCTCGAGTGTGGTGTTCGGCAGTACGTCGGAGCACGCCTTGTCGATCTCGATCTGCACCTCGGTCTCGGTCATCAACGCAGCCCCCTGGGCTACCTTCGCGACTCGCTCGAAGAGCGCCTGAGCCTGTGCGACGTTTGGGCCACGGATCAGGTACAGCACCTCGGCATTCGCCTGCACCACGTTTGGCGACACTCCACCGCTATCGGTGATGGCGTAGTGGACTCGGCAGTCGAGCGGCATGTGCTCGCGCAGGTAGTTCACCCCCACGTTCATCAGTTCGACAGCATCCAACGCGCTGCGGCCGAGGTGCGGCGAGCCGGCCGCGTGGGACGCCTGCCCCCGGAAGCGGAAGTAGACCTGAATGTTCGCGAGCATCCGCACCGACATGACCGCGTTGAACGAGCCAGCGTGCCAGCACAAGGCTGCGTCCAGGTCGTCGAAGGCGCCATCGCGCGCCATATAGGTCTTGCCGGAGCCGCCTTCCTCGCCCGGGCAGCCGTAGTAGCGGACGGTGCCTTCCAGGCCGTTCGCCTCCAGGTACTCTTTAACGACCGTCGCGGCCAGCATCGAGCCGGCGCCGAGCAGGTTGTGACCGCAGCCCTGACCGGCCATGCCCGGTGTGACGGGCCGTGGCGTGGAAACCCCGGCCTCTTGACTCAATCCGGCGAGCGCGTCGAACTCCCCCAGGAAGCCGATAACGGGGCGACCGTGCCCGGCCTCGGCCATGAAGGCAGTCGGCAGTCCGGCAACGTCTCGGGTCATCCGGAAGCCCTCAGCGTCCAGCATCTGGGTCTGGTCGGCAACCGCTCGCACCTCCTTGAAGCGGAGCTCGGCGTAGTCCCAGACCCGGTCGCTGAGCGCGATGTAGGCGTCGCGCTTGTGGTCGATGCGCTGTGCCACCCAGTCGCGCCGCGCCGCCCCATCGCCCGCCGTCGGACCCTGCCCGGAAGTCGCCGTGTCGCCCGACACCGCCCGTTCGCCCGCCCATACCTCGTCGGCCATCATCGCCCTCACACTGTTCGTGGCACGTCATCGTCACACTATTCGTGGCACGTCGTCGTCACACTGTCCGTGGCACGTCGTCGTCGCACTGTTCGTGGCACGTCGTCGTCACTCGTCGACGGTACAGGCGTCGACGGTGCGTGCATCCGATGGTAGCGCTGCACCATGCCCAGAGTGCAGCGCTCCGGGTCAGGTCGGCTCTTCTCGGCGCAACGCTGTCACCCTGGCTGATGCCGGCCACAGGACGCTAATCCTATCCAGTCGCCCACGCCCTGCCCCGCTCGATCCAGGCAGCCGATGCGACGTCCGAGCCCTCGTTCGGGATCGTCCGTGGCAGCGTGACGGCTACGTCGTGAGAAGCGTAGCCGCGTCAGCGTCCGTCGCCGCCCAGATCGGGGGGCACCACGACGCTGAGCCTCGCTACCGGTGGGATTCAGTGCTGTACTGAGCGTCCCGACCGCTCGAGGTCGAGCGTGACACCAGCCGGGGTTCCCTTGGTGGCGACCCGAACGATGCGCTGGAATGCCTCAATGTGACGGGCAGCGGCATCGAGACTCGAGGCTGCGCCGGCGACGAAGTCGCGCAGGTGGGGCGGGAGATCAGGCTGCTCGTGCAGGAGGTCCACCAGCCCCACGGCGACCGCAAGGTCGTTGTTGAGTAGATGCGCCATCTCGCGCGCCGCCAGCCGAACGCCCTCGAGGCGCGCTCGCTCCACCGTGTCCAGATCGTGGAACGCCTCGTCTCGCGCGATCGCCGTCGGCTCGATCATCTCAGTCGGGCCGATAGCGGGCGGGAGCGAATCTGCCCAGGCGCTCCCGAGGACCGTCGAAGGCTCACCAGGAGCACGATGCGGCTGCTCGTAGGCCGTGCGCCCCGTTACCGCCTTCCGTGCGATCGCCATGATGCCTATCCGCTCCGCCGGTTCTACGCCGCTGCCCGCCATGGACACTCTGGATGCTACCGTGACACGACCTCGACGTATAGGGGCACGCGCGTCCAGACCACCAGAAACGGGCGGTCGAGCATATCTGATTCACGATTGTGATACGCCTCCGCCTGCCACTCGCTCGGCGCGCTCGGGCCGGGTGCTTGCGCTGCCGGAAACAGCGCCCGACGTTAGGGAGCATCTCCGCGCGGAGGAGCCCATGTGCGTCACCTGTCACCCCGACGTCATCGCCTGGGGGTGCCTACACGAGTGGCGCACTCGCGCTGGTGCGATGGAAGCGGTCGAGTACCATGTAACGGTCGTCCGCCGCTGTGGCTGGGTGCGGCACCCGCGCCGATACCGCGCCTCGTCGGCGGTGGGGGATCTCCGCACGGTGCCACAACAGGCTGGCAGCGCTAGACCTGTGTTGTCACTACACGGCCGGGAAAGAGTGAGCTATGGACGTCTCGATCGAGGATCTCCGTCAGCGGGCACGCCGCCGCCTCCCTCGTGCCCTGTTCGACTTCGTGGACGGCGGCGGCGAAGACGAGGTGACGCTACGCGAGAACCGCACCGCCTTCGAACGCATCACCTTCCGGCCCCGCGCACTCGTCGACGTGTCGCGACGCGATCAGCGGACGACGGTCCTCGGTCAGTCACTCTCGACGCCGATCGTGCTCGCGCCGGCCGGTATGCCCGGGCTGCTCTGGCCACGCGGCGAGATTGAGGCCGCCCGAGCTGCCGCGCACCTGGGTACGATCTACACCCTACCCACACGCGCGACCTGTGCTATCGAGGACGTCGCCGACGCGACGCGCGGACACCTCTGGTTCCAGGTCTACGTCTGGAAGGACCGCGAATACACCCGTCGACTGGTCGAACGGGCGGCGGCGGTTGGGGCGAAGGCGATGTTCTTGACCGTCGACGTACAGGTCGTCAGTCAGCGCGAACGCGACCTTCGCAACGGCTTCACCGTGCCGCCGAAGGTCACCATCGCGAACGCGCTCGACACCCTCCGTCGCGTGACCTGGATGCGCCGCGTCTTGATGGGACCGAAGATCACCGACCGCAATTTCCTGGGGCTCCGTCACGCCGCCGGCGGCAGCGATCTGATCAAGCTTGGAGGGTACGTCACGAGCCTGCATGACCAGTCCGTCTCCTGGGATGACTTCCGCTGGTTCCGCTCGCTCTGGTCCGGGCCGCTGGTCGTCAAAGGCATCGTGACGGCCGAGGACGCACGTCGCGCTGTGGATCTGGGGGCGGATGGGGTCGTGGTCTCGAATCACGGCGGGCGGCAACTGGATTACCTGCCAACGTCTGTCGAAGCGCTCCCAGAGGTCGTCGACGCAGTGGGGCACCGGGTGGACGTGCTGCTCGATAGCGGTATTCGGCGCGGCTCCGACGCCGTCAAGGCGCTTGCCCTCGGCGCGAAAGCCTGCATGATCGGGCGGCCATATCTGTGGGGCCTGGCCGTCGACGGGCAAGCGGGCGCCGAACGGGCGATCGAGATCTTGCGCGCCGAGATCGATCGGACCCAGGGGCTCCTCGGCCGGCCGACACTCGCCGATCTGGATCGGTCGGCGCTCCGCCTCGACCCCGCGTTGGCGCGTGAGTCGGTCGTGGCCGGCTGAGCATGCCTCGGACAGACCGTCCTACAGAACAGACCATCCTACAGATAGGGGCCCGGGCGTGCGCCACAGCCGCCCTCCACCCGGCCACGTGGTCCAGAGTGGCCAACCGTCCCGCCGGCTTGTGCCAACCGTCATCGTTCCAGGACTGATACCCTCACCGTCCTGCAACGTACTGCAACCTGCCGCTCAGACTGCCGTCCCATACTGCCAGCCCCATCGACGGGGCGCCGGGTCCCAGGGAGAGCCAACCGCCAATGGCCATCAATATCGACGACCTTCGCCGCATCGCTCGACGCCGCCTGCCTCGCGCCGTCTTCGATTTTGTGGACGGCGGTGCCGAGGACGAGACGACCCTGCGCGCTAACCGCCTCGCCTTCCAGCACCTGACCTTTCGTCCGCGAGCCCTGGTGGACGTCTCGGAGCGGGACCAGCGCACGACCGTGCTGGGGCAGCCAGTGTCGATGCCCCTCATCCTGGCTCCGACCGGACTGGCTGGCATGGTCTGGCCGCGTGGCGAAATCGAGGCGGCTCGGGCGGCGGCGCGGCGGGGCATCATCTACACCGTCAGCACCCATGCCGCCTGCTCGATCGAAGAGATCGCCGAGGCAACGAGCGGGCCGCTCTGGTTCCAGTTGTACGTGTTGCGCGACCGTGACCTGACCCGCTCGCTCGTCGAGCGGGCGAAGGCGGCCGGCTACCGCGCTCTGTGCCTCACCATCGACGTACCGATCCTCGGGCAGCGCGAACGCGACCTGCGAAACGGTGCGACGATCCCGCCAAAGATCACCGTCCGCAACGCCGTCGATGCGCTTCAGCGGATCGCCTGGATTCGTGGCGTGCTCCGAGGACCGGGCATCACGTTCAAGAACTTCGTCGGCGCCCAGGTGGGCCTGGGGAGCGATCCGGTCGCGCTCTGGCAGTTCATTAGCCGTCAGCACGATCCATCCGTCGACTGGGACGATCTTGACTGGTTCCGCTCGATCTGGTCCGGCCCGCTTGCGGTCAAGGGGATCATGACCGGCGAAGACGCCCGTCGTGCCGTCGAACACGGCGTCGATGCCATCATCGTCTCGAATCACGGCGGTCGGCAACTGGATGGCCTGCCCGCCTCCATCGAGGTCCTTCCCGAGGTGGCGGACGCGGTTGGCGATCGTGCCGAGGTCATCCTGGACGGCGGCATCCGTCGCGGCACCGACGTGGTCAAGGCCATCGCGCTGGGCGCCCGCGCCTGCACGATCGGGCGCCCGCTCCTGTATGGGCTAGCCGCCGGCGGCGCAGCAGGCGTGGACCGCGCCATCGAGATTCTCTACAACGAGATCGATCGAGCACTCGGACTGATCGGCCGGCCTCGTCTCGCTGACGTCGATCGTTCGGCTGTCCGACTGGCCGGGTCCTACCTGGCCGACCTGGAGCGCCGAGGGGCGCCGCTCGGCATCCATCAACCGGCCAGGTAGCGCCAGGCGCCCTGGCTCCAGGAACAGGCGTGAAGCCTCTGCCCGGTTGCCTCTGCATTCGTGCGGGTATCAGCAGGAGACGCGTAGACCGCCTCGATAGTCATACGACCGGCCGTTGACCACGACACTCAGAGTACGATCGTTGCCGGGCTTGACCGACGCGGGGACAGTCACTCGGATTGCATCGGTCTCCCATGACGTGACGCTCGCCTCGACCCCAGAAATCAGGACTTTACCGTCAACCTCCCGACGGCTCGGGCCGAAGTTGCGCCCGCTGACGGTGAGTGGCTGACGGCAGGTAGCTGACTCTGGCTCGATGCCCGAGACGGTGGCAGGGCCGAGCGTCGGAGTCGGCGCCGGCGTCTCGGTCGGGTCCGGCCGTGGCGTCTGCGTCGGGCGTGGCGTGCGGATCGGGACTGGAGTGTCGGTCGCCTCACGGGTGGCGGTAGGCTCTCGGGTCGGCGTCGGTTCTCGGGTGAACGTCGGCGTGCGCGTCGCAGTTGGGTCGCGCATCGTCGTCGATTCTCGGGTGGAGGCCGACTCCCGAGTCGGTGTCGGCTCGCGCGGCGTTCGGGTCGGTCGGGGTGTACCCGATGGTGTCTGGGCCGCTCCATGTGCTGTCACGGCGTCCGCGACTGTCCCAGGTGTGGACGCGTCAACTGAGACGCTCAGCGCGCCGCCGGGCGCCGCCCTCTCGTCCGGGGCCGGCATGCCAACGTCCTCCACGCCTCCTGTCAACGGCCCCCCGTGTACCCAGGCAGGACCGGCCGGCGAGAACAGTGGTGGCATCCGTCCGTCACGAGCCACGCTCGGCACCGAGACCCCAGGCTCCGGCGGGACCGGTTCGCTCGCGGCAGTTGCGCCTGCCGGGACCACGACCGCCGACGCGCAGGGGGTCTCGATGCCGCCTGGGTCGACGACCGAGAAGACGTACGTTCGTGGCTCCCGCACGCCATCGAGAACGGGCAACTCCCAGATGTACAGGTCGCCCTCGTCAGTGGTGACCCTCGACGCCGGCAGTTCCAGACCACCGAGCCGACTAGTGGAATGCGGGGATGTCGAGGACGCCTGAATCCAGAAGGATCGTCCGATTGGAGGCTCGGCCGGCGCGATAGTCAGGCGTTCGTCGCCGAAACACCCTGTTGGCGCAGCCTGCGCGAAGGCCCGAGCCGGTGCGGCCGCGGGGTTAGCCACAGTGAACCACACGGACCACAGCAGCACCAGAACCCCACCGAATCGAGCGAACAGGCATGGACGGTGACTGCCGTGACCCGACTGGTTGCCCACCCTGCGAGTCCTCCGATGACGGATCGGCGCCCGCCGGCCCGCTGGGCAACGACCCGCCCAACCACGGCGTTACGGCCCGGTCACAAACACCGCACAAACTCATCACAACCGCAGCCTGCCCAGACTATCACGAGTGTCGTGATGATGCAAGCCCGGAGTGGGCTCCTCGCGACACGCCACGCGATACTCTCGGCCCGTTCTCCACTCAGCCTGGTTGTCGCAATCGCCGTGGCCGCAGCCGGCGGGGCCGGTTGACGAGCCACAGGCCGAACAGGATCGCCACCCCGCAGACATAGGTCAGGACCGTCGGGTGTTCCCCGAGGGTGAAGGCGGCCATGACTGCCGTCATCGGCGGCTGAAGGTACGAGTAGGAGATGGCCTGTGAGGCAGACACATCGCGCAACGCGTAGCCGTACATCACCTGGCTCAACGCCGTGGTCCCGAAGGCGAGGTACAGGATGCCAACCCAGGTTGGCCAGGGCCACGAGCCAGCATCAAGCAGTGCCTGCCACGCTCCTAGCGGGATCGAACCAGTCCAGAGCGAGCCGAGCGCGAAGACGTGTGCGCCGCTCAGGATCAGCAGCGGGGGCCGGTAGGCCAGCAGCGGCTTCCCGAAAATCGTGTAGATGGCCCAGGTCAGTTGAGAGAGCATGATGAGCGAGCTCCCGACCAGTACCGGCGTGTCGGGCGCGGCCAACTGACCGTTCGTGGCGAGGACCGCTGCCCCGCCAAAAGCGATGGCCGTGCCAAGCGCACGAACGGCGCCAAGCGTCTCGCGGAAGACGAGCCACGAGACGATCACCGCGATTGGCGGGCCCGTCATCTGCATCAAAGCGGCATAGGTCGCGGGCGTCCCATCCAGTCCGAGGGTGTACAGCAGACCGCTTGTCCCGACGCCCACCAATCCGATCACAGCAATCCGCTGCCACTCGAACTGCTTGAGCGGCGCGTTGACCCGCAACAGCACCACGAAGATGGGGACATGAAAGGTGAGCACGGCTATGCTGAAGCGCACCAGCGCGAGCGGCGCTGGCGCGACATCACGCAGGATCAGTTTCGAGACGACGGTGTTGCTCGACCAGATCAGGACGACGACGAACAGCAGCAGGTGGGGCAGCCACCAACGACCTCGCTCGTCCGGGCAAGCCAGCATGTTGCCATTCTACGCGGCCAGCAGCGGCGAGGTATCCGTCATCAGGCGTCAGTCGTCAGCGGTTGATGTCGAGGGCCCCTTGCTCCTGGCCTCCGACGACTGACGACTCGCCGCTCCCCCCTCACCGCTCGCCGCTCCGTCAGGCTGGCGGTTCGACGGCGCGGGCACGCACACAGAGATCGCAGCCACGCCCGTCGACGCCAGCCCCACCTGGTCCGGATGGCGGTCCGGGCGGGCCGCTAGGGGTCTGCCCGCAGGCAGCGATCTGGCGGCGTGCCTCGCACAGGGGGAGGCCAACGACGTTCGGGTAGCACCCCACGATTCGGGCAACTGGGTGAAATGTGGGATCCTGGATCGCGTAGCCGCCCGCCTTGTCGAACGGACGGCCGCTCGCGATGTATGCCTCGATTTCGCCGTCACCATACTCACGCATGGCAACCAGGGTCTCGATGGCGCCCGCTACGAGTACTCGTCCCGCCTGTGCCACCGCGACGCCCGTGATGACACGGTGCTCGCGCCCGCGCAAGTCGCGGAGCATCATCCGAGCTTCCTCGCCGTCGGCCGGCTTGGCAAGTAGCCTGTCGTCCAGCGCGACCACGGTGTCTGCCCCAAGGACGAGCGCCGCGGACTGTCCGCCTGCGAGCGCCGCCGCCTTGGCCTGAGCGAGCCGCAGCGCCAGGCCATCCGGCCTTTCACATGGTCGAGGCGTCTCGTCAACGTCCGCAACGGCCGTGGAGAACGGGAGCTCGAGCAGCGCCAGCAGGTGTCGCCGCCGCGGTGAAGCCGAGCCCAGCACGAGCCGGCTCCCCGCGTCAGGAGGTTCCAGGTTCAGGCTCGCCGTGGGGTCGAGCATAGCTGTCTCCGAGTTGTAGCGTGTCTTGCCCGGATGTCGTTCGGCCAGATGTCTTTACGGTCGGATGTCTCTCGACTCGATGTGCGTCGTCCTGACGTGTTCTGCTGACAGCCGCTCCGCTAACGGCCGCTCCATCGCGCTGGGTAGTGCGCCACCGAGCCGCCGGCTCGTCTCAGACCGGCAGATGCTGGCGCCAGCACCACCAGGTCGGTGCGATGCGCTGTGACGTTCCCACGAGTTTCACACAACCAACGTGGAACCGCATCATTCAGATGTGTACCTGCCGCGTATTGACAGCGTTTGACGTCACACTGGCGAGACTCCATCGCAAGAAAATCGCAACCGCACGCGCCAACAATCGCCGCTCACAGTCCCTGTATCTCACTTCTGCGTCTTTGACAGGTACCCGCGATTGCAGTATCATGCTTTGGTCGAGGGTCCTTGCCGCCGAGGTGCCCGCCGTGCGGCGGAACAGGACTCCCAGCGGTCGCCGGCCCCCGACGGTCGGCCGCAGGGGCCGGGCGTGCCTTGCGCGCCCGGTTTCGCATTTCTAGAGGGTGTGGGTTTCCCCCCCCCAGATTCTCCCACCCTGCTCGTAGCTCTGGCGAGGGTACGCCCCTGGCATCGTCGGCAACCCCCGAGACCGCGGCTCCCACACCACACCGAGCGGCCGCCCTCAGCCGCCTCATCCGTTCCGTCTATGACCCGCTGCTCGTCGCAACAGCGGTCGTGGCCGCTGTCTTCAGTTATGTCCAATGGGCGACGCCCTCGATCGTCGGGATTGACGGCTACTTCCACATCCGCTTCGCCGAGATCATGCGCGAACGGGGACTGGGCATGTTCCTGGCAGTGCCCTTCCCGTGGCTTCAGACGACGATTCTGAACCCGGCTGAGTTCACCGATCATCATCTGCTGTTCCACCTGCTCCTGACGCCCTTCACGTTCGGCGACCTGCGGATCGGGGCGAAGCTCGCGGCGGTGATCTTCGCCTCGAGCGCGCTCCTCGTCGTGTACCAGCTCATGGCCGAGCACCGGGTGAAGGCGTCACTTGTCTGGTTGATCGTCGCGCTTGCCTCGGCTGGACCCTTCTTGTACCGGCTCAGCATGACCCGGCGGCAGTCGCTGACGCTGTTGCTGCTGTTGTTGGCCCTCTATCTGGCCTTCAGCCGGCGCCAGCGCTGGCTGCTCCCGCTCGGGTTCGCCTTTACCTGGCTCTTCGACGGCTTCCCGGTCCTGCTGGGCGTGTGCGGCGCGGCGTTTCTCGGCGCCTGGTGGGAAACACGCCGCCCTTCCTGGGGGCTGGTGCTGTTCCCGGCCATTGGGGTGCTGCTCGGCAACGTCATCAACCCCTACTTCCCGAATAACATCCTGTTCTCTTACTTGCACATGCTGCCGAAAGTCTTCCAACTGTTCGGCTTGACGCACGGCGACGCCGTCATCCAGGTCGGGAACGAGTGGTATCCGTATGGCTGCAACGACCTCAGCAACCCGTTCGGCGACTGCTTCCTGATCGAGACCAACTGGCTTGCCATCGTGCTGGTCCCGCTTGGGTTCATCCCGATCCTGCTCGACGCCCGTCCGTCGCGGCTGCGCTCGCTGGATGGAAAGGTGGTGGCCCTTGGGATCATCGCCTGTACCTTCCTGGTGTTGTTCCTGCGGTCCCGGCGCTGGATCGAGGCCGAGCCGGCCTTCGCCACCCTCTTCTGCGCCTTCGCCTGGAACCGGGCTCTGCCCGAGCGCGTGACCGAACCGCTGCGCTCGCTGTTCACTCCTCGACGCGAGGTGGTGATGGCTGCGGCGGCGCTGGTCCTGATCGCGCCACTGCTCTGGCAGAGCGTCCAGCAAGGGCGCGGTGACGTCAAGTCCACCCGCGACCACACGCGCTATCGTGATGCCGCGCAGTGGCTCGTGGCGAACACACCGCCAGGCGCACGAGTCTTCGCCACCGATTGGGACGACTTCCCCGAATTGTTCTACTGGGACACGCACAACACCTATCTCGTCGGCCTCGATCCGACCTACATGTATCTGTACGACGGCCCGCTCTACTTGCAGTGGCGGGCGATTACGAGGGGCCAGGTGGAACAGCCCGGCGCGCTCATTCGCGATGAGTACGACTCCGGCTGGGTCTTCACCGACCGCGATCATGGCTCCTTCTTGCGAAACGCCGCCGCCGACCCGGACCTCGTCCAGGTGTATGCGGACCGGAGCGCGGTTATTTTCGCTGTGCGGGGCTGGCAACCCGGACCGTGACCGTCCGGCGTCACACATGAACGCACCTGCTGGACAGGTGGTCAGGCAGGTGCTGGCTCGCCCGCGACTCGTCGATACGACGATGCCCGGCGGACCGTCAGGCGGACCGTCAGGTGACCCGTCGGTCCGGCCTGGCGCTGACACCGGCGCCCATCTCCGGCTATACTCGCGCCCCAGTCCGAGCGGGCAGGCCCAACACGCTCGGATCGCGGACAACGGCACCATTACACGCGCGTCTCGCGACGCGACCCGGGGCGTCGGTCTTCGTTCGTCGCAGTGGGCGTCTGGTGCTCAGGAGGAATAGATGCGGCAGAAGTTCATGCGGCTCGCCCGAGGGGCGGCAATCCTCATCGTCGTCGTCGGCGCGATGGCACCAGCGATTGGATACGCTGGCAACAAAGACGACGATAACAAGCGGAAGAACAACAACTCGGAACAGTCGCGCTCGCAGAAGGAAGATCACGAGACCCAGGGCCAGGTTCTCGACATCAATACCTTGAAGAACCCGCCCGAGTTGAAGATCGCGAACACCGATGGCGTCATGACCGTCCACTTGCTCACCACCGACCTGGTCGAGAAGAACGGCGTGCGTCTGGGCGATCACATCACGGTGATCGGTGAAAAGATCAGTGAGATCGAGTTCGACGCTCAGGAACTGTCCGTCGACGCTCATCTCGGCGACGCGATCAGTTCCTCGACAAGCAACGAGAACGACAACAAGAACAACGACAACGACGACGATTAGCAGCGCCGACGCGGCGTACCACCGGTCCGCGGTCCGGCTGCGCGTTACCTGCGCCGGCAGCGGCTCGCACGAACTATCGCGTCGCTGAGGATCGCCCTCGGATCCGCCGCTTCAATGGCGAAGCGTCAGATTCGAGGGCGTCCTCATTGCGCGCTCGCCGGTCTTGGACGAAAAGCGGCGTGCTCGCCTGGCCATCATGGCTCCAGCGGCACGACCGGGGCCAGCGGCTGAATCGCGCGGGGTGGCTCGATCCGGAACACCCGGGCGTAAACGATACCGTTGATCGCCACCGTGAAGTCTGGCTGCTGTGCCCGGACCTCGATCGGTATCTGGCCCCGCTGGTAGCCGTTCACGTAGTCGACCACGTAGTTGGCTCGACTCCCATCGCCGAATTGTCCGACATGTCCCCGCACCATCCCCTGAAAATTGATCTCCAGCGGGTAGTAGATCGAGATCTCGGCGCGGTCGGCATCTGGCTGGGCATTCAAGTAGCCCGCCACCTGGTCAAGCCCCTCCCCCCAGCCGACGAGCATCACGCGGACGGCCGTCGGACCACCGCCAACGAGCGGGTTGTAGTATGCGAGAGGGTACGGATAGACGGCAGAGAGCGGAAGGAGGTGCGCGACCGCCAGCAACGCCAGCGCCCCAACCGCCCACACGCGCTCCGGCACCCCCCACCGAATGGATTGGAGCACCGCGGCGGCGCGCTCCCAGAGTATCCAGAGCCCCAGGCCGCCGAGCAGCGCGAGGGATGGGAAGACCGGCAGCGCATATCGGTCCAGTTTCTTCGACGCCGCCGTCACGAACAGAACGAACGCGGCAACGTAGACGATCAGCAGAACCGCCATCCGGCGATGCCGCCGCTCCGGCAGGAATACCGCCAACGTCACTAGCCCGACGAGAACCAGCGGCGTCAGGCGGAACAGGATGGCAACCGGGTAGTACCAGGGGCCAGGGTCGATCTTGGCCTGGCCCAGGAAGTAGTTGCCCGGACGGTGCGGCGTCGAGCCCTGCATGATCTGATAGTCGATCGCGCGCTGTGCCACCTCGAGTGGCGCCACCCATAGTGCCGGCAAGAGGAGCATGACCGTCAGTACCCCGAGCATGCCGCCGGTGACCAGCGTCACTACGGCGCGGCGCCACGTCCAGCCGCTCCGATCTACGAGCGGCGCAGTCAGCGCCACCAGTGGCAGCAGAAGTCCCAGGATCAGTGAAGGCGCCTTTGTCAAGACCGCCAGGCCGCTCGCGATGCCGCACACCGCCAGGTACCCCCAGCCACCTCGATGCCACCAGTACACGCACGCGCCAAGCAGCGCAACTGTGATGAACCCGCTGGCGAGCGCATCGACGTGAACCACCTGGCTGTGCGCCACCATGAACGGATCGAAGGTCAGCAACACGCCTCCGATCAGTGCTGGGCCGCGCCCCACGAGCCGCCAGGCCAACGCCACGGTGCCCACCAGAAGCAGGCTGTTGACGGCAATCAGCGCCAATCGGGCACGAACGAGCAGATCCATGAAGCCGGGCAACTCAGTGACGACCGGATCCGGACCGGTGATACCTGACAGGCTCACCGCATCCGAGCCGAGCCCCAGCGCCGCAATCCAGGTGGTGGTGACGCCAGGATGGCCGCTCTGGAACGTGAACAGGAAATCGCGCTCCTGAAGCGCGAGGGCAAAATTCCCTGTCCGGCGCATCCAGTTGTCCTCATCCGGTGTGATGAAGAGGTGAATGCCGACCGTACGCACGGAAAACGCGACGACGAAGAACAGTACCAGCACAGCCGGACTGCCGAGCCGCCTGAGCGGCCAGGCGTGCGTACGCTCGGCGAGTGCGTTCCCGGCGGTCGCCTCCGAGCGATCGGGGGCGGTAGCGGCGGATGTGCTCATGTGCGCCGTCTCGGACGTCGAGCCAGAACAGGCCACTCAGGCCGGCGCCCGATAGGCGTCCCAACCGACCAGGCAGGCGGTGCGTCAGGACAGCGCGAGCACGAAAATCTGAGGGTTGGATGAATGTGACCGCGTGACGTAGCGAGCGTCATCGCGCAGATGGTACCATAGCTCACAGCCAGCAATTTCGACGCTGGCAGGATTCCGGGAGGGACGAGATGCCGGCGCTGGGCGCCCCAGAGCTCATCATCATCCTCGTCATCATTGTCCTGATCTTTGGCGTAGGCAAGCTGCCGGAGGTCGGGCAGGCGCTCGGCAAGGGCATCCGTGAGTTCCGCGGAGCGGCCGAGGGCGAGGACAACGAGGAAGCTAAGAACGCTGCTCCACCACCGCCGGCCGCCGTCCAGGCCCCGCCGCAGGCGGCCCCCATTGCGCCACCCGCTCAGGTGGCGGCCACGACCGCGCCCGCTCCGACGGCGGCGCCTGTCACCACAGCTGCGCCTGTTACCACGGCTGCGCCCGCCACGGCACCTTCTACCACGGCTGCGCCCGCAACTGCGTCGGCGACTCTGCCATACACCGTCCTGGCGGGCGACACACTCGACACCGTTGCCACCAAGCACGGTGTGACGGTCGAGTCGCTCATGGAGGCCAACGGCTTCGCCCAGCGCGACCGTCAGCTCTACCCAGGCGATCGTATCCTGGTACCGCAGGTTCAGCATACCGCCTGACCGTCCACGTTACCCCACCAACGCCGCGCCCCCGACTCAGAGATGAGTCGGGGGCGCTTTCGTGCTCACCGGTCGGCCTGAGGGCGCTCGCCTACGCCCTTCCGTTCCAGCGTGGGAACCGGGATGAGCGTTAGCCTACCGTATCCTGCTGCGCCGCTACCTCCGGTCCCGGGCGGCTGACAGGTCCACCTGGCGGGCACCGGGGCTACAATACGGATGGCGGCTTCGGGAGATTCCCCCCGTTTTCCCCCGATTTTGGCCGTCGGCCCGGCCCTTTCGCCGGGTCGTTCGACGCCCACAGACAAGGGACACGATGGCCACACAGCAACGACAGTTCCTCAAGTACACATTCTTCAAGGTTGCGCCTTCCTGGCGCGCACTTCCTCCGGATGAGCGCGAGGCGGCCAAGCAGGAGGTCGTCGAGGTTCTCGAGGCGTTCGCCCAGCGGATGCTCGTACAGTGCTACTCCACGGTCGGGACACGCGGCGACTGCGATCTGATGCTCTGGACCGTCAGCGACCGGCTGGAGGACTTCCAGGAGCTCACCACGCGCCTGTTCGGATCGCGGATGGGGCCATACCTGGATCTGCCGTACTCCTATCTGGCGATGACCCGTCGCTCGCAGTACGTCGACAAGCACACCCATGAGGGTCAGGAGGGCGCTCGCCTGCGGATCACGCCACTCGGGACGAAGTACCTCTTCGTCTACCCGTTCGTGAAGACGCGGGCCTGGTACATGCTGCCGCTCGAGGAACGTCAGCAGATGATGAACACCCATATCAAGGTCGGCCACGAGTTTCCGTCGGTGCGCATCAACACCGGCTACTCGTTCGGGCTGGACGATCAGGAGTTCGTGGTCGCCTTCGAGACGAACGTTCCGTCCGACTTCCTGGATCTGGTGATGAAGCTGCGGGAGACTCGCGCCAGCGAGTACACCCTGCGCGACACCCCGATTTTCACCTGCATCGCGATGACACCGGACGAGATGCTCGACACCCTCGCCACCAACGCGTCGGTCTCACTGCCAGAGTTTGCTGGCGCGCCATCTTGACCGTCGTTGACGAACGCGCGCCAGGCCTTGACGCGCGATCACCAGGGAGGCCAATCGTGGCGACCACCGCACTCAAAGAGTGGGCCGTAGCGACGCGGGCGCTGCGCGAAGGCCGACAGGTACTGCTGGTCCGAAAGGGCGGTATCCGCGAGGACACCCGCCATTTCAAGATCCAGGCACGCGAGTTCCTGCTCTTCCCAACCTACGAGCACCAGCGCACCGAACTGCTCCAGCCACACTTCCGTGCGGACCTGGAGGCGCTGCTTGCCGAGCCGCGCGATTCGATGCGAGTCGGTATCGACACCTGGGCCCAACTGACCGACCTGTTCGAGGTTTCGGAGCCGTGGCAGGTCGAGGCACTTGCGCCGTTCTACTGCTTCAGCGAGCAGTATGCCGAAGAGCGGCTTCGATGGAAGCCGCGCCATCCGCTGCTGGTCATGGCGGTCCGGGCGTACCGGCTCGGTCGGCCGACCGAGGTCGAGATGCGCCCAGAGTACGGTGGTTGCAAGTCCTGGCTGACGCTCGCCGAGGACGTACCACTGAGCGGCGCCACGCCGGCCCTCGACGACGCGGCCTACGCCGTCCAGATCCAATCCGTACGGGCCGCGCTTGAGCAGCGCCAGCCGACGACAGCACCGGCCTGACGTGGCGCGTCTGCCATTTCACGCATCTGCTTTGCGATGCATCTGCTAGCGGGAAAGGGGTTCTGAGCTATGCGATATCGCACCCTACCAGACACCGACGTGACTCTCAGTGAGGTCGGCTTCGGGGTCTGGACCGTCGCCGCCGGCTGGTGGGGCGACTATACCGACGACCAGGCGGTCGATCTGCTCCGGCGGGCACTCGACCTTGGCATCACCTTTTACGATACCGCCGACACCTACGGTGAGGGGCGGGGCGAGACGATCCTCGCGAAGGCGTTTGGCGGCCGTCGCCAGGACATCGCCATCGGCACCCGGTTCGGGTACGACTTCTACAACGACACCGAGCGGCGCGGGCAGCGCGAGCGGGCGCACAACTGGACCCCTGAGTTCGTTCGTTTTGCGCTCGAGCAGAGCCTGAAGCGCCTCGAGACCGACTACATCGACCTCTGGATGCTCCACAATCCGCGCCTCGACGCGTTCCAGCACGACGATCTGTTCGCACTGCTCGACAAACTGAAGGACGAGGGGAAGATCCGGGCCTACGGCGCGGGCCTCGGCCCCGCCATCGGCGGGACTGAGCACGGCGAAGAGGTGCTTCGAGCCCGCACGTTGAACGCGCTCCAGATCATCTACAACATACTCGAGCAGGAGCCGGGCGGCCGCTTCCTGCCGCTTGCCCGGGAGCGAAACGTCGGCATCCTGGTCCGGGTGCCACACTCATCGGGCATGCTCGAAGGCAAGTACACCCCGGAGACCACCTTCCCGCCGAGCGATCATCGTAGCCACCGGCCACGCTCCTGGCTGATCGAAGGGCTCCAGAAGATCGATCGTTTGAAGTTCCTGTACGAAGGGCGCGGGATGACGCTCGGGCAGGCGGCCCTCAAGTGGGTTCTGGCAGACCCGATCGTGACCTCGGCCCAGCCGAACATTTACGACGTCGAGCAACTCGAAGAGTTCGCGGCAGCACCGGATCTACCGGACCTGACCGCCGACGACCTACGGCGCATCGAGGCACTCTACGCCGAGAACTTCGGACTCGTCCCGGCCGGAGCGTCCTGACCGGTGGGCACGGAGCGCCGCGCGGATCACCCGTCCCTCGACGAGGCCCGCACGGCGCTCCGGGAACTGTTCGGCCACACCGACTTTCGCGAAGGCCAGGCTGACGTCGTCCGGGCGCTTCTCGACGGCAGCGACGTCCTGGCGATCATGCCGACCGGCGCCGGCAAATCGCTCTGCTACCAACTTGCCGGCCTGCTCCTCAACGGCTGCACCCTTATCATTTCGCCACTCCTGGCGTTGATGAAGGATCAGGTGGATGGCCTGCCGCCGGCGGTTCACGCGCGGACGGCCCTCTTCAGCAGTCTGGTCGACCGCGACACTCTCACCGAACGGCAGGCTGGCCTGCTCGCGGGGCACTACAAACTGGTCTACGCCACGCCCGAACGCCTACGCCAGCGTTCGTTCGTGGACGCACTGAGGCGGGCCGGCTGCTCGCTGGTGGTGGTAGACGAAGCGCATTGTGTTTCGCTCTGGGGTCACGACTTTCGCCCCGACTACCTGTTCGTGCGGCGAGCGCTCGACTTGCTCGGTCAACCTCGCCTGCTGGCAATGACCGCGACGGCCACCCCGGCGATCCAGCACGAACTCGGCGAGCGCTTCGGTCGACCGCTCATGACTGTCGCGACCGGCGTCCTGCGGCCAAACCTGCGGCTCGAGGTGCAGACTGCGAGCGACCGTGAAGCGAAGCTACGTGCTCTCGTGTACCTCTGTCAGAGCGAACGGGGCAGCGGCATCGTCTACGTCACCAGCCGCGAACAAGCCGAGGACGTAGCGATGCTTCTCCGCCGACGCGGGGTCACGGCCGGGCATTACCACGCCGGCATGCCGCGCGAGGACCGTGAGGTGGCCCAGGACGCGTTCATGCTCGACCGTGTTCGGGTGATGGTCGCGACGACGGCATTCGGCATGGGCGTGGACAAGGCGAACGTCCGCTTCGTCGTTCACCTCAGCCCGCCCCGCTCGCTCGAAGCCTACGTGCAAGAATCAGGGCGGGCCGGGCGGGACCGCCGCCCGGCCCGCTGTGTGCTGCTCGCCTCGCGCGGAGACCGAGCCACACTGCGCCGCTGGGTCAAGGACGATCGCCTCGAAATCGACGTGCTTCGGCGCGTCTTCACCGAGGTTCGCCGCGCAGCCGAGAATGGTATCGCGGCCATCGCCGCCGCCGACCTCACCCGGCGAGCGGTCGGGAATGCCGCTCAGGACAGCGACGAAACGCGGGTCCGGGTCGCGCTCGGGCTGCTGGAGCAGGTCGGTTTACTCCGCCGCCACCTCGACGTGCCGCGCTGGCTGCGGCTGGAAGTGCCGGCCGGGCACGCCGCTGGACTGCGAGACGGCACGCCATGCAATGACGGCACGCCATCACCTGGAGCTACGGCGGACGTGAATGCAGCAGGTGGGCGGTGCCAGCCTGGCGAGCAGCCGCTGTCTCCGGCGTGCCCCTCGATGAGCGCGGACGCCGAGTTTGTGCGGGTGGCGTCAGCCCTCGGGCTACGGGCGGGACGGAGCGTCGGCGGACATCCGCTCGAGCTCGCCCGTGGAGCCGGGGTGCCGGCAGAGGAGTTAGAGGGGCTTGCGCTCGGCTGGCAGTCCGAAGGCCGCGTCCGCGTCGAGCAGTCCGGACGACAACTCCTGCTCGAACTGTTGCCGGCTCCGCCGGATGCTGCCATTCGCGTGCAGACAGCGCTCGATGCCTGGGAGCTCAGCCAGAACTGCCGCATCGATGCGCTGCTCGCCTACGTCGACACCCGCCGTTGTCGTCATCGGACCGTCGCCGCACACTTCCAGGTTCGCGCATCGGACACTTGCGATGCCTGCGATGTGTGCTGCCCGCTCGACGGAGAGAGCTCGCCGAGTGCGACGCCGCAGTCCGCCGACCCCACCCGCGCATCCAACGACCCGGTTCGCACGCTGCTGGCATGTGTCGGCGGGCTGCCATTCGCGGTCGGGAAGCGCAAACTCGCGCTCATTACCAGGGGCTCGGTACAGGCGCCAATCGGACCGGACCGCTGCCCCGAGCACGGCGCGCTCGGCGCGATGGCTGTGGGCGCCATCGAGCGCGAGATCGACGGCCTGCTCGCACGCGGACTGCTGACTCGCGTGGACGGCGATTTTCCAGTCCTGGCGCTGACGGCGGCAGGACACGCCCGTCTCGCCGAGCCGCCACGGCCGCCGACGGCGCGGCCAGGCACACCCGCAGGGTCGTCCAGACCGGACCAGGCGGCTCACCGCCATCGTTCGGGGCCAGGCGTCGTCTCCGGCACGCCGGCGTCGGAGCATGGCAAGGCAGGCGACGCACGCCTGTCAGGCATCGCCTGGGGCGGCAACGGCGGTGACGCCGAGGCCGACGACGTGGAGGCCGAACGGCGGTTCGAGCGGCTGCGTGTCTGGAATCGAGGACAGGCCGCTTCCGAGGGAGTTCCCGCCTACTGTGTCTTCTCGCTGGCAACCCTCCGCGAGATCGCCCGCCGTCGACCGGCAGACCTTGCAACGCTCAGCCAGGTACCAGGGATCGGGCGGGCGAAGCTCGAGCGGTACGGATCGCTCGTCATCGAGCTCCTGCACGAGCGGCCTGACGCCTGACAACGGGTGTGCACGGCCGGCACGTACGCCGGCACAGGGTGCCCCGTCCGCACGAGCGGCGTGATCCCTGGCAACGGGTGTACACGGCGTCGAAGCTCCCGACGCGCTTCGGATTGACGGAGCCCGTCCTGGCACGGCCGCTGCGTTCTGTCTATTGACGAAATGGGTCGGACCAGCAAGCCTGCCGATTCCCACTCCTCGCCAACGCCAAAGGCCGGCGAGTCACCCTCAACGGCATCGCCGAATGAGGTAAGACCGTCGCGACCGGGCGCTCACGCCGGCACACCATCTGACGGTGCGGGCGGTGGTACCAGCGTGGATACCAGGTCGCCAGGCACCGATGCCACGCGCGACGTTTCTACCGGCGCGGCCGGAGTGTCTCCCGACCGTCACGACAGCGTTGACCCAGGCACCCCCCACGGCGCAACCCACGACAAGGTTGCCCTCGCCACGCAGATGGAGAGGAGCGATTCAGCCGGTTCGCGCCGAAAGGCATGGGCCGGCATCATCGCCGGGGCGCTCATCCTCGGTGCGCTGAGCCTTGCCTTCTTGTTTCTACCCATCAATTGGCACGCCATCGGACGCTGGGGCTACCTTGGCATCTTCGCGGTCGTGTTCGTTGCCACCGCGAGCGTGGCAGTGCCGATCCCGTACCTGCTGGTCGTGGCGCGCGCAGGCACCGTCCTGGACCCGCTGACGATTGCGCTCGTAGCCGGCGTGGCCGGCACGCTCGGCGAGATGCTCGGCTACATCATCGGTGCTGGCGGCGGCAGACTAATCGCACACGGGCGCTGGTACACCAGGGCCCACAACTGGCTGAGCACCTATGGATTCTGGTGCATCGCCGTCTTTGCCCTGGTCCCAAACCCGTTCTTCGACGCGGTTGGACTAGCCGCCGGCACGCTCGGCTACTCCTGGAAGCGATTCGCGCTGGCCTGCTTCCTCGGCAAGACGATCAAATTCCTCGTCGCTGCCCTCGTAGGAGTGGAGATCGCCACCCATGGCTTGTTCCATTAGCTGTTGTGCATCGCCCTGCCACCATCACGACAGCGCCTACCAGACTGGTGCACTCACCTGTACCAGGGGCGCCCCTGGCAGCGCCGAACCTCAACGTCGCGAAGCGAGCCATTCGCGCACGGTGGACAGGCCAGTGGCAAGCGCCTGCTGATAGAGCCAGAGATCGCCGGAGTAAGCGAGGATCCTGAACCCCTGGTCGATCTTGGCCAGCACGTCCTCGACCCCGCTCGCCATGAAGCCGGCCGCCTTGCCGTACTTCTGGCACGCCTCGATGGTCCGTTTGACAGAGTCGGTATACATCGGGTGCTCGAACTGACCGGGGATGCCGAGCGAGTTCGTCAAGTCGAAATGGCCGATCCAGAGAACGTCGATGCCTTCGACCTGCGCGATCGCCTCGACGTTCTCCACTCCGGCGGCAGTCTCGATCTGCGCGATCAGCACGATCTCGTCGTTCGCGCTGCGCATCTTCTCGACGAGGTCGCCGCCACTGTAGTCGTCGTGAGCCACGCCGAAGGCCGCACCACGCCCACCAACGGGCGGGTACTTGGCCGAGCGCACGATGACACGGGCCTGCTCGGCGCTTTCGACCATCGGAACCATGATGCCGCGCGCGCCGACATCGAGCGGCCGAGCGATCAGATGGTACTGGGTCGCAGGGACGCGCACCATCGGCACGAGGTCGGTGCCGCCGGTCGTCGCGACGAGCATCCGGATCGTCTCGACACTCCAGCCGGTATGCTCCATGTCGAAGATGGCGAATTCGGCACCGGCCTCAGCCGCGAGCCGGGCGATGCCGGTGGTGTCGAACTCGAACATCATCGTACCGAGCGCGACACCACCCTGGCGCAGCGTCCGGGCAACTGGATTCGGCTTCATCGCTCCTCCCACAAGCGTACGACGGCGTATGGCGACGGCATCGCACCCCGGCTCACTCTCGACGTTCAGGCGCTATCCGTCGCGAGCGCACGCACCTGGACGAGCGCAGCGTCCGCCTCGGCGTCGCGCCCGCGTCGGCGTCGTCCGTCAGGCAAGCGTACCATGTACAGCGCACCTCCCCTCGGCCAGCGCCTGTCGTGCCGAATTCGGTCGGCTGGTGCACTGAGGACGAGGCAGGACGGGTAGCTGACTATGCGCCGAGATGATGCACTTCGCTTGCTGGCCGAGCACCGCAAGAAGCTGCGAGCCCTGGGCATGGCATCGCGGAGACTGTTCGGCTCCGTTGCCCGCGACGAGGCCAGCCCGAATAGCGACATAGACGTCCTCGTCGAGGTTACGCCAGGCCGGGATCTCTTCGACGTCGCGGCGATCCGACTGCGCCTCGTGGAGCTATTCGGCCGCCAGGTCGATCTGGCGGTAGAGGGCGGCATCACGCCCAGGTATCGAGCGCGAATCGGTGTTGAACTGATGCCTGTCCCCTGGGAGAGCAGCGATCCGGGGTGAGTACCCAACGCCGCCCCTGCCACCAGAAGGGTCCGCAGGTCTAGCCTGCCCCAGCCCGGCGGTGCGGGGAGCGGCCTGACCGCCGCTTGGTCCAGGTAGACGCACCGCCTGTGCTCGGCGCGGAGGCTGGGGAACCGGGGGAGGGTTCGGGCGTGCCGGCATCGTCCTGTTGCCGGCTGTGACGGTCTCGGCGACGCTCGCCCGCTGTGTCGGGGATCATCATCGCCAGCGGGACGGTCGCGAGCAGCAGCAAGCCCATGACCGTGAAGATCATCTTCAGGCCAGACGCTTTGTCGGGGCTCAACTCCAGCACCACGACGATAATCGCGGTGCCGATGACCCCTCCGGTCGAGCGAAACAGGCCGCGTAGGCCAGCGATCACCCCCGCACGCTCGGGCAACAGGTCCAGGCCGGCATTGTTCGAGGACGGTGTCAGTAGCCCGGAGCCAAATCCGCCGACTGCCGTCGAGACTGCCAGGATGCCGAAGGGCCCCAGGCTGATTGGCCCGAGCTCGAAGCCAGTCCAGCCCTGCCCCACCATCAGCAGCGATGCGATCACTAGCAGCAGTCCGACCAGGATCGGCAGGCGATACCCCAGCCGCATGAGGACCAGGCTGGTGATCGTCGACGTCACGATCATCGCAAGCGAGCGTGGGGTGAGCACCGCGCCACTCTCGAATGGACCGAGACCGTACTCGACACTCGCGAGGTACGGAATGAAACTGAAGCAGCCGAAGACGAACGTGCCGTACAGGAAGTTGTAGACGTTGATGACCAGGAACGGGTGTCGCGCGACCAGGCTGAGCTCGAGGATCGGCGCAGCCGCCCGAGATTCCTGCCAGATGAACGCTACCAACATCCCGACGCTGGTGACGAGCAGGAGCCAGAAGAACGGCGTCCGGAGGAACGACGGATCCTCGCCCAGCAGAGTCAGGGCGGTCAGGAAGGTGACGATCGTCCCCGCGAACAGACTCGACCCGAGCACGTCGACCTTGCGCCGGCTCGCCGGCCGAACGTCCACGCTGGATGGGGTTCGGCGCATCTCGAGCAGCAGCAGCGGCAGCACGATCATCCCGATCGGGACGTTCACCAGGAAGATGTCGCGCCAGGAAAAGTGTTGAACGATGAAGCCGCCAAGGTTCGGGCCGATGATTCCGCCAATCGGGAAGATCGAGGCGAACAGCCCGATCATCTGGCTGCGCGTCTGGGGGAACTGCTGGGCGACGATACCCGTCGCCGAGGGCATGAAGCCCCCGCCCCCGAGGGCCTGAAGCACACGACAGGCGATCAGCACGTAGATGTTGGGGGCGAGGCCGCAGAGCAGCGAGCCAAGCGTGAACAGCGCGACGCAAATGACGAAGACTCGCATCTGTCCGAATTGCTCGGCCAGTTTGCCGACGATCGGCATCACGATCGTCTGGGTCAGCGCGTAGGCGGTGAGCGTCCAGCCGGCCCAGACGAGCGACGTATCGAGGTCCTCGATCAACGTCTTGAGCGCGACCGCCACGATCGACGAGTCGATCGAGAACATCATCAGGCTCAGGCCGGCCAGCCCGAAGAAAGCCCAACGGCGCTCCAACCGCCAGGCGACGACTGCGTGCATTCGTGTCCTCTCCACCGGTCAGACCGTGCCGGCCGGTGCGCACTCCCCGGAGGGTACCACGCTTGCGAAGATCGTGCCGGCCCTGGGGGAAGCCGACGACACTCCCCGGACATCGGCCGCAAGGCCAGCCGCTTCGCCACCGGAGCCGGTGGCGCCGACGCACGGTGGATCGTACCTACGGCGTCACGAGCGCAGTTGCTTCCTGAGGCAGGCGTAGGGAGACCACCGTGCTCACTCCACGGGTGTCCATCGAGATGCCGTACAGCGAGCGGGCCGTCTCCATCGTCGCGCGGTTGTGGGTGACCACGATGAACTGTGTGTGCGCGCTCAATTCGTCGAGCACGCTGGTGAAGCGCCGGACGTTCGACTCATCCAACGCCGCGTCGACCTCGTCGAGAACGCAAAATGGGGCCGGATTCGTCTTCAAGAGTGCGAAGATCAGCGCGACCATCGTCAGTGCCCGCTCGCCACCCGACAGGCTCACCAGCGGCTGCAACCGCTTGCCGGGCGGGCGGGCTACGATGTCGACGCCAGTCTGAAGCACGTCGTCGGGTCGGCTGAGGATCAGTTCGGCGTGACCGCCGGCGAACAGGCGGCCGAAGTACTCGCCGAAAGCCACGTTGACTCGCGCAAAAGCGTCCTCAAAGGCCAGGCGCATCATGCCCGTCAGTTCGTCCATCACGCCGCGTAGCTCGCCGGCTACCGTATCGAGGTCGCTAACCTGTTCGACAAGGAAGGCGTGACGATCCCGAAGCTCGCGGAACTCTACCAGCGTCGCCTCGCCCACGTCGCCGATGTTTCGAAGCTCGCGCCGGAGGGCGGCCATCCGGCGTCGAGCGGACTCAGCATCGAATGAGGCGTCGGGCTCTTCTTCGGCCACCAGCGTACCGACGTGTTCGCCAGTGGCGGCACCGGTTCCGCCGTCAGCCGCCACATGGGCCTGGCTGCCGCCGTCATTCCCACGGCCCGTATCGCCGCCACTCCTCGTGGCAGTCTCGCCAGCGTCGCCGGCTGCCCGAGGGGGATCGTTGCCGCTGACGGTGGAGGCATCGTTACACGCGGCCGAGATACTGGGCGTTGTACTGCCATTCGGCCCGATAAGTCCCAGGTGTAACTGCACTGCGCCGTCGACTCCAGCGCCGGTCAGATCCTCCAGGTACTCCTGGGCATCGCGGCGCACGCGTTCGAGCCGGTCAATGGCACGGCTCTCGGCAAGGCTCGCCGCTTCGAGTAGGGTGCGGTGCGAGCGCACGACTGACCGAAGCTCTGCCGCCCGTTGCTCGAGGTCGACGCGCGCTGCCGCGGCCTCCTGCCGCCGCTGGCGAGCCGCGCCAAGCGCCGCGGCAAGCGGAATGACCGTCTCCTCGGCACGGCGGCGAGCTTCGGCGAGCGTGCCAGCCTGAACCGCGTGCTCGGCTCGTCGAGCGCGCTCGGCGGCGAGGCTACGCTCGGATGCAGCGATCGCACGGAGGGCTTCGGATATGTCTACGTCGAGCCGCGCGGCCAACACCTCGATACCCTGGATTGCGGCGCGACGTGCCGCTACGTCGGCCCTGAGCGACGCGCGGGTCACGCGTCGTTCGTCAAGGCGGCGGCGCACCTCCGTAAGCGCCTGCTCGGACGTCGTCAGGCGAGTGGCGGCCTCGGCATGTTGTCGCTCGACCTCGGTCAGCCGCATGTGCGCCGACTCTAGTTGTCGTGCCGCACGGGTTAGGTCGACGTCAAGCGCAGGGCCGACGGCCCTGGCGTCGCGTAGCTCACGCTCCAGGCGCGCTGCCTGCGCCACCGTCGCCTGACTGGCGAGGGCGGCGCGGCGGTCGGCGGCTTCGGCCAGGGTCAGCCGCTCCCGAACCCGGCGCTCTTCGGCGATGCCCGACGCACTCCGAGTCTCCAGGTCGATCAGTTGCCGTTCGAGGGCTGCCAACGGCTCCGCTATCGCCGTTCGCTCGACGTCCAGTTGCGTTATCTCGCGGCGATGGCTGACCAGCCGCTCGCCGGCGCGATCGTGGCCTGCCCACCATTCACCGGTCGGGCGGATGGCGATGCCGTCGAGCGTCACCACCTGCCAGCCGTCGCCGACTTCTCGTGACCGCGAGAGCCGAGCCACGGCAACGCGCGCTGCCTCCCGATCCGGCACGACTACGGTCCGGCCGAGCAGCCGCGCACGGACACCGATCAGATCGGGCGCGCAGGCCACGAGCTCATCACCGAAACCGAGTGGGGTGAGATCGGTGAGGAGCGGTCGGGCCGCGGCCTTGAACGGTCCAACCGAGGCGCTCGCGTCGACGTCTCGGTCGCACGCGCGGGCGGTTGCCTCATCAGCGTGGCTGTGGTCAGCGGCCTCCAGAGTACCGGCCCGACAGGCGCCCTCATCTTTCCCCGCGGCCGCGATCAACGCAGTCCGTGAGAGATCCCGGATCAGTTCAAGCGCTGCATCGAGGGATTCACGGTCGTCCATCAGGATGGCCTGTGCGGTCGCCCCGAGCGCCGCACCGATGGCGCGTCGCAGACGTTCAGGCACGTCGAACGCGGCGCCAAGTTGGCCGCGTACGCCGCCGAGGCCGGAGGCGAGCAGGGTCGCGCTCGCACCATTTCGCCCGCCCAACGCCTGCTCCACCAGCGCGGTCCGGGCAATATCCAGGCGCTGGCACTCGCCAGACAGGCGGTGATGCTCGGTACGCAGTCGGTCAAGCGCCTGGCGGTCGGTCTCGCGTGCGGCGCCGAGTGCATCGCGCTGACGGCGAACGTCGGTGAGCGCGGCGCTGCAACGGTCGGCGTCGGCCACGTGCGCGGCGGCCTGTTCGCGCATTCGTCCCAGGTCGTCAGTCAGGCGCTCGACGTCCTCGCCGAGCCGAGCCCGCCGCCGCTCCAGCCGCTCGATGCGCGACCGGCCCTCGCTTATCGCCGACGTGGCCCCACGCACCTCGGCTTCGAGACCGGCGAGCCGGCGGCGGAGCGAATTAACCTCGGCCTCCAGCGTCCGAACTCGCTCCTCGCTCTCACGCTCGGCTGCCCCATCAGGCGGCGCCGCACGCTCGACCTCGCTGAGCTCGGCCTGAGCGGTGGCGCGCCGTTGTTCGAGCGATGCACGCTCCTCGGCTACGGTTGTCGCGCGGTCGCGCCGCGCGCCAAGTTCAGCTTCCAGGCGGGCCTCGATCTCGTCGGCGCTCTCTAGCCGCTCCTCGAGACGGGCGGCCTGCTGTGCCAGTCGGGCCACGTCGGCCTGAGCGGTCACAAGGTGTGGCTCCAGCCCGCCGACTTCGGCATCGGCGGTGCGCTCGGCTGCCTGGGCGCCTCGGAGGTCGGCCTCGAGTGCCGCGAGGTAGGCATCGCGCTGCTCGGCATCATGGCGGGCAGCGTCGGCCTCATGGCGGGCGCGCTCCAGGTCGGTACGCGCGCCGGCCAGCGCGTGGCGAAACCAGCGGCCGGCCAGTGCTGTTAGCTCTTCGCGCAGGGTGCGAGCACGCTCGGCCCGTTCGGCCTGCTGGCGCAGTCGGACTACGTGCGGCTCGAGCTCGGCGATGACGGCTCGGCAGCGCAACAGGTTTTCGTCGGTTGCCGCCAACCGCGAGCGGGTCTCGGTGAGACGCGCTTGATGGCGACGGATGTCGGCGGCGTTGTCGATCACCACCCGTCGCTCGTCGGCCCGCTGGAGGATCAACTCGTCCACCGAGCCTTGCCCGACGACGACGTAGCCTTCGCAGTCGAGTGCAGCGTGAAGCAGCCACTGGTGAATGTCCTTCAGCCGGACCTTCGAGCCGTTGACGAGATACTCGGCCTCACCCGAACGATAGAGCCGGCGGGTGATCTTGACCTTGTCGAAGTCGAGCGGGATGCGGCCGTCGGCGTTGTCGAGCGTCAACGACACCTCTGCCAGCCCGAGCGGCTGCCGTCCCTGTGACCCGACGAAGATGACGTCCTCGCCCTTGCGGCCTCGGATCGCGCGGGCACTCTGCTCGCCCAGTGCCCAGCGAACGGCGTCCGCGACGTTGCTCTTGCCGGAGCCGTTCGGGCCGCACAACACCGAGATGCCTGGCTCGAACTGGAACGTCGTTCGATTGGCGAAGCTCTTGAACCCGACGAGATCCAGGCGCTCGAGGTGCATCAGGGCGCGGGAACCTCTGTGTCGGGGGACGTGGCAGGCAGGCCAGTCCGTTCGGACGACGACTGGTCTCCGTCCAATCCCTCGCTACCCGGCGCCGGCCTGCCCACTGCCCGCCCCGCGGCCCTCGCCGATTCGCCGTCATCAGGGGTGGCGACCCCGTTCGCCGCGTCGGCCCCCTCGGCCGGGGCTGTATCGTCGCTGGAGTCTGCCTCCATGGGGCCAGGCAGTACCTCGATCGTCTCGAGTCCCTCAATCGTGGTGAGCGCCTCAGCAGCCGCCGTCTGCTGTGCGCCCTGCTTGGTCTTGCCCTCGGCCGTCGCCGTGACGTCGCCGCCGGCCCTCACCAGCACCGTGAACGTGGGACTGTGGCCCTCACCAGTGACACCCAACACTTCGTAGGTAGGGGTCACGCCAAAACGTGCCTGACTCACTTGCTGGAGTCGTGATTTCGCGTCAATAACGGCGCGGTCGCCAAGTCTGTCGACGGCCGGCCCGACGAACCGATGCACCAATGACCGTGCCACTCGGAAGCCACGGTCGACGAACACGGCTCCAAGCACGGCCTCGAAGGCGCTGCTCAGTAAGGCGTCGCGATCTCGCCCGCCGGCCCGTTGCTCGCCCCGCCCGATCAGTACGTACTCGCCCAGGCTAAGCTCGCGTGCCCACTCAGCCAGCGACGACGCCCGCACGAGGGCCGACCGCAGCAGGGTGAGTTGTCCCTCGTCGCGATCTGGGAAGCGGCGGAAAAGCTGTTCGGAGACCACGACTTCGAGCACGGCATCGCCGAGGAACTCCAGCCGCTCGTTCGACTCCAGGCCGCTCATCCCCAGGTCGTTCGTGAGTGACTTGTGGATGAGGGCCTGGCGCAGGATCGAGCGGTTCTTGAAGGCGACGCTCAGGCGCTCTTCGAAGCCGGTCAGATCGACGTCGGGTACGCCATCAGGCATCGCTGACTCCGGTGAAGCTATACCCATCGATCCGCATTGCGGGAGCCAGGATACCGCCGCCCCAGGCATCGACGAGGCGCACCGTGCTTCCAAGCGCTCCCAGTCGATTCCACGCCCCGAGGATGCTTTCCGTGAAGCGGAGGTTCTTCACCGCCCGGCCCACCTCACCGTTCTCGATCAGGAAGGTCCCGTCACGGGTCAGGCCGGTCAAGATAGCACGGTCCGGCTTGACCACGTTCACGTAGTGGAAGCGCGTCACCCAGAGGCCGCGCTCGATCGTGCGAGCCAGTGTCTCGCGCGGGGTGTCGCCGGGCGCCATAACGAGATGGCTCGGGAAGGGGCCGAAGATAGCTGGGGCCGGCAGGGCGTGGCCGGTCGAAACGCGCCCCTCACGCGCTGCCGTCCGAGAATCGTAGACCACGCCCTCGGCGACACCGCTCTGGATCAGGGCGACGCGCTGACCCGGCACTCCCTCGTAGTCGAAGGCGTCTGGGAACCCACGGGGGTCGGACGGGTCGTCCCAGATCGAGATACGACCATCGACAATCTGCTCGCCCAGCCGGCCCCGCATGAAGCTCGTACCCTCCTGTAACGAGAGCGCGCCAAAGCCCATGTAGCCGAGATACGCCAGTACCTCCGCGACGGCGTACTCTTCGAGTACCACGGTGTACTCGCCCGGCTCAACACGGATCGGGTTTCGGCTCCGCAGCGCCTTGTCGATGGCTTCATGTCCGACCGCCTCGGGGTCCAGGTCGTCGACGTCCTGGGAGTTTTGCTCGGCATAGCCAGAGGCGGCATCGTCCAGGACGACGGTGAGTAGGCCGGCCCGCGTGGAGCGAGCGAAGCGCCGCAGCCCACGCGAGTTCGCCACGGCAACTACACGTGCTTCGGTGGTGCAGGCACCCGACGCCCCGAGGCCGGCCTCGTTCGCCAGTCGACAGATGACGCGGGCGAGGCGAGCCCGCCTCTCCGCCGAGCACTGGGCCGTCGAGGTGCGAAAGGCGTCGACGGACGGCGCGTGGGACGACGGCGGGAGATCGGGAAGATCGGGGTCTTCGGGCTGGCGGCGCGCCGCCTCGCCGGCCCGCTCGGTCACTCGCCGCAATGCCGCCTCGGACAGATCGTTCGTGGTCGCTACCCCTGCCCGCCGTCCAACCAACGCGCGGACTCGGATCTCGACGTTGCGCTCGGCCACGTTCTGGTGAATCGCCGAATCCGCGAAGCGCGTCAGCGAGAGGTCAGTCCCGAGTGCTACCACCTCGGTCCGATCGGCAGCCGAAGCGGTCAGCACGACGTCGGCGAGCGCGTCGAAGCGGCCGGCGTCGAGGACGGGCTCCAGATCCGACGAGCCCATTCGGCTACCTCATCACGCCGATGTGGACGCCGCGCACCCGGATGGCGGCTGCGCCGTGCCCTACGTGCGCCGTCTGCATCGGCTGGCCCTTACCGCAGTTGGGCGTGCCCCAGACCGACCACTCCCGACAGACCGCGTCGCAGGCGCCCCAGAAGCGCGGCGTGATGCCGGTGTACGTCGCGTTCTTCAGCATCGCGCCGAGCTTGCCGTTTCGGATCTCCCAGCCGATTTCGGTGCCGAATTGGAAGTTGAGGCGGCGGTCGTCGATGCTCCACGACCGATTGGTCTGGAGGAAGACGCCGCGGTCGGTGTCAGCAATCAGATCGGCGAGCGCCCACTCGCCCGGCTCCAGGTTGACGTTCGTCATCCGGATTAGCGGCGTTCGATTCCAGCCGTCCGCCCGCATCGTGCCGTTACTCGACTGCCCGAGCCGGGCTGCCGTCTCGCGCGAGGTCAGATAGTTCTTGAAGATGCCGCGATCCACGATGACGGTGCGCTGAGCCGGCACGCCCTCATCATCGAACCCAAACGTGCCGAGCGCGCCTGGAAGCGTCGCGTCGGCCACGATGGTGACGCGATCGGAGCCGTAGCGGAAGCTCCCGCGCTTGTCGAGGGTCAGGAAGCTGGTGCCGGCGTAGCTGGCCTCGGTCCCGAACACGCGGTCCAGTTCGATAGCATGCCCGCACGACTCGTGCACCTGAAGGCCGGTCTGGCTCGGGTCGAGGATGACGGTGGTGACGTCGTCCGGGCAGGGCTTCGCGGACAGGAGCTGGACAGCCTCTTCGGCGATCCGGCCGGCATGGCGCGGGAATTCAAGCGCCAGGATATGCTCGTAGCCGGCGGTCCCATGGTGCCGCCCGAAACTGTTCGGGTACGACCGCCGCTGGGTGTCGTCCTCGCCGACCGCCAGCGCCTCGATCCCGCCGCCGGTCTCGACGAGCGTCTGTTCGACGTAGCTCCCCTCACTGGAGGCGAACGTCTTGCGGATGTGTTGGCACTCCAGCGAGCCCTCGGTCACGCGGACGCCAGTGACGGCCCGCATCTCGGCGTCCGCCGCAAGCAGCAGCGCAAGCTTGTCGTCGACCGAGACCGTGAACGGGTCGATCTGGACCGGCGTCGCATACGAGCCGACCGAACGGATCGGCTCGCCAAGGTCGACGGGCTCGCGCGATGTTAGCGCACTGGCGTGAGCGATCTCGACAGCGAGGCGGGCGACGCGCTCGATCTCACGCACGTCCAATCGGGCGCTACTGGCAAACCCCCACGCGCCGCCAGCCACGACCCGCACCCCGAATCCCTGGCTTTCATCCTCGACCAGGCCATTCGGGTGGCCGTCCTTGACCGCGACGATCTGCCGCGCGAGCCGTTCGACCCGCACGTCGGCGTAGCTCGCACCAGCAGCCGTCGCCGCGTCGAGCGCCAGGTCGGTGAGATCCTTCATCGAGCGTCCTGTCCTCGTATCGGTGCCCGTGCGACGGGCACTCGCCTGCCTGACGGGGGGCATCCTGCCTTGTACCTGGCCGTTCACAGTGTAGAAGCGCTTCCAGAGTGCAGACAAGAGGCCCTCTCCGAGCAGCGGCCTTGCACGATGCTGCGCCTGTCACACGTCCGCCTCACCTCGGCACGGACGCGGACGCGGGGAGGACGGTAACCTCTCGTCGGTGCACCTCGGACAGCGTATCACTCACCCCCGGCGCGGGCGGGGGGAGGGGGCAGCGCGATCTACTACCTCACGGCCACGGGACTCACCCCCGGCGCGGGCGGGGGGAGGACACGACGACCGTCGAGGCACTGTGACGCAACGTCTCGCCCACGTGCAGGCGAGGGGAGACCGTGAGGACCGGGGGAGGCAGGCTGGCGTGTGCCGTACAATTGCGGGAGAGTGTGCGGTCATGCCGCTGGTGCAGTGGCGGCGCTCGTAGCGGTACCCGCGGCCAGGTTCGATGACGTCGGGGCTCCGCCGCGGAGGAACGTGCTGAGGTGACAATGGTGAGTACGGGGCTCAAGGCCTGGGGCATCTTGCCGCGATTCGACCCGGAGAGCGGGAATGTGATTGCTGAGCCGCCGGGCTCCGGATACGGCTTCTGGGCTGGCGCCCCGAGCGCCGTCTACGATCGCGAGTCCGGCCGCTTCTACTGCTACTACCGTGCCCGCTGGCCACTCGGCGAGCGTCGAGGCGGCGTCTGCCGGATCGTGGCGAGCGCCGACCCGAACGCCCCGGCCGAGGCGTGGGACGTCGTCTGGGAGGCGACGCGCGAGCAGTTCGGGGCGAACTCGATCGAGCGGTCTGCCCTCATCCGCGACCCCTTCAGCGGTGAGTGGCGCCTCTACGTCTCGTCCGAGACCGCCCAATCGTACGACCGGGTACCCGCCACCTGGAAGGTCGACCTGCTTCAGGCTGACTCGATCGGTGGTTTCGAGCCGCGCGAGCGCCGGATCGTGATGGACTCTTCGATGTACGGAGTGTCGCACGTCAAAGACCCGGTGGTGCTGGTCGTCGGCGGCGAGTACCGCGCCTATACGTCGGTGGCATGGCGGGAACAGCACGTCGGGCCGGACCAGAATGGCCTGATCCGTTCGCGTGGGCGAGGCATGATCGCGCTCCATCGCTCGCTCGACGGCCTGGACTTCCCGACCGCCGAGATTGTGGCCGAGCCGGGCAGCCAGGGCTGGGGCGGTATCAACGTGCGGCCAGCATCGTTGGTCCACCTTGGGCCGTGCTGGTCGATGCTCTTCGATGAGGGCACGACCCGACCCGACGGGTACGACGAACAGACGATGCTGGCCGTCTCAGACGATGGCCACCACTGGCGACGAATGACGCCGTCGCACGCGCCCTGGGTGCGCTCGAAACACGCGAGCGGGTCGATTCGTTACGTCGATGTGGTGCTGGTCGGGCAGACCGTTCACTACTTCTACGAATACGCGCGGGCGGACCGCGCCCACGAGCTACGGCACGCGGCGGTAGCACTATCGTGAGCCGCGCGGCGCTTGATGCTGCCGTGCGACTCCTGGCGGCGCTTCCGGCCCACCTCCAGCCGCATGGCGCCCTCCAGGTCATGCGGGCTGACGCCGCGTTCGAACCGAACCCGACCGTCCCGACGCTGGTCGTCGGGGCGGGCAACTCCCCGCTACCCGAAGCGCTTCTCGCGGCTCTGCGGCTGTCTCTCCGAGCCGACCAGCCGGTCTGGGTATTCCACACGACTGGGCTGCCATCGGCCACGACGTTAGATGCCGTGCGCTCGGAGCGCGCAGCCGGACTGTTCGTGCCGGCCGTCGAGCCGGAAGCCGCCGAGCGAAGCCTGGCCGGGCTTCGCCAGATCGTCCACCGCTTACGCGCGCCGGGTGGCTGCCCCTGGGACCGCAAGCAGACCCACGAATCGTTGGCGCGCTATGCGATCGAGGAGGCGTACGAGGTCGTTGACGCGATCCGCCACGAGGGGAAGGCCGAACTTGCCGAGGAGTTGGGCGATCTGCTGCTTCAGGTCTTCCTTCAGGCCGAGCTCGCTCAGGAGACCGGTGACTTCACGCTCAACGACGTGGTGGAGCAGATCACGACGAAGCTGATCCGTCGCCATCCCCACGTCTTCGGCGACGTGACCGTCGGCGGCGCGTCGGACGTCGAGGTGAACTGGGAGAAGCTCAAGCAGGCCGAGAAGACCGAGCGAACCTCCGCGCTGGACGGCGTGCCCCAGAGCCTGCCGGCGTTGATGGCAGCCCTGGAGGTCCAGAAGCGATTGATCAAGGCCGGCTTCGACTGGCCAGACCGGCGCGGGCCTGAAGACAAGCTCGATGAGGAGATTGCTGAGCTACGCGCTGCCGAGAGCCCCGAGGAAGTTCAGGCCGAGCTTGGCGATGTCCTGTTCATCCTGACCCGGCTCGGCCTCGATCGCGGTGCGAATGCTGAGGACGGGCTACGCGAGACGGTCCGAAAGGTCGACGCGCGCTATCGCTATGTCGAGGCAAAGCTTCGAGAGCGGGAACAGGCTCCGACGGACGTCGCCATCGACGAGTTGCTGGCGCTCTGGCGGGAAGCGAAAGGCGCCGCAGCGGCACGTGGCCAGGCACACACCATCACTGCCGAGCCGCCAACTGGGGAGCGATCGTCACCATCGTGACGCTTCGATCCCAGGTAGCAACTGCATCAGCCGGCGTACCTGCTTCGCGCTGTACCGCGTTCGGCGCCGGAAGCGATGGCGACAGGCGGCCCCCACTCGAGCCGGGGCGGCTGGCGACGGTGCACGCTGCGCTGCTCGGCTGGTTCGCCCGCATGGGGCGCGATCTGCCCTGGCGGCGCACCAGGGATCCGTACGCGATCCTCGTTTCGGAGATCATGCTCCAGCAAACCCAGGTCGAGCGGGTCAAGCCCAGGTACGAGCAGTTCCTCGACGCTTTCCCGACCCTGGCTCGGCTCGCCGCCGCGCCGCTCGCCGACGTGATTCGGGTCTGGGCAGGGCTTGGCTACAACCGCCGCGCGGTGCGGCTCCATCAAATCGCCGTGCAGGTGACGAAACGCCCGGACGGCCGGCTGCCTGATACCCCCGACGCCCTCCGCCAGCTCGACGGACTCGGAAGCTACACCGCGAACGCGGTCGCCTGTTTCGCCTTTGGACAGCAGGTACCGGTGGTCGACACCAACGTTCGGCGGGTACTGGGGCGGGTGTTCGCGGACGTCATTGGCCTCGATCCGCCGGCTGGGCACTCGCTGGACGGCTTCGCCAGCCAGGTACTCCCGGCCGGCCAGGCGTACGCGTGGAATTCGGCGCTGATGGACCTCGGCGCGACGGTCTGCACGGCCCGCAACCCCGATCACGCTGCCTGCCCGCTGGCGCCCGTGTGCGTCGGACGTTCACTGTTGCCCAGCCGGGCAACCCGCCAGCGGGCCGCCGAGCCCGGTCTGCCCCCACAGGTACGATCGGACTCAGCGGTGCGGCCGTACAATCGGCAGCCCTTCGAGCAGACGACGCGCTTCTTCCGGGGCCGGATTGTCGACCGTCTGCGCGCGCTGCCTCACGGCGGCACGCTCGGCCTCGACGCTCTCGGTGCCGCGCTGCGCCCGGACTATCTGCCAGACGAGCATCGCAGTTGGGTCGCCGGCCTGGTCGAGAGGCTTCGCAGAGATGGCCTCGTCGCCACCTGCGACGACTCGGGTACCCTGCGCGTTAGCCTGCCGTAGTCATCCTCGCACGCCGCCTCACCGGGCACCCACTCGCCACGTTGACCCGACCGTTGACCCGCCCCCCACGGCCGGGTCGCCGCAAGCGTTTACCAGCGTACACGACGCCATTCACCGCCGTTCACCGCGCTCGGCATACCGGCTGCGCACACTTGGCCATGTGGCGCGTAGTCATGCGGGGCGGCCAGTGGAGTCCGTCCGGTGGACGCGGCCACCAGGTCCAACCAGGGGACGCTCACGCGATCCGGGGGACAGAACAGGAGGCTCTGCATGATCTCCCATGATTCGAGTCCGGCGGTCGAGTTGCAACAGAACGGCGTACGCCTCGGTACGCCGCCAGGCACTGCTACGCCGCCCACGGAGGCGCGAAGCGAGGTGCTCGCGCGGCGCGTCGTCGGGACATATTCCACGTACGAAGACGCGCAACTCGCGATGGACTATCTCGCGGACCGCCGGTTCCCGGTCTACCACACGGCCATCGTCGGCCAGGGTCTACGGCTCGTCGAACAGGTCACCGGCCGGCGAGGTTACTTCCAGGCAATCGCGCATAGCGTGATCGTGACGGCCATCGCCGGCGCGCTCTTCGGGTTCTTCTTCGGTCTGTTCGACTGGATGTCGCCGCTGCTCTCGGGTCTGACGCTCGCCCTGTACGGGCTCATCTTTGGAGCCATTGTAGGCGCCATCATCGGGATCATCATCCACGCCATGTCCAGAGGCCGCCGCGACTTTTCGTCGGTGCCATCAGTAGAGGCTGACCATTACACAATCGTCGCCGACGCCGACGTCGCGGATCAGGCGGCTAGCCTGCTCGATGGCGCCCACCCAGTCGCGGTGGTCCACAACCCGAAGAAGGACAGAGACTGAATAGACGGACAAGGCCGCCCTTCGAGGCCGATGTGAAGCGCGCCAGAGCCACGCTATCGACGCCAGCACGCGTACTGGTGGACCACACGCAAGCCCCGACGCAGGTATAGCGTGCGTGGACGCCCCCGTTGCTCGCTCTCTGGACGAGTAGCCGGGGCGTCTCGCCGTGCCGGGTGACGTCACGGGATCGGGATAGGAGAGGGGGAACGCTCAAAGGCCAGCACGCCGACTCCCGGTCGGCCCTCCAGAGGTGATCCAACTGTTACGCTGAGCCGTCAGACCGGCTAGACCAGGCCCGCCGTGAAACCCACATGCGCCGCGCTTACGACCCGAAACATCCCACCCTGGCATTGGTTGAGACGTGCAGGGCAGACGCGCAGCAGGCTCACCTGGCGTCGAGCGCCCGGAGCTCCGGGCGGATTCGTTGGCGTAGTTCGTTCCAGGCATCTGCCGTCTCGGCCCGCTCGTCCGAGGTCAGGTCGGCATACCGCTTCCCGAGCGACGACACGACGATCAACGCCGGAAACCAGAAGCCGTCGCGGATCTGGGCAGGATCGTACGTACGCGCGAGACGCCCGAGCGAGCCAGCGGCTTCCCAGGAGCCGAGTATCACCCCCGCTCGCGCTAGCGCGATAGCCTCGACCCAGATGACGTCGCGTTCTCCTCCGTCGCGATCATGCATCAGCGACAGCAAATGATCGGCGCGGGCGACGTCGTCGACGGACGTGCCGGCGGCGCGCCGCGTGAACAGGCTGTTCCAGGCGTCGCCGAGCGCCGGAATGACCGCTCCACCATCGCTCGCGAGCGCGGCCATCCCCGACTCACGCGACCAGGCCGTCGCCTTCTGCTCGGCAATATCGCGGTGACTGCCGCCCGTCTCCGCCACGTCGAAGCCGGCCAGCCCAACCTCGTCCGGCGTGTGGAGCGTCAGGCCGAGTCTCTCCACGAGCCACCGCAGCTTCGCCTGCTTGGCCCGGTTTTCAGTCGCGAGTAGCACGTTCACAGTCACCAGGTGCCCCGCTTCCAGCATGCGGTCGGCGTGCCCAAACCGTGACACGCCTCCACGAGTGGGTAGGCGGCACCAGGGTACGCGCTCTGGAGGCGCCGCGGAGAGCGTCGGTGCCGCTCGATGGGGACGCCGCCTGGATCCGTACCCTGCGCCGCGACAGTGCCACGCACGATCTCCGCATCTCGCACGATCTTCGCACCTCGCACCTGCTGCGCCATCTTGCACGCTCGACATCGGCCGTGGCGTGCCGAGAGAGCGAGAGGTGCGCGAGCCGCGAGCCGCGGCGAAGACCTTCCCGCGTCGAAGGCGGACGCCAACGTGCACTCACACCGTGGCCCGCCCCATGCGTGAGTTCTGTGCAGCAGCCCTTCCCCACGCACGCAGCCCGCCACCCGGACGTGCCTCCAAGCAGACCTTCTCCACACGAGCGTACTCCTGACACGTGCATCTACTCTGGCACGCTGCTTGCCAAGAGCGGAGAAACTCCCACTAAACGGAAGGCCACCTCGCCCGGGTTGGTGCGGTTCGACGGTGTGGGGGCGCGCAGCCACAACAGCACACCAGAGTAGGAGGGCACAACGATGCCCAACATCTTCAACGTGCACTGTATGATGTGCGGTCGAGCCTCGGGACACATTCGCGAAGGCAAGTTTCACCAGCTACCCTCAACGCCTCCACCGATCACCCGAGCCGGCCGTTCTCGTTGCGGGTTCTGTGGCGGCAACCTGTACCTCGAAGCTGAGGACTCGCCGTTCGCACCGCAACTGGTCGCGACCACAACGAAGGGCGTGACGCGTCGCGCATCGTGACCGTATCACACGGAGCCTCGTCGCGCCTGAACGCGGCCTGACGGGTCCAACGGAGCCCAGACGGCCGCCGCAGCGAGCAGCTACGGTGTGAAGATCGATCGAGGTAGATTCCTACTGTGGCGCCACGAGATGAACTCGAAGAACAGGCCCGCGAGCACGCGGATTTCCTGCTGGATTACCTTGTCCAGCGCTCGGAGAGCGTCGACTACCGTCAGGGCACGTTTCTACTGGCTGCGCTAGCGGCGGAGTTGGGCACGCGAGTCCAGCTCCGCTGCTGGGAACTGGCGCGTACGACTGAACCGTCCTGGGAGATTGCCGGCAGTGAGGCCGAGACCCTCATCAACGCCGCCTGGCGGTGCATGGCGACGATCGCCGGTCTGAGCGATCAGGAGGATCGCCACACTCACGATCGTCAGCAGCAACTCGAACACGACATCGCCGGGGACTCTGACGCCCCAGATGACGAGTGAGGCGCCACCCCTCCGTACCAGACCAAAGCAACGGTGGAATCTCAGGGTCGTAGCCGGGACGCATGCCGAAGTCACCCGGGCATCGGTTCAGGTGTACTGTGTGCATCCCACGCAGCCGAACGCGTCCGTGCTAGCGCGGAATCGGGCTTCCGGGCAGCGGGTCGGGGATCACCAGCCGTTCGCCGATGCGGAGGATACGGTTCCGATCGGTGAAGCCGTTCGCCTGCATGATCGCCTCGACGGTCACGCCGTAGCGCTGCGAGATCCGGTTCAGCGTATCCCCACCTTCCACGACGTGGAAACGTTGCTGTGGCGCCGCTGTGGTGATCGCCGGCGACGGCGCCGGCGACGGTGAGGGAGATGGAACCGGCGGTAGGCCAACACCAACCGCTTTCGGGGCTGGGCTTGGGGCCACCGCGACTTGCGGGGTAGGCGTCGCAACCGCACTGCTGGTGCCAGAGCCGATAGCCCAGTTGATAGCGAAAAAGAGCGCGGCAACCAGGACCAGTAGGACGGCGCCGAGAATGAGCGTGTAAGGTCCACGGGCGGCACGATCGGCTCGCCTGCCGGCGCGGTGGCGGCCGGCAGTGCCAAATCTGGACGCGCTCGCCTGGGCCGACCCAAGCGGCACGGCCTGAACCCTCGACCCCTGGCGACGGGAAATCCGTCGACCCACCGGCCGTGCGTCATGTCCATTCTTTCGACCGGCGAAACGTTCGCGCTGGCGATCGAGCCACTCGCGTACGTGATCGACCAGATCGCCGCCGGTCGCATTCATGGGCGGCATCGCCGTCCTCCCCCCGGCAAGGCCGATCTCCGTCCCCGGGGCCGGGGCAGTCCTCAACGGGCCGCATTATACGTCAGGCCGTGCCGGTCAGTACCATTGCAGCGGCGCGCCAGGCCCACATCGTTTCGTCGAGTACCCATCCGGCCGATCTGTGGGTGCTCGGCGCCGGTGCGCCACCGGCGGTCGCCCATCCGCGACGACGACGGCTGGCCTACCCCCGAGCGCTCCGCCCGAAGCAGCAGCCGGCAATGGGCACGGTGGAGCAAGAGTCCCACTGTCGCAAAGCCCTACACTCGTCTGGCTACCCGTGTAAGCCAGCCGGGCATGCCGCCAGCGACCGCGCGCCTGGAGAAAGCGGGGCGCAGCACAGGCGCGTATCCACGACACGAGGGCCGCCAAGGCGTACCCTCGGTCGACCCTCGATGGTGACGGGCTTACGGCATCTGGATCGAGTAGCCGCCGTCCACCGCGATGCTCACGCCAGTTACAAAGTCGCTGGCCTGGCTCGCCAGGAAGCAGGCGGTCCCGGCGAGATCGGCCGGCTGGCCCCAGCGTTCGGCGGGAGTCCGTGCCAGCACCCGGTCGTACAGTTGCGGGCTGTACGCGCGCGCCGCGTTCGTCATGTTGGTCTCGATCCAGCCAGGTAGGATGCAGTTGACCTGGATGTTGTCCGGCGCCCAGGCGATGGCCAGCGACTTGCTCAACTGGACGACCCCGCCCTTACTGGCCGCATAGATCGCGGCCCAGGGATGCCCGAACAGGCTCGCCATCGACCCGATGTTGACGATCTTACCGCCACCCGCCTTCTTCATCGGCTCGTAGGCAGCCTGGCAGCCGACGAAGACGGCCGTGAGGTTCGTATCGACGATCCGGTGCCACTCGTCGAGGCTGTACTCCTCAGGGCGTTTGCGGATGCCGATGCCAGCGTTGTTTACGATGATGTTGAGCTGCCCATACCGATCGACAGTCTGACGAACCATCGCCTGTACTTGCTCGGCATTCGTGACGTCGCAGGCGTTGGCGCTGGCCGACCCGGCCCGCTGCTCGTTGAGTTCGGCCACGGCGCGCTCGGTCTTCTCCCGATCGCGCCCGGCGACCACGACCGTCGCGCCGTTCTCGACCAGCCCGTGCGCGATTCCCAGTCCGATGCCACCGTTGCCGCCTGTGACGATCGCCACCTTACCAGTCAGATCGAACATACCCATCATCCATCCTCCTGCGTCTCTTCTCGTTCGCGTGGCTGTCGGTCGCTGACCTCACCGATAGGGCAAGGCGCTGTGTTACTGGCCTGGGGCTGAATCCACGCCGCGTCATGTGGCCGGGCCTTAACACCATAGGCCGTTCGGCGTGGGTCAAGGGGCAGCGCGCTCGTCCGGCGCGGTCACTCGCCCTATTCGGTAGGCTCGCTAATCTCTGGAAGCTCGCCGCGCGCCTCCAATACTTCCGCGAGAAGGTGCGCGCCGGTCACCATGGCGGGGAACCCCGCGTATAGACTGGTGTGGATGAGAAGCTCGGCAAGCTCCTCTCGGCCCAGGCCGACGTTCAACGCCGCCTGAAAATGGGTGCGCGCCTCACGGTCTCGGCCAAGCGCGAGAAGAATCCCGAGTGTCACCAACTCGCGTGTCCGCTCGTCGAGACCGGGCCGCGAGAGGACGTCTCCCCAGGCGTGTTCGAGCAAGTACCGCTCGAGGTCCGGATGGAGTGCGGCCAGCAGCCGGCGCCGCTGGCTGCCGGCCTGCCCGACTATCCGATCGCGCCGCTCGACGCCGCGCCGATACGCTTCAGACGGCTGCCCGGCCGCCGACTGGTTCGGGTCGCTCATGCTGGTGCCTCACGCCGCCGCCTGGCGGCCCGCTCTCAAGCGTGGTCTGCCGTCTCGGGGTCGTCCGCCATCTCAGGGCGGTCCGCCGTCCTAAGGGAAGTAGAGCGCTGCACCGAGGCCGCGCGTCCGCCAAGGATCTCAGAGTCGTCCTCACTTCGGCAACCAGTCGTGGAGACACGAAGCGCTGACACCACCGAGCGCTGACTCGCCCTCAGGAGCGCTTCGTGCAGGGCGTCGCGAATGGCCATAGTGGTTGCAATATAGCAATCAAATCTCGTGATATTCTGGATGATTGACTCTCTCATTGTTTGTGTTAAACGCTCATCTGGTCCCCGCCTGGTGGCCTACGCGCGCCTTGAAAACTACGTACTCGCGTCCTATAGTGGCGCGACACCCCGAGCGGCGCGGTATCTGCTGCCATCGGCTGGAAGCCCGCGTCGAGCACCGATGCCATGAGAAATCACGGATTTGCGCGGCTCGTCGATATCGACGCCAGAGGACTGTCAGGTATCAGCCTGACACGATCTTCTGCATCGAGACCCACGCTGGCGAGGCGCTCTCCAGGCTCGGTCAGCCCCCAGACTCCAGGGGGCGCATGCTGCCGGTCATCGCCGGATTGGCCCACTGCCTTGCGGCCTGTCACGGGCCGGTCAAGCATGGGCGACGCTGTGACGGAGCGTACCGCCTGGAGGACCCAAAGCCACTCATAGATGTGACGGTGTGGAGTCAGGCAGGGGCGTAGGTAGGGTGACTGGGGTTACCCAGAGGTGGCCCACGTCCGTGATGTTGGTACACAGTGGCCGTCCTCCTCCCATCACAGACGTCACGAGGGCGGCAGGACGATAGAGACATCGGTCGAGGAGGATCAGATGGTGGAACGGCAGCCTGGATCGATCGAACCGGGTCGGCGGCTCACACGGCGCGCACTGATGCGGCTTGGCCTGTTGGCCAGCCTGAGCTTTGGCAGCGCGGCGCTCTTGTCAGCCTGCCAGTCCTCACCTGCGGCCCCGGCTGCGAAGCAGGAGGCAGCGCCGAAGACCGAGACGAAGCCGACGAGCGCTCCAGCGGCGCCAGCCAAGCCTGCCAGCGCTCCGGCAGCGACGGCCAGGCCAGCGAGCGCGGCCGCCGGCCCGGCTACCCAGGCCGCACCCGCAAAGGCGCAGGGAGCAAGCGGCCGGATGGTGATGGTGATGTCGGCCGAACCGCCGTCGCTCGAAAACTGGAAGGCGCACTTGTCCGACCACATCCCGGTCACGCGTAACGTCCAGGAAGCATTGCTCAATCGCAACCCCAAGACGAGCGAACTGGTCGGCGAGCTAGCGGAATCGTGGGAGCAGACCAACCCGACCACCTGGCGCTTCAAACTGCGCGACGGCGTAAAGTTTCACAGCGGCACGACGCTCGACGCTGAGGGCGCGGCCTACGGTATCAACTGGACCTGGTCGAAAGACAACAACTTCGGGATGCGGACCAACATCGGGCCGGACTTCGAGGCAAAGCCAGTCGACCGGCTGACCCTCGAGGTGGTGACTGTCGCACCCGATCCGATCCTGTCCTCGCGTCTGTACTTTGCTCCACTGCCAGATCCGGTCCAGGTCAAGGACGATCCTGGGTCGCTGCCGACGAAGCCAATCGGCACAGGACCATATAAGATGGCCGAATGGGTCAAGGGGCAGCGGATCGTCATGACCGCGAACCCAGATTGGTGGGGGCACAACGGGAAAGACCCGCACGGTCAGGTGCGCATCCAGGAGGCCGAACTGCGATTCCGCCAGGAAGTCGCGGTGCGCGCATCAATGGTTCAGGCCGGCGAGGCGGACTTCGGCCGCTTCATGACGCCGGATCAATGCCCGAACGTACCGAACTGCTCGCGGGCGGAGAGCCTCGAGACGATCTTCTTGCGGCTCGACACGATGCACCCGGCCATGTCCGATCTCCGGGTTCGCAAGGCGATCGCGCTGGCAATAGACAAGCAGGCTGTCGCCGACCGGCTGTTTGGCGGCCTGGGGCGCCCAGCGTCGCAGATGATCGCGAATCGGGTGACCGGCTACGACCCGAGCCTGAAGCCGTATCCATACGACATGGAAGAGGCGAAGCGACTCGTCCAGGAGGCCAAAGCCGCCGGGGTGGCGGTCGACGCACCGATCACGTCGGCTACCCGTCGGGGGATCTACGCTCGGCACGACGAGTTCTCGGAGTACACAGCCAGCCAGCTTCAGGCCATCGGTCTGAACGCCAAGAGCCTGATCGTGGAGCCGGCCGAACATCAGGCCCAGCTCTCACTCGGCGGGTACGACAAGGTGCCGAAAGATCGCGGCTGGATCACCAACAACCCACATAGCAACGAGATCATGGATGTGAGCCGGACGATGCAGGGGTACTATCGCTGCACCGGTAGCGGGTCGACCTTCTGCGATCCGGAGATCGACAAGATGATCGACGCCGCCTTGCCGCTCTCGGGCGACGCACGCACACAGGCATTTCAGGCCATCGCCCGGCGGTTCTATGAGAGCTATGCCATCATCCCGGTCATCCACATGGATTTGCTCCACGCGACGTCGAAGCGGCTGCAATGGCAGCCGCGCATCGACGGCTTCCTGATGCTCAAGGAGATGAGCCTGACGGGCTGACTCCGAGCCGCTGACGGCCGGTCAGGACGGCGAACGCCGCCCGGGCCGGCCGCCGGCGCTCCTCGGTGTGCCATGACGTTGGCCCTCCGACGATCCTGCCTGTCGGCCGTCAGCACGTCGACCTCGGAGGCATCATCTCACGGTCAGTGGGGAGTATTCGGTGATCCGCTACATCGCTCGGCGGCTGGTCTCATCGGTGGTCGTGATCCTCGCGCTGGTCGCCGTCGTCTTCTTCATGCTTCACCTCGTTGGCGACCCGGCGCGCCTGATGCTGCCACAAGAGGCGACGGTCGAGCAGTACGAGGCGCTCCGGCAGCAGCTTGGGCTCGATAGGCCGCTACACGTCCAGTTCGGCACTTACCTGTCTGGCCTGCTGGTCGGCGACTTTGGCACATCCCTCTGGCAGGGTGTGCCAGCGCTGTCTCTGGTGCTCGACCGTCTGCCGAACACGCTGTACCTCACCCTGGTGACGATGGCCATTGCTCTCCCGACAGCAGTCGGGCTCGGAGTGGTCGCCGCGTTGCGACCCGGATCGCCGGTAGACCGGCTCATCACCGTGTTTTCGTTAGGCGGGATCTCGATCGCCAACTTCTGGCTCGGCTTGATGTTGATCTTGCTGTTCGCCGTCGAACTACGATGGCTTCCAACATCCGGCTTTGGCGGACTGAGCTTCGTGATCATGCCAGCCATCGCGCTGGCCCTCCGCCCGATCGGGCGCATCGGTCAGCTTACCCGTGCGACGGTCCTCGACGAGATGAGCAAGCTCTACGTGAACACCGCGCGGTCAAAGGGGCTCCCCGAGCGTGCGGTCATCGTGCGACATACGCTTCGGAATGCGTCGCTCCCGGTCATCACGCTCGCCGGCGACGAACTGGCTGGCCTGCTCAACGGCGCGGTGGTCATCGAGACCCTTTTCGCCTGGCCCGGCCTGGGCAGCCTGATGATCCAGGCCATCGAGCATCGCGACCTGCCGATCGTCGAAGCGTCGTTATTCGTCGTGGCGGTTACCGTCGTCCTCCTGAACCTGCTCGTCGACCTCTCATACTCCGTCCTCGACCCTCGGGTGCGCTACGCATGACGGGCAGCGCATCCGCCGCCTCCATCCCGCCGCGAGGAGCGCCCAGCGGCGACCTCGCCAGTGAGCGACGTCCGCGCGGCGTCGGCGTTAGCGTCGTCGCGCGGCGCCTGGTCCGCGAACCGATCACGCTTGCCGCGCTGATCGTGCTCGTCCTCGTGACGTTCGCCGGCCTGGCCGCGGACATCGTGGCGCCCCACGATCCGTACGCCCAATCGCTGATGGATCGTAACCTCGCACCGCTCACGCCAGCGGCGCGGGGTCTACCCCACATTTTCGGGACCGATTTTCTGGGGCGCGACCAGTTGAGCAGGCTGATTCACGGCGCACGCGTGTCGATCGCGGTCGGCCTGCTCAGTGTGCTCTTCTCCGGCACTCTGGGGGTTGGACTGGGCATGGTGGCTGGCTACTTCGGCGGGCGAGTCGATAACGTGATCATGCGCACCGTCGATATTCAGATGGCCCTGCCGTCGCTGTTGCTTGCGCTGGTGATCCTGTACACGCTCGGCGCAAGCTTCTGGAACGTGATCCTGGTCCTCAGTATCACGCGCTGGATGGTCTACGCTCGCGTGACGCGCAGCCTGACGCTCTCACTCCGAGAGTCGGTTTTCATCGATGCCGTGCGCGCCGTCGGCTGTTCGGACACACGGATCATCACTCGCCATCTCTTCCCGAACATCCTGTCCCCGGTCCTGGTGCTGGCCACGGTGGAGGTGGCCGGGGTGATTCTGGCCGAAGCCTCGCTGGACTTCCTCGGCCTCGGGATCCAGCCGCCCGAAAGCTCCTGGGGCCTGATGCTGTCACAAGGCCGCCAGTACATCACCTCGGCGTGGTGGCTGGTCACCTTCCCAGGGCTCGCCATCCTGCTGACCACGCTGGCGCTCAACCTCGTCGCTACCTGGCTGCGTACCGTGACCGATCCGGTGCAGCGCTGGCGGTGGCTCGGCGTGCGAACGTCTGAGAACTGACCGATGGCGTGGCACGCGCCTCAGTCCCCACCGACGCAAGCTACCCCGACTGGACGATGGTGATGGCCAGGCGGTAGGTCAGGAGCGCAGGAAGTCCAGCACCGCACGCGCGAGCTCGCGCGGTTTGGACGCGTGCACGGCGTGGCGTGCTCCCGGCAACGTGAGCAGCCGGCCGTCTGGGATCGTCGTCACGATCTCGCTGGCGACATCCCAGCCCAGCGCCCCATCGAGTGATGGATCGGCGGCCACAAGCAGCGTCGGCGCACGGACGTGCGCCAGGGCGGCGACGGTGGCCGGAAAGCCCGGCTCGGCCCGAACGACGACGTGAAACGTTCCATCGGCGGCGGTCCGGTACAGGTTCGCCATCGCCCGAGCGTACGCCTCGCTCATCCCGGGCTCGCGGTGCATCAACTCAGCCTCGAGGGCACCGGGCGCCTCATGCCGCAGCCGCTCGACCGTCTCGATATGGCCCCTCGGGCGGGACGGATCGAAGGGCGGGTCCAGCAGGATCAGCTTCGAGACGAGTTCCGGCCGCTCGGCAGCAAGCTGCGCCGCGATGACCGCGCCGAGCGAGTGACCGAGCACTGCCAGCGGCCGCGACGGCTCGTGCGCGAGCAGCGCTGCGATATCGCCAACATAGTCGCGCGGGAGGTAGCCGGCCGAGGGCTTGTCGCTCTCGCCGTGGCCCCGCAGATCCGGGGCGACCAGCCGAGCGGTCGGCACGAGGAGCCGCCCGAACCCCTGCCAGACGACGCCAGACACGCCGAGGCCGTGGAGCAGCACCAGTGGCACGCCCTCAGAACCGAGCATGCGCACGGTGAGGCTAACCCCACCCACGTCCTCACGGCGTCGCGTCCACACGGCCATGCTCCCGTCATTCTAGCCGGGCGGGCGCCCGACGCGTCGATCCAACCGTGCGAACGATCGGCCACGGCGCTACCCGCGCGACGAGCCGAGCGATGGCCACGAGCCCGCCGCCCACCAGCACGTTGACGATGGGATCGAGTGGATAACGGTAGCGCCACTCGATCCCAATCAGGGCTGCACCGGCCAGCAGTACGGCTAGAACGATAACCCCGAGGAGCAGCGCCACGCGCCGATTCGGGCTGCGCCCGCTCAGCATCCCCACCACCAAGAGCATGGCGAGCGGCAGGCTGACCCGGGCAGGGTCGTAGAGCGTCGCGAGCCGCTCGGCAGTTGGGAAGGAGCGATCCTCGGCCGGCGTCGCGGCGGGCAAGAGGTGGGCGATCCGCTCATCCCAGACGATGTTCCGCCAGGGCGTCCAGTCTTGCTTCAACCTGACTGGCCGCCCTGCGAACGTCTGGGCGACCATGACAGCCGTGCCCTGGAGGTAGTAGACCGGCTTGCGCACGATCGCCTGGAGTGCAATCGTCCGCATCAGCCGCTCGGCCTCGATCTCCGAGACGCCAAGCTCCTCACGCAGCCGCCGCGCAAGCTCAAAGGCCGAGCCATCGTTCGCCTCGTCGCGATAGATCTTGCGAGCGCGGCTCAGCAGGCGGTCCGGGTCGCCGCCGGGCGACTCCCGGAAGTCGAACTCTTGCTCGTAGCGAATCGTCCGCACCGCCAGCCCTTCGCCCGAGCCGCCCGCGATGGCGAACGTACCCTGGACGAGTTGATTCCGGAGCATCCACGGCAGGACCGTCAGGCCGAACACCACGATGGTTAGGCCGGCCGCCTGGAGCGTCAGCCGCCAGCGGGGTAGGAGCAACGGAAGCGCGACGAGCAGCAGGCCGAAGACCAGTTGCCCGATCGGGCGAGTCAGCGCCGACAACCCGAGCAGCAGCGCAGCGAGTGCGAGCCACCCGAGACGCCGCTCGCGGACAGCGTACAGGTACACCAGCAGCCCGGTGACGAGCAACACCATGAAGAGCGTTTCGCTCATCAGATAGTGCTCGATGACCAGCAGCGGGCCGCTGAGCGCTGTGAGTAGACCGGCGAGTGCCCCAGCCGCACGCCCGAAGACGAGCCGGCCGATGCCAAAGGCTGCTACCACCGTCGCGACGCCGAGCAGATGTTGCAGCAGCATCAGCACCCGCGGCTCGTCGCCGAACAGGCGCATCGCCCCGCCAATGAAGGCCGAATACAGTGGCGGGCGCTTCAGGATCGGCGCGAACGGAAGCCCATGCGCCAGGTCGAAACCCGGCAGCAGGTAGCTCGAGCTATCGTTTGTGATAAACGGCGGCGCACGAAAATCGAACGCGAGCCGGACGAGCAGCGCCAGAGCCGCTAGCCCGAGCGCAAGCGCGAGATCGGGAGGAAAGCCGACCCGTATCGCCGGTCTGGCGCTGCTCGCCGGCTGTGCAGATGGCCCGTTCGCCGCCTCTGATGCCGCGGTCAACGAGCCGCCACGACGCGAGCCGTCATTACCAGATGCCGAGCTCGACCTTCGCCTCTTCGCTCGCCATCGTGCGTGGATCCCAGCGCGGGGTCCAGACCAGGTTCATGTCGACGTCACGAATGGCGGGGAATGTGGACGTCAGGACGGCATGCGCCTGCGTTCGGATCATTGGGCCGAGCGGGCAGGCCGGCGTCGTCAGGGTCATGTCGACCAGAACCTTCTGCTCGTCGTCGAGGACGTTGACCCCGTACACGAGGCCAAGATCGACGATGCTGATGCCAAGCTCGGGATCGTAGACCGCCTTGAGAGCGTCCATGACCTCGTGCTCGGTCGGCATCTTTGCGTCGGGCGTCGCCTGACCACCCGCCGTCTCGTTCTTCTCATCGGTTGCCACGCGAATTACTCCCTGGCCGCCGCGTACCGGCGGCTGTGCTATCGACGATTGTACCAGTCATCGCTCGGACAGCCCTTCCATCACGGCCCGTGCGTTTCCATCGCTCACGCGTCGTGCATGGGAATAAACCGCACGCACTCGCGTTGAGGTTCATGAGTGAACGATGAACGACCGATTCGACCGCTATTCGCGCGCACCGACCGCAGCCGGGCGGGGCGCGGATGGGTCCAGATCGAGCGGCAGACCGGCTCCAGCCGGTCTGCCGTCGACTGCCGTTCTGGCATGGCTCCGACTTGCGCGCGTCTACCAGAAGGTGCACCAGCGCTCGACCGACGAGATGCGAGCGCACGGGCTCAGTCTCGGGCAGTTCGACATCCTGGCACAGGTAGGAGCGAACGACGGGGCGACTCAGCAAGAGGTCGCCGATGCCCTGCTCGTGACGAAAAGCAACGTCTGTCAGTTACTCGACCGAATGGAGATTGCCGGTCTGGTCGAACGTCGGCAACAGGGGCGAGCCAAGCGGCTCTACCTGACGGCAGAGGGACGGCGTCTCTACGACGGCGTCGTGCCGTCACACGAGCGGTACATCGGAGAACTGCTCGCAGCCCTGACGACGGATGAGCAGGCACACCTTCTGGGGCTGCTTCGTACGCTGGACCGCGCGCTCACCTGACCGGTCGCCCGCCATCGGCGCCCTCGGATGTACCGCTGTCCTTTCGATGGGTCAGGTCAGCGCCAGCAGGACGTGCCCGCCGTCGCGCGACCCCAACGTAGGGGGGAGCCTCGCGGGCGTCGGGCGACGCGCATCGGCGCTCTGATGCGGATGGCAGCCAGCGTCATAGCACGCAGGAGTCGGGCGGCGCGCGTCAGCGCTGCAACGGCTCCCCCTACGTTGGGGTACCGACGTTGCCGCGCTGCCAGTCATCAGGTGCATCAGAGCGGCGAGGGTCTCGCCGGCCCGCAAGGTCGTCCTCATGCTCCTCGACGAGCCAGCGCGGGCACATCTTCAGGAACAGGTTCAAGCCCACGAGGAGTGCGGCGAGATCATCAGCCTGCCCGACGAAGGGTAGCCAGTCCGGCATCACGTCGAACGGAGACACCAGGTAGATAAGGGTCGCGGCGACGATCGCCTTGGTAGCAAGCGGCACGCGTCGGTCGCGCACGAGTCGGGCCGCGAGCCGACCGGTCATCCACACCTGAGGCAAGATCCGGAGTCGTCGAAGCATCGGCCCCTCCAAGGTACCCGGTCGCACGGAAGGTGCGAGGAATCCGTGTGTGCTGCCTGCCCATGCAGGTGTCTCAGCAATCCAGAGTACAGACGCTGGGAGCGCGGCGGTCGTTCCTGGGTACACACGAACGGCCTGCCTTCGTCCGAGCCTGCCGTGGGTCTGTCTCGGTCGTTCCCCGGCACGCCAGGGCAGTGAGTCGCTACACCTACGGCAGGTTCGAACACGTCGGGCGCGAGTGAGAACGCTGAGGGGTCGGGAGTGAGCCGAGCGGCGCCCTCCCTACCGCTCGCGCGAGGTCAAGACCTCTGAGGTCGGAGCGGCCGGCGCCGGAGCCGTCTCACTCCGTGTCGCCTCCACGTTTGCGCGCCAGAGCAGACAGCGCGGATCGACCACACAGCACGTACCATCGTCGAAGTGGTCCGGGCGCTCGATCTGGAGTGTGACGTGCTCGATGCCGAAACGCTCCTGCACGACGGCTTGCAGGTCGTGGAGGATCGCGCCGCTCGGGCGGCCTTCAGCCCGTATGTGGCCGCTCATGGCCACGAACCCGCTCGTGATCGTCCAGACGTGCAGGTCGTGGACGGTCAACACGCCCGGGACGCGATGCATCGCCGCCTCGAGCGCTTCGACGTCGACGTGTGCGGGCGTCGCCTCGAGCAAGATATCCAGGGCGCCCTTCAGCAGTTGCCACGTGCGCGGCAGGATGAACAGACCGATCAGAAGTGACATGATCGGGTCGATCTGCCACCAGCCAGTGAAGCCAATCGCCACGGCCGCTATCACGACGCCTAACGAGCCGAGGAGGTCCGAGAGCACCTCGAGGTACGCCCCACGCACGTTCAGGCTCTCGCCCGCGCCGCTGTGGAGGAGCCGGGCCGCGAACAGGTTGACGGCAAGACCGCCGAGCGCGACGATCAACATCGGGGTACTGGCGATCTCGCGCGAGTGCTGGAAGCGTTCCCAGGCTTCGAAGACGATGAACGCACCAACCCCACACAGCAGCAACCCATTGGCAAGAGCCGCGAGAATCTCGGCGCGGTAGAAGCCGTAGGTTCGGCTGGGCGTGGCCGGCCGCCGAGCGAAGCGGATAGCTAAGAGCGCCATGACGAGCCCGAGGACGTCCGTCACCATGTGGCCGGCGTCTGCGAGCAAGGCCAGGGAACCGGTGAGGACCGACGCCACCACTTCGGCCACCATGTAGACGGCCGTCAGCGTCAGGACGAGGCGCAACCGCCCGTACTGGCGTCCAGCCGCCGAGCCGGCCTCAGCGTGCCCGAGTTGATGGTGACCGTGTGCGTGGTGCTCGGCCATGTACCCTCAGTGCCTGAAAACGCCCGCTACCCGCTCGTACTGGCTTACGCGACCGCTAGTGGGGCCAGGCTACCGCGCTCTCCCCGTCCAACCGTACTGCCGACGAACGCGTCCGTCTGGCGAATCGGCCCGTTCTGGCGAATCGGCCCGTTTCGCCAGATCCACCCACATGCGCGGGGCAGATCTGAACGCGCCATGGACGCTCCGCCGACCGATCGGCATCCCACGACTGTGGGCGCCTCCCCTGATGGGCGTCCACCCTGAGGCCCGCTCCCCCCGAATTGTACCCCAGTACGTCTCCATCCGACTGAGCGTGCCCACAGCCTATCGGCTCGGTGACGTCGACGGGCGACGCTCAGCAGGGTGGCGCTGGATCCGTTCAACTCGCGTGGACGACGCGTGGCCACTCTGACCACCCATCAGCGCTGGTCGTATCGTAGGTGCCGGCTCTCACCAGGGCTGGTGTTCTCATCAAGTACGCCGTTGCCGCGCGAGATTGGTAGAACGCGCTCTCCGATCCGGCCCCGCCGTGCTAGCATCGTCTAGGGACATGCGCACCTTCGTCGTCGGCTGGCTCGTAGCGTTCTGTCTCGTCGGCCTGAGCGCCGCTGGGATCGGCTGGCTCGTCACGACGGCGCCGTCACTGGCCACCCGGCAACCTTCGGTGGGACAGGGCACTGACAAGTATGGCCGGCCAGTCCACCCATTCAGCCAGCGAGAGGCTGTTGAGGTCGTCGGCCGGCGATTCGGGCAAACCACGGCCGCCGAGCGGTTGCGCGGACGTCTGCGCGCATCTGGGGTAGTCTCTTACCATTCGTCCCAACACTGGCGCGTCTGTCTGGAACAAGCGTGCTGGATCGCGCACGGACCAGGCCGTTACGCCGAGCCGGAGAACGACGCCGCGCGGGAGCGCGAAGAACAGCTCGTGCGTGGCACATGACGGTCGACCGGATGCCAGACCAGGGTGAAGATGGCGAGCACTAGCGACAGTCCGAACCGAGGCCAGATCCCAGGTACCCGCCGCTCGCCGAGCACCAGCCAGTCGCTGGACGATGACCGCACGACCAGGATGGATCGTGCGTCGTTGATGGCCGTCACCGTCATCGGGCTGGCGACGGCCGCTGTCTACCTCGTGGCGTTCACCTTCCAGTGGCCGCTCTGGCGCCTATACACGCAGCCACATCTCGACTACGCTTTCCTGAGTGGGTACACCCAGGGCGGAGAGGCACGCTACCTCGGGTCGTTCGCGCTGCTCTTCGTGCTCCAGTACGTCGGCTACCGGATCGTGCGGACACGACCGGGCGCCGGTCCGCTCGATCTGATTCTCGGCGGACAGGTTGTCTTCGGGCTCCTGAACGTCTGGATCTATCCGGTCGCCGCTCTCGACGTCTACGACTACTTGATGTATGGGCGGATGGTGTTCCTCTACGGCGGGAATCCGTTCCTTCAGCCGCCCTCGGCGTTCCCCGACCCGCTCGTCGGGTTCTCGCCGTGGCCGAATGAACGGTCGGTGTACGGCCCCGTCTGGCAGATCGTCAGTCTGGTGCCGACCGGCCTCTCGCGCGGCGACCTGCTGGCCGGGCTGGTCGCCTTCAAGCTCACCACACTCTGCTTCTTCGTAGGCTGCACGCTGCTGATCTGGCAGATCCTGCGGCGAACGGCCCCAGCCTGCGCGCCGTCCGGAGCGCTGCTCTTCGCCTGGAACCCACTCCTTCAGTTCGAGCTGGTCGGCAACGGCCACAACGACGTCGTCATGGTGTTCTTCCTGCTGCTGGCGGTGCTGGCGCTCGTCGCCGAGCGGCGACTGCTGGTGCTGCCGCTGCTCGCGCTGGCGGTGCTCACCAAGATCCTCGTCGCGATCCTCGCGCCCGTCTTCCTGGCAGCATTGCTCGTGGGTCGAGGCAGGGCCCGCGAGAAGGCCATCTGGGTCATCGGCGGCGGCCTCATCGGGCTCGGACTGGCGGTCGCCCTGTACGCGCCGTTCTGGGGCGGCTGGGACACGTTCTACTTCTTGTCGCGTGGCAACTGGTTCACTGCCTCGATCCCGACGATGCTCCGCGAGTTGCTCCGCGACTGGTACCCCTTCGAGCAGGCAGGCTGGCTCGCCGCGGCGATCGCGGCGCTCGGGCTGGTCGGCTACATCGCCGTACGGCTCGGCATGTGGTGGCACGCGGAGCGGCGCGGCGCCAACTCGTCGTCACGTTGGGAGCCGTTGCTCCATGCCGCCCACGACATCACGTTCTTCGATCTGGCGTTCGCCACGCTCTGGTGGCAGCCCTGGTACCTCGTCTGGCTGGTCGCGCTCACGGCACTGCTCCGCAGACGGCAACTCCACGAGCGGGCACTCCTGTTCTGCTACGGAGGCACACTCAATTACGTCGTCTTCAAGTACATCTGGCCGGTCTTCCAGCCGATGACCTACACGACGATCATGGGCATCTCGGTCGTGCTGATCTTCGGGCTGCCGCTGCTTCACCTTGCCTGTTCGGCCGGCATCCCACGCCTCAGAGCCCGGCCAGCCGAGCGCGTTGCCGCTCAGGGCTGAAGCGTGTCGCGGTCACCGTCGGGCGACGCTCGAGGACGCTGCGACGGAGCGGGGCGTGACCGGTGAGTCGAATGGCGACGGCTCTCGCAGGTAGACGCCCCGTCGGCCGTTGGCGCGGATACGGAGCAAATCGGCCAGCATCTGGACCGAGTCCCGAGCAAGTTCTACGCTGCTCTGCTCGCCAAGGTACAGGAAGTACACTGGCAACTCGACGATCTGGTACCCAAGCTGTCGGGCGATGAAGAGTGCCTCGACGTCGAAGGCGAAATCGTAGAGCGTGGTACGCCGGAACACCGTCCGTGCCACGTCGCCCCGGAAGCACTTGAAACCAGCCTGGGTATCGCTCACGCCCAGCCCAAGCAGCCGGTTGACCACCGTGATGTACGCTCGCCCGACCAGGTAGCGCTGGTAGATGTACGAGAAGTGGCGCGGATGGAGCGCGAAGAGTGTACCTGGATGGCTTCGCGAGGCGATGGCGACGTCGGCGCCCGCGTCGATGGCGCGGGTGAATGGCTCGACACCCTCGATGGGGTACACCAGATCAGCATCGGTATACACCACGTACCGGCCGCGCGACTCCAGGATGCCGTGCCTGATTGAGTAGCCCTTACCTCGGTTCCGGTCGTTGACGACGAGCCGCACGAAGGGGAACTTTGGGATCAGGTCGCGGACGATCTCACAGGTGCGGTCGCGGCTGCCGTCGTCGACCACGATCAATTCGGGATCATCGGTCGTCGCGAGGTAGGTTGCCGCTCGAGTGATGCTGTCCCCGATCACCTTCTGTTCGTTGTATGCCGGGATGACGACGCTCAGCCGCGTCATATCGGGCGACTCACGAACATGACGTGTGGATACGGCAGCCAGGTCTCGAGCACCGTCGCCTGGGGACGAAAGCCGGAGCGGTGGAGAAGCGCGGCGTTCTGCTCGCGGCTGAGGAAGTGCAGCCCATGCCCGCCCAGCGTCAGGCCAAGCCCGGTCATTGCCTGCTCCTGAAGACGCGCAACTCGGTACTTCCAGGCCGGGCGGGTATCGTTCGTCTTGAGGACGAGGACGCCGTCAGGCGCCAGGCGGGCGCGGCAGGCGCGCAGGATCTCCAGTTTCGTCTCAATCGGGAGCAGGTACAGCACGTCGAGAATCGAGATCGCGTCGAAGCCGTCCTCGTCGACGTCCTGTACGGTTCCGAGCAGATAGCGCACGTTCGGCACGGCCGCTGCACTGGCCTGTGCAACGGCGATCTTCGCTGGTGACGGATCGACGCCGACAACCTGTCGGGCGGGCGAGCCTAGGGCCAGGGCGTTGGCGAACAACCCGTGGCCGCATCCGACGTCGAGAATTCGGCCGCTCAGCGGCATCGCCGCTAGAATCGGAGTGAGCGGCGTCAGCAGATGGCGTGCGAGCGTGAAACCGCGAATTCCGGGCGACTGCTGCCGATAGCACGCCAGAGATGCCCGCAACGCGGCACGCGGAGACCGATCGATTGGACTGATCCTGGTGGCCAGCATGGCTCCCGGAGCGGCTTGGGGTGGGGCGGCAGGCAGATTGGCGTGACGCTCCGGCGCCGAGTATACCTTTGCCGACCCGATCTCGCAATTGGATGCACCGACCCTCGTGACACCGAGAGCATCGCGACACCTCATCGTCACCGCCGACGATTTCGGTATCAGCCGGGGCGTCAATCGAGGCATCGTCGAGGCCCACCGGGGTGGGCTGGTGACCACCGCCAGTGTGATGCCGAATATGCTGGCCGCTGAAGATGCCTTGACACGAGCGGCCGTGTGCCCTGGCCTCGATCTTGGCCTCCATCTGACCTTGACCGCCGGCCGACCCCTCAGCCGCCCGAACGACGTCCCCAGCCTCGTCGACCTCGACGGGCGCTTTCTGGCGCTCGGCCGGCTGCTGGCCCGGCTCTCCCTCGGGCAGGTGCGACGCATCGATCTGGAACGGGAACTCGAGGCGCAGGTGAACTGGGCCGAGCGGCACGGCCTGATTGTCGATCACCTCGATTCGCACCACCACATTCACATTCACCCGCGCGTCGCGCCGATCGTGCTCGAACTTGCGACGCGACATCACGTCTCGTGGGTCCGGTGTCCGGTCGAAACACCGCTCGGCGCTCTCCCGCCGGCCGGCACGCCCCGCGATCTCGTTCGCACGCTGGCGATCTCGGCGTTCGGATCGCTGCTCCGCCAGCAGGTCCGGCGACGCGGCTTGCGGTCGGCCGCCCACTTTCGTGGCATCGGCATGGGCATGGGCTTCGATACGCCGAAGCTCATCGGCACCCTGGCCAGGCTTCCGGCGGGCGTGACCGAACTGATGACCCACCCGGGCTACCCGGACGCCGAACTCGCACGGGCGACCGTCTTTTCCGAGGGGCGTGAGCAAGAGCTAGCCGCGCTCACCTCGACCGAAGCACGAGACACGGTACGGCAGCGGCGTATCCACCTGACGTCATTCAGCAGAACCCGGCCAGTGGCCGCGTATACTTAGGCCCGTGAACCTCCGCATTCGTCTGTTTGCATCGTTCCGCGAGGCCGTTGGCTCGAGCGCGTTGACCTGGAACGCCCCCGAGGGAGCGACTGTCGGGAGCGTCGTCGAGTCCCTGCGCGCCGAGTTCCCCGCCCTGGGCAAGAGCACCGCGCAGGCGATGCTGGCCGTGAATCAGGAGTACGTCGGACCTGACGTGCGCCTGCACGACGGCGACGAACTGGCGCTGATCCCGCCTGTCAGCGGCGGCTGATCCGGAGTGGCGAGCTCACGAGCCGTGAGTGGCGAGGGCTGGACAACGCCCTCTCGCCACTGGCTGCTCATGGCTCGCCCGGCTCAGGGGGCGCCTCGTCCGTCCCGGCCGGCGTCCGCGGTGCGGGCTCGGTTGTAGCGGGCTCGGCTGTAGCGGGCTCCGTGGCGGGCGTCGGGGTTGCAGGCGTTGCGACGCTCGATCCCGGAGACTGGTCGGTGTCGGCGGGCGTGGGGGTCGGCTCGAAGACCGAGGGTGTCGGCGCAACCGCCGGAACGGCCCCGGCCCCGTTCGCCAGGTGCTCATCGACGATATCGAGTATGGCTGCGTCCGGCGCGTAGACAAGACGCACCATGTTCCCGGATGTCAGGGCTTGAATCTGGTAGCCGGGCACCGTCCAGCGCGCCACCGATGGTTGCTCAACCGTCCGTACTTGCGCTGCACCGAAACGACGGGTGATGCTCTGGACGAACGCGTTGTAGAACTCGGCGGCGTCGCCCGGCGTATCCCAGGTCGTCAGGATCGCCACGATCCGCCGTCCGCTGCCGTCCTCCAGAATCGTGTAGCTGTCGCCGCCCCAGCCGGTCGCGGCGACTTCAGCGGCCGGCCACCCAAGGAACTGTTGGAGCAGCAGCCGTAGGTCGAGCTCGCCGAAGGTGTCAACGCGCAGGCTGTTCCAGGTGCCGCCAAGCACTGACGCAAGCGGCGGCATGGCAACCGGCTGCGGAGCTTCACGGGCTGCATACTTCTCAGGATGGAGGATCTGCTCGGTCGAGCGAGGCGGATCGAGGAACGCCCGGTCGATCGCATCAAAGCCCCCGTCCTGGAACAATTGCTGCGCGAAGAAGAAGCCTTCGTTGTACGGGAACAAGAACTCGTCACGGACGATCTGCGGAGCCGAGTCTAGCCGCTCGTCGGACGTCGCGGGCGTATCCATCGCCCGCTTCTCACCAGCCGACAGGTAGCGTCGCCCCCACTGGAACATCGTCACCATCGCATCGCCCTCGACGAGCGCCTGCGCTGCCATCTGGGCATCGGCGTTGGCGGGCTGGCGAGGCAGGAGCCGACGTAAGCCAAAGTGTTGATCCTGAAGGGCGTGCGTCATCTCGTGCGAGATCGCCACCTTGTCCTGAGGGGCGAGTTCCCCGGCGTCCGAGACGAGGTACATCGCCCGGTCGTCGTAGTCGTAGGCGGCAACCAGTTGTTCGGACAACAGGCTAAGCTGGAACTCGCGCAGATCGAAGCCGCCTTCCGGAATCAAGCCAAGCACTTCCAGTAACATCTGGCTCGTCAGAAACTCACGAACGCCCCGCTCGGAGTTGACGTCGGCGGCGAGTCGATTGACGAGCGTCGTACGGTCGACGACGGCGAGTGGAACGTCCTCGACCACAGGCAGGCCGCGAACCGTTGCTGTCTGCTGTCGGATCTCGTCGACGACGCTGCTCTGTCCGAGCGCGGCCGTCGCCGGCCCACCCGCGATGAGGCTAACGACGAGAGCGAGCAGCGCGACGCGAGATCGGATCGGGCCGCTCACGACGACCGCCGGTGGTGAGACCGGCCGCGATGTGACAGCCTGCCGCCCTCCACGCGAGCCGTGCCGTTACCGGTCCCGGCTTCGCCGCGATGGCGCCCGCTCCTGACCAACAAGGCGAACGTCAGGCCCACGCGCGGCCCAAGGGACGAATCGATCCGGTCAAGGACGGCCCGCGCAAGCTCGACCCGGCCGACCGTGTCGAGCGGCTCGCTGGGCCGCACCAGCAGCCGCACGCGTGTGCCGACCTGAAAGGCGAGTGGCTCCGCGACGCCGTCAACGAGCGCCGCTGCCCGCTCCACAGCATCGACCCGCCGGACCGGCGACTCGTCACGGGCGAGCCAACCGGCCTCGACGATCGCCCGGGCCAGCCAGATCGACGCCTGCTCGGCAGTCACGGCCGGGAAGAGATCGCCCGGCGGACGGAGTGCCGCGATCACGGCCGGCGATTCTCCGGAGCGGGCCAGAACGTCGGCGGTAATCTCACTCAGCGAGCCGCCGGCTTCAGGGCCGACCGCTCGGCCGACATCACTCAGAAGTGCTGCCCGTCTGGCGGTACGGACGTCGGCCCGCAACTCTGCCGCCATCGCCCCGGTCACGCTGGCAAGACGGATCGACGTTTCGAGTGCGTCCTCCGCTTCGCCGCGGATCAGACTCAGCTTCCCGAGCAAATCGGCGATCTCGACGCTGACCGGGCTGCTCCCGGCCGCCTCAGCAGCTTTCTGGCCGGCTTCGCGTAACTGCCGTTCGAGCACCTCACGTGCTCGCTTGACTGCCTCTTCGATCCGTCCGGGGTGGATGCGGCCATCCTCGATCAGGTCGAGCAACGCCCGGCGCGCGATCTCTCGGCGGAACGGGTCGAAGCCCGAGAGGGTGACGACGTCCGGCGCGTCGTCGATCACAAGTTCGACGCCGGTCATCGCCTCGAACGCCTTGATGTTCCGACCTTCACGCCCGATGATTCGCCCTTTGATCTCTTCCTTGGGGATAGGTACCGGCACCAGCGCGAACTCACCCACCAGTTCGCTCGACGAGCGCTGAACGGCGAGCGCAGCCGGACGGGCGCGAGTCAGGGCGAACGCGACCTCGGCCTCGCGGAGGGCGGTCTCGGCCCGGAGGGCAGCCGCGTCACGCACGCTCGGCGCGACCTGTTCGAGGAGGACACCGCGCGCCTGATCCTGGGTCAGCGCGCGAATCCGCTCAATCGCCGCTGTCTGCTCGGTGTACGCTTCCTCAATGGCAGTAGCACGGGCATCCTGGGTGGCCTCGCGGGCTGCGATCGCACCTTCGCGTCCGGTCAGGCTGTCGAGCCGATGGTCGAGCCGCTCCTCACGTCGGGCAAGCCGCTGCTCGAGCTCTTCCAGGGTGGTGAGTTGCTGACGGGCCGTAGCTTCGGCCTCAGCACGTAACTCGAGCGCCTGGCTCCTGGCAGCGCGAAGCCGCTCGTCTCGTTCGGTGCGGGAGGCCGCGATCAGGTCCTCGCGCGGCGGCGGCTCCCGCCTGGCCATCAGTTGTATGGCGCCGACCCCGATCGCGAGCCCCAGGACCGCGATCAGCACGATCGCCACGATTTCGAAAGTGCCCACGGTTCTGTCGCCTCATCTCGATCTCACCCCGGCCGCTCGCTCCGCCGCGGCGGCGAAAGGCAGTAACGGGCTGTGGCGCCATTATGCCCTGGGGCGCGCGCCTCTCGCGACTGAACGGTCTCTGCGCGCCGGGCGCCCCCCATGCGCCTCCGTCGGTCCGCACCGTCCGATTGACAGTCGTCACCCCGGTTGCCGTCACTCCGGTTGCCGTCACTCCGGTTGCCGTCACTCCGGTTGCTACCTCGCCGCTGACTTCTGGACCAGAGCGCGGGCGCCCACTCACCACTCGGCAAGACGATCGCGCATACTACCCGGGCGCCGGGCGTGCGCGTAGCCGGGCGGGCACGAGCTACCCGAACAGAGACCGAGGAGCAGGCATGACGACCACGAGTGACGGGCTGGTGACCACGCGGCGGGTAGCCGAGATTCGCCGCGAGACGCGTGAAACGACCATCGAGCTACGCCTGAACGTGGATGGCACTGGCCGCGCCGACGTCTCAACCGGCATCGGTTTCCTCGACCACATGCTCGACAGCCTGGCGCGTCACGCCCGCTTCGACCTCGATCTGCGGGCGCAGGGCGATCTTCACATCGACGCCCATCACACGGCCGAGGACGTCGCGATCGTGCTGGGCCAGGCGCTCGACCGAGCGCTCGGCGACAAGCGCGGGCTACGGCGCTTTGCGGATGCGACCGTGCCGCTCGACGAAGCGCTCGTCCAGGTGGCCGTCGACCTGAGTGGACGCGGCTTCGCGGCCGTCGACCTGCCGTTCCGCGGCGAGACAATCGGCACCCTGCCAAGCGAGATGATTCCGCACTTTCTCCGTTCGTTCGCGATCGAGGGCCGTCTCACGCTTCACGTCCGGCTCCTGGCCGGCGAAAATGACCATCACCGCGCCGAGGCGACCTTCAAGGCACTCGCCCGGGCGCTCGACTTTGCGACGAGCCATGACCCGCGCATCGCCAATCAGGTGCCGTCGACCAAGGGCGCGCTGTAGAGTCGACCATACGAGTCTACACGGGAGCCTGGCCGTCACCTGGCTGCATGCTCTCGCGAGGCGAGGGACTGCGGGGTGGCCCGAGCCACGGGCGAGGCCCGGGCGATGGGTGTTCACCATGACTGGTTGTCCCCCGCGACGGGTCAGGACGAGAGAAGGAGACGGCGGTGTCCGCGACGTTCCGTGTCGGCCTCACACGCGATTTCCTGGCCCCGGACGGGTCAAGTGGCTACGGCGACATCGGGTTAGGACTGCTTGACGAAGCGCCGCGCGTCGAACGAGTGTTCCTGCCTGACGACCGTTCGGAGCTACGCCCGTCCGACTTCGACGGTCTCGATGCGATACTCGTTCTGGCGCCTCGGATCAGCGCTGCCAGCCTTGAAGGGGTGGACCGGCTCGCCATCGTCGCGCGGTTCGGCGTCGGCTACGACAACGTCGACGTGGACGCTCTGACGGCGCACGGCATCGCGCTCACCATCACCCCGGACGGCGTGCGGCGGCCCGTTGCGGTGTCCGTCATTACGCTGCTGCTGGCGCTGGCTCACAAGTTGACGATCAAGGATCGTCTGACGCGCGAGGGACGCTGGTCAGAGAAGCTCAACTACATGGGTACGGGCACAACCGGGCGCACGCTCGGTGTGATTGGGATGGGCAACATCGGGCGCGAAATCTTTCGCCTTGCTCGCCCCTTCGAGATGCGCTTCCTGGCCCACGACCCCTGGGCGACGCCTGATCTGGCTGCCGAGGTCGGTGCGACGCTGGTGGACCTGGACACGCTGCTGCGCGAGTCGGACTTCATTTCGGTGAACTGCGCGCTCACGCCCGTGACGCATCACTTGATCGGCGAGCGGCAGTTGGGGCTGATGAAGCCGACCGCGTACCTGATCAACACGGCACGTGGCCCGATTGTCGACCAGCGCGCGCTCTACGTGGCGCTCAGAAGCCAGCGCATTCAAGGCGCCGGCCTCGACGTCTTCGATCCGGAGCCACCCGATCCGAGCGACCCGATCCTGACCCTCGACAATGTCATCGTCGCCCCTCACGGCATCTGTTGGACCGACGAGTGCTTCCTGGGGAACGGTACGAGCGCTTGCCGCAGCATCCTCGAGGTCGCGGCCGGACGTGTACCCGAGTACGTCGTCAATCGCGACGCCATCGCTCGCCCGGGCTTTCAGGCGAAGCTACGCCGATACGCCGAGCGAACTGCCGGCGGGGCCTGAGCGCGATGGTCAAGTCGGCCACCGACCGGGGGCGTGGTACCAGATGCGCGTGCTGATGATCTCGAAGGCGCTGGTCGTCGCGGCGTATCGGCGAAAGCTCGACGAGATAGCCAGGCACCTGGACGTCGAACTGATCTGCGTGGCACCTCGCGTCTGGGCCGGCCAGGAGTACGAGCCCGATGTCCTCCCCAATGACGTCGTCGCCAACGACGGGCGGCGCGGCTACCGCATGCTGGTCGCGCCGATTCGCTTCGACGGCAACTTCCATCTCTTCTACTTCCCGACCCTTGGCCGTATTCTGAAGCACCTGCGCCCCGACGTGGTGCACGTCGACGAAGAGCCGTACAACCTCGCCACAGCGCTGGCCGTGACCCAGGCTCGCCACGTTGGCGCGCGACCGTTGTTCTTCACCTGGCAGAACCTGAACCGCCGCTACCTCCCGCCATTTCGCTGGTTCGAGCACTTTGTGTACGCGCGGTCGGCGTACGCGATCGCCGGCAATGCCGAAGCCGTCGACGTGTTGCGGCAGAAGGGGTATCGTGGTCCGGCCAGCGTCATCCCACAGTTCGGCGTGGACCCGACGATCTTTCGGCCGGCCTCCAGCCTGCCAGACCGTAGCACGCCTGCCTCGTCGCAATCTGACGCCGGGTTGGCGAATGTTACGCGCCGTGACCCGCCGACTATCGGCCCAGGTTCTCAGGTCTCGGTCGACGATCGTCACGGTCGTCCGTTCACCATCGGCTACGTCGGGCGGCTGGTGGAAGAGAAGGGGCTCATGGTCCTGCTCGACGCCGTCACTCACCTCGGCCGGCCGGACGTGCGGCTACGAATCGTGGGGAGCGGTCCGCTCGAGCCGGAGCTTCGGTCGCAGGCCGCGCAGCGTGGACTCGCCGCGCGGGTGTCGATCGAGCCATTCGTACCATCCATTCAGGTTCCGGATCTCCTGCGCGGCCTCGACGCCCTGGTGCTGCCGTCGTTGACTCGCCCGAACTGGAAAGAGCAGTTCGGGCGGGTGACGATCGAGGCGATGGCCTGCGGCGTCCCTGTCGTGGGGTCGAGCAGCGGTGAGATCCCACAGGTGATCGGCGACGCCGGTCTCGTCGTACCGGAAGGCGAGGCGGCGCCGCTTGCCGTGGCGCTCGCGTCGCTCGTGGACGACGCCGTCCGGTGCCAAGACCTCGCTACCCGAGGCCGGCAGCGGGTTCTCGCCGAGTTCACACAAGCAGCCGTCGCCGCCCGAACGGTTCAGGTGTACCGGCGCGTCATGGCCGCCGGCTGAACCCTCGGCATCCCCGTAGATCGAGACTCAGTGGACTGATCGTTTCGAGCAAAACTGGCTCTTCTAGCCAACCAGTGTCTAGGCTAGACTCTGCGAAATCGTGAACGCCGAAGCGGCACCAGTGCTAAACGCCGGCGTTACCTGGGAGAGAGTCATGTCGGTGATCGAACGCTCGCGTATACGGACGCACCCTGAGCGCGCAGTGCCGGACGAAGCTGAGGAGATCCTCAGTACGGGCCTCATCGCACACGTCGGATTCGTCGTGGACGGGCAACCATACGTGATTCCGATGGGCTACCACTACGAAGATAACACCGTCTACCTCCACGGCCAGCGCGGCGGCCGGCTAGCGCGTACGCTGCGCGAGGGAGGTCCGGTCTGTGTGGAAGTCACGACCGTCGACGGCCTGATCGCTTCGCGCAGCGCGCTCTATCACTCGATGAACTACCACAGCGCCATCGGCTTCGGGCGCGCTCGCTCAGTGACCGACCCTGCGGAGAAGGAAGCGGTCCTCGAGCGCATGACCCGGCGCTACTTCCCCGGCCGGGCCGTGGGGGTCGACTACAACCCGCCGTCCCAAGGCGACCTCAAGATCACCGAGCTACTCGCCATCGACCTGGAGGAGTTGAACGGGAAGCGGCGTGCCGGTCCTCCGGCCGGCCCCGATGACGCCGACGACAGCCCGGGCGCGTTCGGGAATCGTGGCATCATTCCCGTTCCGTCGACCGGCGACCTGACCGGGGCATAATGGACTGAGCGCACCCTGCGGGCGTCTCGACGCCCGCAGGGCATCCATGCTCGTTGTCCCCGGCATGCCGGACCGGCGTATCTGGTGGGCCGGGGAGACGTACGTGCCGGGACTATTCTGGGGGTTGCTCGGCGCGGCGAGCTACGCCGTGATGAACCTGGTGCTCCGAGCGACGTCTGTGGATGCCGATCCGGTCCTCGGGGCGCTCGTCCGCGCCGTGCCAATGACTGTTGCCGTCTGGAGCACGGTGCTGGTCGACGGGCGACTCGGCCAGACGCTCAGGCTCGGCCGGGCCGCGCTCCTACCTCTGGCAATCATCGGGCTGCTGCTCAACGTCTCAGGCAACAGCAGTTTCCAACTGGCGCTCGCGCTCGTCGGCCTGACCATCACCGTGCCGGTCTCGATGAGCGCCGTCATCTGGGGCGCAGTCGGAGCCGGCTGGCTGTTGATGGGCGAGCGCGTCTCGGTACGATCGGCGTTGGGACTACTGGCGCTTGTCGCCGCGCTCCCACTGCTCACCTCGGGGGGAGGCGGCGGGACCGGCCCGGTCTGGCTCGGCACACTCGCCGCCGCGACGGCGGGACTATCGTATGGGATCGGGAACGCGCTGCTGCGCCGGACCATCCTTCGCTGCCACCTTCCCCAGGCTGTCGCCATCGCGCCGGTCACGGCCGTCGCGATCGTCTCGCTAACGACGCTGCTGGTGGCGCGGCACGGGCCTGAGATCTTCGTCGAAACTGCCCCCGCCACCATCGGCTGGCTGCTCGTCGCGGGCATCTTCAACGCCATTGCCTTCCTGTCGCTGGCGAAGTCGCTGAGCCTGCTACCGGTCTCACGGGCGAGCTCCCTCAGCACCCTCCAGACGGCCCTCTCGGCGGCCGGTGGGGTGCTCTTCTTCGCGGAGCCGCTGACCGGCCCGGTCACGATCGGGTTGTTCCTGACGCTCGTCGGAGCCTTCTTCTCGCAGCAGCGGCGCCCGGTCACCCACGCCCGTCCGACTCCAGCCGAGCCCCGGCCCCAGCACAGCAACGCCTGACACCCCCTCGCCCTCTGAGGGGGTCGACCGACGAGATGTGCTCGTTCCCGGACCGTACAACGTACGGCGGGCCGCCGGCGCCTCTCGACTACCGCGGACTGAACACCGGCGTCGGGACGCCACCGCGCGTAATTTCGAGGATGGTTCGGTAATCGAGGGCGGGGCTGGCGAGCGGCCGATCGAGGTTCCTGCGCGTCGAATCGGGGTACCAGACCATGAAGGGCCGGCCAAAGCCAGTCTGGTTGGCGGTGCTCCAGTCGCCGCCTGCCGATGGACTCCAGGGATCGCCGCGCACGGTGTATTCGAACACTTTGCCGTCGGCGCCTGGCCAGGGGCGCGCCCCGACGAACCCGGGCGGCACGTTGTTGTCCACCAGCCAGACGACCGTCCGGACGTGCCAGAGATCTGCTTCGAGGGGATCCGGCCCGACCACTGACTCAACCTTGAAGGCCGCGTAACTCCACAACTCATCCCCAGATGGCTGGAAGGTAAAGATCACCCCTTTGCGATAGTCTCGCAGCCACGCCATCACCGAGCGGTGGAAGTCACCTGGCGTGACGTCCTGGCCGTCGCCGCCGACGGCCCACAGCGCGGCGTCAGCAAAGTGATAGGAACTGAGCAGGCCCTTCTGGTCGGCGACGGTGAACTCGACGCCATTGACCACGCGCGTGTGCTGCGGCTCCGGTTCGAGGAGTGCTGCCGCCGCCCAGCCGTTACAGTGACCGGCCCAAGCGTAGCCGGGGAACCGAATCATCGTCCGTTCCCAGGTCTGGGTGTCCGGGTCAGGCTTGCCGAGCGAAGCCACGTACGTATCGTAGCGCGCGAGCGGACCACCGGGATCGAACAGGCGCGGCCCGCCGCTGACGTCGTTGGCCGGCCACCACCAGCCGGACCAGGGATACCGCTCAGCGTCGGCGACCAGTCGGAGCGCCGGCTCGGCGCGCTTCGCGGTTGACGGCGGCTCCCCGATCTCCTTCGCGGGCACGACGTCCGCACTGCCTCGGTCGGCGCGCCAGCGAAGGGCGCCCCTCTGAAAGACCTGGACGACCTGATTCTTCCAGATGAACCGGCCGGTGAGCGGATACCCGAGCGCCTCGACACCGCCCTTATCCTGGAAGGCGTCCCAGAACGGGATGCCGGCCTCATTGGCGACTCGGTAGCCGGCTCCCCGCTGGCCGGGCGCGGCCTGGGTGAAGAAGTGGCCGTTCGGGATGTCGTAGTCGCCAGCATCGGGCGGTGCTTGCGCGACGGCGGGTACGGAGGGCAGGCCCAGAAAACAGAGCACGACCAGTACGGTCAAACAGCGGACGGCGGCCAACATGCTGCCATCATACGCCATGCCATCCGCAACGGCGCTCGCGTGCATCCGATGCGCGAGCGAGAGGTGCGCCGGAGGAAAGTAAGCCAGATTCTGTTCTAGGCGGCCATCTATCTGTCCGTCGTCAGACGACGGACCCTCGATCGCTCGAGGTGCCCCCTACCCCGGCCTCGGCGAGCAGCGTCAACGACCGTGCTTGGGGTTGCAGCAGGGAGGATTACCCTTTTCACTCCCGCGCCGCGCCGCCAGGGCGGACACAGGCGGGCTCTGGTCTCTGTGGCTCTAGCTATCGGTTACCCGACCTCGGCTTGCGCCGAGCACCTCGCTCTGCGCTGTCTGGACTTTCCTCTCACCCCGCGGATACGAGGTGAGCGACCGCCCTTCCTCCGACGCACACCTGTAAGTATACGGTCCTGGCCGTGGCGTTGCCGTGCTGAGACTGCGCATCGACAAGCGCTGACCCACGGATTTGCTTAGGCAGGAATACGCCCTCGGATTCAGGTAGTGTCCGAGGGCGTGTCGCCAGGCTCTAGGTCGGATGAGCGCTCGTCGTTACGCGGGCTGACGGCCCTCGCGTCGGACTCGCCGGCGCAGCGCGTTCGCGGCGATGAGAGCGGCGGGTACCAGCAGCGGTACCATCGCGAAACAGACGGTCGGTTCGGTCTGGCTCCCGCCACCCTGTTGCTGCAAAACCTGTTGCCCGGCGGCAAGCAGCGCCGCGGCCGCTTCACCCACGGTCGCCTCCTAACTACTTCTTGACGATCGTCATGGCCGGGACGAACGCGCCCTGGCCCGCGTAGGCGAGGATACTGACCTGCCGTGCGATCGCGCCAGCCACCTCGCGGAATGCCGCCGCCTCGATGGAGTCTGGCGCGGTCACCACGACCGGTCGCCCCTCGTCGCCGCCCTCACGGACGCGCGGTTGGAGCGGCACCTTGCCGAGGAACGGCGCGCCGAACTGCGCCGCGATCCGCTCTCCGCCGCCCTTGCCGAAGATCTCGTGTCGGTCATCGCAGTTCGGGCAGACGAAGTAGCTCATGTTCTCGACGACCCCGATGACTGGGACTTCGAGGCGGCGGAACATCGACATGCCCTTGGCCACGTCCTGTAACGCCACGTCCTGGGGCGTCGTCACGATCACCACGCCGGAGAGCGGGATCAGTTGCGAGAGGCTGAGCGGCGCGTCACCGGTGCCCGGCGGCAGGTCGACAACCAGATAATCGAGATCTCCCCAGTCGACGTCGCGCAGGAACTGCTGGATTGCGCCGTGCACCATCGGGCCGCGCCAGATGACCGGATTCTCGTCATCGAGGAAGAAGCCGATCGACATCAGCCGGATGCCGTAGCTGCGGATCGGGATGATCTTGCCGCCCTCGCTGGTCAACTGCGGCTTCGACCTCAGGCCCATCATCAGCGGGATGTTCGGGCCGTAGATGTCGCCGTCGAGCAAGCCCACCTTCGCGCCGGTGTCGGCCAGTGCCAGCGCCACGTTCACGCTTGTGGTGGACTTCCCGACGCCACCCTTGCCGCTGGCGACGGCGATAACGTTCTTGACGTTCGGAATCAGTTGCTCGTTGTTACCAGCCCCCCGACCGACCCGGGTGCTCGCCTCCATCTCGATACTGACCTGCTGCACCCAGGGCAGCCGGCGGACGGCCGCTTCAGACTGCGCCTTCAGGGTGTCACGCACGGGGCAGGCCGGCGTCGTCAGGACGATGGTGAAAGAGACGTGGTCGCCGTCGATCTGGAGGTTCTGAATGAAGCCAAGCGACACCAGATCACGATGCAGGTCAGGGTCTTGGACGGAACGCAGCTCGCGTAGGATCTCGTCACGTCGAGCATCCACAGCCACAATGGCCTCACTTCCTCGCCGCGCGGCTCACTGGGCGAGCCGCGCGGCACGCTGAACAGCATTCGAGTAGCGCCGGGCGGCGCCACGACTATTGTAGCCGAGGCTGGCCAAAACCAGGAGTAAACTAGTCGGATTTTAGCCGGCCGCCGCGCGGGCCTCAGGAGCGGTGAATCCGAGTTGCCAGAATCGGTCGGGCGCCGGCTCGACCGCCCGCGCGAACACCTCACCGAAGTGGCGGGCCAGCGCGGCTCGGACGGACGCCAACTCCACCGCCCGGCCAAGCAGCCGGGCCATCGAAGTGACGCCACGGTCGCCGATTCCGCACGGGTTGATCAGGCTGAAGTGGTCCAGATTCGGCTGGACGTTCAAGGCGAAGCCGTGCATGGTGATGCCGTGGCTGACTGCCACGCCAATGGCCGCGATCTTGCCACCCTCGGCGAACACACCTCGGTTGCCAGCCTCGCGGTGCGCCGTGATGCCGAAGTCGGCCAGCGTCGTGATAATCGTCTCTTCGAGGCCGGTCACGTAGCGCGGCGCATCGCCGGCCAGGGCGCGCAGCCCGACGATCGGGTAGCCCACGATCTGGCCGGGGCCATGGTAGGTGACCAGTCCCCCTCGATTCGTCTCGAAGATCGCGAAGCCCTGCTCGGCGAGGCTCTGGTCGTCCAGATACACGTCGTCGCGGCTACCGCGTCGGCCGAGTGTGATCGTCGGGGGGTGCTCCAGAAGCAGGAGGGTGTCGGGAATGGCACCAGCGTCGCGTCGCTCGACGAGCCGCCGCTGGAGCACGTAGGCGGCCCCATACTCGACGGTGCCGAGGTCAGCCAGCCAGATCCGCTCTGGCTGGCCGGCTGCTCTGCTGCCCGTCCCCCGTACGGCGTCGTCCACAGCCTAGCGCTGGCTCCGCTCCCGTGGCTTCGGAAGGTCGAGCGCAGCGCCGGTCGCGGCAAGCCAGGCCGCTTGCATGGTGGCTTCCGAGAGGGTCGGGTGGGCGTGGATCGTGCCCATGATCTCCTCAACGGTCGCTTCCAATCGGATGCCGAGGGCTCCCTCGGGGATCATCTCGCTGGCTGTCGCGCCGATAATGTGTACGCCGAGCAACTCGCCGTACTTCGCGTCCGCCACGATCTTGACCATGCCCTCGGTCGCGCCGTTGGCCAGTGCCCGGCCGTTGGCCAGGAACGGAAAGCGGCCGACCTGGACGTCGTAGCCCTGGTCGCGAGCCGTCTTCTCGGAAAGGCCGACCGACGCGACCTCGGGATGGGTGTAAGTGCAGGCCGGCACGACCTTGTAGTCCATCTCAACGTCTTTGCCGGCAATTGCTTCGACGGCCACGACGCCCTGGTGCGATGCCAGATGAGCCAGCAGTTGCTTGCCGGTGATGTCGCCGATGGAGAAGACGTTCGGCACGCTCGTCCGAAGCTGGTCGTCCACCTCGACGAAGCCGCGCCGGTCGGTCTTGACGCCAATGGTGTCCAGCCCGAGCCCCGAGGCGTTTGGCCTGCGGCCCACGCCCACGAGCACCTTCTCGGCGCTCACCCGCTCCTGGCGGCCATCCTTGAGGGTCAGCACGCCGTAGCTGGTACCGTCGTCGTTCTGGCCGATCTCTTCGAGCTTCGCCTCAGTATGGACGGTAATACCCTGGCGTTGAAACGACCGCGCCAGGGTCTTGCCCATATCCTCGTCTTCGAGCGGGAGGAGCGTTGGCAACATCTCGACGAGCGTCACCTGCGTCCCGAAGGTCGCGAAGACGTTGGCCCACTCGCAGCCAACGGCGCCGCCCCCGATGACCAGCATGCTCTTGGGGGGCGCAGTCAGCGCGAGGGCACCGTCGCTGTCGATGACGCCGGGGCCGTCTGCACCGGGGATCGGCAGTCTGGCCGGCACCGAACCGGTCGCGATGATGACGTTTCTGGCGTTGATCGTGGCGTCGGTCTGGCCAGTGACCTGGACCTTGCCGCGCTCGACGAGCCGGCCGGTGCCCTTAACCGACTCGACGCCATAACTCTTGAAGAGGCTGCCGACGCCGCCGGTCAACTGCTTGACGACCTTCTCACGACGGCTAACGATCTTGTCGTAGTCGATCGAGATGTCGCCGACGTTGACGCCGAAGTCGGCGGCGTGCCTCACGGTTGAGAGCACCTCGGCCGAGCGGAGCATCGCCTTAGTCGGGATGCAGCCGCGATTGAGGCAGACGCCGCCTAGTTCGTCACGCTCGACGACCGCGACCTTCAGGCCCAACTGAGCCGCTCGGACGGCCCCGATGTAGCCGCCGGGGCCGGCCCCGATGATACAGACGTCGACGTCATGCTCCACCACACGCACCTCACCACGATGTTCGCGCGGCTGAGCGCGCCACGCGTCTTCCAGCACTTTTCGGGTTCTACTCTGGATTGTAGCCGGTGCGTGACGGTCGCCTTCTGGACGCGGCCCAATGCGGGCAACCTCGGAACGAGCTGTTCTGCAACCGAGCCGAGCACTCACGGCGGGAGAAGCGTGGCTTCCTCCCTCACTCGGCCCTGCTACTGGCGTCAGGTCTCGCCGACGATCTCGCCCATGCGCGATGCGTCGTAGCCGCCGAGCGCTTCCACAAGGCGTCGGAACTCGGGACCACGGATCAGGGTGAGGAGCGGCTCGAGTTTGGCTGACTCATAGAACTCGCGCGGGATGACGAGGTCGTAGCGCTCGCTCAGGAGTGGCACGAAGTCCAGTTTCAGGGCGCGGGCGGCGGCCAGGATGCCGAGGCCAGCGTCGGCCGTTCCGCCCGCGATGGCGGCAGCCACCCCGAGGTGGGTGTACTCCTCACGCCCGTAGCCGCTGATGTCGGTCGGGTCAACACCAAGCTGGCGCAGTCGGTAATCGAGCAGTACGCGGGTACCGGCCCCACGCTGCCGATTGACGTACTGGACACCCTTTCGGGTCAGATCTTCGAGGCCGTGGATGCCCTTCGGGTTCCCAGGTCGGACGATGAGCCCCTGGCTGCGGTCGACCAGCGTGACCAGCACGACGGACCGGCCTGGCAGGTAGCGGCGGACGTAGGAGAGGTTGTACTCCCCAGTCTCCTCGTCGAGCAGGTGTGAGCCAGCCAGGTGTGCCTCGCCACGCTGGAGCGCGATCAACCCACCCAGGCTCCCCACGTTCGACGACGACAGGCTCACGCCCGCGTGACGCTTGCTCAGTTCGCTCGACAGCAGGTCGAGGGTCAGGTCGTGGCTGCCGATGGCGACGATGGTCCGCTCGATCTCCTGGCGTCCCCGTAGCAACTCGACCTCGACCTCGGCACCGGCGTGGAGCCCTTCGGAGAGGCGGGGGATCAGGGCGATGCCGTCGGCGCGGACCAGCGACATAACGACGCCGGCGCCACGCTGCAACGGCGTCGCGGTCAGGCGCTCGCCGACCCGTCCCAGCTTGACCCGCAAGAACTCATCCTCGCCCATCGGCGAGAGGATCTTGCGGGTGATGGTCGCCGTCAGCTTCGGCCGCTCCGGCGGGATCGTACCCAGGAGTCGATAGACGAGCGGGCGCGCGAACAACTCCGAGGTCAGCACGGCTGAGACCGGGTAGCCGGGGATGCCGAGAATCGGCTTGCCGCGCGCCACGCCGAGGATCACCGGGTGGCCCGGCCGGATCGCCGCGCCGTGCACGACCAATCGCCCAAGCTCCGAGACGATCCGTGCTGTGAAGTCCTCGCGGCCAGCCGATGACCCGGCGTTGACGAGCACGACATCGTGCTCGTCGAGCGCCGCCGAGATGCGCGCCTTCAGCAGATCGTAGTCATCGGGGGTGATCGGCTGACGGTACGGCTCGCCGCCCCACTCCAGCACCTGCCCGGCCAGCATCAAGGAGTTGAAATCGACGATGTCGCCCGGCTTGACGGCCGTCCCCGGCTCGACAAGCTCGCTGCCGGTCGGAAAGATCGCCACGCGCGGCCGGCGCCGGACCTCGATCTCGGTGCAACCAGCCGCAGCTACGGCGCCCAGATCGACCGGCCCGAGCAGCTTGCCCTCGGGTAGCACCAGTTCGGTCGCCACAATGTCTTCGCCCATCGGCCGGACGTGCTGCCAGGGAGCGACCGGCGCCATGATCTCGATCTCGTCGCCGATGGTCTGGATGTTCTCGACCATGATCACGGCATTGGCGTCGGGCGGGAGCGGATCGCCAGTGTCGACCCAGGTCGCCTGGAGGCCGACCTTCAGCCGGACTGGAGACGTTTCGGACGCTCCAAGCGTATCCTCGGCTCGCACCGCGGCGCCGTCCATCGCAGCGCCGTGGTAATGCGGGTTGGAGAGGGCCGCCCAGACCGGCGCGGCCGTGACCCGGCCGAGCGCCTCGGTCATCGAGATGCGCTCGGCGTCGACCGGACCGCCTGCGCCCGCCTCGGCCAATGCCTCGTCGAAGCGCCGTCGCGCCTCGTCGAGCGGGATATCTTCCAGGTAGACCTTCCTCGGCATCGTCACAACGTCCCATCAGCCCGCTCATGGCAGGCCGCGCATCCGAGCCGGCCGAAGCCGGTTGCGTGCCTATAGCGGGTTAGAACACGAGCACCTGGACCCATTCGCCTTCGGTGAGCCCTCCCTTATCGAGCGCGATCTTGACCATGCCATCCGACTTGACCAGGGTGTAGATCAGGTTCGATTTTCCGAAGACCGGCTCGGCCCACAGGCCATCCGGCCGCTGCTCGATGCGGACCTGAAAGTAGTCCTCACGCCCGGGCGCCGAGGCCACGTTGCGGGCCAGGCGGGCTAGCAGGGCCGGGCGCTGGGGCAGCCCCTGGCCTCCGCTCAGCCGGTGCAGCGTCGGCCCAACGAACAGATCGAAGGTGACCATGCACGAGACCGGGTTACCGGGCAGCCCGAAGACCGGCCGGTCCCCGACCATGGCGAGGATCGTCGGCTTGCCGGGCTTCAGCGACACGCCGTGCACCAGCACGCCCGGTTCTCCGAGCGAGGCGATCACCTGAGCCGTCATGTCGCGGGTGCTGACCGAGCTACCTGCCGACAGGATCAGCACGTCAACCTGTTCCAGCCCCTCACGCGCTGCTCGCTCCAGGTCAGGGTAGACGTCCGGCACGATCCCCATCCGCACGGGGATATGGCCGGCCCGCTCTACCATCGTCGCGATGGTGTAGCTGTTGATGTCGCGGACCTGCCCGGGGGCCGGCTCCTGCTCGGGCGGCACCACCTCGTCGCCGCCGCTGATGATGCCAACCCGCAACCGCGACGCGACGTCGACGTCGGTGATACCGAGCGCGAGCAGCCCGCCGATGTCCTGGGGGCGCAGGGTGTGGCCGGCTGGCAGCAACGCGTCACCGCGCGTCACGTCTTCGCCGACCTGGATGACGTGCTCGCCGGGCGCAACCGGCCGCAGCACCTCGATGGTCGAGCCATCAACATCCTGAGTGTGCTCCACCATGACGACAGCATCGGCGCCCTCCGGCACCATCCCGCCGGTCGCGATCCGCACGGTCTCCCCGAGGCGTGGGCCGCGCTCGGGCGTCTGGCCCATCAGCACCTCGCCGACCACGGTCAGGTAGGCCGGCAGCCCCTCACTCGCCCCGAATGTGTCGGCCGCCCGCACGGCGTACCCGTCCATCGTCGAGCGCGGGAAGGCCGGCAGGTCCGAGGGAGAAGCCAGCGGCGCGGCCAGCACACGGCTCAGCGCGTGCTGGGTGCGGATGCGTTCGGTGGCGCGCGGCCCCTTCAGGAACGGTGCCAGCCGGCCAAAGGCGTCGCCCGGCGTCAGGACGTTGAACAGTTCTTTCGGGGCGCCGAGATTCATGGTGCTCCCGCCGTCAGGTCGAGTCGAAGAGGTGCGCCGGGAATTGTATCAACCCGTCGCGGCGCACTCGCCGCGGCGCCAAGATGGGGCGGTGGGCCGTCAGACCGTGCGGCGGCGCCTCGCCAGCTTGGTGCGGCTACTCCTCGCGCAGATCCACCACTCGACCGCCCGTGATCCGCACGAGCAGATCCGGCTGAATCGGAAATACGGCGTTCGGCGTGCCGGCCGCCGCCCAGACCTCGTCGTACTGGAGCAAGTCGCGGTCGACGACGACGTCCACAGGGGTGGCGTGACCGAGCGGCGGCACCCCGCCGATGGCGAAGCCGGTCGCTTCACGCACCGCCCCGGCGTCAGCACGCTCGATCGTCTTGCCGACGATGCTTGCCAGTCGGGCCATATCCACACGGTTCGAGCCAGAGACCAGGGCCACGAACGGCGTACCGTCCGCCAGGAACACCAGCGACTTGACGATGCGTGGCACGCTCGTTCCGATAGCGGCGGCAGCATCAGCGGCGGTACGGGTACTCTTGGCGAAGTCGACGATACGCGTCTCAACTCCAGCCGCTGCGAGCGCATCGGCGACGCGCTTCACGGAAGGCTTCACAGCTCATCCTCCTCTTGGAGCAATGCTATACTCGCCGGAGCGCCCGCCGCATCGCGCGCAGCTTCGGACGCCGGCGCGGAAGCTAGATGTTGCAGCTACACCTGTACGAACGCGACGCGGATGCGCTGCTCGGCGGCCTCGCCCGCGCACACTACCTCTGGTCCACTGGGCGCTGGCCGATCCCCGGCCTCGTGCCCCTGTTCGAGCGTTATCCGGACGTGGTCTCGCTCTATACCTACGAGCAACTGCTGGACGTCGAGATCGAGCCGCGCCAGGCGGCTCACCTGCGGGCCTTCGCTCTCGATATTCACATCCGAGCGGCGACAGCAGCCCACACCGACCGCCTCGCGGCAGCCGAACGGCAGGCGAGCGTCGAATGGATGGGCGATGCCATCTCGCTCGACGAGGCGCGCAAGATCGCCGGCCTGCTCCCCGACCGAGCGCCCCGCCACGAGCTCGACGAGAACATTAGAGATGCCGAGCAGGCACTCGTGCGGCAGCGCCTCGACGCCCTCCGGGCCGAGCGTCAATGCGTGAGCGAGTTCGAGCAGTACGGCCTGCCGACCGACAACCTGGCGTTCTGGGCCGACGTGCGTGGGGCCGATATCGACGCGTTGTCGGCGCTGGCCCGGTTGATCCTGGAGTCGACCGCCGACCTGTACGCCAACGCCCTGCGCGATCAGATCGTCCACCACGACCTCGACGGCGCCGACGTCTGGGACGTCGACCTCGCCTGGATCCTGCGGGGCACCCAGTACGATCGGGTCTACCCGGCCATCTCGCTCATGCCATCGGCCATCCGCACGCTCGGCGACCTCGGCGTGCGGTTGGAGGAGCAGTCGGCCGTGCGCATCGACCTTGCGCCGGCGGCAACGAAGGGCGCTGGCGTCCTCTGCGCGCCGATCGCCATGCCCGAAGACGTCGTCGTCTCCTTCGATCCACGCGGCGGCCGCCTCGACTACCAGCGCCTGCTACGGGGCCTCGGCGCCGCCGAGCGCCACGTCCATCAGGACCACACCCAGCCGTTCGCGTACCGGCGCCTGGGGGACCTCGCCGTCCTCGCAGGGTACGGTGGGCTCCTTGCCGCGCTAACGGGCCGCGAAGACTGGCTCCAGCTGCGCCTGAACGCCGAGGCGGTGCGCGACGCCGTCCGGCTGTCCGCATTCGAGCGCCTGTACCAACTCCGACGGGCGGCAGTGAGCCACCTCTACGAGTGCGAACTACGGTCGGCCGAGGAGCCGGAGGCAATGGCCGACCGGTACGTCGATCTGTTCAGCGACACACTCGGCATCCGCGCCTTCCCTGAACGATATCTCGACGTCGTCGCCGGACGCGACGCGCTGACTGGGGCGGCGCAGCCGCTGACCGGCGCCGGTGGGATGCGGGCGGCTGCGTTCGCCTGCCAGCTTGGCGGCTTCCTCGCCGCCGAGTACGACGCCGACTGGTTCCGTTCGGGACGGGCCGGCCGCTTCCTGGTGGACCGCTGGCGCGAGGGCCAGCGCTACACCGCCGAGGAGATGGTCCGCTTCCTCGGCTACGACGGTCTCGACATCCGGCCCTTGATCGAAGAGCTACGCGCCGGCCTGGAGGGCTGACGCGGGCGCGACGCTACCGCGCTCGAACAGGCGCGGACGCCGCACACCCCAACGCACACCGCCTCAGTCTGACACGGTCGAGACGTGCCACACGCCGGACTACTTGAAGCGGTAGGTGATCCGGCCGCGTGTCAGGTCGTAGGGCGACAACTCCATCTTCACGCGGTCACCCGCCAGGATGCGGATGAAGAACTTGCGCATCTTGCCACTCACGTGCGCTAACACCAGATGGCCGTTGTCCATCTCGACCCGAAACGTCGCGTTCGGCAACGCCTCGACGACGGTCCCTTCGACCTCAACCGCGGTACCCTTCGCCATTCACACCCCCTGCGCGCCCCGACTCGGGGCCGCGAATCTCGTGCTACGCTCGACGCACTCCGAACCCTGACGCCGGGCAGGAACGGGCGCACCACTCCCGAACGACACAGCACGTAGGACCACTGTGCCACGGAGGATCTTACCTGACCGAAAATCGCCCCCACCACTGGCTGCACCGATAGCTACACCGATTCGGGCGCGCCGCGCCCCTGCTCACCAGGGGAGTTGTTGGTAGGGGCACATGGCCTTCACGCCGTCGAAGACGGGCGGCGGCGTCGGCCGTTCGTCGTAGGCTGTTCGTCGGAGGCCCTTTCTCGTGGGCCGTTCAGTGGGCCGTTCAGTGGGCCGTTCAGTGGGAGGCTCGGACGGGGTCACGGCGGCCGTCTTCGACCAGGGCCGGCGTGCTCGGGATCGTGCTCTGATCATCCCCACGCTCATCGTCGGCGCGCCTGGCAAGGACGGGCCGATCTGGCGCCAGACTCAGCGCTTGAGGCGCGGATCGAGAGCGTCCCTGAGGCCGTCGCCGAGCAGGTTGAAGCCAATCGCCACCAGCAGGATAGCGAGACCGGGGATCGTGGCAAGCTGCGGACTGCTGGTGATGAAGTTGCGGCCGGTCGAGAGCATCGCGCCCCATTCAGGCGTCGGGGGCTGTGGTCCGAGGCCGAGGAAGCTCAGGCCGGAGGCGGTCAGAATGGCGGTTGCCAGCCGAAGCGAGGTCTGGACCACGAGCGGGGGCGTCACGTTCGGCAGGACGTGGCGCAGCATGATCGCGCCGTCCGGCGCCCCGAGCGCGTGCGCGGCCACCACGTAGTCTTGTTGGCGGACCGAGAGCGTCGAACCCCGCGCGACACGGGCGAAGGCCGGAATCGAGAAGACGGCGACCGCCACGACAACGTTCACCGTGCCCGCGCCGAGCGCCGCGATGATCGCGATGGCGAGCAGGAAGCCCGGCATCGCCAGCAGCACGTCCATGAAACGCATGATCAGCGTGTCGGTCCAGCCGCCCCGAAAACCCGCGACGATCCCAAGCGTCGTGCCGATCGCGAGCGAGACGAGCACGGCAGCGAGCGTGATTAGCAGGGTGATCCGCGCACCCCAGAGCACCCGGCTCAGGATGTCCCGCCCAAGCTCATCGGTCCCGAGCGGATAGGCAGCCGAGGGCGGCTGGAGTTGTTGCCCGAGCGTGAAGGCGGTCGGATCGTGGGGAGCCAGGACCGGTGCGAAGATGGCGGTCAGGACGAACAGCAGGATCAGGGTCAGGCCGACCACGGCCGCCCGGCTCTGGCGGAACTGCCGCACCACCGAACCAGAGAAGATGAACGGGACGGACCGGGTCCGGCGGCGCGCCGCCGCCTCGGCGGCCGACCTCTGGTGTGCCACTCGAGAGTCAGACATTCAAGAATCGGCCAATCCGGACTCAGCCATCAGCCTCAGTCATCGGGTTCAGTCACCGGGTTCAGTCATCGGGAGTCGGCTGCTTGGCGCTCCCCGTTCGCCATACGGCCCGCGGCATTGGTGGTAGCAGATCCGCCCATCAGTCGTACCTGATGCGTGGATCGAGCTTGACGTACAGCAGGTCGACCAGCAGGTTCACCAGCACGAACGTCACTGACAGCATCATGATCGTGGTCTGAACGACCGCGATGTCTCGCCGCGCGATCGAGTCGACCAGGAGCCGGCCCAGTCCCGGCCGGGCGAAGACGGTCTCGGCCAGCACCGACCCGCCCATCAAGTACCCGACCTGAAGCCCCGCTACTGTCACGGTCGGAATCAGCGCGTTCTTCAGGGCGTGGCGCACCAGTACGGTGCGCTCCTTCAGCCCCTTAGCGCGCGCCGTCCGCACGTAGTCCTGACGCAAGACCTCGAGCATGCCGGAGCGGGTCTGGCGGGCGATGATCGCCGTCGAAGCCGAGCCGAGCGCAAGCGCTGGCAGGGCGAGTTGGGCCAGCGTTCCGGCCCCTGAGCTTGGCAGCCAACCCAGCTCCACCGAGAAGAGCAGGACCAGCATCAGCCCGAGCCAGAAGACCGGCATCGAGACGCCGATCAACGCGATCAGGGTCGCGATGTTGTCCCAGATGGTGTACTGGCGCGTCGCCGAGACGATGCCGGCCGCGAGGCCCACAACGATGGCAATGGCGAGCGCGGCAATGGCTAGCTCGGCGGTGGGTTCGATCCGGCTGCTGATCTCGTCGATGACCGGCCGTCGTGTGACTGCCGAGCGCCCGAAGTCGCCGTGCAGCGAGCGCCAGAGGTAGGTCAGATACTGCTCGTACACCGGCCGGTCCAGCCCGAGGGCGTGGCGGATGTTCTCCACGTCCTCGGCAGTTCCGTCGGTCCCGGCCATCACCTGCGCGACGTCGCCAGGCACCATTTTCATGATCCCGAAGACGATCAACGAGACTCCGAGCACGATCGGGATCGTCCAGAGGATGCGCTGAACGACGTAGCGCGCCATACCGCCGGTCTCAGGTCTTCTGGACGGTGGCCGGTGTGACCGAGCCGCTCTGAAGGAAGCGGAAGGCGGAGACGTTCTTGCGCTGGCCCCAGATGTTGGTGAGGTGCATCAGGTAGACGAGCGGCTGGTCCTTCCAAATGAGCTCCTGAGCCTGCTTCAGGATCGGCAGCCGCTTGTCCTGATCGAACGTCTCCTCCTCTTCCCTGATCAGCTTGTCCACCTCCGGGTTGCTGTACCCGTAGTGCTGTGCCGTGACCGTCTTCAGGGTAGCGTCGGAGTGATACATCCGGTACAGGTGGTAGTCGATGTATTCGCTGGTCTTGAGCAACAAGAAGACGGTGCCGGCCATGGTGTCTGGATCGGCCTGCAACTGCGGGACGAGTTCAGCGCTCTGGATCTTGACGATCTGGGTGCGAATGCCGGCGTTGTTCCAGAAACCCTGCATCGCTTCGGCGACCTGATCGTCGCCGGCCCAACGGCCGCTGACGTAGCGGATCGTTGCATCGAAACCGTTCGAGTAGCCGGCCTCGGCGAGGAGTTGCTTCGCCTTCGCGGCATCGTAGGGGATCGAATCGAAGTCGGCGGTGCCCCAGAGGCCGGGGATGGATGGAGTATTCAACGGCAGCGCCGTGCCCCGCATGATCGTGTTGACGATCGCTTGCTTGTCGATCGACTGGTTCAGCGCGTAACGCACGCGGACGTCGCTGAAGGGAGGCTTCGTCTGGCGGGGCTCAGCTTCGACGACGGTCAGGCCCGGCGTCACGTTGACCGACAGGCTGGCGTCACCCTTGAGCGCCTCGACGTCGGCAGCCGGCAGGTTGAGAACGATATCCCCCTCGCCGGTCCGGAGCGCGACGACCCGGCCGCCTCAGGAATCGGCCGGTAGATCCAACGCCGCACACCCGGCTTTGGCCCCCAATAGTCCGCGAAGTACTCGGTGACGACACGCTGGTTTGGGATCCACTCGACGAACTTGAACGGGCCGGTACCGACCGGATTCCGCCCGATGTCCTTGCCGTACTTCTGGAGCGCGGCCGGGCTGACGATCCGGACCGCGCCGTCGGCCATCAGGAACGGGATGTCCGGCGAGGTTGGATCGGTCACGATCTTGACGGTGCCGTCGTCGGGCGTTTGAACGTCCTTGATGAGGGTGTAGCTGCCTCGCCGCGACGAGACGGTGTCCTTGTCCAGCAGGTGCTCGATGGTCGCCTTCACGGCCTGCGAGGTGAAGGTCGTGCCATCGTGGAACTTGACGCCCGGACGGAGGTGGAACGTCCAGATCTTCCCATCGGCGCTAACGTCCCACGCGGTCGCCAGGGCCGGCTGGAGTTCCATCTTGTCGTTCCAGACCGTCAGCCCCTCGTACATCGGGTTCAGCGCCGACTGGAACGGGCCGGTACCGGGGGCTGGGTCAAGGCTGGCCGGCTCAGTGCCGTCCACCACGACGACGTCGACATTCTTGACGTTCGCCGGCGCAGACGAGGCGGGCGCGGCCTGGGCAACGGGCGAGGCAACGGGCGAGGCCACAGGCGAGGCAGCAGGAGACGCTCCCGGCGACGCGGCTGGGGATGCGCCCGGCACAGCGCCCGGCGAGGCGGCCGGTGCGGCAGTAGACGCGGCCGGCTTTGACTGCGCCTGCGGCGGCAGTTGGGTAGGTACGACCTTCGGCGCGGCAGTCGGTCCGCTTGTGGGAGCGGCGGGCGCGGCTGAGCCGCACGCACTCAGCAAGGCAACGCCGGAGCCGGCGGCAATCAGGCGGAGGAAGTGGCGGCGAGTAACCGACATGGTCGCATCGCTCCTCGGCTCGCCCAATCCTGGCGAGCCCCCTTCGCAGATAGGATGACAGGTAGTGCACGTATACTGGCTCGCATGCTGCGCAAGCAAGAGATTGGATCTGACCGAGGTGCTGGATCGGCTCCGGTACGATATGACCGGGAGTCGGCGTGGACATCTGCGCTCCGGCCACTGCCGTCGGCGATTGACGCGCGACGCTGCCGCCGGCATCATGTGTCCACGCCTGACGCGAGAGTCCTGAACCACCGGCCCTGGCGCGGGGTCAGGGTGTATGGTCGAGTCATCTGCGCGTGAGCCCGCGGAAGGTCGATGGTGGGCAGCGCGCCCCCTGGTCGAGGCGGACGCCGAGCACGCCCGATGGAGCGTCGGACGGGCACGCTGACGCATGCACACCCTGCTATCAGGCAAGACGAACGAGGAGAAACCGACGCAACAGGGATCTGGGCACGAAGCACACTGCACATCGAAGACACCTCGAGGCGCACACCGTACGAGCACTGGGGCACCATTTGCTACACCTGATACGACGATGATCGAGAAGCGCCACACCGCCACTGCCGCCGCCCTGGCCTACCGCCAGCCCGGCGACGACGTTCTGCAAGCGCTGGGGTCGGATGCGCGATGCGGGCTGAGTCGCGACGAGGCCGCGCGTCGATTGCAGGAGTGCGGCCCGAACCAGTTAGAAGCCGAGCCGCCTGTCCCGGCCTGGCGCCGCTTCCTCGCACAGTTTCAGGATACCCTCGTCATCCTGCTGCTCCTCGCGACGGTCGTCTCGGCGATCGTGTGGCTCTACGAACGGGATACGCCGCTTCCGTACGAGGCCCTGACGATCCTGGCGATCGTGCTGCTCAACGGCGTCCTGGGCTACGTGCAGGAGGCTCGCGCTGAGCGCGCGGTGGCAGCCCTCAAGGCGATGACCGCCAACGAGGCCGGCGTCATCCGCGACGGCGAGCGGCAGCGGGTGCCGGCGACCGACCTGGTGCCGGGCGATCTGATCCTGCTCGAAGAGGGCGACACCGTCCCGAGCGACGCACGGGTGCTGCGGTCGACGTCGCTTCAGACAGCCGAGGCCGCGCTCACCGGCGAGAGCAATCCGATCCCCAAGAGCGTCGATCCTATCCCGGAAGAGGTCGGCCTGGGCGACCAGGAGAACATGGTGTTCAGTGGGACGGCGGTCACCTACGGCCGAGGCACTGCCGTCGTCACGGCGACCGGCATGCGCACCGAGATGGGCAAGATCGCCGGCCTGCTCAAAGATACCGAACTGGAGGAAACCCCACTTCAGAAGGAGCTCGACCGAACCGGCAAACTGCTCGGGATCGTCGTGCTCGCGATCGCTGCTGTGATGGTCGGGACCATCGTCTTTGTCGGCGACGTGCACGACTTCAGCACGTTCGTGGACGTGCTGATCCTCGGTGTCGCGCTGGCCGTAGCGGCCGTGCCAGAAGGACTGCCAGCCATCGTGACCGCCGTCCTGGCCATCGGTGTCCAGCGGATGGCCCGCCGGCACGCGATCGTTCGGCGCCTGCCGGCCGTCGAAACGCTCGGCTCGGCCACCATCATCGCTTCCGATAAGACGGGCACACTCACCCGCAACGAGATGACAGTGCGGGTCATTCAGACCGCCAGCGGCCGCGTCGACGTCGAGGGGACCGGCTACGCGCCGCACGGCGATCTTCGCCACCAGAACGGCGCCGTCGAGCAGGATGGCTTGCGCATCGAAGTGGATCGGGCGCTCCTCGCCGCAAGCCTGGCGAACAATGCTGTGGTGCGGGCGACCGACGGCCGCTGGTCGGTGCAGGGCGACCCGACCGAGGGTGCGCTCGTGGTGGCCGGGCGCAAAGCCGGACTCATCCCCGCCGACCTGGAATCCAGTCACCCCCGGGTCGGCGAAGTGCCGTTCTCATCTGAGCGCAAGTTGATGAGCACCGTCCACCGCGACGACAAGGACGGTCTCCTCGTCGTCACCAAGGGCGCACCAGATATCCTGCTAGCTCGCTGCAAGCACGAGCAGATCGGGCCGGACGTTCGATCACTCTCGTCCGAGCGGCGTGCCGAGATCCTCTCCACGAACGACGGCCTGGCCGGCGAAGCGTTGCGCACCCTCGGTGTGGCGTACCGGCGTCTGCCGTCGGACATGGCCGAGGAGAGCTTTGACGACCGCCTCGAGCACGACCTGACCTGGATCGGGTTGATCGGGATGATCGATCCGCCGCGCGCCGAGGCGAAAGAGGCGGTCGCGCGGGCACTTGGGGCCGGCGTGCGCCCGATTATGATCACCGGCGATCACCCAAAGACGGCCGCCGTCATCGCCAGCGAGCTCGGCATCGCGACCGATGGCCGCGCCGTCGTCGGTCGGGAGTTGGAGGAAATGTCCGAGCCGGCTCTGCGTGAGACGGTTCGCCACGTGTCGGTGTACGCGCGGGTCAACCCCGAGCACAAACTCCGGATCGTCAAGGCGCTCCAGGCAAACGGCGACGTGGCTGCGATGACCGGCGATGGCGTGAACGACGCGCCAGCCCTCCGGAGCGCGGACATCGGCGTCGCGATGGGGATCACCGGCACTGACGTCTCGAAAGAGGCTGCCGACATGATCCTGTCCGACGACAACTTCGCCACGATCGTGGCCGCCGTCGAGGAAGGCCGGGCGATCTTCGCCAACATCCAGAAGTTCCTGCGCTACCTGCTCTCGTCGAACATCGGCGAGGTGCTCACGATGTTCCTCGGCGTGATCCTGGCAGGCGTGCTCGGGCTGGGCGGTCACGGCGAGGCGGTCGTGCTGCCGCTGCTGGCCACTCAACTCCTCTGGGTCAACCTGGTGACCGACGGGCCGCCAGCCCTCGCCCTCGGCCTCGACCCACCGACTGGCGACTTGATGCGGCGGCGGCCACGATCGCAGGGCGGCGGCGTACTGTCGCGCCGAGCCTGGGCCGAGATCGCCTATCTCGGCGCCGTCATGGCGATCGGGACGTTGCTGGTGCTGGACGGTTCGCTGCCCGACGGTCTGATCGAAGGATCGGGCAGCATGGAGTACGCCCGCACGATGGCGTTCACGACTCTGGTGCTGTACCAGATGTTCAACGTCTTCAATGCCCGATCGGAAGATCAGAGCGCATTCAGCGGCTTGTTCCGCAACCGCTGGCTCTGGCTTGCCGTTACGTTCTCCTGCCTGCTGCAACTCCTCCCCGTCTACGTGCCGCTGTTGCAGGAAGCATTCGGAACTGAGCCGTTGGCGGCGGCCGACTGGCTAGTCTGCATCCTCGTCGCGAGCACCGTCCTCTGGTTCGGCGAGCTTGGCAAACTGGTCGTGCGCTTCGTCGACCGAGGAGCAACGTCCTAGGCCCGGGAACCAGTTCTCCAGAAGGCAGAGCCCCCCGTCCGCACGTGCGGGCGGGGGGCTCGCCGTGCAGTTCAGGCCACCTGTTTGACCTGACCGTCCCAGATGCCAGTCCAGGGCTTGCCAGGTTGCAAGGTTGGGGCGTCTTTTCCCAGATGGAGGGTCATCGGGCTGCCCTCGGCGAGTGTCGCCGTCACGCGGCGCGCCGAGCACTCGAACTGGAACCTGACCAGTCGGCCGCGCCAACGGAGGTGGAAGGCGAGGGAATCCCACCCTGATGGCAGACGTGGATCGAGCCCGATGCCGTCGTCGTGGAGCGATAACCCCGCGATCCCGAACACGACCGTCTGCCAGATCGCTCCTTGCGCAGCGATATGGATGCCACCGGCTGATGTCCCGGTGGCGTCCTCGAGGTCGATGGCGGCTGTGTCCTTCAGGAATTCCAACGCCATGTCGATATTGCCGAGTCGTGCCGCGACCCAGGCATGGCTGCCTCGGCTCAGCGAACTTCCATGCGCGCAGCGCGTTTCGTAATAGCGGAAGTTCGCCCGACGGACGGCCGGGCTGAAGCGGTCCTCGAGCAGCGCTAAGAGCATCACGACGTCCGCCTGTTTGACGATCTTCGAGCCGATCAGCACGGTGCGGCCGATCTGCGCTTCGACCGACGCCTTCGCGCCCAGGTAGCGCGCCGGGTCAATCTCCTCGAGATCGTAGTAGCCGGCGAATTGCTCGAACAGGCCAGTGGCGGGGTCGAAGCCGGTGTAGAGCTTCGCGGCAATCTGGGGCCACTGCGCCGTCTCATCGTCCGTGAATCCCAGGCGGGATGCCAGGGCCGCCCACGTCTTCGGCCAGCGCGCGCGGAGCAGGGTCGCAACCTCCGCGCCGCGCTCGAGGTTCCACTGCGCCATGACGTTCGTAAAGGCGTTGTCGTCGACATCCTCATGGAATTCGTCCGGCCCGATGACGTGGCGGATGTGGTATGCACCGTCCTGCTCCAACGCCACACGACTGGCCCAGAAACGGGCGGTCTCGAGAAGGATCTCGGCGCCAGCCTGGCAAAGAAACTCATCGTCGCCAGTCGCCTGCCAGTACTGCCAGACGGCGTAGGCCACATCGGCAGAGATGTGCTGCTCCTGCGTCCCGTTCAAGACCGGGATGACGCGCCCCTCGGCGCCGATCACGGTTTCCGGCGTGACCTCTTCGCCAGTATCGGCTGACTCCCAGGCATACAGCGCCCCACGATAGCCCATACGAGCCGCCTTCTCGCGCGCGGCCGGCAAGGTGTGGTAGCGGTATGTCAAGAGCGCCCGCGCCGCCTCCGGCCAGGTGAAGGTATAGAACGGGACGACGTAGATCTCCGTGTCCCAGAAGATATGCCCGACATAGCCCTCGCCGGTCAACGCGCGGGCGCCGATCGAGACGCGCTCGTCGGTCGGGTCGGCAGCCCCGTTCAGATGGAAGGCGGCGAAGCGCAGCGCCGTCTGTAGCTCTGGATCGCCGCCGATCGACACGTCGCTGACCGCCCAACGCTCGGCCCACGCCGACACATGGGCGTCGAGTACCCCGGCCCAGCCGGACGCCCGCGTCGCCTCCAGCGCCTCACACGCGCTCTGAACGACTTCGTCGTTGGTGACGCCGCGTGCGAAGGCGCAGAGGCGGCAGAACGTCGCCACCTGCCCGGGTGTCGTGAGCCAGCGCCAACGCTGAAGCACGTCGCCAAGTTCCGGTTCGAGCGCCGCGCCACCTCGCTCCAGTCGGGTGGAGATCGCGGTTGCAAGCCGCCGCCCGATGTTGCCAGTCCGCCAGATTCCAAGGTAGGGCTCGATGCGCTCCGGCTCGACTCCGCTAGCAGCCTGCTCGAGCGACGCTTCGACCGTCACCTCGCAGGCGTGGTCGATCGAGAACTCGGCCAGTTGCAGAGTGAGTCGACGGTCCGCCAGCGAGACCAGCCGGAGCGTCCGGAGGGAGAGCATGCAGCCAGAAGGATGACGTTGCTGCCACTCGGTGATCATCAGCCCACGCCGCATGTCCAGCGTGCGGCGATGCCCGAGCAAGTCGCCGGTCCGGAACAGGATTGGCTGCCCATCGATCAGAATGCGGAGCCGGAGCCAGTCCGGGGCCGGCACGAGCATCGGGACGGGCGGCTCGGTCTCGGGGATGTCGAACAGGCCGGCGACGAAGGTGCGGGGCCAGGCTCCCCAGCGAAGCGAGTGCACGCTGGAGATCCAGACCGGCCCTCGACTCGCCTCGCAGGCGGCCCGCACACCCAGGAAGCCGTTGCTGATCGCGAAGCGCGACTCAATGCTATGCTCGAGATTGGCGTCACGGCCCACGTAGTTGAGCACCCAGGCCGGGTCATGCGTCGGCGTCAGTGCAGCAGCCATGGACCGATCGGATCGCCGGTCGTTCATCGCTTGACCTTCCTCCTTCTGTCTTCAGATGGCGGTGTTGCCCCAGCACCCGGTTCGTCACTCGGGAGTGGGCGCTAGGCGTGCCCCCGGACGCGCCCACTCGCCGCCTCACGTGATGCCTCCAGCCGCCCTCCCTCAAAGGCAGTCAGCGAGACCGCATCGAGACTCGTGACGACGAGATCCGCGTCGGCGGCGCGCAGGAGCGCCTCGTCATTCAGCCGCGCGACGCCGATCGCTGCCATGTCTCCGTTCTTCGCTGCCTCGACGCCCGAGGATGCATCCTCGACCACGACACACGCGGCCGGCTCGACCCCAAGCTCGTGAGCCGCGAGCAAGAAGATGGCCGGATCGGGCTTGCCGCGCGGCAGATCGCGACCGCAGGTATTGGCGTCGAACATGTCGACGAGCGTTGCGCCCGGCCGCAGCGACGGCTGACTGATGCCCTGCTCGTGGGCAAACGAGTCCATCCGGATGCGTCGCATCAGGTCGTTGGCGTTCTTCGAGGACGAGGCGGCCGCGATCCGGATACCTCGCGCCTTCAAGGCGAGCAGAAATCGGAGCGCGTCCGGAAATGGGTGCAAATCACCCGCGTCGACCAGTTCGAGGAGATGGCGCTGCTTGTACGCGCCGTACTCGACGGCCCGCATCGCGGCATCCGGAACCCCAAAATACTCGAGCGCGGCCCGCGCACCGTCCACGCGCGGCTTTCCGGCCACATATTCCTGGTAGACGGTCGTCGTGAAGCGCGACGGATCGTAGCCGACCGACGCGGCCAGATCTTTCCAGTCACCAGACATCAAGGTATTCAGGGACTCTCGCCACGCCCGCTCGTGCGGCGAGGCCAGCAACACGCCATCAACGTCGAAGATCACGCCGCCAAACATCGTGTACCCACCGTTTCCGCGGTCCAGCACCCCCGCGCCGACCGCCGTCACGGCTGTCCTCATCAACATCGGCCGCACACGGATAGCCGGCGTGAAGGCGTGCTGTCAGCACTGGTCAACTGCGCTCGCAACGGAGCTCACACAGACGGGGTGGCACGATCCGCGCCGCGCATCGGGTCCGGCCACATCCGCCCGCGCTCAGACTGGTGATGCAGAATCCGGACCCGCGTCAGGCCCGCAAGCGGGGTTGTCGGGGCCGGCCGCCGGTGCTAGGATTCCGTGTCGTTTCGACATGCAACGAGTTGTCTCGCAATATGAGAGGCATGAGTCTGAGTGGGTGACTGCGCGTGCCGCTCACAGCGCCGGGGAGATGGCGTCACCGTACGAACAGCCGGGCTAGCTCCACCGCCTGGCGCAGAGCGTCGATCGTTGGCGTCCGCCGGGGGTACACCATGCCGATCGGCACGCGGCTGCCCCTAGCTGGTGAGAACCAGCACCCTGACGTCAACGGTCGGCAGGCATCTGCGCACCCTCAGCGACATGCACGATCGCGGGGCGGACGTTGGGCGACCGGCCAAACTTGCGGGCAGACGAGCGCGCCGCTCCTCTTCTGCTGGCGCCGCCTTCGGGTACGACCACCGCATCGGCCGTATCGCGGGGTCCGGGAGAACGGCGCTCCCTCGGCGACCCACGATATCGGCACGACCCTGGAGCACGGCTCAGGACCAGGACAATCGACAACTGCCGCTGGCGGCAGTGACCCCGCGGACGACATCATCGGAGGTGACCCATGGCGACGATGGATGCGCTGGCATTCGACGTAGTAGAGGGCTGGGAGCAGCTTCCGGAGGGGTACCAGCACGCGGATGTGCCGGGCGTCGCCATCGACTCGCGCGATCGGGTCTACTCGATCACGCGAACTGATCCCCGGGTCATCGTGTACGAGCCGGATGGCCGGTTCGTGGCGTCGTGGGGAGAGGACGTCTTCACCAACCGGACCCACGGTATCACCATCGGCCCAGACGACATGGTGTATTGCTCGGACGATGGCAACCACACCGTGCGCAAGTTCACGCCGGATGGCACGCTGCTGCTGACACTGGGTACCCCGAACGTCCCTTCCGACACCGGCTACGATGGCAGCAACCTGGACACCATCACCCACGGCGGCCCGCCATTCAACCGGCCAACCAACCTGGCCGTCGGTCCGAACGGCCACCTGTACGTGTCGGATGGGTACGGCAACGCCCGGGTGCACCAGTTCGGAGCCGATGGGACGCTACTACGCTCCTGGGGCGAGCCGGGCACCGGCCCCGGCCAGTTCAATCTTCCTCACGGCATCGCTGTTGACGGCGATGGGCGGGTGCTGGTGGCCGACCGCGAGAACGACCGCATCCAGATCTTCAGCCCGGACGGCGAGTATCTGGAAACCTGGACAGACGTCCAGCGGCCGACTCAGATCTACGTAGCGCGAGATGGGCGAATCTACGTCTCGGAGCTCTGGTGGAAGGCCGGCCAGCGCTCGTACGTGCACGGCGAGGTCTCCGAGGACGCGTTCGGCGCCGTGCGGGTCGTGGACGGGAGCGGGCGGACGCAAGCGCGTGTTGGCGGAGGGAAGCCGGGCACGCGCGGGAACTTCTGCGCCCCACACAGCCTATGCGTCGACTCGCGCGGCGACCTGTACGTCGGCGAGGTGACCTACACCTTCGCCATCTCGCGCGGCGCGGACGTGCCAGCCACGACCCCGGCCTTCCAAAAGCTGGCCCGCCGCACGTAGCCTGGACGCATCAGCCGGCGCCGCGAGTCCGAAACTCACACTACCCGAACCGCCTATCTGGAGACGCTGGTTCGCCGCTCGGATCGACGGCGCGACCGGCACGTCAGGCTCCTGGGACCATTCCGCCAGATGATGTCCACCTGCCCGCCAGTGGGATGGCTCCAGGAGCGGCTATCCTCATCGTCGGATGCGCCACGGCCGGAGCCGTGGCGCCGAAAGGACCACGATGCGCGTCATCCTCGTCGGCACGGGCGCGATCGCCTACCACCACGCCGCCGCCTGCCGCGACCTCGACGGCGCCGATCTCGTGGCCGTGTGCGACGTGCGCCGCGAGGCGGCCGACGCCCTGGCCGATCGGTTCGGGGTCGAGCGCCGTTACACCGACCTGACTCGCATGCTCGACCGCGAGCGAGCGGACCTCGCCATCATCGCCACCTGGGGCCGGTATCACGCCGAGGTCGTGGAGCAACTGGCCCGCTCCGAACGCGTGAGGGGCATCCTCTGCGAGAAGCCGCTCGCGATGGACGCGGCTCAGGCGGCAGCGATGGCGACGGCGGCTGCCGACCACCACATCGTGCTGGCCGAGGCGTTTCGATTGCGCCATCAGCCGATTCACCATCGCGCCATCGAGATCATCCGCTCGGGCGGCATCGGCGAGGTTCGCCATGTCCGGAACGCCATGATGTCGCGCATCCCGGATGAGGACCGCGACCCGGCGAAGAACTGGCGCTTCAATAAGGCGGTCGGCGGGGGCGTCACCTACGACATCGGCTGCTACTGCATCAATCACCTTCGCTGGGCGATGGACGCCGAGCCGGAAACGGTCCACGCAATCGGTAGCTGGGGACCGACCGGGGTGGACGAGCACGTCGTCGCCCTGGCGACCTTCTCAGGCGGCAGGACGGCCGAGTGGTGCGTCTCGTGGCAGGCTGGACCGCGCCACGCCGCCGAGGTGATCGGCACGGATGGGTCGCTGAAGATCGAGAACGCCTGGGGCGACAACCTGGGAACCGCTACCACGCTGGAGATCTTCGATTTCAAACGAAATCGAACTGTCGAGACGTTCGAGCCGACCGACCAGTTCTGGCTTCAACTTCAGCATATGCAGGACTGCCTGGAGAGCGGCGTGCCGCACCGCCTGCCGCCCGAGAATAGCATCGCCCAGATGCGTGTCATCGACGCCGTCTACGCATCACTCGCAGCCGGGGGACCGGTCTCTCTGTAGGCCGGTCGGCGGCCCGTCGCCGAGCCCGACGGTCGAGATACGTGCCCGTCGACGGAATCATCGCCGCTCGATGGGCACGCCTCTGCCAGTCACTTCTCAGAAGGGGTCTTACGTCGAGTTCCCCGAGCACTCTCCCGCGGGGCTCCCGCCCATCGACGACCTGGACATCAAGGAGCAGCCGGCCGATGAAGATCACGCGCGTTCGTGTTTTCAAGCTCGAAGGCGACGCCCGCACTGGTGATGCCCTGTACGAGATCGCACGCGCCGGTTTGGCCGCCAATGAGGCGGGCCCCTTCCGGGCCTCGTTCACCCAGATCGAGACCGACGAAGGGCTGACCGGGCTGAGCCACGGCGGGTCGCCGGAGATCAAGGCGCTCGGCCAACTGCTCGTCGGGGAAGATCCTATCCGTGTCGAGTACCTGTGGGAGAAGCTGTACCAGAGCGACTATCACCGGCTGCGGATCGCGAACGTCGCCGTGCTTGACCTGTGTCTCTGGGATCTGATCGGCAAGATCCGGAACGAGCCGGTCCATCGGCTACTGGGCGGTCCGATGCGGGATCGGGTACGCGCCTACGCCGGCATGCTCGGCTATTCGACCGAGCCTGAGCGTGCCGCCGAACGATCCGTCCAGTTCGTCGAGCAAGGGTTCACGGCGCTGAAGTGGTACCTGCCCTGCAACGAGCGGGCCGGCAAAGAAGGGGTACGGCGCAACGTGGCGCTCGTCAAGGCAGTCCGCGAGGCGATCGGCCCGGACGTCGATCTGATGGTGGACTGCCTGCTCTCGGACCCGAAGCCGAACTCGATCCTCTACGCAATCGAGCTGGCGCGCCGGCTGGAGGAGTACCGTCCAACCTGGCTCGAAGAGCCGCTGAACTTCGACGACCTCGACGCCCACGCGAAGCTAGCTGCCTCGACGCGCATCCCGCTGGCATTCGGCGAGCACTTCTACACCCGCTGGCAGATCCGCCAAATTATGGAGAGCGGCGCCGCGACGGTGCTCCAGCCGGACCCGAACGCGGCTGGCGGCATCACCGAGATGCGGAAGATTGTGGCGCTGGCTTCGACCTACGGGGTGCCGGTCGTGCCGCACGGCAACGAGTCGTGTCGGAACGCCCTCCACGTGCTCTTCGCCAACACCGAGCGGACCTGCCCGCTCGGCGAGTGGGGGCTGAAAATCAACTTGAACGTCCAGTACTTCTACAAGGATTGGTACGCGCCGGTGAATGGCCACTTCCTGCCGCCGTCTGGCCCCGGCTTCGGCTACGAGCTCGACGACGCGAAGATTCGGAGCCGCGTCGAGCTGGACTGATACGCCGTTGCCGAGAGCCTGGACGACGACAGGACGAGGACGGATCAGGCGTAGCGGATCAGGCGTAGCGGATCACGCTGCGCCTGACCTCGCCGGCTTCGAGTTGGGCGTAGGCGCGGTTGATGTCCTCCAAGTCCACGAACTGAGAGATCAGTTCACGCAGCTTGTATCGGCCGTCCATGAACATGTCGACGATCTTGGGTAGGTCGACGCGCTGGCGAGCACTGCCGAAACCGGTGCCGGTCAGGACCTTCTCGCTCAGCAGCGCCGCGCTCTCAACCGCCAGCTTCGTACCCTGGGGCGCCACCCCGATCATGACCGCCGTGCCGCCGCGATGGATCGCCTCGAACGCTTGCTCCATCGTCTTCTGGGTGCCAACCGCCTCGATGGCGTAGTCGGCGCCGCCCTCGCCGCAGATCTCCTGAATCCTCGCGACCGGGTCCTCCTTGCTCGCGTCGATCAGGTGAGTCGCGCCGAACTCGCGCGACCACTCGAGCTTCTGGGGGAACACGTCCACCGCGATCACCTTTGAGGCGCCCATGATCGACGCCATCTGGATCGCGTTCAGCCCGATGCCGCCACAGCCCCAGACCGCCACCGTCGAGCCCGGCTCGATCTTGGCGCGGTTCATCACCGCGCCCGCGCCGGTCATCACCCCGCACGAGACGAGGCAGACCACGTCGAGCGGCGCGTCCTTGCGGATCGGAATCAAGCTGATCTGCGGCACTACCGCCCGCTCGGAGAACGTCCCGAGCTGGTGCATCTGGAAGATGTCCTGGGTGCCCTTCCGGAAGCGAGCGGTGCCGTCGTGCATGACGTGGCGCGGCTTCGTCGTCAGGTCGCACATACGTGGCCGGCCGATGGTGCACCACTTACAGAAGCCGCAGGAGGGCAGGTACGAGGTCAGGACATGGTCGCCCACCTGGACCATCGTGACGTTCGGCCCGACCGCCTCGACGACTCCCGCGCCCTCGTGCCCGAGCACGGCCGGGATCGGGTGAAAGTTGCGGCCCTGAACGTAATGCAGGTCGCTGTGGCAGACGCCCGCCCCCACGTAACGGACGATTACCTCGCCGTCGCGCGGCTCCAGCATCTCCAACTGCTCGATCTCGAAGCCCTGCTCACCTGGCTCCCAGAGTACCGCTGCCTTGGTTTGCATCGTCGTCCTCCTCGATAGCGCCGTCGTCCGCCAGCGGACGGGACCGGCTCCGGGATGGTAGCCTGACAGCGGGCCTCGATGAGGCCGATGGGTCGACGACGTGACGGCGCTCCTATCCCAGGTGCCTGGAGGTCGCCCGACCTACCCTGCTGATGGGGCTGACGTTGGCGCGACGACGGCCACCGCGACATCGGCCCATGGAGGGCACTTCCCGTGATCCGTACCCACATTTCTGCCGAGCGAGTGATGGACGCGCCGGCTGACGTGGTGTATTGCTGCATCGCCGACTACCGGCAGCACCACCGCCCGAGCGGCTTCCTCCCGCCCGCCTTCTCGGACTTCCGGATCGAGCGGGGCGGTGTCGGGGTCGGAACGGTGATGAGCTTCACCGTGATGCTGGGCGGCCGGCGCCGGCGCATGCGACACGAGGTCAACGAACCAGAGCCCGGCCGGGTGCTGGTGGAAGGCGGGCCGCGCGAGCGCACGACCTTCACCGTCGACCCGCAGGGCGCGGGGTGCCGGGTGCGCATCGACACGCTCCTTGTTGGGACTGGCCTCGACGGGTGGCTCACGCGACTCGCCGGTCCCGCTCTTATGCGCCCGCTCTTCCTTGACGAGCTCGCCCGGCTCGAGCGCTACGCTCGATCTGTCGCAGCGATCTGAACGTCGCGCTCGAGCCAGGTGGCGGTTCCCAGCGTGGCCGTGACGTCAGCCCGTGTGTCTCGGCAGCGATGCCCCGCGACGCGGCCCGGGGCGATCCGCGCCACTCGACCCAGTCAGCCTCCTTGCGCGCGAGACAGCAGCGTTGGCACACGCTCCCGTCTCGCGCCGGTCAACGCTCCATCGCCGGCCCACGCTCCATTGTCGTCTCACGAAGCAGTCGCAGCAGCCACGCTCGTCGTCCGGCTACTTCGGCATGAGCGCAGCCGGCCCCATCAGAACGCTCCCACCGCCAACGCGCAGGCACTCGCCGGTTACATAGCGGGCGTCGTCTGACACGAGGTACAAGAGGCCGCCCACCTGATCCTCCGGTGTACCGATGAACCCGAGCGGAATCCGGCTCAGCCGCTGGGCCCGAAACGCCTCGTTGGCGAGATCGTCTCGGTTGATATCGGTCTCCGTCAAACCTGGAGCCAGCGCATTGACGCGAATGTTCTGGGATGCCAGCTCGTATGCCATCTGCATGGTGAGCTTCAGGGCTGCTGCCTTCGACACGTTGTAGTGCGTCATGTTCGGCGCAACCGAGTCCTGACCGCCTGAGGTGACGTTCACGATGACGCCGCCCCGGCCCTGCTCGACCATCTGCCGAGCGGCTGCCTGCCCCATCAGGAAGTAGCCGTCCAGATTGGTTTGAAGGATCCGCCGCCACTCCTCGTACGGGAGATCGAGGAAGCGGATGCGGCTCTGCACGCCGGCGTTATTGACGAGGATATCGATGCCGCCGAGCTCCGCGACGATACGTTCGCACCCATCCCGCACCTGCTGGGGATCGCCGGTATCGATCTGCACCGCTGTCGCCCGAACGCCATACTGACGCGCTTCAGCAGCAGCACTTTCAGCCGTGTCAGCGCGCTGGCGATAGACAATGGCGACGTCTGCACCGCTCTTCGCCAGCCCGAGTGCGAGCGCCCGTCCGATGCTGCGCCCACCGCCGGTGACCACGGCCCTACGCCCCTGTAACTGCACCTGCATACGATCTCCTCCTGACATTCAGTACACTACAATCTAGATGTCTAGACTCACCGATGTCTGTCACCAGGGCCTGAGCCTCGAGGGCCTCGCCGTTGTCCGTTCCTCGCCGCTGCCCATCTATGCCCAGATTCGTCAGCAGTTGGAGCAGGTGCTCGACGCGCGCCGAGAAGCGCGGATCGAGACGTTTTTCACTGACGAAGAGATCGCTCGGCACTTTGGCGTGAGCCGGATGACCGCGCGTCAGGCGGTCGGCGAGATGGTCCACGATGGCCTCGTCTATCGCCGCAAAGGGGTCGGTACGTTCATCGCGGCACCCAAGATCACCGAGAGCGAAGGCCCGAACGCTATCGGCAATTTCTTCGAAGAGTGGCCGACCCTGGGCCATTCGGTCACGGTGGAATTGCTGGTCTTCGAGCAGCAGCCATGCCCCCGGGAGCGCGCCAGTTCGCTCGGCATCCGACCGGGCGAGCCGGTGCTCAGGTTCGTACGGCGGCGCTTCGCTGACAATGTGCCGCTCGTGATTGACTACCGCTGGGTCGGGCCACCGCTGCTCGGCAAACTCAACCGCGAGGATCTGCTTCAGACCTCGATACACGTGCTCACCGCCCAGCATCTCGGAACATCGGTTGGCCGCTCCAAGTACGAGATCGAGGCTGCCCGCTGCTCCCGCGCGCAGTCGGACCTGCTGGAGATGGAGACCGGCGAGCCGGTCTTGATCCGCCATGTCGATGTCTATGCACCCAATGGCGACGGTCTCTGGACTGGTGAGTCGATCTACCGTGCGGATTTGTACAAGTATCGCATCGAGATTGCACCGGGGCAGAGCATCGCCCAGGTCAGCGGGCTGACGATGGGCGTCGACCTGTAGCCCCACCTCCGGCGCGCACTCGTCGCGGAGCGTGTGTCGGCCCACGTGGACCGACCGTCGCAACGTCATCCGTCTGAACCCACCAGAGCCCAGATCAGCCCAGCACGTCTCCGTACAGGCGCAGGAAGTTCGCCCCGAGTAGCTTCTCGATCTGGTCGTCCGTGTAGCCCCGCGTCACCATTTCGTCGGTGAGCCGCCCGAAGTTGCGGACGGTGTCCAGGCCCTCCACCATCCGGGTCTCGTAGTTGAACCAATCGCGCAGGTGACCGGTCACCTCCGGGAACTTTCCTCCTTCAGCAAACGCCGCGTCCCAGATCACCCGCGACTGACCCTCACCCAGGTCAGATCCGATGCCCACGTGCTCGATGCCAGCTACGTCGATCAAGTGCTTCAGATGAGCGAACAATTCGTCCGCGGTCGGGCGGCGGTTCAGGCCGTTGTGGGTCATCGGCGACCAGAAGTTCAGTCCGATGACGCCGCCACGCTCGGCCAGCGCACGTATGGTCTTGTCGCTCTTGTTGCGGGGACTGTCGCAGACTGCCAGCGCATTGGCGTGCGTGATGGCGACCGGCTGGTTCGAGTGGACGATCGCCTCGTAACTGGTGTGGTCGCCGCAATGCGACAGGTCGATCAGCATGCCCAACTCATTCATGCCGTTGACCACCTGCCGTCCATACCGGCTGAGGCCGCCGTCCGGCTTTTCGACACACCCATCACCCAACGCGTTGCGGGTGTTGTAGGTCAGTTGAATCACCCGCACGCCAAGCGTGCGGAAGATGAACAGGTCACCGTAGCCCTTCTCGATGGGTGCGTGCTGGAACTGGAAAATGATGCCGATCTTCTTCTCGGCGCGAGCGCGCTGGATGTCGGCGACGCACGTGACGTGCACGAGCTGGTCGGCGTGACGTGCCAGTGTTTGCAATGCCGCGCCGGCCGCCCGAATTGACTCCTCGAAACTCGCTTCGGCATGCACGATCGTTGCGCCGACGACGTCGATCTCGCCGATCAGCAGCCGCTCGATGTGCTCGGGCGTAATCGGCGCGGACTGCGATCCATCGATGAGGAGTGTTCTGGTGTGAAGCTCCTGGGCATGCGTGCGCACAGGAGACGTGGAGACCGTCATTGACCTTCCTTTCGACATGCGGCATCCGATGTTGGGCATCGGGCCTGCTGGGCATCGGGCCTGCTGGGCATCGAGCCTGCTGGGCATCGGGCCTGCTGGGCACGGCCCAGGTACGGCGCGCCCACACGGGCGTACTTGCACGCCGTGCCTGTACGGGCGTGTCGGCCAGTCGGAACCGGGCGGGTGAAACGGTGGCTAGCGGGCCGCCACTCCAAACGCTGCAACCTTGATCGTCTGATCGGCGCGAACGGGAATAGCGCCCATCTCCTTCTTGACGCCGTACAGATCGTCCAGGGTGTAGAGGTACAGTCCGAACGGCTCCTGATTGAGGGCTTGATTGGCGTCCTGGAGCAGCTTCAAGCGCGCGGCATCGTCGGTGGTTACGGCCGCCTTCTCCATCAGGTCGTCGAAGCTCTGCGGCATCTCGCTGGTCCGGAACCGCGAGCCCTTCGCGAAGGGGAGCATCGCGAGGTAGCCATCTTGAGAGTAGAGCACGCCCCACTGGAACAACGGCGTCATCCCGTTCGCGCCGAAGATGCGGGAGAATTCGGGGAACTCGACGCCCTTCTCGGTCACCTTGACGCCGATGGCACGCAGGTAGCTGGAGACAGCCTCACCCGCCTGCTTATCCTGCGGATACCGTCCGACGGTGTAGGTGATGTCCAGTTCGAGTCCGCTGGCGTATCCGGCCTCGGCCAGCAGCGACTTCGCCTTCGCGGCGTCGAAGGGAATGACTTCCAGGTTCGGGTTGCTGCCGGTCTGCCCGGCGCTGAGCCACTGGCCCGGCAGCGGGCGGCAGTAACCGGCGAACAGGTTCTTGCACAAGGCGACCTTGTCGACCGCGTAGTTGAGGGCTCGGCGAACGCGCACGTCCTTCAGTGGTGCGCCAGCCGGCGTGCGGGTCTCGAACATGGTCACGAACTGGCGCAGCCCGCTCACCGAGCGTAGGCCGACGTTGGCATTCGCCTGGATACGCTGGGCGGCTGTCAACGGCAGCAGCATCGCGATATCAACTTCGCCGGCCTCCAGGGCAGCGACACGCGCGGCATCGTCCGGGATGATCCGATACACGATCTTCTTGATCGTCGGCGTGCCACCCCAGTAGGTCGGGTTTGCCTCCAGGGTGATGGCGCTATCCTTCACATGACTCTTGAACACCCAGGGGCCGGTGCCGATCGGCGCGGTGTTGAAAGTGTCGGCACCACGCGCCGCGAAGTCCTTGGGCGGCACTACGAAACTACCGATGGCGAGCACGGACGGCACGTACGCGGCCGGCTTGTTCAGCACGATGTTGATCGTCGATGGGTCGACGATCTGGACTTCCTTCAGGAGATCCTTCAGCCACTGGCTATAGTCCACGGCGATGAAGAGTTGCTCCATGCTGAGCTTGGCGGAGGTCGCGTCGAACGGCTCACCGTTGGAGAACGTCACGCCAGAACGAAGCTTGATCTGGATGGTCGTATCGTTGGTCCACTTCCACTCGGTCGCCAGGTGGTTCTTCATGACCGGGCGGCCGTCGGCGTCGACGTCCCAATACATCAACTGCTCCAGAATCTGCTGGTGCACGTTCATGTAGGGAGCCGTGGTCGAGTAAGGGTCCAGCTTCGGCGGGTCCACGGACTGCGCGATTGTCAACGTGTCTTTGGTAATTGCGGCCACAGCGGCGGCAGGCTTGCTCGCAGCGGCCGGCGACGCGGCCGGAACCGGAGACGCTGGGGAGGCCGCGGCAGCGGGCGAGGCCCCGGCGGACGGCTTCGCGGTCTCGCCCGGCTTCGATGGGGCGAGCGTGGCAGCCGCCGTCGGTTTCGCATCGGGTTTGGCTGGCGCGGCCGGCGGCGCAGGCTGACAGGCCGCCAGCAACAGGGCCAGGCAGAGCATCACGAGACCCAGCTCGCGGTGGAACGGCTGGCGCCCCCGGGTCCGTGGGCGTTTCATGAGTATCGACGGTGCGACCGGCATAGCTACCTCCCGCGTACCACGGTGTGGGGATCCCAGGCATCGCGTAGCCCGTCCCCCAGCAGGTTGAAGGCGACCACCAGCAGGGTGATCGCGAGGCCAGGGACCGCCGCGGTCCACCACGATTGGTAGATATATTGGCGGCCGTCGCCGATAAGTGAGCCCCAGGTCGCCTGGGGAGCGGCTATCCCCAACCCGAGAAAGCTCAACGCCGACTCCGTCAGGACGAAGCGAGCAAAGAGGAACGTCGCCACGACCAGGACCGGCGAGACGAGGTTGGGGAGCAAATGGCGCAGCAGCAGGCGTGGCGCGGACGCTCCCAGCGCGTGGGCTGCCAGCACGTAGTCCTGATTACGGGCGAGCATGCTTTCGGCACGGGCGACCCGGGCAATGCCTGACCAGCCTGTCGTGGCCAGCACCACGATGAGGGCCGGCAGGCTGGCGCCGAGGATCGCCACCACCGCGACCGCCAGCGCCATGACCGGGAATGCCAACTGGACGTCTACCGCCCAACTGATCGCGTCGTCCACCCAGCCACCGTAGAAGCCAGCCAGCAGCCCCAGCCCGACCCCGAGAATCGTTGCCAGAACGAGCGCGCCGCCGCTGATCAGCAGCGTCAGATTGGTGGCATACACCAACCGGGTGCCCATGTCGCGGCCGAGGAAGTCGGTGCCGAGTGGGTGCGCGAGCGAGCCGGCCCACACACCGGGCTGGTTCGCGGCTGCGAAGTCGATCTGCGATGGGTCGTAGGGGAGCCAGCTCTCGGGCACGACCGCCATCAGGAGGATGAGGAGTGTGATCGCCGCGCTGAGGCGGTTGCTGCCGCTGGTCCAGAAGACCCGCAGCCGCCGGCGGGCCAGTGAAGTGATCGGCGCGAGGCCGGTCGGCGCAGCAGACGCGGCTTCCATCTCAGGCAACGGTAATGCGCGGGTCGAGGAGGGCATACACCGAATCCACCAGGAAATTGGCGATCACGACGGCCGTCGCGATCATCAAGACTGCACCCTGCACCAGCGGGAAATCGCGCGCGACGATGGCCGCGATCAACAGGCGGCCGAGACCCGGCCAGGAGAACACGGTCTCGGTGACGATGGCGCCGCTGAGCAGATTCGCCACCTGGACGCCCAGGACGGTCACGATGGGGATCCAGGCATTGCGGAGCGCGTGGCGTGCGACGACGGCACGCTCGGTGAGCCCTTTCGCGCGTGCTGTCGTGACGTACGGTCGGTTGAGCGTCTCCAACATCGCCGAACGGCTGATCCGAAGCATCAAGCCCATCAGCACGAAACTGAGCACGAATGCCGGCATGACCAGACTGAGCAGCCCATCGCGCCCGCCGGTGGGGAGGACGTGCAGTTGGACCGAGAAGATTGTTATGGCGAGAATCGCCAGGTAGAAGTTCGGGATAGCCTGGGCGACGAGCACGATGCCCCGTACGGCGTAGTCGAGCGGGGAATTGCGGGTGAGTGCCGCGACCACGCCGAGCGGCAACCCGATGGCGAACGACAGGAGCAGGCTCGCGAGCGCGAGTTCGACCGTGGCCGGCACTCGCTCCAGGATGAGTTGGGAGATCGGTTCGCTGTATCGGTAGGAGCGCCCGAAATCGCCGGACAGCACTCCTCCGACGTATGAGACGTATTGGACGAAGAGCGGGCGGTCCAATCCGTACTGGTGGTTGAACTCGGCAATCGTCGCGGCCGGAGCCAGTTCGCCGAGGATCATGCGAGCAGGGTCGCCAGTCATGCGCAGCAAGAAGAACGACACGAGCGAAATGCCGAGCCAGACCAGCCCAAGCCGGATGACACGGCGGAACAGGTAGCGCTGCACGAGGATGACTCCCTCCGAGTGCGAGGCGACGGGCGTGTGATGGGATCCAGCAGCGACCGGGTCCCGGTGCCTGCATTTGCCTATATGTCTAGATTTATGGCGGCATGCTATCAGCGGCCGGCGAGTGTGTCAAGGAGCCTGACTACTCGTCTGGGCTGCCGTTTCGTACGCTTCCGGCAGGGGGAACGGTGAGTGGCCGGTGTGAGCAGCCGGCGTGAGCGAGGGGCGGCGCTCGTACAGCGGCCACAGATGCCTGAGCCAGGCACTGCAAGTAGCCCACACACGTTTTCACAGCTCGGCCGCCAGCAGGTCGTTCACCGGGTCGGAGCGACTCGGCCGAAGCGAACTCTTGTCCAGACCTGTCTCGTCGCGCCGATCGCCTGGTCTATCGTGGATGAGCGTGCGCAGATCCCGACGGCCTTCGTGCGACACGTCCTATGCTTCTCGGGACGGCCGTGCACGCGCCGGTCGTCGGGAGGTTCGATGTCCAGTCCACTCACGCTCATGACGGTTCACGCGCACCCAGATGACGAGGCGATCGGCACCGGCGGCACGCTCGCCCGCTACGCCGATGAGGGAATCCAGACGGTCCTGGTCACCTGCACCGGCGGCGAGGTCGGCGAGATCGCGCCCGGCACCAACGCGACGCCCGACACGCTCGCGGAGGTCCGGGCCCGCGAGCTGCGCAAAGCGGCGGACATCCTCGCCATCTCTCACCTGGAGATGCTGGGGTATCGCGATTCCGGCATGGCCGGCACCGACGACAACGGCCACCCTGGCGCCTTCACACAGGCCGATCTCGACGAGGCGACCGGCAAGCTCGTCGCCCTCGTGCGCCGATACCGGCCCCACGTCCTGGTGACCTACGACGAGAACGGCTTCTACGGGCACCCCGACCACATCAACGCCAATCGGATTGCCGTCCTGGCCTTCGCGCGGGCCGGCGACCCAACGGCGTATCCCGAGCAACGACTGGCCCCCTGGGCGCCGTGCAAGCTCTACTACACGGCGGTGCCGCGCTCGGCGCTCGAAACCTTCGGTGCACGGCTGGCTGCGTATGGCATTACCCCGCCGAACGGTGGCGGCCAGGAGGGCACCCCGGAGACGGAGCCGCCGTTCGGCACACCTGACGAACTCGTCACGACCGTCCTCGACGTTGGAGCGTGGGTCGAGCGGAAGCGGCGGGCGCTTTGGGCGCACGCGACGCAGTTAGGGCCGCAAGTCTTCTTCTCGCACCTCCCGCCGCCGCTCTTCGCCGAACTGTTCGGCCATGAGTCGTATCAACTGGTGGAGAGCCGCGTCTCGACCGCCACGCCGGAGAACGACCTGTTCGCCGGGCTGCGATCTTGACCGGGCGGCGTCAGGTTTGACCGGCACCAGCCCAAGACTCGAGCCAGGTCGCCGACCGAGTGCACGAGCGGCGTGGCCGAACGAGTGCTCGAGCAGCGTTCCCTGCTGCCCGATAGGGTGTCGTGAGGTCAGGCGACGGCAGGTAACCGGTGTCCGGCGGTGCGTATACTGAGGGCAGCCAGAGCGGCGATCGCTTGAAGCCTCTGGCACAGACTGTCATCTGCCCGGGCCGTGGCCAGTGGTGCAGGCACGGGCACGCTCCAGACCTTTTCTGCGAGGAGACGCGACGGTGCTCAGGTTCTTGTTTGGCGTGCTGGTCGGTTTTGCCGTGAAGATGGCCTACGATTTCTTTCAAGAGGAGCGCATCCCGTCCGACCTCGGCATGGCCCAGGGTCGGGCTGAAGCGATCCTCGACGAGACCCGTCAGATCGTGCGCGAGCTTCGCGACGAGCTACGGAGTGGGGATGCGGGGGCGTCCTCCGACAGCGCCGCCGAGGGGGCGCCGCGCGCCTGACGGCTGGATCCGGCGCCCACGACCAGCGCGCCAGACTAGACGGACGCCGTCTCGCGTCCGGAACACGCCGCCAGCACTGCCGCCTTTGCTCGGCCTCCGCGCACAACCCGACAACCACGCTACGATGCGCACGTGCGGGAGTGGCACAGCTTCAACGCCAACACCACCTAACATCCACACCGACGCCATCTCCCGTTCGAGATGGCGTCGGCTCGTTAGTGAGTCGTGGTCAGTTGGCGTGCCGGCGGCTGATTCGGCTGCGGTTGAGCGTCCGGCGGCTGTGGAACCGTTGCCGGCAAGGCGCCGCCACCCGCGAGTAACTGGATGGCCGTCAACAGTTGCGGATCGTCGCCGTTCTGAAGGTCATCGACCGTACGGTCAACCTCGACGTCTGGGGTGACCCCACGCTTGTCGATCTGAACCCCATTTGGAGTCACCAGCCTTCGAATCGTAATCTGGACGGCCGAACCGTCTGAGAGCGGCTGCGGCGCGGCGATGGCAACGCTCCCGGCCGTCCTGGTCCCGACCACCGGCCCAAGCTGATACTCCTGAATCGCGGCGGCCAGGATCTCGGCAGCCGACGACGTCTCGCGGTCGACGAGCAAGACGAAGGGGAACCGCCCGATGGGCGAGCGGCCTTGCCCGTTCAGCGCCTGGCGCTGGCCGTCGCGGCCAACCGCCAGACCGACAGGACGGTTGTCGACGAAGACGCCGGCGACACGGGCCATCGCGTCCAGGGCGCCGCCGCTGTTCCCTCGCAAGTCGATGATCCAGGCCCGCGCACCCCGGTTCCGGCCCTGGGTCAGGAATTGCTGGACCGTCTCGGGCACGCCATCGCCGAAGCTCCGGATCCGCATCACTCCGAGGATGCCGCCCCGCACCGACGCCTCGACGGGCTTCTGCTCGACGGCTCCCCGCACGATCCGCACGTCGAGCGCCGGCTGGTCGCCCCGCGCCACCGACAGCACGACCGGCGTGCCTTGCTGCCCTCGAATGCCAGACACGATCTCGGTCAGGCTCCGGCCCTCGGTCTTGTTCCCGTCCACCCCTGTAATCCGATCGCCGGGTTTCAGACCGGCGTTTGCCGCCGGGCTGCTGGCGAAGACCTCGGAGACGTACGGTGCTTCATCGGGGCCGACCCGGCTCACCTGAACGCCGATGCCGCTGAAGCCGGTCTCACTCATCCGACGGACGTCGGCTGGCTCGATGAAGACTGAGTGCGTATCCCCGAGCGTAGCGATCATGCGGCGGATGATTGCCCAGTCCGGGCGGGTCTCGCCGGCCCAACGGGGATGCTTACCAATCATCGCATCGTAGCCGCGTGCAAACCCCAGCCAGTCACGCTGTGGATCGCCAGCCGGCGTGGGCGCGATCGCGAGGGGGGCGAGGTCGATCGGCAACGCGCCAGCCTGTCCCCAGGTCTCGAGAATCGCGGCGTTCGCGGCTTCGACGAGCTTCGCACTGTCCACCGGCTCGATATATTGCAGCAGGATGAGTTGGAACACCGCCGCGAGCTCGCCCGACCCGAGGGTACTGTCTTGCTCGCCAGGTCCGGTATCCGCGCGTGGCCGCTGACCGGCCTGACCCGGCTGACCGGCCTGACCCACACTTTGACCGCTCGCATTGGGCGGGGAACTCGTGACCCGAGCGTTGCCGGAGCGCCTGGGGCTAGCGGGCTCGCTGGGCGCGTCGCAGCCTGCAACGATGACGCCAAGCACCGCCACCACACACGCCAGCATCAGCCAGCGGTGTCGGCCCGTCTGCACGGTCAGCGCCCGTCGCACCCGGCCCCCCTCAGCCCGTAGTGGGGCCATTATAGGTCAGGTCTGGCCGGCCCTCCCGCCATTACGACACCCCCCGAGCCACACCCTTCCGAGAGTGACGAGCGCGGCCTCGCCTTCATGCCCTTGACGATGCGGGCGGGGTCGATGGATGTTGGCGCTGTGGCACCCTGCGCAGCCAGCACTTCGCACCAGGTTGCCCGCCTGTCGACGAGATCGGATGGTTGCCGGCGGTGGAAGCACGCTACGCTCTCCGGTGCCATGACGGTTCTTCGCTCGTCGGTCGATCCCCGTTCCGAAGAGTTCCAACGCAACGACGCCCACAATCGCGCGCTCGTCGATCAACTGCGCGACCGTCTCCGCCGGGTTCAGGCGGGCGGCGGCGCGAAGGCGATCGCCCGCCACCGCTCGCGCGGCAAGCTGCTCGTGCGGGAGCGCGTCGCCCGCCTTTGCGACCCGGGCACGCCGTTCCTCGAGATCGGGGCGCTGGCTGCCGAGGGGCTGTACGACGACGAGGTGCCCTCAGCGGGGCTGATCGCTGGTATCGGCATGGTGGCTGGGCGCGAGGTCGTCGTCGTCGCGAACGACGCGACGGTCAAGGGCGGCACCTACTTCCCGCTCACCGTGAAAAAGCACCTTCGGGCCCAGGAGATCGCCGAACACAACCGACTGCCGTGCGTGTATCTCGTCGATTCCGGCGGTGCGTTCCTGCCACGTCAAGATGAGGTCTTCCCGGACCGGGACCACTTTGGCCGAATCTTCTTCAATCAGGCTCAGATGTCGGCGCAGGGTATCGCACAGATCGCCGTGGTTATGGGCTCCTGCACGGCCGGCGGCGCCTACGTCCCGGCGATGAGCGACCAGAGCATCATCGTACGAGGGACCGGCACGATCTTCATCGGCGGCCCACCATTGGTGAAGGCGGCGACCGGCGAAGAGGTTTCCGCGGAGGAGTTGGGCGGCGCTGACGTCCACACGCGGATCTCTGGCGTGGCCGATCACTTCGCCAACGACGACGAGCAGGCGCTCGGCATCGCCCGACAGATCGTCGCCAACCTGACGGCCCGCAAGTCGCTGCCCTGGGACGTGCTGTCAGCTCGCCCGCCAGTGGCCAATCCAGCCGAACTGTACGGGATCGTGCCGGCCGACCCGCGCCGGCAGTTCGACGTTCGCGAGGTCATCGCCCGGCTCGTCGACGGCAGCGCGTTCGACGAGTTCAAGGCCCGCTACGGCACGACGCTGGTCTGCGGCTTTGCGCGGCTGATGGGCTACCCGGTCGGGATCGTGGCAAACAACGGCATACTCTTCTCGGAGAGCGCGCTCAAGGCGACCCACTTCATCGAGTTATGCTGCACCCGCCGAATTCCACTGATTTTCCTCCAGAACATCACCGGCTTCATGGTTGGGCGGGAGTACGAGAATCGAGGCATCGCCCGCGACGGCGCGAAGATGGTGATGGCGGTCGCAAATGCCGCCGTCCCGAAGTTCACAGTCGCGATCGGCGGATCGTTCGGGGCCGGCAACTACGCCATGTGCGGGCGGGCCTATAGTCCTCGCCAGTTGTGGCTCTGGCCGAACAGCCGCATCTCCGTGATGGGCGGCGAGCAGGCCGCCAACGTCCTACTGACGGTACGACTCGGGCAGTTGCAGACGCGCGGTGAGACGATGAGTCCAGACGAGCAGGCCGCGTTCAAGGCGCCGACCCTCGAGAAGTACGAGCGCGAGGGCGACCCCTACTACAGCACGGCTCGCCTCTGGGACGACGGCATCATCGACCCGCTGGACACCCGCGCCGTGCTAGCACTCGGGATCTCGGCCGCGCTCAATGCCCCGATTGCAGAGACCCGGTTCGGAGTCTTCCGGATCTGAGAACGACCCTATCGAGTCAGTACGACTCACGATGCCAGAGATTGACACGTTTCCACGCTACCTGCGCGCCGGCGATGAGCCTGCTGAACGATTCACGGCACTCGTCGCGGCAGCCCATGCCTGTGGCCGCTGTCCCCGGATGGCCGGTCGGACGCGTGTCATCGGCCCAGCCTGCGGCCCTCTCGACCCGACGGTGCTGTTCGTCGCGGAGGCGCCAGGTCGCCACGGTGCGGACCGGACCGGCATACCGCTCAGCGCCGACCGCTCCGGCCGCACCTTCGAGGAGGCGTTGGCTCGGGCCGGACTGGCGCGTTCTGACGTCTTCGTGACCAACGCCGTGCTCTGTAATCCGCGCCGCCCGGACGGCCGCAACGACCGCCCGAGCGCCAGCGAGCTACGGAACTGCTCCACGTACCTGCGCGCGACGATCGACCTGCTGGATCCGCCGTGGGTGGTGACGCTCGGGCGAGTCGCACTGGACGCGCTCCGCTCGATCGAGGCCCATCACCTGGTCCTGAAACAGGGTCTCGGGACCGTGCATCCCTGGTATGGACGCCACCTGGTGCCGCTCTACCACCCTGGCCCCCGCAGCCTCATCCAGCGCGGGCATGAGCGCTACTTCGCTGACTTCGCCCGATTGGGCGCGCTGGTGCGCGGGGACGCACTCGGATCAGCAGGTCCATAGGAGGCAGCGAGCCGGCAGCGGCATCAGCAGGGTTCTCCAAACTCGTTGGCGCTGCCGCTTCGGGAATCGCGCCGCCACGCACCGTCCTCGACGACCAGGTACCAGCCAACCCGTGAACACGACTGGACGTCGCGGCCATTGACTCTCGTGACGACCAATGTATGCACGATGGCGCTCGCGAGGCCATCGCCGACCGCTATCGTGTCGATCGACCGCACTGCCAGACGTCTGGTCGCACCGAAACGGGACGTAAACTGGTCGATGGACTGCTCCTGCTGCACAGCGCGACTCAGCAGCGCGTACGCCTCACGATAGCGCCGACCATCCAGAGCCGCGTAGTACGTGTAGATGGTCTGACGGGGATCCATGACTGGCTGGCTGTTGCCTGCTGGCCGGGTGTTGCCAGGCTGGACGTTCGCCACCTGCGTCTCCGTTGGGTCCGGTGGCGGCTGAGCAGCAGGAGGTGCCGGCGCGTCCACCGTCGGCGTGGGAACCGCGCGTGCCTCGAGATCCGCCCGTGTCTCCGCGAGCCTCCGAGCTACCGTCTGGTTATCCGGTCGGAGACGTTCGGCGCGCTGGTACTGGGCGATGGCCTCCTCCAGGCTCCCCTGCGCACGCAGACCGTCGCCTTTACCGAGGTACGCCTGAATGAGATTGGCGGTCACGCGCCCACCGGCGTAGGCAGGGTCAACGGTCTGGACGCTGAGGAGGTGGTCGATCGCCTCGTCCCAGGACTGTCGTGCTGAGGCGCTCCGGCCGTCACGATAGTTCGTGGCCAACCCTTTCGCCGTGCGTGCTTCGGTGCCGTTCTTCTCCGCCAGTGCCGCGTCAAACTGGGTCACAGCCTCGTCGGTCCGCTCCCCATCTGCGAGGTTATTGCCCCACTCCAGGTGCGCATCGTAGAGGGCCTCGACGACATCGCAGCCCAGGCCACGCGCCACTTCGAGTCTCCCAACGGCTCCGGCGAAGTCACCAGCCTTCCGACGAGCTATCGCGTTGTCGGTGACGGTGCCGCAACCACCCCCGGCCGGCGTCGACGAGTTGGAAATGGCAACGGACGTGGGCGTGAGCGGGGCGGTCGTCGGGGTCGCCGGACCTGCGATGTGGGCCGGTGCCGTCACTTGCTGGTTGGCTGGACCGATCGGTGACAGAGTGGGCCAGAGGTTCCGGCTGACGAGCATCGTCCCGCCAGCGACTAGCAGCGTCGCGAGAATAACCAGCGCAACCGGCGCCATCACTCTACGCTGTCGCACGGGTGAGGTTGGTGCAGGGGGCCCGGGTGGAGGAGCGGGAGTCGGGGCAAACTGGCGCCCCGTGGGGACCTGGCCCGCACACACAGCATCACCGTAGTCGGCTGACGCTCGGGAGGAGCTCGCGAACGGCGCCGGCTCGGAATCGCGGGCAGTCGAACCCGGTGGTGGCTGTAGCATCCCGGCAAATGGCGGGCGGGCGGTGGGATCGACCCTGACGAGAGGATTCCCGCTCGGCAGGGGGATCATGCCGGTGTCGGGCGGCTCGTCGGCTGGCACCTGGACGTAGCCCGAAGCATAGGGAGCAAGCGCCCGCGCCATCTCATCAGCTTGTTGGAAGCGCTCATGCGGACTCTTTGTGAGTGCGCGGTCGACCACCCTGGCAAGCGCTGCCGGCACGTCTGCACGGATACTGGCAAGTGACGGAGGCCGTTCGGACAGGTGCTTATACATGATGCCGTGGGTCGTCTCGGCCTCGAACGGGACACGCCCGGCCAGCATCTGAAACAGCGTCACGCCAAGTGAATAGAGGTCGGTGCGGGGGTCGACCGGCGCTCCGCGAAATTGCTCCGGTGCCATGTAGGCAGGAGTACCCATCGCGGTGCTCCCGCTCAGGGCTGCCAGCGCTGTGTCCTTGGCGATGCCGAAGTCCATGATCTTGACGACGCGATCGGCCGCGACCATGATGTTGGCCGGCTTGATATCGCGATGGATGATCCCACGCGCATGCGCCATGGCGAGCCCGGACAGGGTCTGGCATGCGACCGTCGCGACCTCAATAATCGGCAACGGTCCGCGTCGCTCGATCAGCGCTCCTCCAGCAGTTGAAGCGAGGTTTGGGCAATCGTGGGACTGACGTCCGCGAGCACCGTACCCCGTCGGATTCCGTCCAGGATCCGAGCCAGACCGAGCGCCGTAACCTCGTTCTCGACGCCGCGCGCCTGTGCCGCCGTATCGAGCATCAGCCGCCGGAACCTCAACCCTACGTATCCTCGATCGGCCATGAGCGCAGTGACACGCGCCATCCCGGCGATGGCGTCGCCCTCGCCGACATCGCGGACGAGCACGTTGGCGGCAACGTTGTCGCTCAGCAAGACCATCAGGCGCAGCATCTCCGAACGGGCGAGCGTTCGTCCAACCTCCTTCTGTAGCTCGCCGGTGCCGCCGACGACGTCCGCCGCACGAACGGTGTACGGAGAGCGCAGGTCCAGCAATCCGAGCGCATCGCGCCGCAGTACTTCGAGGAGCAAGGCTAGCTTGATCGTGCTCGCGGCTACCCGCCGTTCGTCGGGGCGCCAGACCGCCACGACGGCGCCGGCGTCGTCGAGGAGCACCGCCGATCCGGTCGGCAGCCGCTGCGCCATCAAACGTTCGATGTCAGTCGCCGCACCCGGTCGTTCGGACGGCTGGCGCGTCGCAACGACGGTCCCGCTTGATCCCGATGACGGCGACGCATCTGGCGACGGAGTAGCGGCTCCAGGGTCGGCAGCATGCCTGGGAGCGGCAGCCACGATGGCTTCCGGCGACGGCGTTCGAGCGGGCGATACCAAAGCCTCGTCCATTCGCGTCCCAACTCCATCCTCGCTCTCGTGAGTCGGCGACGCACCGGCAGGCGACGCCGTCCCACTGATGGCGATGGCGGTAGGCTGGGCCGCACCATTGGGCGCAGTAGCCGCGCGGGTGGCCGCCGGCCATGGGCTGGCCTCAGCCGGCTGAACCGGAGGCTGCGTCGCAGGTGCCTGGGCGAGCGGTACAGTCGTGATCGCCTGGGCAACGGATGGGACTGGCGGCGCCTTATCGACGGGAGGGGACGGGGTCTGGCAAGCGATCAGGAGCGCGGCGATTGGCAGAATGACCACGAGCCTGACGGCCCGCGTGGGAATTCGACGACGTGTCCACACCCGGCGCGACACGCGCTCAGACTCTCGTCGCTGCGATCGTTGCCGCCGCATGACCAGCGACACCCCTCTGCTCCCGCGGGAGCGTTCAGCACACTCGTAAGGTCTCCTGAGCCTTCATCGCTGTCGAGCGCCGACCAGCCTGGACCACCATGGGCCTCACTCGGGGCAGGCCCATCTGTGCTCGCAGGCCCATCTGTGCTCGCAGGCCCATCTGTGCTACTGGTCAGGTAACTCTGACTCGTTATGATAACCGGAGGTCGGAGGGATGGCGATGGCACACGAACTCACGGGCAAGGTAGCGTTGGTGACCGGCGCCGGACAGGGGATCGGGAAAGCGCTGGCGCGCGGGCTGGCCGGGGCAGGCGCCGCCGTCGTGGCTGCCGATGTGCTGGCCGACAACGCGCTCGCGACGGCGCGCCAGATCGAGGCGGACGGCGGCCGCGCGATCGGCCTGGGCCTCGACGTGTCGAAGGCTGCGCAGGTCAGCGCGGTGGTTGAGCGGGCACTGTCGGCCTTCAATCGCCTCGACATCGCGATCAACAATGCCGGCATCTTCCCTCGTGCGACCGTCCTCGAACTGGACGAGGACGTCTGGGATGCCGTGCTCGACGTCAACCTGAAGGGTACCTGGCTCTGCTCGCAGGCCGCCGCGCGAGTCATGATCGAGCAAGGCGAGGGTGGGCGCATCATCAGCCTGGCGTCCGGCGCAGCCTACCGGGTGACGCCACGTGGCGCGCACTATTCGGCCAGCAAGGCCGGCATCGTCGCCTTCAACCGTACCCTGGCCGCCGAGCTCGCTCCATACCAGATCACCGTCAACGCGCTCGCGCCCGGCCTCACCGATACCGCTCAGCCCCGCTATGGCATGAGCGAGCAGGAGATCGCCAGCGCGGCCGACACGATCCCGCTCGGGCGGATCGCTCAGCCCGAGGACATGGTCCCGCTGGTACTGTTCCTGTGCGGCCCTGGCGGCACCTACATCACCGGCCAGGTGCACCACGTCAACGGTGGCGCCTTGATGCCCTGATCGAGTGGTGCCCGCTCGTCCACGCACCAGGGCTGTGCTCCGCCCGGGGCCAGCGCTGACACATCTACCATCATGGCGTCGTTCGAGCATCCGAAGACATCCGCCTGCACGTCACAGTTGTTGAGGAGGTTGCCCCATGCCTCGCGGTGAACGAGCCTGCCCGCCCGGCGTCCACACCCCACACGCCAACTATTCGCACGCGGCGCGCGTCGGGAACACTCTCTACCTGGCGGGGCAGATCCCCCTCGACGCAGATGGCAAGCTGGTGGGGCGAGCGGATGCCGAGGCGCAGGCCGAGCAGTGCCTGAAGAACGTCAAGGCGCTCGTCGAGCACTTTGGCGGCAGCATGGACGATGTGGTCAAGATCACCACCTACATCACCGACCTGGCCTATCGGCCGCTCGTCTCGCGCCCACGCGATCGAGCGTTCAGCGCCCCCTATCCCGCGAGCACCCTGGTCGTCGTCAAGGGGTTGGCCGATCCTGAGTATCTCGTCGAGATCGAGGCGCTTGCCATCCTCGGCTGAGCCAGGGCGTGCGGCTCCGATGGGACAGGCGTGCACCACGGCGAGGACGGTGCACGCGGCAGAACTGACGGCGGTTGGCCGGCAGGCCGCGCCCGACGGATGCCTGGAACGTGCGTGGGGGAGAGGCAGGGCGCAGGCCCTATCTCTCTGGAAGCAAGACGCGACGGGCCGACTGCATCACCCTCAGCGACGACGCCCTGGCCCGTTGTGTCATCGTGAGACAAAGGCTCCCCAACGACCTGTACCCAGGCCGTATACTACCCGCGTGGGTGGAGAGGCTGTGGGACCGGCGGTACGGCCCCGTCTCAGTGTGGTCCAGCGCGTCTAGTAGCGTACGGAGAGATGGGTGACGGTGGCGCACTCCGGCGGAGTAGGGCTAGCCACGCCAGGTGCGGAGGCTGAGCCGCTCATTCTCGTCGATCACGTCGAGAAGATTTACGCAAACGGGACGGTTGCCCTCGAGGACATCTCCTTCGAAGTCCACGAGGGCCAGTTTGTCTCGCTGGTCGGGCCATCCGGCTGCGGCAAGTCGACGCTCCTCCGCACCATAGCGGGGCTCGGGGCGGTGACCCAGGGTACCCTCATCGTCGAGGGTTTACCGCCGAAGCAGGCTCGCCACGACCGAGCAGACATCGCGTTTGTCTTCCAGGACGCGAACTTGATGCCGTGGCGAAACGTCGTCGGCAACGTGGAGTTGCCGCTCGAACTGCGCGGCGTCCCCAAGGCCGAGCGCCGGACCATGGCACTCGCAGCACTGGAGACGGTCGGCCTCGTCGATTCGGCGAGGTCATACCCACGCGAGTTGTCGGGCGGCATGCGCATGCGCGTCTCGCTGGCTCGAGCGCTCGCCGCACAGCCGCGCCTGCTGCTGATGGACGAACCGTTCGGCGCACTCGACGAGATCACCCGGCAGCGGCTCAACGGGGAGTTGCTGAGCATCTGTGCCCTGGCCGGCTGGACGGTCGTGTTCGTGACCCACAACGTCTTCGAGGCCGTGTACCTCTCGAGCCGCATCCTGGTCATGAGCGCTCAGCCAGGCCGGATCATTGCCGAGGTGCCGGTCGATCTCCCGTATCCGCGCGTGCCCGAGATCCGGACCGCCCCCGAGTACACCCGCATCGTCGGGGAGGTCATCGGACTGCTGGGGACGGCAGAAGCAGGTGAGGAGGACTGAGCTGGCTACGACACTCGAGCGTCAGGCTTCCGAGTCGGCCCGGCCCGCGGCACGACGTCCCCGACCCCAGCCGAACCGGCTGATCCGGTTCCTGTGGTCCGCCGGCCCGCCCCTGTTGGTTTTCGTCGTCGTGGTGGCCACCTGGCAGGCGTGGGTCACGGCCTTCAGCGTGCCGCGATACCTGGTGCCAGCGCCCACCGACGTGGTGTCGGCCTGGTTGGAGAACCGAGACAACCTGATCGGAGCGCTCATCTCGACCTTCGTCTCGGCACTCTTCGGCTTCGGGCTGGCCATCGTGGTCGGCATGTCGATCGCGCTCCTGATGGCGCAAAGCAAGCTGATCGAGCGGAGCATCTTCCCGTACGCCGTGCTCCTTCAGACGATTCCGATTGTCGCTATCGCACCGCTGATCGTGATCTGGTTCGGAGCCGGCATGTCGGCGGTGGTGACGATCGCGTTCCTGATCTCGCTCTTCCCGATCGTGACCAATACCACGGCCGGCCTGCTCTCGACCGATCACAACCTCGTCGCCATGTTCGAGCTCTACAACGCGAACTGGTGGCAGCGGATGGTGAAGCTGAAACTCCCGTTCGCGCTGCCCTACATCATGACCGGCCTGCGAATCTCGTCCGGTCTGGCCGTGATCGGCGCCATCGTGGGCGAGTTCATCGCCGGCATCGGCGGTATGCGTGGCGGTATCGGCTACGTCATCACCAGCGCTGCCGCTCAGATCAAGATGCCGTACCTGTTCGCCGCGGCCCTGACGTCCTCGATTCTCGGCATCATCATCTTTATCGTCGTCAGTATCGTGAGCGCGCGCTTCCTGCACCATTGGCACGAATCGGCGGTCCAGCGCGAACACTGAGCGCGCCTGAACCAGCGTCGCGTACGTCTCCGTTTGTCCCTAGCCTACCCCGTTGCCCAGCGTTTCCCCGGTCCACCTGTGAGGAGGGATCTGTGTCAAGCACGTTCGACGGCCGCTCCACGTCACCGCGCCTGACGCGGCGCCGCTGGCTGCTCCTGGCGACTGCCTCGGCTGGCGCACTGGCCGCCGCTTGCACCTCGTCGGCTCCGGCCAGCCCGACAGCCGCCCCCAAGACGGAGTCGAAGCCGACCGAAGCAGCAAAGCCGGCCGCAAGCCCGGCCACGTCGGCATCGCCGGCCTCCAGCCCCGCCGCCAAGCCAGCCGCGTCGCCGGGCGCCTCCCCAGCGGCGTCGCCAGCCGTGTCACCGGGCGCGTCCCCGGCCGCGAGCCCGGCGGCCAAGCCCGCCGGGCAGGCTGCACCATCGGGCACAGTTGCGACCGCCAAACCCTCATCGCCGACGCCAGCAAGCCAGGTGATGAACTGGTTCGGACAGTCATCACAGGGCGGCTTTTTCGACGCGCTGAAGAACGGCTACTACCAGCAGCAGAATGTCACGATGACGAACGAGCAGGGGGGGCCGCAAATCGCGGCGATCCCGCTGGTGGCTGCCGGCCGCCACACCTTCGGCATGACGAGCTCGGACTCGGTGCTGCTGGCGCGTGAGGAAGGCGTCCCCATCGTGATGGTATTTGGGACGTTCCAGATCAACCCGCAGGGCCTGATGTACCACCAGAGCCAGCCGGTCAAGGATTTCCCGGACCTGAACGGTCGGAAGGTCTACGTCTCGGGCGCCGCGAACTACTGGCAGGTGTTGTCCAAGAAGTACCACCTCGACAACGTCCAGCAGTTTCAGTACAACGGCCAGTTGGCGACCTTCCTGGCGGACGAGGGGAATGTGTTTCAGTGCTACGTTAGCTCTGAGCCGGTCATCCTGAAGCGGCAGGGTACGCCCGTGGGTGCGCTGCTCATCGCAGACTCGGGCTTCACCCCGTATCAGAATGCGATGATCTGTCTCGAGAAGACCATCAAGGAACAGCCAGATCTCGTTCAAGCCTATGTCACCGCGAGCTTGATGGGCTGGCGGGACTTCGCGAACAACGCCCAGCCGACGCTCGAGTACATCAAGTCGGAGTTCAACAAGGAATACGACCTGGACATCGGCAAGGACATCTGGGAAGTCGAGAAGAACCAGTTCCTGACCGGTAAGTCTGGGTTCGATCCGAAGCAGGTCGGCATGATGACCGACGCACGCTGGAAGGAACTGTATTCCCTGATGCGGGATGTCGGCGTGCTCAAGAAGGACCAGGACTACAAGGCTGCCTTCAACACGACGTTCATCGAGAATGCCCAGAAGGCATTGGGCTAACGCGCAACCAGTAGTCCGTCGTCAGCGGTCAGGAGCCGGCTGTCAGTAGTGAGGCGTACATCGCGCCACCTACGGTTTGCTACTACCTCCTGATCGCTGATAACTCGAGGAGGGTTGGGTGGAGCAGGTCGATCTGTTGGTGACGACGGCGTCGGTCGTCACGGTCGATCCAGCGGACACGATCTACGCGCCGGGTGCCATCGCGGTGCGTGGCGAGCGGATCATCGCGGTGGGGCCGGCCGGCGAGGTGGCCGCGCGCTACTCGGCGGCGAAGCGGATCGACGCACCCCGTTGCCACGCCTTCCCCGGCCTCATCAACACGCACAACCACCTCTGGCAGACGCTGCTCAAGGGTCTCGGCGACGATATGCCGCTGATGGCCTGGATCGATGCGCTGATCGTTCCGACGCTCCCCTTGATCGACGACGAGGCAGCCTACCTTGGCGCGGCGCTTGGCGCACTCGAAGCAGCCCGGAGCGGCTGCACCACCACGCTCGACTTCATGCACCACGTCCCCGGCCGCCGGTCGGTGTACGATGCCGTCTTTCAGGCGTTTGAGGATGTCGGTGGACATGTGGTCCTCGGACGTGCGCTGCGAGATCGGCTCCGGGATGCGGTCGCGCCCGACCCCACTGACCTGACCTTCGACCAGCAAATCGAGCACGTGCTCGCGCTGGCCTCTCGCTACGGGCGCGATCGGGTATGGCTCGCTCCGAGCACCGTCTGGGCGATGACCGAAGAGGGGCTGAAGCGGACGCGCACCGTCGCCGACGAGACCGGCCTCCGTATCACCATCCATATGAACGAGGTCGCCTTCGACAGCGAAGAGAGCGAGCAGCGCTTCGGCACACGCTCGCTCCCCTATCTCGCCGCCCACGGCTTCCTCGAACACGACGTCCTGCACGCGCACTGCGTCTGGAGCGACGCCGAGGACATCCGGCTCCTGGCCCACTATCGCTGCCCTGTTTCGTACAACCCGATCAGCAACATGTACCTCGGCAGCGGCGTGCCGCCAATCGTGGCGATGCGCGACGCTGGCGTCCGGCTCTCGCTCGCGACCGACGGCGCGGCGAGCAACAACAGTCAGGATATGTTGGAGGCGCTCAAGTTCGGGGCGTTGCTCCAGAAGGTGACGCTCGGGGATCCAACCGCCCTGACCGCCCCCGACATGCTGCGCATGGCGACGGTGGGCGGCGCCGACGCGCTTGGCCGCACCGATCTCGGACAGATCGCACCGGGCATGCGGGCCGACTTCTTCCTCTTCGACCCGCTCCGCCCGAAGTCGGTGCCGTTGCACAACCCGATCTCGACGCTCGTCTACTCGTCCGGCCAGGGCAACGTCGTGACGACCGTCGCCGGCGGCCGAGTGGTGCTGGAGGACGGCGCGTTCAGGGGTGTGGACGAGACGGCGCTGCTCGAGCGGGCGCAGACCTACGCGGCCGGGCTGGCTCGTCGCGCGGCTGAAGCTCAGAGCAGGTAGCTCCAGCCGCGAAAACGCCTTCGGGGCGCACTCGCTCTGCGCGTGGTGGATCCGATCTCCTGCGTGGTCCAGTAGCGCCCAGTCTTGCACGATACCTCCGAGCGCGGCGGGTTTTCTGCCCGCCGAAATCAGGGCCCGCGCAAGAGGCACGGACGCTGCCCGTGCAGACGCGTGGATCCTGGCGCGGCCTCAGCCGGGGTGTCAGCCTGCGGGTCAGTGTGGGGCACGGTCTGGGCGTCGTGCAGGGTCGCCGACGGGCCGAGTCGCGTACCTTTAGGGTGTCGCGGTAACTCGTTGTAGTTACGACTATTGTCACTATGTTGCGCCGATATCCGTTTTTCCTGGTGATGCTGGCCAATCCAGCACGTCAGGGAGCCAGGAATGTTCGGTGCTACGCGACTCACTCGCCTCGGGTTGGCCCTCGCCCTCGCCATCCCGTCCATCGTGTCCGGGTTGACCCCATCAGTCGCCAGCGCCGCTCCTGTCCAGGTACTCGACGCACCGGCCGCAGTACGCGTCATTGACCGACCCGACGTCGCCGTACCACTGGCCGCGGGCGTTCCGGCTCCGGGCGAACGCGCATCCGCTGATACCAGTGGGGCCGGGGTCGAGCAGGCGCCGGACGGTAGGCTCGCCCGCGCGGGCAGCGTCGTCGTCACCTTCCAACGAGACACGTCAGCCGCCACCCGCACCGCCGCGCTTGGACGCGCCGCCAGCCTGGGTATCGAAACCGTCGGCAGTGGTCGAACGGTCCGGGTGCAGGGCCGGCCCGGGGCACTCGCCGGACTTCTGGCAGCCTACCGAGACAGCCCGGGCGTCGAGCGGGTCGAGCCTGACTACATCCTCCAAGCGACCTTCGTCCCGAATGACCCGCGCTACGTTGACGAGTGGGCCCTCCCGCGCATCCAGGCGCCGTCCGCCTGGGACCGCTCGGGTGGCGGTCAGGGCATCAAAGTCGGCATCCTCGACACCGGCATCGCCGATCATCCGGACCTTCGCGGACAGGTCGTTGCAGCACAGAACTTTTCGCCGTCGACGCGCGGCACCGGCGACTACTCCGGCCACGGTACCCACGTCGCGGGGACGGTCGCCGCGATCGCGAACAACAACGTGGGCGTTTCTGGTATCGCCTGGGGCGCCTCACTCTTGAATGCGAAGGTGCTTGGCGACGACGGGATCGGTTCCCTCTCGTCTGTGGCCAACGGCATCGTCTGGGCGGCCGACAACGGCGCACGGGTCATCAATTTGAGCCTGGGCGCGCCGATGGACTGCCCGACCAGCATGCAGGACGCCATCGACTACGCCTGGTCGCGCGGCGTCGTCCTCGTCGCCGCCGCCGGCAATCAGGGGATGAACGCCCCGGGCACCCCATCGAACTGCAACAACGTCATTCCCGTCGGGGCAATCGACGGCAACGATCTGCGTGCCAGTTTCTCGAACTACGGCCCGGCCGTGCCGCTCGCGGCGCCCGGCACGATGATCCTTTCGACGAGCCGCGACGGCGGCTACGGCTGGATGTCCGGTACGTCAATGGCTTCCCCCCACGTCGCGGCAGTGGCCGCGCTGGTATGGGGATCGTCGTACGGCACGAGCAATCGCGCAGTGGTCGACCGGCTGTTTTCGACTGCCGAGCGAATCGCAGGAACTGGATCGTTATGGGCCTTTGGTCTCGTCAATGCGGCGAATGCGGTGGGTGCTGGCGCCGCGCCGCCCTCCCCCCCGGCCTCGTCCCCAACTCCCAGTCCGGTGCCGGCACCTGCCCCGCCGACGTCTCCCGCCCCGCCCGTCTCCTGCTCGCCACGGCCACCGGTCGTCGTCAAGACGGCTCCGCTCTCGCCAGGCGTCCTGGGCGTGACGATCACGGCGATGACCGCGGCCGACTCCACCACCAATGGAATCCTTCAGGTCCGCTTTGGGACCTCGACCAACGCCGTCATCGAGGCCAGCCCACAGCGAGCCGCTAGCGGTAATTTTGAGGTGCACGTTCCTGCTGGATCGCAGTCGTACAGCTTCACGATTCGGCGGGCCTCACCGGGCGTTGCAACGACGGTTCCCTTTATCGTCGTCGATCGCTGCGGCGACTGGCCGAGCCTCGCTGGCGGCGGTCCGAGCGCCTTCTGACCCGGCCGGTTGGGCGGCTCAGCCACGGCAAGGTGAAGCGCGCGCCGTCCGCATCTCCCGTTTCCAGCGTGAGATGCGGCCTCGCTCACACCGGCAAAGCGTCAGATCTGCCCGCGCTCACCCGTGCGCGAGGCTCAGCCTGCCGGCGGCTCTTTGCCCCTCCGTTGCTCGCGAAAGAAGCGTTCCAGGGCATCCGCAAGGTCGCTGCCCGACGGCAAATCTGGCTCACCAGTGGGGATCTCCGGTTCGTCGGTCTCAGCGCTCAGGTCCTCATCGGGGGGAGTCATATCCACCATCTGGCCGAGCCGATCCGCGACCTCCGGATTCGCCCGCAGGGCCGTCTCGATCTTGCGCAGGAAGTCGGTCGCCATCCCCTGAAGCCGGCCGACCTCCAGGTGCGTCTCGAGTACCCGCTCGGCCGCTTCGAGCAGCGCCAGGCTGACGGCGGGATTCGGAGCGCCCAGGTAGGCCGGCGACGCCGCCCAGAGGCTTGCGGCGGGAATCGAGCGCTCGTCAAGGGCATGCAGGAGGGCGGTCAAGAACGCGGTCGGGCCGGAGTACGGCGTTTCCTCGTACCCGAGCATCGCAAGTTGCGCGTCAAGCGTCGCGTTTGGCGTACGTCGAACGATTGGGGTCCGGCGATGCGACACCGGCCCGAGAAACGCACCGAAGGTGAGCGCTGTCTCCACTCCGACATCGGCCGCGAAGTCAGCCATTACCCGCGCGATGGTCGGCCAGCCGGTGTGCGGTTCCGGCCCTCGAAGCAGCAGCAGATCGTGCTCGTGGCCGGGCCGAGAGATCGGGAAGAAGCCGATCTCGGGATACTCCAGGCTCCAGCGTCCGTCCACCCCGCGACGGGTGATCGGGCGCTCGACCGTGAAGTCAAAGGCGATCTCTGGATCGACGATGGCACAGGCTGGCGGAGGCGGATCGCCGAGCAGGTACGCAATGGCCCCGGACGGGCCAGCGCCGGCGTCGCCCCAGCCCCCGAAAGCTGCCAGCAAGATGGGCCGCCGCAATTCCGGCCGCTCGGTAACTCGCAAGGCGTTCACACTGGCATTGTACGCCGCCGCTCACACGCTCGGGCGGACGGCAGGCTATCTGGCCAGGCGATGCGCCGGTACAGCCGCGGTGGTGGCATGGCTGACGGCGTGACGTGGGGCGCACTGCCTCGTCGGCGCAGTCATGGCCGCACGGTTGAGTGGTCCAACTCCTGGCCCGCTCGGTCGTGGGGATGACGAGACGGTCCTGTGAGGAGGTTCGGGGCCGCGTACCGATATACTTCCTTACGACATGCGACTGACGACCCGACGCGAGGTGCGAAAGTGAAGATCGCCGTCGTCGTCTTTCCGGGCACCAACTGTGAACGGGAAACGCTCGATGCCGCCGGCAGGCTGTTTGGCCACCGTGCCGACCCGATCTGGCATGCCGACACCGGCCTCTCAGGCTACGACCTCGTCGTCCTGCCCGGTGGTTTCTCCTACGGGGACCATCTTCGTGCCGGCGCCATCGCTCGGTTCTCTCCGATTGTGGGGGCGGTTGAGCGTTTCGCGAAGGCGGGCGGGCTCGTGCTGGGGATCTGCAACGGCTTCCAGGTGCTCTGCGAGGCGGGCTTGCTCCCCGGCGCGCTCCTACCGAACGTCGGCGGGTCGTTCGTCTGCTCGTGGGTGACGTGCCGGGTCGAGGGCATGCCATCGCCGTTCACGCGCGGCATCGAGCCGGGCCGGGTACTCCGACTGCCAATTGCGCACGGTGAGGGCCGGTACGTTGCGCCACCCGAGGAGTTCGCCGCCATCGAGCGACGGGGCCAGGTCTTACTGCGCTACTGCGCGCCGGATGGGGAACTGGCCGACTGGGCCAACCCGAATGGTTCGACGAACGCTATCGCCGGAGTCTGTAGCGAGGGCGGCAACATCTTCGGGCTGATGCCGCACCCGGAGCGCGCCGCCGACCCAGATCTGCCGGGCCAGGACGGGCGGGCGCTACTCGCGGCGCTCCTCGGGGCGCCAATCACCCGCGAGCTCGTGGGGCGATGACGAGTGCCCCGTCTGGCGAGGTCTGCTCCCCGACGTCAGACCTGACCGACGCCGAATATCAGGCCATCGTCGAGCGCCTGGGCCGCCAACCGAACGACGTCGAACTAGGCATCCTCGCGGCCATGTGGAGCGAGCACTGCGGCTACAAGAACTCCCGTGCGCTCCTGGGGCGGCTGCCCACCAGCGGTCCGCGCGTCGTCCAGGGGCCGGGTGAGAACGCCGGCGCGGTCGACATCGGTGATGGACTGCTGGCTGTGTTGAAGATGGAGTCGCACAATCACCCCAGCGCCGTCGAGCCGTTCCAGGGGGCCGCGACGGGCGTCGGCGGCATCCTCCGCGACATCTTCACGATGGGGGCGCGGCCGGTCGCACTGCTGGATTCGCTGCGCTTCGGTCCGCTCGACGAGGGCCGAAACCGCTACCTGTTCAACGGTGTCATCGCAGGGGTGGGTCACTATGGCAACTGCATCGGCGTGCCCACCGTTGGCGGCGAGGTGTACGTCGACCCAAGCTTTTCGGGGAACCCATTGGTCAACGCGATGTGTGTCGGTATCGCCGAGCACGAGCGCCTGACCCTGGCGCGGGCCGGCGCGCCGGGCGACGTGGTGCTGATCGTCGGCGCGCCGACCGGCCGGGACGGCATCCACGGCGCGACCTTCGCGTCAGCCGAGTTGGGTAGCGACCGCGAGGAGCGCCGCCCGAACGTTCAGGTGGGCAACCCGTTCCTGGAAAAGCTGCTACTCGAAGCCTGCCTTTCGCTGCTCCCGACGGGGCTGGTGCGCGCGATGCAGGATCTCGGCGCGGCCGGCCTGACCAGCAGCAGCGTCGAGGTGGCGGCACGCGGTGGCCGCGGCATCCGTCTCGACGTGGCGAAGATCAGCCGCCGCGAGCGGGGAATGACGGCCTACGAGATGATGCTCTCGGAGAGCCAGGAGCGCATGTTGCTCGTCGTCGCACCGGAGTCGGTGCCGGCGGTGCAAGCCCATTTTGACCGCTGGGAACTGCATTCCGACCTTGCCGGCGAGATCACCGACGACGGCGAGATCGCGGTGCTCGACGACGGCCGCGAGGTCGGCCGCCTGCCGATTCCGCTCCTGACCGATGAGGTGCCCCGCTACGTCCGCGAGGGCCAGCCTCGGCCCGTGCCCGGGATGCCGGATCTGCCGCCCGAGCCGCCCGACCTGGGCGACGCGCTGCTGGGGCTACTGGCCTCTCCAAACGTGTGTAGCCGCCGGCCAGTCTTCCAGACCTACGACCACACCGTTCAGGCCAACACGATGGTCGAGCCGAGCCTGGGGGCGGGCGTCGTGCGGGTGCGTGGCACGTCGAAGGCGCTGGCGTTTTCGACCGACTGCAACCCCCGCTACTGCTATGCCGATCCGCGACGCGGCGCCGCAATCGCCGTGGCGGAAGCGGCCCGCAACGTGACCTGTCGCGGCGCCGAGCCGGTGGCCGCTACCGACTGCCTGAACTTCGGCAGCCCGGAGCGACCCGAGGTGTACTGGGAGCTCTCTGACGCTATCGACGGCCTCGCCGATGCCTGCCGCGCCCTCGACGTGCCGATCGTCAGCGGGAACGTCAGCCTCTACAACGAGTCCGACGGCGTGGCCATCAAGCCGTCGCCCATCATCGGGATGGTCGGGCTAATCGCGGACCGCTCACAGGTCGTCGGCTCCGGTTTCCAGGTGGAGGGCGACGCGGTCCTGCTGGCTGGGCCGGCGGGCGCGGACCTGGGCTGCTCGGAGTATCTGGCCCAGGTTCTCGGACGAGCCCACGATCTCGGACCGGCGCCATCGCTGGATCTGGCCGTCGAGCGGAGCGTCCAGCGCTTCGTCCGCGAGGCGGCCCGCCGGGGACTGCTCCGCTCTGCGCACGACTGCTCGGAGGGCGGGCTGGCGGTGACCGTTGCTGAAAGCTGCCTGGCAGGCGGCCTGGGCTTCCAGGGCGCACCTCACGTCCTCGACGCGCTCCGTCACGAGGCAGCCCACGCTGGCCAGCCGGCCCGGACCGACGCCATCCTGTTCGGCGAGGGCCAGAGCCGCATCGTGGTGTCCTGCGCTCCCGACGCCGTGCCGGCACTCTTCGCACTTGCCCGGGAGATCGATGGCGTCTGTCCGCTCCGACCGCTTGGCACGGTCGGCGGCGGCCGCCTGGACTGGCTGCCCGCGCTGTCGCTCCCACTCACGGAGGTCTCGCGTGCCTGGAACACCCCACTCTGACACGGAGCGGCGGCCATCTGATGCCTGCTCCGCCGCCCCAACTCACGGCGCGGCCGGACCCCTGACCGGGCTCCGCGAGGCGTGCGGCGTCGTCGGGCTCTATGCGCCCGGCGAAGAGGTCGCGCGGCTAGCGTACTTCGGCCTCTATGCGCTCCAGCATCGGGGCCAGGAGAGCGCCGGCATCGCGACGACTGACGGCGCCCGCCTGTACGTCCACACCCGTATGGGGCTGGTAGCGCAGGTCTTCGACGAAATGGACCTCGCCCGCCTGCGCGGCAGCGCGGCCATCGGACACACCCGCTACTCGACGACCGGGTCGAGCCGGGTGGAGAACGCACAACCGCTGCTGGTCGAGAGCGACCTCGGACCGATGGCGCTCGGTCACAATGGGAACCTGGTCAACGCGCCGTCGCTCGGTCAAGACCTGGCCGCGCTCGGCATCAATCCGACCACGACCACCGACTCGGAGATTCTGGCCCGGCTCTGCGCCGCCAGCCCCGGCCCAGACTGGCGGACGCGGCTCCGCGCTACACTGCCCCGCCTGAGCGGCGCTTTTTGTCTCGTGATGCTGACCCCAACCGCGCTCTATGCCGTCCGCGATCCACTCGGCATTCGCCCGCTCTGCCTCGGTCGGCTGGAGGGCGGCGGCTGGGTGGTGGCCTCCGAGTCGTGTGCGCTCGACACCATTGGCGCGACCTTCCTACGGGAGGTCGATCCGGGCGAGATCCTCCAGATCGACGCATCGGGCGTGCATACCGAGCGTTTCGCCACCGATCCTGCGACCTTCGAGCGGGGCATCCGGGTCGGCCACTCGGTGGCGCTTCCGATGGCCGGCATCCCCGAGCGCGCGGCCTGCTCCTTCGAACACATCTACTTCGCGCGACCAGACAGCATCATCGACGGCAAGCTCGTCTACGCGGTCCGGGAGCAGATGGGGCGCATCCTGGCGCGCGAGCAGCCGGCCGACGCCGATCTCGTGATCGCGGTGCCGGATGCGGCCGTGCCGGCCGCCATTGGCTACGCCACGGAGTCCGGCCTGCCACTACGTGAGGGCTTTGTCAAGAATCGCTACATCGGGCGAACGTTCATCCAGCCCCAGCAGGGGCAACGCAGCGGCGACGTGGCCCTGAAGCTGAACCCGCTGCCCGAAGTGCTGCGCGGCAAGCGGGTGGTGGTCGTGGACGACAGCATCGTGCGGGGCACCACGACCCCGCGCGTGGTGGCGCAACTTCGGCGGGCTGGAGCGCGCGAGGTGCACATGCGGATCTCGTCGCCGCCGATGCGCTGGCCTTGCTACCTGGGTGTCGACACCGCGCCCATCGAATCGCTGATCGCCGCCCGGATGACCGTCCCCGAGATCCGGGACCACATCGGAGCCGACTCACTCGGCTACTTGAGCATTGAAGGCTTGATCGAGGCGATCGGCCTACCCGAGAGTACCCTCTGTAACGCCTGCTTCCACGGCCGCTATCCAGTCCCCATCGAGAGCGGGCAGGACAAGTTCGCCCTGGAGCATCCCGCCGCGCGGGCCACACTGGCCACGCACGCCTCCTCGGGCACGGGCCGGACCACACCGATGCGGGATTGACACGCATGCCCGACGCTCCTCGCACAGACTCCGCCTACGCGCGCGCCGGCGTCGACATCGCCGCCGGCGAGCGGGCCGTCGACCTGATTCGTCCCGCCGTCCGCTCGTCCTGGGCGGCGCTCGAAGGAGCCACACCGGGCGGGCATGGCCCGCGCGTCCTGGGCGACCTTGGCGCATTCAGCGGGCTGGTCGCGTTGGGGACCAGTTTCCGCGAGCCGGTGCTCGTCAGCAGCACGGACGGCGTTGGCACCAAGCTGAAAGTCGCAATCGCGATGGGCCGGCACGGCACCATCGGCCGGGATCTCGTCGCGCACTGCGTGGACGACATCTTGACGGCCGGCGCGACGCCCCTCTTCTTCCTCGACTACGTTGGGATGGGGAAGCTCGTCCCAGAGCGGCTGGAGCAGATCGTCGCTGGGATCGCGGCCGAGTGCGCGGTGAATGGCTGCGCGCTCGTGGGCGGCGAAACGGCCGAGCTACCGGACCTGTACGCTGAGGACGATTACGATCTGGCCGGCTTCATCGTCGGCGTGGTGGAGCGAGACGGCATCGTCGATGGCTCGGCGATCCAGGCCGGCGACCCGATCTGGGGGCTGGAGTCGAGCGGGTTGCACACCAACGGCTACTCGCTGGCGCGGAAGGCGCTGGCGGGCCTGCCGCTCGACGAGCCGCATCCCGACCTTGGCCGGCCGCTCGGCGACGCGCTGCTCGAGCCGCACCGCTCCTACCTGAGCGCCATGCGGCCGTTGCTTCAAGCCGGCCTCGTGCGAGGCATGGCCCACATCACCGGGGGCGGCTACGAGGGCAACATCCCCCGCATCCTGCCGGCTGGCCTCACGGCCGAATTGTCCTGGGGAGCGTGGCCAGTGCCGCCGATCTTCGACCTGATTCAGCGGCGCGGCGAGGTCAGCTTCGAGGAGATGACGCGGGTCTTCAACCTGGGGCTTGGCTGGGTGTTCGTCACCGCCGAGAACGCCGCCTCGGACGTCAGCCTGCTCGCCCCGCGGGCGCGCCTGGTCGGTCGGGTTGTCACACAGGCGATACCCGACGCGGGCCGGCGAGTCCGGCTCCTGAACGCGCCGTGAGCCCAGACCCAGCAGGCGGATTGCGCCGAGCGCGCGTCGGCGTGCTGATCTCGGGGCGGGGCTCCAATCTGCGCGCCCTGCTCGACGCCACCGAGCGGGGTGATGTGCCGGCCGATGTGGTGCTCGTCGCTTCGAATCGTGCGGACGCGCAGGGCCTCGTCCACGCCCGCGAGCGCGCCGTGCCGGTCGTCACCGCCGACCGCCAGCGCTTCGGGAATCGCGCAGCCCGCCAGGACCGCATTCGTGCTGCGCTCGACGCGGCCGGCGTTGACCTGGTGGTGCTGGCCGGCTGGGACGAGATCCTGGCACCATCGTTCATCGCAGCGTTCGCCGGCCGCATCCTGAACGTCCACCCCTCCCTCTTGCCGGCCTTCGGCAAGACGCTGCACGCCCAGGCTGAAGCGCTGGAGCACGGCGTCAAGGTGAGCGGCTGCACCGTCCACTTTGTCACGGACGACGTCGATTGCGGCCCGATCGTCCTCCAGCGCGCGGTGCCGGTCGAAGAAGACGACACCGTCGAGACGCTGGCGACGCGCATCCTGGCCGAGGAGCATCATGCCCTCCCCGAAGCCGTGGGCCTCTGGTGCGCGGGCCGTCTCCACCTCGACGGCCAGCGGGTCCGCATTCTCCCCGCCGACTGAGCGCCGGTCCAGCGCAGCCGCCGCCTGCGTCAGTCGACTGCGTGTATCAGCGCCGGCGCGACGCCCGGACGACGGTGACGCGATACTCCTCGACGACAGGGTTCGCGAGCAACTGGCGGCACATCGCATCGGCCGCCGACTCCGCAGCCGCCTTGTCGGCCGCCCGGACCTCGATTTCGAAGTACTTGCCGGCTCGCACTCCCTCGACACCCTGAAACCCGAGATGCTTGAGTGCCTGGGCGATGCTCGTACCGGCCGGATCGCTCACGACGGGCTTCAGCGTCACCTGCACCCGGGCCAGCCAGTGTGGTTGGACGGCGGCAGGCTCGCCCCCGGCTGCCGGCCGGTAGGTAGGTGTGTCGCGTGCTGTCGTCTCCTGACTCACTCAGTCCTCCAAGGGCACTTCCCCATCCAGATTCGTGCGGCTACCGTCGAGCGTGCAGAGTTGGAACACCGCGGGCCGTCGAGTGGGTGCACGGCGCTCACGACGCTGGGTCCGACGCGCCGATGTCGCGCCGGTACCAGCCGCCATCAAACGAGATACGCGCAGCGGCACCGTACGCCGCCTGACGGGCAGCAGCCAGGTCGGCGCCCTGCCCGACCACCGTCAGCACCCGCCCGCCGGCCGTCTCGACGCCGCCAGTCGCCGCTCGCCGGGTGCCAGCCTGGAAGACCAGCGACCCGGCCGGCAGGTCGTCCAGGCCGTGGATGATGCGTCCGGATGGGTAGCTGCCAGGATACCCTTCGGACGCCATGACGACCCCGCAGGCAACGCCCGGCGACCAGGACACCGATGAGGGGTCGAGGCGGCCGAGCGCCACCCTCTCGAACAGATCGAGGGCATCCGATGCGAGCAGCGGCAGAATCACCTGGGTCTCGGGATCGCCGAAGCGGCAGTTGAACTCCAGCACCTTCGGGCCATCGGGCGTCAGCATCAGCCCGGCGTAGAGCACCCCGATGAACGGAGCGCCGCGCCGCGCGAGCGCGTCGACGGCCGGTCGGAGGATGTCCCGCTCGATCCTGTCCAGGAGGGGCGATGGCGCGTTGGCGGGCCGGCTGTAGGCACCCATTCCGCCGGTGTTCGGGCCACGATCGCCGTCCTCAGCGCGCTTGTAGTCGCGGGCTGGCGGCATGCGCGCGATCCGCTCGCCGTCGCAGAGCGCCAGCACTGACAGCTCTGGTCCGGTCAGGCACTCCTCGACGACGACGGTCTCGGCGGCGTGGCCCAGTGTCCGCAGCACGAACAACTCGTCGAGGGCGGCCTCAGCCTGGGCCTGCGTCTGAGCCACGGTCACGCCCTTGCCAGCCGCCAGCCCGTCCGCTTTGACCACGACCGGCAGGCCGAACTGGCGCAGCCCGGCCCGCGCGGCACCGAGGCTCGTCACGGCCAGGGATCGGGCCGTCGGGATGCCGGCCGACGCCATCAGGTCCTTCGCCCACGCCTTGCTCGCCTCGATGCGGGCAGCGGCCTGACCTGGACCGAACGCCGGGATGCCAGCCGCGCGAAGACGATCGGCGAGGCCAGCGGCCAGCGGCGCTTCCGGCCCAACGACGACCAGTCCGACCTGATGCTCGCGCGCCGTCGCGACGATAGCCTCGACATCGTCAGCGTTGACTGGCAGATTCGTGGCGAGGAGCGCCGTGCCAGCGTTGCCTGGCGCGCAGTACAACCGCCCGAGCCGTCGCGACCGCGTCAGCGCCCAGCAGAGGGTGTGCTCGCGGGCGCCGTTCCCGATGACCAGCACGTTCGTCACGCCATTCGCCTCACGGTCGGGCGTCATGCCGTCTGACGTCATGCAATCGAGCATCATGCCGCCGGGCGTCACGCCATCGGCCTCCTATTGGTTGGCGAGGTGACCTCGCCGTGCCCGAAGTGTACCGGAGCCTCAGAGGCCGGCCGATCACGACGACGACACGGCGCCGACTCGGCAGGCAATCGGACCTCCTGACGCCTGCTACACTCCGTGCATGAATCCGCTCGTCGGTCTAATCATGGGCTCACGTTCAGACTGGGAGACGATGCGCCACGCTGCCGATACGCTCGACGTGCTCGGCGTCCCGCACGAGGCCCGGATCGTCTCGGCGCACCGCACGCCGGACCTCCTGTTCGAGTATGCCGGTAACGCCGAAGCGCGTGGCCTTCAGGTCATCATTGCGGGCGCAGGCGGCGCGGCGCACCTGCCCGGCATGGCGGCGGCTCGAACGGTGCTGCCGGTCCTCGGGGTACCGGTCCAGTCGCACGCGCTCAACGGTATCGACTCCCTGCTCTCGATCGTCCAGATGCCGGCCGGGGTTCCGGTTGGGACGCTGGCAATCGGGCGAGCCGGAGCCGTGAATGCCGCGTTGCTGGCCGCGAGCATCGTGGGCATCCACTATCCCGAGTATCGCGAGGCCCTTCGGCGCTATCGAGCGTCGCAGACCGAGGCGGTACTCGCGGATCCCAGGCCCGGCGGAGATGCGGGCGGGTGATCGTCGGCGTCCTTGGGGGCGGCCAGCTTGGGCGAATGCTCGCGCTGGCGGGGTACCCGCTCGGCCTGCGTTTCCGATTCCTGGACCCATCGCCGGAGTCGCCGGCTGGCCAGTTTGCGGACCTGCACGTCGCCCGGTACGACGACCAGGCTGCGCTTGCGCGCTTCGCCGATGGCCTGGACGTGGTGACCTACGAGTTCGAGAACGTCCCGGTGGCGACCACTCGCTTCCTCGCCGGGCGGGTGCCGGTGCTGCCGCCTCCCGCCGCCCTGGAGGTCGCCCAGGATCGGCTGCGCGAGAAGACCCTGTTCGCCCGCCTTGGCATTCCGACGGCAACGTACGTGCCGGTCGACAGCCTGGACCAGCTTGCGGATGCCGTCGCGCGGATCGGCCTGCCTGCCGTGCTCAAGACCCGCCGCCTCGGCTATGACGGCAAGGGCCAACTGGTCCTGCACACTCCCGCCGACGTCGAAGGCGCCTGGACCGCGCTGGGCGGCATCCCGCTCATCCTCGAAGGGTTCGTTCCATTCGAGCGCGAGCTCTCGATCCTGGCTGCCCGCGATCCAGCCGGCGCAGTGGCCTGCTACCCGCTCGTCGCGAACCAGCATCGGGCCGGCATCCTGCGGCTGAGCCTGGCTCCGGCGGAGGCGGTCACGTCGGAGCTTCAGGCGCGCGCCGAAGGGCATGCGCGGGCCGTCCTCGAAGCACTCGACTACGTGGGTGTGCTAGCCGTGGAGCTCTTTCAGGTTGGCGATAGCCTGCTCGCCAACGAGATGGCGCCACGTGTCCACAATTCAGGGCACTGGACGATCGAAGGCGCGGAAACCAGTCAGTTCGAACAGCACCTCCGCGCGATCCTTGGCCTGCCGCTCGGCTCGACCCAGCTTCGGGGCTGGAGCGCGATGGCGAACCTGCTGGGCGTCGAGCCGCCGCTCGGCGCGCTGCTCGCTCAGCCGGGCCTGCACCCCCACCGCTACGGCAAGGCGCCGCGCCCCGGCCGCAAGCTCGGCCACGTGACCCTCGTCAGGGAGTCGCCAGCCCTCCGGGACGCCTCTCTGGCGGAGCTACTCTCCCTGCTCCCGCCCGACTGACACCCCCCCGGTTGCCCCTCTCCCGCACGCGGGAGAGGGGCCGGGGGTGAGGGCGGGCTACTTGTGTCCGGCCAGCATCGTGAGCGCCTGGGCCGCGCGCACGAACTTGTTCTCGGCAAGCTGACGGATCGTCTTGACGTTGAACGCCTTCTGGATCGCCTCAGCGTCCGCCTTGCTCACACCCTGGAGCGCGTCGATGGGAAGATCGGCGATCTCGGCGAACGACAGATTCTCGTGGGCCTTATCGAGGAGCTGCGAGATGTCGGCCATGCTGCCTCCCATAATCTGAGTGCCAAACTGACACTCCGCGGTCATGATGCCAGGGGCACGGGCCGGACTGCACCGGTTGCTGTATGGCCGATTATCCGAACGGGATGCATGGGCCGGCGGGTCAGGACGACGAGGGTGCGTCGAGGAGCGGCAGCCGAATCGTGAAGGTGGTGCCCTTACCGGGCGTCGAGTCGAGCGTAATCGTGCCGTCGTGCTCGGTCACGATCTCACGCGAGATGTACAGGCCAAGCCCCAGGCCCTGCCCGGTCTTGTCGGACGCCGTCGGTGCGCCCTGGCGGAAGCGCGCGAAGAGCAGGGGCTGGACGTCGGGCGCGATGCCCGGGCCGTGGTCTTCGACCTGAATCTGGGCCTCGCCGTCGGCGCGGCCCACGCGCACCGTTATCGACGGACTCTCCTTTGCATAGGTCAGGGCATTCGTCAGGAGATTGAGCAGCACCTGTTCGAGCCGCACGGTGTCGCCGTTCACGCGCACGCTGTCCTCTGGAAGCTCCAGGAGAATCGGCGGAGTCTGGGCAATCGCCCGCGCGGTCTCGACGGCGTTCTGCGCGAGCTCGGACACGTCGATCGGCGCCCGCTCGATCGGGATCCGGCCGCTTTGCAGACGAGCCACGTCGAGCAGGCTCCCGATCAGAGTCGCCATCCGCTCCGCCTGAGCCAGCGCGAGGGTGGCCAGCCGGTTCGTCCGCGCCGTATCCGCCAGCGGCTCCCGCTGGAGGATCTGGAGGAAGCCTCGGAGTGCGGTGAGCGGTGTGCGTAGCTCGTGGCTGGCCAGCGAGAGGAACGTATCCTGAAAGTGACGAACGCTCCGGTCGGTAATCTCCCGGATCACGGCGACGCCGAGGGCTGGTCGGTTTGCTCGAACGGGCTGACCGGTGGCTTCGAACCAGCGTTGACTCCCGTCCTCAGCCGGTAGCATGAACTCGACCGTGAACGTGTCACCCCGGGCTGCCCGCTGCAACGGGCCTGCTTCGTCGGCGAGCGGAAGCCCGCCCACGCCCAGGAGCTCGTTCCGCAAGCGATCGTCGTCTCCGAACAGCCTCTGGTAGGCGCCGTTCGCGAACACCTGACGGCCCTGTGCGTCGACGGCGACAACGGCATCGGCCATGTTCGAGAGGACAGCGTCGAGGCGCCCTCGCTCGCTTTCGCTGATGTGTCGCTGCTCCTCGATGGTCCCGGCCAGATCCTGGAGCTCGACGCTGCGGGCCTGGAGATCGTCGTTGGTGGTATTCAGCTCTTCGACGGTCGCCTGGAGCTCCTCGTTCAGGGTCTCCAACTCTTCATTGGTCGCCTGGAGCTCCTCGTTGAGCGTCTCGACCTCCTCGGTCGCGGCCTGGATCTCTTCGTTCGAGACGAGCAGTTCTTCATTGGAGTTGCGGAGCCCGGCGTTGGCGGTCGTCAGATCGTCGTTGGCCGACTGGAGATCGCGATTCGTCTCGACGGTCCGCCTGAACTGCTCCTCGAGGCGCTCGATCTCCGCACGCTGGCGTTCGCTTTCGCGCTCGCGATCGATCCGGTGCTCGCTCTCGGCCGTCACATCCTCGACGAGGACGATCACCGTGTCGAGCGGCCCGTCCCTGGCCTCGATCGTCTCGGCGCGGCAGGACAACCGGACATACCGGAAACGCCCTTCAGCGTCCGGGGCCCCGACGTCGAACGACACGTCGTCGGTCTCACCCCGGAACGCCCGGTCGATCGCGCCCCGCAGCGGCCCCGTCGGCAGGGCTGAGATGAGGTGGATGAGATCGTCACCTACAGCCGGGGTATGAATCTCCAACAGGCGCCGGGCAGTGCCGTTGATGAACTGGATGTCGTACTGACGGTCCACCAGGACCACACCAACCGGCAGCCGCAGGAGCAAGTGCTCCATCCGGTCGGACACCACCCCTGAGCGCTGAGAGTCGCGCGGCGCCCGTCCGAGGACCATCTCCATGTCGACGTGGGAACGGCGTGGCTGCGACGGCCGGCTCGTCGGCGACGGCGCAACGTCCCGAATCCGAGCCGGCGGAATCAGGACGCGGTCGCCGATTCGACGGTAGATCTTGAGGCGCGGTTGCGCGAGCGAAAAGAGCTCCGCCAGCGGGCTGACCGTCTCAGCCTTGCCGAGCACCAGGTACCCGCCGTCGCGAAGCGAGAAGGCGAACAACTGAAGCGCGCGCCGCTGGAGCTCGGTCGTGAAGTAGATGAGAACGTTGCGACAGAGGGTGAGATCGATCCGGGGGAACGGTGCACGCTGCCCGAGGTCGTGTTGGCCGAAGACGATCATCGCGCGGATCTGCTTCTTGACCTCGTACGCATCGTCGACGCGGGAGAAGTACCGATCCAGATACGCGCGCGGTAACCCTACGAGCGCGCCGGCCGGGTACAGGCCACGTCGAGCGAAGGCGACCGCGCCCGCATCGAGATCGGTGGCGAAGATGCGAATGTTGAACGCGTCCACCTGGTCGCCCAGCACCTCGGCCAACAGTATCGCGAGGGAGTAGGCCTCTTCGCCGGTCGCGCAACCTGCCGACCAGATGCGCAGCGTGTTCCCGTGGGATCGAGCATCGCCGATCAGCTCAGGCAGGATGTGGGTTCGCAATTCGTCGAAGAGCTCGGCGTCACGGAAGAACTCGGTGACCTTGATCAAGAAGCTGTTGACCAGCCGCTGATACTCCTCGTCGTGCTGCTGGAGATAGCGGACGTACGCTCTGAGGCTGTCGCTACCGGTCGCCACGATACGCCGCTGCAAGCGGCGCATGATGGTCGGCATCTTGTAACTCGAGAAGTCGATGCCGTTGCGCTCACGAAGCTGTTCCAGGAGTTGTCGAAGCGGGCGATCGTCCGCGGGCGGCCGTGGCGTGTAGGCGCCGGTCAGCAGGTCGTAGAGCAGCGGGCCGATCGACTCGAGGTTGGCCACCACGTCGATCGTCGAGGGCGCAAGCGAGCGGGGCAGGGCGGGATAACTCGCCGTCTCCGGGTTCTGAATGACCACCACCCCACCGGCGTCCTTCACCCCACGCGCGCCGGCAGCGCCATCGGAGCCAGTCCCGGTAAGGACCACCGCGATCAAACCCTCGCCGAAGGTCTGCGCCGCCGACATGAACAGGCGGTCGATCGACGGCTTCGGGGCCCCATTGTCGTCAGCACCGACGCGAATCTCATGGTCGGTGATCGCGACGTGGCGGTTCGAGGGCACCACGTAGACCACGCCAGCCTGGAGCGGGTCGCGGTCAACCACGGACCGGACGGGGAGGCGCGAGCGGCGAGCGAGGATCTCTTGAAGGTGGCTGATCCGGCGGGGGTGGAGGTGCTGCGCGATGACGATCGGCGCCGGGAAGTCCGGGGCGAGCGTCCCGACGAGCGTCGAGAGCGCCTCGATCCCACCGGCGGACGATCCAATCACCACCAGTTGATTGTTGAGATTCATGTGCTGCTCTTCGGCCATGCAGCAGCCTCCTACCGATATCCCATCGAACGCTCTATTCCCAAACCCGAAAGCGATCCGCACGGCTTCGGCGCGTAGCGTGCCGCGAGCGATGGCAGCGTACGTTTCGTGCGTGCAGGATAGGGGTCGCCGGACGGCTCGTCAACCTGAGAAGCATCGCCGAGAAAGGCGACTCACGCACATCTGCCAAACGGCACATCTCTGGGCCGGTTCAGCGGTCACACTGCCAGTGCTGCCGGCTTCGGCACGGAACGTGCACGCGGCCCGGGCGTGGCGCGGCGCACACGTGCGGCGCCCGGTGGACGGCGCGTTCGCCCGGCATCCGGTGGATGGATTCCCGGGCTAGAGCGCGTTGCACGGAAGGGGCGTCATGCCCGGACACGATATCGTCGTCGTCGGGGCGTCGGCCGGCGGCGTCGAGGCGCTGCGAGCCGTCGTTCGATGGCTCCCTGCCGACCTGCCGGCCGCGGTCTTCGTGGTGCTGCATCTGCCCTCGACGGCGAGCAGCTACCTCCCCGAGATCTTGCACCGCGCCGGGCCGCTTCCGGCCGTCCCTGCTCGGGACGGCGAGCCGATCGAACCTGGCCGAATTTACGTGGCCCCGCCCGATTATCACCTCGTGCTCGCACCTGGTGTCATGCGGGTTCGGCGTGGGCCGCGCGAGAACAACCATCGCCCGGCCATCGATCCGTTGTTTCGCTCGGCCGCACGGTCCTATGGCCCTCGCACCGTGGGCGTGGTCCTCTCGGGCAACCTGTACGACGGAACCCTCGGCCTGATGGCCGTCAAGCAGGCCGGCGGCATCACCATCATTCAGGATCCGGCCGATGCCCTCTTCGGCGACATGCCGAAGAGCGCCCTGGACAGGGTGGACGTCGACTACTGCCTGCCGGCCGCCGAGATTGGACGGGCGCTCGGAGCCCTGGCCTCCGAGCCAGCCGCAAGGCGCGAGCCAGCCCGCGTGAGGGGAGACGGCTGGATGGCCGAAAACGTGTACGAACGCGATGCGTCGATCGAGCAAGAGGTCGCCTACGGAGCCACCGACGAGCGGCCCGGGCAACCGGCCGTGTACTCCTGCCCAGACTGTCACGGCACTCTCTGGGAAGTGCGCAATGGCAGACTGGCGCAGTACGAGTGCCGCGTCGGCCATACGTATTCTGAAGAAAGCTTGCTGATTGCCCAGACGGAGGCGCTCGAATCGGCGCTCTGGGCCGCGTTTCGCGCCCTCGAAGAGAAGGCGTCGCTCGCACGACGGCTCACCGCGCGGGCACGTGAACGTGGGCTCGCAGCGAGCGTTGCTGCCTTCGAGGAGCAGGAGCGGGCCGCCCTCGAGCAAGCGGAACTGGTCCGTCGAGCCCTGGATGGCGCCACCCCCAGTCGGTCGGCCTGACCGCCAGGCTGACGGCGTCTTCTTGTTCCTATCCGCATCGGGCGCGCCAGTTCGCCGAGCCAACGCCGGATACGACGTACACGCCAGACCTGTGTAGATTTCCCGATGCCCCTCTGCTTCAGCGCGACTACCATGTGTAGGTCGTGCTGTCGGGCCCTGGCCTCCGGTGTCGTGGGTCAGTTGCCCGACACGCACCTCGGCCGCGCTCTGGCCGGCCGAGGACAGCGGAGCAGATCTGGCCAGACGAGCCGGACATGTGGGTGTGGGATGGTGATGAGCGAACGTGTCGACGTGGCGGCGTTCCCGGACGTGTGTGAACTGTGTGAGTCGCGAGCGCACCCGCTCTACGTCGTTCCCGATCACCGGCGGGTCGGGCCGGGGCAGCATGGCGCCGCCGTGCGATTCGACGTGGTCTGCCGGTTCTGCTACTTGCGCGTCGTCGGGATCAAGCCCACCGCCTCGCGGACGGTCGCGCGACTGGCCTCGAACGGCCACGCCGGAGCCGGCACCTGATGGATCCCACGAGGCGTCTGCGCCAGACTGAGCGGACCGATGCCCTCGCCGCCTCACCCTGGTCGTTGGGTGTGCATGCTGGGACAGGTCAGGAGCAACTAGCCGCGGGCACGTGCGCCAGCGGCCAGTTGCTCTGCCTATGCGGTGTCGACGTCGTCCTCGCCGAGCCCTTCGCGCACTGCCCATGCGGCGATCTGCGCGCGCGACCGGTAGCCGAGCCGCTGAAACATGTGCTCCACGTGATTCGCCACCGTCCCAGACGTGAGCACAAGTTGCTTCGCGATCTCCCCATTGGTCAGCCCCCGCGCGATCAGCACCGCCACCTCACACTGGCGGGGCGTAAGCGCCCGGCAAGCCGCGGCCTGTCGGCGGCCGTTCTCACGGGCCGTCGTGCCGTCGCTCTGCTTCCGAGTCCAAACTTCTAGCGCAACTGACCCGGTCGCGGCGCCGCTCGAGCTGTCCTGGCCGTCCGCCATGACTGGCGATGCGGCGGGTGCGGCCTCGGGGCGAAACGACACGGCGCGGTGAGGATGTGGGGCCGCACTCTCGAACGGTCTCCCGCTCGGCTGACGCTCGAGTGACCCGGTCAAGGGGCAGCAATCGACCGCGCGCGGGTGAAGCGGCTGCGCTCGACTGACCCCGGCGTCGCGGGCGCGCTGGACTCTATCCATCGAATCGCCATACAGCCGTACCGCCTCACGAAAGGCACGGACCGAAGCTTTCCACCGCGCAACCCTGATGGCGCGCCAACGCTCGTCCATGGACGCTCCCCACAACCAAGGCCCGCCCTTGTCCCCCGACATTTGAGCGATCGAGCACAGCGAGAACATCGTACCTACTTCGACACGTAGGAACAACGTACCCGCAACCGCGAGTCACGACACTCGCGGCAGGTCGCAGATGAACAGTTCGAGTGCTAGTTCCGGCTCGGCCTCGCCGGTCTTGACGGCGCGGTCGGTGGCGAGAAGACGACGCAGCATGGCCTCCAGTTGGTCGACGCGGTACAGCCGCGCCTGACGCTCGGACTTCTCCGCGACGAATGGATGCGCACCCAGCCGCGACGCGAGGGCCGGGCCATGAAGCCCCTGATCCAGCAACTCCCGTGCCTGAATCAGCCGCCGGAGGCTCCCGGCGATCTGCGGCACGATCGTCTCGGACCGCTCGCCGCGCTGGAACAGCAGCCGAAGCTGGCCCAGCGCTTTGCCGCGCTCGTTCTGTCCGATGGCGTCGAGCAGGTTGAAGATCGTCACGTCAGGACTGGCTGACAGCAACAACACGTCGTCGAGCGTCACGGGCCGGCCGTCAGCGTAGGTCACCAGTTTGAGGACTTCGTTCTCGAGCAAGCCCAGGTCGTCGGGCGCAAGCTGCGCAAGCTGTCGGATCGCCGGCGCCTCCATCCGCCCGCCATGCTGCTTGACCCGGCGCTCGATCCAGCGCCCGAGGTCGCTCGGCCGCGGCCGTTCGTAGCCGCGCACGTGTGCGCGCCCGGCCGGCAGGCGCGGCTCGATCGCCTTCGGATCGATCTGGTCTTCCACGAAGACGAGCGCAGTGGTGGCCGGCAAATCGGCCAGGAACGCCTCGAGCTCGTCGAGGGGATTCGGGGGATCGACCGTCTGGGCCGCGCTCGTCGCGCCGCGCCTCGCGGTAGCTGCCTTCGCCGTGCCGGCCTTCGCCGTGCCGGCCTTCGCCGCGCTCGCCTTGGCCGCGCTCGCCGTGCTTCGACCCCGGCGGGCAGCCGGCTTCGCCTGACCCGCTAGCCGTCCGAGCAGCCCCTCGACGATGATGAGGCGGCGGTCGGCCAGGAAGGGGATGGCATCGGCCACCGCTCGGACGTCGCGGACCCGCACGTCGTCGCCGCTCAGGATGGAGAGATTGAACTCGCCGAACGCTTCGCCGAGCATGCGCCGCTTCAGGCCGCGCACCTGCTCGTCGCGAGTGAAGCGGTCGTTCCCCCAGAGGACGTAGATCAGTTGCGGCTTCACGCGAGCGGCGCGCCGACAACGCGGTACGGGTAGCTGTAGACGTTCATGCTGGCGGAACGAATGTACCCGATGACGGTGATTCCCAGCCGCTCGGCAAGCTGCACGGCAAGCTGCGTGGGCGAGGTCCGCGAGCCGACGAGCGGCACGCCCATCACGGCCGCCTTGAGCAGCATCTCCGACGAGATGCGCCCCGAGGAGACGATCATCCGTCCGCGCGTCGGCAGGTGCCGAGTGAGCGCCTCGCCTTGCAGCTTGTCGATGGTGTTGTGGCGGCCGACGTCCTCGGCCACCGCGAGCACGCCGTCAGCACGAGGGTCTTGACCGCCGCCGGGCTCGACCAGAATCGAGGTATGCACCCCGCCCGATCGGTGATAGAGGGCCGCCCGGTCGTAGAGGGCGCGCAGCGCTGCGTAGACCTGCGCCGGTGTCACCCGCACCCGGTCGATCGGGAGGCGCAGCCGGTCGAGCTCCTCCAGGTAGGCGCCGAAACTGACGCCGCCGGTACACCCCGACGTCACGATTCGACGAGTCGGCAGGCTCGCCAGCGGGCGGGCCAGCCGTACCTCGGCGACCCGGTCGGCAAGGCAAACCCGCAGCGCGTCGACGTCGTCCAGGCTGTCGATCAGACCTTCCAGGTACAGGAACCCGACGACCAGCGCGCGGACCTGATGCGGCGAGCACATCAACTGAACGAGCTCCTGGCCGTCCACGAAGATCGACAGCCGGATCTCGGCGATGATCTCGTCCTCGACCGGCTGGCCGGCGTCGGCCCGAAAGCGCACGTAGCGGCGCCTGACGACGGGGGTGGGGTCGGCAGCGGCGATTTCGGCCACATCGTGAGGCCCAGACTGCGCCTCACCCGGCTGCGCCTCACCCGGCTGCGCCTCAGCAGGCCGCGCCTCACGCGGGGCGGGAGCGGCCACGGGTGTGGCGTCCGGCGCCGACCCGCTCACGCCGAGGCGCCGTTGAGTCTCGATCTCAATCATCGTCGATCTCCTCATCCTCGGCGTCGTGAAGCTCCAGGCGATAGCCTGTCCCAGATGCCCGGTGGTAGCCCAGGGCGGCGGCAGCGCGGTCGAGCCAGCCGGTCGCGGCATCGTCTTGGAGCAGCCTCAGCAGCCCGTGCGGCCGCTCCCCGACGTGGACTTTGAGGCTGCGGCGGCAAGCGTCGCAGCCGTCGACGCTCCACGCGGGATCGACAGCGTCGGCCTCCACCCCGAGCCCGTGGCGCTGGTCGGAGCCGCAGAACGGGCAGGCCGGCGACCATCGCTCCCAGGCCGTCGCGCAGCGTCCGCAGCGGAGCCGGGTGCTGGTGCAGCCGACGTACTCGGTCACCGCCGGCCAGCCACCGCAAACCGGGCAGTAGCCCCAGTCCCACGAGCCAAGCCGGAGGGCAGGTGCGAGGCGGTCGGCATACTGCGCCAGGATGGCCCACGCGACGAGCGTGCCGACCGTCTCGACCAGGCTGGCGTCCGGCCCCGCTCGACCGAGCAGCGTCGCGACGTGCTCGGCGTGCCCCGCCACGATCTCGTCGACAAGGTGAGCCGGGTGGACGGCGTGGCGCTCGATCGCCTGCCGCGCCGATTCGGCCAATCGCGCGCACTCGGGACGGCGAGCGGCGGCGTCCAGGAGCGCCCCGAACGCAGCATCGATCTCGGCCGGGTCGACGGCGACGTCCTCGTCATGGAGCAGCGGCGTGCCGGCCCGGATCTTCGCCCGCACCCGCTCGGCCGGCAGGCGCGGCACCGGCGCATCGAGGCCGGCATGCTCCACAGCGGCATGCTCCACAGCATAGAGCGCGCCGATAAGGGTCGCTTCGAGCGCGGCGCCGTCCTGGTCCGATATTCCCACACCGATCATTGTGCTTCACCCACACGATACACGCTCGGCCAGCCATCTGGAGATACACCGGCCCGACCTACCAGGCCGAGCGTGCATGGTGCCGAGCGGGCACGGTGCGTGCCACGCTGCACCGGGGGCCTCCCGGGCACACACGAACGCCCGACGGCCACGTCTCGCATGGCGGGTACAATCGTGGGAGCAGGGGAGGCTTCATGGCGTCTGACGCTCGACCCGCGCCCGTTCGCCCGCTCGTCCTGATCGTCATCGACGGCTGGGGCATCGGCCCGCCCGGCCCGAACAACGCGATCGCGCGAGCCAACACCCCGACGATGGATCGGCTGTGGACGTCCTGTCCGCACACGGCCGTCGAAGCATCTGGCACGGCGGTTGGGTTGCCGGCCGGCCAGATCGGCAATTCTGAGGTCGGGCATCTGAACGTCGGCGCCGGGTACACGGTCTTGCAAGACCTGCCACGCATCGACCACGCGATCGACACCGGCGAGTTCTTCGCGAACCCGGCGTTCCTCGGTGCGATCGAGCACGTCACGCAGGGGCGTGGCGGCCCAAACCCCCGCCGCCTGCACATCCTGGGGCTCTTCAGCGCGGGCGGCGTCCACAGCAGTGGCACGCACGCGCTAGCGCTCGTCGATCTGGCGACGCGGCACGGCGTCTCGGACGTCCAGGTGCACGCCATCCTGGACGGGCGGGATGTGCCGCCACGGCAGGCGCTCGCGGACATGACCGCACTGGAAGCGGCGCTCCGCGAGCGAGGAACTGCCCGTGTCGCCACGGTGATCGGCCGCTACTTCGCGATGGACCGCGACCGACGCTGGGACCGCGTCGAGAAGGCGTACCGCGCACTCGTCCTGGGCGAGGGTGAGCGCGCGCCAACGGGGGTCGCGGCCGTCGAGCAGTCCTATGCGGCGAACACCGGCGACGAGTTCGTCCTGCCGACCGTCGTCGGCGATCCGCAGGCGGGCGTCATCCGTGCAGGCGATGCCGTCATCTTCTTCAACTTCCGGGCCGACCGTGCCCGCCAACTCACGCGCGCGTTCGTCCAGCCCGACTTTGATGGGTTCGAGCGCCCGAGTTGGCCCCACCCGCTCCACTTGGTGACGTTCGCCGAGTACGAGGCCGGCCTGCCGGTGACAGCCGTCGCCTTCCCGCCGACGCTCGTCGAGACACCGCTTGCGAGGGCCATCAGCGCGGCCGGCCTACGCCAGTTGCACGTCGCGGAGACCGAGAAGTACGCGCACGTCACATACTTCTTGAACGGCGGCCACGAGCGGCCATTCGCGAACGAGGACCGCTGCTTGATCCCCTCGCCAAAGATCGCGACCTACGACCTCGAGCCGGAGATGAGCGCGGTTGGCGTCGCCGACGCCGCCATCGCGGGCATCCGCGAGGGGTACCCGTTCGTGGTGCTGAATTTCGCGAACCCGGATATGGTGGGGCATACCGGTATCCTCGACGCGGCCATCACGGCCGTCGAGACGGTGGATGCCCAGATCGGACGGATCGCGGACGCCGCCCGTGCGGTCGGAGCGGTACTCGTCGTCACCGCCGACCACGGCAATGCCGAGGAGATGGTCGACGAGAACGGCCACCCAAAAACGGCGCACACCACCAATCCAGTTCCAGCCATCGTGTGCGGCGCCGCCGAGGTGCAAGCACTCCGGAGCGGCGGCCGGCTATCGGACCTCGCGCCGACCGTGCTGGCGCTGCTCGGGATCGCGCCGCCGCCGGCGATGACGGCTACCAGCCTGATCGCCTCGCCGACGCGCTCAGGGTAGCGGTGATGGCTGCGGGTGGCGCACGCGACCTCGACGATGTGGCGCAGCGCACCGATCTTCCGTCCGATCCGACGGACATGAGCGCGATGCTCAACTTGATCGTGCTCGGCGCCGTGCAGATGCTGCGGGGCAGCGCTGGCGCCATCGCACTGCGCGACGAGCACACAGGGCAACTGGCGATCCAGGCGAGCTACGGGCTGGAGTCGGGTATCGATAAGGCGCTCCACCCTCGCCTCGACGACGTCATCCTGGAAAAGCTCGGCAAGGTCGGCGAACTGGTGTCGCTCGCGCTGGCGCCGACCGCCGCATCGTGGGCCGAGCAACGGCGCCTCGAACAGATTCTGGCCCTGGCGCTCAACGACCCGGCCGACCGCCTCGTCGGCGTCATCTACATCTTCCGGCACCCCTCCGCGACGCGCTTCGAACCGAGCGACCTCGGCCTGCTCGACATTTTTGCGCGTCAGGCCGCCGCCACGATCCAGCAGGCTCGACTTGCGGCCTCGACCCTCGCCGAGAAGCGCCGGCTGGAGTCGATGCAGTCCTCGTTCGTCTCGATCGTCAGTCACGAGCTTCAGACGCCGGTTGCAATCATCAAAGCCTACGCTGGCACGTTGGCCCGCCCGGATGGACCGTGGAGCCGTGAGACGGTCATCCGGGTGGCCCACACCATCGAGGAGGAGTGCGACCGGCTGCACCGGCTGGTCACTGACCTGCTCGACATCTCGCGAATCCAGGCCGGGCGGGTCGCGATGTCGATCGGGCCGGTCGATATTCCAGATCTGGCCGAGACGATCGCCGAGCGCAGCCGCACCCGAGCGCCGGACTACCGCTTCTCGACCGACTTCCCAGCGAGCTTCCCGATCGTCAAGGGCGACCGAGAAAAGTTGCGCCAGGCGCTGGTGAACCTGCTCGACAACGCGATCAAGTACTCGCCCGCCGGGACGGCCATCGCCATCGGCGGGCGCGTCGAGCCCGACTACGTCGTCCTCTTCGTGCGCGACCAGGGCATTGGTATCCCACGCGAGGAACAGGACCGCGTTTTCGAGCGCTTCCATCGCGTCGATACGGGCCTGAGCCGCTCCACCCAGGGCGTGGGGCTGGGGTTGTACATCACCCGAGCGATCGTCGAAGCGCACGGCGGGCAGATCTGGGTCGAGTCGACCGGCTCGGGGCAGGGGAGCACGTTCTACATCCGTCTCCCACGCTGAGACCATCGCCTTCGGCCTTCGCACCGGACGGCCAGTCGTAGCATTCAGGCACGACGATCCGCGCCGCGGACTCCGCGCGGGGTTGGAGCGACTCCCCGCGGCCGTCGTGATGTGCCTTCGGCCATCGCTTTCGGGCAGGTTGGATCGTTGTCCTCCAGAGAGGCACAGTCGCGGGCGGCCACGGGTATGCCATCACGGCCTGTGACGATGGCCTTCCCCATCCCTGCCGGGAGGCATTGCGATGGACTTGTGCCGAGGCGTGATGAGATGACGATCCGGTCCGGGCGCACGCCGTTGCTGGTGGCCCTGTGGCTCGTCCTCGCAGGCGGCTTCGTCATCGTGCGGGCGCGGGGGGCCGGGCTCGGATGGGATGACGCCGTGATGGTGCTGGTGCCGCTAGTGCTAACTGCGCCGCTGGCCTGGCTGGCGGCGAGGTTCCATACGCCAGGTAGCAGACCACGCCAGACTGCCTCGGGCGCGCACCCGAGCGAAGACGTGCTCCTCGCCAGTCACTGCATCACCGAGCCGGACACGCTGGACCGGCTGATCGTCATGGAGATGGCGCGGTCGCGTCGTTACGACCGGGCCTTCTCATTCGTGCTGGTCGGCGTGGAGGACTGGGCAGCGGTCCGGACCGAGCGCGGATCGAAGGGCGCCGCCGCGCTGCTGGCCGCGCTCGCGGCGAGCACTCGGCGAGTGCTCCGGACCGTTGACTCGATCGGGTTGCACGGGGACGGGTTGCTCGCCATCCTCCTCCCGGAGACGGGCCTCGACGGCGCTCGGGTCGTGGTGGACAAAGTGGCCCACACGGCACACGAGCAGCATGGCCTCCACGTGCGGGCGGGAGCCGCGATCTTCCCCCATGATGGCGGTACCATCGACGAGCTCCTGCGCGAAGCCGAGGCTGCCCTCGACCTGGCCCGCCTGGCTGGCGTTAGCGTCGTCGAGCGAGCGTCACTCGGCTGACGCGGCGATGGGCGTCCAGCGGCTCGATAGCCCATATGCCAACAGCAGCCAGATCAAACGCCGCGGGGGCGAGTAACCCCCCAGGTCCACCTGCCGCCGGAACGGTCCGGAACGAGCGGTGGAACGGCGGAGTCAGCCAGCCCGGCGTCGCTACAATTCCCGGCGACGACTCACCCGATCTGTACGCGAACGAGAGACGTGCGAGAGCACCGGACGGTACGGGACGCTGGTCGGTAAAGGACACCGGATGGCCATCCGCAAGCAACGCATCCTCCTGGTCGACGACGAGCCCCGGATCCGCGACTCGGTACGGATGAACCTGGATATTGAAGGCTTCGACGTGTTCGAAGCTGGCAACGGACAGGAGGCGCTAGATAAGCTGCGGCTGGTCATGCCGGACCTGATCGTGCTGGACGTGATGATGCCGGAGGTGGATGGGTTCGAGGTGCTGCGGGAGATCCGGCGCTTCTCGACGGTGCCGGTCATCATGCTGACCGTAAAGGCGGACGAGCGCGACGTGGCGCGCGGCCTGGAGCTTGGGGCCGACGATTATGTCGCCAAGCCGTTCAGTCAGATCGTGCTGAGCGCGCGGATCAAGGCCGTGCTTCGCCGTTCTGAGTTGCCGCCGCCGTCGCCGCGTCAAGAGGTCGTCGTCGACGATCGCCTGACCATCAACTTCGAGCGCCGTGAGGTGGTCGTCGATGGGCAGAAGGTCCAGTTGCGTCCGACCGAATTTCGGCTCCTCTATCACCTCGTCAGCAATCCCGGGACGGTCCTGTCGCACGAGACCCTGCTCTCACGCGTCTGGGGGCCAGAGTACCGGGACGCGAGCCACTACCTGCGGCTCTACATCAATTACCTGCGGCAGAAGATCGAGCCGGACCCATCCAATCCCCGCTATATCCTGACCGAGCGGGGTGTGGGGTATCGGTTCGTGGACTACACTCGTATCGGCTGATCCCCGGACGGGCATTCGCGTGCCCGAGGATGTACCCCGCAACTGTCGACCCCCTCGTCCACGCGCGGTAGAAGGGGAACAGATGTGACACTGTCGTACTCTCCCGACGTCCATTTCTTGCGGGGTGCACGCCTGCTCCGATGTCGAGGCGTGACGCTGAACCGCCCGCGGCGCGTGCTCGTTCACGCCTGACGCAACACCGCCGGCGTCGCAGCATGCTACAAGTCCGATACCGAGGTGCAATGGACGGTGGCCACCAGGTCTTCAGGCGCTCCACGCGAGGCCCGGCCCGAAGATGGCGCGGTTGCGGGCTTGCCCGGTTGGAAGGCGAGCCCCCTCGCGCCATTCGCGACTCGGGGATTCGGCGGCGTCTGGGTCAGCGCATCCGCGAGCTCCTTCGCTCGGGTGGTGACGCAGCTCGCGCTGGCCTGGATCACCCTCGAACTGACCGACTCGGCGTTCTACGTCGGGGTCGTCTCGGCCGCGCGGATGGCGCCCCAGCTCGTGTTCGGGATCCCGGCCGGCGCCGTCGCTGATACGTTCGACCGACGGGCGCTCGTGGTCTGGGCAAACGCGGCCGGCGCTGTCGTCTTGCTCGCGCTCGTCGTCATGGCGTGGGGTGGCATGCTTCTCCCGGTGGCGTTGATCGCGGCCAGCGCGCTGTACGGCGCGATCGACACGCTGCGGACGGCGGCGACGCAAGCCTACGCCTACGATCTCGTCCGTACGACCCGTGCGACGAGCGGCATGGCGCTCACCAACCTCGGCATCCAGGTAGCAAGCACGGCCGGCGGGGTGATCGGCGGCTACGCGCTGGAACACGCCGGGGCCGCCGGCACGTTCGGTCTGGTGAGCGGGGCGCTGATCGTTGCCGCGCTTGCGCCGCTCGTCGTCGGGCATGAGTCACTCCGAGCGCGTACCGCACCCAGCCGGTCTCTAGCCGAATCGGCGCCGGCTGCTGCTTCGACAATTTGCCCGCCCGAAGCCCAGGCCGCCGGGGTAGGAACGATCGCGGCCAGCGCCGATTCGGCACGCCGACCCGTGGCGCCGTCCAGGCCGGCCTCCCAATCGACCGACAGACGGCCCAGGCCGGACGTCCGAGGTGCGGCGACCCTCCTGATGCGCCATGAAGTGCTGGCCGTGCTGGCGCTTGGGATCGTCCTGGCCGAAGTCCTCGGTTTCGCGAGCATGACGCTTCTGCCGATTTTCGCCCACGACGTGTTCGGAGTCGGAGCGAGCGGCCTGGGTATCATGATGGCGGTGCGCTCGGCCGGCGGCGCGCTCGGCCTGCTGATGCTCGCCCGACTCGGCTCCGAAGGGCGCTCGGGCCGGGTCTTCACGCTCGGCGCTGGCGCGTTTGGCTTGATGCTGCTCCTGTTCGCCATCAGTCCAGCGTACCCGTTGGCACTGCTGTTTCTCGCCCTGGCCGGCATCGGCGCTTCGACGATGGACACGCTCGGACAGACGCTCATCCAGCGGAACGTGGGCGAACGCGAGCGTGGCGCGGCGATGGGCCTCTGGGTCTTCTGCATCGGGTTCGCCCCAATCGGCCATCTCGGACTCGGTGCGGCTGCCGGAGCGTTCGGTGCGCCCGTAACGCAGGCAGCCAGCGGCGCGCTCCTTGCATCGATCGCAGTTGCCTTGACGTTCAGCCGGCCGCTACGGCAGGCGCGCTGATCGGCAGCGATAGCGGCGCTACCCGATGCCTCGACCTGCGTCCGCCATGACCCCGGTTCTGGCGCAGGCGGGGTGGTCAGGCCACAATGTGGACGCTGCCAGGCTGATAAGAAACGAAGAGCTCGACAGTCACACACCGAGGCGCTCATGGCGCGCCGAGAGAGGACGGCGCTATGCCGACGATACACGAGGTTGAGGCCGCGCTGCGTCGGTCAGGCGAGCCGCGATTCGGGCCGAGAGTCGACGGCTTCGTATGCGAGTCACGCGGCGATAGCACCGTCGTCGTATGGTGGCGGGCGCCAGCCGGGTGGGACACCGGATACCTGCTCCCTCGCCTGGAGGGATATTCGGCCATCCTACGGAGCGCTGGCATTCGCGCCATCGTCACCACCGACGATCCTGGGCCACGGGTGCTCTGTCTGCCTGGGGGTACGTGAGCGCCTACCGTCTCGCACCGACACGACGCACGCTGGCTGGCTCGAACATGCGGCGGGGCGGCCAACCGATCTGGTGACCGCCCCGCCAAGAGGACGGGCCGTGGGCTCATCGCCCCGCGCCCAGCCCTGCGCCCAGCCTTGCGCTGCCCTAAACCACTATCAAGGTGAAAACCACATGCCCCCAGGTTACGCCCATGTGGTTCCCACTGTGGCTTTGGTTTAGCAGCCCTCGATGTCGAGGGTGTAGTTGCCGATCTTCTCACCCTCCCCCGACGAGGTCGCCATCACGAAGTACGTGCCCTCGTTGCCGGCGGTACCCCGGATCTTGGCCCAGTTGTCGGTGCGGCTATCGTCGTGTGCGAGCTCGGGGCCAAACGGGCCGTTCTTCCGCAGCACCAGGAACGGATGGAAGTCGTCAGACGTCATCGTCGCCGTGAAGCACTGCCCCGGGTGAGCGTCGAACGCCCAGACCTCACCTCGGCTGCCATCCTTCAGTTTGACGGTATCTCCGTTTGACGGGCTGAGCTTCGACCAGTTGTGGGTATCGAGCGACGTGTAGGTGACAGTCGTTCCGTCGACGGTGCCGGTCCGAAGCGCCGCCTGCGCGATCTCGGCCGGCCCCGCAACGCCGATCAGCACGGCCGTTGCCCCAACTGCCGCTGTTGCCAGCGTCCGCTTCGGGCTCACTCCCTTGAGTCGATCGATCAGGCTCGTGATCTTCAGGTTCATGGTGGTCCCTCCCTCGAATCCCTGAAGCACAGCCTATGGCTTCGCGCGGCCGGCGGCTGCCGGCCGCGACACATACGCACTGTCAGCCCGCCAACGCTGCTCGGCGGACCGTACGCCGTTGAGCACCGCCGGGGAAGGAGAGGGGCCGAGGGGCGGCTGTCCGAACGACCGCCCGGATCCAGGCGCTACTGTCCAGAAAGTGGGGTCGGGGCCGAGGCCACGTCCTGGCGCTCGGCCTCAATACCCGAGCGTCCCGGACCGGAGCGCGCTTCGATTCTCCCCTTCGTCAACCCGCTAAATGACAGGTTCTCACGCGCCAGCAGGAACAGGCCGACTGCTACGACGGGCAGCAGCAGCGCGGCGTGGGCGAGGATGGTGTACGCCCCTGCCCGCTCATCCGCAACACCAAAGGTACCGGACAAGAGTTGCTGAAGCGGGTAGTCAAACGTTCCGATGTAGCCCGGCGAAGAGGGGAGAGCGGTCGCGAGATTGGCAACCACCATCCCGGCGATGAGGCTCAGGATGCCGCTGTCGAATCCGACCGCCCACATGACGAAGACGTACAGGCCGAGCTCGCAGACCCAGCAGGCGACCGACAGCGGCACGATGACGGCGACTGACCAGCCATCGGTCAGGGCGCGCACCCCGTCAACGCAGGCGGCGGCGAACACGCCCAGTCGATGATGGACCCGTCCGGCGAGGGCGATGCCGAAGGTGAAGAGGCGCTCGAGCCAGCGGCGCGGCGTCAGCGCGACAACGAGCAGCCCCACAACGGCGCACACGGTCACGGCGGCCGCCGCGCTTGCCAGTACCACCACCCAGCCGTCCAACGGCACTAGCAGCAGCACAAGTGTCATCAGCGCACACAGCGCCACCACGTCCAGCAGCCGCTCGATGAGGACGGTCGCGAGCGACGAGGTCACGGGTACGCCGTCCGACTGGCGCAAGAGGAAGGTCCGGACGACCTCGCCTAGCCGAAGCGGCAGGACGTTGTTTACTCCGAAGCCGATCAGGATGACCCGGAACAGGCGGGCTGTCGAGACGTTGGCGAACGGGGCCATCAGCCAGCGCCAGCGCAGTGCCCGCAGCCAGATGCCCACGAAGTAGATCGCGACGGCCGGCGCCACAAGCAGCAGATTCACGCCAGAGAGTGACGATACAAGCTGGGTCAGGTTCTGGGTCGACAAGAACAGGCCAAACAGGGCCAGGCTGACGAGCACGCCGAGCGCGGATCGAGCGTTCAGGATACAACCTCATTCGCTGCCGCGGCCGGCTCGGCCAATGTCGGGGTCGCAGCCGGGCTATCGCTGCGCGCGTCTTGCGTCAGGGTGCCGAGCGACACGTGCTCCCGCCCGAAGAACGCCAGCCCGATTGCTGTTACCAGGACATACTGGGTGGCGTGAGCGACGATCGCGACCGCCAGCGCCTGCTCGCGCTGCACCCCGAAGACAGCCAGCGCGGCAACCGCGAAGAATTGGAACGTTCCGACGTAGCCGGGCGCGGCCGGCAGCATGATGCCAAGATTCACGACAACAAGGAGCACCCCGCATGCCGCCGCTCGCGTCGTCGGCGACAGCCCGAGGTCGAACGCGCCGGTGACGAGGTAGTAGGCCGCCCATTCCAACGACCAGACCACGACCGACAGCAGCGCCGTCTTCGCGAGCACGGATGGCCGCTGCATCGTGCTCAGCCCCTTCATGAACGCACCGAACGCACCGCTCGTCCAGTGCGAGAGCCGGTCGGGGAAGGGGCGTAGCACCAGCGCCAGCAGCCGCTCGGCAAGATCGCGTCGCGCGAGCAGCAAGATCACCCCAAGTGCTACGCCGAAGAAGAGCAGGCTCGCGATACGCTCCACGTCATGGCCCCAACCCGGTAGGTCGATGCCTAACGACAGGACCGACATCAGCGCGACCAGCACGAGGCCATCAAAGACTCGCTCAAGAAAGATGCTGGCGAGCAGGAACGTCTTACGGACCGACGTCCGACGCCGCAGCAAGAAGGCGCGGGCTAGCTCACCGAGACGGGCCGGCAGCACGTTGTTCGTAGCGAACCCGATCATCAGCACGCCAAACAACGTGACGAACGAGCAACGAACTGCCTCGGCCAGGATGACCCGCCAGCGCGCGGTGCGCACCACGTAGCCCAGCAGCCAGACGGCGAGGGCCGGCAAGATCAGCCAGTAGTTCGCACTCGCGAGCGCCTGCCCCAGCCCCCGGAGATCGACCTTGTAGAAGGCCAGGCCCAGACAGACGAGCGTGACGATGACGCCGAGGATTTTGCCGGCTTTACTCGACATGTCGACCGTCCTTCCGCCGCCTTTGCCGCCCCGGCATGCCGCGCACGGCACTCGCTCGGCGTCTCGTACGGAGTGGTACTCTATCCGGTACGGCGAACGCTCCCCCGCATGTCCGAGGGACGTGGAGCGCGGCTTCCGCCGGTCGCAGGCTCAGGGTTGCGCCCCAACCGCCACGCGACTCACCACACCCCCGGCGCTCTCCACCGTGTAGACGGCGCCGTCCGGTCCTACCGTGATACCGGTGGGCAGACCGGGCCGGCCCTTCGGATCGTTCGGGCGAGGGACCGAGCGAGACTGCCCATCCGGCGCGATCTCCAGAACCTCGTTGCGCTCTGGCTCAGTCACGTAGATACGGCCGCCCGATCCGACCGCGATGTACGGCTTGTTGGTGATGGCATGGCTCTCCCAGCCCTGAACCGGGATCGCTCCGAGCGGGTTGCCGTTCCGATCCAGGCGCTGGACACGCCCGTTCCAGGCATCCGCTACAAGGAGCGTGTCGCCGTCGAAGGCCAAACCAACCGGCTCATTGAAGCGGCCAGGTTCGCTGCCGGCGCCGCCAAAGGCTCGTACGAACGTGCCCTGCACGTCGAAGACCTGGACGCGCTTGTTCCCGGTGTCGGTGACGTAGAGCAGCCCGTCCGGGCCGATCGCGATGTCGCGCGGCCCCCAGAAACGGCCGGGCGACGCCTGGGCATCTCCCTTCGTATCGACCATGCCGCCCCAGGCGGTGATAAAGTGCCCGTCCGGCCCGAATTTCTGAATCCGGTGGTTCCAGGTATCTGCCACAAAGACGTCGCCGTCCTGTGCCACCGCGACGCTCCACGGCTCGTTGAACTCGCCGTCACCGCTCCCGGGCTGGCCCCAGGAGGCCGCGATGGTGCCATCCGGGTTCATCACCGTGATCCGGCTCGCCCGGCCTTCGGTGACGTAGATCTTGCCATCCGGACCGAGCGCCACACCCTTCGGCTCCACCAGCAGCGGGTCGCCAGCCTGGTTCACGCCGAGTAGGCTTGTGGCGGCGTCGAGCCGCTCCGCGGTGCCGCTGCGAGCCGCGCCGCCAACCGCTGCTGCGCTGCGAGGCGCCTGCGGCTGGGCCGCCGCTCCGCCAGGAGCCGCCGTGCCGGCCGGCCCGAGTGTGGGTACGTCCTTGCGGACGAAGAAGTAGAACTCGCGGGCGCCGAGCGTGTTCATCGGCTCACGGTACAGCAGGAACTTGAGGAACTTGGCCCGCGTGACCGGATCGAGCAGGCTATTGATAATCGCGCTCGGCTGGGATGCCCAGACCTTGTAGTCTTCGGGGAACCACCAGTTCAGCCGGTACTTCTGCCCCACGTAGTCGCCAAGCTGGTCCCGGATCGGGTCGAGGTTGGGGGCCATCACCAGAATGACCGGATAGTCGCGCAGGTTGATATCCGGCCCGAACGTCCGCGAGTAGTAGCGGCGGTTCTTGTAGTCGCGCAGGTACCACTCGAACGGCCAGGACACCGCCTCGTGGACGACCTGCTGTCCGCCGACCGTCTCGGTATACCCGTTATCCATCAGAATGCGTAGATCCTGACGTTGCCCGGTCTGGTAGCCGATCCGCTCGATCTCGTCGGCCACCCAGGGCACATCCGGCGACGACTGGACGTACACCAGCATCTCGACCGGGATGTCACCGTGAGCGTAGGTGACCATCCAGGACGTGCGGACGTAGGCGAAACTGAGGATGACCAGTGCGACGACGGTCAGCGACGGTGCGACCCTCACCCGCCGCACGAACGCCAGGTAGACGAGGCCGACGAGCGCGGCGACGGCCAGCACGAGCAAGCTCAGCCGTTCCAACTGGACGGCTTGCCCCTGGATCTGACTCAGCGTCTGCGCCGCGCCGACGCCCACAAACGCAAAGACGAGCGTGAAGACGGCAAGCCCGAGCCCAATGGCCAGCAGCGCCGGCCGGGATAGGATCTGGCGTGCCTCCAGCCGCCCGCTCCACGCTCCGAGCCATCGGCCCGCTAGCAGGACCAGCGGCATCGCGATGTGGGGCAGCAGCCAGGGCATCTTCTCACCGGCCCAGGAGTAGATGACGAAGTTGCCGACGAACCAGTAGGCGCAGAACCAGCCGAACAGCGACTCACGGAACCAGCGCGTGAACGCTACCCGGATGGCGAAGATCAGGGGCAGGAACTCGTAGAGGAGGAGGAGTAAGACATAGTAGTAGGGTGGCTGCCCGCCGCGCTGGACGTCGTGCTGATCGATCCAGTACGTCAGCGCTCCAACTGAGCCGGACCAGAGACCGCCCTTATTACAAGGCTGGCCGGTCAGGCACTTCCAGGGCTCACCGAGGTTCGTGAAGAAGGTCGTGAAGAGCAGCACGTAGACGAGCAGGAAAATGCCGATACATTCGAGCCAGGTGCGGCGTGGGATCGCCTTGATAGCGTCCCAGGCGATCGGCCATTTCGCGTGGAGTGGGCCGGTCGCCCAGAGCACCACGAAGAACGACACGAACACGAACCCGTGGATGTAGGTCGCTTCCTTATCTGCAAAGGCCAGCGCGACAGCCAGGGCGCCGAAGTACAGGTAGCGTCGGTCCCGTGTACGGATCCAGCCGAACAGCCCGACGGCCATACTGAGCGTGAAGAACGCAAGGTAGATGTCCTCACGCATGAAGCGCGAGAAGTAGAGGAAGGCCGGACTGATCGTGAACAGCAAGGAGGCCGCAATGGCACCTCGATGTCCTAACTCGTGGCGCAGAAAATACGGCAGCAGGATGATGCCGGTACCGTGGAGGACCGCCCCAAGCCGCGCCGTGACGTTGCTGTCCCCAAACAGGAAGTACAGCAGCGCGGCCATGTGGAACTGATACGGCCCGTGCATGAGCGGGTCGTGGATGTAGCCTCGCCCGACGTACAGGTACCACGAGTAGACGGCGTGCAGGCTCTCGTCGTGGTGGAAGGCCCGCAGTCCGACCTCGTGCATGCGCAGCACGAAGCCGATGGCGGCGAGGATTAGAAACGGCAGCGCACCGGCCCAGCGGGCCGGTGTCGACGGGATCGACGGAGGCGTGGGAGCGTCGACCGCGTCCGTCGGTCGGGCGGCTAGCTGGACCATGCTGTGTCCGTGGGGGGTGGGACCGGCACGAGCAGATGTTGTCGCGTGGGCATCGGATGACACCGGACTACCCGCCGGCCGACTGGACGACAACTATAGCATAGGGCCGGAGCGTCACGAGGCTCTGGCGATTCGCATACCAGAGCCAGAGTCGATTCGGGCTCAAGCTGAGCGTCGCCCAGTCGGCCTCATATCCGACCAGGTGTCGCACGGCCGCCTGCGTGTCAATCAGGTTGGCGGGCGGATCGGCGAGAAAGCGGTCGACGGTCTGCTCGCGGGCGGCCCGGTCGAAGCGGGCGGTCGGCACGTCGCGCACCGCCCAGCCCAGGATCGGTCGCAGCGACGGATCGATGGGAATGCTGCCGGTCGGGTCTGCGCGGAACCAGCGCAGGGCCGTCTCGCGGATCTCCCGTACCTCTGTGGTCATCGTGGAGCGCTCCACGAGCGTTCCGCGAGCGTCGCCGCGGGCCTCGAGAGCGCGGCTCAAACCCCCGATGGCGCTGTAGGTCAGGAGCACCAACAGCCAGGTGCTGAGCGCCGCCAGCATCCCCTCGCGGCGCAGCAGGTTGAAGGCCACCAGCCCGACCAGCAGCAGCCCCGCCACCAGCACGACGCCTGCCGCGCCCCAGGGTGAGCCGCCCTGACGTAGCCCGGTGTTGATCTGAAAGCTAGCCGTCACGATCGGGACCAGCCCGGCCAACGCGACGACGGTCGTGGTGGTGTTGCCCCAGACCCGGACCGCCTCGATCGCACGTACCAGGCCGAACCCGCCCAACAGGGCGGCCGGCAGCACCGGCTGTACCAGATAGCGAGTGTCCGGCATCCGCATCAGCGCCGCCAGCGTCAACGCGACCAGCAGCCAGGTGCCGAGAAAGCGCACCGCGCGTGGGCGGCGTCGATAGGCCCCGAGCCCGACCACGGCCAGCAACAGAACGGCGCCATCTAGCAGCACGACGATCAGCGGAGCAGTCAGCCCGGAGCCGCGCGCCACGTCGCCAGTCCAGCGCCAGAACGGGTCGACGAGACCGGCCTGAAGGCCGCTCGGATTCATCAGGAAGCGGGTGTCGAGGACGACCGCCGTCAGCACTGCCCCGACCAGCGCCAACGGTCCCCACCGCTTCAGCGCTGGCAGCCAGGATGAACGGCCCAGAATATCGCCCTCGGCGATGGCATAGGCGAGCGCCACCCCGATCAACCCGACCGTGAAGCTCGGATCGAATCCCAGCCCGACCGCGACGGCAACGGCGCCGCCGACGAGCCAGCCGCGCTCATACCTGAGCCCAAAGCGCCAGAAGCAGGCCACCGCCAGCAGCAGCAACAACGCCGCAGGAACTGCCGGCGACACAGCGCGGGCGTTGGACGTCAACAGCGACGATAGCGCCAGAATGAGGGACGCCCCGAGCGTTGCCCGCGTCCCAAGCGCCGGGCGGAGGAGCCAGGGCACGGCGGCCAGTGCCACGCCCGACACTGCCGAGAGCAGCCGAGCCTGCCCGTCGGCGGCCGTGAACAGCCCGAAGACAAGCGAGAGCAGGTTTGTGAAGATCGGGCCACCCTCGTAGGCGACGCGGCCCTCGCGCCAGAGGGTGAGCGCATCGAGCGCGCGGCTCCCTTCCTCGACATTGAGCGGGGGGCCGCCCAGCCGCACGACTCGCAGCACGAGCGCGCTGGCGAGTACCCCAACCCAGGCCAGGACGTCCCAGCGTGCCGCCAGCCAGCTCAATTCGCCGTACCATGGGCGAGGGCAGGGGCTTTCGGCCTGGGCGATCATCGAACGGCCTCCGAGCCTGTGTCAGTTGGGAGAGCGTAGATGGAGGCGCCGCCGCGGGTGAACGCGACCGGCAGCATTTTGTCCAGGCGAGCCTGGGCCTCGGCGCCGTACTTTGCGCGCTCCAGGGTACCGAAAAAGATGTAGCGCGCGCCGAATTTCCTGGCCGCCGCCATCACCTCAGTGCTTGTAGCGGCCCGGTAGATCGCATCCACGGCCTGCTGGCGCTCGCCGTACTCCGGGCGGGCGCCCCGCCACTGCAATTCGTGGCCCCCCCAACCCAGCAGCGTGGGTAGGCCAGAGAACGTCGAGACCCGGGCGTACTCCGAGTAATCGTCGCCGACCGCCTCGACCACCACCGGGCGTCCCTGGACATTCGTCCGGAGCCACTCGATGGCACGGTAGTCGCCGGGCGCGTTCCGTTCCAGGAAGCGGTCGCCAGCCAGAGTCGGCTCGCCCCGAAAGCCGCCCGACCTGGTCCAGGTCGCCGCCAGCGGGTAGACCAGCCCCAGCGCCAACACGACCGCCGTCACGCTCGCCGCAATCCGCCGCCACCAGGCGCGGCCGGGCAGAGCGTCGCGGCCGGGCAGAGTGTCGCGGTCGCGCCAGAGCAAGCCGAGGCTCGCGCCGCTCGCCAGCCCAAGCAGCAGCCAGGCGTGGTAGTGGAACTTGAACACCGTGTTCATGCGGGTGCCGAAGACGTCGCGGATGAAGATCACTTCCACGCCGAGCAGGACGAGCAGGGCAAGGGTGGCAAGCAGCCAGGTGAACGGCGGCGCCGGCGCCGTGCACAACGCCGCCCGGCGGGCGCCGGGCGGTCCGAACACGACCCAGCCGACACCGGCCAGCCCGATCAGCAACCCGACTAGCACTGCCAGCGTCGGCTGGCCGGCGACGCTGAGCGCTATGACGACCAGCCCGATGACCACCAATCCCCGCCCGAGCAACGTCGCGCACGTGCCCTGCGGCGCACCCTGAGCCAGCAGCCAGAGCGTCAGCAGGCCGGCGATGGCGAGGGCCGGCCCAAACAACACCAGCAGCGACGCGAGCGGGGTGCGCTCCTGGACCCGTTCGAGACCGAGGGGCTGCGACTGGTAGCCGATGAAGTACGGGATCACGACGACGGCCGCGAACAGGAACGGCCGCCCTGACTGGAGCAGCCGGGCAGGCGCGATGAGGCCCGACCCAAAGCGACGCCAGCCGTCGACGAGGGCGGCCAGCGCGTACAACCCCCAGAAGGTCGGGACGTCCCAGGTGCTCGCCGTGACCGGCGTCGCGAGTGCGCAGCCCACCACAGCCGTTGTCACGACGTCGAAGCGTGGCTCCTCGGTTAGCCAGCGGTCGAGCGCCAGCACGACGATCAGGAGGTCGAAGGGGATTGCCATGTAATGGGGGTGGAGATCGGAGAGCAAGAAGGAGAAGAACGGGAACTCGGTGATGCCATCTGGCTTGATGTTCGGGATGACCCGCGAGGCCCGCCACCACCAGGTGCCATCTGACGGCAGGAGCCCGCCACTGACCTGCGCGGTCAGGTTCTTAACACCAGCCGCGTGCCAGAAGGCATCGCTGCCCCAGCCCTGGGCCGCCAGCATCTCGAGCGGCCCGTCCAGGTTGCCGGCTACCATCACCAGCGCCGCGCCGAGCAGGCCGAACGCCAACGCCGTGCCGTCGAGGGCGCCGGCGGGTCGTCGGCGGTCGTGGACGAGCGCGTAGACGATCGATGTGCTGGCCGTAATGCTACTCGCGAACACGAACGCGGACGACAGGTTGTAAGCGATCGGGCCAGGCGTACCGGCGATCTTGGCGGGCAACCCGAGCAGCAGATACCCGAAGTAGTAGTAAGGCATCGCGAAGCCGGACAACCACATATCCTCGGCCGGCAGGCTGTCGGTGCGGAGCAGGGCGTTCATGAACGCATAGTCCATGAACTTCTCTTGCCCGAGGATGTCCGGGCTGTAGGCCCGGACCACGCAGCCAACCGCGAACGTCACCAGGAAGACGGCTTCGAGTGCGATGATGAGCGCGCGTCGCTCGCGGAGGATGGCGAGCGACGCGCGGCCCCAGGTCAGCCAGCCGCCGACGCCGATGGCGAGCGCAGCCATCGCCACGGTCGGGGCCACGTACCCGGTGAAGCCGAGCATGCCGCCGAGCCAGGCGATCCAGCCGACGGCCACCAGCGCCACGATCTGCGCGACGCCGAACCCTCGGTCCGGAAGGCCGCGACAGACCCGCAGCGTCACCGGGACGGCAGCGATGGTCAACCCCTGGGCGACCAGGAGCCAGACGAGCGCCGGGATCATCGGATGCTGCTCAGTGCGCCTCGTTGGCCGCTGACTGGGCGCGCGTCACGAGGTCGCCCAGCCGGCCGCCGCCGAACGTCGCAGCCCCCCCGCGCACCAGATAGTAAGCGCCGCCGAGGATGAACACGCCGAAGATCTCGGCGTGCATGACGATCGCGGCCGCAAGCGCTAGCTCCTGGGAGATCCCGAACAGGATCAGCGTACCTACCACGATGGCGTGGAAGACGCCGACGTAGCCCGGCGCAGATGGGATGACCATGCCCAGATTCGTCGTCACCAGGAGGAAGTACGCCACCGTCAGTGGTAGCGTGATCCCGAACGCGACGAGCACGAGGTACATCGTCACGACCGAGAGCGCCCACTGAAGCAAGGTCCAGAACAACACCAGAGCGAGCACACGCGGCTTGCGGGCGAAGCTCAGACCGTCCAGAAAGGCGGCCAGCAGATCGGTGACGCCCATCTTGGCGAGCACGCCGATCCGACTCTCGAGCCACGTCGACAGGCGAAGAAACCGCTCGCGCATCGCCAGCACCAGCGCCAGCCCGACGATTGCGCCGAGCAGCCCGGCGCCGGCCAGATAGCTCGCGGCCTGGGCCGTCTCTGGCAGCGTCATCACGAAGCCGAGGATGAACAGGAACAGGACGACCGTCCCCAGGTCCAGCACCTTCTCGATCAGGACCGTCGCAAGCGAGGTGCTGATGTTGACGTTCTCGGTCTGCCGGACCAGGAATGCCCGCACGATCTCGCCGGCGCGGAGCGGCAGGACCGTGTTCACCATGTAGCCAAGGTAGAGCGCCGACGACAGGCCGCCGTTCGAGATCCGCTCCGGGCGGGGAAACAGCAGCCGCCAGCGGATCACCTTCAGGTACATCAGAAACGGCAGGGTCGCGACGGAGATGACGACGAGGAGCGGATTGGCGCTCGACAGGGCGAGCATGAGCTCGTGGGGGTCGACGCTCATGACGAGCACGCCGACGGCGACGATGCTGACGATGATTCCGACCCAGACGCGTGGACTTTTCACCTGTTCACCTGTCAGGACCCCCGCACCCGATAGATCGTCACGCCGTCCTCGCGGTACGCCACGTCCAGTCGATTGCCGACCATCGACTCGAATTTGTCGAGGCCGGCGGGCGGGTAGTATGCACGTTCGAGCCCGCCGACGACGATGTAGCGGACGCCGTAGCGCTGGACGATCTGCCAGGCCACCTCGGGGTTTGGCGCCTGGTACGCCTGGGTCACGTCCCGGAGGCGCCGATCGACCTGGTCCCCATAGGCGGCGCGCTGCTGCTTCTCGTGCCAGTCCCAACCGATGACGGTTGGCAGGCCGGTGTAGATCGAGAAGCGCGAGCCCCAATGGTAGAGCGGCGCGGTGCCCTCGAGGATGACGGGCGTTCCCTCGACATGGTCTTGCATCCAACGGATCGCCGCCGCATCGGCCGGCAGGTCGAGGTCGCGATCCTTGTCGGTGTACTCTGCCTCGTCCATATAGGCCATCCCGTCGAGCGTCGGGGGTAACTGGGCAAAGCGCAGCCGGACCTTCGTCGGTGCCGCGAGGAGCGGGTAGACCGCCGCGCCAAGCACCAGCAGCGCAAGCGCCGCCGACCAGGCCCAGCGCCAGCCCGAGCCGATACCAAGTTCGACGTGCCGCTCGCGCAGCCAGCGTGCGGCGAAGACCGCCAGCGGACCTGCCAGCAACGAGAGCAGCACCCAGGCCTGGAGGTAGAACTTGAAAACGGTGTTCATCCGCCCGACGTCGCCCTTCACGGCGACGACCTCGGGCAGCGCCAGCGCGCCAAGCGCGGCTACTGCCACCGCACACACGAAGAGCGTCTCCCGCGAACCTTGCCGCAGCAAGGCCAGCGCTCCCGCCAGCGCTCCGACCAGCGCCAGGATACCAAGTGTGCCAAACCCCCGCAGCGAGAGCGCCCACGAGATCGCGAGCGCTAGCGCGACCAGGGTGACGACGCGGCCGTCCGTGCCGAAGTTGAGTGCCGGCGCCAGCAGCGCGCCGTACCTGCTCGATGGAGCAGCACGCATAAGGCCGAGGCGCGACGAGACTGGCCGGATGGCGAGCCACGCGCGTGTCACCGCAAGGGCCAGGAAGCTCGCCAGCACGAACAGAAGCACGCCGTTGACGAGCAGGAACTGGCCGGGATTCGTCTGGGACTTGACGGGAACGAATCCGGAGTAGAACAACTCGTAGCGCGACAGGTACGGCCAGAAGAAGGCTGACGCGGCGGCGTAAATGGCCGCCGTGCCCGCGCCTGCTGCCACCAGGGCCGGCACGAGGCCGGTCGCGCGGCCCGACCGTAGGGCGACGAAGAGCGCCAACCCGGCGAGCCCCAGGTACGTCGGAAGCTCCCAGGTATTCGTCGCGCGCATCGCGCCGATCAGAAGGCCCGCCAGTAGCAGCAGCGCGGCAGGCCGGGCCAGCGCTCGGATCGCACGCCGGCGGGGCTCTGGGGCGTCCAGGCCGCGCCACGCCAGCGCCTCGCAGGCCGGCAAGCGGACCAGTTGGAGCAGTACCAGCACGGTCGTGACCTGTAGAGGCAGCGACAGCATGTGCGCGTGAAGGTCACCGTAGAGGAAGGTGAAGAATGGGAACTCGTGGATCGGGCCAGGGTCTTCCGGCCCGATGAAGCGAGTGCTGCGCCAGAAGTCGAAGGCCGGCAGATGCCCGCCCCCAAAGACGAGCGCGAACCCGCCGGCGACGGCCTTCGTCAAGCCGGTGAGAACGGGCAGGCCGCTCGGCAGGCCATCGCCGCCAAGCTTCCAGAGCCCTTCGAGGATCTGAACCGCGCCGTCGAGGTTACCGAGTACGAGCAGCGCGGCGGCTGAGGCAACGCCGGCCCCAGCCGCCGACGCCAGCCGGTAGCGCCCCAGGTCGGCCGCACGCGCCAGCAACGACGCTCCGAAGGCGCAGGCAGTTGCGGCCGTGAGCGCGTAGACGGTCGGGATAGCCAGGTTGTAGGCGAGCGCTGGCGGCACCCCGGTCAGGTGGATCAGCGCCGCCACCAGCACGAAGCCGTAATAGTAGTAATTGATGTAGCCGCCGGCGAACCACGGATCGTAGGGCGGGAACGAGGGCGTCTTGACCACGGCGTTCAAGAACGCGAAGTCCATCGGCTTTTCGCCACCGAAATTCGGATGCCAGAGGTCAGGGTTCAGCATCCGGATCGCCAGCATCAGCGCGAAGGCGGCGACAAACACGGCATCGGTGACCGCCATCATCCGCCAGTGGGCTCGGACGTCGGCCACGATGGCGCGGTGCTTGCGCCAGCCCACGCCGACCCCGGACACGACGAGCAGCGCCAGCGACGCAAGCACCAGTCCTCGCCCCCACGGCGCGATGCCAACACTCGCGGCCAGCCAGCCGAGGTACGACACGAGTACCAGACCGACGACACGCGAGGCGGCATAGCCGCGATCTGCCAGGGACGGAAGGAGCCACCAGCAGAGTGGGAACGCGACCGCACCAACGGCGACGACCGCCAACAGCCAGAGAGGAAGTGCCAGACTCGCGACGAGGCCTTCGCGCGAGAACTCGCTCGACCACGTGCCGCTCGCCTGAACACGCTGCCATTCTGGCGACGAGAGTAGCAGTCCGTGGCGTGCGCTCGCCTCGACCGGCTTGATCCGCTCGACGTTGTCCAGCGACACCGATCCGAGCAGGCCGGCAACCCCGCGGCTCGAATAGCGGTTCGCCTTCTTGAAGATCAGCACCGTCGGGTGGTCGTAAACGGTGAAGTCCTCCTGGGCACGGGAACTATCGACGGTCAGCCCGAACAGCATCGGCTGGGAGTCGAAGCGAGCGACGAGGTCGAAGCCGAGCCGGCCGTCGAAGAGGGCGCGGTAGTACTCGACGGCCATCGGATAGCGCTGAGGCAGGCGTGGGATCGAACCGTACAGACGGTTGCTGGAGAGGATCAGGAAATCAGCCTTGTCGAGACTGCTCGAAAGCTTGCGGGCCTTCTCGGGCGTCTCCTCGTCGTACAGCGTCATCGAGACGTCGCCGTAGCGCGTGTCGTAGCCGGGTAGCCGCAACGGCAATGCGTCGTCCCAGTGCTCGACGCCGAGCGTAGAGCCGGCTGGTATGTGCTGGAAGATCCACTCCGACGCGGTGACACGAGAGTTCGGCCGGTCGTAGATCGTCGAGAACATCAGTGCGTAGACGGCAGTCGCGGCAAGGACGACCGGCCCAGTCAGCCGGCAAACCGTCCGGAGCGGCTGCCCAACCCGCGCTGCGACAATGGTGCCCAGCCAGACGAGGAGCCAGGCGCCGAGCAGCGCCAGGACCGGATAGGCCGGCAGGAAGTAGCGGAGGAACTTGGCGAACTGGAAGCTAAAGTAGGCCAGGTTGATGCCGGCCCAGGCGACGAGGAGCAGGTGCCGCCCGTGGCGCGGCCACCAGCGAAGCTGTACCGCCGCGATTGCAAGTCCGACGAGGCCGCTCAGGCCGGCGGCCGGCCCAAAGCCCCAGCGGATCAAGTTGTCGAGGGCGAACCAGGGGTTCGGGGTGTTGGCCCACTGGATCATGAACGGGACTTCGATCTCGCCGGAACTGATCTTGACCCAACGATCGAGGTCGATGAAGCGCTGCGGGTTCGGGGCGAAGCCCAAGAATGACGTCGCAGCAAAGCTGTAGGGCTCACCAATCCGGTACACCAGCAGCGCAACGGTGCCGCAGACGGCCAGACCGAGCATGCGGTCGATCCAGGGCCGCACCGGGCGGCCGTTCGGCGGGGGCACCACCGCTGCGAGCAGGATCACCGGAGCGAGCAGCGCCGCGCTGAGCTTGGTCGCGAGGGCCAACCCGGCGGCGAAGCCGAGAACCGCGAAGCTGCGATAGCTTCCGCCATACCACGCACGGTAGGCGGCGTAGAGGGCGAACGTCGTCGAGAAGGCGAGGAACGTGTCGACGGCGAAGAAGTGGGACAACTGGATGTCGAGCACGGTGACCGCGAGCAATGCAGCGCCGAGCAGCCCGACGAGCGTCCCATAGACGAACCGCCCGAGCAGGAAGACCAGCAGGACGGTACCCACATCCGCCAGAGCCGACAGCCGCCGCCCGACCATCGAGATCTGGTCGTAGCTCGCCATATCGACGCGGTCGGCGATCCAGCGCGTCAGAAAAAGCGGCGCGGTGCCGTAGGCGAAGCCGTCTTGTCCCTGGTTGTACGGGTTGAGCGGTGAGCGCCGGGTGTCGAAGTACGCCAACGGATCGGCGGGGAAGTGGATCGCGCTCCCGACGATCGCCAGAAAGCGCTCATCCGGATGAAGATGCTGGCCGTCGTCCCAGTTGAGCCCGTGGAGCCGCAGAACCGCGGCAACCGACAGGATGAGCAATAGGGCCACGGCGGTGAGCCAGCGGGGGGGCGCGATCGACATGGGCAGATTATCGGGGAGGCATGGTCGAAATCGGAACGGTAGCGCGCAGATCGAGCGCCTCAATCAGAGCGGTACGCTGGACCGAGCCGCGGATGACGGCTACAACGCCAGCGGGCGGGAGATAGGCCCGGTCAGCGGGGAATCGCACTCAAGTGATGATCTTCGAGGCGCCACGCCGACCAGTCGGGATAGCGTGTAATCAGTCGGAAGTTTTCTTCGTCGCCGAGATCGCGGGCAAAGATTACTGGGCCAGCCAGGAATGGCCCGTTCGCCGGGAACACCTCGGCATAGGCCTGCACGGCCGGGTCCGAATCGACGACGAACACCAGCGCCTGCTGCACGCCGGCCTCCTCGACGGTGGCGAGGCCAGCCCGGCTGATGCCGTTGTAGCCGCGATGGGCCAGCAAGCTATCCGGCAGGAAGGTGACGAGATCGAGGGCGAACAGGATCGCCAGGAGAGCCGAGACCGGCGACAGCGCCGACGGTCTCAGCGGGCGTGCGGACTCGGCTCCGGCGGGTGCGAGCTCGCCCGTACTGGCCGAGAGCGCCGGGGCCACATGACCTTCAGGCGAATGTGCTGACGGAGTGCTGGTTGCCGGTCGGTGTGCCGGTGCTGTGCTCGCAGCGGCTGTGCTCGCAGCGGCTGAACTGGGCGAAGGTGCAGGCACAGCAGCGGGACGTGACGTGCACCGAGCCGGCCGGAGGACGAATGGCGTGGCCAGGAAGCTCGCGCCGCGGGCCGTGAGCAATGCCAGCGGGCCAATCGCCTCGAAGTACAGGCGCGGACCGTAGAGCAGGCCGTCCCGACCATAGAACAGGTTGGCAACGATTGACCCGAGGATCGACGCCGCGAGTACGCGGTCCCAGCGATCGCGGCTGGGGATGACGAGCGGAACGAACGCAAGCGACAGCGTCAGGTAGGATGGCCAGCCGTACAGCACCCGCAGCAGACTGGCGACGTTGGCTCGGAGGTTTGCCAGCGCGTCCGCCAGATCGTGCCTGTCGAGCGGACCGACGCCCGGCCCGAAGCCGAGTTGCCCACCCGCCAGATACGTCTGTGCAGGCGTGGTGAGGGCGTCACCAGTCAGGGCGGCGTTGAAGGTCCAGAAATAGACGAGCGGCGGCAAGACGCCTACCGCCAGGAGGACGAGGCGCGGCACCAGGATGCGGCGCTCGCACCTGATCGCGGCGACAAGTGCCACGACGAGCGGGACGCCGACACCCAGGCCAGTCAGAGGGCGGGTGGCGAGCAGCACGCCGAACGCCAGCCCTGTCAGGAGAAACAGTGGCCAGCGCCGCCAGCGCATCGCCAACGCCGCTAGCACCAGGAGCAGCAACGTCCAGGTAAGTCCAGCCGGTTGGGGCAAGAGGTCGCCGGCAAGCGTCAGCGCGAACGGCGAGAAGGCCAGCAGCAGGCCCGCGAGCAGCCCGGTGCCGGTGCCGTAGAGCAGCCGGCCGGCGACGACGACCAGCGCGACGGCGACGCCCAGTATGATGGGTGAGACCAGCGACGCCAATCCCTCCGGCACCCCGAGCGACAGGAGCAGCGGCCAGCCAGGCGCCACCGCCCCGAACCACCGGCCGTCGACAATCACGACGTTGGGTTGCTCGAAGAAGTGCGACAAACCTGGAGCCGGTGCCCAGATGCCCTCGTGGGCCATCGTCTGGGCCTCGAAGAGGGCAGCAATGGATTCGTCAGCGTGTGGAAGCCCCTCCAGGACGTAGGTGGCGACGGCCGCGGTCAGGCCAAGCGTGGCAAGTCCGAGCGCCAACGCGCCGGCGGCAGTCACCAGGCGCCAAAGGATCGGCGGACCTCCGACCATGGTGGCCGGTATCGCGACTGTCAGCGCGGAGGCCAGCCCGAGCAGGCCCAGCGCCACCAGCCAGCAGCGGCCAAGGTCGCGCAGGACTGCCTGGAGCCAGCCCAGCGCCGAGCCCTGATACGCAAGCGGTCCGCCGACCAATCGAGTCTCGGCGCCATCATCGGCGCGCTCGCGGATCTCGAAGCTCCGGCGGTCGGGCGCGATCGCCACCACCAGACCGCTGTCGCTCGCGTCTGGCGTCAGAGCCAGCCACAGTTCGCCGCCAGGCCGCGTCAACGGCGCCGCGATCGTGCTGGCGCCGTCCAGGCCGGCAACGAGCGTCACCCGGCCGGCCGGGTCGCGGCCCACCGACCAGCCATCCGGGAGCGTCGGGACGAGCGGCGCCTCGAGTGGGCGGTTCGGCTGCCACACACCCGGCAACGTTGCAACGACCGGAGCGCCGCGAGCATCCGCGATCTCCACGTGGTGGAGGCCGCCGCGCATCCCGCCAGCCAGCCAGAGTGCCACCGCCTCCAGGCCCGGCCAGCGCTGGTAGACCCACGGCGCGACGGCCGGCTGTTCCTCGACGCTCGCCAGCGAGAGTGCGACGCGAGTGAGAGGCACGTCGCCGCGCGCCGCTGCCAGCGTCACCCCGCCGACGCTGGCGCTGAGCCGGTCTGGCGTAAGCTCCAGGGTGAGATTCGCCTGCTGCGTCGTCCCCCAGTAGAACGACAGAAATGCGATGCCGTTGATGAGGGCGAAGCGGCGGAAACAGCGGTCACGACCGAGATTGGTGGCGATACCGACCAACACAATGGACGCGAGCCCCAACAGGAACAAGGCCAACAGGTCGAAGCGCACGGTCAGCCCGAGTAGGGCGGCGGCGAAGCCGGCCAGGCCGGCCAGCCGCCGGGCTGCTCCCGGGTTTTGATCGGGCCGGAGAAGCCCTGCTAAGATCGGCGTTCGCACCCCGTCAGCTCAGCGTCGAGAGCGTACGGCGCACGAGGAGAGAGCCAGCATGGATGCTCCCCGGTTCGAGCGGGTCTGCCGCACCAGCAACTCCGAGGCGTACCTCGTCGTAGACGGCGACGTCGTCGTCGCGCGCGTCGATCTGCACTACACGACCAACGTCGTGTACGGCGTGCTGGTCGTCGAACAAGACCTCGACGAGCAAGCCCTGGTCGACCTGCGTCGGGAGATCGACGAGGAGCTCGTCCAGACTGCCGATCTGGCACGCGACGACTTCTTGCTGGCGGTCTATCGCGGCAGCCCGGTCCGGCAAGAGCCGTTCTCCGACGAGGACGACCTGTCCTCCGAGGCCGACGACGAGGGCTGACGGGGGCACAGATCCTCCGGATCGGCACGGCGGGCCGGGCTGGCAGGCTGTCCCGCAACCTCGCCGGCCCGCTGTTCGTGTGGCCTGATGATTCGCCCAGACGCTCGCTCTACCCGGAAGCAACTGGCAGCCGCCCGTTCGCTCGACCGGTCGTGCCGGGGCCGCGTGATGCTAGCACACCCTGCCAGCGACGGCACGGCTCTTGACAGCCTGGTTGGCGCGGCACGGGTGGCTCGGCAGCCCGCCCGTTACCATCCTGGTGCCCTGCGCGAGCCTCTGGGCGGGCAGATCGCGGCAGCCCGGCATGCAAATTGATTCGAGGGCCGGGATCAGCGTGTAAGCTCTTAGGTACATGAGCGGCCCATGCCACGCACGTGGCCGCTGTTCTGGTAATCCGGAGGACGGTGATGGCGGTGTTCGGGCTCACGGGGCGCGTTGTCGCATTGACCCTGATGATCGGGCCATTGCTGGCGGCCTGCGGCTCGCCGCCGTCTCAGGCTCCGACCCCGGCTGCCGGGCAGCCGCCAGCGGCAACATCGGCCGCTCCTACTCAAAGTGCACCGCTCTCGGCAAGTTCGCCCGCAGCCGCGACGGGTGCAGCCTCGCCAGTGGCGGCCGGGTCGCCGGCGGCTACATCTCCTGGCACAGTCGGCTCGCCCGTCGCGAGCGGGTCTCCGGCCGCCTCAGGCCCGTCGGCCGCCGCCGTTGCACCAATCACCGGGCCGGCCACGGGCGGGAAGCCCGGCGGGACGTTCGTCATCGCGAGCCTCGGCCCGCTGCCGAAGGTCATTCCCTACTACCCAGACAGCGCTACCTACAGCAGCGCCTGGACTGAGTTGACTGGCTTCATCTTCGGCGGCGGCTTGATCGAGCAGGATGCCAACACCTTCGAATACCGGCCGTACGCCGCCGCCAGTTGGACCATCTCGCCGGACGGCAAGACCTTCACTTTCAAGCTCCGGCCCGACCTCAAGTGGAGCGACGGTCAGCCGCTCACTGTCGATGACTTCCTGTACGCCTTCCAGGAGGCAAGTAAGGAAGAGAACGACTACGTGGGGATCGATAACCTGGAGCGGATCGCCTCGTTCACGACGCCCGACGCAAGCACCATCGTCGTCACGCTCAAGGAGACCCTCGCGCGCGACGTTGCCATTGGCGTGGCATCCAGCGTGTACCCGGTCCCGAAGCACATCTGGCAGGGCAAATCCTGGACCGACCCAACCGCGAATCCGGAACTGCTGAAGCCGACGGTGGTCTCGGGGCCGTACATCATCAAGGATCTCAATCAGGCCGAAGGCGCCACTATGGAACGCAATCCATACTGGTTCCGAGGGACCGCGAACTTCGAGCGGATCGTCATCAAGCCAGGCCAGCAGCCAACGGTCGCCTACGAGCTGCTCAAGAGCAATCAGGCGCAGTGGGCGCCCCACATCCCCCCATCGCAGTACAACGAAGCGAAGCAGAATCCAAACCTGACGCTCTACGATTGGCAACCTGCGAATGCAGCGTACCGGGTGCTCGATTTCAACCTGCAACGCGAATTCCTCAAGGACAAGCGGGTCCGTGAGGCACTATCGCGGGCGCTGAATCGTCAGGATCTCATTCAGGTGGCCGAGAACGGGCTCGGCCAGGCGCAGTACAGCTTCCTCAATCCGAACAACACCAAGTGGTACAATCCGAACGTCGACAAGTACGACTTCGACATGAATCGGGCGAAACAACTGCTGCAAGAGGCCGGGTACACGCTGAACGGCAATCGGCTGGTGGGTGCTGACGGACAGCAGATCAAGCTTCAGGTGCTGTATCCAGTCACGAGCAATCCCCGCCAGAAGATCGCGGCGTACATGCAGCAGCAGTACCGGCAGCTTGGCATCGACCTCGAAGTGCGCGGCCTCGATGCGCTGGCATTCTTCGAGGAGCAGAAGAAGAAGAACTTCGATCTTGGGCTTGGGACGTGGGGTGGCGGCAGCATCGACCCGGATCTCGGGCCAAAGGCACAGCTCAAGGGCGACGGCACCCAGAACTTCACCAGCTATGACAACTCCCAGGTGGACCAGTTGTTCAAGCAGGGCGCCGTGGAGCTTGACGAGGCGAAGCGCAAGCAGATCTACGACCAGATCCAGCAACTCGTCAGTCAGGATCTCCCCTCCTTCTACCTCTACTCGCTGACGTCGTTCAGCCCCATGTCGAAGCAGATCGTGGGCGTGCAGACGAACAAGCTTGATGACCTCGGTGCAAACGACGCGTTTACCCGCTGGGCCTACGCTCAGTAGCAAGGGCACGGGAGCATGGGCCGCTTCGTCGTACGCCGGTTGCTCCAATCGGCTGGACTGGTCTTCCTGGTGATGACCGCGTCTTTCTTCCTGGTGCAGGCGACACCCGGCGGCCCGGCAGCAGCGCTCACCCAGAACCCACGGATCACGCCCGAACAGGTGGAGCGCCTCAAGGAGCGCTTCGGGCTGAACGATCCGTTGCCGGTACGGTACGTCAAGTGGCTGCAGAACGCGCTGGTGCTCGATTTCGGGCGCTCCTACGCGTATCAGCGCCCGGTGCTCGAAGTCATCGGGGAGCGGGTCTGGCCAACGGTGCAGCTTGGGCTGGCCGGCTACGCCATCGGCTTCCTGGGGATACCGCTCGGGGTGTACGCGGCCAGCCGTCACGGCAGGTTGCCCGATCAGGTGATTCGGTTCGGCACAGTCCTGGGGACCGCGGTGCCCGGCTGGTGGCTCGGACTCAGCCTGATCGTGCTGATGAACTCGTGGATCGGCTGGTTCCCGAACGGTATGGGCGCGGATACGCTCGGTGACCGGCTCAGACACATAGCTCTGCCAGCGTTCCTGCTCGGCATGGGCGGCATCGTGGCCTTTAGCCGCTACCTCCGTTCAGAAGTGCTGGAAGTGCTGGAGCAGGATTTCGTGCGGACAGCCCGCGCAAAGGGTCTGCCGGAGCGGATGGTGCAGTGGCGGCACATCCTCCGGAATGCGCTGATCCCGGTCGTGACGATCCTCGGCTTCCTGCTGCCGGGCGTACTGTCCGGCGCGATCATCACCGAAACGATTTTCAACTGGCCGGGGATGGGCCGGTTGTTCTACGAGGCTGCGCTCGGGCGAGACTACCCGCTGCTGCTGACGATGCTGCTGATCGGGACCGTTCTGACGATCCTTGGGACGTTGATGGCGGACATCGGATACGGCCTGATCGACCCGCGGGTGCGGTACTCGTGAGCGACCGGGCGTACCCGCACCCCTCGATCTGGATGCGCCCTCTCCTCATTGCCACGTCTTCCGCATACGGGAGCGGGGGAGCAAGCGCGCAGGCTGCCCAATCGTGACCGGCCACGCGCGCCTCACGCGGACACCCGCGTCGACGCGCGGCGTGCCGGCCGCCTCACAGCCGGTGGCGACCGGCGATGAGCCGCGAGCGCGAGGGCCGGCCCGCAGTTACCTATCGTCGTCGTTGCGGCGGTTCGCGGCCGACCGGCTCAGCATGGCTGCTTTCTGTGTCTTCGTGCTGGTCGTGCTGGTGACCGTGTGCGCGCCGCTCATCGCCACCTACATGCTTGGTACGACGCCAGATGAGTTTCTGCGGACGCCTGAGGGCCGGATCGCGACGCTCCAGCCACCCGGGCCGGGTTACCTGCTCGGCACCGACGAACTGGGCCGGGACAATCTGACGCGCCTGCTCTACGCTGGCCAGGTGTCTCTAACCATCGGCTTCCTGGTGGCGTTCGTGTCGATCGCGATTGGCACACCGCTTGGCCTGATCGCCGGCTACTACGGGGGGCACGTCGACGATGTCGTCAATGGGGTCGTGCAGTTCGTCATCAACATCCCATCGCTGTTTATCCTGATCATCCTGTCAGTCATCTTTCAGCCGACCGTGCTGACGCTGGCGGTTATCTTCGGGCTGTTCTACTGGCCCTCCACCACGCGCCAGGTGCGCGGCCTGGTACTGTCGCTGCGCAACCGCGATTACGTCGACGCAGCACGGGTGCTGGGTGGCAGCGATGCCAGGATTCTGTCGCGCCATGTCCTGCCGAACGTCGCGTCGATCGTGACCGTCATGGCCGGGTTCGACGTGGCATCGGCGATTCTCGGTGAGTCAGCCCTGAGCTTCCTGGGTTTCGGGGTGCCAGTACCGCTCTCGTCCTGGGGCAACATGCTGAGCGGCTCTCAGGAGACGTTTCGCAGCGCCCCCTGGCTCGTCTATCCGCCCGGCGCGATGATCCTCATCACCGTGCTGTGCGTGTTCCTGATCGCCGACGGCCTCCGCGATGCCCTCGATCCGCGCTCTCGGGGCTGACCTGGCCGACCCGATGGAGCACGAGACCGACGCCCCCGACGTTGCCTCGGCGTCACCTGACCGGGCGGGAACGGGCCAGGGGGCTGATCTGCCGTCAGCCGCGCGTGGCGGCGCGACGGAGGAACGCCAGGGTGTGAGTACGCAGGAGCGGCCCGAGCATAGCTCAGCCCCCACGCCCGCTCCTCGACGTCATCGCCTGTTCGTCGGCATCGAGATGTCGGACGAGTGGCGGGTCGCGCTGGAACGGCTGGCCGGCCAGCTTCGCGGCTCGTTGGGCAGCGGCTGCCGATGGGTGCGCCCGGACCTCTATCACGTGACGATTGCCTTCATCGGCGAGCGACCGACTGAGGACGTGACGTCCATCTGCGAGGCGACGCGCTGCGCGGCCGCTACCACGCGACCGTTCGTGTTGCGCCTCGGCAGCCTCGAAGGGCCTGGCGGTCGTCGGAGCAGTCCGCTGGTGGTACGGGTCGAGGACCCATCAGGCGGGCTTCAGGCGCTTCGAGCGCGGCTCGACGGCGAGCTTGCTGCGCGGGGCATCCCATTCGACCACAAGCGGCTGGCGCCCCATATCACGCTGGCCCGCCCTCGCCGGGGCAGTGCGCCCCCGCCGGCGCTTCCAGCACGCCACCCGCTCCGGGTCGCGCTTCTCGATGTTTCGCACATCGTCGTCGTCGAGAGCGACCTTCGCTCGGACGGTCCCCGCTACACGGTGCTGGAGCGGGCGGATCTCGGATAGGAGCGGCGGCGCCCGGCCGCGGGGTCGGCATGGGTCTCGACTTCAGTGCATCACGCGTCTGGTACGGGTGGACCGACGATCGAACCCCGAGCGGCCCTCTCGAGAAGGTCGGATGGCCGTCCACTGATGGTCGCTGCGTCGCCCATTGTACCGCCGCTCCTCGGGCTGCGGGAGGCGCGTGGGGAGGTACGATTGTGACGGCGTCGTCATCACGCGGGCCGCGAGCGTGCCCCACAGACTGGAGGATGTGTTGCCGTGTCACCACGAGGTCCGACCTCCGTCCATCAGTTGAAAGTCACCCTCAAACGCGTGAGACCGCCGATTTGGCGGCGCATCCAGGTGGCGAGTACGATCGACTTGCGGCGGTTGCATGCCGTGATCCAGACGGCGATGGGCTGGACTCAGTCCCACCTGTACGAGTTCGAGATCGGCGGCGTGGCCTATGGCGAGCCGAGTCCAGAAGACTTCGAGCCTATCCGGAGCGCAAAATCGACGCCGTTGCGTCGGGTCGCGCCCGAAAGTGGCATCGTCTTCACGTATGTCTATGATTTTGGAGACGACTGGGAGCATCAGATAGTCGTCGAAAAAGTCATGCCCCCCGAGCCGCGAGCCGCCAATCCCCGGTGTATCGCTGGCCGGCGCGCCTGCCCGCCGGAGGACGTAGGCGGAGTCTGGGGTTACCAGGAGTTTCTGGAGGCCATCCGCGATCCGTCGCATCCGGAGCACGCAAGTATGCTGGAATGGATCGGCGGCGACTTTGACCCAAACGCCTTTGACCTCGATTCGGTAAACCAACAACTCGCCAACCCTATCCCGAGCCCCTGGGAACTGTAGCTTCGACCCGAGTCCATGCGAAGGCCCGGGCTGGAGTCCGGAGGGTTGGTACCACTCGTGCAGCAAAGGGCAGCACAGCAGGGCACCCTTCGGGAAGGGGTGTCCCACAGGATATTGCGTCAAGTACCCTGAGGCGTGGGAGGGCGCCGATGGGTCGGACGGATTGGGACGCCGAAGAGGCACGGTGGGCGGAGCAGATCGAGGCCGTGGTGGGCGGGATGC
>JADLFM010000063.1 GCA_020845495.1 Chloroflexota bacterium
ACTGCCTGGGCGCCTGGCTGGCGCGTCTCGAGATCCGCGTCCTGCTCGAGGAGATCCTGAGGCGCGGATTGCGGTTCGAGCTCGCCGGCGAGCCGGTCCGGATCCGCTCGAACTTCGTGAACGGCCTCCACCACCTGCCCGCACGCGTCAGCGCCGGGTAAGTTGTCGCCAGAGTTTCGGAGCAACTACTGAGTTTCGGAGCAACTCCGTTCCAGAGACGGAGCGATCGTCACCGAACCGGGCGAGTTGTCCCGCTAGCGTCACGCCATGCACGCCTCGGGCGACCCCACGTCGGGCTTCGAGGATCTGGACCCTCGGGAGCCACTTGCGCTTGTCCTCCAGGCCGGCCACGACGGGATCGAGCCACTCAACCTCGCCAACGTGATCTTGGCCGATCAGGGAAACCTGGCGGCGCTCGCGCGGGCACACGTGGATGACCTTGCGAGGTTGCCGGGCATGGACGCGGCTCGGGCGGCCGCGGTCGTCGCTGCGTTCCAGCTCGCGAGGCTGGCAGCTCGCGAATCAGCACCGACCGTCCTGAGACGCCCTGCCGACGTGGCGGATATCGCCACGGCTGAGCTGGGCGGCGCTCAGCGCGAGCGCGTGATCGTGCTCGTCTGCGATGCCGGGAACCGCCTACGACGGGTCGTCAGGGTGAGCGAAGGGAGCGTCGATCGGGCACTGTTCCCACTGCGAGAGATCCTGAACACCGTGCTCCGTTACGACGGCCGTGCGTTTGCGGTGGCGCATGGTCACCCGGCAGGTGACCCCGAGCCGAGCGATGCTGACGTCGGAGCGACGCGCGAGCTGTCTGCTGCGGCCCGCATCGTTGGTCTACGGTTTCTCGGCCATGTCGTGGTGGCGGGCAGTGCATGGCAGATCGTCGGTGGCGAGCGCCGGGGCTGGGCTTGACGGTTCCCGGTTACCCGGACTGGTACGCTCGACTCATGCGGAGCTCGCCGTGCGGACTCCCTCGGTGGAGGTCGTGATGTCCGTCGCCGAAGTGGCAGACCGCGACTCGAACCGCATCATCGAGCGCCAACTGGACGAACGCATCGAAGCTGTGGCGGAAGCCTGGGATAGGGACGTGATCGCCTATCTCGGACCGATGTTCGCACCGGCCGACGACGCAATCAAGGACGCTATCGAGGCGATGGCGCCTCGCCGTGAGGGGCTTCTCTTCATCCTCGAAACAGGGGGAGGGCACATCACGACGGCCGAGCGTATCGCCCGCATCCTCCGCCACCATTACCCTCGCGTCGAGTTCGCCGTGCCGACGTACGCGATGTCGGCAGGGACGGTGCTCGTCATGTCAGGGGATGCCATCCACATGGACTACGCATCGACCCTTGGGCCGATCGATCCGCAGGTGCGCAATCGGGCCGAGCAATGGGTACCGGCGCTGGGCTACCTTGAGCAGTACAACCGGCTGATCCAGAAGTCAGCCGATGGGACGCTGACCACGGCCGAGCTCGCCTACCTGATAGAGAACTTCGATCCCGCGGAGCTGTACCAGTACGAACAGGAGCGCGAGTTGTCGATCGCGCTCTTGGAGGAGTGGCTCGCGAAGTACAAGTTCCAGAACTGGACGACAACGGCAACGAGGAAGATGCCGGTAACGGATGAGATGCGTATTCAACGAGCCCGAGGTATCGCTGAGAAGCTGAACGACATGAAGCTCTGGCACTCCCACAGCCGCGGTATCCCGATGGAGATGCTCCGCCGCGAGTTGAACCTACTCATTGACGACTTCGGTGCTCGACCCGATGTCGCACAGCCGATGCACGACTACTTCCGCTTGCTCCAGGACTATCGAATGCGGCTTGGTCATCTCACCTTCGTCATGCACAGGAGGACGGAATATGTCGGGTTCTAAGAGCCCCAACAGCCCGCCGAAGGCTCATGACATCGATGCGCTGGCGAAGAACAATCCTCTCGTGGATCGAGAGAAGGTACGCGAGGCGCAGAGACTCGTGGAGACCTTGCGAAAAGAGGGGCTAGGCGGTCCCTCCTATGAGATCGTCTCGCCTTACGAGCGTCGACCGATGACCAAACGCCAATCCTCGGCGAAACGGATCTGAGACAGGCTCGCCGGGCTGGCTGGCCGGCACGGGCACCTGATCAGTCCGCCATGACCTGCGCGAAGGCGCGGTTGAGCGTGGCCGTCTCGAGGGCCTCGAGGCGCAGGCACATCTGGGTACGCTGCAATTCGGATGCATCCCCGAGTCGGATGACGTGGGCAGTCCGCTGCTGCTCTGCCAGAGGCGGGAGCCAGACCTCGTAGCCGAGGATCGCTTCGGGCTGCACTCGCTGCCTTCGAACGCCGAGCCCCTTGCTTCGACCCGCGAGGTCTTGCCAGACCGACGGCGCCCGGAAGTACGCGGCCAGGAAGCCAGGATCGACCCGAGTGGCGTCGAGGCTGAACGACGGGAACTCGTTCGACACGTAGTAGCCGTCGAAGCGCTCTTCCACGAGGGCGTAGGCTCCCTCGAAGGCGAAGAGACGACTGTAGACGAACTGCCCGGCTCGGAGGCGGAACAGCTTTTTCGCGCTCGTCAGGGCTCCGTCGATCGGCGGCTTCTCGAACAGCCCCCGCCCGAAGCTCAGAACACCGAGGTTCGGGTAGTTCGACTGGACGTCCACCGGGACCTCATCGAAGGTCTGCGCCATGACCTCGCGAAGTGAAACCCTGGCCCAGCCGCGAGCCCGCTTTCCGGTCTCGTCGACATCGGGCCGGTGCGCCGCGGCAACGGGAAGGGCCTTCGAGAGCTCTGCGCTCCGA
>JADLFM010000064.1 GCA_020845495.1 Chloroflexota bacterium
ACGCGCACCGCGCGACGCTGGTCGACTTCGCCCAGGCCTTCGGTGGCATGGGCCTATTGCCGCCCAACGATGCCCTTGCCGCCGACCTGGCCGATGGTTGGCTGGAGGCCGAGCCCTCGGCCGAGGCTCGGCTCGATGCTCGCGTCGAGCTCGACCTGGCCCCGCTTGCGCCGCACCTGGCGTCGGTGATCAACGGCTGGGTCACGAGCGCCATGGAGGCACACGCGTCGACCGATCCCGAACTGGTTCGGTTGACGAACGCGCCGCTGCTGCTCGCTGAGCTCGCTCGACGACGACCTGCCCCGGTTGATCTGGCGCAGCCTTTCTCGGCGAGTGACGTCCGCCTCAGTTGGCTGGAGGTCACCATTCTGACGGCCGGCCTGCGATCGATGCTCGGGGCCGCGCAAACCTCCGGGGTGGCATGGGGGGCCCGCCCGATCGTGCTGGCCGCATATCGGGGCAACGCGCCGCTGGCACCAGTGCCGCGCGCCGAGCCAAGCGGCTGCGACCTGCTCAAGCAGATGATCGACTCCCGAGTCCCGCTCGTCTCGACCTACATCGGCAGCTACGTTGGCGCCCAGGTCAAGGGCTTCATCACCGGGTTCGTGAACGCGCTCTTCGGCGCGGCTACCAATTTCGCGCGCGCAGTCGGGCAGGCCTTCAAGGTGCTCAGCCTCATCGCCAAAGTCCAGGCCCTGATCATGATCTACTCCGAATCGAGCGTGGAGGTCACACTGGACCCATCGGCCTATCACAGGCCGGACGGCAGTCGCCAGAGCCTAGGTGCCACGGTCGAGGTCGGCGTCCCCGATGCTGCCTGGGCTGCCGCTAAGCAGGCCCGCGAGGCGTCCCCGTTCGCGACCGCCATGCGAGCCTGCGCCCGTTTCCTGAAGCTACCGGTTTGGCAGGACCTGGTCGACGTGGGCAAGGCACTCGCGGATTGGAAGGTTGAGTGGGAGCTCACGCGGGGCAGCCAGCATGTCGAGATCCCGGCACGTGACCAGTTCTCTTCCGGACGGTTGGAGCGGCCCCTCACGCGCACCAGCGATCACACGGCCCTCGATGCCATCACCTACGACGTGCTGCCCGAACGGCGCGAGGACCATCCGGGCACCCAGCAGACCGATACGGTCGAGTTCTGCGCGCATGTTCATCCCAAGGAACCTCCAAGCGGCCTCAAGGACCTCCTTTCCGTGGGTGGCGTCGTCATCGCGGTGGGTACGAAGGGATATTCCGCGCTCGTGGGCGTCATCTCCAACCTGCTCTCCGGCTGGGTCAGGACCGTCGTGGCAAAGAGCGACTGCGGGCAGGCGAGCGTGAGCTACCACGTACCGCAGCCCGGGACGTGGAAGGGCACCATCATCGCCGCGACCGAGTCGAGCCAATCCGGTTCCTCGACCATCACCGAGGGCACCGCCACCTACACCCGCGACTGGCACACGTCCATCTGGGTGCGAGATGTCATCTACGTCGGTGGCCCAGACGACGCGTACGGATCCGGATTCGTGTTACTGGACGGTCGCCAATACACCAGCGGCAACGGGACCGACGGCTACGCCGAGGCCGGCACGAACGTTCCGGGCGGATGTTTGCACGACGTGGTCGAACAAGCCGAGAGCGGAGGCACGTGGGGCTTTGACGGGCAAGCCGGCGCCAACATCATGCTGTACCCCGACGGGCGCTACACGATCGCCTGGAACACCGCCCAGCCGCCCGAGGACATCGTCCTTTCCGGCCAGACGGTGACCCAGGTCTCCATCCTTGTGCCCAGTCCGCACTGCATCGACATCGGGACGGGCACCGAAGACCGCCCGTACTGGCCCAGTCCGCTCACCGGCTCTGCCGCACAGTCGACCGTCGAGGGACGCATCGATCCGAACAATCCGGGCACCGTCCTGAGCGGCTCGCACACCTTCATCAGCGAGTACGACCTGAGCACCACCACCGTCACCTGGAACATCGTCCACGAGGGGCCGATCCGGTTGCCAGGTCGCTGAGCCAACGAGCCATTCCGGCGCGTCCGCTAGAATCGGTGGTGCCTCATCCCGCAGCGCCGCTGGAGTCCACGCCGTGTACGCCGACGAGTTCAGCATCTACACCGGCAACGCCAACCGCCCCCTGGCCGAGCGCATCTGTCGCTACCTCAAGACCAGCCTGGGCGGCGCGGAGGTCTTCCAGTTCGCCAACCAGAACACGTTCGTCCGCATCCTGGACAACGTGCGCGAGCAGGACGTCTTCCTGGTTCAGCCCACCAGCCGACCGGTCAACGACTCGATCATGGAGCTGCTGATCATGATCGACGCCTTCAAGCGTGCATCGGCGGGGCGCATCACGGCGGTCATCCCGTACTACAGTTACGGGCGCTCCGACAAGAAGGATCAGCCCCGCGTGCCCATCACCGCGCGCCTGGTGGCCGACATGCTCACCGTCGCCGGCGCCGACCGCGTGCTGACCATGGACCTGCACCAGGGCCAGATCCAGGGCTTCTTCAGCATCCCGGTCGACGAGCTGACCGCGGTCAACATCCTGGCCGCGCACATCAAGCGCAAGGACATCCCCGACCTGGTCGTCGTAACCGACCTCGGCTTCGCCAAGCGTGCCCGCGCCTTCGCCGAGATCCTCAACGCGCCGCTGGCGATCGTCGAGAAGCGACGCGTCGGCAACCACGACCAGGCCGACGTGCTGAACGTCATCGGCGAGGTTCGGGGCCGGCGCTGCGTGATCGTGGACGACGAGATCAACACCGCCGGGACGCTGGTCGAGACCGTCCAGGCCCTCGAGGCGCAGGGCGTGACCGAGATCTACTCGTGCGCCAGCCACGGCGTCCTGTCGGCCCCGGCCCTGGAGCGAATCGCGGCCACCAACCTGCGCGAGGTCGTGGTCACCGACACCATCCCGCTGCCGGACGGCTGCGACGACCCCCGCATCACCGTCCTGTCGGTGGCGCCGCTGATCGGGGAGGCCATTCGCCGCATCCACCGCGGTTCGAGCGTCGGCGCCCTGTTCGACTCCGAGGTCGAGATGGTCGAGGAGATGACCTTCTGGGACGACTCGCCCGACGTCGATGCCAGCACCGAGCCACTATCCTTTCCGGTGAGCGCCGGCTGAGTTCTGCCGCACCCACGAAGTCGCGGCGAGCACCCGATCGCGGTAGCGGGCGCCCGGCGCGCATCGGGCTATACTCGGCTGCCCGATGCTGAAGTTCCTGTCCCGCCTGGGGGACTCCAACGAGCGCGAGATTCGCGCCCTCGAGCCGATCGTCGCGCGGATCAACGAGCTCGAGCCCGAGGTCCGGGCCCTCTCGGACGCCGAGCTCGCCAGCCGCACCGATGATTTTCGCGCTCGCCTGCGCGACGAGATCGGCGACATCCTGCTGCCAATCGAGCTGCGCGAGACGGATCCCGACGCCGATGCCGACGACTCCGCCCTGGCCGGCGCCGACGCCGCGCGCCTGGCCGACCGGCTCAAGCAGCAGCGTGACGAGGAGCTGAAGCGCATCAACGAGGCGCTGGAGGCCATCCTGCCCGAGGCATTCGCATCGGTGCGTGAGGCGATGGTCCGCGCCCTCGGCAAGCGCCACTACGACGTCCAGCTCATGGGCGGCATCGTCCTGCAGCGCGGCGCCATCGCCGAGCAACGCACCGGCGAGGGCAAGACGTTCGTCGGGCCGCTGGCCGCCTACCTCAACGCGCTCGTCGGCCGCGGCGTGCACGTCGTCACCGTCAACGACTACCTCGCCAAGCGCGACGCGCAGTGGATCGGCGCGGTGTTCCATCGGCTCGGGATGAGCGTCGGATCGATCCAGCATGCCGGGGCCTTCGTCTACGACCCGGCGTTCCCCGCCACCGACGAGAAGCTGCGCGACCTGCGACCCGTCGAGCGGCGCGAGGCCTACGCCGCCGACGTCACGTACGGCACCAACAACGAGTTCGGCTTCGACTTCCTGCGCGACAACCTGGTCGTGGACCTGGCGGGGCGCGTCCAGCGCGGCCATTTCTACGCCATCGTGGACGAGGTGGACAACATCCTGATCGACGAGGCCCGCACGCCGCTGATCATCAGCGGCCAGGCCGAGGAGTCGGCCGACAAGTACATCCAGTTCGCCCGCCTCGTGCCACGCCTGAAGGCCGAGGAGGACTACATCGTCGACGAGAAGTTCAAGCAGGTGGCAATCACCGAGGCCGGCACCGACAAGATGGAGAAGATGCTCGGCGTCGAGAACATGTTCGCCGACGACTTCAGCCTGGCCCGGCACCTGGAGCAGGCGCTCAAGGCACAGGTGCTGTACCAGCGCGACCGTGACTACGTCATCCGCGATGGCGAGATCGTCATCGTCGACGAATTCACCGGGCGCCTGATGCCCGGCCGGCGCTGGTCGGAGGGCCTGCACCAGGCCGTCGAGGCCAAGGAGGGGGTGAAGGTCCGCAGCGAGCAGCGCACTCTCGCCACCATCACGTTCCAGAACTACTTCCGCATGTACGACAAGTTGGCCGGCATGACCGGCACGGCCGAGACCGAGGCCGAGGAGTTCAGCAAGATCTACGGCCTCGAGGTGGTGGTCATCCCCACCAACCGCGAGATGATCCGCGACGACTTCGCCGACCTGGTGTACGCCTCTCAGAAGGGCAAGTGGAACGCGGTCGTCGACGAGATCATCGAGGAGCACGAGGCCGGGCGCCCGGTCCTGGTCGGCACCATCAGCGTCGAGATCAGCGAGATGCTTGCCGACATGCTCAAGCGCCGCGGCATCCGCCACAACGTGCTGAACGCCAAGTTGCACGAGCGCGAGGCCGACATCGTGGCGCAGGCCGGCCGCTCGGGGGCGGTCACTATCGCGACCAACATGGCCGGCCGCGGGACCGACATCCTGCTCGGCGGCAACCCCGAGGTCATGGCCGGAGAGCTGCTTCACAAGCAGGGCACCAACGTGTTGGAGGCCACCCCGGAGCAGTACGCGGCGGCGCTGGCCGAGGCGGAGCGGCTCTGCGCGGCGGACAAGGAGCGCGTGCTCGCGGCGGGCGGGCTGCACATCATCGGCACCGAGCGCCACGAGGCGCGCCGTATCGACA